>CAKSFR010000001.1 GCA_934454635.1 uncultured Ruminiclostridium sp.
ATTCTTGCGTACTGCGCTTTTGTGATATTCATGTATTTATTATATCATATTTTGACCTTAGCGTCAACATGCTCTAACTTCATTGTTGATTTAGATAACCTCAAATTATACGAGTTCGATACTCTGCCTATTGATATCACCGACGTTGCACATGAGATGGACATAAAGCCTGATGACGCAGCCTATGACGGAAAATTTTATGAGCCGACCGGCTGGAACCTCTGGGGAGCCCAACTGACCGCAAGTGGTCGGATAACCGACAATCCGGTTTTTGTTAATAAAACGCTTGAAAACAACGATGATTTCAAAAAAGTTGACTACTTCCCTGAATATATGCCATTTTTACAGGTCACCAAAATGGATCTTATCAATTTTGATATCCCCTGCGCGGAAGCGGCAGGCGGAAAGTTGACCTACACCGCAGAGGAGCATTCGGTATTCCCGACAAAGGACGGCGTGAACGAATGGAAATTCACATATGACGGCGCAGCGGCAAAAGTGAAAAGCTCCGACGAGCTGTGGGCGCAGATAGATAAGATAGTCGTTACGGACGGCAAGACATACGACAGCAGCCTTGCAAGTCTGACGCCCATGAGCGCATGGGACAATGCTTATAACGACAAAAAGACGGACTCTGACGGCAAAACAATCATTAAAGTACCCAATGGCGATAACACGATACCAAAGGACATTATTGAAAAGATTAAGAACAGCGGCGAAACCACAATTATCGAGTACCCCGACGGAACAAAGTGGGAGATAGACCCCGACTCAGTCGATATCGACAAGGTGCCCGACGACGGCGTTGACCTGTCCGTAACCGCTAAGACTGAATTAGCAACGGTAATCAACAAGGTCACCGGCGCGCAGTTCAAAATGCAGATTTCCATTAAACATAACGGCGAGTTTGGCTTCACCTCAAC
Source organism: uncultured Ruminiclostridium sp. (assembly GCA_934454635.1). Lineage (GTDB taxonomy): Bacteria > Bacillota > Clostridia > Oscillospirales > Ruminococcaceae > Ruminiclostridium_E. Next base: position 924 of record CAKSFR010000001.1, read on the forward strand.
GCTCATAGTTAATCTCAGCGAGGGTATGAAGAACGCGCCCGCAGGCGATTACTTCGCAAATCTGTTCCACATTAAGAGCGACAGCGACATGGAGTGGAAGGCGTATGGCAAGCTGGATAAGAACAACATCGCAAGGCTTGAATTTACCCACGCTTCTGAGTGGGCAATAATCATCGACCGCGACAAGCTGGACGGCAAGACCTTAAAGGAAGCGGCTTTGACTATCCCTGCTCCTGTAAAGGGCGGCAATGCGGCAACAGCTCCCGTTGTTACAGGCAGCGCAGCAGTAGAGAACTTTGAATGGTCGCCCAAAACCGCAAACGGCGTGTTTGCTCCGAATACCGAGTATACTCTGACCGTTAAGCTGAAACCTACCGCTGATATGGACACTGTATCCGCGTATCTGACGGCGACCGTGAACGGCTCTGCGGCTTCGGTTTCGGTTGACGAGAGCGCGCAGACTATCACCGTGACCTACACATTCCCTAAGACCGAGGAAGCAAAGGTTCTGAAAGAGATTCCGCTTAATGTAATCAAGCCGATAAGGGGAGAGAGCTCTGAAAAATCCCCGACGGCCACTAATACTCAGGTGACTATCGAGAGTTTTGAATGGTCGCCCAAAACCGCTAACGGCAGGTTTATGCCTGATACCGAATACACTCTGACAGTTACGCTGAAACCCACCGCTGATACAGATATCATATCTGAACATCTGACGGCGACCGTGAACGGTTCTGCGGCTTCGGTTTCGGTTGATGAGAACACACAGACTATCACCGTGACCTACACATTCCCCAAGACTGAGAACGGTTCGACAGGCGGCGGAAGCAGACCTGCAAATCCGTCCGTTGCATATCCCCCTATAAACGGCGTAAGTAAGCCGTGGAGCGATATTGCGGCTGATATTTCTAAATTTGCAGTCGGTTCGGAAATTGTAATTCACCTTAACGGCAACACCACAGTACCTGCCGATGTTATAAAGGCAATCGCAGACAGTGACATCAGCGCAACGTTTGTTGTTGACAATGCATTCGCGTGGAGCGTTGACGGCACAAAAATCACAGTGCCTGCGGCGGCTGACCTCACGCTTATCAAGTCTGCTAGTACAAAGCACGATAATCTGCGCGGTACTACGGGAATGCAGTTCAAAATCAACAACACAAGCATTCCCACCGAGCTTGAAATTGCATTTAGGGCTGCTCACGCAGGCAAGTTTGCGAATCTCTACAAGTCCGTTAACGGTAAGCTGATATTTGTCACCTGTGCAAAGCTCGGCGCTGACGGCAAGGCGGTTCTTCCCTCTGTAACCGAAACAGGCAGTTATACTGCAATGCTTTGCGAGTTCAGTGATATGCTCGGCGATATGAACAATGACGGCACTCTGAACGCGGCAGACGCAAGCGCCGTACTCAGATACATTGTCGGACTTGAAACAGGCATGAATCCGCTTATGGCTGATTTTAATGGTGACGGAAATGTGAACGCCTTTGACGCATCTGCAATTCTGAATAAAATCGTTGGATTAGCATAAATAAAGCAAGAATTATTTAAAGGACGCTTTTGATGAAAGGCGTCCTTTTTCTCGCATAAAGAAACCACCGACCGCATCTGGGGGCTAATCAGCATTTTCTCGGTATTATATTGTTTGGATTTCATTCTTTTCAGCAATATCAATTACTTTTTTCAGCATAATAAAGCCGATAAAAGCGCAAATCACGCAAAGCAGCAGCATATAGATCGGAGCGCCGAAGCATTCGGCAGGGAACAGCTCGGGAATTGAACCTGCCATAAATCCGAGGATAACAAGGTAAGTTCCCTGAACGTGACTGCTAAGCAGCTTGTCGAGCGCTCTGGCGGTGAGAAAGGTTCCGAGGAGAAGTCCCGCGCCGGGTGCGATAAGCGCAGGAATATCGAATTTACTTATGCTACCGATAATGCTTTCGTACATTCCAAGCATGAGCAGCATATGAGAAGCGCTTATTCCCGGGAGAACAAGTGCGACCGCGATAATGAAGCCTGCGATAAGCTGGAGAATAAATCCCGTTATGCCGTCGGAAGCGCTGAAAAGCCCTTCGGGGAGCAGTCCGATAAGCACAACGGCAGCTATTCCTGCGAGAGGACATAAAATAACAGCCGGAGTGACGCGGCTTACATTCGTTTTTTTGAAAATGAGCGGTATTCCGCCCGCAACTGCGCCGAGAAAGAAAAATCTTAGCGGCAGACCTGCGGCTGTTTCGTTAAGAAGAAACGAAATTAGCCTTGAAATGAGAAAAAAGCCTATTCCCGCACCAAGGCAAAATTCAAGCAAAAAAATGATATTTTTCTTTGGGTCGCGGAAAAATCCGCTGACTGCGGAAATAAGCCTGTCGTAAATATTTACAGCTATCGCCATTGTACCGCCGCTTATTCCGGGGACAGTCATTGTTGAACCTATCCAAAAGCCTTTAAGAACAGTCGTTATGGTATTGCGCATATTGCCTCCGCTTAAACAGATGTATATGAACAATTATATGAACATTTCAAGTGTATAATACCGACAAGCGACAAAAATATGCGATCATTCGCTTTTATCGGAAGTGTTTTGCTCTTCGTTTTTAAAAGCAATAAGTCTTTCAATACAGTTATCACAGACTTCCATAACGACGAAACGAACATTCTCATAATCGACGTGAGGGGGATTTTCAACATTTTCCGGGAGATATCCCAGCAGATTTATTACAAAGCCTGAAATGGTATCGTATTCATGTTCGTCAGGGAGCGAAAGATCGAAAAGTTCCAGAACCTCGTCAGGGTCGGCTTCGCCGTTGATTTCATATTTGTCTTTGCCTATCTTTTTGATGAGCGCGTCCTCATCGTCATATTCGTCCTGTATATTGCCCATGACCGCTTCGATAAGGTCTTCAAGCGTAACTATTCCCGCTGTTCCGCCATATTCGTCAACGACGACCGCCATGCCTGTTTTCTGGCTTGTGAGAAGCTTAAAAGTATCGTTGCAGGGGCAGCTTTCGGGAATAAACACGCCTTCGCGGATAAAATCGCGCAGACTGAAGTTTTCGAGATTTTTTTCTCCGACAAGACAAAGCAGGTCCTTTACGATAACTATTCCGACAATTTTGTCTATGTCGCCCTCAAAAACGGGGAGTCTTGAAAATCCCTCGTCAAGCGCAAGATAAATCAGGTCGTCCAGAGATTCGTTTATATCGACCGCGACGATATTTACGCGGTGCGTCATAACGTCTGAGGCGGTAAGGTCGTCGAACTCAAAAATGTTGCTTATCATTTCGGCGGAGTCGTCTTCGATTGTGCCGTCTTCGTTTCCCGCGTCAATCATTGACATTATATCGTCCTCGGTCACGCTTTCGCCGTAACCCTCGCCGACGGCTTTGCGCAGCAGAGCGCTAAGCCCCTTATTTAGAAGAATCAGGGGATAGAGCAGTATTTTTGCCGCTTTGTTCTCTTTTCGGGCGTCTGTGTCCATTTAAAAATAACCAATCCTTTCAAATTGACGTGCTGTTTTACGGATTTAGTCCAAAAAATTCGACTGCGTTTTTGTTGCAGGCGAGTATTGCTTCGTCGGTCGATATGCCTTTTATCTGCGCCAGCTTCTCGGCTGTGAATCGTACCATGCCGCTGTCGCAGCGTTCTCCGCGGTGCGGAACCGGCGACATATAGGGGCAGTCGGTTTCAAGCATTATTTTGTCAAGCGGTATAACTTCGCACGCTTCTACCGCCTTTTTTGCATTTTTGAAAGTGAGAACTCCCGTAAAGCTTATCATCAGACCGAGCCGAAGTATTTCACGCGCGGTTTCGGAGCTTCCGGAAAAGCAATGCACAACGCCGCGGGGGCGATGCTTTTCAAGAATATCGAGCGTGTCCTTGGTGGCGTCGCGGGAGTGAATAACAACGGGAAGATTAAGCTCCTTGGCGAGTTCAAGCTGTTCTTCAAAGCAGGAAATCTGCTTTTCACGGTCAAATCCGTCGTAGTGATAGTCAAGACCGATTTCACCAATAGCCCGAACCTTTTTATTTGCGGCGAGAGCTTTTATCTGTAAAATATAATCCTCGGGGAGATTTTCACAGTCCTCCGGGTGGATTCCGACCGCGGCATACATTCTTTCATATTTTTCCGCTAATTTCAGCGCTGCCGCGCTGCTTTTTAGCGAACAGCCCATTGTGATTATGCTATCGACAGATTCGGCGAACAGCCGCGTGAGAAGTTCATCACGGTCGGCGTCAAATTCCTCGGCGTCATAGTGGGCGTGTGTATCGATTGTCTTTATCATTGGATTTTCCTTACGCTGTCCCTTTCGACCAGTTTTCCCGTAACGAGAACGCGTCCGCATTTGTAGTTGTTGTCGCGGATTTTGCGGATTATTATTTCAACCGCTTCGTGGGACATACGATAGCTGTTCACGTCGATCGTTGTTATGCGGGGGTTTGAAATAGTCGAATAGATATGATTGTCATAGCCGACGATAGAGATGTCTCCCGGTATGGAATATCCCTTCGCTTTAAGCTGATTTATGAGCGAATACGCGGTTTCATCGCAGTTGCACACAAAAGCGGTCGGCATTTCCGAGGGCAGGGAAAATTCGGGATATGAAATGCCGTCGGCGTTTCTGTCGTCGATTATCCAGTTGGGATTTACATGAATTTTGTTTTCAATGTGCGATTTGTAATATCCGAGATATCGATCCTGAATACTGGAGGTCGAAGCGATCGTGCCTACAAATCCTATTTTTCTGTGTCCGTTATTTATCAGATAATTTGTGAGCGTATATGCGCCGAAAAAGTTGTCTGCGAGAACCGTTTCAACGTCGTTCTTGCCGCTGTAAAAATCCAGAAAAACGGTAGGAACGTTTGCCTGAAGAAGCGTGTTTACATAATTTTCGCTGAACTGACCGAGTACGATAACCCCGTCAACCTTTTTGTCGATGATCGAATTGGGCATTTCGCAGTTCTGCTCGTCTATATCTGAAATTACTTCAAGTATTCCGTAATAGCTCTGCTTCTGGAGCAGCTCAACTATATATCTGTAAACGACCCAGTAGAATGCGCTTGCGTCGTGGATAAAGTGCTTTGCGACAACTACGCTTATGCTGTAGGTCAAATTGTCTTTGACGGATTTTGAATTGCTGTTGAAGCGATAGCCCATTTCGTTGGCTTTCTGCTTGATTCTTTCGCGAAGCTCGTCACCTACGCCGTCCTTATCGCCAAGCGCTTTTGAAACGGTCACAGTGCTTACGCCGAGCTCTGCTGCAATATCGCTCATGGTTACTGATTTTTTGATCATGCTGTCCCCCGAAAGCCGCAGGAAAAAGCGCGCGTCTGCCTGAAAAACGGCAAATTTGAAAATTAACCCGCGGAAAATAATTTATTACTTATATTTTAAGTTAAAAATAGAAAATTGTAAATAAACGAAAGTTACAAAAATTTCTGTGATATTTTATATAAATAGTACAAATGCAGCAAAGACGATTTCCGCCGTCCGCCTTAATGTTTTCAAAAAAATCTGCGAAAATTTGTTTATTGTGTACATTGTAAACCGTTACATTATATGATATAATTAGTACATATTTAAGGAAATGTTATATTTTACCTATGGAAAAGGGTAAAAATTAAAGAAAGATTAAATTGAGGTGACGGAATGAGCGTTACGATTAAGGACGTTGCAAAGGCGGCGAATGTGTCTGTGGCAACAGTTTCACGCGTTTTGAATAAAAAAACAAACGTATCCGACGAGGCGATAGAAGCTGTAAACAAAGCGGTTGAAAGCCTTGGATACAGTCCGAATTTTCTCGGGCGTGATCTGAGAAAAAGTGAAACAAGACGAATCCTTGCGATAATTGCGTCAACGGAACAGTCCTTTTATTCCGAGGTTCTCCGAGGAATGGAAGAAGCGGCTATTGCACGCGGGTACGACGTGCTAATCGCAACTACTCGCGATGATCCGAAGCATGAAATGCACTTGCTCGGAATGCTGTTTTCGCGTTCTGTCGACGGCGCGGTTCTGCTTGGTCCGAAGCTTGACGCGGCAACTATTTCCGGGCTTGCTGAAAATCACAATATTGCCATGTGTCTTGAACGTCTTGACGACTGCAATGTTCTTTCGGTCACCATTGATAACATAAAAGCAGGCAGGGACGCGGTTTCGTATCTCATTGAAAAGGGCAGAAAGCGTATCGGCTTGATTACTACCGCTCCGCGCAGCCAGTCGTCCGTAGACCGTGAAAAGGGGTATCGTCTTGCGCTTGAAGAGCATGGGCTTCCTTATGATGAATCGCTCATCTATTACGGAGATTATTCTCCCGAATCGGGTACAAAGGGCTGTGAAACGCTGATGAAGCTTGACAATCCACCTGACGCGATATTTTCAATTTCCGATATGATGGCAATCGGAGCAATGAATTATGCTCTTGCAAATGACATAAAAATAGGAACGGACGTACTGTTTTTCGGATTTGACGACATTCAGTATTCGCACATTTTCGTTCCGCACCTTTCCACTGTTCAGCAGCCGTGCTTCCTGCAAGGAAAGCTTGTTGTTGAAAAGCTTATCGAAAATATGAAAGCGGACGTTCCTGATAAATCGCTGTATATGCTCCCGCACAGCCTTGTTTTGCGCGAAACGACGGGAGATTGATAAATCGGCAGCATTGCATACATTTGTAATGCTGCCTTAAAAATGTAACAGGAAAGCCGAAAGGTCAGTTTATGGACACTATTCAGAATATTGTATATTTTAGCGCTCCCGGAAATATTGAAAAGTGGGAGGAAAGCTGCCTGCCGATAGGAAACGGATATATGGGCGCGAGCTTCTTTGGCGGTATTTCTCATGAGCGTGTTGTTCTTAATGAAAAAACATTATGGATAGGCGGTCCGTCGCCGCTTCGTCCCGATTATTACGGTGGAAACAGAAAAAATGTCTATCCCACCGTAAAAAAAATCCAACAGCTCCTGCACGATGGGAAATATGACGAGGCACAGGCTCTTTTGCCCGAGCTTACCTGCGAGGGCACGGGCTGGGGCTATGGTTCGTATCAGCTTTTGTGCGACATGGCGCTTGATTTTACGGGGATTGACGAGTCGGATATTTCCGATTACCGCCGCAGCCTTGATATGGACAGGTCGCTGTATAGCTGTAAATTCACTGCAAACGGTGTAAGGCATACGCGTGAAGCGTTCGCCTCTTACCCCGACAGGGTGATATGCATACGCTTGCGCTGCGACAAGAGCGGAGCGCTTAATTTCCGACTTTCGCTTGATAAACGGCAGGATGGCTCGGAAGTCAGAATTTCCGCAAACCGCGTGGATTATTTCGGCGCGCTTTCGGACAACGCGCTGCGTTATCACGGCACGTTTTTTATAAAAAACAAGGGTGGCAGCATAAGCGCAGATAAAGATTCTTTGGTCGTTTCCGAAGCTGACGAGGCGGTGATTTATTTTTGCGCCGCTACGGACTATTCCGACGAATATCCGAGTTACCGCAGCGGAATTGACCCGAAAGATATTGCGGAAAAAATTCTTTCCGACTGTATTGCTTCTGACTCTGACGCACTTTATAAAAAACATTATGAGGACTATTCCAAGCTTTTCGGACGTGTTCGGATTAATCTGAACGGCGTGGCGGGCGAACCGCTTCCGACAGATGAACTTATCGAAAAATACCGCAGCGGCTGTTCAAAAGAAGCTTCTTCGCAGCTTGAAGCTTTGTATTTTCAGTTTGGAAGATATATGCTGATTTCATCTTCGCGCGTAGGTTCGCTTCCCGCAAATTTACAGGGCGTGTGGAATGAGAGCAATTGTCCCGCATGGTGCTGCGATTATCACATAAATGTAAATCTTCAGATGAACTACTGGGGCGCGTATAACACCAATCTTGCCGAAACGGCAAAGCCGCTCATTCGCTATCTGGATAAAATGCGCGAGCCGGGAAGAATAACCGCAAAAGAGTATTACGGTATTGAAAGCACTCCGGAACATCCCGAAAACGGTTGGATCGCGCATACGCAGGCGAATGTTTTCGGTTGGACGGCGCCCGGCTGGGATTTTTACTGGGGCTGGTCAACGGCGGCCGTTGCGTGGCTTATGCAGAACCTTTGGGAGTACTATGAATTTACCGAGGATAAAGAAATTCTGCGCAGCGAGATCTATCCGATAATGCGTGAGAGTGCGGAATTTTACAGCAAGTGGCTGATTTACGACAATAAGCAGGACAGACTTGTTTCTTCACCGACATATTCTCCCGAGCACGGTCCCGTTTCAATCGGAAATACTTACGAACAGAGCCTTATAGAGCAGTTTTATACGGATTTTATCAAAGCTTCCGAAATACTCGGCTGCGACGGTGAGCTTCGTGAGAAAATACGTTCGCAGCGGGAAAAGCTGAAGCCGTTCCGTGTGGGAAAATGGGGTCAGCTTATGGAGTGGTTTGAGGAGGACGATCCCGAATTTGATACGGAAAAGGTTCAGAAAAATCACCGTCACATTTCGCACTTGCTTGCGCTTTATCCCGGAAAGGCTATAAACAAGTCAACACCCGAACTTATGCGCGCCGCCATTGTTACAATGAACGACCGCGGCGATGAATCTACGGGCTGGGCGAGGGCGTATAAGCTTAATCTATGGGCGAGAACGGGCAAGGGAAATCGCGCCTATAAGATACTCAGAGGGCTTCTCAGCGGCTGCACTTTCCCGAATTTGTTTGATTTTCACCCGCCGTTCCAGCTTGACGGAAATTTCGGCGGAAGCGCAGGGATAGCCGAACTGCTTTTGCAGAGCCATGAGGGATATATCGAGCCTCTGGCGGCGCTGCCGGATGAATGGGAAAGCGGTTCGTTCAGCGGACTTTGCGCCCGCGGCGGGTTTGAACTTGATGTGCAGTGGGCAGAACGACGCATTACAGATATCACGATAAGGGCGCATAAGAACGGAGTGTGCCGTCTGAAGCTCAAAGCCGCTTATTCGTCGGCGGATATACCGTCGGAAGCGTTCACGGACGGCGGTATTCTGACGTTTAATGCAGCAGAGGGCGGTGTTTACAGACTTGAATTTTGATTTTGAAGCCAAAGAAGAAAAGGTTTGTTCGTTTACGGGGTATCGCCCGAGCAAGCTGCCTTTTCTCGGCGATAAAAACAGCGAGAAATATCAATCGCTGAGGGAATTGCTCAAGGCTGAAATAATCGGACTTGCTCAAAAGAACATAACGTTTTTTCAGACGGGAATGGCGCGCGGAATTGACCTTCTTTGCGGGGAGCTTGTGCTTGAAATTCGCAAGGAGTTCGATGTTCACCTTTTTTGCGCGATTCCGTGCAAAAATCAATGCTGCGGCTGGAGCGGCGCGGACGTTGAAGCTTATAACAGGCTGCTTTCCGCCGCGTCGGGAGTGACGTACATTACTTCCGATAATTACAGCAACGGCTGCATGATGAAGCGCAATCGTTTCCTTGTGGATACCTCGCAGTATGTTTTAGCTGTCTATGACGGGCAGCGCGGCGGAACGATGTCCACTATAAATTACGCCAAAAAGAAAAAACGCACGATAATTATTATAAATCCAACAGATTTTACAAGGGTCGAATTGCTTCACGGCAATGAGAAAGGAGTGCTTTATGTCTAAAAAGCTGTTTAACGACAACTGGCAGTTTGCGCTGAAGCCTATCGGAACGGAGCTTTCCGCAATGGAAGCGGAAACCGATTGGCATGATGTGGAGATTCCGCACGACTGGCTTATCGGCGATACGGGACACCTCTACGACACCGGCGAGGGCTGGTACAAAAAAAGATTTTTTATCGGAAGCATTGGCGAAAACGACGCATATATTCTCGGTTTTGACGGCGTTTACATGAACAGCACCGTTTATGTGAACGGGGAAGAAGCGGGAACGTGGAAATACGGCTATTCTTCGTTCAGTTTTGATATTACAAAGCTGCTGAAAAGCGGCGAGAATACGGTCTATGTGCGTGTAATGCACGAAGCGCCGAATACGCGCTGGTATTCGGGCGCAGGCATATACCGAAATGTGTGGCTTCGCAAGACCAGCCGTGTTCATATTCTCGAAAACGGCGTATATATTTCGTCGGTCAAGAAAGATGAAAACAGTTGGCTTATGACGATCGAAACTCAGACGACCTGCGGCGGCTGCGAGCTGCGGCACACCGTTCTGAATAAAAGGGGCGCAGTTGCAGCGAAAATTTCGGGAAAGATAGATGGAGCGTTCAGCAAAATGCAGCTTTGTGCCGAAAATCCGACAGTGTGGGATATTGACGCGCCGTATTGCTATACGCTGAAGTCCGAATTGCTCATAGATGGAGTTGTTCTCGACGAGGTTACAAATACTTTCGGTTTCAGAACAGCGGAATTTAACCCCGAAAAAGGCTTCATATTTAACGGCAGACACATGAAAATGCACGGCGTTTGTATGCATCACGATTTAGGCGCGCTCGGCGCTGCGATGAATATTCATGCGCTTCGCCGTCAGCTTGAGATCTTGAAAAGCTACGGTGTGAATGCGATACGCACGTCTCACAATATGCCTGCCCGCGAGCTTGTTGAGCTTTGCAATGAAATGGGATTTCTCGTTGACAGCGAGGGATTTGATATGTGGGAAATGCCCAAAAACAAAAACGACTACGCAAGATTTTTCCCTGAGTGGTATGAAACGGACGTTAAATCGTGGGTCGAGCGCGACAGAAACGCTCCGTGCGTGATCATGTGGAGCATAGGCAATGAGATTGCCGACACTCATCACAGCCTGCGCGGGCTTGAGGTCGCAAAAATGCTTTGCGAAGCGGTAAGAAAATACGACCCGTACGGAAATGCGAAATGCACGATAGGTTCAAATTATATGCGCTGGGAAAATGCGCAAAAGGTTGCGGATTATCTGAAGCTTGCGGGTTATAATTACACTGAAGATATTTACGATGAACACCACGCTGCGCACCCCGACTGGTTCATTTACGGAAGCGAGACCGCTTCGACAGTGCGTTCGCGCGGGATATATCACGCTCCCGCAGATGTTCCGCTGCTTGTCCATGAGGATATGCAGTGCTCGGACTACGGAAACAGCGTTGTCGGTTGGGGAAAATCGCATGAAAAGGCGTGGATAGACGACCGCGACCGCGATTACTGCGGAGGTCAGTTTATCTGGACGGGATTTGACTATATCGGCGAGCCTACGCCTTACAGCACGAAAAATTCATACTTCGGAATAGTTGATACGGCGGGATTTCCGAAGGATTCCTATTATCTTTATAAAGCCGTGTGGACTGACGGCGAAAAAGCTCCGTTTGTTCATATCCTGCCGTATTGGGACTTCAACAGCGGCGAGGAAATTGACGTATTCACATATTCAAACGTTGAAGATGTCGAGCTTTTCTTTAACGAAGAATCTCTCGGAAAACAGCATATCGACTTAAAGCGCGGAAATGTTCTGCACGGTGCATGGAAAGTTCCGTTTAATGTCGGTTCGCTCACCGCTAAGGTGTTTTATCCTGACGGAACTGTTGCTGCGGAAGAAACGATACATTCTTTCGGAGAGCCTGTTGCCGTTGAAGCGAAAGCTGATAAGACAGCGTTTGCTGCGGACGGCAGAGATCTTATTTTTATCGAAATAACGGTTAAGGACGCGAACGATATTGCAGTTGAAAATGCGAGAAACCGCGTAAAGGTAACAGTCGGCGGTCCTGCAAGACTTGTCGGGCTTGATAACGGCGACAGTACCGATTACGATAGCTACAAGGGCGATAATCGCCGTCTGTTCGGCGGAAAGCTGCTTGCAGTAATCCAGTCAACACTTTATTCGGGGGCTGTTACGGTAACAATTGAGAGCGAGGGACTGACGGAGAAGCTGCTGGTGCTTGAAGCGACGGAATGTGAAGCACCCGAGGGAATTTCTGTTGTGAATAATTACTATCCGTTCACAGCTTCGGAATATCATCAGGAAATTCCGATTCGCAAAATTGAGCTTAACGCAGACAGAAATGTTCTCGACAAAGAAAATCCGACAGCGCGCGTTGCCGCCGTAATAAAGCCTGAAAATGCTGATTACAGTGATATTTCGTGGAAGTGTGTGCTCGATACGGGCGTCGAAATCGGGCTTTCCGATATTCAGCCGACAAAGCACGGCGCGCTTGTAACCGCAAAAGGCGACGGCAAGTATCGTCTGCGCGCGGAGAGTAAAAACGGCGGGGATATTCCGCAGATAATTTCCGAGCTTGTATTTGAAAACAGCGGCTTCGGCAGCGCGCTTGTCAATCCGTACAATTTTATTTCCGCAAGCCTTTACAGCTTCAGCAACGAACCGCTCAATGTTGTTGCACGCGGAGCGATAAGCGGCATTCATCACCGCACGGTCATAGGCTTTGACAATCTTGATTTCGGCAGCTTCGGAAGCAACCGTATCACGCTTCACTGCGGGTACTGCGACGATAACAGTCCCACTGCTTCGATAGAAGTCTGGGACGGCGATCCCGATAACGGCGGCAGCCATATAACCACGCTTGATTTTAAGCACAATAACGAGTGGGACGGCTTTAAGCCTCAGGAATTTGAGCTTCCCGAGAGAATAAGCGGAATACGCTCGCTTGCATTCGTTGTTTCACAGTCGGTTATTGTCGGTGGATTTGAGTTTAAACCGCTTAAAAAGGCGTTTGAACAGCTTGCTCCGACAGAACACGACGCACTTTACGGCGACGAGTATCATGTCGAGGGAAAAGAGATAGCAGGAATAGGAAACAATGTTCTCATCTATTTCAACGGCATGGATTTTGGCGAGGGAACGGATAAGATTACGGTGTGCGGACGTACGCCGAACGACGTAAATACTATCCAGCTTCGTTATAACGACGATAACGGCGTTCAGCAGACGCAGCTTCTGCCTTTCCCGAAATCGGAAGAGTATACGGAGGTCGCATTCCCGCTTGAGAAAATCAGCGGAATGCGTGATATAAGCTTTGTATTCCTGCCCGGAAGCCGCTTCGATTTCAAGTGGTTCAGATTTGAATAAGTGTTACCCCGCAGTTCAAAAATGGACTGCGGGGCAATTTTTTCAAAAAGTGTTGACAAAAATATGCCAAATGTGGCATAATGTAATAATGCGATAGCTTTTCTAGGATATAAAAAATCGCCCATAGCAGAAGCTACGGGCGGAATTTGTTGCCGGTCTTACCGGCTGGTGCGGGCGACAGGACTTGAACCTGCACACCTTGCGGCATTGGAACCTAAATCCAACGTGTCTGCCAATTCCACCACGCCCGCATACAATGCTATTATATCACATTTTTATAAAAATGTCAAATATTTTCGGGAGGAAATTATATGATTGGAATTTTATCGAGAATTTTTATACGCGATTATCAAAATATATCAGACCCTGAAGTGCGCAGAAGTTATGGGGTACTCACGGGAGCGGTAGGCATAGCGCTCAATATCCTGCTTTTTATCGGGAAATTCTTTGCGGGACTAATTACCGCTTCGATCGCGGTTACGGCGGACGCGTTCAATAATCTGTCTGACGCAGGCGCTTCAATAATCAGCATTGTCGGCTTTAAAATGGCGGGTATGCCTGCCGACCGCGAACATCCGTTCGGACACGGACGGATCGAATACGTCGCGGGACTTATCATGTCGGTCGTTATCCTTTTTATGGGATATGAACTCGGGCGGGATTCGGTCATGAAAATAATCGAACCAGAAGAAATAACTTTCAGCTGGCTTTCTCTGGGAATACTTATAGCGTCCGTTCTTGTGAAGCTTTACATATGCCTGTACAACAGGAAAATAGGTCGGCTTATTAACTCGGCAACAATGAAAGCGGCGGCAATGGACAGCCTTTCGGACTGCATTTCAACGGGCGCGGTAATTATCGGACTTATCGTTTACGCGCTCACTTCCGTTAGCATAGACGGCTACGTTGGCGTTGTTGTGGCAATATTCATTCTTAAAACGGGACTTGACGCAGCGAAAGAGAGCCTTACCCCGCTTATAGGAGAAAAGCCCGATCCGGAATATGTTGCCGACATACGCGACACGGTGCTCAGTCACGATGGAATTACGGGCGTACACGACCTGATAGTTCACAATTACGGAGTCGGTGCCAATATTATTTCTCTTCACGCCGAAGTTCCTGCGGATATGGGTTTCGTCAAGGCTCACGAGCTTATTGACATTGTGGAAAACGAGCTGAAAACAAAATATGCAAGCTGCGCTACGATACACATGGATCCTGTCGAGGCGGAAACCGAGGATTCTCTGCGGTATCGCGGACTTATTCAAAAAATTCTTTCCGAAATAGGAAACGGAATCACGATGCACGACTTCCGCATGACAAACGGAAAGCTGAATCGCAACCTGATTTTTGATATAATAGTTCCGTTCGAGTCGAAAATCAGCGCGTCTGACGCGGTAAAGCAGATTTCACAGCGCGTTGAAGCTGAGGAAAAAGGGCTGAACGTCGTTATCAGCGTTGACAGACAAATGTACTGAAAAAAACACCGCACAAGCGTATTTAAGGCTTTGTGCGGTGCTGCTTTATGCAATGCCCAAGCATTGCGGAGCTTTTATACTTAGCACCAATAAAAAACTATACAAAAAATCGAGTATAATCTTGCATATAGGGGTTATGCGAATTTTTTGTCTATAGTTTTATTGGTGATTAGTATTAGACGCCGAAGCTTCTGCCTGCGATATTTCGCGGGAATAAGCTTTGGCTTTTTATTCGGGCGGCGCGCTCTGTGATCCGATATGCAGCCCATGCTTTCGAAAGCGTAGCCTTACATTATATTCTTGTCCGGAGCGGTATATTCCTTTTAGCGGAAATTTTTCAATATATTTTCATTGCTATTTCTGAAAAAGTGTGTTATAATCGTAATTGTCCCGGAAAGGAGCGGCTAAATGAACAAAAAAAATCACGCGACCAACATAAAACGTTTTATTATATTTCTTAACGCATTGTTCTGCACTCTTCTGTACACCTCGGTTTTTGCTTTTGTGTGGGAAACGTTTTACAATCCGAATATCGGTATGGGTTTTTTCAAAAACGGAAACATTATCCTTTACATAGTATATGCATCGATTTATTTTATCATCATAGAGATGTATGGGGGGTTTCGTATCGGTAGCCAGAGAATAACCGATTCGGTATTCTTTCACATGATAGCAATTATCATTACCGATTGTATTTCCTATCTTCAGATTTCGCTTATCGCGCGCGAGCTTCTCAGTCCGTTTCCGCTTATTGTATCGCTTTTCCCGGCGGCTGCGGTGACTTTATTTTGGAGCTTATATATTCACCGGAATTACGCAAAGCTTTTTCCTCCGAAGAAGATGATACTGGTGTATGCAAACAAGTCCGCGCGTTCGCTCGTATATAAAATGAGCAAACGGTATGATAAATTCATTATTTGTGCGGCTATCAATGTTAACGAGGGCTTTGAGAGGATTTCATCGCTTCTGCCCGAATACGACGCGGTGGTTGTATGCGATACGCCTAATGAGATACGCAACGATATCATGAAATTCTGCTTTCGCAGAAAAATACTTGTGTATGTGACCCCGAAAATTTCCGATATTCTTATAAGAGGCTCAGAAGAGCTCAATATTCTTGATACGCCTTTGCTTGTGTCGAGAAATTTCGGTGCAAAGCTGGAGCAGAGGGCGATCAAACGCGCATTTGATTTTCTTCTTTCGGGAATAGCGATAGTTGTTTTATCGCCGCTTCTTATCGGCACGGCTATAGCCGTAAAAGCGTACGACGGCGGTCCCGCAATATATAAACAAAAGCGGCTTACATACGGCGGAAAGGAATTTTACCTTTATAAGTTTCGCTCAATGATAATTAACGCGGAGAGCGACGGCGTTGCAAGACTTGCCGCCGAGGGGGATTCGAGAATAACGCCTGTCGGACATTTTATCCGCAAAACTCGTTTGGACGAGCTTCCTCAGCTTATAAACATTCTCAAAGGCGAAATGTCAATTGTCGGACCGCGCCCCGAACGTCCCGAAATTGCTGAGGAATACGAGCAGGATATTCCCGAGTTTTCGTTCAGGCTTAACGCGAAAGCGGGTCTTACAGGATATGCGCAGGTAATGGGGAAGTACAATACCACGCCCTACGACAAATTAAAGCTTGACCTTATATATATAGAGAATTTTTCACTTCTGCTCGACCTTAAAATAATGATGATGACCGTTAGAACAATTTTTGAAAAGGAAAGCACAGAGGGAATTGACGAAAGCTCGCTCAACGCAATGGATTTGAGCTATCGCGAGGAAGAAACCGAGCAGAAGGAACTTACGATATGAACGGAGAAATCAGACAGGCGCGCAAAAGCGACGTATCGAGGCTCGCAGAAATTGAGATATTCAACTATCGCCTGAATTTCTATCCGATATTCAAAAACGATTCGTTTTATTTCGGAGATTTGCAGGTTGCCGATAAAATAAGCGAATATCTTCGGAATACCGAAAAGCTGAAAAGCACCTATGTTTATGATGACGGTGTTGTAAAAGGCTTTGTAACGGTTGAAAATTCCGAAATAAAAAAGCTGTTTATCGAACCTGTTTTACAAGGGCAGGGAATAGGCGTCAAGCTGCTTGATTACGCCGTCGAGGAAATGAAGTGTGAATTTCTGTGGGCGCTCGAAAAGAACATAAAAGCCATTGCGTTTTATGAACGCAGCGGATTTTATAAAACTTCCGAAAGGAAACCTGAGGAAGAAACAGACGAATACTTGATAAAATTAAAGAGAAAGGTTTAAATGCAATGAAAAAATGGTATGATGAGGAATACGAATTTGAGGTTGAGGTTAAAGGTTTCCTGCGCGGAAACCATACTGAGCGTTATTGCCGCAACGGCGAAGAGATAGGCGACAAGTACACCTGTACATACGGCTGTCCCGTAAACGCTCAGGGCTATGGAATCTGTTCCAAGACGATGATGATGCTTTATCCGCTTATGGAAGCGGTACGCAGCGGCGGCGATCTTGAGAATCTGGGCGGAAGCGGCAAATACTGCAAGGATATTGTCTGTCCCGACGGGTGTGTAATGTTCAGACTCACCGCGAAAAATCTCGGAAATCCCAATTTTCATAAGGGAAAATTTTACGATATTGGCTGATGAGGTGTTGAAATGACTTTTACGGCTAAAATCGAACAGACTTATGCATATCCGAAGCGAATGAAATATATTACCGAAACGGATTCGTTTATCGAAAAGGATTGCGACAGCCTTTCGTATATACGCGGAGTGCGCCAGCCGTACGGCTGGATAAAGGAGTCCGGAACACCTCCCGAGCCGCATCTTGATGTTATTGTGATGACTGATGACGGATATGAGCTTGGTGACGAGGTGCGCGTAAAGATTGTCGGGGTTTTCAAACGCAACGACGGCGATCATAAACTTGTCGGCGTTCCCGAAAGCAGGGAAGCGAATGATTTTGCAGAACTTACCGAATCGGAAATATCCGATATGAATCGGCTTTATCGTAAAAGGCATGAGGGAGAGGGCTGGTTCGGAAGAGAAACGGCGGAAAGAATAATTGCGGATTTTTTCTCGGAGAAGTGAACCGTACTTTATTAATGTAAGGTTATATTATATACTTAGCACCAATTAAAAACTATACAAAAAATCGAGTATAATCTTGCATATAGAGGGTATACGAAGATTTTTTGTCTATAGTTTTATTGGGGATTAGTATTAGGCTGCTTTTGATTTTTTTCAAAGGCAGTCTTGCTTTTTGGAAAACAGCTGAAATTGTAAATACAGAAAAATAAAAAATATTCAAAAAAATATAAAAAAATGCTTGACAAATCATTCCATTTGGGATATAATAAAATACTGAATTATAATGGACTTATTAACGGAAAGTGCGGAAATAAGCCTGTGTTTTCAAAAATTTAAGGAGTGATTAAGCCAATGGTGAATGTAAAGCCGGTGCAGTTGGGTAATACTACCCGAATGAGTTTTTCTAAGATTAACGAGGTCATAGAAATGCCGAACCTCATTGAGATTCAGAAAAATTCTTACAAATGGTTCTTGGAAGAGGGAATCAAAGAGGTTTTCAACGATATCTCCTCCATAACCGATTCAAACGGCAAGCTGGTTCTGAGTTTTGTGGATTATCGCATCGATGAAACTCCGAAATACACTATCGAGGAATGCAAAGAACGTGACGTGACCTATGCCGCTCCTCTCAGAGTTAAGGCGCATTTGCGCAATGAAGAAACCGGAGAGGTTACCGAGAGCGAAATATTTATGGGCGACTTCCCGCTTATGACCGACAGCGGAACCTTTGTAATCAACGGCGCTGAGCGTGTTATCGTATCGCAGTTGGTTCGTTCTCCCGGCGTATATTACGGCTTTGACTATGATAAAACAGGTAAAAAACTCTTTACTTCACAGGTAATTCCTAACCGCGGCGCATGGCTTGAATATGAAATGGATTCAAACGACATATTCTATGTGCGCATTGATAAAAACAGAAAGATCCCCGCAACCACCCTTATCCGCGCTCTCGGAAAAGGAACGGATGACGAACTTATCGAGCTTTTCGGCGAAGATGAGCGTATTCGTCAGACTATCCTCCAGAAGGATTCCACAAAGAATAAGGAAGAAGCGCTGCTTGAGGTTTACAAGAAGCTGCGTCCCGGCGAGCCGCCTACGGTAGATTCCGCAGAGGGTCATCTGAATAACCTCTTTTTCGACGCGAAACGCTATGACCTTTCAAGATTCGGACGCTATAAGTTCAACAAAAAACTCGGTGTTGCAAGCCGTATCATCGGACACAAGCTTGCAGAGCCTGTTATAAATCCTATGACGGGTGAGATTATTGCCGAGGCAGGCGAGTTTATCAATACCGATAAGGGATTTGAAATTGAGCAGGCAGGCGTCGGCGCGGTTTATCTTGACGTTGAAGACAAGCTTGTCAAGGTAATCGGCAATCAGATGGTTGATATTGCGCCTTACATTCCTGCGGAGATTGACGCGGAAGCGTGCGGAATAAACGAAAAGGTATTTTTCCCTGCTCTTCAGGAAATTCTTGAAAATAACGAAAGTGTTGAAGATATCGAAGAGGCTCTCAAACTCAATGCCGATACTCTTGTTCCGAAGCACATCACTCTTGACGATATTTTCGCAAGCGTAAGCTATTTTATCAATCTCTGTGAAGGCGTCGGAATGGTTGATGATATCGACCATCTTGGCAACAGACGTATCCGTTCCGTCGGAGAACTGCTTCAGAACCAGTTCAGAATCGGCTTTACCAGAATGGAGCGTGTTATTCGCGAAAGAATCGGCTTACAGCAGGACACCGAGAAGATTTCGCTGAATAATTTAGTAAATATCAGACCTGTTGTTGCGGCGATCAAGGAATTTTTCGGTTCCTCTCCGCTGTCGCAGTTCATGGATCAGAACAACCCTCTTGCAGAGCTTACTCATAAGAGAAGACTTTCCGCGCTCGGTCCCGGAGGACTTTCAAGAGACAGAGCCGGATTCGAGGTTCGAGACGTTCACTACTCGCACTACGGACGTATGTGTCCTATCGAAACCCCTGAAGGTCCTAACATCGGTCTTATCTCCTATCTTGCTTCTTTTGCAAGAATAAATAAATACGGTTTTATTGAAGCGCCTTACCGTAAGGTTGACAGAGTGACAGGAAAGGTTCTTGACGAGGTCGTTTATATGACGGCGGACGTTGAGGATCTGTACACGATCGCTCAGGCGAACGAACCGCTCGACGAAAATGGCTGCTTTGTAAGAAAGCGTGTTACGGCGCGCAGAAGAGATGAGATTCTCGAAGTAAGTCGTGATAATGTTGACTACATGGACGTTTCGCCTAAAATGGTAGTTTCCGTTGCAACGGCAATGATTCCGTTCCTTGAAAACGACGACGCGAACCGTGCTCTTATGGGCGCTAATATGCAGCGTCAGGCAGTTCCGCTTATGGTTACCACAAATCCTATTGTCGGAACAGGTATGGAATATAAGGCGGCTGTTGACTCGGGCGTTTGCGTGCTTGCAAAGGAAGACGGCGTTGTTACAAGAGTTTGCGCCGACGAAATCGTAGTTAAGGACGAACTCGGACAGGATCACAAGTATAAGCTGATTAAGTTCAAGCGCTCAAACCAGGGAACCTGTATCAACCAGCGCCCGATCGTTGTAAAGGGCGAAGCAGTAAAGAAGGGTCAGGTTCTCGCTGACGGTCCCGCAACCTCTCAGGGCGAAATCTCGCTCGGTAAGAATGCTCTTATCGGCTTTATGACATGGGAAGGTTATAACTACGAGGACGCAGTTCTCATCAACGAAAAACTTGTTTATAATGATGTTTATACATCTATTCACATTGAGGAATATGAGCTTGAATGCCGTGATACGAAGCTTGGTCCGGAAGAAATCACACGCGATATTCCGAACCTCAGTGAGGACGCTCTGAAAGATCTGGACGAACAGGGAATTATCCGCATAGGCGCGGAGGTTCATTCCGGCGATATACTCGTAGGTAAGGTTGCTCCCAAGGGCGAAACCGAGCTTACCGCCGAAGAACGCCTGCTCAGAGCTATTTTCGGTGAAAAGGCGAGAGAGGTGCGTGATAGTTCACTTCGCGTACCTCACGGCGAAAGCGGCGTTATCGTTGACGTTAAGGTATTCACGAGAGAAAACTGTGATGAACTTGCCGCAGGCGTAAATATGGTAGTTCGCTGCTATATCGCTCAGAAGAGAAAAATCTCTGTCGGCGATAAAATGGCGGGTCGTCACGGTAACAAGGGCGTCGTTTCCCGTATTCTTCATCAGGAGGATATGCCTTTCCTCCCCGACGGCACTCCGCTCGACATCGTTCTTAACCCGCTGGGCGTACCTTCCCGTATGAATATCGGTCAGGTGCTTGAGGTTCACCTTGGATATGCCGCTAAAGCGCTCGGTTGGAAGATTATGACGCCTGTTTTCGACGGCGCTCATGAAGAGGATATCAGAGAATGCTTTAAAATGGCTGACGAGCAGAGAGCGAATTATCCCGGCAAGGACGGTCCCGAAATTGACTTCTCGAAGATTCCTATGACTCAGGAAGCGAAAACTCAGCTTATCGACGGACGTACAGGCGAAAAGTTCGACAGCCTTGTAACGGTAGGATATATGTACTACCTCAAGCTTCACCATCTTGTTGACGATAAGATTCATGCGCGTTCAACAGGTCCTTATTCGCTGGTTACTCAGCAGCCGTTAGGCGGTAAGGCGCAGTTCGGCGGACAGCGTTTCGGTGAAATGGAGGTTTGGGCTCTTGAAGCTTACGGCGCTGCTTACACGCTTCAGGAAATCCTGACAGTAAAGTCGGACGATATTGTCGGCCGTGTAAAGACCTATGAAGCAATCGTAAAGGGTGAAAACGTTCCTAAGCCCGGCGTTCCCGAGTCTTTCAAGGTTCTTATAAAGGAACTTCAGTCGCTCGGTCTTGACGTAAAGGTTCTTGATGAAAATAACGAAGAAATCGATCTTAAACAGAGCTTTGACGACGATGATATGGGCACAGTAAGCCCCGAAGACTTTGAGTATGTTGCCGATGACAACGAAATTGATTCTGCATTTATTCCCGAAGATGTTGACGATTCGTATTATGATGATTTGGACGACGACTTCGACGACAGCGACAGTTTTGATGACGACGAATCATTGGATCTGGACGATGAGGATGAATAATTTCCGTTTTAACGGTAAATTTTACGGCAATTTGAACTTTAAAAGAATTGAGGTTTGTAAAATTGGCATTTAGTGTATTTGAATCAATGAAAATCGGTCTGGCTTCCCCCGAGCAGATTCGTGAATGGAGCTACGGCGTCGTTGAACGCCCCGAAACAATCAACTACCGTACTCAGAAGCCTGAGCGCGACGGTCTTTTCTGCGAAAGAATTTTTGGACCGCAGAAGGACTGGGAGTGCGCCTGCGGAAAGTACAAGAGAATCCGTTTTAAGGGCAAAATCTGCGAACGCTGCGGTGTTGAAGTTACCCGCAACAAGGTTCGCCGCGAGAGAATGGGTCACATTGAACTTGCAGCGCCTGTTTCACACATCTGGTATTTTAAGGGGACTCCTTCAAGAATCGGTCAGGTTCTTGATATTTCCCCGAAAAGACTTGAAGAAGTACTTTACTTCACAAAGTATATTGTAACAGAGCCCGGCAATACCGTTCTTACAAAGGGTCAGCTTCTTTCCGAAAAAGAATATGCGGACATGAGAGAACGCTATGAGGACGATTTCAAGGCTGCTATGGGTGCGGAGGCGATTAAGGAACTCCTTATGGAAATTGACCTTGAAAAGCTTTCCGCAGAGCTTAAGGAAGAACTTGAAACAACCCAGCAGGGTCAGAAGCGCGTTAAGATTTTAAAGCGTCTTGATGTAATCGAAGCGTTCCGTCAGAGCGGAAACCGTCCCGAATGGATGATACTCGACGTTGTTCCGGTTATTCCTCCGGATATCCGCCCTATGGTTCTGCTTGACGGTGGACGTTTTGCAACGAGCGACCTTAACGATCTGTACAGACGCGTTATCAACCGTAATAACCGTCTTAAAAAGATGCTGGAGCTTAAAGCTCCCGATATAATTATCCGCAATGAAAAGAGAATGCTTCAGGAAGCCGTTGACGCGCTTATTGATAACGGCAGACACGGCAGAGCTGTAACAGGTCCGTCGAACCGTCCGCTTAAATCTCTTTCGGATATGTTAAAGGGTAAGCAGGGACGTTTCCGTCAGAACCTGCTTGGTAAGCGTGTTGACTATTCCGGACGTTCCGTTATCGTTGTTGGACCCGATCTTAAAATGGATCAGTGCGGTCTGCCTAAGGAAATGGCGATCGAGTTGTTCAAGCCTTTTGTAATGAAAGAGCTTGTAGCAAGAGGTCTTTCAAACAATATCAAGAGTGCAAGAAAAATGGTTGACCGCGCAAAGGACGAGGTTTGGGACGTTCTTGAAGATGTAATCAAGGATCACCCCGTTCTTCTGAACCGTGCGCCTACTCTTCACAGACTCGGTATTCAGGCTTTCTCGCCCGTACTCGTTGAGGGTCGTGCATTAAAGCTTCATCCGCTGGTTTGTACCGCTTATAATGCGGACTTCGACGGCGACCAGATGGCGGTTCACCTTCCGCTTTCAAAGGAAGCACAGGACGAAGCAAGAAATCTTATGCTTGCGGCAAAGAACCTGCTCAAGCCGTCTGACGGACGCCCTGTAACAGTTCCTACACAGGATATGGTGCTCGGTTCGTACTACCTTACACTTTCTAAAGAAGGCGAAAAGGGCGAGGGCAAGATATTCCGTGACTTCAACGAAGTTCTGATGGCGTATCAGGACGACGTAATCTCGATCCACGCCGCAATAAAGGTTCGTGTTATCAAGGAAGTCGGCGAGGAGAAGATTGAACGGCTTATCACGACCACCGTCGGTAAGATAATCTTCAATGAGCATATCCCGCAGGATCTCGGATTTGTTGACAGAAGCGTTCCCGAAAATGCACTCAATCTTGAAATTGATTTCAAGGTCGGCAAAAAGCAGCTCGGTCAGATCATCGAACGCTGCATAAAGATTCACGGCACGGCTATGACCGCGCAGGTTCTCGATAAGATAAAGGCTTTGGGCTTTAAGTATTCCACAAAGGCGGCAATAACAGTTGCGGTATGCGACGCTTCTATTCCGCCTCAGAAGAAGCACATTCTTGAAGAAGCCGATGAACAGGTTCTCGAAATCAATAAGAACTTCTCAAGAGGCTTCATTTCAAATCAGGAACGCAAGAATGCAGTTCTTGATATATGGAACAAAGCCACGAACGACGTTTCCGACGCTCTTACCAAGAATCTTGACCAGTACAACCCGATATTCATGATGGCTGACTCCGGTGCGCGTGGTAGTATCAACCAGATTCGTCAGCTCGCCGGAATGCGTGGACTTATCGCTAATACTTCGGGTGAAACAATCGAAATCCCGATTCGTGCTAACTACCGTGAAGGCCTTAACATCATGGAATACTTCATTTCTTCGCGTGGCGCAAGAAAGGGTCTTGCGGATACTGCGCTGAGAACGGCTGACTCGGGTTACCTTACCCGCCGTCTTGTAGATGTATCGCAGGAGGTTATTATCCGCACGGAAGACTGCGGAACCACCGACGGTATTGATGTATATGAGATTCGTGAGGGCAAGGAAAAGATTGAATCCCTCCAGGAACGTCTTGTCGGAAGATATCTTGTTGACGATTTCCTTGATGAAAACGGAAACGTTCTCGTTTCAAAGGATAAGCTTATAAATGACGCTGACGCGCAGAAGATTATTGCAACAGGCGCTCAGACCGTAAAGATTCGCTCCGTTCTTACCTGCTGTGCAAAGCACGGTGTTTGTGCAAAGTGCTATGGTTCTTCACTTGCCAACGGCAATCCTATCACAATCGGTGAAGCTGTTGGTATCATCGCGGCTCAGTCCATCGGCGAACCGGGTACGCAGCTCACGATGAGAACGTTCCACACCGGCGGTATCGCGTCGGCAGAAGATATTACACAGGGTCTTCCGCGTGTCGAGGAACTTTTTGAAAGCCGCCGTCCTAAGTCCAGCGCGATCATCACAAAGATTTCCGGTAAGGCAAGAATTGAGGAAATCAAGAAAACGCGTCACGTTATCGTTACCGCCGACGACGGTACAGAAGAGGCTTATGCAGTTCCTTTCGGCTACAGAATGAAGATTGACGAGGGCGACTACCTCACGGCAGGCGACCCTATCACCGAAGGTTCGATCAACCCGCACGATGTTCTTCTCGTTAAGGGCGAAGAAGCCGTTCAGAACTATATCATCAGTGAAGTTCAGAAGGTTTACCGCTTACAGGGTGTTGATATTAACGATAAGCATATCGAAGTAATTGTTCGTCAGATGATGCGTAAGGTTCGTATCGACGAGCCCGGCGATTCTTATCTGCTTCCCGCTTCTACTATCGACAAGAATGAGCTTGCAAAGATTATCGAGCAGCTTGACGAAAGAAAGGCAAACGGCGAGGATATTACCTATCCGACCTATTCTCCCGTGCTTCTCGGTATCACAAAGGCAGCGCTTGCAACAGACAGCTTCCTTTCAGCGGCTTCATTCCAGGAAACGACCCGTGTTCTTACCGATGCGGCTATCCACGGTAAGGTTGACCCGCTTCTCGGTCTGAAAGAAAATGTTATTATTGGTAAACTCATTCCTGCCGGAACAGGCATGAATCACCATGAACTTGAGGAAATCTCGGAAGAGTCTGTTGATTCGGTCGATGATATCCCTGAAAACGTGTGATATTGCACAAAAATAATTAAAAAAATATATTTAAAATGGCAAAAGTTACAATCTTTTTCGTGAAGAAAGTTTATTGTTGACTTTTGCCATTTTTGTGTGTTATAATAAACAATGTTGCGGGACAATTCTGTCTTGTAATATATATTATATCAGGAGGTGAGATAATGCCAACCTTTAACCAGCTCGTAAGAAAGGGCAGAGAGGTATCCGAAAAGAAGTCCAAGGCTCCTGCACTCTTAAAGGGTTTAAATACTCTTAAGAAAGAAGCTACCGACGTTACTGCACCGCAGAAGCGCGGAGTATGCACAGCCGTAAGAACCGCGACTCCTAAGAAGCCTAACTCCGCTATGAGAAAAGTAGCCAGAGTAAGACTTTCCAACGGTTACGAAGTTACTGCCTATATCCCCGGCATCGGACACAAGCTTCAGGAACACTCTGTTGTTCTTATTCGTGGCGGACGTGTTAAGGATTTACCTGGTGTGCGTTACCATATCGTTCGCGGTACACTTGACGCGCAGGGCGTAGACGGAAGAATGCAGGGAAGATCCAAGTACGGCGCAAAGCGTCCGAAGGCTGGTGCAAAAAAGGCGTAACTTAAACTTGATTTAAGTAGATCAACTGCCGCATTTGGCTGGTATATATACCTCTGAATGCACGGCGGGAGGTTGGCGGAGAAATCCGCGACGCTTTCGAGTACCGATGATTTTCATTAGCCGTATGGTATACGGTGCAAAATTATGAAGGAGGGAAGAAAAGTGCCAAGAAGAGGTAACGTGCCGAAGCGTGATGTATTACCGGATCCTATGTACAATTCGGAGTTGGTAACAAGACTTATCAACAACATCATGCTCGACGGTAAGAAGGGTGTTGCTCAGAAAATCGTTTACGGTGCATTTGAAATCGTAGGCGAAAAGACCGGCAAGGAACCCCTTGAAGTATTTGAACAGGCGATGGAAAACATCATGCCTCAGTTAGAGGTTAAGGCTCGCCGTGTCGGCGGTGCAACTTACCAGGTTCCTATGGAGGTTCGTCCTGAACGCCGCAGAACTTTAGGTTTAAGATGGATCACCACATACAGCAGAGCCAGAAATGAAAAGACCATGAAAGAAAGACTCGCTAACGAAATCTTAGATGCGTTAAACGGTCAGGGCGGTTCATGCAAGAAGCGTGACGATACACACAGAATGGCTGAAGCGAACAGAGCGTTCGCTCACTATAAGTGGTAAGCAATAGAACGGAGGATATATGGCAAGAGATGTAACTCTCGAAATGACCCGTAATATTGGTATCATGGCTCACATTGACGCAGGTAAGACAACCACAACAGAGCGAATCCTTTTCTACACAGGTATCAACCATAAGATTGGTGAAACTCATGACGGAAGTGCGACAATGGACTGGATGGCACAGGAACAGGAAAGAGGTATCACAATTACCTCTGCCGCTACCACTGCCTACTGGAAGAAGCACAGAATCAATATTATCGATACTCCCGGTCACGTTGACTTCACTGTTGAAGTTGAACGTTCACTGAGAGTACTTGACGGTTCCGTTACAGTTTTCTGCGCTAAGGGCGGCGTTGAGCCCCAGTCTGAAACTGTATGGCATCAGGCCGACAAGTATCGCGTTCCGAGAATGGCTTACGTTAATAAAATGGACATTATGGGTGCCGATTTCTATAACGTAGTCAAGATGATGAAGGAACGTTTAAAGACAAACGCAGTTCCGATTCAGCTCCCTATCGGTTCTGAGGACACATTCAGAGGAATTATCGACCTCGTTGAAATGAACGCAGACGTTTACTATGACGATCTGGGTAACGATATGAGAGTTGAAGATATTCCCGAGGATATGAAGGAACTCGCAAACAAGTACAGAGAAGAGCTTCTCGAAGCGGTTGCTGAGCAGGACGAGGATATTATGAACAAGTTCCTCGAAGGCGAAGAAATAACCGTTGATGAGATCAAGGCGTGCATCAGAAAGGCTACCATTGCAAACGATATGGTTCCCGTAATCTGCGGTACTTCCTACAGAAACAAGGGCGTTCAGAAGCTTCTTGATGCTGTTGTTGATTATATGCCTTCTCCGCTTGATATTCCTGCAATTAAGGGTATTGATCCTGAAACAGGAGAAGAAACCGAAAGACGTGCAGGCGACGATCAGCCGTTCTCCGCACTTGCATTCAAGATTGCAACTGACCCGTTTGTTGGTAAGCTCTGCTTCTTCCGCGTTTATTCCGGTACGGTTGAAGCCGGCGCAAGTGTTCTGAATGCAACAAAGGATAAGAAAGAACGTATGGGTCGTATCCTTCAGATGCACGCAAATCATAGACAGGATTTGGAAATCTGCTACTGCGGCGATATCGCTGCAGCGGTTGGTGTTAAGAACACTACGACAGGCGATACTCTCTGCGACGAAGATCACCCCGTAATCCTCGAATCTATGGAATTCCCGGATCCCGTTATCGACCTTGCAATTGAGCCTAAGACCAAGGCAGGTCAGGAAAAGATGGCTCTTGCACTTGCTAAGCTTGCAGAAGAAGACCCCACATTCAAGACATGGACAGATCAGGAAACAGGTCAGACCATTATTGCCGGTATGGGCGAGCTTCACCTTGAAATTATCGTAGACAGACTTCTTCGTGAATTTAAGGTTGAAGCAAATGTAGGCGCTCCGCAGGTTGCATATAAGGAAACAATCACCGCAGCTACCGATGTTGATACAAAGTACGCTCGTCAGTCGGGTGGTAAGGGTCAGTACGGTCATGTTAAGCTTCACGTTGAGCCTAACGAATCCGGCAAGGGCTATGAATTTATCAACAGTATCGTCGGCGGTGCTATCCCGAAGGAATATATTCCGGCGGTTGACGCAGGTATTCAGGGCGCTATGCAGTCCGGCGTACTCGCAGGCTACCCCGTAGTTGACCTTAAGGTAACACTTTACGATGGTTCGTTCCACGAAGTTGACTCTTCTGAAATGGCGTTCAAGATTGCCGGTTCTATGGCACTCAAGGAAGCCTGCAAGAAGGCAAGCCCAATCATTCTTGAACCGATTATGAAGGTAGTAGTAATCGTTCCCGAGGAATATATGGGCGATGTTATCGGCGATTTAAGCTCGCGTCGTGGTACTATCCAGGGTATGGAAGACAGAAACGGCGTTAAGCAGATTAATGCGCTTGTTCCGCTTTCCGAAATGTTCGGTTATTCAAACGATCTGCGTTCCAAAACACAGGGTCGCGGTCAGTATGTAATGGAGCCTAACAGCTATACTCAGGTTCCGAAGAACATTGCAGAAGGCATCATGAGCAAGAGAAATAAGGAATAATTTTTATAAATTTTTTCAAAAAACTCTTGTAATTTCTGTAATAATTTGGTACAATAGTATCATCAACCCCAAATCAATTTTAGGAGGATTAAAACAATGGCAAAGGAACATTTTAACCGTACCAAGCCCCATGTAAACATTGGTACAATCGGTCACGTTGACCATGGTAAGACAACAACAACAGCAGCTATCACAAAGTACCTCGCATTAAAGGGTCAGGCTAAGTTCGAAGCATACGATATGATCGATAAGGCTCCCGAAGAGAGAGAACGTGGTATTACAATCAATACCGCTCACGTTGAGTATGAAACTGACAAGCGTCACTATGCTCACGTTGACTGCCCCGGTCATGCTGACTATATCAAGAACATGATTACCGGTGCTGCTCAGATGGACGGTGCTATCCTCGTAGTTGCAGGTACAGATGGTCCTATGGCTCAGACTAAGGAACACATTCTTCTTGCTCACCAGGTAGGCGTTCCCGCTATGGTAGTATTCATCAACAAGTGCGATGACGTTGACGATCCCGAACTTCTCGACCTCGTTGAAATGGATATCCGTGAAATTCTTACAAACAATGACTTCCCCGGCGATGAAGTACCCGTAATCCGTGGTTCCGCTAAGGTTGCTCTTGACAGCACAAGCACTGATCCTAACGCTCCTGAGTATGCTTGCATCAAGGAACTTATGGATGCAGTTGATGATTATATTCCTACTCCCGACCGTAAGGCTGACCAGCCGTTCCTCATGCCTGTAGAAGATACAATGACCATTACCGGTCGTGGTACTGTTGCTACCGGTAGAGTTGAGCGTGGTATCTTAAAGACCAACGATACAGTTGAAATCACAGGTCTTACCGATGAACCCAAGCAGACCGTTGTTACCGGTATCGAAATGTTCCGTAAGATTCTTGATTACGCTGAGGCAGGCGACAACATCGGTGCTCTTCTCCGTGGTATCCAGAGAAGTGAAATCGAGCGCGGTCAGGTTCTCTGCAAGCCCGGTTCCATTCACCCCCACACAAAGTTCTCCGGACAGGTTTACGTTTTAAAGAAGGAAGAAGGCGGTCGTCATACACCTTTCTTCTCTAACTACCGTCCTCAGTTCTTCTTCAGAACAACAGACGTTACCGGCGTTATCACTCTTCCTGCTGACAAGGAAATGTGCATCCCCGGCGATAACGTAACAATGGACGTTGAGCTTATCACTCCTATCGCTATTGAAGAAGGTCTCCGTTTCGCTATCCGTGAAGGCGGCAGAACTGTTGGTTCCGGCGTTGTAACCAAGATCAACGGCTAATTTCCAATTTTAAAATAAGTAAATAAACCCATTCGATGAAGTTGACTCAGGAATCAGAAACCTCTGATTTGTGGCAGACGTTTAGTTTCCCCTCGAATTGCGAGGACGATGCTTAAAGCCGACAGTTATCATCGAATGGGCTTTATTTTTTATCTTGCTTGTTCATATTTGGCGCGTGTATGAAATAATGATTATTTTTGAACATTTCGACCGAATAAACCTTGATTTATAACGGAAAATATTGTATAATAATAAAAATCCCCGAAACATTTCACGAAATGTTTAAAAATGCAAGGCAGAGGAAGGTAAAATAATGGAACGTGATAAATATAACGTATGTTTGCTTAACGACTCTTTTCCACCGCTTATCGACGGCGTTGCCAATGCCGTAATAAACTATGCGGCAAATATACAGGAACACCTAGGTTCGGCAACTGTTGTTACGCCAAGCTTTCCGGGCGTTGTTGATAATTATGCATTTCCGGTTGTGCGTTATTCAAGCCTTTCGACCGAGAAAATATTTGGCTACAGGGCGGGCTACCCGTTTAGCAGTTCGACAATAGAAGGTCTTAAAGACAGTAGATTTGATATTATACATAGCCATTGCCCGTTTGCTTCAACGGTTCTGGGAAGAAATCTTCAAGAAAAAAGCGGCGCACCGCTTATAATGACATATCACACGAAATTTGATCAGGATATAAAACGAGTGGTTGAAAACCCGCTGCTTGTTTCTCAGATAACTAAATTTGTCGTTCAGAATATGAATACCTGCGATGAAATCTGGACGGTCAGCAAGGGTGCCGGTGAAAATCTGCACAGCCTTGGATATGAGGGTGATTACATAATCATGCCAAACGGTGTTGATTTTCCGCGAGGTCGTGCGGATTCGGACGGCGTTGCTGAATTGAGGGCTGATTATGAGCTTAAAGACGGGATCCCGGTGTTTATTTTTGTGGGCAGACTTTTCTGGTATAAGGGTCTGCACCTGATTTTTGATTCTTTGAAGCAGCTTTCCGAGAGAGGCATTGAATATAAAATGCTTGTTGTCGGTGATGGCGGCGACCGTGAGGAAATGGAGAAGTATACGCAGGAGCTTGGAATATCCGATTCGTGTATTTTTGTCGGTGCGATAAACAGCCGCGAAGAGCTTCGCTATTATTATTCCGCAAGCGACCTGTTCCTCTTCCCGTCGCTTTACGACACTAACGGAATTGTAGTGCGCGAGGCGGCGGCGTGTGGGCTTGCAAGCATTCTTATTAAGGGCAGCTGTGCGGCGGAAGATTTTACAGACCAGCACAATGCAATTCTTACCGAAAATGACGTCGAATCATTCACAGGCGATTTGATTTTTGCGGCGTCACACCTTGCTGAACTCAAACGTATAGGCGAAAATGCAATGAACGAGGTTTATTTATCGTGGGAAAACGCAGTGGAAAGAGCCTACGACAGATATTCGGTTGTAATTGAAAATTGTAAGCGCGGGGTAACTCAAAGGCGAGAAACAAAAATGCAGGAAGTGCTTTTTTCTTCGATTGCCGACATAACTGATTCTATACAAAAGGTCAGAAGCATTACAGCGAGTACAAAATCAAAGGGAAGGCGCTTTTCGCACGCGATTATTCGCAAAAGTAAAGCGATAAAAGATAATATTGCTACAAATATAAAGGAATTGACGGACAAAAGCGACAAATGACCGTCGAGGTAAAAAATGGAACAAAAACTTAATCTTGCGTTGATGATTGACGCTGACAATGTAAGCGCAAAATATATAAAAATAATTTTTGACGAACTTGATTCCTACGGAACCGTTTCGATCAGGCGCATATACGGCGACTGGTCAAAAAATTATGACTGGAATGAATCTCTTTTGCTTGAATATTCAATTCAGCCCGTTCACCAATTCGCCTACACAAAAGGCAAGAATGCAACTGACATGACAATGGTTATCGACGCGATGGATATCCTGTATTCGGGCAATGTTGACGGTTTCTGCATTGTTACGAGCGACAGCGATTTCACAAAACTGGCAATGCGTTTGCGCGAGGACAGAATGTATGTTATCGGAATGGGCGAGGCGAAAACGCCGTCAGCTCTTGTTAAGGCTTGCGACCGTTTTGTGCATCTTAACCTGATAGCGGGTGAGGAAGCAAAGAACGAGCAGGGGCGCAGCAAGCACGAGAACGCTGTAACGTCTGTCGAACAGATTGAGGAAGCGATAATTGCGTTCATAAATGCCGATGAAACGAACGAGAAACTCGGGCTGTCGGAGATAGGTTCGCTTCTGAAACAGAAATTTACCGACTTTGACGTGAGAAACTATGGCTATTCGCAGCTCAGCGTGTTTATCCGCGAGAAGTGTCATAGGCTGAAGCTCGAAAAAAATGTTCATGGATACAGCGTTTCGGTCAGCAATGAAGTCGATCTTGAAACGGTAAAGTGCGAAATAGTTGATATGATCGAGAAAAACGGCGGGGTAATACGGAATTTGTCTGTCGTATATGATGAATTGCGTAAGAATCATCGTCATTTCAGTCTGAAAAACTACGGTTTCAGTCGTACTTCAAGCTTTCTTAGGAGTATTCCCGAGCTTGATGTTTCGGAAAATACCGTTAGAATAAAGGTGAAAAAACACATAAAACGCTGACATAATTGTGAAAATAAACGGATTTTCAGCATTTAACAGCAGTATAATTGTCTGTATTGTTAAATGTGTTTAAAATGCTTGACAAATTCAGTTTTTCCTGCTATAATTATAAAGCTGTAAACGAAAAAGAGTTTACACGTCACGAAAGGTAGGCTTTTGCAATGCCGAAAAATCTTCGCAACACGCTTTTGCTTGACCTGTACGGGACGCTTCTTACGGATAAGCAGCGCGAGACCCTTGAAATGTACTATGAGGACGATTTATCGCTGGGCGAAATTTCCGCTGAAACGGGAATCACGCGTCAGGGGGTTATGAATTGCGTAAAAAATGCGGAGGCGAGACTTGCGGAGCTTGAAGAACAGCTTGGTTTGGTGAAGCGCCTTTCCGAAATGCGCGGTTATCTGGAGAAGCTTGAAGAAGAAATATCATCTTCCGACATTTCAGACCGAACTAAATTAAAAAAAATCAACGAAATTATTGGTGATATAAAGGAACGCTTATAGAAAGGAGAAATCTCAATGGCATTTGAAGGCTTATCTGAAAAGCTCGGAAAGGTTTTTAAAAATCTTCGCGGATACGGAAAGCTTAATGAAAAAACAGTAAACGAAGCAATGCGCGAGGTAAAAATGGCGCTGCTTGAAGCGGACGTAAGCTACAAGGTCGTTAAGGACTTTGTAAAGAGCGTGACCGACCGCGCCGTAGGTTCAGAGGTAATGGAAAGCCTTACTCCCGCTCAGCAGGTTATTGATATTGTTCATGACGAGCTTTGTAAGCTGATGGGTGAAACCAATGCCAGAATTGAATTTCCTTCAAAGCCGCCTTGCGTTATTATGATGTGCGGACTTCAGGGTGCCGGTAAAACTACGCATTCCGCTAAGCTTGCCAAATATCTCAAGGGTA
The DNA here is from genome assembly GCA_934454635.1 of uncultured Ruminiclostridium sp. Classification (GTDB taxonomy): domain Bacteria; phylum Bacillota; class Clostridia; order Oscillospirales; family Ruminococcaceae; genus Ruminiclostridium_E. The sequence goes on from CAKSFR010000001.1 coordinate 34,385, forward strand.
TGAACAGGCGCCCGCTGCTTGTTGCCTGTGACATTTACCGACCCGCGGCTATCGACCAGTTAAAGGTCGTCGGCGAAAAGGCGGGCGTTAAGGTTTTTGAAATGGGACAGGAAAATCCCGTAAAAATTGCACGCGAAAGTATAAAATTCGCAAAAGACAACGGACATGATGTTGTCATTCTTGATACCGCCGGTCGTCTGCATATAGACGAGCAGCTTATGGACGAGCTTCAGAATATCAAAAAGGAAGTTCAGCCGAACGAGATACTGCTTGTCGTTGACTCTATGACCGGTCAGGACGCAGTAAATGTCGCAAAGAGCTTCAATGATCTGCTTGATATCACAGGCGTTATTCTCACAAAGCTCGACGGCGATACCAGAGGCGGTGCGGCGCTTTCCGTGCTTGCAGTAACCGGTAAGCCTGTTAAATTTGCAGGTATCGGCGAAAAAATTGACGATCTTGAGCAGTTTCACCCCGACCGAATGGCAAACAGAATACTCGGAATGGGCGATATGCTTTCGCTTATTGAAAAGGCTAAGGACAGCTTTGATGAAAAGGAAGCCGAAAAGCTTGCGAAGAAGATGCAGTCCAACAAATTTGATATGAACGATCTGTTGAGCCAGTTTGAGCAAATCGAAAAAATGGGCAGTATTTCTTCAATTCTTAATATGCTCCCCGGAGTAAGCGGAAAAATAAAAGAAGAAGATATTGACGAAAGAAAAATGCCGCGAACAAAGGCGATTATTCTTTCAATGACCAAGAAAGAACGCGAACGTCCGTCGCTTATCGACGCAAAAAGAAAGCGCAGAATCGCTGCCGGCTCGGGAACGAAAGTCGAGGACGTCAATAATCTGCTGAAGCAATTCGATATGATGCAGAAGATGATGAAGCAGATGGGCGGAAAGATGAAAAAAGGACGACTTCCAAGAAACCTGCTTAAAGGTCTTGGCGGAGACATGAACGGTCTTATGTAAGGTATTACCGCGAAAGCGTAATATACAAAAAATAATTTTATGGAGGTGAATTGAAATGGCAGTAAAAATCAGACTCAGAAGAATGGGTGCTAAGAAAGCTCCTTTTTACAGAGTAGTTGTTGCTGATTCCCGTTATCCCAGAGATGGTCGTTTTATCGAAGAAATCGGTTACTATGACCCTACAAAGGAACCCGCTGTTGTTAAAATCGACGCTGAAAAGGCTGAACAGTGGATTAAGAACGGCGCACAGCCCACTGATACCGTTAAGAAGCTTTTAAAGAAGTAAGGTTCGTAACGAAGCGGAGGCTACAATGAAAGAATTGTTATACGCAATGGTAGGAGAGCTTGTCGAAGATGAATCGGCAGTCGAAATTACCGTTGACGAACCCAAAGAGGACGGGACAGTCGTGTATCATCTGCACGTTGCTCCCGACGACATGGGCAGAGTAATCGGCAAGCAGGGACGAATCGCCAAAGCGATTCGCACCATTATGCGTGCCGGCGCTGTTAAGCACAGCGAAAAAGTTATGGTTGAAATTGACTGACAGAAAACCGCTCCGCAGCCCTCTGCGGGACGGTTTTTGTGCCTTTTTGAAAGGAGATACGAAATTGAAAAGAAAAAATTCCGCAGCACTGGCTTTGTTTTGTGCGGCTTCAATGCTGCTTTCGGGCTGTAATTCAGATAGTGATAAACCTTCCGCGAACGAGGATGGCGGCAATGCTGCAACGGCTGAAAAGGATAATACCGATACTGTTGTAAGCGGCGATAAATTTTCTGTAACCAAAGGTAACGGAAAAGGGGGAAACAGCGGTACGGTAACGCTTGAAAAAGGCGATACCTATGCCGTTATAAGCATTGAGAATTACGGCGATATAAAGGTCAAGCTTTATCCCGAGGAAGTTCCGTATGGTGTGCAGAATTTTATTGACCTTGCAAATTCCGGGTACTACAGCGGTAAGAGCGTTCACCGTGTTATTGACGGATTTATGATGCAGGGCGGTTCACTTAACGGCGACGGAACGGGCGGAACAGCGGCTGACGGCGGCGAATTTTCCTGTGAGATAAATACTGATATGCGTCACTATTACGGCGCGCTTTGTTACGCGAATGCAGGCGGCAGCAATACCTGTCAGTTCTATATTGTAAATAATAAAGAGCCGCAAAACGATATTTCGACTATGTACGACCAATATGCGAATTACTATTCGCAGTACGGCAGTGCATTTAAGCAGGAAGCCGAAAAATATGACAAGGGTTCCGAATATTATAATGCGTATATGACCAACGGCGAATCCTACACAAATATGGCAAATGGCGCAAGCGCCATGTCTGAGACGCTTACAAATGAAATTTCCGCAAAGTATGCAGAGGTAGGCGGCGTGCCGTTCCTTGACGGAGGATACACCGTTTTCGGTCAGACGGTAGAGGGCTTTGAGGTTATTGACGCAATTTCCAAGGTTGATACCGAACAAGGCAGCGACGGCGCGGAAAGCAAACCTGTAGAGAATATTATCATTTCGTCTGTTGCAATTTATACCGTTGAATAAATTTTGTGATTTTTTACAAAAAGGCTTGAAACTTCCCGCATAATCATGTATAATATAAGGTGTATCGCTGTACATCTTTATTAAAGGCATTGCTGCGCTTACTGCCGGTTTTTGCCCTGAATCAGAGGCTTTTTATTATGGATAAACTTAATCTGTCGGCAGCGCTCATGTGCTGTTCGGCATATAAAAACGACCCGCTGATACATGATTTTTGCGGGATTTTTTGTGAAAGCTGCGGTGACGTGCTGCGTTCATATTCTGCTGTTTGCGAGCGGCTTCTTTCCGAAGAACTGACGCTAAGCGACTATATTTTCTTCCTTGCGGCGGGCGGCGATAACCCGCTTATAACCGCATATATTGCATCAAAATCTGATATTCTTTATAAATCGGTTTCTTCTGATATAGCTGTTTTGGCTGAAATTGCTTCAAAAACGCCGCAGGAGCTTTCAGGCTTTATATGCGCACGTTTCCCTGAAGCTTCAGAGCTTCATTTTCCTGAGTTTGAAACGGGAAATACTGCAATTACTGCCGAAAGCGTAATTTCATATGCAGAGCGCTTCGGAAGCCGTAAATTTGCGGAAAATAAAGCGTTCAGCTTTGAAGATGGCATACTTATGCCTGTTCGCAAACCTGATCCGATACGCCTTTCAGACCTTAAAAATTACCGCGTTCAGCGTGAAAAAATAATCGACAATACGCTCTGCTTTCTTAATGGGAAAAAGGCGCATAACGCTTTGCTTTACGGCGATCGCGGAACGGGAAAATCCAGTACGGTCAAGGCGCTTGTAAATCAGTACCCGACGCTTCGGATTATTCAGATTCCAAAGCGTGAGATTTTGAATATTTATCGCATTTACGACCTTGTGCGGGATAATCCGCTCAAATTTATTTTATTTATTGATGATATAACATTCGGCGAAAACGACGAGGGCTACAGCTTTTTGAAACAGGTTCTTGAAGGCTCGGTTGCTGCGATGCCCGATAATTGCATTTTATACGCAACGACAAATCGCCGTCACATTTTAAAGGAAACCGTTTCCGAGCGCAGCGGCGATGAGATGCACGCCGCAGACGCGCGCGATGAGAATATGTCGCTTGCCGACCGTTTCGGACTTTATATAACATTCAGCACGCCTGCGAAAAGCGAATTTCTTGATATTGTTCACCAGATTGCGGCTGACCGCGGAATTGAGCTTTCCGAAGATAAGCTTGATACGGCGGCCGAGCGTTTTGCGCTGAAAAAGTGCGGGCGTTCTCCGAGAACCGCGCGGCAGTTCATTGATATGCTGCAATCGCGGCTTGAGCTCGGACTTGATTATGAAAATCTTTAAGGAGGGCGCTTGTTTGAAAAAAATATTTGCTCTTCTCACTGCTTGCTGCATAATTCTTTGCGGCTGTAATAAAGACACGCCGATATCGGAGGACACTCCCGACGCACTGCCCGTTATGGTTACAACATCGCCTGAAAACAGCGAACCGTCGCCGTATCCGGTCACTGTAAATGACGCTGTAATAAAGTCGGCTCCGCAAAGAGTTGTTTGCCTTTCGCCGTTTCTTACCGAAATTCTCTTTGAAATGGGTTATGGCGAAACTCTTGTCGGAATAGACAGCTATTGCGATTTTCCCGAAAATGTGTCTGAGATCACCGATGTCGGTAAACCGACTAAGCCCGATTTATCGAAAATAATCGAGCTTAAACCCGATATAGTTTTGACGGCGACCGCAATTTCCACAAAGGATATTTATCGCCTTGAGGACGCGGGAATAACGACCGTTTACATTCCCAACCCAACCACGATAGATAGGTTTAATAAGATATATTGTGCAATCGGGTTGATATATGAGGGACTTTTTGACGGTGAAAGCGCCGGAAATGCCGCCTTTTCGGATATTGCCGAGGCGTTTAATTCCGCCGAAAAAAGTGAAGAAAGATTTGTTTACATAACCGAAGGACTCTGCGCTGCGGGCGGTGATACTTTTGAAAGCTCGGTTTTATCGCTTTTTGGTAAAAATGCCGCCGAGGAGGGAAAAGAGTATTCATTCAACAAAGAATTTCTTTTGGACTTACAGCCCGAACGTGTTTTTGCGAATAATATCTATACTATTGACGATTTGCTTGTCGACGAGGTTTTCGGCGGGCTCGCCGCCGTTCAGAACGGCAATGTGATATTTGTTGACAACGCATATTTTGAACGTCCGTCCGGGCGAATAACCGAGCTTATTGCTTTCCTTAAATCGGAAATCGGACAGTAAGCGGAAAGGTATGAAGATGAAACTAAATTCTGTGAGGTTGCCGCATTTTTGCGGAGCTGCCGAGATTTCGTCGGCAGAGCTTCCGCTGCCGAAAAAGGTTATCATAAGTATGTCGCAGCACGGCGGCGTGCCGTGTACTCCGCTTGTAAAGCCGGGCGACCGTGTTAAGACGGGGCGGCTTATCGGCATAAGCGACGCAGTTATTTCCGCACCGGTGCATTCGAGCGTAACCGGCACTGTGACCGAAATAACCGATATCCTGAACGTTTTCGGCAAATGGAACAAGGCAATTGTTATTGAAACCGATTATAAGCAGGAAATGTCTGACGAGATTTCAAAGCCGACAATAAACAGCCGAGAGGATTTCATTGAAGCAGTGAAGAAAAGTGGTTCTGTCGGGCTTGGCGGAGCGGGATTTCCCACTTATGTAAAAATGAATTTCCCGAAAGAAACAGTTGTTGATACGCTTGTTATAAATGGCGCCGAATGTGAGCCGTACATAAATTCCGACTATCGCGCATTCATGGAGGATGGAGAAAAAATTGCCTCTGGAATACGCAAAATAATGGATTATCTTGATCTGAAGCGGGCGTTCATCGGTATTGAAGCAGATAAGCCCGCGGCGATCAGAAAGATGACCGAGCTGACCGCTTCGGACGCAAATATTACGGTTTCAAGGCTCCCGTCCGTTTATCCTCAGGGTGCTGAAAAGGTACTTATTTACAACACAACGGGCAGAGTCGTAAAAGCGGGGCAGCTTCCTGCGTCGGCAGGCTGCCTTGTAATGAACTGCTCGACAGTTGCGTTTATCAACGACTATCTTGCAACGGGGATTCCTCTTATAAAGCGTCGTATTACAGTTGACGGACCTATTGTAAATAAGCCTATGAACCTTATTGTACCGATAGGAACGCCTGTTTCCGATATTCTTGCGGCAGCGAACGTCCGCAAGCAGCCCGACCGTGTTCTTCTCGGCGGACCGATGATGGGAACGTGCATTTATGACGCTCAGACGCCCATTTTAAAGACGAATAATGCCGTGCTGCTGTTTGCCGATACCGCTGCAAGCAAAACGACTGCCTGCATACGCTGTGGCAGATGTGTTCGCGCTTGTTCGATGGGGCTTATGCCGACTGAGCTTGAACACGCTTACGACGCGCGCGACGCAGCTTTGCTTGAAAAGCTCAATGTCAACCTTTGTATGAATTGCGGCGCCTGTACCTATGTCTGTCCCGCACGGCGCAGTCTTTCGGAAAAAAATCAGCTCGCAAAACTGTTTTTGCGGGAAAATAAAAGCTGAAATGGGGAGGAAACAAAATGAACAGCTATCTTATTGAGCCCTCGCCGCATATCCGAAGCACGATGACAACGCAGAAGGTAATGCTTCACGTTATCATTGCGCTGTGTCCCGCTGTTATTGCGGGAACGGTAATTTTCGGACTGCGCGCGCTTTTGCTTTGCGTTCTTTGCCCGACTTTTTGCGTGCTTTCAGAAATGATATTTAACAAAATAACCAAAAGACCGCAGACGATATACGATTTGTCGGCTATTGTTACGGGAATTTTACTTGCGCTGAATTTGCCTGCAACTCTTCCGATTTACATGGCTGCGATAGGCTCGGCAGTTGCAATAGTGATTGTCAAGCAGTTTTTCGGTGGCATAGGTCAGAACTTTGCGAATCCGGCAATAACCGCGCGAATTGTACTTATGCTTTCATTCACTTCGTACATGACCACTTGGGTGAAACCGTTTTGGTATGCGGAGGGAGCATCCGACGCTGTTACAACGGCAACTCCTCTCGCAATGGAAAGCGGTCTGCCGTCATATCTGGATATGTTTCTCGGCCTGCGCGGCGGCTGTATAGGCGAAACCTGTGCGGCAGCGCTTCTGCTCGGCGGACTTTATCTTACGATTCTCGGTATAATTAACCCGATAACGCCTGTCGTTTTTGTCGGAACTGTGGGAATATGTACATGGTTTGCTGGCGGCGACGTGCTTATGGAAATTTTGTCGGGCGGACTTCTGCTGGGAGCGATATTCATGGCGACCGACTATGCCACAACGCCGATAACATGGAAAGGGAAGCTGATTTTTGCTATAGGCTGCGGACTTATAACGGTTGTAATAAGAAACTTCGGAACATACCCCGAGGGCGTTTCATATTCCATACTTATTATGAACATTCTCACTCCGCAGATTGACAAAGTTACTAAGCCGAGACCCTTTGGAGCTAAAAAGGAGGCAAAACAGAAATGCTGAAGTACATAAAGCCTGTTATTGTCCTCGCTCTTATCACAACGATAATTTCTGCGCTTCTTATCGTAACCTACAATCTTACATATAAGGATACTTCGGGCGTAATCACCGAAGATATGCTCGTTCAGTGTAAAAAGCTGGCGGGCGAGGGAGAGTACAGCGTTATCTCTGATTTAAGCGTTCAGCTCCCGGAATCTGTCAGAAAGGTTATTACAAATCAAAACGGTGATATTCTTTTTGAAATTCTTGCAGACGGCTATAACAAAGGCGGTCTTGATTTGCTTATTTATATGAACAGCGACGGTTCTGTCGGCGGAATATCCGTAATTTCGATTTCGGAAACGCCCGGTCTGGGAACAAAGGTAAACGACCCCGAATTTTTGAATAAATTCTGCGGCATGAGCGAAAACGCGGTAATCGTAAAGCAGACGCCTGTTTCTGAGAATGAGGTTCAGGCAGTTACGAGCGCGACATATTCGTCAAAGGGCGTAGCCTCGGCGGTCAATGACGCAATCGCGGCGTATGCAAGCATGGAGGTGGCGAAATGAGCTACATGAAAGAATTTACCAAAGGTCTTATCAAGGAAAATCCGAACCTTGTAATGCTGCTTGGTATGTGTCCGACCCTTGCCGTTACGACAATGGCAGAGAACGGACTTGGAATGGGACTGGCGACGACATTTGTACTTGTCTGTTCCAATCTCGCAATATCGCTGCTCAAAAAGGTGATACCGAATACGGTTCGTCTGCCTTGTTTTATTGTAATTATTGCCGGCTTTGTTACATTCGTAAGTCTTTTGCTGGACGCGTTTCTGCCCAGCCTTGCAAACAGTCTGGGAGTTTTTCTGAGCCTTATCACTGTAAACTGCATAATTCTTGGGCGCGCTGAGATGTTTGCGTGTAAGAACAAGGTTATTCCGTCAGTGCTTGACGGTCTTGGAATGGGTCTAGGATTTACCTGTTCACTGCTTATAGTTGGTTCGATACGCGAAATTCTCGGCACGGGCAAGTGGTTCGGAATGACGGTTCTCCCTGATTTTGTTGAGCCTATGACGTTGTTTATTTTGCCTGCGGGCGGATTTTTCACGCTTGGCTGCGTTATTGCCATTGTGGGGAAATTGAGCAAGAAAAAGCCGAAAGCGGTCGGCTGCGACGGCTGTCCCGGAAGAGCTTTCTGTAAACACGCCGAAAAGGAGGAAAGCGAAAATGGAGCTTGCTAAGAATCTGATGATAATTCTGATGACGGGAATACTTACCGAGAACTTCATTCTCTGCAAGTTCTACGGAATATGTCCCTTCCTCGGCGTTTCAAAAACATTTTCCGGCGCGGCGGGAATGGGTCTTGCCGTAACATTTGTAATGGTCGGTGCGACTGCGGTAACATATCCGATTTATTATGGAGTACTTGTCCCGCTCAATATCACATACCTTAACACGATTTGTTTTATTCTTATTATTGCGTCGTTCGTTCAGATAGTGGAAATGGTGCTGAAGAAGTTTGTTCCGCCTTTATATAAGGCATTGGGCGTATACCTTCCGCTTATTACAACAAACTGTGCGGTTTTGGGCGTAACTATTATCAATATCGAGTCGGAATACAGCTTTATCGAAGCGCTTGTTAACGCGCTTGCGGGCGGTCTGGGCTTTTTGCTTGTAATGGTAATTTTCTCCGGTGTTCGCGGAAGAATTGAAAAATGCAATGTTCCCGCAGCTCTTTCCGGAACTCCGATAACGTTGATTGCCGCGTCGATCACATCGCTTTCTTTTGTCGGATTCGGCGGAATAGTTGACGGAATTTTCGGCGGCTGAGCTGAAACAATTACTTGAAAGGAACAAATTTATGGAACAATATGTGCTGCCGATTTTGTTTTTCCTGCTTCTTGGCGCGGTTGCCGGAGTTCTTCTGACGGTCGCGTCCAAGCTGTTGTTTGTAAAAACCGATGAAACCGTTGAAAAAATAACCGAAGCGCTCCCCGGTGCAAACTGCGGCGGGTGCGGTTTTTCGGGCTGCGAGGGTTATGCCAATGCCGTTGCGAAAGGCGAGGCAGCGCCGAATTTGTGCAAGCCGGGAGGCGCTCCCGTAACAATAGCGCTGAGCGAGATAATGGGCGTTGCCGCACAGGTTCAGGAGCGCGAATATGCCTATGTCAAGTGCAACGGAAACTGCGAAGCAACCGAGGATAAATTCGTTTATATAGGCACGGGAAGCTGCGCTGCCGTTGAAAAATTCTATAACGGAAAAGGGAAGTGTACATCGGGCTGCCACGGGCTCGGAGATTGCGTCAAAGTGTGCCAAAACAACGCGATATGCATAAAAAACGGGGTTGCCGTTATAAATCCCGAACTTTGCACCGCCTGCGGAAAGTGCATTAAGGTCTGTCCGAACGAGCTTATATCCTTAATAGGTGAGAGCCAAAAATTTATTGTTCGATGTTCATCAGCCGATCCCGGAAAAATTACCCGCGCAGCGTGTAAAAACGGCTGTATCGGCTGCGGTATTTGTGCAAAGAAGTGTCCTAACGGGGCGATTGCTGTAAGCGCTAATCACGCGGTTATTGACGCGGGAAAATGTACGGGCTGCGGCGTTTGTGCTGCGGCGTGTCCGATGAAGTGTATAGCAAATTTATAAAATCGGTTCGGTGAGAACAAGGAGGTTCGTTTTATGCACCGATGGTTTTCGGCTGTTGCCGAACATTTTGAAAATATAAAAAATATCCTTGCTCAAAACGCCGTAAAGGAACTTCTTGCCGATGACGACTGCGCTGAAAGACTTCTGGACAGCTATATTCTGAAAAAGAACAGCCGCAGGGTGTATACGTTTACTGCAATACAGCTTCTTATTGGAATTTTTGGCTTTGTTTTCGGATTTCTTTTTGCAGGTAAACCTGATTTAGGACTGATTTTTTCAACAGTCGGTTCACTGATTAACATTGCTTGTGCGGTGGTTTTCTTTTCTGCCTACAGCCATGAGTTGAGTCAAAGACAGCAGGACGAAGAACGCATGAAAGCAATGCTTAGAATGTATTGGGGAGCGTTCATATTAGGCGGAATAATGAACGCTATAGGCGAATATCAGACATCACATACAATTTACTGGTTTTTGATATATCTTATTCTGGTGCAGTTTGTGCCGATTTTTTATGTTGTCGGTGCGGCAGTGAGCGGTGCGGTGTTACTTATTCCCGCTGTTCTTTTTGGTATCCTTGAACACTGCGGATTCACATATTATATTCTGCTTCTGCTTGGGTCAGCATTCTGGATATGGGGATTCGCTTTAAAGTATAATTGCTATGCGGGAATGTGGATAAATCGCCGAAGAATTGAAACGGTTGAGGAACGCTGTCTGCGGATTTCGCATACCGATTCACTTACCGGAATGCTGAACAAAGCGGGTTTGTCAGAAAAATTCCGAGAAAGATATTCTTCTGCCGAAGAAAACCATAAGGTCGCAGTTATTCTTATTGACGTAGACAATTTCAGAAGATATAACCACAACTTTGGCTATGATAAAAGCGATGAGTGCCTGTACACTATATGCAATTGCATAAGGATTATGGCTAAGCCGGTTACCGACATTGTTTCGCGGTTCGGCGGAGATGATTTTGTGCTTATTATTGAGGATAAAACAGACGTTGAGGTGCTTAGCTTTGCCGAACAGCTTCGTGAATCCGTTGAAACAATGGCTTTACCTGCAGGCGAGGGCAGAATTGTGACTATAAGCGTAGGAATTTCCGAAATCCGTGTTCTTGACGGAAAATCAACATATTCCGAACTTCTGAATGAAGCTGATCTTCAGCTGATTATTGCCAAAAAGAACGGAAAGAATTGCATCGGATATCGAGGAAGACCGTTTATTCACGAACTTCGGCGAGAGGTGCAGTAATTGTTCATGTTTTAAGAAATGTGAACAGGTTAGCATATGCAATCCGTGAAAACGCTGTTACAAAAATTATCAGAAAAGCGGCACATTTTTTGTCAGATTACCGATTGAAATTTGTGAGCAAATTCTGTATAATTAAAATATATTTTATAGAAAGCGAGATTGGTATGTATCAGGATTTAATCGATTCAATCGGCTTCCTTGCAAAGTATGACCCGGAGGTTTCCGAGGCAATGGCAGGAGAGCTGAAACGGCAGCAGCGCAATCTTGAACTGATTGCAAGCGAAAACATTGTATCTCCCGCAGTTATGGCGGCAATGGGCAGCGTTCTTACCAATAAGTACGCCGAGGGTTATCCGGGTAAGCGTTATTACGGGGGATGCGAGTGCGTTGACGTTGTGGAGAATATTGCAATTGAACGCGCTAAGAAACTGTTTGGCTGCAATTTTGTAAATGTTCAGCCCCATTCCGGCGCGCAGGCTAACACCGCTGTTTATTTTGCACTTCTCAGCCCCGGCGACACCGTTCTTGGCATGAGTCTGGCTCACGGAGGACACCTCACACATGGTTCTCCCGTAAATATTTCGGGTAAGTATTTCAATTTCATTCCTTACGGTCTGAGTGATGAAACGGGAATGATTGACTATGACGAGGTTAAGAAGCTTGCTGAGGAAAACAAGCCGAAAATGATTGTTGCAGGCGCAAGCGCATATCCTAGAAAGATCGATTTTGAAAAGCTTTCCGAAATCGCAAAGAGCGTTGGCGCATATTTGATGGTAGATATGGCGCATATTGCAGGTCTTGTTGCGGCTGGAGAACATCTTTCTCCTGTTCCTTATGCGGATATTGTTACGACAACTACGCATAAAACTCTTCGCGGACCCCGCGGCGGTATGATTATGACCAACGATGAGGAGCTTGCAAAGAAAATAAACAAGGCGGTATTCCCCGGAACGCAGGGCGGTCCGCTTATGCACGTTATCGCAGGAAAGGCTGTTTGCTTTGCGGAAGCGCTTAAACCCGAATTTAAGGCATACGGCAAGCAGATCGTAAAAAATGCGGCTGTTCTGGCCGATTCTCTGCTTGAAAAGGGCTTCAATCTCGTTTCCGGCGGCACAGATAATCACCTTATGCTGGTTGATTTACAGCCGTTTAATATTACAGGAAAAGAGCTTGAGAAAAAGCTTGATGAAGTTTATATTACAGTAAATAAGAATGCTATTCCCAATGACCCCCAGAGCCCGTTTATCACAAGCGGAGTTCGTATCGGTACGCCTGCTGTTACAACCAGAGGTCTTGTTGAGGACGACATGAAGGTAATTGCTGACTGCATTTATCTTGCGGCAAAGGACTTTGACAATTCAAAAGACAAGATCAGGCAGGATGTTACGGAGATTTGCAAAAAATATCCTTTATACGAGTAAATTATCAATTTAAAAGGAGTACATGGAATGACAAAAGCAAGTGAGGCCGTCATAAACGCACAGGACGCAGTAGCACCTCTTGGTGTAATTGCTATGGACGGTGCAAAGGAACTTGGCGAAAAGATTAACAATTACCTCGTTGAATGGTCGCAGAACAGCGGCATAAATGTTGATTCTTACCTGATTGAAACCGAATGTCCGCGTTTTTCTTCCGGCGACGGTAAGGGACTTATCAAAAAATCAATTCGCGGCGATGATATTTATATTATTGTCGATGTCGGGAATTATAGCTGCTCATACAAGATGTTCGGTAAAGAAAACGCAATGTCGCCCGATGACCATTTTCAGGATTTAAAACGTATTATTCAGGCTATGAGCGGCAAGGCACACCGCATAAATGTTATTATGCCTATCCTTTACGGCGGACGTCAGCACAGAAGAAATTACCGTGAGTCGCTTGACTGCGCAGTCGCTCTTCAGGAGCTTCAAGCCATGTCGGTAGAGAATGTTATCTGCTTCGACGCGCATGACGCGAGAGTGTGCAATGCAATTCCGCTCATGGGATTTGACAATGTTATGCCTTCTTATCAGGTTCTTAAGACGATGTTCAAGAATGTTAAGGACTTGAATATTACCCCCAAGACGTTTATGGTAGTCAGCCCCGATGAAGGCGCGATGCACCGCAATATGTACTATGCTTCCGTGCTTGGCGTTGATCTTGGTATGTTCTATAAGCGCCGCGATTACTCCAGAATCGTAAACGGAAGAAATCCTATCGTTGCACATGAATACCTCGGAAATTCCGTCGAGGGAATGGACGTTTTTATCTCTGACGATATAATTTCTTCGGGTGATTCAATGCTTGATATCGCCTATGAGCTTAAAAAGCGTAAAGCAAAGCGAATCATTGCATATGCAACTTACCCGATTTTCACAAACGGTCTTGCAAAGTTTGATGAAGCGTATGAAAACGGAATTATCGACTATGTTCTCGGTACAAATCTTACATACAGAACTCCTGAGCTTTTGAAGCGCGAGTGGTTCTATGAGGTTGATATTTCCAAGTACATCGCTTATCTGATAGTTGCTCTTAATCACGATATTTCAACAAGCATGGTAATTGACCCGCACAGCAAGATTGACGCACTGCTTGCAAAGTATAATGTAAAGGGCGCACTGAAAAACTGATGTTCATATTTTGCTAAATATGAACAACTGTTGCGAACAAAATAAAAACCGCACTGCTTGATAACAAGTGTGCGGTTTTGCTGTATATGAAAGGAATGATATTATGCCGCTAGCGGACGGGATTCGACCAACCGCTCTTGATGATGTTGTCGGTCAGAAGCATATTCTCGGACAGGGGAAGCCGCTTCGTAAAATAATTGAGGGCGGAAAAATCCCGAATATGATTTTCTACGGACCGTCGGGTGTAGGAAAAACTACGGTTGCGAATATTATTGCAAGCAGAACAGAAATGAATCTGTATAAGCTGAACGGAACAAACTGTTCAACGGCGGATATCAAAGATGTAATTTCCGAAAGGGGAAATTTCGGCTTTGGCAGTGGGATTCTGCTTTATCTTGATGAGATACAGTACCTAAATAAGCGTCAGCAGCAAAGCCTGCTTGAATATATTGAGAACGGCGATATAACTTTGATTGCTTCAACGACCGAAAATCCGTATTTTTACATATACAATGCAATTTTATCGCGTTCTACCGTGTTCGAGTTCAAGCCGGTTTCAAAAAATGATATAATTCCTGCAATAGAGCGTGCGTTCAGGCTTGGCGAGGAAAGTACAAATCTGCATTATGAGATTGAGAATGGGGTAATTGAGCATATTGCGCTCGGGTGCGGCGGAGACGTCAGAAAGGCAATAAATACCGTTGAATTATGTATGCTTTCAGCCGACAACGGTGCGGTAAGCTTTGAGCTTGCTCGTGAGCTGACGCAAAAAAGCTCAATGAAATATGATCGTGGCGGTGACCAGCATTATGACATTCTGTCGGCGTTTCAGAAGTCGATACGAGGTTCGGACGAAAATGCAGCCTTGCATTATCTTGCGCGTCTTATTGTAGCAGGCGATTTACCGTCGATATGCAGGCGGCTTCTTGTTATTGCCTCGGAAGATGTTGGACTGGCATTTCCGAACGCCGTTCCGATAGTTAAAGCTTGTGTTGACAGTGCTTTGCAGCTCGGATTTCCGGAAGCACGAATACCTTTGGCTGAAGCTGTTATTCTTCTTGCTACCTCGCCAAAGTCAAACAGCGCCTATCTTGCTGTAAACAAAGCGATTGAGGACGTTGAAAGGGGAAAAACGGGTGATTTTCCACGGCATCTTCAGAATGTTCACTACGATGGTGAGGGCGCTGCGGTAAAGGGTCAGCACTATCTTTATCCTCATGATTATCCCAACCATTATGTCAAGCAGCAGTATTTACCCGATGAAATCAAGGACAGGGTTTATTATGAGTTCGGCGATAATAAGCTGGAACAGGCTGCCGCTGAATACCGCAGACGCATTAAAAATTCATAGTTGCTGCGAAAAATCGGTTCGTATCACTTTTTCACTTATCGGCGTTGAATAAACCCAACTGTCAATATGTTCCGAATCTTCAACATAGCAAAAGGGAAGCGGTTCCTGCGTATCTCTTGGGGGAAATCTGTCAACGATTATAAGCTTTATTTTCATTTTTTCGGGAATGATTGCTTTTACATACACGCTTACGATATTGCCGGCAGAAACCCCGTCTTTCAATTCAGCAAGTCCCGCAAGATTAGGCGAAAGCTCGACAAAAATTCCGTAGCTTTCAACTGAACGAACTATTCCGGTTACAGTTTCGCCGACTGAAAATTTTTCTGCGTTTTCAGCCCACGAACCGAGCAGTTCCTTATGAGAAAGCGTTATTTTGCCGTTGTCAATGCTTTTTATAACGCCCTTGATATTCTGACCGACATAAAAGCGGTCTTTGGGATGCGCGATGCGTGAGATTGATATCATATCTATCGGAATAAGCGACGGGATACCACAGCCAATGTCAACAAACGCGCCGAATTGTTCCATATGCGTGATTTTTGCGGGAATAATGTCACCACAATGAAATTTGTTTATATATTTTTCAAAGCATTCTGTTTGAGCAGCACGGCGGGAAAGAACAATAGTGCCTCCGACGCTTATTGCCTTGAAGCAAATCGGTTTATTTACACGGGAAATCAACGCTATATCGCGTGTTGAGCCGTCTGATATTCCCGTTGCTCCTTCTTCGCGCGGAATAATTCCCCTTGCAAATCCGAAGTCAACGATCAGGTTGTGCATACTGTCACAAAGTGTGCACACCGCTTCTATAATTGCACTTTGCCGCATTGCTTCTTCAAGTCCGCCGGGCGAGCTTATATAATGCTGATTTGTTGAAGTATGTAATAATGCGCCTTCCGGCAGGTATTCAGTCATCTGTCTGTACCAATCCTTTCCTTTTTCGATACTTTGTGTTCAGGCGAAAACTTTTCTTTAAATAGTATGAACGGACAGGGAAGGTTATGACTTTTGCAAATAAAATAACAAAAATCCCGATTGACATTTCTGCCAATCGGGATTTATTTTTAGATTTTGTTCACATTTACTTGATGACGCGAACGCTTATTACGGCATCGATAGCGTTCATTTTATCAGCAACGCCATCGGAATTGCCCTTGATGTCGAGAACCGTATAAGCCATATCTTTTTTGGATTTGCTTACCATATTTTCAATATTTACGCCTGCGTCAGCCGCAATAGCGGTGACCTTTGAAATAAGACCTTCAACATTCTTGTGAATAATGCAAATCTTTGCGTCGCCTGTTTTTGCAACCTGAACATTAGGAAGATTTACGCTGTTGATGATATCTCCGTTTTCAAGATAAGCCTTGATTTCGTTTACAGCCATAACAGCGCAGTTATCTTCGCTCTCGGGAGTGGAAGCGCCGAGATGAGGAATTGCAACTACACCGTCAACGCCGATAATATCGTCCGTCGCAAAGTCGGTAACATAAGCTGCCATGCCGCCGTTTGCAAGTGCATCAATAATAGCCTTGCTGTCAACGAGATCAGCTCTTGCAAAGTTAAGTATGCGAACGCTCTTTTTCATCATTGCGATGGTTTCTGCGTTTATCATGCCCTTTGTTTCGGGTGTTGCAGGAGCGTGAAGAGTGATGTAGTCGCAGTTTTCAAAGATTTCCTTGTTGCTCTTTACATAGTGAATACCCGCAGAAAGACGGAGCGCACCGTCAACAGAGAGGAACGGGTCTGCGCCGTAAACTTCCATACCAAGAGCTGCTGCTGCGTTTGCTACAAGCGCGCCGATAGCGCCGAGACCGATAACGCCGAGCTTCTTCCCCTTGATTTCAGGACCTGCGAACTGACTCTTGCCCTTTTCAACAAGCTTGCCTACTTCGTCGCCCTTGCCCTTTAAGGTCTTTATCCATTCGGTTGCAGGAACGATTTTTCTGCTTGAGAGGAATAATCCCGCCAGAACAAGTTCCTTAACTGCATTTGCATTTGCGCCGGGGGTATTGAAAACAACGATACCTTTTTCCGAGCATTTGTCGATCGGAATATTGTTTACGCCTGCGCCTGCTCTTGCGATTGCGAGCAGATTGTCGCCGAGTTCCATTTCGTGCATTGACGCAGATCTTACAAGAATTGCGTCGGGGTTAGCCATATCTTCGCTGAAAGCGTATGCAGCCTTGTCAAAAAGGTCTGTTCCGCAGGCAGCGATCTTATTGAGTGTCAATACGTTGTACATTGCCGTTTACTCCTTTTTGTGTAGATAATCAGCCGTTTTCAGCTTCAAATTTCTTCATAAATTCAACCAGTTTTTCAACGCCCTCAATAGGCATAGCGTTGTAGATGGAAGCTCTCATGCCGCCTACTGTGCGGTGACCCTTAAGGTTTTCAAAGCCTGCTGCCTTGGATTCCTTGATGAACTTTGCGTCGAGTTCTTCATTGCCTGTAACAAAGGGAACGTTCATGAGAGAACGGTCTTCGGGTCTTACAGTACCCTTGAACAGCTTGCTCTGGTCGAGGAAGTCATAGAGAATCTTAGCCTTCTTTTCGTTGTGAGCTTTCATAGCCTCTAAACCGCCCATCTTCTTAATCCACTTAAACACTTTTCCGCAAATATAAATACCGTAGCAGGGAGGGGTGTTGTAAAGGGATTCTGCGTCAGCCTGAGTTTTCCACTTGAGCAAGGTGGGAGTTCCGGGGAGAACGTCGTCTGTTATGAGGTCTTCGCGGATAATTGCGATAACAACGCCGGCAGGACCGATATTCTTCTGAACGCCGCCGTAGATTACGCCGTATTTTGTAACGTCAACAGGCTCTGAAAGGAAGCATGAAGAAACGTCGGCAACAAGCGTCTTTCCCTTTGTGTTGGGGAGCGTCTTGAACTTAGTGCCGTAGATTGTGTTATTTTCGCAAATGTAAACATAGTCTGCGTCCTCGGGGATATCGAGATCGGAGCAGTCGGGGATATAAGAGAAGGTCTTGTCTGCGGAAGAAGCTACCGCAACAGCCTCGCCGTAAATCTGAGCTTCCTGATACGCTTTCTTAGCCCACTGACCTGTGATGATATAAGCCGCTTTCTTGTTCTTCATCATGTTCATAGGAACCTCTGCAAAGAACTGTGAAGCGCCGCCCTGAAGGAAAAGAACCTTATAGTTATCGGGAATGTTCATCAACTCTCTGATATCCTTTTCCGCTTCCTTGATGATAGCGTCATAAGCCTTTGAACGATGTGACATTTCCATTACGGACATACCGGTTCCTCTGTAATCGAGCATTTCATCTGCCGCTTCCTTGAGAACCTCCTCAGGTAAAACAGCGGGACCTGCGCTGAAGTTGTAAACTCTCATGATAGACCTCCTAAAGATGTTATGTAAAATTTCTGTGTGCCGTAAAACAGAACAGTATACATTATTTATTATAGAATATTAACGGACTAAAGTCAATAGGAAAATTAAAATTTTGTCAAATTTTACAAAGTGTAATTTCAGGAGACCTTAATTCTCTTTATTCTTTCTCTGGTTACGGTTTCTTCATTTTCCGCACGTCCGCATCTGGGGCAGCGGTCGCCGATTATTCCCGTATAGCAGCATACAGGGTCGCGATCAACGGGGTGATTTATCGAACCGTAGCCTATGCCTTCTTCTTTCATGCAGCGGATAACCTGTTCAAAAGCGTCAAGGTTGTTTACAGGGTCACCGTCAAGCTCAACATAACTGATATGCCCTGCGTTTGTGAGCGCGTGATAGGGCGCTTCAAGGTGGATTTTCTGATATGCCGAGATATGGTAATAAACCGGAACGTGGAAAGAGTTGGTATAATAATCACGATCGGTAACGCCCTTTATTTCGCCGAAAAGCTTCTTGTCAAGGCGAACAAAGCGTCCGGAAAGTCCCTCTGCGGGAGTTGCGAGAAGAGAGAAGTTAAGACCGGTTTTTTCGGTTTCCTCGTCAAGTCTTGCTCTCATTCTTCCGATTATTTTAAGTCCAAGCTCCTGCGCCTGTTCGCTTTCACCGTGATGTACGCCGATAAGCGCTTTAAGGCACTCCGCAAGACCGATAAATCCCATAGAAAGCGTGCCGTGCTTTAAAATTTCACCAACGCAGTCATCGGGGCCAAGCTTGTCGGAGTCGATCCAGATGCCCTGACCCATGAGGAACGGGTAGTTCTTGACCTTTTTCTGCGCCTGAATTTTATAGCGGTACATAAGTTGGTCAATCACGAGATTCATTGTATCCTCAAGCATTTCAAAGAACTTGACGATATCGCCGCCCGCCTTGATTCCCAAACGGGGCAGATTTATGGAAGTGAAGCTGAGATTTCCTCGACCTGTTACAATTTCCCTTGACTTATCATATGCATTGCCGATAACGCGTGTGCGGCAGCCCATATATGCGATTTCGGTGTTATAATCGCCTTCTTTATAATAGGGGAGATTGAACGGTGCGTCTATGAATGAGAAATTCGGGAAAAGACGCTTTGCCGAAACACGGCAAGCAAGACGGAAAAGGTGATAGTTAGGCTCGCCGGGATTGTAATTTATGCCGTCCTTGACCTTGAAAATATGGATAGGGAAAATTGGCGTTTCGCCGTTTCCGAGCCCCTTTTCCGTTGCGAGCAGAACGTTTTCAATAACCATCTGCCCTTCGGGAGAAGTATCCGTTCCGTAGTTTATTGATGAGAACGGAATCTGTGCGCCTGCACGGCTGTTCATAGTATTCAGATTATGAACAAGCGCTTCCATTGCCTGATATGTTGCGCGGTTTGTTTCCTTTTTGGTTAATTTTAGCGTGAATTTCTGTACTGCATTCGCAATTTCTTCGCTTCCGGTAATACGCACAAGCTCTTTGTGTTCAAGTTCAGCAAATCCGTTGTCATTGGCAAGCACGGGAACAAGGCCTGTTTCTTCCTTAATCTTCTTCATATATGCTTTTACTTCTTCTTCGACAGCGAGGTCGTTATCGTTAGAGGTTTCAAGCATTACTGCGCGAACAATGTTTTTTTCATAGAGCTGTTCATACGACTTTCTTACGCCGTCCGCCATTGCATAATCGAAGTTCGGGATCGACTGACCGCCGTGCTGATCGTTCTGGTTGGATTGGATAGCGATGCAGGCGAGGGCAGAGTAGCTGGCGATATTGTTCGGCTCGCGAAGATAGCCGTGACCTGTTGAAAAACCATTTTTAAACAGTTTTTTTATGTCTATCTGACAGCAGGTTGTGGTAAGAGTAAGAAAATCAAGGTCGTGGATATGAATATCGCCGTCGATATGAGCTTTTGAATGAACAGGGTCAAGAACATACATTTCATTGAACTGCTTCGCGCCCTCGGAGCCGTATTTGAGCATTGTTCCCATTGCGGTATCGCCGTCGATATTGGCGTTTTCTCGCTTTATATCGCAGTCTCTTGCCGATTTAAATGTAAGATCCTCATATGTTTTCATCAGAGTTGTGTTCATTTCGCGGATTCTTGTACGATTCGCTCTGTAAAGAATGAACGCCTTGGCGGTCTTTGCGTGACCGTTTTCAACAAGCACCTTTTCAACAGTATCCTGCACGTCCTCAACGCTCGGAATTTTTCCGGTTTTTGTTGCCTTTTCGTCAAGAACACGGCAGACTTCTTCTGCAAGGGCAAGAGCGGAGTTAAAGTCCTTGCCTCCTACTGCGGAAGCAGCTTTATATATCGCGTCTGCGATTTTCTGAACATTAAACGGAACCTGCCGTCCGTCGCGCTTCTGAATTTTTGTGATCATACCGAACTCCTCTTTCTGGGTTTATTTTTGCAACATCACCACAACATCTTGTGGTAATGGTTATAAACGTGTGCAAGATATATTATATTGCAGTATTTGGTATTTGTCAATATGAACAGACGATTTTTTGCCGAAAAATAAATTTGCATATATTTGACAAATATGCACAAAAAATAAAAAGCAGGCGAATCGAAAGGATTCGTCTGCCTTTAAAAGCAGTATGAACTTATGCGGAAGCGTTAGCCTTCTTTGCAAGTCTGGACTTTAATCTCGCAGCCTTATTCTTGTGGATTAAGCCCTTGCCTGCCGCCTTGTCCAGCTTTACGGAAGCAACCTTGATGGTTTCAGCGGTAGCTTCTTCCGCTCTTGCCTTCTTGATTACTGTTCTTAATTCGGTCTTGGCAGCCTTATTGCGATCATTTCTGGTCTTTGCAACAAGAACTCTTTTCTTTGCAGATTTAATGTTCGGCACTGTTTTGCACCTCCTTAATCAAAAGTATGTATAAAATTACATTTTTTCAGTACGATATATTATAACACAGATTTTTGAAAAATGCAATACTTTTTTATTTTTTTTAGAAATTAGGCGGAAATGATGAAAAGAAGCGATTTAATTTGCGAAAATGGTGTAATAAATGACAAAAGCGACTGCTTTTTTGTTCATGATTTTGAATTACACGGAACAAAGTGCACCGAAGTCAAGCTTGATGAAAAAGCCGGAAAAACGCTGAAGAAAACGGCGGGAAGATATTTTACGGTTTACTCCGATGGGGCTGATTGCATACCGTGTCTGACTGAGCTTCTGAAAATGCTTATTCCCGATGGACACGCTCTTGTTGCGGGGCTTGGAAATGAACTTGTCTGCTCGGACAGTTTGGGTGTTAAAGCACTGCGGTACATTCCCGCAACCGCACATCTTGCCGCACACGACGATTTTCGCGCGCTCGGAATGAGAAAAATAACGGTCGTGGAAACGGGGGTAACAGGTCAGACAGGGATAGAGAGCGCTTCACAGGTGCGTTTTCTCGCCGAAGGAGTCGGCGCGGATTTCGTTATCGCCATAGACAGCCTTGCTTGTGCTGAACCGCAGCGTTTGTGCCGCACGATTCAGCTTACCGACGCGGGAATTTCGCCGGGTTCAGGGGTCGGAAATGACAGAGCTGAGATAAGCTCGTCGGCTATTGGCAAAAAGGTTATTGCGATAGGGGTTCCAACAGTTATCGACTACGACGCGGGCGAAATCGGGAAAATGATGGTCACGCCGCGAAATATCGACAAGCTGACAGCCGATTTCGCAAGAAGCATCGGCATGGCGGTGAGCTTGGCGCTTAACCACAATCTTACCGAGGTCGAAATAATGTCGCTTATTATATAATAGTACAGTAATATTTGGGCATTCCTCCGAATATAATGTCATTACAGTTCAAGGCGGGATTGCCCGGGAGGAATAAAAATGGATATCAAAAGCAAGCTGTCATTCGGAAAATATCGTGTTATTGCGGCGCTTGGCACCGCTGTCGGAGCGCCCGTCGTGTCGCTTTTGATTGCTGCTGCGGCACCCGACGCGGTTAGATATATGAGCGAGGTCGCAAAATACACTCCCGTTCCTATTGTCGCCGACAACTCGGATTTTAGCAACGGCTCGTTGATTTTATATAAGCCGTCTGTTCAGCCAATGCCTGTTTCAAGTGAGCCGACGGTGCAAGATGTTCCTGATAAGCCGAATGATGAACAGGCGGCGCTGCTCATACGAAATATTTCACAAGCGCATGAGGATCTTACTGTTTTTTCAGATGTAAGCGGTGAAATAGGGGAAAAAACGTTTGTTCCGAACGGAGGCCCTGATTTTATTTCACTTTCGGGAGGAGGACAGGTGAGAAACTGCACCGAATTGTCGAACGAAACGGTCGCGAACGAAGCGGAAAAGCCATGTGCGATAATTCCCGAACTGTACAGTGAAGAACCGCAGGTGCTTATTATACATACTCACACCAGTGAAAGCTATGAACCGTCGGAAAAAGCTTATTATGACGAGGATTATACCTGTCGTTCGGCGGATCCTGACAACAGCGTAGTAGCCGTGGGCGCGGCAATGGCCGAAGAACTTGCGAGCGCGGGGATCGCCGTTCTGCACGACGGAACTATTCATGACGCACAGTATACAGGCGCATATGATCGCAGCCTTGCCACAACTGAGAAACTGCTTGCGGAGTTTCCGTCAATAAAAATAATTCTCGATGTTCATAGGGACGCGATTGAGGAACAAGACGGCACGCGTATAAGTGCCGTAACGGAAATTAACGGTGAAAAAGCTGCTCAGATAATGATTATATCGGCAGCGGACGACGGAAATTACAATATGCCGTACTATCTAGAGAATTTTCACTTTGCCTGTGCGCTTCAGCAAGCGATAGAGTCGCATTATCCCACGCTTACACGCCCTGTTTTATTTCAGTATTGTCAATATAACCAACAACTTTCAACAGGCTCGCTTCTTATTGAGGTCGGTTCGCACGGAAATTCGATTGAACAGGCGGTTTTCAGCGGCAGACTTGTAGGAAAGTCGCTAGCTTCAATGTTTACAGAAGCAGATGATGAAATTCGAAGCACAATGCCCAGATTTTTTCTTGATAAACTGCGTTGATTGCCTCCAATAAAGGAAAACAGCCCTGTCAGAGTTTTGACAGAGCTGTTTTTCTTATTTTTTGTTGTCAGCTTCGCGAATTGAAGTGCGCTTTATCTTTCCGCTTATCGTTTTCGGAAGTTCATCTACAAACTCGATTATACGCGGGTATTTGTACGGGGCAGTGTTCTTTTTAACGTAGGTCTGAAGTTCTTCAACGAGCGCGTCGCTTGCGGTATAGCCCTTTGCAAGGACTATTGTAGCCTTTACGACTTGTCCTCTTATCGGGTGAGGAGCACCGGTTACCGCGCATTCAAGAACGGAGGGGTGCTGGATAAGGATACTTTCAATTTCAAACGGTCCTATGCGGTAACCACTCGCTTTGATTACATCGTCGTTTCTGCCGACATACCAGTAATAGCCGTCCTCGTCTTTCCAAGCGGTATCGCCGGTGTGATAAACGCCGTTATGCCAAGCGTCGTCGGTCTTTTCGTCGTCCCTGTAATATCCACAGAACAGACCGTCTTTGCCGCGTTCTGCGCGGATAACGATTTCACCTGTTTCGCCGGGCGGAAGCGGCTTGTCGTTTTCATCAACAATGTCAACATTATATAAAGGTGTGGGCTTACCCATTGAGCCGGGCTTCGGGGTCATTCCCTTGAGGTTTGCAAGAATTACGGTGGATTCGGTCTGACCGAACGCTTCCATAAGCTTAAGACCGGTATATTCAAGCCAACGGTTATAAACCTCGGGGTTGAGCGCTTCACCGGCAATACAGCTGTATTTGAGCGCGGAGAGATCATATTTTTCAAGACCTTCTTTAATGAAGAAGCGATACATTGTAGGAGGTGCGCAGAAAGATGTAATCTTGTAGTCCTGAATAATTTTGAGCATATCCGCGGGGATGAACTTGTCAAAATCGTAAACGAATACACAGGCGCCGAGAGTCATTTGACCGTAAAGCTTGCCCCACGCCGCTTTTCCCCAGCCCGTATCGGAAATGGTAAGGTGGATTCCGTCGGGGTCAACATTGAGCCAGTGCGCCGCGGTTTGAATGTGACATAACGCATAGCGATGGCTGTGAACGACCATTTTGGGGTATCCCGTAGTGCCCGAAGTGAAATAAAGCAGCATATGGTCGTGCGAATCGGTCGCGATACGCTCCATTGTTGCGGGCTGCTTTTCAATTTCTTCGTCAAAATTTATCCAGCCGTCGCGCTTGCCGTTTGCAATCAGCTTTGTAAGGCTTATTCCGAGTTCTGCTTCGGCTTCTTCAACATAACCTTCAATATCGGGGTTATGACCCGTGCAGACAATAGCTTTTACGCCCGCGCTTGTAAAACGGTAGGTAAAATCGTGCGTTGTGAGCAGGTGAGTTGCGGGGATCGCTACCGCGCCTATTTTTGTAAGTCCGATAATCGCATACCAGAACTGATAATTGCGCTTGAGGACGAGCATTACCTTATCGCCTCTGCGGATTCCGAGACTTGTAAAAAGATTAGCCGCTTTTGTTGAAAGTTCGGAAAGCTGCTTATATGAAAACCTTGTTTCATTGCCCTGTAAATCGACGTGCAGCAGGGCGGGGCGGTCAGGTTCGATCTCACCGTATTTGTCGATAATGTCATATCCGAAATTGTAATTATCGGGACAGTTAAGTTCAAATTTGTTTAATATTCCGTTTTCGTCAAAGCCTTCGTTGACGAATCTTTTGTAGTATCCTTTCACTTGTTCCATTGCTTTCGACCTTCCTTATTAAATCAGTACGGCGAGAAAATCACAATCCCCGTCTATTGCAATCATTCCGTGCGGCTTGGAGCTGTCGTAGTATACACAGTCGCCCTCGCTGAGAATTTCGGTGTTTTCTCCGATTACGAATTTCAGCTTGCCTTTGATAATGAAGTCCATTTCCTGCCCTTCGTGAACGGAAAGATGAATCGGCTTTGTATGATCCGGCTCAAACGGAGCGTGAACCATAATCGGCTCGATTTTCTTGTTCTTGAAGAGATACGCCATGTGCTGATAGGTAAAACCTATACGGCGCTCAATCGGCAATCCCTCGCCTTTTCTTACAAGGGAATATGTTTGCAGAGTAGGCGTCATGCCCGTAAGCAGCTCAATCATTTCAATGCCCATAGCCTCTGCGCAGGCATTCATAACGGAAAGGGAAAGATCCTTTTCGCCGTTTTCATACTGCTCATATTCCTCTTTGCTGATTTTTGCGGCATTTGCCATATCTTCAATTGTGAAATCGAGGCTTTCTCTGGTTGCTTTCAGTCTTGAAGATATCTCCTTAATGTCATATTTCATAAGCCTTACCTCCTGAATAAGTATTGCATGGATATTATACCACTTTAGCGTCGTTATTTCAAGGGTTGATTGCCATAACTACAGAGCTGCTTAATGCAGCAGCCTCCGCACTCGGGCTTTCTGGCGCTGCATACCAACCGTCCGTGCCACACAAGCCTATGGCAAAGCATCAGACCTTCTTCGGGCGGGACGATTTCGGCAAGCTGTTTCTCGACCTTTGCAGCGTCCTTGCTGTCGGTAAGCCCAAGCCGATTGGTAAGACGTATAACGTGCGTGTCACATACAAGCGCAGGCTTTCCGTAAAGGTCGCCGCATATCAGGTTTGCTGTTTTTCGTCCGACCCCCGGTAACTTCGTAAGCTCTTCAATCGTATCGGGAACTATATCGTTATACTTTTCGTGGAGAATTTTGCACATTTCCGAAATATCTTTCGCTTTCGTTTTATAAAGTCCGCAGCTTTTGATATATTCTTCAATTTCGTTAACCTGTGCGTTTGCAAACGCTTCAATTGTAGGAAAACGGCTGAACATTGCAGGAGTTACTATATTTACGCGCTTATCTGTGCACTGCGCTGATAAGCGCGTAGCAATCAGAAGCTCATGCGGCTTCGTGTATACAAGCGCGCATTTCACGTCCGGATATTCGATTTTTAACGAGTTGATTATTTCAAGTGTTTTTTCTTTCTTGTTCATATTATTGTTCATATGCTTTCTTTACATAAGGGGGGAGAATATTTTAAGACAGGATCTCAGAAGCTGGGTACGCAGCGGCAGCTCTTCAAAAAATTCTTTTGTAACGGGTTCGGATACGGAAAGCGCTTTAAGAAACGATTCTCGCGCTTGCTTTACCGCTTTGCTTTTATGCATCCATACGCCGTTTTCAAAGTGAAGATAAAAACTGCGGAAGTCAAAATTACAAGTTCCCACAATAGCGGTCGTATCGTCGCCTATAATCATTTTCGTATGCATGAAGCCGGGTGTAAATTCATATATTTCAACGCCGTTTTTTACAAGACTTTCGTAGTTTGAACGGGTCGTTTCAAACACAAGCTTCTTATCCGGACAGTGCGGTGTGATTATTTTCACATCAATACCGCTTTTCGCCGCGCGGATAAGGCAGTTTTCCATAACATTGTCGAGAATAAGATACGGCGTGCAGATAAAAACCGACCTTGTAGCGTTTTCGATAACGTTGATATATGCGTTTTCGTGTATCATTTCCTGAAAGAGCGGTTCGTCGGAAAACGGGATTACAAGACCGTCGTTTTTTGCCTGAAAATCAACCGAATATTTGTTATAATCCGGTTTTTCGTCTGTTGTGAAATACCACATTTCAAGAAAGAGAGTCGTTACCTTTTTTACAGCGTCGCCTGTCAGTTTTACGGAAGAATCCTCCCAGTAACCAAAACGCCGTTTTTTGTTTATGTATTCGTCGGCAATGTTTATCCCGCCTGTAAATGCGATTTTTCCGTCGATTATCGCAAATTTACGGTGGTCGCGGTAATTCAGAAATTTATCGAGCGACGGTTTATACGGATTGAATACGGCGGTTTTTATGCCTATCCGTTTCATCTGTTCGGGGAAATCGGCGGGCAGCAGATTTATTGTCCCGATATCGTCATAGAGCAGGCGGATTTCAACGCCTCGGCTTGCTTTTTCAATAAGAATGCTCAGTATCTTGCGCCACATTTCACCTTCGCCGATTATAAAATATTCGAGAAAAATAAATTTTTCGGCGGTTTCAAGCGCTTTAACAAGATGCTCAAAGAAAATCGCTCCCGGATTAAGAAATTCGGTTTCCGTAAAAGCGTAGATATTGCTGCGGGAATTGTTTATAATATAACTTGCTTCGCGCTTTACTCGTGCATTCTTTTTGCTCATCATATTGAGCAGCTCGTTGTCTACGCTAATTATTTCCGCGGAGCTTTCGACCGCTTTTTTCAGCTTTGCGGTATTTTTTTTATTCAAATGCGTTCGCCCGAAAATAATATAGAACAGCGCGCCCGCGATAGGGAAGCAGAGCACAGGGATAAGCCATGCGATTTTAAAGCTGGGATTATTGTTTCGGTTTACGATCGATATTGCAAGCAGAAAGCCGATAAGGAGAAAAGCCAAATAAAGCGGTATGTACATAAATGAAAGAAAAATCATCGGCAGTACAAGCAGTAATATCTGAATAAGGATAAGCATACTGATAATAAAAAGCCTGCTTGTAAAGAATTTTGCAAGTTTATTCATGGCTGACCTCCTTTAATACAATATATTATACATTATACGACATAAACGGCAAAATATCAAGTGCAGCCCCAAAATATTATTGTTCATATTTTTAAAAAACATGAACATCATCTCTAATATATAAAATAATGATTGACAATTTTAAAGTAAGAGGCTATAATAAGAAAAATAACAGCAGAAATGACATTTTCTGCGGGACTTTGGGAGGCTTTTATGAGCGATGAAAAAGATACGCAGAAATTGCAGGCGGCAGACGATCCCGCGGAAACGCTTCCGTCGCTCAGTGATGTGCTGACAGAAGCGGAAACGGCTGTCGAAAACGGCGAAGATGCAAACGAGATTATAGAAACTTCCGAAGAATATAACGAGCTTTCAGATGCTGAGGACAAAGAACCTGAGAGCGTTCCTACGGAGCCGATTGTTTATGAAGACGCTCCGCAGGATAATCAGCTTTTTTTACATATAAACGAGCCTGCTGTCGCTGAAGTTTCGGATAAGCAGCGCAATTCAAACGCACTTCAGATCGCGGGAGTTGTGATATCATCGCTCACGCTTTGCGCTGCGGCTGCCGGGCTTTTTGTCGCGCTGAATCGCGTAAGCGCCGTTGAAAGCGAACTTGAACAAAGAAATGAACATATTGAAAGCCTTAAAGCCGAGAAAATCGCTCTTGAAGCAGACTATGTCGAGGCTATGAACATTATTGACGAGCCGCCGGAACCCGAAAAGACCGAAGGAATAGAAGCCGAAGACGGCAAATTGCTGATATATGAAGGCTCAGTCGGCTACGCGTGGGTCCCGATACTTTCCGGAGTGGAGCAAAATACATATAAGAAAAGCAATTTCAGCGTAGATGAACGAGGCAGAATGAAATACACCGATGAAAACGGGCAGGATTCTTCGTATTTCGGAATTGATGTTTCGTCTTATCAGGGTGATATCGATTGGCAGCCCGTGCGGGAAGACGGTGTTGAGTTTGCGTTTATCCGCGCAGGATATCGTGGATACGGCGAGGAGGGAAAGCTATGCGCTGATGAAAAGTTCGCGGCAAATTACGACGGCGCGCATTCTGCCGGAATTGACACGGGAGTGTATTTCTTTTCGCAGGCGATAACCCCTGAGGAGGCGGTTGAAGAGGCGAATTTTGTGCTTGAAATCCTGGACGGCAGACCTCTTGAATATCCTGTTGTGTTCGACTGGGAAAACGTTTCTGTTTCAAGCGATGAAGAAGCGCCGCGCACTGAAGATGTGATGCCGCAAACGCTTACGTTAAGTGCAATTGCGTTTTGTGAAACTATTGAGGACGCAGGCTACAAGTCGATGATATACACGAACAAGAAGCAGGCTGTACTTAAATATGACCTGCGGCAGCTGAAAAAATATCCGATATGGTTCGCTTATTATGACACGACGCTGAATTATTGCTATGATTTTGATGTGTGGCAGTATGGAACTGCATTTGTTGACGGGATCGAAGGCGAAGTTGACGTAAATATCGCAATGATAGATTGATTACAGCTTTTTGTACACTGCGGCGCAGAAATGAATCTGAACCGAAAGCTCGTTAAGGCGATTCAGTTTAGCTCTGTCTTGGGCAGAGGTTTTGTAATAGTACGGCGTCATTGAAAACAAGGATAAAATATCCTCGTTTGTGCATATTTTCGCAGTTTTATGAACAACATCGCTTTTTACAAGTTCAAAACCGTTCATTTTCATGTCTGAAACAGTATTTTTATACGGCTTTTCATAGACAGCCTGTTTCAGCTCCCACAAATGTTCTTCCATGGGAAACGCCGTGATGAAATAACCGCCTTTTTTCAGTAGGCGAAGATATTCTTCGGGTGCGGACGGCGCAAACAAAGAGAGAATGATATCGCAGCTTTCATTGGGCAGAGGAACGTCAAAAACCGTAGCGACGGCAAGATGAATAGCTTTATTTCTTGAAGCGCCTGCGGAAATTGCCTCCCTTGAAACGTCGATGCCGAAAAAATCGGTTTCGATTCCGCTTTTTTTCAGCGATTCATAAAGTCCGGCTGTGTACCAGCATTCGCCGCAGCCGCAGTCGAGAATGGTATTTCCGCTTTCGGAAACCGAAATAAGCTGATTTTCCAGAACATTCAGCAGCGGACGGTAATAGCCTTTTTCAAGAAACGTCCTGCGTGCCCGTATCATCAGCTTGTCGTCACCGTGTCCTGCTTTGTTTGAACGCAGCAGGTTTACAAAACCTTTTTTGGAGCGGTCGAAGCAGTGATTATTTGAGCAGAAGTAACTGTTTTCTTTAAGTTCAAGCGGCTCGCGGCACACCGGACAGATAAAATTGTTCATAAAAACCTCGATGCGTGAATTTATTGCTTTTTGCAATATATTATAATGTATTTTGCGGTCAGTGTCAATAAAAATGAGGAGAATAAAAATGCACGGTATTATTTTTGATTTGGACGGGACTATTCTTAATACGCTTGACGATCTTGCTGACGCAGGAAATCACGCGCTTTCCGAAATGGGGTATCCTGTGCATGAGACTGAAAAATATCGCTATTTTGTCGGGAACGGTATTCCGAAGCTGATAGAGCGGATTATTCCTGCCGACGCGTCGCGCGAAGCATATGAAAAAGTTTACGAAAGCTTCTGCTCGTATTACAATGCGCATATGTACGACAAAACAAAGCCGTATGACGGAATGACGGAATTGCTCTCTGAGCTTCATAAAAATGGCATAAAGCTTGCGGTGGTTACAAATAAGGCGCACATTTTTGCCTGCGAAATGGTGAAAAAGTATTACGGCAGCGTTTTCGACGCAGTGTTCGGAAGCGTTGAGGGGCTTCCGAAAAAGCCCGATCCGTACTGGGTGAATAAGGCTCTTGAAGAAATTGGCTGCAAGCCCGATGACTGCATTTATGTAGGAGACAGTTCTGTGGATATGCAGACGGCGCTTAACGCCGGGATTTTTTCATGCGGCGTTCTGTGGGGCTTCAGAGAACGCGGCGAACTGTTAGAAAGCGGCGCAAAGTCGCTTGCTTCCGACTCTTCAGAGCTTAAAAAGATAATTTTAGAACGATTTTGATAATTTTTTTCGGCGTTTTGTATTTATCGCTGATTGAAATTTTGTTGATTTTTACAATATTTCCCACATTGTATTGCAAAATAATACTATTTGTGATAAAATAATAATAGCGGTTACATTATCGTTACAATATTGCAAATTAAGGAGTGAGGATAGTGCTGTATACGAAAAAATTCGGCATTATCATTCTGTGTCTGATTTGGGCGGTTATTGCGGCTGCCCTTGGTTTTTCAATATATGCTGCCTGCATTAGTCAAAATCAAGCGCCGATAATCGGCGATGCAAATGTAGAGGATTATTCCACGAGCTGGCTTAATGAGTACGGCATGGCTTTCGATGTTTCGAATATAACGAATAAGAGGGCTGAGTTTGATACTGAAACTCCGCTTGAATTAACCAAAAAAATTCCCGAAATAACAGAAGATT
This sequence comes from uncultured Ruminiclostridium sp., assembly GCA_934454635.1. Classification (GTDB taxonomy): domain Bacteria; phylum Bacillota; class Clostridia; order Oscillospirales; family Ruminococcaceae; genus Ruminiclostridium_E. The sequence continues at coordinate 65,667 of CAKSFR010000001.1, forward strand.
CGGCGCTTTTTTTCCGCTCTAACAATCTGCGTGCGGAGGTTTATATCGACGGAAAGCTCGTAAAGTCAACGGACGAACTTTTTGATACCTCGAGGCTTTCGTCGTATCAGGCGTACTTTTTTGTACCGATATCGGCTGCTTATTCGGGAAAAAATATCAGCCTAAAGCTTTACAAAACGGCTTATTCTCATCAATATTGCCTTGACAATGTATATTTCGGACCGTCCTATGCTGTTTCGGAAAAGGTTCTGACAAGCACCACGCCTTGTCTTATTCTCGGAGTATGTATTTTTGTTGCCGGAATCGTTTTTTGGCTTTGCGGCGTTATTACGCGCGGACTTTTTGATCATTACCGCGGAATGATTTGCTACGGCTTTTCGTGCTTTTTCCTTTCTCTTTGGCTGATTTGCGGTTCTGTGTGGTTCTATCAGACTTTTAATAACATTATTCTTGCGGAAAAGTGCAGAAATATTTTCCTGCTTGCGGCAGTTCCTTGTATGCTTTTGTTCATTTTTGAGAACTTCAAAATCCTGCATATGCAACTTTATCGTGTTGCCGTGCTGATGAGCGTTGCGGTTTTCTTTGTGCTGACCGTGCTTGATTTTACCGGCGCTATGTCGTTTGGAGCAAGTGCTTTTGTGCAGCATATTTACCTTTTATTTGCGGGAATAATGATTATCATTGAGATGTCAAGTCATCTTTCAAAGGTAAACGGAAGCAAGGACGATTCAAAAGTTTACTATATCGCTGTGATTTTCTTTGTGGTATTTGGGCTTTTTGATGTTCTTAACTATTACAGAAACAACGGCGGAGATTTTTCAGCAAGCACACGCTGGGGAATTTTTGTGCTTACCGTTGCGACTGTTTGCAGTGCCTGCGGAGAAATTGCAGCCGCCCTCAGAAAAGGCATAAAAGCGGGTAAAATAGGTAAAATGGCGTTTACGGACGCTAACACCGGTATTGGAAACGCAACTGCGTTTAAGCAAAAAATGGAAGAACTTGAACTGATGAAGTCCAGATATCAGTACATAGGCATAGTTCAGTTTGACGTAAACAATCTCAAGATTATAAACGATACCAAGGGCCATGAAGCGGGTGACCTTCTGATTAAGACCGCTGCGCAAATTATTGACGGCTCTTTTGGCACTATTGGAAGCTGTTACCGCACCGGCGGCGATGAGTTTGTCGCAATTACAACGTATAATCACGCCCCGCTTGAATGCGAAAAGGCTATCAATAAATTCAACGCGCTTATCGACCAGTTCAATGCTAATCCCGAAAAGCCGTTCGACCTGCGGATTGCTTTTGGTATAGCGTATTACAGAAACAGCGACGATCAGCTTGTTACACTTAAAGAGATTCACAAAACTGCCGACGAGCGTATGTATAAAAATAAAAAGGAGCTTAAAGCGAGATATGCCAAAACTCCGGAGGAGGCAGTGATACGTTGAGCTATGAGCGCGAACCTTCTTCGTACAATTCGCCTGTATGCGTATGCGAATGCTGCGGAAATATAGTCAGAATATTGCTTTATCGAAGTGATGAGTGCTATTTTTGTCGATTTTGCGGAACTGAATATACACGAACAAAATATTCGCTTTCGGATGATGAAGCGTGGCTTTTATACTATGAAACCAGTGAGGCGTTTGAATTTCGCGACGGTATTTATGCGGAATATGTCCGTGACAGTAAAAATTTTGATGTAAATCGTCAAAGCGAACGCGTAAAATTTATGCCGAGAAGAATAAGAATGTAATGCAGTGGTTTTCCGCTGCATTTTTTCTTGCTATTTAAGGAAAAATATGCTATAATAAATTAAAAAGAAATTGCTGCCGCAAGCGGCTTGAAAGGACGGTTTTATAATGAATTATCAGGAGAAGTTACAAAAATGTTATGAAAGCTTCAGAAAAAAGACGGATTTTGTTCCCGATGTTGCAATTATTCTCGGGTCGGGACTTGGCGCGCTTGCCGATGAGATAGATATTGCCGCAGTCGTAGATTACAGCGAGATAGAGGGTTTTCCGACATCGACCGTTCCGGGACATAAAGGCAGATTTGTTCTTGGATACATGAACGAAGTACCTGTTGTGATCATGCAGGGACGGGTTCATTATTACGAGGGATATCCTATGCAGGACGTAGTTCTTCCGACAAGGCTCATGAAGCTTATGGGCGCAAAGGTTCTCTTTCTGACCAACGCCAGCGGCGGTGTGAACAAGGATTTCTCCGCGGGAGATTTTATGCTTATCACCGATCAGATCGCGAATTTTGTTCCCAGTCCGCTTATCGGACCGAATTATGATTCGCTTGGAACGCGCTTTCCGGATATGAGCGAAATATATGATAAGGATCTGCGCGAAATCATAATCAGAACCGCGGGAAATGAAAATATAAAGCTTCAGCAGGGTGTTTACATTCAGCTTACAGGGCCGAATTTTGAATCGCCCGCAGAAGTAAGAATGTGCAGAACGCTGGGTGCGGACGCGGTAGGAATGAGCACCGCCTGTGAAGCTATCGCCGCAAATCACGCAGGAATGAAGATATGCGGAATATCCTGCGTCGCCAACCTTGGCTGCGGACTTACCGAAAATCCGCTTACACACAAGGAAGTAATGGAAGCTGCCGATAAGGCTGCGCCGCTGTTCAAGCGACTGATACGCGCTTCGGTTGAAAATATTTACAAAGAAATCATCAAGTGAGGATAAAAAGCATGAAAGCGGAAAACGTGCGTCTTTCCGAGGACGGAAAAAGCGTTGTGATTATCGACCAGACGAGGCTTCCGAACGAGGAGGTTTTCCTGACGCTGAAATCGTCCGACGAGTTTTACAATGCGATATATCTTTTGCAGATTCGCGGCGCTCCCGCAATCGGAATTTTTGCGGGATATGCGCTTTATGTTCTGGCCGGGCAGATAAAGGCAGACTCCGAAGAAGATTTTTTTGTTCAGCTTGCCGCGCATAAACAAAAACTAAATTCTTCCCGTCCCACAGCGGTAAATCTTAGCCATGCGCTTGAACGTGTGGAAAATTCAGCAAAAAAAGAGGCGGGAAACGGATTTCATGCAATTCTCGGCGCAATGCTGCGTGAAAGCACTGCAATACAGAGCGAGGATATCGAAATGTGTCGCGCAATTTCGGAATACGGGCTTACTCTCGTTAAAGACGGCGACGGAATACTCACGCACTGCAATGCGGGTCCGCTTGCGACTTCATGCTATGGCACAGGGCTTGGAACGCTTTTTCTCGGGAGAGAACGGGGTTATCAATTCCATGTTTACTCCGACGAAACGCGACCGCTGCTTCAGGGTGCGCGCCTCACTTCGTATGAACTGAACAAGGCGGGAATAGATGTTACGCTTATTTGTGACAATATGGCAAGCATTGTCATGAAACAGGGGAAAATCAACGCCTGCTTTGTCGGCTGCGATAGGGTCGCCGCTAACGGAGATACCGCAAATAAAATCGGAACAAGCGGTGTGGCGATACTGGCAAAGCATTACGGGATACCGTTTTATGTATTCTGTCCGTCCTCAACGATTGATTTTAATTGTAAAACGGGCGCTGATATAAAAATTGAGGAACGTCCCGCGGAAGAAATAAAGACAATGTTTTTTGAAAAGCCCTCGGCGCCTAACGGCGTTAAGTGCTTTAATCCCGCATTCGACGTTACGGACAGCGGTCTTATAACCGCGATTGTGACCGAAAGTGGAATTGCGCGTTATCCATACACAGAAAGTCTGGCGGCGCTTTTCCACAGAAAATAACGTAAAAAAGGAACTATAAAATGAAAATAAGATATTACAATGCAAAACTGCTGACAATGGCTGACGGAACGGATATTACCGAGGGCGAGCTTCATACCGACAACGAAAAAATAACCTTTGTCGGTTCGGCGGATAATGCTCCCAAAGATGTATTCGATCGTGAAATTGATATATGCGGCAATATACTGATGCCCGGATTCAAAAATGCTCATACTCATTCGGCGATGACATTTCTTCGTTCATACGCAGACGATTTGCCGCTTCAGAACTGGCTTTATGATAAGGTTTTTCCCATGGAAGCAAAGCTTAACCCGGATTATGTTTACTGGCTTTCAAAGCTGGCGATAATGGAATATCTGACAAGCGGAATAACTGCGAATTTCGATATGTACATGAAAACCGACGCGATAGCTCAGGCCAGCATTGACTGCGGCTTTCGCACGGTTTTATGCGATTCAATGAACAATTTCGGCGGCACTGTCGAACAGATGGAAAAGGACTATGACCGTTTCAGCGGTATGAGCGGACTGATTTCATATCACCTAGGATTTCACGCGGAGTACACCACGAGCATAGAACTGATGAAACAGCTTTCCGAACTTGCAAATCGCCGCAAACTGTCCGTTTTTGTGCATAACTCCGAAACCAAAAGCGAGGTTGACGGCTGCAAGGAACGTTACGGAATGACGCCGACGGAGCTGCTTGACAGTATCGGAATGTATAACTACGGCGGCGGCGGCTATCACTGCGTTTATTTCTCCGAAAAGGATTTTGAAATATTCAAGAGCAGGGGTCTTTACGCCGTGACAAATCCCGCTTCAAATCTGAAGCTTGCGAGCGGTATCGCTCCTGTATGCAGCTTCATGAAGCGCGAAATTCCCGTTGCAATCGGCACGGACGGTCCTGCAAGCAATAACTGCCTTGATATGTTCCGCGAAATGTTCCTTGTTACGGGATTGCAGAAGGTTCAGAATGAGGACGCGTCGGCGTGCGATGCGCTTGAAGTGCTGAAAATGGCTACAGTTAACGGCGCGAAAGCGATGCGCCTTGACGACTGCGACATACTTGCGGCAGGGAAGAAAGCCGACTTTATTGAAATTGATCTAAACCAGCCAAATATGCAGCCGCTTAACAACCCCGCGAAAAATATTGTGTACGCAGGCAGCAAACAGAACATTAAACGCACGGTAGTGAACGGAAAGATACTGTACGAAAACGGCAGTTTCTTTATAGGCGAAAAGCCCGAAACGATATATCGCAAGGCAAACGAAATAATCAGTGCAATGAAATGAAGAAAAAAATAACTTTACCGTCGTATGTCGATATTCTGATAAAACGGTTAAAAAAAAGCGGCTTTGAAGCGTATGCTGTCGGCGGGTGCGTCCGCGACAGCCTGCTGGGCAAGATACCGAAAGACTATGACATAACCACAAATGCTCTTCCCGAGGATATGAAGCGCATTTTTTCGGATTACAGAACCGTTGATACCGGAATACGCTTCGGCACGGTTACGGTCATTTCCGAAGGAAAGCCTATTGAGATTACAACTTACCGAACCGACGGGCTCTATTCAGACCATCGCAGACCCGAGAACGTAGAATTTTCGTCGTCGCTGGCTGAGGATTTGAAGCGCCGTGATTTTACAATAAATGCAATGGCATTTTCCGAAGAAACCGGAATAATCGACCTTTTCGAGGGAGAAAATGACCTTGAAAACGGGATAATAAGGGCGATCGGAGTTCCTGCCGAGCGGTTTAACGAGGACGCTCTGCGAATTATGCGCGGTCTGCGGTTTGCCGCCTGCGGCGATTTCACGATTGAACCGAAAACGGCTGCGGCAATACATGAGTGCGCACCGCTTTTGCGGAATATTGCGGGAGAACGGATCGCAGCGGAGCTGAATCAGCTTATCTGCGCTGATTGTGAGGATATTCTGCGGGACTTTTATGACGTTTTCGCAGTTTTTATTCCTGAAATTACCCGCTGTCACGGTTTTGAACAGCATACAAAATATCATAATCGTGACGTTTATGAGCATATTCTGGCGACGGTTTCGGCGGTCGAACCGGTATTGCCGCTAAGACTTGCCATGCTTTTTCACGATATGGCAAAACCTGATTATTTTACGATGTCGGATGACGGGGTCGGTCATTTTAAAGGTCACCCGAAAGGCAGTGCCGTAATCGCGGAACGCGTTCTGAGAGAGCTGAACTACGACTCAAAAACTATTACAGAAGTGACCGCTCTCGTTGAAAATCACGACATTATAATTGAAAATCGTGAAAATCTGCTTAAACGTTATCTGAATAAATTCGGCGAGGAGCTTCTTTTTCATCTTATTGATGTTCATATCGCGGACGATATGGGAAAAGCGCCGCAGTTTATGCAGCGTATAGAAATCTACCGCGCAGCCCGCCGAACGGTTGTACATTTGCTTGAAATGAGGGAATGCTTCAGCCTAAGACAGCTTGCGGTAAACGGAAACGATATGAAGCTGCTGGGTCTTAGCGGAAAAGAGATAGGGGCAATGCTTGAAAAGCTGCTGTCCGAAGTTATAGACGAAAAATGTGAAAACGATAAAACAAAGCTGCTTGAAGCGGCGCAAAAGATAAGGAGTAATCAGAATGAGCGCAGTTGACATCGGAATTGACCTCGGAACGGCAAATACGATAATAACCGTCGGGGGAAAAGGCATTGTTATAGACGAACCGAGCGTTGTCGCTTATGATAAAAAGAAAAAGCAGGTACTTGCGGTCGGCGAAGAGGCGTACCGTATGCTCGGAAGAACGCCCGAATATATCGTTGCGGTAAAACCACTGCGCGACGGGGTTATTTCCGACAATGAAATGGCTGAAGCGATGATAAGCGAGTTTATTCACAAGGTAAGCAGCAGCATGATGCTTAAGCCTCGGATAATTATATGCGTTCCGTCGTCGGTAACGGACGTTGAGTGCCGCGCGGTCGTTGAAGCTGCACTTTCAGCGGGAGCGAGAAAGGTGTATCTGATCGAGGAGCCGATTGCCGCTCTGCTCGGCGCGGGAGTTGACATTTCAAAGCCGAATGGAACAATGGTCGTTGATATCGGCGGAGGTACGGCAGATGTTGCGGTCGTGTCGTTTAACGGAATTGTTGAATCAAATTCAATAAAAATTGCGGGAAATAAACTTGACGCGGCTATTGCGCGGTTTATTTCACAGAAATATAAACTGTACATCGGAGAGAAAACTGCCGAACAGGCAAAAATCGAACTTGCAAATGTATTTGACCCGACGGGTGAGAAAAAAATGACGGTAAAAGGTCGTCATCTCATAAAGGGACTGCCCGTAAGTCAGGAAATAACCGACGAGGACATTGCTCAGGCAATAAAGGAACTTATAGACGAGCTTATAGACGGCATAAAAAAAGTGTTTGAGAAAACACCGCCGGAGCTTGTAGGCGATATAAAGCAAAACGGAATAGTTCTTACGGGCGGCGGAGCTATGCTCGGAGGGCTTGACAGGCTTGTTTCAAGGGAAACAGGCGTTCCGTGCTTTGTTGCCGACGAGCCGCTGAAATGCGTTGCAGAAGGAACTGCGGCGGCATTCGGTCTTTCCGAGGAACTTCTCGACGGTTTTGAGAGAATATCCCTGTACAGATACAAATAATTATGAGGATTAACTATGAAAAGCGAATACAGAAAGCTGGAGCTTGATAAAATTCTGGAACTGCTCAAAGAACAGGCGTGGAGCGACATTGCAAAGGAACGCGCTGCGCAGATCGTTCCGGATACCGAGCTTCACAAAATTAAAGAGGAATTAAAGAAAACTGACGACGCGTTTGTTCTTTCCGCAAAGTATGGAACGCCGCGTTTCTACAATATCAAGGACGTTTCGTTCAGCGTAAGGCGCGCTCAGCAAGGCGCAGCGCTCTCGCTTAGGGAGCTTCTGGATATAGGGCTGGTGCTTCGGGAGATCGACGGGCTTGTGAGCTGGTATGACAGCTGCGGCGGGGGGGAAACCTCTCTTCACCCTTATTTTTCGCTGCTTACTCCTAACAAAACGCTTGAAAATACCATATCAAATGCGATATTATCCGAGGAAGAGCTTTCCGACGGTGCGAGCGGGGAACTTGCAAGAATAAGAAAAGCGATAATACGTCAGGGTGCAAAAATAAAAGAACAGCTCGACAAGCTGATAAAAAGTCAGACCAATCAGAAATATTTGCAGGAAGCGCTTGTTACTCAACGTGACGGACGTTACGTTGTTCCGGTAAAAACAGAGTATAAAGGACAGATAAGCGGTCTGGTACACGACACATCGGCAACGGGAGCTACGCTTTTTATAGAGCCTATGGGAGTTGTTGACGCAAATAACGAAATACGCATTTTAAAGCGTGACGAGCAGATTGAAATCGAGCGGATTATCCGTGAAATGTCGGCAGATGTTGCTGAGTGCGGCGACGCTCTTCTGCGCGGAATCGAAAACGCTTTTATTCTTGAAATGTACTTTGCAAAAGCAGGCTTAGGCGCAAAAATGAAAGCGATAACGCCTGAGCTTTCCGAACAGCCCGTTCTCAGACTGAACAAGGCGCGTCACCCGCTTATTCCGCAGGAACGCGTTGTTCCGACAACGATTATTCTCGGAGAAACATACACCGAACTGATTATAACTGGTCCGAACACGGGCGGTAAGACGGTTGCGCTAAAAACTGCGGGACTTCTCACGCTGATGACTATGTGCGGGCTTATGATACCTGCTGCTGATGACAGCGTTGTCGGTATTTTTTCGGACATTCTTGTGGATATAGGCGACGAACAGAGTATTGAACAAAGCCTTTCGACCTTTTCCGCACACATGACGAATATCATTGGGATAATGAAATCGGCTAACGAGCGTTCGCTTATTCTGTTGGACGAATTAGGCTCGGGAACCGACCCTGTCGAGGGCGCGGCGCTTGCGGTTTCGGTGCTGTCGTATTTCCGCGATATGGACAGCCGAGTTATGGCGACAACGCACTATCAGGAAGTTAAAATGTTCGCAATTGAGCAGGAAGGCGTAGAAAATGCATCGTGCGAATTTGATATTGCAACGTTAAGACCCACATACAAGCTGATAATCGGCGTTCCCGGAAAATCCAATGCTTTTGCAATCGTAAAACGGCTCGGAATGTCAGATGATATAATTAATGACGCGAAGAAACTGGTAGGCGACGAAAGCAAGCGCTTTGAAAGGGTTATCGAGAACCTCGAAAAGACTCGTCAGGAGCTTGACGCATTGCGTGAAACGGCACAAATTGAAGCTCGCAATGCCAAGCAGCTTACCGATGAACTGAAAGAGAAAGAAGAAAACTTTGAGAAGCAGAAAGAATTTGAACTAAGTAAAGCACGTTCGCAGGCGATGAGTATTGTTGAACAGACTCGTGCCGGCGCGGATAAACTGATGAACGAGCTCGAGGAGATGAAAAAGGAAAAGGATAAATCCGATTTTTCCGCAATGGTAAAATCATCGCGTTCAAAGGCAAATTCTGCGCTGAACAGTATGTCTGACCGTGCAAATCCCGTAATTGAAAAGAAAAAAAGCAAATATGTCCTGCCGAGAGAACTTCGCGTCGGTGATACCGTTCGCCTTATGAATATAGGCAACACGGGAACGGTTATTTCGCTTCCCGACGCGGGCGGAAACTGCGTTGTTCAAATCGGAATGATGAAAACACGCACAAAGACCGATAATCTTGAACTTATTCTTGAACAGGCGCCGCCGAAGAAAAAACAGAGCGGCAGCAATATCAAAAAATCAGTTCAGTCCAACATGACGCGAAAATCCAGCCTTGAGGTTGATATTCGCGGAATGATGACGGACGAGGGGATTATGGAGGTTGACCGCTTTATTGACAGTTGTCTGCTCGGCGGGATCGAAACAATAACCATTATTCACGGAAAGGGAACGGGCGCGCTGCGGGCTGCTGTACATCAATTCCTGAAGCACAATAAGCACGTTAAAAGCTATCGTCTGGGAGCATACGGCGAGGGCGAGGCGGGCGTTACTGTAGCTGAGCTTAAATAAACGGAGGTTAAAATGGCTGACTGGAATCCCGAAAGCTATCTTAAATTCAAAAAGGAAAGAACACGCCCGTCTGTTGATTTGGCGGATAAGATTGAAATCAAAAATCCGAAAAAGATAATCGACATAGGCTGCGGTCCCGGAAACAGCACGGCTGTTTTGAAGCATCGTTTTCCAAATGCTGAAATAATCGGCATAGATAACTCACCGAATATGATTGAAGCGGCGGCAAAGACTTACCCGGACATTGAGTTCCGTCTTATCGACGCGTCGTGTGAACTTGACAAACTCGGCGAAAATACCTTTGACGTTGTTTTTTCAAATGCGTGTATTCAGTGGCTTCCGAATCATTCTGAGCTGCTTGCCGAAATGATGAAGCTGCTTAAAAAGAACGGGGTGATGGCGGTGCAGATACCCGTTAATTACGACGAGCCGATTCACAAAATAATCCGCAGTATTTCCGAAAGCGATAAATGGCGCGACAGGCTGTCGGGAACACGAAGCATTGCAACGCTTTCCGAAGAAGAATACTTTGACATTCTTTCTCGGATCTCGTCAGATTTTTCTATGTGGAAAACGATTTATTTTCATCGTATGCCATCGCACGAAAGCATAATAGAGTGGTATCGCGCAACGGGCTTAAAGCCGTATCTTTCGCAACTCGGTGAAAATGAGAAACAGGTTCTTGAAGCGCAGATACTTGAAGAGTTGAAAAGGCAGTATCCGCTCCGTCAAAACGGCGAGATAATTTTCAGATTCCCAAGGCTATTTTTTACGGCAATAAAATAATGAACAGGACAGTCTTTCAGAAAAGAAAGGCTGTCTTTTTTGTTCTACACTTGTCCGACGCCGCATACATTTTAATGCTGATTCCCATTTAAATGAGAAAGGAGAAAAAATGCAGCGTTTTCTTGAAGCAATCTCTTTTCTTCCGCCTTTTGAACAGCTTCTTCAGGGCGTTCCGCGAAAAACAGCGTGCGAAGCCGCCGAAATACGCATTCGTTCGGGGCGTCCGATAGTTGTTTTCACAAGCGGCGGAAGCTATATTTGCGGTATGCGCAAGGCTTTGACCGAAGAAATATCCCGATGTATATATAATTTCGGTGAATATTCGCTTTACAGCCATGAAAAGGAGCTTTCCGAAGGTTTTTTTACTCTCCGCGGAGGACACCGCGCTTCTTTTACAGGGACGGCAGTAAATAAAAACGGAAAAAGAGAATCAATCCGTGAATTTTCATCGATTTGCCTGCGTATAGCGCGTGAACATCACGGAATAGCCCTGCCGCTGTATCAGCTGACGACAAAGCTTGCCGATATGAGAGGACTGCTTGTAGTCGGTCCGCCGTTAAGTGCAAAAACGACCGTTCTTCGTGATTATTGCAGACTGCTTGCCGCAGATAACAAGGTTGCGGTCATAGATGAACGAGGTGAAATTGCAGCCGTGCATAACGGAATGCCGGAAAATGATGTGGGACTGAACAGTGATATTCTTACGGGGTTTACAAAGGCTGACGGAATTGAGCACGCCGTAAGGCTTCTTTCTCCGGATTATATAATCTGTGATGAAATAGGGCGGGATTACCGTGAGGTTTTTGCTTGCTCGGGGAGAGGGGTAATTCCGGTTTTATCGGCTCATTGCCGCTGTATCGGCGATGTTTTCAGAAATGAAGCGACGCTCGAACTTATCCGCTCACAAGCGGTGAACTATGTTGCGCTTATGAGCGGTTCGCCGGATATAGGCAGGCTTAAAGGAGTGTGGAAAATCGAAAATGAGAATACTGCTTGCATTAACGACAGCAATAATTTGCTTTTTCATAGGAATAACAATATCTCAAAAAAAGAAGTTCCGCGTCAGGCAGCTTACACAGCTCTTGTCAATGCTTGAAGAAATGCGTGCGATTATAGGATTCAGCGCGCCGCCGATAAAGGAAGTGCTGAAAGGACTGTCGGAAAGAGCCGACTTTTCGGATTTTGAATTTCTATGTGAAGTTAAGGCGGAATACGAAAAAAATCCCGATATTCACCGTGCATGGAGAAGCACGTCCTTACAAGCCGAAGGCTTTTCCGAAAAGGATCGCAGACTGCTTATCGGAATAGGCGAGCAGCTTGGAACAACGGATATACACGGGCAGATTTTAATGCTTGAAGCGGCTGAAAAAGCATTGCACATTTATCTTAATGAAGCTCGCAGCGATTATAGCACAAAGGGAGCAATGCTGCAAAAAACATGGACGCTTTGCGGTATTGCCGCGGGAATACTGCTGCTCTGAAAGGAAGCTGTAACGTGAATGTTGATTTAATTTTCAAGATTGCGGGAATAGGAATCGTTGTCGCGATACTCAATCTACTGCTTCAGCGCTCGGGCAGGGACGAGCAGGCGATGATGACGACAATAGCGGGTCTGATCGTTGTTATGATGCTGCTGATAAGTGAAATCGGCACGCTTTTCGACACGATCCGCTCCGTTTTTGATTTGTGATGAATGTTTTTGCGATCGTCGGAGCGGGAATCGCCGCCGCTGCGCTTTCTGCGGTGCTTCGACAGTATAACAAGGAATTTGGACTTTACATATCTCTCGGTGCAAGCGCTGTTATCCTTATTGCCGTACTCTGCGCGGTCAATCCGCTTCTGGAGCTTGTCGGTGAGCTTAACGAAACGGCGGGAACAGACACGGCGTATCTGTCAATATTGCTTAAAGCGGTCGCCGTGTGCTATGTCACGCAGCTTGCCTCGGACTGCTGTAAGGACAGCGGGGAAGCGGCAATAGCCTCGCGGATCGATTTTGCGGGAAGAATTGCCGTTTTGCTGATTTCGGTACCGCTTTTCGAGAGTATGCTGAGCCTTATAAAGGATTTAATTTTCTGATGTTGAAAAAATTACTCTTTTTATTTTTTTTCATGACTGCCGCAGCTTTTTTTACTTTTACGACAAGTGCGGAAAGCGCAGATTACGGCACGGGTGAGATATATGACGCGCTTCCCGAAAATGCCCGCGATTTTATGGACGAGCATGGAGTTACTCCGGAAAACGGCGGCTCGGAATATCTTGACCCGACAAATGTTCTGAGTGATATATGGCTGATTTTCCTTGACAGCATTTCCGCTCCGCTTAAAATGTTCACTTCGCTGCTGGCGGTGATACTTCTCACTTCGCTGCTTGGAGGAATAAACGGTGCGTCAGGCGGCGAAAACAGTGCTTTGCCGCTTATTTCCTCGCTTATATCGGCAATAATTGTTTCGACATACATAAGCGGAATTTTAGACACCATAGGCGCGTCGGTATCGGCGGCTTCAGACTTCACATCGGTGTTTGTTCCCGTTTTTGCGGGAATAATCGCGGTAAGCGGACAGGCTGCGACCGCTTCTGTCTTTACATCGGTAATGCTTATTGTAATACAGATACTTATGCAGATAACGGTGCAGCTTTTATTGCCGTTTGCGGGACTTATGCTTGGTGTGACTGCGGCGGGCGGACTTAATTCAGACCTTAAAATAGATAAACTCGGCGAAGGTGTAAAAAAAGTCATAATATGGGCGCTCGGGCTTATAATGACCGTTTTTATAGGCATACTCTCGCTTCAAAGCGCAATATCGGCGTCAGCTGATTCAGTCACACTGCGGGCGGCTAAATTTGCCGTATCAAACGGCATACCGTTCGTAGGAGGCGCTGTTTCCGACGCGCTTGCGACAGTAAAGAGCAGTATAATTTTGCTTAAATCGGGAGTGGGGAGCTTCGGCATAATAGCGGGAAGCTGTATACTTCTTCCTGTTATGATACACGCACTGTGCTATCGACTGTTTCTGTTTTTGGCAGGCGTTGTCAGCGAAATGTTTTCGACGGATAAAATAACCGGTATGATACGGTGCGGAGAAAATGTCGTTTCTATACTTATTGCGGTAATATCGTGCTTTTATCTTTTTATAACGATCTCAACCGCACTGCTCATGCTTTTGTGCAGGTAGGAGGAAATTATGAGAAGCATTCTTTTTCAGATTTGCGCCGCTGCAATGATAACCGCCGTCCTTAAAGCGCTGCTCCCGTCGGAGAAATGCAGCAAGCAGATAAAAATACTGATCTCGTGCTATTTTATTGTGGTTATTGTTACTGCATTCCGCTCGCAGCCGCTGTTTGAAGATATTTTTTCGGGATTCGGCGTTGATACAAAATATTATGATTACTCGGTTTCGCTTGAAAGGCATACCGCCGATGAAACGGCTCTCATTTTGCGGCAGCGGCTCGGCGAAAAGCTTAACGAGCAGGAAATTTATCCCGAAAAAATTTACATTGACGTTAATATTGCGGACAGTTCAAGCATATCTATTAGTGAAATAAGGCTTGTTTTAAAAAATTCAAATGAAGAAATCAAGGAAAAGGCGGTGAGAATAGTACGGAGCTATGTCGGTACACAAACAAAGATCACCATAGAGGAGCAGTAAAATGAAGGGGATATTCAATTTCAGGGAGATTGGAAAAATTTTTGAAAAGGATAAGAAATACACGCTGATAATTATTGCGGGAGCAGCGATAATACTGCTTCTTGCACTTATCCCGTCGGGAAGCGGAAAAAACGAAAACGTCGGTGTTCTCAGCGGAGAGGAGTTATCAAAATACGAGCGAACGCTTGAGAGCCGCCTGACCGAGATCCTGTCGGAGATTGAAAATATCGGCGAGATAAAAGTAATGGTTTCCCTTGACGCTTCCGCACGAACAGAATACGGTAAAAATGCCGATATGCTTCTTGAGATGAAAATGCCGGAGGTGCGCGGGGTTATCGTGGTATGTTCTGGCGGAGATGATATCATCGTCTGTGAAAAAGTCGTCCGTGCGGTTACGGGAGTTTTTGCAATCAGTTCAACAAGAGTGAGCGTAATGAAATAATCAAAGGAGATTATGTTATGAAAAGAATAAATATGATTATCGGAAAAAAACAGATTGTTCTTGCGGGGCTTACGGTTCTGCTCGGTGTTGCCGTATATGTGAATTATCTCTATTCCTCTTCGGGGGTAAAGACTGCTGAGCCTGAAAGCGCTGAAACATCCAATTACGGAGATGTAAAATTCGTTTCCGCTGATACAGTCGGAAAGCAGGAGATAAGCGTTTCCGCAACGGATTCCGACGCGTATTTTGCGCAGGCGCGCCTTGATAAACAGCAGAGCAGAGACGAAGCGGTCGAGGTTCTTCAAAGCTTCTATTTCGGAGGAGATTCCACAGCCGACGAGCTTGAAGTGATCGCGCAGGACGTTATAGCTGTCGGGAATTACATTGAAACCGAATCGAAAGTGGAGAATCTGCTGAAAGCGCAGGGCTTCAGCGAAGCGTTATGCTATTTATCCGATACCTCGGCAAATGTTATAGTAAAAACGAATGGGTTGGATACTGCACAAGCTGCACAAATTAAAAGCACGCTTTTAGGTGAAATTGCTATACCCGCAGAAAATATTACAATAGTTGAAATAAAATAGTTGTACATTTCGGATTTTTGTGCTATAATATTCTAAAAGTATGTTAATATGTACTTTTGGAATATCCGCTTGTCGGGTATACATAAATTATCCGGAAGGAATGAACGACTATGAATAAAACTGCTACTACTGCGGGAAAGCTCAAAATTTCCGGCAACACAATACTGAAAATCGCCGAAGCCGCAGCAGCCGAAATAAACGGCGTTATACTTGCTGCCGATATAAGACCTGCGTTTATAAAAGAGCCTGCGGCGCTTATTGAAAAGTACCTTGCGCCGATAAAGGTGCATATCTCGTCCGACGCGGCAGTTATTGATATTTCAATTTACATTGCTCAGGGCTATAAGGCTCACGAAGTTGCAAAGGCGGTTCAGGAAAACGTTAAGTCTACGGTTCAGAGCATGACGGGAATTGCCGTTGCAAAGGTGAATGTAAAGATCGCAGGAATACGCACAAATAAAAATTGACGCGAAAACCCTCCGCAAAAACGGAGGGTATTCGGCGTTTCTTTGACGGATAAAAAGAAAGGACATATCTTTTAATGACAAGACGTGAAATAAGAGAAGAGGTTTTTTTGCTTCTTTTTCAGAACGAACTCAGCGGAATCGACATAGATGAAACCACGGAGGCGTGCGAAGAAGCATTTGAATTGGAAAAAAACAGCGAAGCTGTTTCTACCGCAAAGAAGATTGCGGAAAAATACAGTGAGCTTGATGAAATAATCGGAAAATACAGCGAAAAGCGCGAGGTTTCGCGCATTTCTAAAGTGAACAAGACTATCCTGAGGCTTGCAGTTTATGAGGTGCTTTACTGCCCGAATATTCCCGCAAAGGTTGCTGCAAACGAAGCGGTCGAACTGTCGAAAAAGTACGCCGAAAAGCAGGACAGCGCTTTTATAAACGGCGTTCTCGGAAGCTTCATAAAGGACTCCGAAAATGACTCCGAATAAACCGTTTGTCGTTACAGTTTCTCAGCTCAACAGGCGTATCTCGGTGCTTCTTTCGGGCGAAAAAACGTTTGCGGATCTGTGTGTTCGCGGAGAAATATCCAATCTTGTAATGCATTATAAATCCGGACATATTTATTTTTCGCTGAAAGACGAAACGGCGTCGGTAAAAGCGGTAATGTTCCGCTCTAACGCAGAAAAGCTTACATTTCTGCCGGAGGACGGAATGAGCGTTGTCGTTCGCGGTTCGGTTCAGTGTTTCGAGCGCGACGGCGTGTATCAGATATACGTCAATGAAATTATTCGCGAGGGAGCAGGAAAGCAGGCTGCTGCGTTTGAACTGCTTAAAGAAAAGCTGTCTGCCGAGGGTTTATTTTCACAAAAGCGCGATATTCCTAAGTTTCCACGAAAAATTGCGGTAGTAACTTCTGAGACGGGCGCTGCTTTGCAGGATATTTTAAATATTCTGAACAGGCGTTATCCTATAGTTAAGGTTATGCTTATTCCGGTTACGGTTCAGGGAGAAAGCGCCCCGGAGTCTATTGCCGAGGGAATAATGAAAGCAAACGATACCGACGCAGATGTGATAATTTTCGGCCGCGGCGGCGGTTCCGCCGAGGATCTCTCTGCATTCAACACCGAGATTGTCGCAAGAGCTGTTTTTGCAAGCGCAACACCTACGATATCGGCAGTCGGGCATGAAATTGATTTCAGCATAGCCGATTTTGTCGCAGATATGCGCGCGCCGACTCCGAGCGCGGCAGCAGAACTTGCCGTTCCCGATAAGGATACTCTTTCGGCTGCGCTTGACGTTTACAAGTCGCGCATAGAAAAGCAGGTTTTATCGCTTTTTGACAGGAAACTGAGCGGCGCTGAAAATACATACGAAAAAATACGCGCTAAAAATCCTGTTCAGAATCTGCGAAATAATGAACAGCTTCTGGAAAACCGCTGTAATGAAATACGCGGTAAAATGCAGTCGATACTGCGAAGCCGCGAACAGCTTATCTATGCAAAGGCGGCTGTTATATCTGCGCTCAATCCGCTTGCGGTATTGCTGCGGGGATATTCGATCGCGTATAAGGACGGCGGCGTTATCGGAAGCGTTAAAAATGTAAAAAAAGGCGATGAGATAGTCGTAAGATTATCAGACGGTGAAATCACTGCCGTTGTTGAAACAGCGGAAGCGAAAGGAATATGAAATGAAGTTTGAAGAAGCGTATAAAAGATTGGGAGAAATTTCGGCTGAAATGGATAAAAGCGACCTCCCGCTGGATAAGGCGGTTGACCTTTATTCGGAGGCGGCAGCTTTGATTGAAAACTGCAAAAAAGAGATAGAGAACGCAAAGTTAGAGGTAGAAAAAATTGACAGAACTTGAATTTGAAAAGAAATATAAGCAGTTTGAACAGCTGCTGAATATTTCTGTAAAAGAACGTCTTGATTATAAAGAACCGTTTCTTCAGAAGCGTGTTCTTGAAGCTGCGGAATACAGCCTTAAAGCGGGCGGAAAACGTATCAGACCAGTGCTTGCTTTTGCGTTATGCGAGGCGTGCGGGGCAGGCGCTGAGAAAGCAAAAGCCGTCGCTTGCGCAATAGAGTTTATGCATACTTTTTCGCTTATTCATGACGATTTGCCTTGCATGGACAATGATGATTTAAGGCGCGGACAGCCCAGCTGCCACAAAAAATTTGATGAAGCGACCGCACTTCTTGCAGGCGACGCACTTGCGATACTGCCGTTTGAGATAATTGCAAAAGCTGCGGAAAAAGGCGAAATTTCCGCTTCTGCGGGGGTAAAGGCTGCCGCATATTTGGCGCAGGCTGCCGGAATAACGGGAATGATAGGCGGTCAGCAGATAGATACGCAGCAGGGGCTTGAAATTTCGCCGGAACAAACGTTGGAAATGTATTTGATGAAAACCTCGGCATTGCTTCGTGCTGCTTGCTGCTGCGGCGTTATTTGCGCAGAGCCTGAAAACGAGAAGAAGTACCTTGAAGCGGCGGAAACGTATGCGGAAAACTTGGGGCTTGCGTTTCAGCTTATTGATGACATTCTTGATATAACGAGTACAAGCGAAATGTTAGGAAAACCGATAGGAAGCGACGAACGCGACGGTAAGGAAACCTATGCGTCAGTGTGCGGAATTGAAAAAGCAAGACAAAAAGCTGCGGAATTTACCGAAAATGCGCTGAATGCGCTGAATGCTTTTGAAGAACACGAATTTCTTTCGGCGCTTACCGAAAAACTTTTGTACAGGACGAAATAAATCCACAGTCCGGCTTACCGGCGGAAAGGAAGTTAAATGAGAACCGACCAATTTAATGTTGTACTCATTGCGGCTGTTCTAGGCTGGGCGATAGCCCAGATACTCAAAACAATATCCTATGCTATAAAATATAAAACATTTAATCCGGAGCGCATTATGGGTTCGGGTGGAATGCCGTCGTCGCACTCTGCGATGGTAAGCGCTCTCGCGATAACAACATTTCGCGTATGCGGAATAACTTCTCCGGAATTTGCGCTTGCAATGACGTTTGCGCTTATCGTTATGTACGACGCCTGCGGGGTGCGCAGAGCTTCGGGTCTGCACGCCCATGAGATAAACCGTTTGCGCAAAATTGTTGAAAAGCTGGATGATGAGGTCGTTGAACGGCTCGATGAAGAAATCGATCTTGAGTTAAATGATGAGGACGAGGACAACAAAGAGCTTAAAGAGCTGCTTGGACATACGCCTTTTCAGGTTATATGCGGGGCGCTGCTCGGGATTCTGATAGGAATGGTGATTCCTATTCAGATTATATAAATCGAAAAAGGGTGAGAAGAAGTGCTTTTATCTGAAAACCTGTCGTCGCAGTCTGTCGGCAATATGTCGGTTTCCGAGCTTGAAGAGCTTTGCGCTGAAATACGGGGTTTTCTGATCGAAAACATTCCGAAAACCGGCGGTCATTTGGCATCAAATCTCGGTACAGTTGAACTTACCGTAGCTTTACATAAGGTTTTTACAACCCCGCAGGATAAATTCATTTTCGATGTCGGACATCAATCGTATACGCATAAAATAATCACGGGCAGATACGGAGAATTTTCAAAGCTTCGGTGCGAGGGAGGTATTTCCGGATTTCCGCGATCTTCGGAGTCTGAGCATGACGCATTTATCGGAGGACACAGCAGTATTTCGATTTCGGCTGCGCTGGGAATAGCAAAGGCTATGGAGCTTCAGCACAAAAAAGGAGATGTTGTGGCGATAATCGGCGACGGTGCGCTTACGGGCGGTGAAGCGTATGAGGGGCTAAACAATGTCAGTAAGATCTCCGGTAATCTGATTATTGTGCTTAATGATAATCAGATGTCAATATCCAAAAACCACGGAGTTGTTGCGGATTATTTAACCAAAATGCGTTCCTCAAAATCCTATTATGACAAAAAAGAGGCTGTTAAGCAGTTTCTTGACAAATCGGCAGTCGGAAAAGAGCTATCAAAGTCCATAAGTGGCACAAAGGATCTTATTAAATTTGCAATTTATCAGAGCAATATTTTTGAAAGCCTTGGTTTTAAATATTTGGGACCGATTGACGGGCATAACATCGAAAAACTGATAGAAGTTTTTACGATTGCAAAGCTGACCGACGAGCCGTGTATTGTTCATGTCAAGACAAAAAAAGGAAAAGGATATGCGCCCGCAGAGGAAAATTCTGGCGAATATCACGGAATATCACGAAAGACTCAGCCGACAGTGCACACTCTCAGTTATTCTGAGGTCATGGGCAGAGAGCTTTTTAATATAGCGAAGAATGATTCATATATTTGTGCAGTCACTGCGGCAATGAAATATGCCACGGGTTTGCAGCATTTTGCAAAGGCGTTTCCGGAGAGATTTTTCGATGTGGGAATTGCCGAGCAGCACGCACTCACGTTTTGCTGCGGACTTGCTTCACAGGGGATGACTCCTGTTTTTGCGGTTTATTCAACATTTCTGCAAAGATGTTTCGACCAGATAATACACGACGCTGCAATTGAAAAAAAGCATATTATTCTTTGCGTGGATCGTGCCGGGTTTGTCGGCGAGGACGGTGAAACGCATCAGGGCTTGTTTGATGTTCCGCTGCTGCTTTCGGTTCCCGGAGTTACGATTTACACTCCCATTGACGCATCTTCGCTTAGGTTCGCTCTGCACAGGGCGGTGAACGAGGACGGGATATGCGTTATACGTTATCCGCGCGCTTTTAGCCGCGATCTGAATATGCAGTGCTTTAACGAACTGATCTATTCAGGAAAAAAATCCGACATTCTGCTGATAAGCTATGGCAGAATATGCGAAAATATTACAGGGCATGACGGGACGGACAGCCTTTGCCTGAATCGGATAAAGCCGTTTCCGCAGAAAGCTTTTGAAATAATGCGGGGCTATGAAAAGATATATTTTTTTGAGGAAAGCATGAAAGCAGGCGGCGTTGGCGAAAAGGTTATGAATGAACTTTATTCTCGGGGATTCGGCGGAAAGTTTATGATAACGGCAGTAAATGAAGAATTTATTTCTGCCGCTGAGGTCGAATCGCAGCTGCGGCACTGTAAGCTTGACCGTAATTCAATAAAGCAAATGGTGGAAAATGAAAGAAAGACTTGACAAGATACTCACTGACCTTTCACTGGTCAGAAGCCGCACTTCCGCAGCGCAGCTCATAAAGGAAGGCTGCGTTTCGGTAAACGGAACGACTGTAACACGTCCCGCAGAACAGTTTGACAGCGAAACGGATAAATTTGAAATAAACGAACAGTCTGATATTCTTAAATATGTTGGACGCGGCGGGCTGAAACTCGAAAAAGCAATATCGGATTTTTCTATAAGTCTTGACGGAAAAATTTGCATGGATATTGGAGCCTCTACCGGGGGATTTACCGATTGTATGCTGAAAAACGGAGCCTCTCGCGTTTATTCGGTGGATGTGGGGCACGATCAGCTCGCGCAAATACTGCGTTCCGATAAACGCGTAGTTTCGCTTGAAGGGCTTGATATACGCAGCGCAGGAGAGCGTGAAATTCCCGAAAAAATCGATTTTTTCAGCATTGACGTTTCATTCATCTCTCTTAAATTGATTTTGCCGGAGTTGAAAAGATTCTGTGCAGAAAAGTCCGAATGTGTTGCGCTTATCAAACCACAGTTTGAATACGGAAAACATAAAATCGGCAAAAACGGCGTCATTAAAGACAGAAAAATTCATCAAAAAATAACGTCTGATATGTGCGATTTTGCGGTTGGACTTGGATATCGGAGCATTTCTGTTATACCGTCTCCAATAAAAGGCGGTGATGGAAACACGGAATTTCTTATGCACTTTTTTATCGGGGAAGCGGAGGAAAAATCACAATGAAGGTTTTGATTTGCAGCAATCTGAAAAAAGAAAAGACGCTTGAGGTATTGCCCGAAGTAGTAAATATTCTGACCGAAAGCGGCATGACTGCGGCGATGACCGAGTCTGCTGCTGAATTTTATAACAGTCCGTGCGTTGAATATATTTCCGAGCCGCTTTCACTCAGCAAAATCGATGTTATTCTGACTGTCGGAGGCGATGGCACTATTCTTAAGTGGGCAAAAAAAGCGGCTCTTGCCGATAAGCCTCTTATCGGTATAAATACAGGCAGGCTGGGATTTATGACATCTCTCGAACCGGAAGAACTTCGGCTGCTTTCGGAGCTTAAAACGGGCAATTACTCGGTCAGCAAAAGAATGCTTATGAAAGCGACTATACTTTCCGAAAAAAAGTCTGTCAGTTATCTGGCTCTGAATGATATAGTGTTTTCAAAGGACAGCTATTCAAAGCTGCCTGAATTTTCGGTTTGCATCAACGGCTTTGTTGTTTCAAGGCTGCGTGCGGACGGGCTTATTTTAAGCACTCCGACCGGTTCGACTGCTTACGCGCTGTCTGCCGGCGGTCCGATAATAGAACCCGACGCCGAATGTATGGAGCTTACCCCGCTTTGTGCGCATACGCTGCTTAACAGACCCATGATATTCAGCGGAAACGACGAAATATCGGTTTCGTATAAAGGATATGAGGGCAGCGCAGTAAATGTAAGCGTTGATGGGGACAGCGGAATTTACTTCGGCGAAAACGACAGGATAGTTATTTCAAAATCTCCCGTTGCGTTTAAACTGATAGATATAAACGGTAATAGCTTTTATAACGCATTGAATAATAAGCTGTTAAGACCTTTGAAATAGGGAAAAGGAGCGGCAAATATGAAAAGAAGCAGGCAAGCGGAAATTCTTTCGATTATTGCACAGGAAGAAATCGAAAATCAAGAGATGCTTATACAAAAGCTGAAAGAGCGCGGCTACAGCGCAACTCAGGCAACTATATCGCGTGATATCAACGAGCTTAACCTTGAAAAAGCAATATCCAAAAACGGGGTGAGCTGCTATATGAAAGCTAAGCGCGCCAACGGAATGCACTTTGAGAACATTTTTCAGCAGTCTGTCGTAAATATCGACTATGCCGGCAACATAATTTGCATTAAATGCCGTTCGGGTCTTGCAAACGGAGCCTGCATAACGCTCGAGGGCATGAACATCGACTCGGTCGTCGGAACGATCGCCGGCGATGATACTTTTTTTGTGCTTGCGCGCACAGAAAACGACGCCAAAAATATTGCGGCGCATCTCAGAAAATTACTTTAATCCGGAGGTAACGTTATGCTGAAGGAGCTTTATATCGAAAATCTGGCGGTTATCGAAAAAGCCTCGATTTCTTTTACCGATAAGTTCAATGTTTTTTCCGGTGAAACAGGTGCGGGAAAGAGCGTGCTTATCGGCGCAATAAACGCTGTTCTCGGCGGGCGCATATCAAAGGACATTATCAGAACCGGTACGCAGAAAGCGTCGGTTACAGCACTTTTTGATTCTATTACCGCAAAAACAGCCGAAAAACTGGAAGAATACGGCTTTGAAAAAAGTGATGAACTCATTTTGCAGCGGGAATTTTCAGTTGACGGAAAGGGCATTGTAAGAATTGGAGGAAAACCGTCAACCGTGGCGATTTTAAAGGAAATTGCCGCAAGCCTTATTGATATTCACGGACAGCATGATAACCGTATTCTTGTAGATAATACGAATCAGCGTGAGCTGCTTGATAATTTTGCTGGAATAAAGTCTGAACTTCATGAATACGGAGAACTTTTTCGCAGTTTCTCTCAGCTTTTGCGAAAAATACGTCAGCTCGAAGATGATGACGCAAGAAAAGATATGCGTATTGATGAGCTTACAAAGCAGATAGATGAAATTGCTCGGCTCAATCTGAAAAAAGGCGACGAAACAATCATTTCAGAAAAGCTGATTCGAGCAAGGAGTTTTGAACAGGTAAACAATGCGCTGCTTTCGGCGCAAAATGCTATAAGCGGCGACAGTGACGGCGGAAGCGGAGCAATTGATATGCTCGGCGCTGCGGCAAATTCTCTGCGTGCAATATCGGATTTCATTCCCGAATGCGGAGCGCTAAGCGAACGTCTTTCCGGTCTTATGATTGAGCTTGAAGATGTCGCGGGCGATATTTCAGACAACATTCCAGATGGAGAAGCGGAGGACGAGCTGCCTCTTCTCGAAGAAAAAATGAGCGATATTCTTCGCCTTAAACGGCGCTACAGTGCTGAACTTGATGAAATACTGGATATGTGCGACAGGTGGCGTGCAGAGCTTAATGAATTGTCCGACACGGATAATACGCTTGCGATGCTCAACGAAGAAAAAAGAAAACTCGGGGAGCAGGTCAAGGAGCGTGCGCTTGAGCTTTCAAAAAAGCGAATTGCGGCGGCTTCTCGGCTTACCGAGGCAATTGCAGGGGAATTGAAATTTCTGGATATGCCAGATGTGCGGTTGGAATTTGCCGTAAACCACGGCAAGGTCACCGTAAACGGAATGGATGAGATTGAAATGCTTATTTCCGTGAATAAAGGCGAGGAGCTTAAACCGATAGCTAAGGTTGCTTCCGGCGGTGAGCTTTCGCGTATTATGCTTGCAATAAAAACGGTGCTTGCAGAACATGACGACACACCGACTATGATTTTCGATGAAATAGATACGGGTATAAGCGGCAGAGCGGCGCAAAAGGTCGGGAAAAAACTGTCAGAGCTTGCCGAAAAACGTCAGGTAATTTGCGTTACGCACCTTGCGCAGATAGCGGCGCTTTCTGACAATCATCTTCTCATTGAAAAGAAAACAGATGAAAACCGCACATACACAACTGTTCATACTCTTGATTATTATGAAAAAGTGCGTGAAATTGCCCGTATCATTTCAGGCGATGCAACAAACGATGTGTCTTTGCGCAATGCCGAAGAACTTATAAAAAACAAGGAGCGGCAGATATGATTTTTCGCGCTGAAGTTTATACAAGAAAACAGCTTTGCGAAACGCTTGAAAACTCATCGATTGAATTGGTTTATTCGCCGCTGAGGTTGATTGAACCGGCATTGTCGCAATACAGCGACAGGGTAATTCTTGTTCCGCCCGTTTATCTTGCCGACTGCGAAAAAAAAGTCACTCAAAGACTTATTCAATTAAAAGAATCGGGTTTTAACAAGGCGCTTGCACATACGGTCGGACATATTGATATGCTGAAATCTCTTGGTTTTGAAATATACGGCGGGGTCAGACTGAATTGCACAAACAGCGATGCTGTTCATCTTTTGGCAGAATATGAACTGAAAGACGCAATAGTTTCTGAAGAACTTACCGCGCAGCGGCTGAATAAGCTTGAAAAGCCGATACAACTTGGCTTTGTTGCTTATGGCTTTTTGCCGCTTATGATAACAAGGCGCTGTCCGATAAAAAACGGAAAACCGTGCGGAACAGAATGTTGTCGAAAAAGTATCACAGACCGCAGCGGAAGAAGCCTTAATGTGATTTGCTCTGAAAATACCGTTGAAATTTTGAACAGCGATGTTCTTATGCTTAGTGATAAGCTTGAAAGATTTGCAAACATGGATTTTGCGGTTCTTAAATTCACAGTCGAAGATGATGTAAATCCGATAATTAAAAAATACATTAATTGCCAAGCGTGTGAAATGCCGAATTTCACGCGCGGACTATATTTCAGAGGGGTAAATAAGTAATGTTCATAAATGTGAAAAAAGTGCACAAAAATGCACAGCTGCCTTTTCGCGCGACGCAAGGCAGCGCCGGAGCGGATTTATTCGCCTGTATTGACGCTGATGTCGTGGTATTGCCGCAGGAGCGTGTTCTTATTCCTACGGGCATTGCGATTGAACTTGACAGCCCTGAGGTCGGCGCATTTATTTTTCCACGCAGCTCACTTTCGACGAAATTCGGTATTTCTCTCGCCAACTGCGTTGGTGTGATCGATAGCGATTACCGCGGAGAAATCAAAGTCCCCGTTATAAATCATTCTAATGAGCTGTACACAATTCATAACGGCGAACGTATTGCGCAAATGGTTATTTTGCCTGTTGTTCTGCCGACTTTTACGGAAGCAGATGAATTGTCAGAAACAGAAAGAGCGGACGGTGGCTTCGGTTCGACAGGCAAATAGCAAACTGCACAAAATTACCGTCTAAAATTTTCAAATTTTTCGATTTAAACAGTTGTATGAGGTTTCATTTCGTGTTATAATAAGTGCTGAACAGTAATTCAGGGAAGGTTGGTAAGGAAATGTTTACTAAAGACATCGGAATTGACTTGGGGACTGCAAACACCCTTGTATATATGAGAGGCAAAGGCATAATTATCCGCGAACCCAGCGTTGTTGCGGTTGATGTTAAGTATGAACGTGTCCGCTATGTTGGACAGGAGGCAAAAGATGTTATCGGTCGTACTCCCGGTTCAATAGTTGCGGTTCGTCCGCTCAAGGATGGTGTTATCGCTGATTTCGACATGACTACAAGTATGCTTCAGGAATTTATCTCAAAAGCGACAAAAGGCAGAAAATTCCTGAAAAAACGTGTTATAATCTGTATTCCGTCGGGTGTTACGGCAGTTGAAAGGCGCGCCGTGAAGGAAGCTACACAGAGTGCGGGCGCAAAGCGGGTGTCGATTATTGAAGAACCTATGGCTGCTGCAATCGGAGCGGGACTCCCGGTTGCCGAGCCTACCGGAAGCATGATAGTTGACATCGGAGGCGGAACAAGCGAGGTCGCTGTAATTTCGCTCGGGGGCATTGTAACGTCAAAATCTGTGCGCGTTGCGGGCGATGAATTTGATAATTCAATTATAAATTATATAAAAAAGAAATATAATCTCCTTATCGGTGAAAGAACGGCGGAAAATATCAAAATCGCCATAGGCTCGGCTTTCCCTTATGCCGAAAAAGAAGAGGAAATGGAAATCAAGGGGCGTAATCTGCTGAACGGTTTGCCTGAAAACATTACAATCACAAGCACAGAGATTCGCGAAGCTCTCGCTGAACCGCTCAGCCATGTAATTGAAGCGATAAAGATAACTCTCGAAAAGACGCCTCCTGAGCTTGCCGCAGACATTATCGATCAGGGCATTATGCTTGCCGGCGGCGGTGCGCTTCTGAAAGGGCTAGATAAACTTATCAACAAGGAAACGGGAATGCCGGTGAAAATTGCCGAGCGTCCGCTTGACTGCGTTGCAGACGGCACCGGAAAGGTTCTTGAGAACATCGATAAGCTTGTTGATGTGTTGAGCGACGACGATTCAAAATATTGAGAAATGAAAAGCGTTTTTGATTCGTTCAATAACGCTTTTGCTTTTTTGGGGCAAAATTCACGCCTCAACGGAGGAATATGAAAGATTTTTTTCACAGTCTGAAATTTAAAATAATACTCTGTTTGCTTGCGCTTGTGCTTGGCTTTATGATTTATGCGGCAATTTCGGGTGGAAATGTAATTTTTCCGAAAAGCATTCTTGAAACCGCCGCGCAGCCGTTTGTTGCTGCGGCAACTGCTGTTTCGGATTGGACAGAGCGTACGCTGGACGCTTTTCTGAATGCGGAAAAATATCGCGAGGAAAACGTAATGCTGAGAGAAAAGCTAACAGAAATGTATTCGCAGATAATAGACAAAAACAAAACCGATGAGGAAAATGAGCAGCTTCGTGAAATGCTTGAAATCGCAAAAGAAAACGATGACTATGAATGGTCTGCGCCGTGCACTGTAATTGCGAGAAACGCCAACGATATTTTCGGCGGATTTACAATTGACAAGGGAAGCAGCGACGGAATTGAGCTTTACGATCCTGTGTTGACTGAAATCGGGCTTGTCGGGTATATAACGGAGCTTTCACCTCACTATGCCGTGGTTACAACCGTTCTTTCCCCGGAAATAAAAATCGGTGTTATTACTGCGGAAAAAAATGTTGTCGGGATAATCGAAAACGACATTCTGTACTCATCTGACGGATATTGCCTTATGAGTTATGTAAATAAAGAAAGCGATATTTCCGCAGGCGATGTCGCAATTACTTCGGGTGGAACTGTTTTTCCGTCGGGAATTTTTGTCGGGACTGTTGAATCTGTCTATTCCGATCAGAACGGTTTGACGTTGCACGCAGTGATTAAACCGGCAGAAAATGTATTTAACGTGACAAATGTATTTGTTGTCACTGATTTTGAGGGGCAGGAAACCGGCTGATGAAATATCGAATCTTAGGAAAAAATGTAAAAACAAGACGTGAACAGAAAATGCTGGTTATAAAATGGTTACTGTATGTTCTGTGTCTTTTGGCGTTTTATACCGTAATGCGCTGCGGAATTTTCAGAGCGTGGCAGCCCGTTCTGCTGATTCCGCTTGCCGTTGCTGCGGCAATGCACGAAAGTGAACTTCCGGCGTGCATTTTTGCAGTGTTCTGCGGGCTTTACATTGATATTTCCTATCGCTTTTTATTCGGGTTCAGCGCGTTTTGGTTGCTTATAGTGTGTCTTGCGGTATCGCTGCTTGAACATAATCTTATACGAATAAATCTTTTGAATTTTTTGTGGACTTGTGCTACGGCGGTAATACTTGAATTTTTCATGGCTTACTTATTCAATACGGTTATATGGGATTATCCGAATTATGAAATTGTTTTTATAAAATCGATTCTTCCGACAATGATTTCAACTGTAATCGTTTCGCCCTTGGTTTATTTTCTTGTGCGGGTGATCAATGCGAAGTTCGGAAAGACAACCGAGCTGAATAGATATGAACCCGCCGAAAATGAGGAAGAAGATTCAGCGGCAAAGAGAGATTGAACGGAGGCAAAACCATGTCAAGAATTTCAAGGCTTATCAGGACGATCGTTTTACTTATTCTTGTTTTTGTTATGCTGTTTCTTTGCATTCTACGCCTGATGAAGCTTCAGATCGTTGACGGTGCAGAATATCTTGCCATGACTGAAACGAGCTATACCGTTTCTCAAGAAATAATTGCAACACGAGGACAGATATTTGACTCAAATCATAAGATCCTTACTACAAATAAAACAGTTTACCGTGTTATCATACAAAAATCGTTTATTACTGCCGGAACCGAAAACGATATCATTTGCGAAACTGTAAAAATTCTCAATAAAAATGATGAAAAATGGAACGACTCCATACCTGTGTCTGCAACAGAGCCTTACTCATTTACCGAAAAAGAGTCTGTAATCGACGCTTTTAAGGAACGCATACGCGTAAATCTTGACGCGACCGCCGAAAACTGCGTAAACGCATTGATAAAAAAATACGATATCGACTGCGAAAAGTTCAGCAATCTTGAGCAGCGCATAATTGCAGGAGTTCGGTATGAAATGGAGCTGAAAGATTTTTCTTATGAGAATTATTTCGTTTTGGCCAATGATGTGAAAATTGAAACGGTCACTGCATTGAAGGAATCCGGTTTTCGTCTTAATGGAATCGATATTATTGAGCTTTCTGACAGGTTTTATGCAGAAGATGAGATTGCGCCGCACGTTCTCGGCACGGTAGGCGCTATTTCTCGTGACGAGTACTCTGCGTTGAAAGCAGACGGCTACGGATATAATGACACTATTGGAAAATACGGCGTGGAACTTGCAATGGAAAGCGTTCTGCGCGGCGAAAACGGTGAACGCACCATTTCACGCGATTCAAACGGCCGTGCGATAGCTGATAATATCACAAAAGAAGTCGTCGCGGGAGAAAGCGTCGTTCTTACGATTGATTCGGATTTTCAGAAAGACCTTCAGAATATTCTTGCAAATCATATTAATTGGCTGAATAATTCCGCTGACCGCGGAAATGACTGCGACGCCGGCGCCGTTGTCGTTCTGAATGCCAAAACAGGCGCAGTTATCGGGATGGCAAGTTATCCGACGTATAATCTGACTGAGTCTGTTGAAAATTACAGCGCAGTTCTTAACAGAGCGGGCAATCCTATGTACAACCGCTGCATAAACGGGTTATATCGTCCCGGTTCGGCATTTAAAACTATTACTGCGTCAGACGGACTTATAAATGGGCTTATCGACCGTAATACAAAAGGCACTTGTACAGGCGTTTACACTTTTTATTCCGCGTCCGATTACCGTCCGAAATGCACAGGCTATCATCTCGGCTACAATGTTGTGGACTGCCTAAAATGGTCGTGCAACATCTTTTTCTATGATTTGGGCAGACGGCTCGGAATTGACGAGCTTTCATTATTTGCCGCTAAGTTCGGATACGGAAAAAATCTCGGTCTTGAAATCGGAGGACTTTCGGGTCAGATGTCCAGTCCCGAACTTTACGAAAAGCTCCGTGGTGAACCGTGGACAGACGGAAATACGCTTCAGGCGGCGATAGGGCAAATGGATACGCTTGTAACCCCGCTTCACCTTGCTGTTCAGGCGCTTACGCTCGCTAACGACGGCGTAAGAATGAAGCCATATCTTATAGATTCCGTGTGGAATTATGACTGCACCGAGATGATTTATCAGAATAAGCCTCAGATTGTCGAAACTATTGAAAATAAAAATGAAGCGTTTCAGATAGTGCGCGAGGGAATGATTGCTGTTTCAACTCTCGTGAACTGGCCGACAAGCTCCTCGCTTTGGAATTTTGATTATCTTCCGTATAATGTTGCGATAAAAACAGGTACGGCGGAAACCGGAGATGGTTATTATACCTCTACGGTAATGGGATATTATCCCGCCGAAAACCCCGAAATTGCTTTCGGAATCATACTTGAAAAGGGCGAATATTCCCGCTATATGGTGCGTAATGTTATTGACGCGTACTTTTATAAATATGAACCCGATATGAACGAAGAAGGAATTGTTGTAAATCCGTGGAAACGCTGGGAACGTAACTCATTTGCCACTAATTGATGGTAATATTTCACATAAAATTCGCCAAAATCATGTTGTTTTGCACAAATTTTTATATAATTGAAAAAAAAGCTTTAAAAATGTAAAAAAATATGCTATTATATAATATGGTAATCAGAAAGATATGGAGGTAATCCTATGGCTCAAATTATTGCTGTTACTGCCGGAAAAGGCGGAACCGGTAAGTCTACAACTTCCGCAAACATTGCTTCTTGCCTTGCTTATCACGGAAAAAAGACTCTGGTAGTAGAGCTTGACTTCGGCTTGCGCTGTCTTGACATTATGCTAGGCATAAAGGATAAGGTTAAGCATGATATAGGCGAATATCTTGAAGGAAAAATCGATATAATGACTGCGACGACAAAGGTTGAGCGCAGTGAAAATCTTTCGCTTGTATGTGCAACAAGAAATCCTTTCATGGATATCAATCCCGAAAAAATTATCGGAGTCTGCAATGAAATGCGTGAATACTTCGATTATATTATAATTGATACCGCGGGCGTTGGCAGTTCTGTGTTCAGCGTTATAAAAGCTGCCGATTTGATACTTATGGTTACAACCCCCGATACTGTCTGTGTGCGTGACGGTGCAATTCTTTCCGATTTTCTCTATGTAAAGAGCAGCATTAATCAGAAGCTGATTATAAACAAAGTTCCCGTGCGCTTTAAGGATGAAGAAATTCTTGAGGATCTTGATGTTGTAATGGATACTGTTGGTATTCCGCTTATCGGCGTAGTTCCCGAAGACAATGATATAAGAATCTGCGGAGCAAAGGGTATGCCGCTCCCGAAATCCAGCGCAGGATTTAAGGCGTATGATTCTATTTGCCGCAGAATCCTTGGCGAAGATGTTCCTTTATCCATAAACATTAACTAAAATAAAGATTAAGGAAGGTGTTAAAATGAACATTGCGTTGATTGCTCACGACTCGAAAAAAGAACTGATGGTTCAGTTCTGCATTGCATACTGCGGAATTTTAAGCAGACATAACTTGTGCGCTACCGGAACAACCGGAAAGCTGGTTGCGGAAGCGACGGGGCTTCATATCCAGCGTTATCTCAGCGGTGCTCAGGGCGGCGACCAGCAAATCGCGGCAAGAATTTCCTGCAATGAAATAGACGTTCTGTTCTTCTTCCGCGACCCGCTTAACGCAAAGGCTCACGAACCTAATGAAATGACGCTTTTACGTTTAAGCGACGTTCATAATATTCCTGTCGCTACCAATATTGCTACGGGCGAAGCGCTTATTCACGCGCTTGAACGTGGCGACCTTGACTGGCGTAACATTTTACGAGTTTAATCAAAACAGCGAAACAGCCTGTGAAGTCCGTAATCTTCTCAGGCTGTTTTTTTATGTTCTTAATTTTTGATTTCGTTTATTCTTAGATCAACCATATACTTTAAAAATTGCAAATCAGAACTTGAAGGGTTGTCAATTCTGAAAGTGCAGCCGCAAACATCTGAAAAATCTCTTCCGAATATCATCTTTCTTCTGCCGCCGCTGCATGAACCGCAGCGACCGCAACGGCATATATACTTCCAAGCACTTTCTTTTAAATTATCTTCAATTTCAGGAGCATTTAAACATCTTGAACTCAGGTCGTCAGACCAGACAGTCCAATGGTTGTTAGCTTCATCGGGATCTTTTATCGCTATAAAGCAAACACACTTGTCATTGAATTTAACCCAATAATAAATTTTATTTTTCCAAAAGTCGCTGTTATCTTTGTAAAAAGTCATGCCGTTATCTTCCAAAAAAGAGACAAAATCCAACGCAGTTTGCTGTTCGTTTAGAGTTAAATTTTCATGAATATAATCTTTTACGCTTTTATTCATTTTACTCACTTTATGATTCTGGCAATTCTGGACTTGATAAATTTCACATAAATTTCGCGCATATATCCAAGAAAAAAATCATACAGCAGAAATGCAATATTCCCTGTACCCCAGAGGACATAAACTGCATAAGTTCCGAAATCTTCGAGACCTTCGAGCATCTCCTCAGCAGAGAGAAAAACACATAAAATCTGATATGTTATGACTATTGCCGCGTTGAAAATTCCAAGCTTAATAAGAAACCGCACAATTTTATTTTTTATCTTATCGAGGCAGAAACGCAGGGTAGGGTAGTAGCCGAAAAATGACAGAAAGAAAAAGTCGGCTTCGATTTCGGGAATCAGCATAAATGACAGTAAAGCAACTGCCACATACGATAAAAAAGCCCATTTTTTCCCAATTTGTTCGCTTATGACCCAGATGAATATTCCTGCAACCGCCGGCATTGCATAGGCGAACGACGGCACAAGCGAAATAAACATTACCATTACGCTGAGGGCTGAAACAATTCCGCAAAAAGCAATATTAAAAGTAACTCGGGAAGATGTTTTTTTTGGCATATCTCCTCCGCTTATGATTTGCTGTACAGCAGAAGGCTTTTTTCTTTTAATTCACGTCCATCGCGAAGTATCTTGATAAGGCGTTCACGGTCTGAATCGCGTATTGCGTCACGATATTCAGTGATGCAGTCCAAAATGCAGTTTATCTCGTTGAGCAGAGCGGTTTTGTTGCACAAAAACAGTTCCGACCACATATATTCGTTGAGTTTTGCAACACGCGTCAAATCCTGGAAGCTGCCCGCAGAAAATCCGTCAAAATTAAGCATTGTCGGACTTTTTACATAGGCGTTAGATACAACGTGCGCAAGCTGAGATGTGTAAGCTATTACCTCGTCGTGTTTCTTAGGCGTGGAAACAACAGCTTTTCCAAACCCCAGACTGCTTGCAAGCGTCTGAAGCAGATCAACGGCAATCTGCGGGGTATTTTCGGTAGGCGTAATGATGAAGCTTGCACCGTCGTAGAGATTATCGGTCGAATAATCAAAACCTGAAAATTCACGGCCTGCCATGGGGTGTGTTCCGACAAAAATAACCTCGCGTTCCGCAAGTACGTCTGTACATTCGTTTACAACGTATTCTTTTACGCCGCAGGAATCGATAACAATGCTTCCTTTCTTAAATTTATCAGCGTTGGATTTAACGAAATCAACGATTGCTTCCGGATAAAGACAGATTATAGTAAGATTGGCCTCGCCAAGTCGTTCCGGAGTTATTTCTTCGTCTATTGCGCCGACTTCAACAGCTTTTTTTATTGTATCTTCGTTTGTATCAATTCCCATAATATGGTGAAAAGTGTGCTTTTTTAATGCTTTGCAAAAAGAACCGCCTATAAGACCGAGTCCGACAACAGCAATATTCATTTTGTTCAATCCTTTCAGTGGTGTATCACGTTAAATTACAATAATTATTATAGTACATACAGAAAAGAAAATCAAGAGCTTTTATCATTTTTCTTTTTGGTCGAGATTTCTCCGAGCGGATTATGTTCAATCGCGTCGCGTACCTGTTCGTTTGCAACATGAGTGTAGATCTGCGTTGTATCAAGATTTTCGTGCCCTAAAACTTCTTTTAAAACACGCACATCAACGCCGTTTTGATACATAAGCGTCGCTGCCGTATGCCGAAGTTTATGGACAGAAAAACCCATTCCGCTCAGTCCCGATAATTTCAGCTTTTCTTCGATTATCTGTTCGACGCGGCGGTTTGAAATACGCTTGCTCATACGGCTTATAAAGAGCGCTTTGTCGTTTACAGCAGGACGAACCTTTATGTAATTTTCGTATGCCGATATGCAGGCATTATTAAAATAAACAATACGTTCTTTATTGCCTTTACCGGTTATTTTCATAAAAGAAACTTGTTTTCCGTCAATATTTGTGCTTTTGTAATCGTTTACATCTATTTTTACCAATTCAGAAAGACGCATTCCGCAATTCAAAAAAAATGTAATCATACAATAATCGCGGTAATCCTCCCACGAATCAAGCACAGAACAGGTTTTTAGAAGCTCTGTGGCTTGTTCAATTGTAAGATGCTTAGGCAGAGCCTTTTTAGGTGTAGGCAGCTCCAGATTTTGTGCCGGACTGACTTCAAACCACATTTTTTTCACTGTAAGATATTTAAAAAACTGACGCAGTGATACAGCTTTTCGTAAGCGTGCCTTGGATTTATTATCGCGCTCGGAAGCTGTATAAGTAAGAAATGCAAGAATGTCGTTCAGCGTGACCGTTTTGATAAGTTCACCGGGAACATCAGCGATTTTAATTTCATCAAACGGTTCCGCAGATCCAAGACGCTCCATTTTAAGAAATCTTAAAAAAAGCCGCAAATCAGTATAATAATTCTTAACGGTAAGCTCCGAGCGCATTTTTATTGTTGATATGTAGTTGAGGTATTCCTGCAAATAATCCGGACAATCTTCAAATTTCATAATATTTTATTATCTCCTTCCCTTAATTGCGTAAAAGTTTAATTTTACGCAATTAGCTCTGTGGGAATTTTTCTACTGCCCTTATTATAGCATTTTTTGTATGGAATTTCAACTACTGCGGCGCCGATCAGCGCCGCAACTCAATCATCTGTATTTTTTCGGCGGCGTATAGCCGTTGATTTTATCGACTTCCGCGATATAACTGCGATATGGTTCGTGCCGGAATACTTGCAACGTGAAATCAGAACAGCGCCGCAAAACCGGAAACGGCTGACACGCACACAAATAACAATTTCGGCAGTCAAACCGATAGGAACATATAACGCATTTGCAAATGTCGCATAATCTGTACAGGCGTTCAGACGGCGGCAAGCTGTAGATTTCTTCATCAGTCAGGCGCGGAAGTTTCTGAATTATCATTTTCATTATATTTTTCAGTGGATTCAGCTGAACCCAAGTAAAAAAAACAGTCAAAACAACACGCAGCAGGTACACCATCATCATAACGACCGCAGCTGGGGCATGCGCACCAAGATTTATTAAAATCAATTGCATTGATCAATGTATAGACATAGCACCACGACTGCGGTGCGCGTGTTAGTCCAAACTCGCTAATCGCTCGCGGTTTATCATAAATTTTGAGATTGGATATGTGCCAGCCGTAACCGTTAAACCCATTAAGATATTTATATACCTCAACAAAACTAAGGCAAGTTTGGTTTTCAAAATTTGCTATATTTTCAAATTCGTGAGGATTTATAGTGATGATTTTATCACACACAAATTCGCCTATGATTTTACCGTTACCCTGTACGGGATTTCTGTTGTCTGCAAGATATATTTCCCCCGACCTTTTCGGCAATGTGCAATAGATATAGCACTTAAACGGCGTTTCAATTTTTGGTCTTGTTTTCCGAACCTCAACGGTCTTTATGCCGTTTGCGATATACTCACACCATTCAGGATTTATGCTGATTAAAACTGCTTTACTCATAACTTATAAACATCACCCAGAGAATTTATAAAATCATCATTATTAAAAATATGCGATTCCATATCTTTAACATATTGTTGTATTAAAGAACGCTGATGTACAGTTAGTCGGGATTGCCTTTTTAAAAGATTATCCAAAAAGTTTATAAATCCTTGACACTTTATATATGTATCAATGCTGTTACCAGCTTGACCAAACACATAATTTCCCAGACGAGACAAATTGTAATCAACGTCTTTCCTAGTATAAATACTGACCTTTTCGCATGAGCCGAGAAAATTAAGCCAATATTTACGAATTTGCCACCTAGATTTATTAGTATCTTCACTCGGAATTACAAATCTAAGATAATTATAAATAACACCGCGCAACTTTTCACCAAGCGGCAAGGGATTTTTTAAAAATGTAAATGCTCTATCCTGTTTAAAACAACATTCAAGACGTACCCAATGTTGATTGTGAAAACCACGTTCACGCGCTTTGTCATAAATTCTAATATAAAAATCTGAAGAATGACTGCCGAACGTTATTGATATTGCATCAGAATTACGCGTACCGTCATTTATGTGTCGAAATTTGTTACATCGACACACATAATTGCGTTTATTTGTATCTTTTAAAATCTTATTAATATCAAAAACATCAGCATGATCATCATAAGCCACATCTAATCGTGTAACGTGAAAAACGTCAGGATTATCAAGAACCATGGCAAAAAGAAGATCCCAATTCATAGATGAATATGTATCAAAATCACGGCAGCCCTGACCAGTCATTTCAACCAAAACAAATTTATCTTGTTGTGGATCGCTACTCTCTGTTGCATGATTCCACATTATATGAACACCATCAAAAAAAATTCGTTTCATATAACCGTAAAATCCATATTTTGCTTCTTGAAATTCAATATCAGAAAAGCCAAGCAAGTTAATAACATCAAATATAGAATTGTAATTGCGAATAGTGAAAGAAAACCAGTCGATAAGAATACAATTTTCCATAAGTCGTAACGCAGGGAACCCACCGCGCCGAATCTCGGCGCGGTTCCCCCTGCTCCCCTTTACTGAATTGATTTTACTGAATTGATTTTATCCAACGCAAAATAGTCTGATATGCGTAATAAACTGTAATAGCCCCAGTCCATACTAATAATGTATTACCGATGAGATAAAACGGTACAATCCAATTGATGTAGCCTAAAATATCTTGTATTTCTGATGGAAAAGCAAAATCTTTAAACGGTGAATCAGGAAGCAAAGCAAAAATAACATCTTGAGCCGCATTCAGAAAATTTTCAAGCCCAGATTTTAAATTATTTAAAAAATCGCTCATTTTATCACCCTCGACCAATCAACTTATTAGTTGCAAGTACAAGCCCAATTATAAATGTGAAATATAGCAGCCAACGAATTATAGAAGCAACGGTTTCATAATCTGATAAATCAACTTCAAATGAAAAATCTTGATTTATGCTATACCCTGCAATATCTTTTATTTTAATCGGAACTGATATTTTAGGTGCTTTTGGAGTTGCAGAAAGCAGATTAAAAAGCCTGTGTATGTCAAATGGCAAGCAGAAAGGAAATTTATCAATAATAACATCAGGAGTATCAAAATCTATATCATTATCAAGTTCTACTTCTTCCGCAAGTGAATCGGTTAATGAATTGATAGAATCACGTATAGCCGCTACCCCACCTGATATAGAATCGACATTAACATCAACATTATCAAGCAATCTTCGCTGTTCGTCCGCAGTAAGGTTACCCGCGCCGATAAGCTGAATTATTATCTGCATATATTCCTTGATATCATCAAAATCAATTGTACCTGCCTTGATTGCATCAAGTATTTCCTGTAATTTGTCAATAGCGATATTATCGGCAGCAACTATGTTTCCGTTCTCGTCTATCGTCAAAATATCCCCGGGGCTTATAAGCCCCAGAGCAAGCGCATCAGATACGGTGTTTTCGCCGTCGCTAAAGCCAACATCACTATCTATCCCGACTGTCGTTGTAGTAGATAAATCATCTGATTTAATTGTTGTAGGATACGCAAATTCAACAGGCTCATAAGCCCAACAGAAACCAACTTTAAATGTTAATGCTTGTGATTTTGTTATGCCCAAATCGCCTAAACATTGACCCGATGCATTATAAAAATTTTTTAAACCGTCAGAAATAAAACTACCATCATAACGAAATAATAATGGAAAACTAAAAATACGTTTATATGCGGTAGATGATACCGCATAAGCAGTATAATAATATATCTGATTGTTATACACTATATATTGGTTACCGGAATAAACAGGCGTATCAGAATTATAAAATGCCGAGGCACAATAACCATTATCAATCATTTCCGCAGTAGAACTACTAGGTGTAAATCCTAACGATTCAACAGCTGTTACCCGATAAAATCCGTTAGAACAAAGGGATAAAGGCGCTGTATATTTATACCCGTTGCGAGAAATTGCGCTTGTTGTATTTGTATCGGCGTTAGCTCGTATAAGGCTTAAATGATCGGTAAGACTGAATTGAAATTCAGATGAATCAAGGAGATCTGCTAAAAGTTTCTTTTCTTCTGTTTGGTCAGCAACACATTTTTCTTTGAGGTATGAAAGGTAAGATTTACCCGCCTGTTCAATAAGCATCTCATAAGAACTAACAGATAAACCGCCCCCAACGCCAGGATCATGCATTAACCGCGGACAATTCGTATTAAGGAAATTAACCATATATGTAGCCATTTCCTGTTGTTCAGCAGTCATTGTTACATCAGAATTAACACGCCAACCGCTATTACTGCCATCATCAAAATACTGAATAGGTTGATCTAATTGCGCAAAAGAAAACCGCTGATCATTATAATCATCAATAGCGCCTTGTAAGCCCTCATAAGCTCCAACCGCCGAATCTGCAAGGTCCTGCGCAAAACTGCCCATCATACTTCCGACAGCTCCACCGCCAAGAGCTTGACGGATAACATACCACACTACATCAACTGCAGCACTTGCCCCAGCTGCGGGAGAAGCAGATGAAATCACAGAAAATATGTTAAGGCAGATTGAGAGGATTAGAAAAAATGATAAAACACATTTAAACAACCGATTCTTCAAGATG
The DNA here is from genome assembly GCA_934454635.1 of uncultured Ruminiclostridium sp. Classification (GTDB taxonomy): domain Bacteria; phylum Bacillota; class Clostridia; order Oscillospirales; family Ruminococcaceae; genus Ruminiclostridium_E. The sequence continues at coordinate 104,601 of CAKSFR010000001.1, forward strand.
TTCCCCCTCTTTCATCATTCTATTAAAATCAGCTACCGAAATCAATCCACCAGAACTATTAGATTTTTCGGAATAGTCGAATAAGCTGAATGTATCATAGGAGGCTGCAACTTTCCTATTTATACGGAAGTATTCACAAGAAACCTTTTCATTGATACCATACCAACGATGTATACAAACGAATTGCTTCATCAGCAAACACCGAATCACAAACCCTTTTAATCCGAAGTTCGTCAGCTTTCTATGAATATAATGATACTCGATGTTAGCGCGAACCTGTCTATCAAGCATACGGTCATTCTGCGCTATAAGAATAACATCATATCCAAGTTTTCTATGCTGAGAAAAAAAATTAATCCAACCGTCACGGTCTTTTCGGGCAGAATCACGGGTATTGAAGATAGTAGCGGCTTCATCTATTATTATAATTGTCTGACTTTCTTTATTTTCTTTATGATGCTCCTTAGAAAAATCAATCAGCGTCTTTACTTTAAGCTGTTTATTATCGATAAAATAAAAATAGGGCTGTTGTTTGGGAGGAAGATTTATAACGAAATTAGCAATAACGTTTACCTTGCGCCGTGTTGCTCTATGTACAAGCTGCGTTGCGTGATAGCTTTTGCCAGAACCAGGCGTTCCCGTGTAAAGAATAACCATTATATAACCCCCTCTATATCAATCTGCCCTGACACTTCGTAAACATCTGGAACAGCTGAAAAATCATGCTCATTTATATATTGTAAGAGAATTTCGCCGATTACTTCGGAGCGACTACGAAATTCATCCTTTGAAATTTTATCTATAATTGCTACAACATTAGGATTTAACATAATATTATAGCGCTGTTTAATAATCATACACACCTCAACGAATTGAAAAAGTAAGGCGGAAAATCCGCCTTACAAACTGAATTACTTTGAAACCGTACCGAACGCCTTTTTCGCAAACCTGATACCCGCAAGGATACCGAAGATAACCAGACCCGCGCCGAGAACGCCGAGAATAATCGGAACTACATCACCGGCAAGCGTTGTAAACTGATTTATAATCTGGTCAGAATACTGACTTAATCCCGTAGAAGTGCCACTTTCAGCAGAAGCTACTACTGTACCGATTGCGGCAGAACACGCGACTGCAGCACCAACGGCAATAAGTTTACCCTTAGCCGCTACACGCTTTAAAAAAGCCTTTACCTTGTTCATTACTTCACCCCCTTAAATATGATATTATAACAGGCTGCATAAGTGATACCCAGCAGCCACGCTATACCGGATACAAGAAAACCACCGCCAAAGCCAAGAAAAGCAATATCAAGATATTCCTGCATATTTACCTACTTTCTCAAATGACGGAATACAACAGCACCGAATATTGCACCACACAATACAAGCACAGTAAGCATTATTTCTTGCATGGCCTGTATTTCGTTAAACTGCTGATTCATTAGCTCATTCTGAATCGTAAGTTGCTCCAGTTGATCGGAGCAAATTTGAACAAGCTGTTCATCTTCGTAATATACGATTACTTGTTCAGGCATGTTATACCACAAATCTTGCCTTTAGGGTTGATTTCCATATCGATTTTACCGCCGATACACGATATTAAATCTTTAATTGGAACTCCGAAAGACTCAAAAACCCTATCTGAAATAAATCTGCTTTCAGCGACATTAATAAATCTGCTTTCAGCGACATTACCGTAAACATCTTCCTCGGGATATGCAACAAATAACTTTATCCCGGAAATATCGTTTCCTTCTTTGGTAGTAAAATCGATTGAACGCACTCCAATAAGTTCTACTTTCATTTGCTTTTCCTCCTTATGTATTGATTTAACATTCGTTCGAATGTAATATAATTACACATCTATTCGAATGTATTGTCAAGGGCTTTTTGAAAAATATGTTATAATTTTTACGGGGGTATTTAAAATGTACTTTCAAAGACTAAGAGACCTAAGAGAGGATAAAGACTTAAAGCAAGAAAATATTGCAAATGTATTAGGTATAACGCAACAACAATATCAATTATATGAAAGCGGAAAACGAGAAATAAAAATTGAAAAGCTTATAGCATTAGCACAATTTTATAACGTATCAGTAGACTACATTCTAGGATTAACTAATAGTAAAAAAAAGGAATGGTAACAAAAAATGACACCTGAAATTCAAAATCAGATAATAGGCGCTTTTTGGGGAATATTACCGATAATATTGATTTTTATGATTGGTGGAGCCGTGCTAGGATTGATATACAAAATGTTGATGAAAAAAGCTGAAAAGATAGGTAAGGAAAAGAAAGAGAGTAAGAACGAAAAGAAATAAAAAACCGCTCTCCCCTGCCCTGTTCCAGAGCAATCGAAAGCGGCGAAATTATGAAAAAATTGAAAAAGCCCTGCAAACCGCAGAGCAAAGCGAAATTTCAAAGATATATATGTAGATAGTACCCACCTATTAGCATAGGTGGGTTTCTGCTTGCCCGCGGAAAGCTCGGCGATAACCGTAAGAATTTTGTCTACGTCAGCAAGAATATACCCTGCTCGTCACTACAGTTAGCGATTTTATACATTAATATTTACGTCGCTCCCCCTAGTCACGCGAGCACAAGTCACGGACTTCGTCCTTGCGCCTTGTGTCCTACGCCTACGGCGGCGTGACTGTCCCCCCTACGCGGGGGGATTTTTTTGCTGATAAAATGGTAAATGAATTAAATTGCAAGCTCAATTGTTTAAAGGGAAGCTCAGCGATACCCGATAGGAAATATTCGATTGTTAACCGGAAGGATAGATATAATTCCCGGTTTTTTTCTTTTGTTCTCCCCTGCTTATGAACACTCGATAGCGGGCAGCACATTCCGTTCGGCTTCTTTTATAACACAATTCCGCTGCACAATCAAGGGTTGTAAAATTTTTCCGTTTCATACTGTATCGGAAAATTTTTACAATTTTTTTTGTTTTCATACTGTATACAAAAAAAACAAGCCCTTGACTGCACCGCTGAATTGTGTATCGTATGCGCCGGAACGGAAATGAGCCACCCGCTCCGGAGGTGTTCAAAAATAAGCAGAAAGGAGGTAGCCAAAAGTATAAAAAAACCTAGAGAAACCAGCTCCGCAGGGAGCCAGTCGGGAGATGTTCAATCCTGAATTGAGGAAAGGGGGCGAGAACACACGAACGCTTGACTTTTTTAAGAAACTGTGCTAAGATAATAGCACGCGGAAAATCGGAAAGGACGGTATATACTATGGCACTTACTAAGGAAGATTTACAGGCGATTGCGAGTTTAATTGACAGTAAACTTGATGAAAAGTTATCACCTGTCAATGAAAGACTTGACACCATTGAGGAAAACACAGAAATCACAAGAGGCGCAATCAATTCCGTTATACAATGGATAGACACCTACTGGCGGAACGACTTTGATAAACCGTTCCCGCCTAGAGAAAAAGACATAGTTTAATGAAAATGCCCTCGGAAGCCTTTCGGACTTCTGAGGGCAAGTTTTTTTGCAATTGCGAATTGCTCAAAGTTTTATGCATAAAGCTTTTAATTAAAATTTTTAAATCAAAAATTTTAATTTTACGCAATTAGCTCTGCGGGAATTTTGGCTTGCAAAAATTTTATGCATAAAACTGTTAAGCAAAATTTTTAAAGCAAAAAGTTTAATTTTACGCAATTAGCTCTATGGGAATTTTTCTACTGCCCTTATTATAGCATTTTTATTTTTTATTTGCAAGGTTGGATTTAGACCATATTGGGGGTTAATGCTAAAATTTACTTGACAACTTCGGCACAATAAACTATAATAAATTTATAATAATATTCCCGAAAGGAACACAGACATGGCTAATAGAGATTATGTTATAATTACGGATTCGACAACTGATATGAATCCGTCATATTACAAAAACAACAATATTATTGTTCTCGGTATGCAGTTTACTGTTGACGGAACCGAATATCTTCAGCTTGATGAGAATTGTATTTCAACAAAGGATTTTTATGATGCGGTTCGTAAAGGAAGTATGCCGAAAACCTCGCAGGTTTCTTACGATAATTTGTCTAAATTATTTGAGAATGTTGCCGCCAAAGGAAAAGATATTTTTTACCTTTGTTTTTCGTCTGCATTAAGCGGTTCATATCAGACGTGTCTTCTTGCTGCAAAGGATGCAATGGAAAAATATCCTGAAATGAAAATCAATATAGTTGATTCGCTTTCCGCCTGCACCGGCGAAGGCTTTATACTCCATAAATGCGTTGAGAAGCGCGACGGCGGAGCAAATCTGGAACAGCTTACAGAATTTGCCGAAGAATTTCGCACAAAAATGGTTCACTTGTTTACCGTTGATGACCTTAATCATCTCCACAGAGGTGGACGCATATCGAAGTTATCGGCAGTGTTCGGCGGAATGCTGGGAATAAAGCCGATTTTACGTTTTAATGAGCTTGGGCAAATGGTTGTGTATGCCAAAGCACGTGGCAAAAAAAATGCGCTTGATATGATGGCGAAACAGATGGAAAAGACTTATATTCCCGAAGAAAATTCCGAAATATTTATTAGCAGCGGCGACGCTCAAAACGACGCCGAATATCTTGGAAAACTCATCATGAAAATGATGCCTGCTGTAAAAAAGATTACTTATGGCGATATCGGACCTGTTATTGGCGCTCATTCGGGTCCCTCAACCGTCGCTCTGTTTTATATAGCTAAAAACAGAGATGTTGTTGAGCTTTAAATCAAGTATAAAACCCCGTCAAACGATTTTTAAAACTGTTTGGCGGGGTTTTTATGAAGTGGCGTGCGATTCGCTTTGTTCATTATCATACAGTAATAATCGCCCTTAGCAGAAACTAAGAGCGATATTATTACTGTCGGTCGCAAAGATTGGAGCGGACAACGGGAATCGAACCCGCCTCATCAGCTTGGGAAGCTGATGTTCTACCGATGAACTATGTCCGCAAATCTTCATTAATTATAATACATTTTTTGGATAATGTCAATAGCGAAAATTGTATTGCGACGAATTATGCAAGTATAAAATTAAAATATATGTCACCATTTGCAATAGCAAGGTTGACACTTTTAGGGCGCTGTGGTATAATATGTGTAATATTGCAAAGGAGTGTTCACAAATGCAGCTCAAAGAAGAAATTCTGCAAATTCTTGAGGAAAATAAAGGCAGTTTTGTTTCGGGTGAGCATATTGCCGAAAAGCTTTATGTCAGCCGTAATGCTGTGTGGAAAAGCGTTGATTCACTGAAAAAAAACGGATACCGGATAGACGCTGTTCGAAAGCGTGGGTATTGTCTCTCCGAGGACAGCAACATTTTTTCCACTCAGGCAATTCTTGCCGCGCTTCCCTCTTCGCTTCGTGAATTTATAAATATTGAAATTAAGCCTATCACGGGTTCAACTAATACAGATTTAAAGAAATCGGCTGAAAACGGCGCTCCCGAGGGGACGGTTCTTATCGCGCTCGAGCAGACGGGCGGAAAAGGAAGGCTCGGCAGAAATTTTTATTCGCCTAAAAAGACAGGCTTATATATGAGCATACTTCTGCGCCCCGTGTTCCCTGCCGAAAAATCGCTTTATATAACAACCTGCGCTGCGACGGCAGTTTCTGAGGCTATCGACTGTTCCGCGGGCGTGCGCTCATCAATCAAATGGGTAAACGATGTTTATCTGGACGGAAAAAAAGTTTCCGGTATATTGACGGAAGCTTCACTTGATTTTGAAAGCGGCGGGCTTCATTACGCAGTTTGCGGGATAGGCGTGAATATTTCCACCGAAATGTTTCCCGACAAACTCGGAAATATTGCCGGTTCAATTTACAACGGAAAAAAAGATCTTCGCGCAAAGCTGGCGGCAGAAATTATAACAAGATTTTTCGATTATTATAACACTCTTGAACAGCTTAAATTTCTTGACGAATACCGCAGACGTTCATTTCTTATAGGCGAGCACATTGAATTTATTATGAACAATAAGGATTTTAGCGGCGTTGCCGAAGATATTGACGAAAAAGCTCGACTCGTTGTAAAACTTGATAACGGAGAAATAATCGCCCTTTCGTCCGGAGAGGTTCAGCTAAAAAAAGGAGACATTATACGATGAAAAAAACTTTGCCTCTTGTGCGAATAGCACTTTTTTCCGCAATTCTCGCAGTTCTCGCCCAAATTACAATTCCCCTGCCCACCGGCGTTCCTATAACGCTTCAGACATTTGCCGCAGCATTGTGCGGATATTATCTTAATGCGAAAGAAGGCTGCGCTTCTGTTGCGGTGTACCTCGCGCTTGGCGCTGTCGGAGTTCCTGTTTTTTCGGGATTTCAGGGAGGAATTTCACGTCTTATCGGACCAACCGGCGGATTTCTTATAGGATTTGTATTTCTTTCATGGTTTTGCGGAATAAATTCAGAAAAAAAGCCGCTCAGGATCTTTTTCGGAATGGTAGGACTTATTCTTTGCCATATTACCGGCGCGCTGCAATACGCAATTCTTATGAATATTGATTTATTGCAGTCGCTTCTTACGGTTTCCGTCCCGTTCCTTATTAAAGATATTATAAGCGTAGCGGCGGCGTTTTTTATTTCTATGGCAGTTTTAAAGGTTACGCGCAGGTATATCTTGTAAAATTATGCTTAAAAGGATTGCATTTTTCCAAAAAAAGTGATAAAATATTATTGATTATTGCATGAAAGGACTTGAATTATGCTTTCCAAAGAAAAATTTTTAACCGAATTTCAAAAAAATCTTGCTGAAGAGTATGGCGTCGAACCGAAAAACGCCTCCGCTCCGCAAATCCACGACGCAGTTTCAAAGGCTGTAATGCAGGAAATTTCCGTTGACTGGAAAAAGAGCAAAGACGCTCACCTTGCGTCGCGCAGAGCCTGTTATTTCTCAATGGAATTTCTCGTTGGCAGAGCTGTTTACAATAATCTTCTCTGCTTGGGTATTGAAGAAGAGGTTTCCGAAGCGCTTAAAGAAGTCGGCGTAAATCTCTCAGACCTTGAAGAAATTGAGGACGCTGCACTGGGAAACGGCGGTCTGGGACGCCTCGCCGCTTGTTTTCTTGACAGCGCGGCAACTCTGGATCTCCCTCTTGACGGGTATGGAATACGCTATAAATACGGCTTGTTCAAGCAGTCGATAAAGGATGGATTTCAGTGTGAAACCGCTGATAACTGGACGCAGTACGGAGATCCGTGGAGCAAACGAATAAATGCTGACGCTGTAACAGTAACTTACGGCGACCAAACGGTTCGCGCAGTCCCCTATGATATGCCGATCGTGGCTTATGGCACAAAGCATATAAGCACGCTGCGCCTTTGGCAGTCAGAGCCTATAAACGAGTTTGATTTCGGTCTGTTCAACGACCAGAAATACGAGGAAGCTTGCCGTGAGCAGCGCAGAGCCGAGGATATTTCGCGAGTACTCTATCCTAACGACGACACGAGAGAGGGCAAGGTTCTTCGCCTTAAGCAGGAATATTTCTTCTCGTCTGCTTCCGTTCAGGATATTGTAAAGAAACACAAGGCAAACGGGTATGATTTACATAAATTCTACGAAAAAATTACTATTCAGCTTAACGACACGCATCCCGTTATTGCAATTCCTGAGCTTATTAGGATTCTTGTCGATGAAGAGGGCTTTGATTTCTTTGAAGCACTTGAAATTGCAAAAAAGACCTTTAATTATACCAACCACACTATTATGGCGGAAGCCCTCGAAAAGTGGAGTGTTGATATTGTAAAAGAGGTTGTTCCGAGAATATATGAAATCATTCTCCAGATAAACGAAGCCTTTATCGGTGAAATGTACAAAGCGGGAAAAATTCAGAGTGAAATATATCCTCTCAAGATGATTTCGGGCGACCTTGTTCATATGGCGAAAATGGCAATTTACTGCTCGACATATGTAAACGGCGTGGCAGCGATTCACACTGAAATACTCAAGAATGACGCACTCAAGGAATGGTACGCTCTTTATCCGAAAAAATTCCAGAATAAGACAAACGGAATTACGCCGAGAAGATGGCTTGCTCTCTGCAACAAAGAACTTTCAGCGCTTATTACCGAGCTTAATAAGGGCAGCGAATGGGTGACTGACCTTGACCAGCTTCAGAAGTTGAAATGGTTTGCTGACAACAAAAACGAACTTCAGCGCTTCATGGATATAAAGCATACCAAAAAGGTTCAGCTTGCGGAATATATCCGTGAACACGAGGGTGTTGATATTGACCCGAACAGCATTTTTGACATTCAGATAAAGCGCTTGCATGAATATAAGCGCCAGCTTCTCAACGCTTTTGGCATTCTCTATATTTATTTTGGCATAAAAGACGGTTCGATAAAGAACTTCTACCCCACAACATTTATTTTCGGCGCAAAGTCCGCTCCCGGATACCGCCGCGCAAAGGGTATTATCAAGTATATAAACGAAATCGGTAAGCTTGTAAACAATGATCCTCAGACAAAGGATCTGCTTAAGGTTGTGTTTGTTCAGAATTATCGCGTTTCTTATGCGGAAAAGCTGGTTACAGCGGCAGATGTTTCCGAACAGATTTCCACTGCGGGAACCGAAGCAAGTGGTACGGGCAATATGAAGTTCATGCTTAACGGTACTGTTACGCTCGGAACGCTTGATGGCGCAAATGTTGAGATCGTTGAGGAAGCGGGCAAGGAAAACAACTATATTTTCGGCGCAACCGTTGAGGATCTTGAAGAAATAATGAAGATATACGACCCTCGATACCTCGTTGAAAAGAACGAAAAAATAGGTCGAGTTGTTCGCACTCTTATTGACGGAACAGTAAGCGACGGTGGAACAGGCGTTTTCCGTGAGCTTTACTTCTCTCTTATGGACGGTGCAAGCTGGCACAGACCCGATAACTATCACCTTATCGGAGATCTCGAAAGCTATGTTGAAGCAAAGCTGAAGCTTAACAAGGATTATACAGACAAGTTCGGATTTGCCAAAAAATGCTGGATGAATATGGCTTGCTCAGGCAAGTTCAGCTCCGACAGAACCATTGCAGACTATGCAAAGGAAATCTGGAAGATCGAAGCTGTAAAAATGTAATAACGAAACAAAAATCCTCCCAAAGCATATATTGTTTTGGGGGGATTTTTATGCTTGAGGAAATCGAGTACAACAGATTCGCTGCGGTTGACTATGCGCTGAAATGGGCTTTTATGAGAAATCCTCGCTTTTATGACTTTGAAGATATCGGCGGAGATTGCACAAACTATGTTTCACAGTGCCTTTACGCAGGCTGCGGCGTAATGAATTATTCCGGCTATGACGGCTGGTATTATATCGACAGTAGTAATCGAGCGCCCGCATGGACCGGTGTGAAATATCTGCAAAAATTCCTGCTTACTAATGAGGGGACGGGAGTTTACGGTATGCAGTCCCCTCTTGAAGCATTAATTCCGGGAGATGTTATACAGCTTCGCGACAGCGAGGGGAATTTTTATCATTCACTGTTCGTTTCGTATGTTATACAGCCCGCGATTCCGGAGAATATTTTTGTTTGTGCGCATTCTTATGATGCCCGCGACAGACGTTTATCGACCTATGGATATTATGAAGCCCTCGGAATCCACATTCTCGGCGCACGCAGAGAAATAAGCGAATGAAAGCGCGGCACAAGGACTATACTTGTGCCGCGTCATGCGCTTGCCGATAAGCTGCTTTTTCAACCCGATAAATCCGACTATTTCTTCGTTTTCAACAGCGACATAGGTTATATAATCAGGACTGCTTATTTTTCGTGCGATTTCTCTGCGGGTTTTAAAGTCCCAGTCCTCAATATACGGCTGTTCAACAAGAACATAACCGCTATCTGATTTGCGGTAAACTTTTTTTACTTCGTGCTTTCTTAAATAAGAATCAAGTGATTTTTCCGAAAAATTTGCTGCTGTAAGCAGTTCGATGTTTGCCATAAATAATCTCCTTTTTGAATAAAATGTTGTCGTTGAAATTGTTTATGCGTTTCATACGCAACACCTCCTCAAATAAAGATTTATCGGCAAGCTTCATTATAACAGGTTTTTAAATAAATGTCAACCGAATTTGAATAATTTGTGATTTTATTAAGCCTTTATGCAGCATACCGCCAGCTTATCAAACGGAATATTTCTGCTGTAGCAGTCACAATACACTCTCGTGCATTTCCCAAAGCCCGCAAACTTCTTTTTAGCAGCGTCGGCGTCGCCGTAAACCTTCCATGTTCCTACGCATTTTGCACAGCAAGCTTTATTTCTGATAAAACCTTCAACATCTTCGGGCGGATATCCCAAAAAAAGACCGATTTCATGAGGAAATTCCTTTGAATTTCTTACCCTGCGCGCAAGCGTGCATACACATTCTTCTGCATTATCGACAGGATATCCTCTTTCCGACAGAATCTTCCTTGCAATTTCATCTGAAAGATCCGACCGCAGCTTTTCGGGACGATACATATATATAAGCGTTCGGCGGCCTGTTTTTCCAAGAGGTATCATTCGTATTCCTTTTGGGACAAGTCGTTTGTTATATCCCGAAATGCTTTTATTCAACATCAATGTATCTTCGTCGGGGCTTGCAAAGAGATTGCCCGTTTTCAATCCCGCCATTGTCGGAGAACACTGCTTAACTATCATTTCTTCAGACATTCGCCGTTCCTCCCAAAGCGTGTGTGTCAAGAATTTTTTTCAGCGCGGCAGCCGAGCTTGTGTGACTTCTCACCACTCTCGTCAGCTTTTCGTCAGTTTCGCTCAATACCGTCCTCAGCATTTTATGCGACATGGTTCCTGTGAAAAGAACCAGTAAATCCGGCGTACCTATGCGGTTTACGCAGCCCTTCATTTTCGGAAAAACCTTTGCTTTGCAAGAGCATTCCTCACACAGTTCCTTATATTTTCTTTCCATGCATTCATTTCCGCCTACAATTACTACGCTCATACATACTCCCTTCTTTGGTTAGCTTCGACTAACTTGTTTGTTTTTTATAAGGGCGTGAAGCCGCCCTTATTCTGATATTCAGTGTTTACAGGTTTCACAGAAAGAACAGCCGTTCTTCCCGTTCAGATAAATGTCTTTCACGATGTTCCAGTTATCGAGCATTTTATGCGCGATATCGGGATCATACATTACGCCGCAGTTTTTTTCAATTTCATCCTTGCAAACTTCCAACGGAAGCGCTTTTCGATATGAGCGCGAAGAAGCCATTGCGTCTATCGAATCGCACACGGCAATTATTCGCGAACCGAGCGGTATTTCATCGCCTTTTGCGCCAAACGGATAGCCTTTTCCGTCAAACCTTTCGTGATGATGGAGAATTATTGCCGACATACGCGAAAAACGCGGAGATTTGGCAAGTATATCGGCGCCAATCTGCGGGTGTTTTTTCATTATCAGCCATTCGTTTTCATCAAGTCTGCCCGGTTTAAGCAAAACAGAATCGGGTATGCCGATTTTGCCTATATCGTGAAGATGAGCGGCAAGATGAATTTCTTCGGTGTCGTGTTCGCTCAAACCAAGCAGTCCGCAAAGTTCGCAAGCCATATCGCTCACGCGTCGTGAGTGATTGCCTGTATACGGGTCTTTTGCATCAAGCGCCGAAGCGATACATTCCGCAAGTTCGTGATATATAGGCTCATTATCAAGAACGCATTCCATCTGTATCACCGCCAATTTTATCATTAGGTTAGCTTTTGCTAACTTAATGATATTTTAACACAATTTTTCTTCTGTGTCAATACCCTTTTGCTCAAATGAGAAAATTATTGAATTTCGTAAAAAGTGTGCTGCAATCATTGACATTCAATACCTGTAATGATATAATAATAAGATAACAATTACTTTTAAAGGATTGATTTTTTTGACGCTGGATATGCTTAAAATCGGTGAAGAAGCTGTTATAACTGCGGTAAACGGACTTGATTCCGACACTTCGCTGCGCAATCATTTGCTTGATATGGGAATTATTCCGAAAACCAAGGTGATGATTCGCAAAGTTGCGCCTATGGGCGACCCTATTGAACTTCATTTGCGCGGATATGAGCTTACAATACGTCTTGACGACGCACGCTGCATAGAAGTTGAACAGATAAAGGAGGAGCGCGTATGATATTTGCTCTTGCAGGAAATCAAAACTGCGGAAAAACAACTCTTTTCAATCAGCTTACCGGCTCAAATCAGCACGTTGGAAACTTTCCGGGCGTAACCGTCGATCAGAAAATGGGCGAAATACGCTCCGCCAAAAACTGCACGGTAGTTGATCTGCCGGGAATATATTCGCTGCGCCCGTATTCGACTGAGGAAATCGTAACCCGCGACTTTCTTGTAAACGAAAAGCCTGACGGGATTATAAACATAGTTGACGCTACAAACATCGAAAGAAACCTATATCTTTCTCTTCAGCTTCTTGAAATGAATATTCCCATGGTTATCGCGCTGAATATGATGGACGAAGTACGCAATAACGGTGGTTCGGTGGATATTGCGGCAATAAGCCGTGAGCTTGGAGTACCCGTGGTGCCGATCTCGGCTGCTAAAAATGAGGGTATTGACGAGCTTACCACTCAGATAGTATCTGTCGCGAAAAATAAGGCGCTTCCGCTAAAAAACGATTTCTGTTCGGGTGCTGTTCACCGTTGCATCCACGCGGTAAGCCATATTGTCGAGGATCACGCCGAACGCGCGGGAATGTCCCGCCGCTTCTGCGCTGTAAAGCTTATCGAAAACGACAGCGCCGTAATTGAAAAGCTGAAGCTTAACCGTAACGAACTTGACCTTATTGAACATTCAATTGTTGAAATGGAGCACGACTGTGGGCTTGACAGGAACGCCGCACTCGCCGATATGCGTTACGCTTACATAGAGGGCGTCTGTTCAAGAACAGTTATCAAGGCAAAGGAAAGCAAAGAGCATAAGCGAAGCGTGCGCATTGACGCCGTTCTTACTAACCGCTTCGCCGCTATACCGCTGTTTATTCTCATAATGGGTACGGTTTTTTGGCTGACATTCAACGTTATCGGAGCTTTTCTGAGTGATCTGCTGGGAATTGGTATAGACGCGCTTACAACCGCGGTTGACCGTGCGCTTACCGATTACGGACTGAATCCCGTCGTACAAAGTCTTGTTATTGACGGAATTTTTGCGGGTATCGGAAGTGTGCTTAGCTTTCTGCCGATAATTGTAACACTGTTTTTCTTTTTATCAATTCTGGAAGATACGGGTTATATGGCGCGCGTGGCATTTGTTATGGATAAGCTTTTGCGCAAGCTTGGGCTTTCCGGACGAAGCTTTGTTCCGTTGCTTATCGGCTTTGGCTGCTCCGTTCCCGCGATAATGGCAACTCGTACGCTTTCAAGTGAGCGTGACCGAAAAATGACGATTCTCCTCACACCGTTTATGAGCTGTTCGGCAAAAATCCCGATTTATGCGGTATTTACCGCTGCGTTCTTTACCGAACATCAGGCGCTTATAATGATACTTCTGTATATCATCGGAATGATAATCGGAATTTTCTCTGCACTTATTCTGAACAAAACGCATTTTAAGGGCAATCCCGTTCCTTTTGTAATGGAACTTCCTAATTATCGTTTCCCGTCCGCCAAAAGTGTTTTTCTGCTGATGTGGGACAAGGCGAAAGATTTCATTCAGAAAGCGTTCACGGTCATTTTTGCCGCAACTGTCATTATTTGGTTTTTACAGACGTTTGATTGGCAGCTTAATGTTGTTGCGGACAGTTCTGCAAGCATTTTGGCAGCTATCGGCAGATTCATAGCGCCGATTTTTGCACCGCTCGGCTTTGGCGACTGGCGGGTCTCAACCGCTCTTATCACAGGCTTTACGGCTAAAGAAGCTGTTGTGAGCACGCTGGCGATACTTACCGGAACGGACGTAGACGGCGTAGGAGCTGCGCTTTCGGGAATTTTTACTCCTCAGTCGGCTTTCTCTTTTCTTATATTTACACTTCTTTATACGCCGTGCGTTGCTGCTATCGCAGCCATCAGACGAGAGCTTAATTCAGGTACAAAGGCGGCTTTGACTGCTTTGCTGCAATGCATGATTGCATGGATCGCGGCGTTTCTTTTCTCACGGCTTGAATATCTTATAGTAGGACTTGTTGCCGTAATATTTACAATCGTTGTTTTTTCACTTGTTTCATCGCGAAAAAGCGGAAAATGTTCGGGTTGCAGTTCAAACTGCACAGGCTGCGATAAATTGAAATAAAAAAAATTATCTTTTCAGAACGGAGGGTTCGCTATGCGTAATTTTACAAAACGGCAAAAGCGGACTCTCCGTTCTTTTGCGGTATCAATGAGTTGTTGCATAACGCTTGCGATAACTCTTGTAACCGTAACGGTTGCGAATACACAAAATGCCGTCCCTGTACGATTTTCTGACATTCTTGACGGCGCAACGGCAACGGAAGAGATTTCAGAAGATGAGATTCCTGTTGAAACAATGCAGCCTGAACGACTGTATGAAACGCTTTACCCTACTGAACTGCTTATAATATCAACTATCTCTTCGACAGAACCCGAATCACACGGCGCGGGAGGGGTTCTTCTGCTCGAAACCACGCCGCCAACGACAACAACGGCAACGACTCAGCCGCCGGCGTCAGAAACCTCGGAAACAACGACCGCCCAAACAACTTCTCTTACTACAACCTCCGCCGCGACTCAAACTGCTCCGACAACTACAACCACTCCCCCATTAACGACTACTGTTAAAACAACTGTCACGACAACGGCAAAGTCGTCGTCATCAACGTCAAAAACGCCTTTCACGAATATAGGCGGCGGTACAGTTTCAAACGCAGACTCAGTTTACATCGAAATGCTCAATCTGGTAAATGAAGCGCGTGCCGCAAACGGATTGAACGAACTGTGGTATTCCGCGCGCGTACACGAAGTGTCAACGCTTCGCGCGTATGAGCTTTCTTCGTATTACTCGCACAACAGACCTGACGGAAGTGGATTTTACACTGCTTTTAAGGAACTTGGACTGACTTACCGAAAAGTAGGCGAGAATATTGCCTATGGACGCAATATGTTTGAAACCGCTGAAGAAGTCTTTAACGCATGGATGGATTCTCCAAGTCACCGTGAAAATATCCTTAACCCTAACTATGAGTGTGTTGCGTTCGGGCTTTGTACGCTCAAGGTCGGCAAAGATACATACTATTATTGGTCGCAGGAATTTGCTTTGTTTTCCTGATTGATATTGTTCAATATGCCAATAATTCAATTGAAGCTGATTTCCGTCCAAGCGTTGGATTTTGACTTGACAAGAATGCGAAAAGGTGATAAAATTTAAAATAGTCGTATAGTGTAAATTTTTCGCAATGATATTTTTCAAATAAATAAAATTATAAGCAAACGCAGCTATTTTTGCTAATACTTTAATAGCGGAAAGGACTTTAAAAATGGCAGAACAGAAAACAATGCTTCTGATATATCCCGACTTTCTCGAAGAAGAAATGTTTAACCGCAACAAACTTGGAAATTACAGCGAGGGACTTGCGTCAATTTCCGCTGTGCTTAAACAGGGCGGGCATAACGTTCAGCTTTATCATCAGCTTTATATGCCCGAAAAGAACGAATTTCTTGAAAAGGTAAAGAGTTTTAACCCCGATGTTATCGGTTTTTCCGCAAGAACCACGGCTATTCCGTTCATCACTGAAATGTGCGGCTGGCTCGCGGACGATCTTCCGGATATTTTTGTTACAGTCGGCGGCTATCACGCGATTCTCGTTCCCGACGAATGTATAAAAATACGCGGCGTTGACGCGGTAACAGTCGGCGAGGGTGAATATCCCCTCCTTGACCTTATGGATTCTATCCGTGACGGAAAAATGCGTACAGATATTGAAAGTATTTATTTCAAACTTGAAAACGGAGAGATAATCAGAAACCCTGTTCGTCCGCTTATTGAGGATCTCGACACGCTTCCCTTCCCCGATTTTGATCTGTTTGATTACGAAAATCTTGACCGCTCGAAAAACTTTACCGCAATGGTTATGCTTTCCCGCGGATGCCTGTTCAGCTGCACATACTGCGGAAATTCGCAGTTTCGCAATATTTACCCGAATAAGCAGAAATACTGCCGCTTCCGCAGCCCGAAAAAGGCTATCGAATTATTGGAATTGCTCCTCAGCAAGTATCCTTTTATAAAATATATCGAATTTCGCGACGCTATTTTCAATATGTACAAGGATTGGTTCTATGAATTTATGCCCATGTACATTGAGAAAATCCACCTGCCGTTTAACTGCAACCTGCGTTTTGACACCCTTGATGAGGAAATGGTAAAAATGCTCAAGGACGGCGGCTGCTACATGATCGATATCGGGCTTGAGAACGGAAACGAAGAGTTCCGCCGCAAGTATCTTCACCGCAATATGAAGAACGATCACATGATTGAAGTTGCGAAGTGGTTCAGAAAATACAAAATAACCGCGCTTACCTATAATATAGTTGGTCTGCCGTATGAAACGCTTGAACTGTCGCTTGAAACGGTAAAGCTTAACGCAAAGCTCGACGTGGACAAGGTTATCCCGAATATTTTCTACCCATATCCGATGACAATTCTCGAAAAAACTGCGCGTGACGGCGGATTTATCGACCCGTCGGTTGATCCGAACGACCCTGTTCAGCTTCGTATGCCACAGTATCCAAAGTATGATATTCTTTATATGGCGTACAATTTCAATAAGTTGGTAAAGAAATATAAGGCAATTTATTCCTTGCCTGAGGCTGAAGCGAAAAAAGAGGAAGAAAAGCTCGATAAAAAGATAACCGCGAAAAATTATCCGAGAAAATTCCTGTATAAATCCGCAAAGTTCAAAGAAGATTCATTTATTTTTGCCAAGCGCACTCTTAAAAAGGTATCCCCGAAGCTGTTCATATTCCTGAAAAACAGGACCATGAAGGAAGTCAAGCAATAATCAGACAAGGGCTTGTACATCACAAGCCCTTTAGACATTTGAAAGGAAGCAATTATGAGAAAAATCAGAGTAAATGCGTCACAGCCGTATGATGTTCTGATAGGAAGCGGACTGCTCGGACGCTGCGGTGAAGAGATAAAGCCGCTTGTAAACGGCAAAAAAACAGTCGTTGTGACAGATGACAATGTCGGCTCTTTCTATGCCGAAGCGCTAAAGAATTCACTCGTCGGTGAGGGGTTTTCCGTTGAAATTTTCACTTTCCGTCACGGCGAGGAAAGCAAGTGCGCCGAAACGCTGCTCAGTCTATACGATTTTCTCGGAAGAAACAATATAACCCGCTCAGATTTTCTCATAGCTCTTGGCGGGGGTGTTGTCGGCGACCTTACGGGCTTCGCCGCAGCTACATATCTGCGGGGAATCGACTATGTGCAAATTCCCACATCTTTGCTTGCGCAGGTTGACAGCTCTGTTGGCGGAAAGACCGCAATTGACATCGCCGCAGGAAAAAATCTTGTCGGTGCGTTTAAGCAGCCAAAGCTTGTTATAGCTGATACCGACACTCTGAAAACGCTTTCCGACGATTTCTTTATAGACGGAATGGGCGAAGTCGTAAAATATGGAATGATTTATTCAAAGCCACTTTTTGATACGCTTAAAGCAGGAAATATCCGCAGCAACCCCGAAGCTGTCATAGCGCAATGTGTTGATATAAAACGTGAAGTAGTTGAAACGGACGAGTTTGATACCGGTCTGAGAATGATACTGAATTTCGGTCACACGCTCGGTCACGCTATTGAAAAATATTATAACTACACGGGAATTTCTCACGGAAAAGCTGTTGCTATAGGAATGTATCTCATCACCCAAACTGCGGAAAGTAAAGGGCTTATTGAGAAAAATATAAGCGGCGAATTGAAGGAATGCCTTATCGCAAACGGCCTGCCGTTTGAAACAGAGATTGACGGCGCTTCTCTTTTCGCAGGTGCGGTTAACGACAAAAAGCGTTTCTCCGACACGATCAACATTATTTTGTGCAAGGAAATCGGAAAAGCGGAAATTGTGAAGCTGAACATTGCAGATTTCAGAAATATGCTTGAAAAATAATGCAGAAAGGTACTCGCATGGACATAAAAATTACGCCCGCATTCCTTGGCGGAAGCATTGATATCCCACCCTCAAAGAGCATTTCCCATCGTGCGCTTATAGCGGCTTCTCTTGCTCGGGGAGAAAGCACGGTAGAAAACCTGCTTGAATGTGCAGATACAGAAGCGACAATTGAAGCTCTTACAGCACTGGGTGCAAAAATCGAACGCTGCGGAAATTCCGCAAAAATAACGGGAATTTCTAAGCCGAATAAAGAAGCAAAAATTAACTGCCGCGAAAGCGGCTCGACATTGCGGTTTATGATTCCGGTTGCGGCAGCACTCGGCACAGACGCTGAGTTCAGCGGCTGCGGAAAGCTTCCCGAGCGCCCGATTACGCCTTTTTTTGAACAGCTTCCCGAACATGGCGTTGAATTTTTAACAAAGCAAATGCCCTATCACATAAGCGGACGCTTAAACGGCGGCAGATTTACTATGGCGGGAAATATCTCATCACAGTTCATCACGGGGCTTCTTATGGCGTTTCCGCTCACGGGCGAGGATTGCGAAATACACATAACCACGGCGCTTGAATCAAAAGGCTATATTGATCTCACACTTGACGTTATGGAACGCTTCGGAGTGCATATCGGCGAGATTGAAAGCGGGTATTTTTCCGCCCGCGGCACTTCCTATAAACCATGCAGTTTCAGCGTTGAAGCGGACTTGTCGCAGGCGGCGTTTTTCCTCGTTGCAAACGCGATAGGATCTGAAATTTCAATTAACGGAATTAATCCGAACAGCCGTCAGGGCGATCGCGCGATACTTGATATTACGGAAAATTTCGCTAAAAATCATGCGCCGTTTCATATAAACGCAAGCCAGATACCCGACCTTGTGCCGATACTCACGGTGCTTGCTTGTTTTGCGGAGGGAGAATCGGAAATCACCGACTGCGAACGGCTTCGTATAAAGGAATGTGACCGTTTGGCGGCAATTTCACAGGAACTTAACAGGCTCGGGGCAAAGATTGAAATTGTTGGCGACAATTTGAAAATAACGGGCGTTAAAGAGCTTCACGGAGGCGAATGCAGCGCGTGGAACGACCATAGGATAGCAATGTCGCTTGCTGTAGCTTCAACAAGAAGCACCGCCCCGATTATTATCCGCGGAGCGGAATGTGTTTCAAAATCATATCCTCGCTTCTTTGAGGATTTCAGAATGCTTGGAGGTATTGCTGATGTCATCTAGCTTACATTTCGGAAATCTTTCAGTTTCAATTTTTGGTGAGTCGCACGGCGCGGGAATCGGTGTTGTAATTGATGGACTTCCCGGCGGAAAAGAAATTAACTTTGAGAAAATTCTTGATTTCATGGCGCGCCGCGCTCCGAAAAAAGACGGCATAAGCACACGCCGCAGCGAAAAGGATTTTCCCGAAATAATGTCTGGTTATCTTAACGGAAAAACAACGGGAACGCCGCTCTGTGCGGTTATTCGCAACACCGACCAGCATTCTGTCGACTATGGAAATATTGCTACCGTTGCGCGCCCCGGTCATGCCGATTATACAGGTTCGGTACGATATAATTACGCGAACGATCTTCGCGGCGGCGGTCATTTTTCTGGGCGCATAACAGCTCCTCTCGTTTTTGCGGGAGCTGTCTGCGCACAGATTCTGGAGCAAGACGGAATTGTTTCAGGAGCGCACATTCTCAGCATTTCCGACGTTAATGACAGACGTTTTGACCCCGTTGATATCACAGCACAAGAACTTGAAAAAATTAAGAAAAAGGATTTCCCTGTGTTGAATGATGATATTGCAGCAGAAATGAAAGAATCTGTAAAAAAAGCCTCGGAAAAGCTTGATTCCGTAGGCGGACGTATTGAATGTGCAATTACGGGACTTCCCGCCGGCATAGGCTCCCCCATGTTTGATGGGCTTGAAAACCGTATTGCGCAGGCGGTTTTCGGTATTCCGGCAATAAAGGGTCTGGAATTTGGCGCAGGTTTCGGATTTGCCGAAATGTGCGGTTCGCAGGCTAATGACAAGTTCACGACCGACGGGAAAAACATCAGAACACTCACAAACAACAACGGCGGCATTCTCGGCGGAATAAGTAATGGTATGCCTATCGTATTTACGGCTGCCGTAAAGCCGACGCCGTCAATAGCTCAGCCGCAACAGACGGTTGATTATGTCAAAATGGAAAACACCGTGCTTGAAATAAAAGGGCGGCATGACGCGTGCATTGTTCCGCGAGCCGTTCCGTGCGTTGAAGCTGCGGCAAATATTGCCCTGCTTTCGTTTCTGATTTGAAAGGAATGAGAAAATTTGCAGATCCCAACAATAAAAATCAACGACAGCTTTGATATATGTGTTTACTTTTGCTATATGCTTAATGAATTTGGCGATCTGGGCGACTGCATGATAAGCGAAATCGTTATGTCGCTTGAATCGGTAAATTATTTTGAACTTATGACTGAAGTCGGCGTAATGGAAAAAAAGGGACTTGTCGCAACGCGTCGTGACAAGGAACGCGGCGAACGTGTTTACAGCCTTATGCCGGACGGAAAAACGCTTGCGGAAGAATTTGCGAATGTGCGTATTCCCCTTTCGATCCGAGAGCATACCGCTGAGGTTTACAACGAAGCTGCGAAGCGCATCAAACTAGAAAAGTCGATACGCTGCCATATAATTTACGATTACGAGCGCAAACGATACGATCTGAACGTGAAATTTCTCAACGAAATAAACGGAGAAATTATTCTCGATATCATGCTTTACGCACCCGACGAGGATCGCGCAAAGGAAATGAAGGAGCGTTTTCTCTCGCGTCCGTCGTTTGTTATCCGTCGTATTATGAATATGTTCCTAAAGGACGATTTTTTCATGTATGACAACTGAATATAACTGCGGAACGCCTTTTAGTGGTGTTCCGCTTTTCGATGTCCGCAAGTGTCACAATTCTCCAATGGCGAATATACTGTAACAAAATTCATTTGCGGAGGTTATGCTTATGTGCGGAATTGCAGGTTGGGCGGATTTTCGGGACGAACTCGAGAACCGCGATGAAATAATGAAAAAAATGCGGCAGTCGATATCTCATCGCGGTCCGGACGCTTCGGGAGATTTTTTTTCTCGTCATTGTCGCCTTTCACATACGCGTCTAGCGGTAATCGACGTTGAAAACGGTGCTCAGCCGATGAACAGCGGTTGCTTTACGATTGTATATAACGGCGAGCTTTACAACACAGCGGAGTTGCGCACAGAATTGATAAAAAAAGGCTGTGAATTTATCACTCACAGCGACACGGAAGTTCTGCTGAAAGCATACATAACGTGGGGAGAACAATGTCTGCTGAAGCTGAACGGTATTTATGCGTTTGCGGTATGGAACAGTGCCGAACAAACCCTGTTTATGGCACGCGACAGGATAGGCGTAAAGCCTTTTTTCTATTATCTGTACGACGGCGGGGTGATTTTCGCTTCTGAAATAAAAGCGCTTCTCGCTCACCCGTACGTCAGACCTGTCATTGACGAAGAGGGGGCTGCTTCCCTGCTGATGCTCGGACCTGCCCGAAAAGGCGGAATGGGCGTTTTTCGTGGAATTGAAGAGCTTAAACCGGGTGAATGTGCAGATTTTACCGACGGGAAATTCAGCAAACGTGCGTACTGGTCGCTCACCGCAAAGCCGCATACCGAAAGCCTTTCCGATACCGTTGAACACCTGCGCCGGCTGATTTCCGACAGCATAGAACGACAGCTTGTAAGCGATGTTCCGCTTTGCACATTTCTTTCCGGCGGACTTGACTCGAGCCTTATCAGCGCGGTAGCTGCACGAAAATATAAAAAAGAAGGTCGGATTCTTCATACCTATTCTGTTGACTATAAAGATAACAGGAAAAACTTCGTTGCTTCGGCGTTTCAGCCCGACGAGGACGCGCCGTGGATAGTAAAAATGAGCGAATTTATCGGTTCGGAGCATACCAATGTTGTGATTGATTCGCCGCAGCTTGCCGACGCGCTGATTCCATCGATGTATGCGCGCGACCTGCCCGGAATGGCAGATGTTGACAGTTCGCTTTATCTTTTCTGTAAGGAAGTAAAGCGAAACTTTACCGTTGCGGTAAGCGGAGAATGCGCAGACGAACTTTTTGGCGGCTATCCTTGGTATCACAAAAGCGAGCTGCTTTTTGCCGACGGCTTTCCGTGGGCGCGTTCCACGCCACAGCGTGCGGGATTGCTTCGGTCGGAACTCGCACAAAAAATTTCACCTGCCGAATATGTCAAAAACGCAGCCGACAAAACAATTGAAGGAATGTCCTGCCTTGACGCCGACAGCGAACATGACAAAGCTGTACGCCGAATGTTTATGCTTAACTTTTACTGGTTCATGCAGACATTGCTCGACCGCAAGGATCGCTGCTCAATGGCGCACGGATTGGAAGTGCGCGTGCCATTCTGCGACCATAGGCTTGCCGAATATGCATATAATATTCCGTGGGAAATGAAAGCGCTTGGCGGGCGCGAAAAGGGGCTTATTCGCAAAGCGAGCGAGGAATTTCTTCCGCACGATGTTGTCTGGAGAAAAAAATCGCCATACCCCAAAACGCACAACCCGTCATACTCAAAGCTGGTGTTTGACCGCTTCTGTGCATTGCGAAACGACAAGGATTTCCGCCTTGTTCAGCTTCTCGACGCCGCAAAAATCGACGAACTGATCGCTACAGAGGGAAAAAGCTTCTCTGAAAACTGGTACGGACAACTGATGTGTACTCCCCAGATGTTCGCATACCTAATTCAGTTGGAAATATGGCTGAGAACATACGAGCCGGAAATCATTTTATAAAAAAAATGGCATTGCCGCGTTACGGCAATGCCATTCTTTTATTCAACCGCTTTTGATTCGGAAAAATCACTGTAATATTTTTTTCCGTTCTTCAAAACGTATGACCGAATTTTGAATTTATAGTCGTATTTTTTAAAATCAAGCTTTGAGATTGTATAGCTTGTTTTATTTGCGGAAGCAACAGCAATTTTTTCATATTTTTTGCCGTCGGTAGAATAATAGATCTGATATTTTTCCGCGCCGTCTATAGACTTCCAAGTAATTTTCGCCTTTGCGTCAGATACTTTTTCAACATTGATTGTTGTTTTCTTAGGTACTATCTTGAAAGAAACCGTTTTTGTCCCGCTGTATTTGCCCTTTCCTGTAATCGTCACGGTCGCTTTGCCGATATTTTTGTTGTTTTTATAGGAGAGCGTGTAGTCCGTACCTTTTTTGAGTGTGTAGTCGCCGTCTTTTATCTTCACGTCGGGAGTTTTCGCCTTGCCCGAGTAGGTCTTGTTGGAGATTGAAGAAATGGAGAGGGTGGAAATTTTCTTTTGAGAACTTGCCGCGGAAGATGCTTTAACTACACTACCCTTAACACTTCCTGTGTTTTTGGTGTAGTTTGCCGTTTCCGCATCTGTCCAAGCCTTTGTATAGTAACAATAAGCATGAAACATAGTTTTCCCACCATCTATTTCGATTTCGGGATCAGCCAGTTCCTCAGTGCACCTAATATCAACACTGGGCGTTTCATAGTAATCTTCGGTTGTTAGAATTTTTGCAACTTGCTTCCCCTTGTCAGTATTCACATCAATATAGAATACATAGCTGTAAGTATCTCCGTTATCAATTAAATCTCCTGTCAATTCCTTGCTGGTAGTTTTCCAAAAACTGTTATCTCCGGCTGAAGTTCCTTCGTAAAGATAAAATAAATTGTTTACTATATCGGTGTGCATTTCTATATTGCTGAGTCGACCGTACTGAGTCAGCTTGATTACTATTCTTCTTTTTATAATTGTTGACTTTTCTATTTCATCAAGCTTATTATAATAATTGTAACAATCCCATAGATATTGATATTCTTTTTTTGTTATTCCGCTTACTTCTACACAGTATTTTGATTTATCGCTGCTATAATAGCCGTTTACGGAATAATTCCCCTCGGACTCTTTTCCTTTTGCCGGTTCTTCACCTGCTAAGGTTTTTATTTTCTCTGCTTCCTTGCCCTTATTTTTAATGTCAACTTCGTAATAAGACCAATTATCCCTACCTGAATAATATGAAAAATAAGACACACCGTATAAACCTAATGAAACATTGCATTTCGATGAAGCTTCTATTTTTTTGATTGCTTTTGCACATATCGAATCGTTTGGATCAAGTACGAATTTAACGCTATCCCAACCAATAGAACAAGAAAGTTTCGTTTCTTCGTAAGATTTGCTGCCAATAGTTATAGATGACAATGGGAAGAATATGGAACTAGTATACATATCATACGCTGAAAAATCCTGTAGTTCAACATCATTATCAAAAACGAGAATCGTTTGCAAATTTCCGCCTGCAATATCGTATTTTTTTCTTAAATACATAAACTCTTCATTAGAAATGTTTGAAAGCTCGACAACGTAATTTCCTTTCCCTTTACCGTTTACGTATTCTTCATACCCGACTGTCACCGTATAATTCGGTGAATTTGCTGCCGCTGCGTGTGTGTCGCACAAAAACATCGTGCCTAACGCAATTCCGGCTGTTAAAATCAATGATACCAACCTTACAAATAGCTTCATTTTTTTACCTCACTTTAATTTTTTTAACCAGAAAGGCATATTTTAGCCCATGCGGTTTATTTTATTATATCACAATTGCCTATATAATTCAAGTATTAGATTGAATTTTTTTAACAAAGTGAGGTATTATTTATGAACTATTTTGAAATTGGGCAGCGAATCAGAAAAATAAGAAAAGCCAAAGGGTTTTCTCAGGAAAGACTTGCCGAAATGACAAACATATCCGTTACTCATATGAGCCATATAGAAACCGGCAATACAAAGCTAAGTCTTGAGGTTTTCTATAATATTGTAAACGCCCTTGAATGCACCTCCGATGAATTGCTCTATGACATGGAAATCAGCTCTCAAACCGTCATTCAAACAAAAATATCGGAGCTGCTTGACAAGTGCAGCAGCAAGGAGTTATATATTGTGTATGATATGATAAAAAGTCTGAAATTTTCGCTGGACAAGTACACCTAATATTACTTGTCCGAATTAATCGCAGAACTACTAATCAGCTTAATTTTCCGAAATGAAATCAAATATGACATTACACTCATTATCACGGTATACCGCGCGGAGCGTTCCTCCCTGCTCGGCGATTTTATCCGAAACAGCGCCGCCGAACACTCCGTGGAGAATGATATCCTTATCATCTTCTGCTGTAATTGCACCGTCCGACAGAACGCTTCCCACCCATTTTCCGTTTGATGAGAGCGTAAGAGCGCATTTTCTGTTTTTCAGAATGTCGTTCATATCCTCAAGCATATATTGAAACTCAAATTCCTGTAGTCCGTAACGATTATGCCAACCGTCAAAATAGAGCGTAAAAGCGTCAGAAAGTTCAATAAAAAGGCTTTCACCGTTTTCATTCTCCACTTCAAGTACAAGACAATCCTCGCTGAGATAGTCGTAGTCCTCTTCCTCAAATCCATGCTCGGAAACAGTATAATCCCGAAGCGCGTCAAGCAGCTCGTCTTTTTTTGAAAGAGGCGTGTCTATTAGTCTGTAGCATTCGTCTTTCTTGGGTCGTGATGATCTTCTTTGCATAATTTTTCCTTTCTGTTAAAATATATGTTGGTTAGAAACCGGTATTAAAGCCATTGTATGAACGCTGTTTTATCTTCACTATTATATCCGCATTTACGATAAAAATTAAGCGTTGACTCTTCTTTTGAACCGGTAAGCAGCATCATTTTGTAACAATTTTCTTTTTCTGCAAGTTCTTTTGCGTATGCAAGGCACATTCCCGCAAGCCCGCGGTTTCTGTAACAACAATCTGTTATAACGTTTTCTATAAATGCATATGGGCGCTGCCCGTGAGTCAAGTTCGGAATGATTACGCAAACGCACGAAGAAACGACAGCACCGTCTTCTTCCGCAATAATTATGTGGTGATATTTGTCGTACAGGATTTGCTTCCATATTGATTCAACGTAATTCGTATGTTCCGGGAATGGATTGTTATGAAGCTGCATATATAGCCTCATAAGACTATCAAAGTCACTTTCGGTTATTTCTCTGATTACTGCCATATTTTTTCCTTTAAATCATTTTGCCGCACATATTAAATGTGCGGCAAAAAATTATTCTAATACTGAAATTGCGTCGCCTATTGTCTTTTCGTAGGCTTCCTTGCCATACTTGTCTACACCCGCCTTATTCTTTTCTCCGTGAGTGAGACAGCCCGCGCCGCCTATACAGCCGCCCGTACACGCCATACCTTCAATGAAGTTTGCGTCAAGCAGATTTTTACTCTTTTTGAGCAGCGCCACACGGCAAGCTTCAATTCCATCGCAGGCGCAAGGCTTTAAATCGAACTCTATTCCCTGTTCTTTAAGACCCTGAGCAACTGCGTCGGAAAGACCTCCCGAACGGGCGAAAATTCGTCCGAAATAAGATGCATTGTCAAGAACATCTTCATGCAGTGTGGTAATATCAAGATCACGGCTGTCAAACAGCGCCTGAAGCTCTTCAAAAGTCATTGCCGCGTCAACGTATGGCTTAACCGAATCTCTCTGTACTTCGGCTTTTTTAGCTGTGCATGGTCCTATAAACACAACCTTGCAGGGTGCGTCATGCTCCTTGATGTATTTTGAAATCGTGCCCATAGGCGAAAGATTGTGCGATACATAAGGCAATAACTCAGGCAAGGATTTCTCAATATAGTTTACAAATGCCGGACAGCATGAACTTGTGAGGAAGCCCTTTTCCGCAAGTTCTCTGGATTCGGAATACGCAACCATATCCGCGCCCAAAGCCGCTTCAATAACCGTATAGAAGCCGAGCTCCTTTAATCCCGCAATTACCTGACCGAGCTTTGCATAAGTAAACTGGCTGGAAATAGCCGGTGCAACAACAGCAAACACCTTGTAATTGCGATTATTGTCGCTCTTTTTGATAATGTCGATAACATCAAGAATGAATGACTTATCGGAAATAGCACCGAAAGGACACTGATATACACATGCTCCACAGGCAATGCACTTTTCATTGTCAATAGCAGCCGCCTTGTCTTCATTCATATGAATTGCCTTTATTTTGCAGGCATTTTCGCAGGGACGTTTGCGGTCAACTATTGCGGTATAGGGGCAGACTTTTGCGCACGCACCGCAGTTTACGCACTTTGATTTATCAATATGCGCAACGTGCTGATGATCGAACGTGATTGCACCGCGCTTGCACACGTCTTCACAGCGGTGAGCAAGACAGCCGCGGCAAGAATTTGTAACCTCATATCCGCCCATAGGACACTCATCACAAGCGGTTTCAATAACCTCGATAACGTTTGAATTGCTTTCGTCGCCGCCCATGGCAAGCTTAACTCGTTCACTTAAAATAGCGCGTTCTTTATAAACGCAGCATCTCATAGTGGGCGTTTTTCCGGGAACAATAATTTTCGGTATATCAAGCAGATTGTCAAGCAAAGTGTCATTCCACGCCTGTCGTGCCACTTCTCTAAGAACCTTATATTTTAGGTACTGCACCTTAGTATCGAACTTTCTCATTTGCGATACATCCTCCTTATTGGTAGCTGAATTTATCTGTAAAGCAGATTTATTCAGCTTAATTTATCTACACATAAACCGATTTTTAAATCACCGGCATAATATTCTCTTCAAAAAATTCGTCAACCGAATCGGGTGAAACAGAATAGAAATTATCACCCGCAGTTACGCATACGCCCTGCTGACATTTTCCCATGCAGAACGTTCCGGCAAGCTCAACTTTATCATCAAGATTTTTTTCGGCAATTATTTCTTTAAGACGTTCAACAACCTGACGAGAGCCTTTAATGTGGCAGGAAGAGCCGATACAAACAGTAATCTTCATTGATATTTCCTTTCGTTTTCGTAAAAAATGTCATGTATTTTCTCACGATATTCTTTTGTTTAAGTAAGCAAGCGAAAGCGCCATATTTTCGTATTGAACAGGAATTTCCGGAGAAACCGAAAGCACACACGGCGCAAAACACCATATTGCTTTTATTCCGACGCCTACAAGACGATCACAGACCATCTGCGCACTGTTTGAAGGTACGGCGATAATTCCTATTCTAACATTGTTATTTCTACAAAATTGTTCTAAATCATTCATTGAATAAATCGGCTTTCCCGAATTGCTGTGCTGTATTTCATTCACAGCGGTATCAAAAGCCGCTATTATATCAAGCCCGTAATCTCTGAATCCGCCGTAATCAAGCAGCGCTCTGCCAAGCTTTCCCGCGCCGACCAGCACAACCTTGCTGTTCTCATCTGCCCCGAGAAATTTCTCAAGCGCAGCTATAAGCTCGCCGACATTGTATCCTGTTTTGGGTCTGCCCGCGCCGCTTACTGCTCCGAGATCCTTACGAACCTGAACTTCGCCTAAGCCAAGTTCTTTTGCAAGAGATGCGGAAGAAATGTTTTCGGTATTATTACGCGTGCTTTTAAGGTGTCTGAGATAAATCGGAATGCGTCCCATGGTTGCCCGCGAAACTTCAACCTGCTTCACAAAATCCACCTCCTGAAAGAATTAATAAGGCTGCACCGCACCACGATATGATAATGCGGCGCAGCCATAAAACGTTTTACGAATTTTTTTCCGCAAGTTCTGCCGCCTGGTCAAGCTTTCTGTTTCTGAAATAGAGACCAACATCTATCGAAATCGCTACGAAATTGATAATGTAGAAGATAAAACTCAAGATAAATATAAATCCAAGCTCCTTCTGACCGCCTGTCGCTTCGATAACCTTTTTAACAATACCGAAAATGTATCCGACAAGAAGGAAAATTTCAAAGAAAAGGCTCTTACCCTTTGCTGTGCGTGAAATGTAGGATTTGCGAATAGAAATCGGCCACGAAAGACCAAAACAGAATATCATCAGTGCTTCGAGTAAATCTGTAACCATGTTTTTGTCCAGCTTTCTTTTGTGTAATTATTTTTTTCTGCGATAATCAGGCAGAAGCTTGGGAGAAACTGCGTCAGTCTTTATGCCTGCCGCTTCACGCTCTGCGTCAAACTTTGCGATGTGATCAAGCGTCAGCTTTCCGACAGTAACTTCCTTTGCGCGTGCAGACGCATTTTTGCCTGCGCTTCTTCCGAATACGATTATGTCGAGAAGAGAGTTGCCCATAAGGCGGTTGCGTCCGTGAATACCGCCAACCGCTTCACCTGCAACAAACAAATTTTCAACATTGGTGGTCATGCCGTTTACGTCAATATCAAGACCGCCATTCTGATAGTGAAGCGTAGGATAAACAAGGATAGGTTCCTTGCGAATATCAATTCCACAGCCCGCAAACATACGCATCATTGCGGGAATACGCTTTTCAATAGTGCCTTCGCCGCCTATCGCTTCAATCATAGGCGTGTCGAGCCATACAGCCTCGCCGCTGCCGGTGTTTACGCCCTCGCCGCGGTCGGAGCATTCGCGAATAATGGAAGCTGCCGCAACGTCGCGGGTTTCAAGCGGATGCATGAATACCTTACCGTCACGATTTACAAGCTTAGCGCCGAGCGAACGAACCTTTTCGGTAACAAGTGCACCGAAAATCTGCTGCGGGAATGCTGCGCCGGTCGGATGATACTGAAGAGTATCCGCATAAAGAAGCTTTGCACCGACGCGATAACCGAGTACAAGGCCGTCAGCAGTTGCACCGTAGTGGTTAGATGTCGGGAATCCCTGATAGTGCATACGCCCGGCACCACCTGTTGCGATAATAACCGTCTTTGCACGCGCAACCATAAGCTCATGTGTTTCCATGTTCATGAGAACTGCGCCTGCTGCTCTACCCTTTTCGTCGAGGATAAGCTCAATTGCCGAAGTAAAATCAACAATTTCAATGCCGCGGTTGATTACTTCGTCACGAAGCGTACGCATAATCTCCGCACCTGAATAGTCCTTTGCAGCGTGCATACGTTTTCTTGAGGTTCCGCCGCCGTGTGTAGTGATCATTGTTCCGTCGGGAGCCTTATCAAACTCAACTCCGAGGTCGTTAAGCCACTGGATAGCTTCGGGAGCGTCACAAACCAGCTTTGCGAGAAGTTCGCGTTTAGCAGCGTAATGTCCACCGCCGAATGCGTCAACAAAATGGATTGCGGGAGAATCATTGGGCTTGTCGGCTGCCTGAATGCCGCCCTCTGCCATCATTGTATTCGCGTCGCCCATGCGAAGCTTTGTAACGATCATAGTCTTTGCGCCCGCATTGTCAGCCTCAATAGCCGCAGAAGCGCCTGCGCCGCCGCCGCCGATAATAAGAACGTCAACATCATACTTTACATTGTCGAGATCAACGTCGTTTGCGGAAATTCTGCTGTGTGCCTGAAGCATTTCGCAGAGCTCATGCGGGACTTCTTCGCCTTTGTTCGGACCAATCTTTAAAACAGAAAATTCGCTCTTCTTATAGTCAGGGTGATAAGCCGCAAGAAGATCTTCCTTTTCTTTCGCAGTCATTCTGGCAGGCTCATAAGCTATATTTTCAGCTCTTGCCGCCTCAACTGCCGCCAAGGATTCCTGAAATTCTTTTGAATACATCGACTTTATCCTCCTTACTTCTCTATATCTCTGTTATTATAGAGTTCTTTTATCTCCTTAATCGGCTTACCCATAAGGTTTTCGATAAGTTCGGTAAATGTTCCGTCCTTAATTTCCTTTACACGGTTCGCGAGATGTTCAGTCTTAGGTGCGAGATATTTTCCGTTAAGACGGCGTGCAAGCATTGCGACCTGCGGGTGAGAGATACCTGCGGGGCAGCGTGATGAACAAACGCCGCACATTACGCAGTCAAAAGATTCTTCAGCGCACTTATCGAACTCGCCGCGCTGAGCATATGCGATGTACTGCATAACGTTCAGCTCCTGAGTACAGCTCTTTGTGCAGGCGTTGCAGCCGACGCAAGCATAAATTTCAGGATAAAGCTGCATCATTATCTGTTCTGTCGGCTTAATTTTTTCGATAT
Organism: uncultured Ruminiclostridium sp.; assembly: GCA_934454635.1. Classification (GTDB taxonomy): domain Bacteria; phylum Bacillota; class Clostridia; order Oscillospirales; family Ruminococcaceae; genus Ruminiclostridium_E. Next base: position 135,674 of record CAKSFR010000001.1, read on the forward strand.
CGTAAACCTGCTTCACAAGCGGGAAGAAAGGCAGAGTTGCGATATACATATTGTTTTCAACCTTTGTCTGGCAGGCAAGACAGGTCTTGAGTTCCCTGTCGCCCTTAATACGATAAATCGTAGCGCAGGCGCCGCAGAAACCGTTACGACAGCCGCAGCCGCGAACGAGCTGATAACCGGCGTATTCCATAGCGCGCATGATCGTCAGGTCGTCGGGTACGCTGTACTGCTTGCCGAACAGGTAAATGTTAACCATATTTTCCATGTTCAAATTCTCCTTATCAGTATTCATCGGGAAGCTCGTCAATCTGGTCGCAGCGGAAAACGGGACCGTCCTTGCAGACATACTTTGAACCGATGTTGCATCTGCCGCACTTGCCTATTCCGCACTTCATGCGAAGCTCCATAGTCGTATACACCTGAGTTTTGTCGAAGCCAAGTTCCTGAAGCCCCGCAAGTGTGAACTTAATCATTATAGGCGGACCGCAAAGAATAGCAATTTTATCGGTTGAAAAGCCGAGTTCCTTTACATAATTGGGCACAAAACCGACATGACCGTCCCATTCGGGCTGTTCACGGTCGATCGTAAGGTGAACATTAACGCCTGTATCCTTAGCCCATTCGTTGATAATTTCCTGATAGTCTACGAGATCCTGCATACTGCGCGAACCGTATACAATATCAATTTTTCCGTAGCGGTCGCGGTAATGACGGCAATAATTTATAACAGAGCGAAGCGGAGCAAGTCCGATACCGCCCGCGATAAAAAGCATATCATGACCGGCAAATTCCGTATCCACAGGGAATGCATTGCCATAAGGTCCGCGTATGGTGATCTGCTGTCCGACCTCCATGGAATGGAGCCACTCGGTAACGCAGCCGCACTTCTTTATGGAAAACTCCATAAATTCGGTATTTGTAGGCGACGAAGTGATTGAGAACATAGCTTCTCCCACTCCGGGAATCGACAGCATTGCGCACTGTCCGGGCTTGTGTTCAAAAGCTTTTTTGCCGTCGGGAGTAACTACGCGAAAGGTCTTTACGTCGGGAGTATCAATTCTGATATCTGTAACAACGCCAACCACAGGGATAAGCGGTTCTTTCATATCAATCATTTTATGCTTCCTCCTAACTTTTTCATTACCTTTACAATATTCATCTGAATAGGACATTTAGCCATGCATCTGCCGCAGCCCACGCAGGAGAACAGACCGTCATTGTTGGTCGGATAGTAGACTAGCTTGTGCATAAAGCGCTGACGGAAGCGTTCAAGCTGAGTGAGTCTGGGCTGACCTGCCGACATTTTGGTAAATTCGGAGTACATACAGGAATCCCAACAGCGGAAACGCTTTACACCGTGACCCGTGTTGAAATCCTTGATATCGTAGCACTGACAGGTCGGGCATACAAATGTGCAGGTTCCGCAGCCGAGACACGACTCGGAAAGTTCTTTCCACTCGGGCGCGTCAAAGAATACAGAGGTTTTCCCGCTTCCGAACGCTTCGGCGGAAAGTTCCGCGAGCGGAAGCTTTTTTAGCCGCTGTGCAATAACATTTTTCTGCTCATTCACTGCCGTATCGTTGCTTTCTTCCGTTATAGAAGAAAGCTTTTCAAGCAGTTTTTCGCCCTTTTCGGTCTTTGCGTCCATATAAAGCGCATCATCGGTCTTGTAGCAAACTATATCTCCCTCGGGGTTTGCAGCGTCTATCCCGAAAGTTCCGCAGAAACAGGTTTCATGCGGCTTTGTGCAAGCCATAGACATGATCACGGCGTGATCGCGGCGATTCTTATAATACGAATCAACAGGTTCGGCAAGGAATACACGGTCGAGAACTTCAAAGCTCTTGACATCGCAGGCGCGAACTCCGAAAATAACAAAATCCTCGCATTCGCTGCGCGTATCGATTACCTCAATACTCTTCCCTTCCATCTTAAAATCCATAAGGTTTTCAGTCTGGGGGAAGAAGAAATCCTTTGCGCTTCTTACAGTGTTAAGAGCGTTGGAAAGCGTTTTTCCGCTTTCCCATTTTTCATACTTTGCACCGGTTTCGGTATCAACGGGCAGGTAAAGAGTTTCAGCTTCGGAAATCGCTGAAAAAAGCGAATCAAGCTTATCCAGTGAAATTTTACGCATTTCCGTCACCTCTTTCTACTGCTTCTCCCGGCTCTAAATCGTCTGTTGTGTAATTCACAATCGGCGCGCGGCTTCCGATTTCCGCACCGGCCTGATATTCACCATAGAAGTTATCGATATCCTTGATGAACTTTCGGTTGAGCAGATGAAGCGGAATATGCTGCGGGCATACACGCGAGCATTCACCGCAGTCTGTACAGCGCCCTACAACGTGAAATGCACGGATAATATGGAACATTTTTTCTTCAAACGAGTTGGCCGCAGCCTTATTTTCAACGCCCGAATTTGGATTGTCAAACACGCATTTTTCGCAAGTGCAGGCGGGACATACGTCGCGGCACGCATTGCAGCGAATGCAGCGTGAAAGTTCATTCTGCCAGAAAGCAAAACGCTCGTCCGGAGTCATTTTTTCGATTTTTTCAACTTCATCGAATCTTGCCGAGTCGATAACATCACCGTCGTTTCCGAGAAGCTCGTCGTATGCAACGTGCTTCTTGGACTTGCAGTTCATACATCTATCGGGAAGAACAGCTGTTCTGTCGAGTGTAAGGCTTCCGTCATAAAGCGTATCGACGATAACCTTATCGCCGTCATCACGAACTGCGGAAATACCGTCGGCAGCAGCCTTGATACGACCTGCGTCAAGCATACCGTTGCAAGGCACGCCGACAGCGTATACCTTTTCACGGTCAAATCTATGCTCGGTGAGCAGCTGATTGAAGCTGTATGTATCACACGGTTTCAGAAAAACAAGAATTTTATTTTCGCTCTTGCCTGTTTCCTTTACAAGATACTTGGAAAAGTTTGCTCCGCAAAAATCATTCCATACAAATTCTTTTTCAAGCTCGTCTGCCGTGCGGAAAATAGCAGGCGTTACATCATAATCAAATTCTCCCTTCTTCCAGCCGAGAACGCGGTCAACAGCACCGCTGTTCAGCATTTCGGAAGCCTTGGAAATGAGAATTTCGCGCTTTATTTCTTGCATCGCAAATCCTCCAATCTCTTGTTTTCGCCGAGAGAAGCAACCTTTTCGGCAAAATCATTCATTGTTGCGGCAAATTTTGCGCCCTCAGCCGCACTTACCCACTCAACGCGCGTGCGTTCTCTTTCGATTCCCAAATAATCGAGCATTGAGAAAAGCAGAGCCATGCGGCGGCGTGTGTAATAGTTGCCCGAGGTATAGTGGCAGTCGCCCGGGTGGCAGCCGCAGATAATAACACCGTCAGCACCGCGCTGGAAAGCACGGAGAATAAACATCGGGTTTACTCTGCATGAGCAAGGCACACGAATAATTTTTACGTCTGCCGGATAGTTAAGTCTGTTGTTTCCTGCGAGGTCGGCGCCGGCATACGAACACCAGTTACAGCAGAACGCCACAATAAGCGGCTTATAATCATTTACTTGCATATTGCGTCTACCTCCGCCATAATTTGTTTGCTTGTGAAGCCGCGCAGATCCATAGCGCCGGACATACAAGCTACCGTACAAGCGCCGCAGCCCTGACAAACAGCTTCGTTTACAGAAGCTACACGGCGAACCTTTGCTGTTCTGTCGGGCATTCTGAATTCCTTGTCAATATACGAAATCGCGCCGTACGGACAAACCTTTTCACAGGTCGAACAGCCGTTACACATCATTTCGTCGGAATGTGCAACGCACGGGTTACCGGTCAGCTTATCCTTGCAGAGAAGTCCGATTACCTTTGAAGCGGCAGCACCCGCCTGAGATACCGTTTCGGGAATATCCTTCGGACCCTGACAGGTTCCCGAAAGGAAAACACCTGCCGTGGGGCTTTCTACGGGACGGAGCTTCGGGTGAGCCTCAGTGAAGAAGTCGTTTGTATCCATGCTCGCGGTGAGCATTGTCGCAAGAGGTCTTGCGGACTTGTCAGGCTCGATTGCAGCGGCAAGAACAACAAGATCGGCGTCGATATGAAGCTGCTTTCCGTAAATAAGATCAGAAGCCTGAACCTTTAACTTTCCGTTTTCGGGCGAAACTTTTCCGACCATGCCCTTTATGTAGTGAACACCGTATTCTTCAACAGCGCGGCGATAGAACTCATCAAAATTCTTGCCGGGCGTACGAACGTCAATATAAAATACATAAACATCTGTATCGGGATATTTATCGCGAATAAGCATTGCGTGCTTTGCAGTATACATACAGCAAATCTTCGAGCAGTATTCCTTGCCCTTTTCGGCACACGCCGAGCAGCGGGAACCAACGCACTGAACAAAAACGATTGTGTGAGGGTGTTCGCCGTCAGAGGGACGGAGCAGAGTACCACCGGTAGGACCTGCCGCGTTCATCAGTCGTTCAAGCTCAAGCGAAGTGATAACATCTTTTGAAGCGGAGTAAGCAAATTCGTCGAACTTTTCCATCGAAATCGGGTTAAAGCCCGTTGCAACAACGATTGCGCCGTACTTCTCTTCAACAAATTCGTCTTTCGCGTTATAGTCGATTGCGCCTGCCGAGCAAACCTTAGAGCAGACTCCGCACTTGCCTGTTTTAAGCATTGTGCAGTAATTCGGGTCAATGGTAGCAACCTTCGGAACTGCCTGTGCAAACGGAATATAGATCGCTCTGCGATTGTCCATACCGAGATTAAATTCATTCGGAACTTTTTTCTGGGGACATTTTTCGGTACAAAGACCGCAGCCTGTGCAAATATCCTCCTTGACATATCTCGCTTTGCGCTTTATTGTAACATCAAAATTTCCGACAAATCCCTTAACAGCAGTTACTTCAGAATAAGAGAAAATGCGGATTTTTTCATTCTGGGCAACATCAACCATTTTAGGTGTGAGAATACAAGCTGCGCAGTCGAGCGTCGGGAAAGTCTTGTCAAGCTGAGCCATCTTTCCGCCGATAGTGGGCTTTGTTTCAACAATATCTACCGGGAAGCCTGCGTCCGCAATATCAAGGGCAGTCTGGATTCCGGCGATGCCTCCGCCGATTACAAGAGCGCGCTTTGTAACAGGGCTTTCGCCCGGCGTAAGCGGAGCGTTAAGATTAACTTTCGCTACGGCAGCCTTTCCGAGAATGATTGCCTTTTCGGTTCCTATAGGCATATCCTTATGTACCCATGAACACTGTTCGCGGATATTGGCGATTTCCACCATATAAGGATTAAGTCCCGCAGCGGCAGCCGTTTTGCGGAATGTCGCTTCATGCATACGCGGTGAACATGAACATACAACTATTCCCGTAAGCTTATGCTCGGCAACAGCTTCCTTTATCATGTTCTGACCCGCCTGAGAACACATATACTGATAATCTGTGGAGAAAACAACACCCGGCTCTTTTCCGAGAGTCTCCGCAACTGTTTTGACATCTACCGTTCCGGCGATGTTAGTACCGCAGTGGCAGACAAATACTCCAATTCTTTGCATGGTCTGTTTCTCCTTTCTTACTTAGAATATTTGCGCATAGCGCTCATGATTGCCTGCTGTGGCATATCTTCGTCAATAAGCCCGGGAATATCGTTCGCGGTAAGGTGATTTGCGCCTTTTTCGCGGATAACCGTAAGTCTGATTGCTTCAACCAACTTCGCAGGCTCAACTCCTCTCGGACAGCGGTCAACACAAGCGAAGCACGAAAGACACTTGTATATCGAATCCGATTTCATAAGGCTCTCAATATCGCCCGTTTCAACCATATAAACAAACTGATGAGGGTGATATTCCATTTCATCGTAAGAAGGACATGTGCCGGAGCACTTTCCGCATCGCATACATTTAAGCGGATTTACGCCGCTCATGCGAAGTATCTGCTCCTTCTGACGTTCGGTTTTATTCTGCATGAGTATCCTCCTTAACGCCAAGCGCTTCTGCAAGCAGCTCGGTAAAGTATACTACGGGGATTTCGCTGCCGTTTTTTACGAGATTGTACTTGCAGAGCGGGCAGGCTGTTACAATAACTTCCGCGCCGTTTTTAGCTGCACTTTCGCTTACCGCGTTAGACTTTTTCTTAGCTGAAGCTGCGTCCTCAAGAGCGACATAGCCGCCGCAGCACTCGTTTCTCTGAGCATAAACAACAGGCTCAGCGCCAAGCGCAGTAATGAAATCTTCCATTATGCGAGGATTTTCGACATCATCGAAATTCATTACCTTACCGGGGCGAAGAAGCATACAGCCGTAATAAGCCGCAACTTTCCTGCCCGTAAGCGGCTTAACGACAGCCTCTTTTATCTTGTCAAATCCGACAATATCACGAAGCATTTCCAGGTAATGATAAACCTCTGTTTCGCCGTGATACGGTTTGGTCGGATTTTTATCCTGCGCCATGTAAAGATTTGCTTTTGACGCAAATTCTTCATCAGTACCCATGGCATGATTTGTCTGCTTTATTACATTATGACAGGCTGAACACACCGTAACAAGTGGACGCGCCTCATCTCTTGCGGCAGCAAGCGCTCTGACGCTCGGAAGCTTAGACGCAACCTCGTCCTTTGCGCTTACAAAAACACCGCCGCAACACTGCCAGTTCTCGATTTCGCACATTTCAACGCCTAAAATTTCAGCACATTTACGCGCATAAAAATCGAGATCTTTAGCCTTGGTTCGGAGAGTACAGCCGGGAAAATAGCTGACTTTCATTTTTCTGACCATTCCTTTCGCCGGGATTAAACCATCTGTTCGGGATGGAAAACTTCATCAAATTTTTCTGCCGTAAGGAAACCTAACTCAACGCACGCTTCCTTTAAGGAAATATTGTCCTTATAAGCCTTTTTAGCTGTCTTTGCGGCATTCTCATAGCCTATGTAAGGATTGAGAGCCGTAACAAGCATAAGGGAATTATGCAGGTTGTGGTGCATTTTATCACGGTTTGCGGTAATTCCTACAGCACAGTTATTATTGAACGAAACAATCGCTTCTGCAAGCAGACGCGCAGACTGAAGGAAGTTATATATTGTTACGGGCATGAATACGTTAAGCTCAAAATTGCCCTGAGAAGCAGCCATTCCGACAGCGACATCGTTGCCCATTACCTGAACGGCAACCATTGTAACGGCTTCGCACTGCGTGGGATTTACCTTGCCGGGCATAATCGAAGAACCGGGTTCGTTTTCGGGAATATGAATCTCTCCAAGACCGTCGCGCGGACCGCTTGCAAGCCAACGTACATCGTTCGCGATCTTCATCATGTCGCAAGCGGTAGCTTTGATAGCTCCGTGAGCAAAAACTATTTCGTCTTTTGAAGTAAGCGCGTGGAATTTGTTGGAAGCTGTCACAAAAGGCTTGCCTGTAAGTTCTGCAACCTTCTTTGCAACAAGCTCGGAAAATCCTGCGGGAGCGTTAAGTCCGGTTCCGACTGCGGTTCCGCCGAGCGCCAACTCGTGAAGCGGTCTAACCGCCATTTTCAGAAGCTCAACATCTCTTTCAAGACTGCTTCTCCAGCCGGAGATTTCCTGACTGAATTTTATCGGCGTTGCGTCCTGTAAATGAGTGCGTCCCGATTTTACGATTCCCTCGTTTTCTTCCTCAAGGCGCTTGAAAGTAGCAATAAGCAGTTCAACTGCGGGAAGAAGCTTGTCTTCAATAGCGAGAACCGCGGAAATATGCATTGCTGTCGGGAAAGTGTCGTTGGACGACTGGCTCATGTTTATGTCGTCGTTTGGGTGGCAAAGCTTTTCGCCCGCAATCTGATTTGCGCGGTTGGCAATTACCTCATTCGCATTCATATTCGACTGCGTTCCGGAGCCTGTCTGCCAAACAACAAGCGGAAAATGGCTGTTAAGTTCGCCGGAAATTACTTCATCGCAGGCTGCGGAAATCGCAGCGAGTTTTGCAGACGTCATCTTTTCGGGCTTAAGCTCCGCGTTGGCAAGGGCTGCCGCTTTCTTGAGTATTCCGAAAGCGTGCGTAATTTCCCTAGGCATTGTTTCGATATCTACGCCGATTTTGAAATTCTCATGGCTTCTCTGCGTCTGCGCCGCCCAAAGACGATCGGCAGGAACCTTCATTTCGCCCATGGAGTCATGTTCGATACGGTATTCCATTTTGTTTTCACCTTTCTTTATATTTTAAGATTATTGATAACATCTTTTAAGGTGTCTGCACTGTAACGCAGCTTTGCGATTTCTTCATCGGTAAGTGGAACATTTACCTTGTTGCGTACACCGTTGCGTCCGACAGCGATAAGCGTGCTGAGGCATACATCGTCAATGCCATACTCGCCGTGCATCATTGTGGAAACGGTCATTGTTGTGTCAATACCGCTGAGAACGCACTTGCAGATGTGACATACAGACATTGAAACGGCATAGAATGTTGCGCCCTTGCGCGCGATAACACGTCCGCCGGATTTTCTTACATATTCCTCAATTTCGCTGTAATTTATCTCGGGATAAGTGAAATCGGAATTGGAGAAAATGTTCTGACACTCATTTATCGGAACATTTGAAATGTTTGCAACAGACCACGGAATAAACGAAGAATCTCCATGTTCACCAAAAACATATGCATGAACATTATTCTGGCTGATGTTGTAATATTCTGAAAGTCTTGCACGAAGACGCGCAGTATCAAGAATCGTACCGGAGCCGATAATACGGTTTTCGGGGAGTCCCGAGATTTTATGGAAAGTATAGGTCAGAATATCAACGGGATTTGAAACGATAATATATGTAGCGTCGGGAGCATATTTTGTAATTTCGGGAATAATCGTCTTTGTGATGTCGATATTCACCTGCGCAAGTTCAAGGCGAGACTGACCTGCTTTTCTGGCCATGCCGGATGTGAGAATTACAATGTTGGAGTCTTTTGCATCGGGATAATCGCCTGCATAAATCGAGCAGGGAGCGCAGAAAGGAGTTCCCTGTCTTATGTCGAGGGCTTCGCCGAGCGCTTTTTCGCTGTTGATATCGATCATAACGATTTCCGATGCCATTCCCATCATGGCAATGGAGTAAGCGATTGTGGAACCGACACTGCCGGTTCCGATAATGGAGATTTTGTTCATGTTGCACCATCCTCAGTTTTACTTTTTGATATAATAATTGTATCACAATCCGACAGTATTCGGAATTGCTTGTTTTTCATATCAGTATTGCATTTATCGATATACCGTGGGCGCAATACCGAAAAGTCCGATTTACTTCGAGCTAAGATATTCGTCTATCGCTTTGCTTGCGGTTTTTCCCGCACCCATAGCAAGAATAACCGTCGCAGCGCCGGTTACCGCGTCGCCGCCGGCATAAACGCCCTCTCTGGAGGTCAGACCTGTATCCTCTTCAACGATGATTCCGCCCCATTTCTGGGTTTCAAGACCGTGCGTGGTATTCTTAATAAGCGGATTGGGAGATGTTCCGAGCGCCATTATAACGCAATCAACATCCATGGTAAATTCGCTTCCTGGAATTTCAACAGGACGGCGGCGACCTTTTTCATCAGGCTCACCAAGCTCCATGCGAATGCATTCGATAGCTTTAACAAAGCCATTTTTAGGATCTCGTGGATCGTCGGGGTTTTCGTAGCCGATAATGCGTACAGGATTATGAAGCAGCTTGAAATCAATTCCCTCTTCCATCGCGTGTTCAACTTCTTCGCGGCGTGCGGGAAGTTCTTCCATTGAACGCCGATAAACAATGCTTACCTGCGCGCCAAGACGAAGAGCTGTTCTCGCAGCGTCCATTGCCACGTTGCCGCCGCCGACTACCGCAACTCGTCCGCCTTTCATTATAGGCGTAGCCGAATCATCGCGATAAGCTTTCATAAGATTGCTTCTGGTAAGAAATTCATTTGCGGAATAAACGCCTTTAAGACCCTCGCCTTCAATTCCCATAAACTTAGGAAGACCTGCGCCGGAACCGATAAATACAGCTTCAAACCCGTCTTCAAAAAGTTCGTCAACCGTAAGCGTTTTTCCGATAACGACATTTGTTTCAATATCAACGCCAAGCGCTTTCAAGGTTTCAACTTCCTTTGCCACGATAGCTTTCGGGAGTCTAAACTCAGGAATCCCGTATACAAGCACACCGCCTGCGGTATGAAGCGCCTCGAAAACCGTAACCTTATAGCCTTTCTTTGCAAGGTCGCCCGCGCAGGTAAGTCCCGATGGACCGGAACCGACAACGGCAACCTTGTGACCGTTAAATTCAGGCTTCTTCGGAAGTTCCTTTGCGTTTTCATTGTGCCAGTCGGCGACAAATCTTTCAAGCCGGCCTATTCCGACAGGTTCAAACTTAATTCCGAGAGTACATTTGCTTTCGCACTGTGATTCTTGGGGACATACTCTGCCGCATACAGCAGGCAAAGAAGAAGACTTTGAAATCACCTGATACGCTCCCTCAAAATCACCTTTTTTAATGTGGTCGATAAAATCGGGAATTTCAATATTTACCGGACAGCCACTGATGCAGGGCTTGTTTTTGCAGTTAAGACAGCGATTCGCTTCTTCAACTGCAATTTCCGCAGTATAACCGAGTGCAACTTCGTTAAAATTGCAGGCTCTTGCCTTCGCGTCCTGCGTCGGCATTTCATGTTTCTTGGGTTCGACAGCCATTGCTTCTCCTCCTTATATATTCTTAAAAAGATTGCAGGTATTTTCATGCGCCCTGCGTTCAAAATCAAAATACATTCTTCCGCGCGACATTGCCTCGTCAAAATCGACTTCATAGCCGTTGAAATCGGGTCCGTCAACGCAGGCAAATTTGATGACCTTTTTTCCGTCCTGATTTAATGTAAGACGACAGCCGCCGCACATTCCCGTTCCGTCAATCATTATAGGATTCATCGAAACGGTTACGGGAATATCGAAAGGCTTTGCGGTCGCAACAACAAATTTCATCATGATAAGCGGACCGATCGTAATGATCATATCAAACTTTTCCCCGGCTTCAAGCATTTCTTTAAGCGGAACCGTCACATTTCCGTGGCGTCCGTAAGAACCATCGTCAGTCATAAGAACAACACGGTCGGAATACTCATTAAATTCATCCTCAAGAATAACAATATCCTTGCTTCGGAAACCGATAATGCTTGTTACATCAGCACCGAGCTTGTGAAATTCTTCAGCAATAGGCATTGCAATAGCACAGCCTACACCGCCGCCTATGATACATACCTTGCGGATATTATCAGTATGCGTAGCAACACCGAGCGGTCCTACAAAGTCCTGAATAAATTCACCCTCAGACTTGTGATTGAGCGCTTCTGTAGTCGCGCCGACAATCTGGAATATAATTTTTACAGTTCCGTCTTCTGCATTGCAGCCGGCAACCGTAAGCGGGATTCTTTCACCCTCGGAGTCAACGCGCAGAATAATAAACTGTCCCGGTTTGGCCTTTCTGGCAACCAACGGGGCTTCAATTTCCATCTGCGTAACCGTAGGGTTCAGAATCTTTTTTCTGACAATCCTGTACATATGTGATACTCTCCTTTTTTGAGATATTTCCTGTAAAACTGAAACGGAAAACAAGATTATATTATAAATTTATTAATTAAATATCGACTCAATTCTCCATTATCTTTTTTATTATATCACAATTCTGCTATATTTGGTATACCCAAATATTCATACATAATATATAAATATCAATATATGAGCTATAGCGGCAAAACGAAAAACAGCCGCCCGAAAGCAGCTGTTTTACGATTTCCAATGGTTAAATTTTGTTGATTAGGGAGATTTGCATAGTCGATATGCTTGTACGGCGCACGGACAAAGTCCTACGGCAAATGCACCGAAAGCTTTATCGAACAGTAAGACAAATGTGGAGGTTCATGACATCTGTTTCTGCTGTATTTATAATAACACACTCGCAGCTTCTTGGGAATTGCCCGTTTCTCATACCCGTATTGCAGGATTTTGCAAAAGCGCTTTCATATCCTCCGGCAAAGGCGCATTTACAGCAATTTTATTCTTCGTTACAGGGTGAATAAACTCAGCTCTGCCGCAATGGAGAGCCTGCCGATTTATAAGCGACGCATCCCCGCCATAAAGCTCATCGCCAAGCAGCGGGTGACCTATATAAGAAAAGTGGACTCTTATCTGATGCGTTCTTCCCGTAACAAGCGCTATTTCAACAAATGAACGCTTTGCGCTGCTTTCAATAACCTTAAAAACAGTATGCGCATATTTTCCGTCAGGTCTAACTTCGCGAGCTATTATGCTGTCCGAAACTCGGGCAATAGGCGCTATGATCTCGCCGCAGCAGCCATATTCAGCCGATAAATCGCCCTGAACCACTGCGTAATATGTTTTCTTTGGAAAATATTCTCTGCCGGTAAGTAAAGATGCGGCAGGCCGATTTTTTGCCGTTATAACAAGCCCAGACGTGTTCCTGTCCAGCCTGTTTACGCACCTGAACACCGTATCTGAATAAAGTGCAGAAAAATAATTTGCAAGTGTATCATTGTAATGACGTACAGACGGATGAACAGCCATAAACGGCGGCTTATTGAAAACGATTATTTCATCATCTTCATAAGCTATCGGAACACTCAAGCCGCGATTCGGAACAATCTCTGAATTATCGTGAATATTTACTTCAAGAATATCGCCCAAGCGCAAAGTATCAACGGTTCTGATGTGTTTGCCGTTGCAAAGCAAGCCGTCTTCATAATGCTTAAGGCTTGTGAGCAAGCCTCGGCTGAAACCTCTGTATTTGAGGTATTTTTGAACGGTAACGCCGTCATCTTCACTTGTCATCAGATACTTCTGCACCGGCATTTTTCATTTTCACCTGCGGACATTCAAACCAGAATGTACTTCCCTTTCCAACTTCGCTGTCTACGCCGTAGTTGAACCCATGACGCTCAAAAACGCCCTTTACTATCGACAAGCCAAGCCCCGTGCCTTTTACCGCGCGCTTGTAATTTTCCGAACGGTCAACCTTATAGTAACGCTCCCAGATATACGGAAGCTGTTCTTTCGGTATTCCTATTCCTGAATCCGCGACCTCAAAACGAACCTTTCCGCCTTTTATTGTATAAAGGCGAACCGTCACCATATCCTCGCCAGAATAGTTTATAGCATTGATAATTAGGTTATACACCGCCTGCCCCAGCTGCTTTGAATCAGCGCTGATATAAATATCATCCTGCATTTCGAGATTAACTTCAGTCTTTTCCAGCATTGAAAATCGAGATACGATCTCGCGCAGATGCGAGCTGAAATTTATGACTTTCATATCCATGTCAATCATTCCGCTCTGAAGCTTTGAAAGATTTAGAATATCCGAAACAAGAAGAGTAAGACGGTCCGTTTCGTCGATAATTACCTGCAAATGCTTGGTTCTCTTTTCGGGACTGTCGCCCGATAAATCGCGTATCATCTCCGCATAAGCCTTAATCATAGTAAGCGGCGTACGCAGGTCGTGTGAAACATTTGCGAGCAAATCTTTTCTCAGAGTTTCAACCCGCGCAATTTCCGTAGACGCCATGTTAAGGTTGTCCTTAAGCATTTTTATTTCGTAATACTCATTTTTGCGCGGCTGCATATTAAATTCACCGTTAATAAGCTTGTTTGCCGAACGCGAAATATTAACTATCGGACGAGCGACGCGATTTGAAATAAAGAATGAAACTATCAGACTGAAGAAAATCAGAACGGTTGAGGACATAAGAAAAATACTCTTCAATATCTGAGTCGTAGTCCCCGTCGGTTCAAGATAAGTATATATAAAAATGTATCCAGTGATTTCGTCCGACGTTTCAACGTATGTTGCAAGCAGCAGCGACTGGCGGTCTTCTTCTCTTACAGGGAAAAATAAAGTCCCTGTTTTTGAATTTTTCAGTTCATCGACCATTTCATCGCTTATTCGCCTGTCGATTGAAACCGATGAACCTGTTGAATCGCAGGAATATGTGAGCGGTAATCCGCCGGTAACATCTGCGGGAATATGAATAAGTATTCCGAGCTGCTTGACCCGTGCATTTTTTTCAACCGTTTTGCGCATCTGAGCGAAATCCGAAGTGTACCAGACTTTCTTTATCTCAAGCGAAGTTGCTACGCTTTCCTGAGTTTTAAGGTATTCATATATCACCGGCATAAGAACAACCTGAGAAAAATACACAAAAAGCAGTATTCCCGTGCAGAAAAGCAGCAGGATAATCCATATTCTAAACCGTATACTGTTAAAAATGCCGTCGGTTTTTTCACTGAACTTCAAATTTATACCCCATTCCGCGAAGCGTTACAATAAATTTGCGATATTTTCCGAGATTGTTGCGGAGCATTTTTATATGGGTATCGATCGTGCGGTCATCGCCAAAAAAGTCATATCCCCATACCTCGGCAAGCAGCTTATCCCGCGTCAGTGCAATATTCTTGTTTCTAACCAAATAAAACAGCAAATCGTATTCCTTTGGCGTGAGATTAGCACGTTCGCCGTCTATAAAAACGTTGCGCGCCGTAAAGTTTATTTCAAGACCCTCAAATTTAACGATATCGCTCTGTACGCTCGTCGGAGCGTTCCGCTTTATTATGGCGTTTACACGCGCAAGCACTTCCTTCGGAGAAAAAGGCTTCACTACATAATCATCTGCGCCGATTTCAAAACCGAAAAGCTTATCGTATTCTTCTCCGCGCGCCGAAAGCATAAGCACAGGCGTATTTTTAAACTTTCTTATTTCTTTGCACGCCGAAAAACCGTCCAGCTTAGGCATCATAACATCAAGAATGATAATATCATAATCCGTATTTTTTGCCATTTCGACTGCCTGCATTCCGTCAACGGCTTCAGAAACCTCATGTCCCTCAAATTCAGCATATTCGCGTATAACCTCGCGTATCTTCTGCTCATCATCAGCAACTAAAATCTTGTACATATATACGTCCCGCCTTTCAGATGTTTAAAATTTGTAAAAAAAAAGTTCAGTCAAGAGCCTACGGTTCTTACTGAACGTTGCTCCATCTATGATGAAGCGAAATGAAATAAGATTAAAATGAAATGTTGGGAGAGGAAATTATGATTAATTCATCATTAATCAATTAAAGGGAACTACCCCCTTTAACAATTCGTATTATACCCCGATGATGTGATAATATTGTGATAGAACTGTGAGTAATTTCAGAAAAAGGGGTAAAAACTAGCGATGCGCTGATTAAAATTAAGGTTCATCCGATTCAGCACCCATAAAGAAAAGTTCAAGCGAACTTATCATCGGATTCGGCACATCGGATAAATCCTCGGCGTCGCTCTTCAGATAAGGACGTTCGGGACGATGATATAATTTATAATAGGTATCGGTTCCTTTTCTGCGGCGTTCGTTTATTTTTTCGCAGTCCAAATCCGGTTCAAGCTGCATTGAATGTGAAACATTTCTTATCTTCGGCGAGCATTCGGCTTTTATGTAGCCCGTGCAGATAATCTTATCAAGTTCCTGAAAGAACTCAGCTTTCCCGTTCATAAGCTTAAATAAATGGCACACCACACGCATTTCCAATCTGGAATTTGTAAGGCTGTAATTCTGATGAAACGGAAACTCCGCATTAAAAATAATTACCCCATTTTCGTGTGACCTTATGGTTATCAAGCCGCCCGAACCGAACACTGTTGATACAAGCATAATTTTTATAAGATTAAAAAGCGCCATTTCAAAGTGCCTGTAATCCAGCTTCCAGTACGGCGTATCTACACATATAAGATAGGCGAAATCCTTGCGGATTTTTCGCAGCGCAAACTTTGCTTCGTCAAACGTTCGTATAAGATATTTTTCAAGCGGGATAAAGCAAGGCTTCTCGCTTTCTTCAAAAAGCTGAAGAATATTCAGACTATTGGTGTAAATATCCGACATCTGCCGAAGCTGCAAATGCAAAGAATCCTTTACTGTGCCGAAATCAGCTTTATTAACATAGTTCTCAATCATTTGCGCCATAGATATTACATTCAAAGACCCGTGACGTATGTTGTCAATATCTTCAAAAAGTTCTTCACGGCTCAGTATTTCATCCGGCAGCACCTGAAAAATTCTGCACACTATTCTTCTGTCGCGAAGCATATTGACCTTTACTGAATATTCAACGCCTTTCGCTTTGAAATTATAACATATCGTATCCGAAAAATCGGCTCTGTACAGCTTTTTCTGAAGGTTTTTGTGTCGTCGGCTTATTCTGCTGAAAAGCTCATGATTATCCGACCAGATTATGTTGAAAAATTCATCGAAAATTCCCGTGTAACAAAAATCCGAATATTTCATACAATCAGTCCTTGATAAGCTTTCTCTTGTTTCCGTTCTCGTCCACAATATATGTGTTCTGCAAGTGCGGCATATAAGAATTTTTCATGTGTTGGCGATATTCATTGCGCAAGCGCTCTTGTTCTTCCTTTTCTTCGACAGTAAGCTCTTCTTCTCTCGCCTTTCTCGCAAGATAATTTATCCTGTCAATTTTTGATTTATCCATGGCTGCGCCTTTCTTGTTCATGTTTTTTGAAATAATGAATGTTCATATCTGCTTGTTGGTAGAATTAAAGTACATTTCAGTAAGGCAAGAGAAAAGCGCCTGCTTATCTTCCGGATTTATATCGGGACACTCAAACAGCTCCTTGCCCTTTTCGAGATATTCTGCCGCTTCACGAATAGAATTTGCGTTGGATTTGGAATGAAAAACGAAACGTTCCCTGCTGTCGAGAACAAGCCCCTTGCTGTCATCGAGAAGAAACTCGGTTGTCGTATCAAGTTCCTTAGCTATCTTATCAAGCACATCCCGCTTGGGCTTTCGCGAACCGTTAAGATAATTTGCAAGTCCTCTGTATGTTATGCCGACCTTTTCGGCAAGCTCCGTCTTGCTGATATTCTTTCTGCAAATCAGTATTTCCATTTTTTCATCTAAAAGCATGGTCAACCTCCAAACGATTGTTCATATTACCATTATACACATGAACAAGCACAAAGTCAATAAAATTTTACACATTTTTGCATTTTTTGACTCGATATGAACAATTGCTATATTCAAAACATTCATAATATATTCATGTTATTCAGTATAATATGCATTTATTTGCATAAATTCCCTTGACAAACTGAATAATTGTTGTATAATGATATTAGAATATTTTTTTCAAAAGGAGAATACTTTCATGGCTAAAGAAATCAAAAAAATCATTCTTGCATATTCGGGCGGTCTTGATACCTCTATTATTATTCCGTGGCTTCACGAAAATTACCCCGGCTGCGAAGTAATCTGCGTTGCAGGCAACGTTGGTCAGGATGCCGAAATTGAAGGTCTTGAGGAACGCGCTAAGAAAACAGGAGCGTCAAAGCTTTACATTGAAGACATTCAGGACGAATTTGTAAACGACTTTATTTTCCCCACTCTTAAAGCAGGCGCTCGTTACGAGGGCTATCTTTTAGGTACGTCTTTTGCGCGTCCCCCGATTGCTAAAAGACTTGTTGAAATCGCAAAGAAAGAAAACGCTGACGCTATTTGCCACGGCTGTACAGGCAAGGGAAACGATCAGGTTCGCTTTGAACTTACCATCAAGGCTCTTGCGCCCAATCTTACAGTGATTGCTCCGTGGAGAATCTGGGATATCAAATCAAGAGAACAGGAAATCGAATATGCTGAAGCTCACAAGGTTCCGATTAAAATTACAAGAGAAACAAACTACTCTAAGGATATGAACCTTTGGCATCTTTCACACGAGGGCATGGATCTTGAAGATCCCGCAAACGAGCCTCAGTACAATAAGCCCGGTTTCCTTGAACTCGGCGTTTCTCCCGAAATGGCTCCCGATAAGCCTACATATGTTACGATCAGCTTTGAAAAGGGCGTTCCCGTTGCTCTCAACGGTGAAAAAATGGACGGCGTAAAGCTCATCAAGACACTGAACAAAATCGGCGGCGAAAACGGTATCGGTCTTTATGATGTTGTTGAAAACAGACTTGTAGGTATGAAGTCCAGAGGCGTTTATGAAACTCCCGGCGGCACTATTCTTTATCACGCTCATGATGTACTTGAAACAATCTGCCTTGACAAGGAAACTCAGCACTATAAAGCGGGTCTTGCTCTCAAGTATGCAGACCTCGTTTACAACGGACAGTGGTATACTCCTTTAAGAGAAGCTATGGACGCATTCGTTGACAAGACGCAGGAAACCTGCACAGGTGAAGTTAAACTTAAGCTCTATAAGGGAAATATCATCAATGCCGGCGTAACTTCTCCCTATACCCTTTACAGTGAAGATTTCGCTTCGTTCAACGAAGATGATGTTTATAATCAGAAGGACGCTGACGGATTTATCAACCTTTTCGGACTTCCGATTAAGGTTAAGGCTCTTCTCGACGAAAACAGAAAGTAAAATTTAATTTTATTACACAGCTTTGAATATTGAAACAGGCTGAGAAGGGCCTGTTTCAATATTATTTCTTTTATAGCGGAAAGGTTTGGAAGCAGATATGGAAAAAATGTGGGCAGGGCGTTTCTCAAAAGAGGTTGACAGCGGCGTTAACGCATTCAATTCGTCTATTTCATTCGATTGCAGAATGTATAAAAACGACATTGAAGGCAGTATCGCTCATGCAACGATGCTTGGCGAACAAGGCATTATCGCAATGGAAGACAGCCTTACAATTATTGGCGGGCTTAAAGAAATCCTTGAGGACTTAAACAGCGGAAAGCTGATGTTTGATCCAAACGCTGAAGATGTTCATATGTTCGTGGAAGCTGAACTTACTAAAAGATTGGGTGATGTCGGCAAGCGCCTGCATACCTCGCGCTCAAGGAACGACCAAGTCGCACTGGATATCCGACTTTATCTGCGTGACGAAATTGATGAAATTCATACTCTTGTTCATAAACTCACTGAAACCTTATGCAACATCGCCGAACAGCATAAAGATACAATCATGCCGGGGTACACTCACCTTCAGCGCGCACAGCCGATTACATTCGGACAGCATCTTATGGCGTATGCACAGATGTTCCTGCGCGATATGGAACGGCTCAGCGATGTGAACAAGCGTATGAACGTTTGTCCTCTCGGAAGCGGAGCGCTTGCCGGAACAACATATCATATCGATCGCTTCAGAACCGCTTCCCTGCTTGGTTTTGACGCTCCTATGGCAAATTCTCTCGACGGCGTTTCAGACCGCGATTTCTGTATTGAGCTTTCATCGGCGATTTCAATTATTATGATGCATCTGTCGCGCTTTTCGGAGGAGATTATTCTTTGGTGTAGTTGGGAATTTAAATTCATTGAGTTAGATGACGCCTTTGCGACAGGTTCAAGCATTATGCCGCAGAAGAAAAATCCTGATATTGCCGAACTCGTAAGAGGAAAAACTGCGCGCGTATTCGGGGACAATGTTACTCTGCTTGCTATGATGAAAGGGCTTCCGCTTGCATACAATAAGGATATGCAGGAGGACAAGGAAGCGATTTTTGACGCAGTCGATAATGTTAAGCTTTGCCTTTCCACATTTATTCCTATGCTGGCAACAATGAGTGTATATAAGGATAATATGCGCAATGCGGCGGCGCGCGGATTTATAAACGCGACCGACTGCGCCGACTATCTTGTTAAAAAAGGAATGCCGTTCCGTGACGCGTATAAAATCACAGGCGGGCTTGTTGCGGAATGTATATCGAAAAACACAGACCTTGAACATCTACCGCTTGAGGCATATAAAGAAAAGTCAGAGCTTTTTGCCGACGATGTTTACAATGCGATCAGTCTTGAAACCTGCGTAAAAGAGCGCAAATCTTACGGCGGACCTTCACCGGAAAGTGTAGAAATACAGATAAAATTGGTGCGTGAAAGGTTATGATTACATTTGATAAAGAGATTACATATGAAGATTACAATGAACTGCGCAGACTTGTGGGCTGGGGAATGATTTCACAGCGTCAGTTCAGTATGAGTATTCCCAATTCCCGTTTCATCACCGTTGGAAAGTGCGATGGAAAGACGATTTCCATGGCGCGTGCTGTCGGCGACGGCGGGTATCACCTGCTTGTTGTTGACGTTATAGTTCATCCCGATTTTCAGCGTCAAGGCATCGGAAAACAGATGATATCGCAGTTGTTGGACTTCGTTAAAGGCGGATACGTTGAACCGGGAGAAACCGCTATGGTTTCTCTGCTCTCTGCAAAAGATAAAGAACCTTTTTATGAAAAAGTAGGTTTTGTGCGGCGTCCGAACGACGAACGCGGAGCCGGCATGAGTCTGTTTTACACACAAAAATAACAAAAAGGAAGTCTACAATGACAAAGATATTTATTGACGGTCAGGAAGGTACTACCGGTCTTAAAATTCTGGAGCGTTTTAAGTGCAGAAACGACATTGAACTGCTTAAAATCGACCCCGAAAAAAGAAAAGATACCGAGGAGCGAAAGAAACTTATCAATTCATCGGATTTCACCTTTCTTTGCTTACCGGACGCTGCCGCGATTGAAGCGGTTTCGCTTGTTGAAAACCCCGAAACACGCATAATTGACGCTTCAACAGCACACCGAATCAATCCCGACTGGGCATATGGTTTTCCGGAGCTTTCCGCACAGCACCGCGAGAAAATTAAAAACTCCAAAAGAGTTGCCGTTCCCGGCTGTTATGCCAGCGGATTTCTTTCTATGGCATATCCGCTCGTTGCGCACGGGATCCTTCCTAAAGATTACCCTGTAACGATTCATGCGGTTTCCGGTTACAGCGGCGCAGGGAAAAAAGGTATCGCGCAGTACGAAGCGGCGGAGCGTGCAAAGGAGTTTGACACGCCGCGCCAGTATGCGCTGACGCAAAACCATAAGCATCTTCCCGAAATGCAGGTAATATCGGGGCTTGAACATAAGCCGATATTCAATCCGTATGTGTGCGATTATTTTGCGGGAATGGCAGTTTCGCTTCCCATTCACACCCGATTACTCAGCAAGAAATACACGCCTTATGACATTAAGCAAATGTTTGATGAGCATTACAACGGGTCTGCGTTCATATCTGTGGCAGAGGTGAACGGAACAGATATCCTTACAAATGGCTTTATCGGTGCAAATGAGCTTGAAAACACCAATCGTATGCAGATTATCGTCTGCGGAAACGATGAGCAGATTCTTATTTGTTCACGTTTTGATAATTTAGGAAAAGGCGCAAGCGGAGCCGCTGTTCAGTGCCTTAATATCATGATGAACATTGACGAAAAAACAGGACTTATTTAAATAAGAGGTATTCAAAATGGAGTATATTAACGGCGGCGTTTGTGCCGCAAAGGGATTTAAAGCAAGCGGCGTTTACTGTGGAATAAAGGAAAATTCCACAAAAAAATTTGACCTTGGCATGGTCGTTTCTGATGTTGAATGCAGCGTTGCCGCGGTATACACAACAAACAAGGTAAAAGGCGCTCCGATTATTGTTACAAAGAAAAATCTTGCAGCTACGGGCGGCAAGGCAAAGGCTGTAATCGTCAACTCGAAAAATGCAAACACAAGCAACCCCGATGGCGAAGAAAAGGCTTACGAAATGTGTCGGCTTACCGCAGACGCGCTCGGAATAAAGCCTGAGGAGGTTATTGTCGCTTCAACCGGCGTTATCGGTCAGGTCCTGCCGATTGAACCTATCCAAAAGGGCTTGCCGGAGTTGGTTGCTAAACTTTCGTATACGGGCAACATTGACGCAGCAACCGCAATCATGACGACGGATACGGTGCGTAAGGAAGCTGCGGTTGAGTTTGAAATTGGCGGAAAGATTTGTCACCTCGGCGGAATGGCTAAAGGAAGCGGAATGATTCATCCGAACATGGCGACAACGCTAAATTTCATTACTACAGACGCTGCAATAAGCGGTGAGATGCTGCAAAAGGCTCTGAGCGAGGTCGTTAAGTTTACTTATAACTGTCTTTCGGTTGACGGCGATACTTCTACAAATGATATGGTAACCGTTCTTTCAAACGGACTCGCGGGCAACAATGAAATTGTATCCGACAACGGCGATTTTCAAACGTTTAAATCGGCGCTTTTTACCGTTATGAGAGATCTTACCAAAATGCTGGCTAAAGACGGCGAGGGCGCAACCAAACTTGTTGAATGTATATGCCGTGGAGTCAAGGACGTTGATACGGCAATAATTGCAGCAAAAAGCGTTATCCGCTCCCCTCTTGTAAAATGCGCAATGTACGGCGCGGACGCAAACTGCGGGCGTATTCTCTGCGCTCTCGGTTATGCCGACGCCGATTATGACGTTTCAAAAGCGGACGTTTACTATATTTCAAAGGCGGGAAAAATTCTCGTTTGTGAAAATGGATTCGGGCTTCAGTTTGACGAAGATTTGGCGAAGAAAATTCTTTCAGAAGACGAAATCACAATTCTTGTTGAGCTTCATTCAGGCGACGCCGAAGCTACCGCATGGGGTTGCGACCTAACATACGACTATGTAAAAATAAACGGCGATTACAGAAGCTGAGGAGAAAGAAAATGCAGATAAACAATGATACGCGCGCTTCGATTTTAAGCGACGCACTTCCCTATATTCAGAAATATTCCAACAAGGTTATTGTCGTAAAATACGGTGGAAACGCAATGACAAATGACGCTCTGAAGCAGGCTGTAATGTCTGATATTGTACTTTTAAGTGCAATCGGCATGAAAATAGTACTTGTTCACGGCGGAGGTCCCGAAATCAACGATATGCTTAAACGCGTGGGAAAAGAAAGCAAATTTGTAAATGGGCTGCGATACACGGACGAGGAAACCGTTGAAATTGTTCAAATGGTTCTCTGCGGAAAGGTAAATAAGGCGCTTGTTGAAATGCTTCACGAACATAAAGGAAAGGCAATAGGTCTTTGCGGGCTTGACGGACACATGATCGAAGCGAAACAGCTCAACCCGGATCTGGGGCTTGTCGGAGAGATAACAAAAATTGACCCGACCATTATAAACGACACTCTCGGCAACGGTTATATTCCTGTTATTTCTACGCTTGCTAGCAGCGACGACGGAACTGTTTATAATATTAACGCGGATACGGCGGCTGCACGCATAGCAGCGGAAATGAAAGCGGAAAGTCTTTTCCTTATGACCGATATTGTCGGATTACTCAAAGACAAGGATGATGAAAGCACGCTTATCCCTATGGTCGGGGTCAGCGAAGTGCCTTACCTCAAGAAGCAAGGCATAATTTCAGGCGGCATGATTCCTAAAATAGACTGCTGCGTTGAAGCGGTTCGCCGCGGAGTAAAAAAAGCAAATATTATCGACGGTCGAGTTCCTCACTCAATTTTAATTGAGCTTCTGACAAATGAAGGTCTTGGAACAATGATCGTTTAACGGGTGATAAGTATGAATACTATAGAACAATTTAATGAACACGTTATGGGAACGTACGGACGTTATCCTCTGGTTCTCGAAAGCGGAAGCTGCACTGACGCAAAAGATGAGAACGGGGAATGCTATATTGATTTCGGAAGCGGAATCGGCACAAATTCGCTGGGATACTGCGACGACAAATGGGTTGACGCGGTATGCACTCAGGTTAAGCAGATTCAGCATACCTCAAACTATTATTACACAAAGGTTCAGGCTGATTTTTCACAAAAGCTCGCAGAAATGAGCGGAATGAAAAAAATGTTTTTTGGAAATTCCGGTGCCGAAGCAAACGAATGTGCAATTAAAATTGCAAGAAAATACAGCTTTGACAAATATGGAAAGGGTCGCCACACAATAATTACGCTTGTAAATTCTTTTCACGGAAGAACACTCACCACACTTTCCGCGACAGGTCAAGACGTTTTCCATAATTACTTCTTCCCTTTTACCGAGGGTTTTGTATATGCTGAAGCAAATAATATTCAAGACCTTCATTCAAAAATTGACGATACGGTATGCGCAATCATGTTTGAGTATATTCAGGGCGAAGGCGGCGTAAATGCACTTAACCGCGATTTTGTCGATGAGATATTTAAAATTGCCGCCGAAAAAGATATTCTGACAATATCCGATGAAGTCCAGACAGGCGTTGGCCGCACGGGTCTTTTCCTTGCGGGCGATCACTACGGCAGAAAAGCCGATATAATCACCCTTGCAAAGGGGATTGCAGGCGGGCTTCCGATGGGCGTTTGTCTTGCAGACAAAAAATGTTCGGGCGTACTTACTCCCGGAACACACGGTTCGACTTTTGGCGGAAATCCTGTTTGCTGCGCAGGCGGTCTAACCGTTTTGGAAAGACTTGCTTCGCCCGGATTTCTGAATGAGGTGACAGAAAAAGCCGAATATCTGCGCAAAAAGCTGTTGGAAATTGACGAAGTTGAAGCACTCAGCGGAATAGGTATGATGATAGGAATTACATTAAAAACAAAAATTGCCGCAGATGTTGCAAAACAGGCGCTTGACCAAGGTTTGCTGGTACTTACCGCAAAATCAAAGGTTCGTCTGTTACCACCGCTCACTATAAGCTACGAGGCTATCGACAAGGGCGTCGAAATTCTGAAAAATATACTTAATTCTTAACATTCACAGGAGGGTTTACATGAAACACTTATTGAAAATGCTTGATTTAAGCACCGATGAAATTATTTCGATTTTAAATCTCGCCGACCAACTCAAATATGAGCAGAAGAACGGTATTGAACACAAACGTCTTTCCGGAAAAACTTTGGGCATGATTTTCCAGAAATCTTCTACGAGAACCCGCGTTTCTTTTGAAACAGGAATGTATCAGCTCGGCGGTCAGCCGCTTTTCCTCTCCTCAAGAGATCTCCAGATAGGAAGAGGCGAACCTATTCAGGATACTGCAAGAGTTCTCTCAAGATATCTTGACGGAATCATGATCCGCACGTTTGAGCAAGCGGAAGTTGAAGCGCTTGTCGAATACGGCTCAATTCCGATTATCAACGGACTTACAGACTTCTGTCATCCCTGTCAGGTTCTTGCCGACTTAATGACCATTCGCGAATATAAGAATAAGCTTGATGGACTTAACTTCTGCTATATCGGTGACGGAAATAATATGGCAAACTCTCTTACGGTAGGCTGCTTAAAGGTCGGAATGAATGTGAGCCTTGCCTGCCCTGACGGATATCACCCCGACAAGCAGGTGCTTGATTTCACAAATCAATACCCTGGGAAATTCAGAATAGTAAGCTCGCCTGTTGAAGCTGCGAAAAATGCAGATGTTCTCTATACCGATGTCTGGGCATCTATGGGACAGGAAGATGAAGCTGCGATCCGCAGAAAAGCATTTGCAGGATATCAGATAAACGACGAGGTAATGACGGTAACTAATCCCGAATGTATGGTTCTTCATTGCTTACCCGCTCACCGCGAGGAAGAAATTACAGGAAAAGTTTTTGAGGAACACGCAAACGAAATATTTGACGAAGCAGAAAACCGTTTACACGCTCAGAAAGCTGTAATGGTAATTCTCATGGAAGACAAGGATTAAATAAACTACAGCAAAAGGCTTGAACTGAACGGTCCAAGCCTTTTTTCTATAAATCGCTGTCCGTAATATTGCTCACCCCGTAGCACAGCGCCAATAAACTGTCGCCAAGGTGGACATTTTCGACCACAATGCCGCTGTGTTCCAGATTTATGTCATAATGTGAAAAATTCCAGAAAGCCTTTATCCCAAGGTTTATGAGTAATTCGCAAACCTGCGGAGCAGCAGTCTTCGGAATGCAAAGTATTGCTATCTGCGGCTGCTGCTGACGACAAAATTCAGATAATTTATCTGTATTCATTACCCTGTTTCCGCATACCTCAGTTCCAATCACTTTTTCATCGGTATCGAAAATTCCGCAAAGTTTACAGCCATACTTCTCAAAATTCAGATGCAGCGCAATCGCACGTCCGAGATTTCCAACACCGATAAGTATTGTTTTATGCTGCTTGTTTACGCCCAGAATAGAGCCGATTTCATCACGCAGCTCTGCAACATTGTAACCGTAGCCCTGCTGTCCGAAGCCTCCGAAGCAGTTAAGATCCTGACGTATCTGAGAGGCGGTAAGCCTCATTTTCTCGGCTAATTCACGCGAAGAAATTTTGCTTACGCCTTCATTTTCCAATTCGCCCAAAAAGCGGTAATACCTCGGAAGCCGACGGATAACGGATTTTGATATTTTTTCACTTTTCGCCATCGCGATAACCTCAATAGGCAAGCATAGCCTTTAAATGTTCATTAATTTCAAGCAGAAAATCTTCGGTATTTACCTTTCTCTTGTTTTCAAGTGATGAGAGAACGTAAAGGTCGCCGGTCATAACACCGTCCTCGATTGTTTTTACGGTTGCCTTTTCAAGTTTTTCGGCAAAATCTGAAAGCGCTTTATTTCCGTCAAGTTCACCGCGCTTTTTAAGCGCGCCTGTCCATGCAAAAATTGTTGCAACAGAGTTAGTTGACGTTTCTTCGCCCTTGAGATGCTTGTAGTAATGTCTTGTAACAGTGCCGTGCGCAGCTTCGTATTCATAAATTCCGTCGGGCGAAACCAATACTGACGTCATCATTCCAAGGCTGCCAAAAGCTGTTGCAACCATGTCGGACATAACATCTCCGTCATAGTTTTTGCACGCCCAGATATATCCGCCCTCAGAACGAACAACTCTCGCAACTGCGTCATCGATAAGCGTATAGAAATACTCAATTCCGGCGCTCTCGAATTTTTCCTTATATTCGGTTTCGTAAATTTCAGCAAAAATGTCCTTAAATGTGTGGTCGTATTTCTTAGAAATGGTATCCTTTGTTGCAAACCACAGATCCTGCTTTGTGTCAAGCGCAAAATTGAAGCAGGCTCTTGCAAAAGACGCAATGCTCGCATTTATGTTGTGAAGCCCCTGGATAATGCCGTCTGAACCGTTAAATGTATGGATTAGAGCGCGTTCTTCCGTTCCGTCGGGCGCAGTTACAACCAGTTCGCACTTTGAGCCGTCCTTAACCTTCATTTCGGTATTCTTGTACACATCTCCGTATGCGTGACGCGCAATCGTAATAGGCTTTGTCCATGTAGGAATAAGCGAATTGATACCCTTTACGATAATCGGTGCACGAAAAACCGTGCCGTCAAGAATTGCACGAATCGTACCGTTAGGTGATTTCCACATTTCTTTAAGGTTGTACTCAGTCATTCTCTGCGCATTCGGAGTGATTGTTGCGCACTTTACTGCAACGCCGTATTTTTTTGCCGCGTTGGCGCTGTCAACGGTAACCTTATCATCGGTTTCGTTGCGGTGAACTAGTCCGAGGTCGTAATATTCGGTCTTTAAATCAATATAAGGGGTAAGCAGGATATCCTTGATCATTTTCCAAATTATTCTGGTCATTTCGTCGCCGTCCATTTCAACAATGGGCGTAGTCATCTGAATTTTTGACATTTTAAAAATTCCTTTCTGATAATTCTTGCAAAATTTTCGTTGTTGAGTATTTTTTAAGTCAACACAATATATTTTAGGATACAAAGAACAAGAAGATGCGCGGGGTAAAAAATATAGAAAAACCATTTATGAACCGTCTTACCGCTTCCCCGCTCTCCGTTATAACAAATCAGAAACAGCGGTGCAACGAGCAGTCCGAACTGCCATAGAACCGTATAAAAAGGCACATCTCCCGAAATAAATTTCGGTATTCGCTGCAAAATCATCGCCGACATTGAAACTGTCGCTACAATGTAATACGAGCGTATCTGTAGTTTCAGATTTCCGTGATATATCCCAAAAAACAGTATCCACAGCACACCGAAGAATGCCCAATCGCCAACCATTGATAAAATGCAGATAAGAATAACCGCAAACACTTTTTGAGGACGAGTTTCCGCTCCGTTCCATATGTGAAGCGCCAGCAAACCGAGAAAAAGCGTATATATGACGCTTTGCGCCAATAAAAAGCGTCCGCTTTCAAACAGATCACCACCAAGCTCAAACCATGCGAACGGAAGCCATGAAATAAGCGCAAATATTCCGAGCCGCAGGAGGTATTTCCTCACATTTCTCGTGTAGAAATATCCCTCGGCAACGAAATAGCACATAACCGGCGCGGTAAATCTTCCTATAAAATGCATTATCTGCCCCGCAGCGCTGAACATTGGCACAAACGCCCATGCGACGTGGTCGATAAGCATTGCTAAAACGGCAATATATTTGAGTTGATTGCGATTAAGCGAGATTTTACTCATTTTTTGAGGGATTCTCTCGTATAATCAAGCAGACCGCCGGCGAGCATAATATCCTTTGTTCTTCCCGTAAGTTCACAGAGAACGGGGATTTCCTTGCCGTTTGTCTTATTTATAACAACAAGCTGAGTTTTTCCATTTGTAACCGCTTCTCTTACATCGACAATTTCAAGCTTGTCACCCTCGGAAATACTGTCGTAATCCGCTTCGTTAACAAATGTCAGCGGAAGAATGCCTGCGTTTATAAGATTAGCACGGTGGATTCTCGCAAAGCTCTTTACCAGAACCGCTTTTACACCGAGGTAAAGTGGCGCAAGAGCTGCGTGTTCACGCGAAGAACCCTGTCCGTAATTTGCTCCGCCTACGATAATGCTTTCCCCCATTTCCTTTGCACGCTCGGGGAACTTTTCATCGCATACAGTAAAGCAGTAATTCGATATAGCGGGAATGTTTGAACGCAGAGGAAGAATTTTCGCTCCTGCGGGCATGATATGGTCGGTCGTGATATTGTCGCCGACTTTAAGCGAACAGCCGCAGGAAATTGTTTCCTGTAAAGGCGCAGTCTTTGGGAAAGGCTTGATGTTTGGACCGCGGAGAATTTCAACGCTGTCCATATCCGCTTCTGAAGCGGGCGGAACAACCATATTGTCGTTGATAATAAATTCTTCGGGAAGCTTAAAATCGGGCATTTCGCCGAGAGTTCTGGGATCTGTAAGCACGCCGTTGATTGCTGAAACAGCCGCAAGTTCGGGCGAAACAAGATATATCTGACCGTCCTTTGTTCCGCTTCTGCCTTCAAAATTACGGTTAAACGTGCGCAGAGATATTCCCTTTGAGTTTGGCGACTGTCCCATGCCGATGCACGGACCGCACGCGCTTTCAAGTATTCTTGCACCGGCGTCAATCATTATTGCAAGCGCACCATTCTGAGCAAGCATATTCAAAACCTGCTTTGAGCCGGGCGCGATAGAAAGAGACACATCGGGATGAACCGTCTTTCCCTTTAAGATATAAGCAACCTTCATCATGTCAAGCAGTGAGCTGTTCGTACATGAACCGATACATACCTGATCGATTTTCATATTGCCTATCTCGTCAACGCTCTTTACATTGTCGGGAGAGTGAGGACAAGCCGCAAGCGGAACAAGCTCGGAGAGATTGATTTTAAGTTCTTCATCATAAACCGCGTCAGGGTCTGCCGCAAGCGGAACCCACACTTCCTCGCGCTTCTGAGCCTTTAAGAAAGCCTTTGTAACCTCATCGGACGGAAAAATAGAAGTCGTCGCGCCAAGCTCTGCGCCCATGTTGGTTATTGTGGCGCGTTCAGGCACAGAAAGCGTCTTAACGCCTTCGCCGCAGTATTCAATAACCTTTCCGACGCCGCCTTTAACAGACATTCTTCTCAGGACTTCAAGTATAACGTCCTTTGCGGCAACCCACGGAGAAAGCTTTCCGGTGAGTTCAACCTTGACAACCTTTGGATAAGTAATATAATAAGCTCCGCCGCCCATTGCTACAGCAACATCAAGACCGCCTGCGCCCATAGCAAGCATACCGATACCGCCGCCTGTCGGAGTATGGCTGTCAGAGCCGATAAGAGTCTTTCCGGGAATACCGAAGCGCTCAAGATGAACCTGATGACATATTCCGTTACCGGGTCTGCTGAAATATATGCCGTGCTTTTTTGCTACCGAGCCTATAAAGCGATGGTCATCTGCATTTTCAAAGCCTGACTGAAGCGTGTTATGGTCGATATACGCCACACTTCTTTCAGTTTTTACGCGCGGAACGCCCATTGCTTCAAATTCAAGATAAGCCATAGTTCCCGTCGCGTCCTGCGTCAGCGTCTGGTCGATACGAAGCCCGATTTCAGTCCCTTTAACAGGCTCGCCGTCAACGATATGTGCGTGGATAATTTTTTCTGTAAGAGTAAGTCCCATTGGTTTTGCCTCCTTTTTAATACTATATTTATTGTACTATTTTTTATAGGTTTTGTCAAGGAAAAACGTGGTGAAATGAATTAAAGTTTTTTTAAAATTTCATTTTCGATAAAACAAGTCAAAAACAGGTATTGACGAACCGAAAATCAAGTGATATAATACATAATGTATAATTATGCTTAAATATCGGAGGAAGCATGAGAAAAAAGGGGTTAAAAATTTTATCGGCTTTATTGTGCATAGTATTACTGAATGGCTGTCGGGAGTCGAATCTGCCTGTTCAGACCGTTGCCAACGGCAGCTTCGGCGGCATAGCATTTGATACCCAAAGCCGTACCGTGCAGTCCGCAGTTCCGATACCGGATATAACAACAACGATTTTAGATGATTATATTGACAGCTCTGATAAAAACACGTCATTTTCATCAGAAAGCGCAACATCGCGCAATGAAAATACTGAAATCAGCCTCGTGCCTGAACAAGAAAATACGACTTCAGCAACTACCGAAAGCACTTTCTACACAAAAAAAACAACTACAACGACGATTCCCATTTCACATATTTCAGAAGCATCATTGCAAACCACAACCGAAATAACAACCATCGTTTCAACAACTGAACAAATTTCGGAAACGACTGCGCAAACCGAAAGCGTTTCTGCCGATTATACGGTCAATAGCTACAAGGCTCTGAATTACAGCGAAATGAAAGGCGTCTGGATATCATATCTCGAAATAGCAGAACTGCTCAAAGGAAAGAGCGAAAGTGATTTTCGTTCCGCTGTAAAAAGCATTTTTGTCAACTGCTCACAACTGGGACTTAACACGGTCTACGTTCACGCGCGAGCTTTCGGAGACGCTTTTTACAATTCCGAGCTTTTCCCTTTTTCAAAGCATATTTCAGGTCAGTACGGTGTAAAAACATCATATGATCCGCTTGAAATAATGATAGATGAAGCGCACCGACAGGAGCTTTCGATACACGCATGGATCAATCCGCTTCGGCTTTGCACCGCTTCCGAATTAAGTGCGCTTTCGGGCGATTATCCTATAAAAAAATGGTATAACGATTCTTCCAAAAACGGAACGTACATCGTAAACGTAAACGGAACTTTCTATCTTAACCCCGCTTATGATGAAGCCGTGCAACTCGTTGGCAACGGCGTAAGGGAAATCGTTTCGGCGTATAACGTTGACGGCGTTCATATTGACGATTATTTTTACCCGACAACGGATACATATTTCGACAGTAAGGCGTTTGCAGAATTTGGCGGCTCTTCCCTTTCGGCGTTCCGAATTTCCAACTGCAATAAGCTGGTTAAAGAAATTTACGATGCAGTACATGAATGCTCCGCAACGGCAGTTTTCGGCATAAGCACACAAGGCAGCATGAGCAACAACTTAAATCAGCTTTACGCCGACGCACAGACATGGTGCGCAGGAGGATATGTTGATTATTTCGCGCCACAGATATATTACGGCTTTGAAAATTCCGCACAGCCGTTCAAAACCTGCACCAATCAGTGGAATGAACTTGTTGAAGGCACAGATACCAAACTTGCAATCGGGCTTGCAGTTTACAAAATCGGCACTGAAGACAAATGGGCAGGAGCGGGAATTTATGAATGGGTCAACACCGATTCAATGCTAAAGCGGCAGATAGAATATGCCCGAAGCTGTAAAAATTACGGAGGGTTTGCACTTTACAGCTATAATTATCTTTTCACGAGCGGATATCTGACAAATACAATAAAACAGGAAATCGAAAACATCAAGCCGCTTATTGCGGAATAAAAGGAAGGTCAAAATGAACGTAAAAAAACGTTTTACAGCATTTTTATGCTCTGCGGCGCTCCTGCTGAACTTTATCCCTATGAAAACATACGCGGATAATAATACAGGGAATGCTGAAATAGACTATACCGTTTCAGCCGAAGACGAAACAGCGCAGGAAAATGCCGAGCAGGGATATATGTTTACGCTTCCCGAGAATATGCGTGCGTGCGTAATCACTCCGGGAATAGATTTCTTCACCTCAGACGATGAAACTGCTGAAGTTCTGTCCTCAGAACTTGAAAAAATATTTGCCGATCTTTCAAAAATAGGGCTTAACACCGTAATAATAAACACCATTAGCAACGAACGTTCATATTACAGTATAGATATGAACGCAAATGGCGATTCAATAGACCCTACGGCAATCGCAGTTCAGACTGCGTATAATTTCGGAATTTCTCCGTATGTGGTGCTCGACCTGAGTCATCTCATGCTGGACAATGCGGCAACAGCACAAATCGACGCTTTAATTTCAAGAGTTCACCGCTTTGCTCTTAAATATCCGTGCGACGGCATAATTCTCGACGATTACTATGTTTGCCGCAATGCGGACACGTTCGGCGGATATATGAACAACGGTTCGGGCGTCGGATATGTAAACTGGCTCTATGATACCGCCGAGCAGCTGTTCAGCAGTGCAGCAGACGTAATCCATCTTACCGACAACTCAATAGCGGTAGGGTTTATGATAAACGATATGTGGGCAAACTCATCGTCCAATGAACTCGGAAGTGACACTTCGGATTCCGTTCAGGCTTACTACGACGGATATTCGGATACAAAAAGCTTTATTGAAAAAGGCTATACCGATTTTGCTCTTATCCGTGCATACGGCTCGCTTACAGATGCGGCTTTACCGTTTGAGAATGTGACGGGCTGGTGGGGCAGCCTTACGGCAGAATACGATATGCCGCTTTATATTGTTCATTATAACGAGAAAATAGGAACAAGCGAGGCTGGCTGGGGAGCCGAGGATCAGCTTCTTAAACAGCTCACCGTAGCCAAAAAACTTGACAGCTATCACGGCAGCGTTTTCAATTCGTATGAACGACTTACACAGAACCCGCTTGATACCACATCTACTCTGACATCTTATTTTAATGAACAGATTAACGAGGAATCGCTGTTTTCCGACCTAAAAGTTGTTTCTCCCGCCAAGCTCACATTCACAACAAGCGAGCCAAGCGTAACTTTTATGGGAAGCTTCGACAGCAATTTCCCAGTGTATTTCAACAATTCTCCCATTCAGCTAAACGACGCAGGAAACTTCTATTTTACCCGTGACCTGAAAGTGGGTTCAAATACATTCACGATCACGCATAAATCCAAGACTTATACATATAAGATTGAGCGTAAAATTGTGGTAATGAAGACTATTGCAACTGCAATTTCCGAAGGCAAAACGCTCCGAGTTGACGGCGAAACGAAAATCAACCTCTCTGTAACAGCCTATAAAGGCTCCAAAATATACGGCGTAGTAAACGGAACTACCGTTAAAATGACCGAGCAGGAGGGTAAGACCGATGATGAGGACTTTAACTCATCATATGTGCGTTATACCGGAAGCTATACTGTTCCAAAAGGAATAGTCGGCGAAGAGCAAAATCTCGGTACTATTAAAATATGCGGTGAAAACAGCGGTTTCAGCATGGAGGTCATAGGTGCAAAGGTTATTGTAAATGCAGAACCTGAACCGGTTATAAAAAAGGAAGCAGAAATGGCTGACGCAAACAGTGCGGGCTCAGGAGAAGTAATCGGTACACTGGAATCAATTTACAAAAGTACAGACAGCGTTAAATTTGTAAAGGTAAATTCCGATTACACTATCGTATATGACGGAAAAACCGCCGATGACATCCCCTCTCCCGTGTTCTCACAGCTTCCCGCAGGAACAATAGAGCCGTATAAATCAACATCGGGAAATTATTACCTCACAATGTCTGGCAAGCGCATTGCTGCGTCTGCGTCAACGCTTATCGACGGCGCGGGAATTGAAAAAAATGCGCTTGTGGTAAAATCTATAGGCACATCAAACGGAAACAGCTATATTCGCGTCGGCATTGACTGCAAAACCGGCTTTAATATGCAGCTTGTCGGAAATAATTACTATACAGACTGGGAGGGAGATTACTACCTCAAGTCTTTCACGGCAACGCATCTTTACATAACTTTTGAAAATGTAACAAGCGTTACAAAACTGCCGTCCTTTGAGAACAATCTTGTATTTAAGTCGGGAAAGTGGGATACAGTAACCGAGGCGAACGGAACAAAATTCCGCCTTATACTTGAATTAAGACAACCGGGAATTTATTCCGGACACTCGGCTTCATATACATCTGACGGCGACCTTATGCTCAGTTTTCCCGTCCCGACAAACTCTCTGAGCGGACTTACGGTGGTTGTCGATCCGGGACACGGCTACGGCAAATCCGCAACATCTCTCGATCCGGGCGCAGTCGGAGAAGTTATTGAACAGGAGGTTGTTCTGGCAATTTCAAAAGAACTCACATCTCAGCTTAAAGCCGCAGGGGCAAATGTAGTCAGACTTCAAACAGAGAGTCAATTTCTGCTCACAAAAGAACGGCCGATATATGCCCGCGGATATGGGTGCGATATTTATATCTCGGTGCACGCAAACAAAGCTCTCGTTGACGGCTCGGCGCGCGGAGTCGAGGTTTATTATTTCACTTCATACTCGCAGCCACTTGCAGCAAAAATATCCGAAAGCATTGCAACATACTATGCAAATTATGCGTATGCAGACGGCGCTTACCGCGACAGAGGTGCAAAGTACAGCTATTTTCAGGTTACTTTGCAGCAGGATTTCCCGTCCGTTCTTGTTGAAACAGGCTTTGTAAATGAAATAAACGACGCTATGACGCTGGCTTCCCCTACTCACCAGAAAGGCATAGCCTCCGCAATAGTAACGGGCATTAAAAATTATCTGTCAAGAAGCAGCATTTCATACGCGTCAGATGGTTCAAGCAACGCTGAATACTCGGAAAATGACGCTCAGCCCGATGAAACCTCAGCGGACGGTTCCGAGCCACCTGATAACAGTGAAGAAGAACCTGATACTTCCGAAAATACAGGCAATTCTTCGGAAGATATAACATCTTCTCCCGAGGAAACGGTTTACAACGGGGAAACAAGCATTCCGGATGAAACTCTTTCGTCGGAAGAATCTTCTGTTCCCGAAATCACAACAGATACAACTACCCTTCAGCCGCCCGACACCGGCAACTGGGGAGGCGGAGGAATCCCGCCAACTTAAAGAAAAAATCGGAAATGTTAAATTTTTGGCGAAAATAGCTTGCAATTAAATAGGTTTTCTGCTATAATGATTAAGGTCTTTCGCCGGATATGCTCCGGCACTTCATGTGAAAAAAGAAAGGAATGGTTACACAATGCCGGCAAGTATTGTAGTTGGTACGCAGTGGGGCGATGAAGGAAAAGGAAAAATAATTGATATTATCGCTTCGAGAGCAGATGTTGTTGTTCGTTCACAGGGCGGAAATAACGCAGGTCATACCGTTGTTAATGACGGAAACACTTATAAGCTTCACCTTATCCCTTCGGGAATCCTTTACAGAAATACGCTTTGCTTAATAGGCGCAGGCGTAGTTCTTGACCCTAAGGACTTCATCGGAGAGCTTGATTCTCTCGGCGAACGCGGAGTTTCTTTTGATAACCTGAAAATCGACCCGAGAGCGCACGTAATCATGCCGTGGCATATTACTCTGGACGGTCTTTCCGAAAAGTTCCGCGGAAACAGCGATATCGGTACCACAAAAAGAGGTATCGGCCCTGCTTACATGGACAAATACGAACGCTGCGGAATCAGAGTGTACGACCTTATCCACCCCGAGGTATTTGCGGAAAAGGCACGCGCTACGGGAATGCTCAAAAATAAGATAATTACACAGGTATACGGCGGCGAAGCGCACGACATTGAAGCGATTATCAAGGAATACACCGAATACGGAAAACGCCTTAAAAAATATGTTGACGATGTTTCCGTTATTGTTTATAATGCGGCAAAATCGGGAAAACAGATAATGTTTGAAGGCGCTCAGGCTACCCTTCTTGATATCGACTTCGGCACTTATCCTTATGTTACTTCTTCCCACCCTCTTTCTGCGGGTGTTTGCGTAGGAACAGGCGTTGGTCCTATGATTATCAACGACATTATCGGCGTTGCAAAAGCATATACAACAAGAGTCGGAAAAGGACCTTTCCCCACCGAGCTTGAGGATGAAACGGGAGATCTTATCCGCAACAGAGGCGGCGAATTTGGAACAACTACCGGACGTCCAAGAAGAACAGGCTGGTTCGACGCCGTAATCGTTCGTCACTCGGTACGCGTAAACGGTCTTTCAAAGCTTGCCATTAACAAGCTTGACACTCTCAGCGGTATCGGAAATCTGAAAATCTGCGTGGCATACAAGAAATCGGACGGAACGCTTATCAAGGACTTCCCTGCTACACTTGAAGAATTAGCCGACTGTGAGCCTGTTTATGAAGAGTTTGAAGGCTTTGACGATGATATTTCAAATTGCAGAAGCTTTGATGAACTTCCGCAGGTTTGCAAGAATTATATTCTGAAACTGGAAGAGCTTTGCGAATGCAAGATTGCAATGGTCGGTATCGGTCCCGACAGAAGCCAGATTCTTGAAAGATAATTGAACATCGGAAAAGGGACTATGGCTTTGACCGTAGCCCTTTTCTTTTTTATTGATTCCAAAAGGAGTTCCATAATGCTGAATATACTTTTTATAGGGGATGTTGTCGGACAGACAAGCGCGTCTTACCTTGCGTCGCAGCTTCCACAGCTCAAAAAAGAATACAGAATTGATATGACGATCGTTAACGGAGAAAATTCCGCTGACGGAAATGGAATTACTCCGTTTTCCGCCAATATTCTGCGTTCCGGCGGCACTGATGTTATCACGACAGGAAATCACTGCTTCCGCCGCCGTGAAATGAACGAAATGTATGAGGAGTGCGATACCATAATACGCCCCGCAAACCTTGGCGATGTATACGGAAAAGGCGTTTGTATATTCGATATGGGAAGAACAAGCGTAGCTGTTATAAATCTGCTCGGAATGTCATATATGGAACACTCCGACAATCCGTTTCATTGCATTGACGCAATTCTCAAAGATATTCGGACTCCGAATATAATCGTTGATTTTCACGCTGAGGCAACCTCGGAAAAAAAGGCAATGGGATTTTACCTT
This sequence comes from uncultured Ruminiclostridium sp., assembly GCA_934454635.1. Taxonomy (GTDB): domain Bacteria; phylum Bacillota; class Clostridia; order Oscillospirales; family Ruminococcaceae; genus Ruminiclostridium_E. The sequence continues at coordinate 172,853 of CAKSFR010000001.1, forward strand.
GAAAACCGCGTTTCCGCCGTTATCGGAACACATACGCACGTTCAGACAGCGGATGAGGAAATTCTTAGCGAACATACGGGATATATCACAGACGCAGGAATGACAGGCGTAAGACGTTCGGTTCTCGGCATAGACAAAGACGTGATAATAGCTCGTCTTACCACATACTATCCGCAAAAGCACATCTACCCCGCCGGAAATATCATGATAAACGGAGTAGTGCTTTCAATAAACGAAAAAACAGGCTGCTGTACCGCAATACAGCGCATTTGCAAACAGGAGGGAAATTAAAATGGAAGCAATCAAGGTTTCATCAAGAAGTGTTCCTAAATCGGTAGCCGGAGCTATCGCGGCGGTTATCCGTGAAGGCAGCTCGGCAGAAGTACAGGCTGTCGGCGCGGGCGCGGTAAATCAGGCTGTCAAGGCAATCGCAATCGCGCACCTTTACTTCACCGAAGAAAGTCGAGAACTCGTATGTGTACCGTCTTTTTCTGAACTTGAAGTAAACGGCGAGGAAAAAACCGGAATCAGCTTCAGAGTAGAGCTGAGGTAAATAAAATTTTACAAAATTTGTAAAAAATATTGACAAATGCAAAATGATATGTTATACTGAGGTAAATTAAATTTACAGAAAGGGCTGAAACTATGTCACTGATTGTTGAACACTTATCAAAATCCTTTAATGGACATCAAGCAGTCAAGGATTTGTCATTTCAGTTTACCGAGCCGGGCGTTTTTGCCTTTCTCGGAACGAATGGAGCAGGAAAAAGCACATCTATCCGAATGATTCTGAATATGCTGAAAAAAGACAGCGGAACCGTATTATGGAAAGGTAAGCCGCTGAACGTACTGGACGAAAAAATCGGATATCTTGCGGAGGAGCGCGGATTATACCCGAAATACAATGTTGAAGAACAGATGTATTATTTCGCTTCGCTTAAGGGCATGAAAAAATCGCAGGCAACGCCCGCAATAGATTACCTTTTCGGCCGTCTTAATATCAACGAGTACCGTAAAAAGAAAGCGGAACAGCTTTCAAAGGGAAATCAGCAGAAGGTTCAGCTGGCTGCGGCTCTTATATGCAATCCCGAACTGATCATTCTTGATGAACCGCTCAGCGGACTTGACCCTGTCAATGCAGATTTGTTTAAAAGTATTATCCGCGAAGAACGCGACAAAGGTAAATTCATTATCATGTCATGCCATCAGATGGAAACAATCGAGGAATTTTGCGAAGATCTCGTGCTGCTTCACCGCGGAGAAACTGTAATGCAAGGCAATCTGAACGCGATCAAAAAGAGCTACGGAAGAGTAAATCTGACCGTTAAAGCGGATCAGGAGTTTCTGCCTATTGCCGAGGAAATCGGTCTTACCGTTGTGGAAGATACACCGAACGGCACGAATTTCAAGGTTCACGGCGATGAACAGGCTCAGGAATTTTTGCGCAGAATGCTTGAACAAAAGATAAATGTTGTAAAGTTTGATTTGCGTGAGCCTTCACTGCACGAATTATTTGTAGAAAAGTGCGGACCTGCCGCACAGGAGGGGGAGAAAATAAATGAAGCTTAAAGGTTGGAAAAACATATTTGCCTTTACCTTTTCACAGCAAATAAAGACTAAATCTTTTATAATAAGCACAATAATCATTGCTGTAATTATCGCCTTAATGACTGCAACAGCAAATATTCTGCCGGTTTTTCTGCTTGAAGATGAAATAAATCAGATTGAAAGCATTGCAAACGGCGAAGCGGTTGATTTTTCCGTTTCAAAGCTGTATTTGTCAGATGAAACGGGTCTTGACACGAATTATAACGTTACTGCCGCTTCGTTTGGATTTACTCTGGAGAAAATTGCTCCCGAAGAATTTGAGTCGAAGCTCAGCGAGCTTGAAACAACGACTGAAAATGCAATGCTTGCACGAGCATACAAAAAAGACGGCATACTTAATCTTGACGCATACTATGCGGGCGAAAACTCCACTGTAAATCCTTCCGACTGCACAACAATTCTCAGCACGCTCTCAACACAGCTTCAGATAAAATATCTTGACTCTCTCGGCGTAGCGTCCGACGAGATAACCACAGTAATGAGCGGCGTAACTACACAGCTTCTCAAGGCAGGAAATGAAGCAACAAGTATGGTTCAGGATATAATCAACTCGGTTGTTCCCATGCTTTCATCGCTTGTGCTGTTCATATTCATTTTCGCCTACAGTCAGCTTGTCGCACAGGCAATTGCTATAGAAAAATCATCCCGAGTTATGGAATATCTGCTTACCTCCGTAAGTCCCCTTTCCATAATCGTCGGAAAGGTTCTTGCAATTTGTCTTGTTTCTCTGATGCAGTTTATTATACTTATCTGTTCGGGCGTTCTCGGTTTTCTGATTTCAATGCCGTTCGGAATTTTCTCCAAAATCGACGGACTTGTTGCTGCTGCTTCCGATTCAGGCATAGGAGCAAGCGCGCAGCAAACTCTTGTTGACATTCAGGGCGCGTTCTCAAATTTCAACATCGACACTATTCTCATTATGATATTCACCTTCGTATTGGGCTTCCTGTTCTATTCTCTTATTGCCGGACTTGCAGGAGCAAGCATCAGCAAAATGGAGGATCTTACGGCAGCAATTCAGCCTATGAGCATTATCGGCGTGCTTGGTTTCTATCTCGCCTATATGCCGCAAATCGGCGCAATGGACGGTGAAACAAATACATTGATGATAGTGGCACGATATGTGCCCATATCTTCCCCGTTCTGCCTCCCGTCGGCATATATGCTTGGGCAAATCAGCCTCGGAGAAGCGTGTGTTTCGCTTCTTGTGCTGCTTGCAAGCGTAATCTTACTCTGTATAATCGTTGCAAAGGTATATGAACATATTGTTCTGTATACAGGCGACAGACTTAAAATAAGCGATATGCTTAAAATGGCAAAAGCAAGCAAATAATTTTTAAAAACCCCGAAAGTAGCTTTTATACTATTTTTCAATCTTCCTATATATTGATTAGGAATTAGTATTATAAGCTATTTTCAGGGATTTTTCATATTCTAATTTATTTTGCTCTTCTTTTTCTCTTTTTCCTTTTGTTTGATCTTATGAATAAGCAGTGTGTATGTCGGCATATAATTTTCATTCTCTATATTTTCTCCACCATATACAGTATGCTCATAAGCATCAGCTAGATCTGAAATATCAGCTCCGTAATTCTCAAATGTTTTCTTTTTCAATTCCGATATAGTGTAAACAAGCTCTTGTTTTCCAAGCATTGCATGAATAAGCTTATTGACTTTAGGAAAAAGAATAACGACCTGTTCTCTGCCCCGAAGCCTTGCGACTCGTTTCAGAAACGCTCTTTCCTTTATTTTTGGAACTATAAATACAACAAATCCACCGATAAGCGCAACTAAAACGACGCAGCCGCCGAATATTAAAAATGTGTTGTCGAAGTACCCGCCGTCTGTGCGTGAAGATGTGGGGTCAAAATCAGTCCAACCGTATCCATCTATCCAAACCTGTACATAAGCGTGAGAATCTGCGGCTGTTACAAAGTAGTACCCGTTTTCACTGTCATATTGCTGTATAAGAAAGCCTTCGACATACCTGCTTTTCAGTCCGAGTTCGCGGCATAGAAGCACCATCGCGGTAGCATAATCAGAGCACACCCCTCGTCTATAATTAAAAACAAATGTTTCCGGAGTCGAATCAACGGGTGAAAATTCATTATCATAAACAAAAATGTTGGACAAAAAATATTGCTCGATTGCTATTGCTTTTTCAAGGTCGCTATTGCAGTTTGCGGTTATTTTGCGGGCAAGTTCTCCGAATTTATCAAACCCGTCATCTGACCTGAAGCAGCTTTTTCTTACATTTTCCGAAAGAAGATACTCATAAAGCGTATTGTTTTCTTTGAAAACCGCCAAATATTCCTCGCCCGCTGACGCTGACGAACAGATGTCATTATATTTTCTTCCCATAACCTCTGAAAAAAGCTTGTCAGGTTCAAGCTTATACCACTTTATTGTATATTCGTTTACGGCAGGATTGTCTTCAGACAGAAAATACTCGTCCATAGGCGTACGGTATATGTTGCCGGTTCTGCCTTCGGGCAGGCTGAAGCCTGCCGTGTTCTCCGCAGTATAAAGCGCGCGTATTCTGCCACTCTCTGATTTAATTACAGTGCTTTTTTCTTCAACATCAAAGCTTATTCCGTCATAAAGGAATGCTCGCGGATCCTCCCATGAGATATATTTCCAGAAGCTGTTGTACCCCGTTTCAGACTCGCCGTAATATGACCATGTGTCGCTCGACAAATTATAAAGATTAAAGCACTGTCGTTTGATAAGTCCGGGATTATCGCCTTTAATAGTGAAAACTATCTTTTCATCATCTCCGGAGCTTGTGTATGATGAAGTGTTGGAATATGAATTGAAGTCTAGACCTGTTCCCGCTCCGCCAATGCTTATACCCGTTATAAGCTCATCGAATTGTTCGCGGTAGGGCGTAAATTCAGGCTTTGGAATAAATGCAGCCGCACCTACAACTATGATTATAAACCCGCCGAGAATAATTACCGTGTTCTTTCCGCTCGCTGAAATACCGATATTTTGCTTTGTAATAAGCAAAACGAAAAAAAGCGTCGCTATCAGAATAATATAAATTACGGGAATATCCGAAAACGTTTTTGCAAAAAGCGAAAACGGGCACATACATATCAAAAACACAAAAACTGTGCGATACCGTATGCTTGTGAAATAATAAAGCGCGCTTCCGAGAACAAAACCGCACATAAAAATAAGCGCAAAAATGTTCCCAACATAGATTTTGTTCATTTTATCAGGTTCAAAGAACCATTGATACAGTATTTCCTTTCCCGAATCTATGCATAGGCTTCCGATAAAAAGCGATAAAACAAGCAGTCCGATAATTCCGCCTGCCGCTATTGGCTGCTTGTTCAGTTTCCGCAGAAAATCAAGACTCAAAAAAAGAATAAATGTGTATATGCCGCCAAAAGCAGTCAACAAAAGCACTGTCGTAGGCGATGACGCTGCATAAATATATATAAGCGAACTGAACAGAACCGTCATGAGCAGCATCGGAATTGTATTTTGTTTTAAAAAATCCCTCAAAGTGCTCTCCTTTCAGCCAACAAAACGGATCTGCCCATTTTCTTTCTCAATTTTCCATATGTCACTGCCGCCGCCAATGCAAACTGCGGCTGAACAGTTCTTCCCAACCGACTTTTTTTCTTCCATAAAACCGATAAGCGCGTTATCCGCGCAAGGCGAAAAAATAACTGCACGTTCGTCTGAAAAAGTGCTTGGAAAACGATTTACGTTATTATCCGAAAAAGCATAATCGGTCATTTTGTATCGAAGCTGAGCAGCGTCGGCAGGATTCTGCACCGAAATTTCCTCCCAGAGTCCATCAAACCGCAGGCACACTCTCACGGGAATCTCCATTTTTGCAAAACGATCGGCAAGTCCGAGCATAGCTTCAGCGGTAAGCTGATCGGCGTCATTATCGACGCCTTTTTTATCAAGGATAAATACCTGCTCCGCTCTGCCCGAGCCTTCAAAGCAACGCACAAACAATTCCCCTCTTTTAGCCGAAAGCTTCCAGTTGATTAGCTTCAGACTGTCGCCGGGAATATATTGCCGATGTTCATATCCGGGCGTACCGTTGAAGCAGTTGGCTGCCGCGTTTGTATCCTCGCAGTCATCAAAAAAAGCTTCGTCGGAAAGATTGCGCGCAAAGCTGTCTCTCTCGCTTATATCCGGAATATCAGGATAAACCTTAACTTCAAGCATACTCTGGGGAATCGGAACACGATAACTGCAAAGCCCCAAAAAATCAGAAACGGTAAAAGTCGACAGACCAAGCTTGCCTTTTCCGAAATATTCGGCTTTATATTCGGATTTAAAGACGCATTCGTCGCGCCCGAGCATTACTGCACTAATCTTAGTCGGCGACAGTGTCTTAAAATTATAGCTGCTGAAAAATTCGGCGGTAAGAACCGTTGTAGGAAATATCCCCGACTTTTTGATAATTACGCTTAGCTGTACACAGTCGCCTTTGTTGAGTATATCCTCGCTTATTTGAAGGCGTGAGGATATATTACGCTTAGTATAAAGACAAAGTCCTACAGAAGCAATTGCCGCTAAAACAAGAACAATAAGCAGATAACCGCCTCCCGGACCGTCCAAAAACAGCATAAACAAAACAGAAACAGCAATAAGCACAAGATATGTCAGAATTGATTTTATCTTCATTTTTATACCTGAGCCAGCGGAATTGCAACACCGGAAAGAATTGCCTGCATAGCCGCCTGTGTGCTGCCGTGGACGGACTTGCCTTTCGGCGAAAGCATAAGTCGGTGCGCCAGAACCTCTACTGTGAGATATTTAACATCATCAGGTACAACATAGTTCCTTCCGTTTATAAGCGCAAGCGCTTTAGAAGCGGTATAAAGTGCAATGCTGCCGCGCGGGCTTGCGCCAAGAACAGTAAATTCACTGTTCCGCGTGGCATTTACAATATCAATTATATATTTCTTCACGCTTTCATGAACCCGAACACCTTCTGCCTGTTTCTTCAGTTCAATTACATCGTTAAGGCTTATAACGGCAGGCAGCTTGTTCTTTTCACCGCTGTTTTTTTCAAGAATCTGCATTTCCTCAGAAGGTTCGGGATAACCTATCGAAAGCTTCATAAGAAAACGATCCATCTGCGCCTCGGGAAGATGATATGTTCCGTAGGTTTCTACGGGATTCTGAGTTGCAAGCGTCATGAACGGCTGTGGAAGTCGATGCGTTACACCGTCCACGCTTACCTGAAGTTCTTCCATGATCTCAAGCAGCGCCGACTGTGCTTTCGGAGAAGCGCGGTTTATTTCATCTGCAAGCAGAAAATTGCACATTGCTGCGCCGCTTCTGTATTCGCTCTCGCCTGTTTTTGTATTTATCATGCTGAAGCCCGTGATGTCTGACGGCATAAGGTCGGGAGTAAACTGAATGCGTCTGCACTCGCCGTTCACACTTTCCGAAAGTGCTGAAACAAGGCGGGTTTTTCCAACGCCGGGCACGTCCTCGATAAGAACATGACCGCCGGAAAGTAATGCGGCTGCAAGCTTTAAAATAACTTCTTTTTTTCCGATTATAACTTTTTCAATGTTGTCCGCAAGCAGTTGTATTTTCTCATTCATTTGTTATCATTTCTCTTTCATAAAAATAATTTATTATATCTCGTCGTGTAACTATTCCGATAAAAATATTTCTGTCGTCAACTACCGGAACGAAATTTTGTTCCATTATCCTGAGTAAAAGTTCGTTCATATCCGCGCTTACGCTTACCGCATGGTCGCGCTTTGAACGCATTATATCGGTCAGCTTCACTTTTTCGCTTTCCTTAAGCGTAAAGCCGTTTTTATCTGTTATTGTCCATAGGAAATCTCCCTCGCTGACTGTTCCGAGATATTCTCCGCTCGGAGAAATAACGGGAATTGCAGTGTATCCGTGAGCACGCATTTTTTCAAGCCCCTGCCGCATCGTACATTCAGAACTTAGATATGCAACTGTCGCTTTAGGCTTAAGCAGAAAAAGTAAATTCATATTTACGTCCTTTCTTTGCCGCTTTAACTTGATGTTGAAAATCTTATTTGTAACAGTATAACATATTTATCCATAATCTTCAAGAGTTTTTGTTTATATATAATACAGTTTGGAAAAATTTCAGGAGATTTTCATTTTTTGCTTGTTGTCAATATCTTTATAATATGGTATAATACACCGTATGCAAAACAAATACAAAAGGGGGCATTTTCTTGCTGAGCTTGAAAAGCATCATAAAAGATTATGCAATGGGCGGAAATACCGTTCATGCGCTAAAGGGCGTAAGCATTGACTTCCGTGAGAATGAATTTGTATCTATTCTTGGACAATCCGGCTGCGGAAAAACAACAATGCTGAATATTATCGGCGGACTTGACCGATATACCGACGGAGATCTTATTATCGACGGTGTTTCGACAAAAAAATATAAAGACCGTGACTGGGATACCTACCGAAATCACAAAATCGGATTTGTTTTTCAAAGCTATAACCTTATCCCGCACCAGACTGTTCTGGCAAACGTTGAACTTGCGCTGACGCTTTCCGGAGTATCAAAATCAGAGCGAAGAAAACGCGCAATTGAGGTTCTGGAAAAAGTCGGATTGGGCGACCAGCTTAAAAAGAAACCCAATCAGATGTCGGGAGGACAGATGCAGCGTGTTGCGATTGCCCGCGCACTTATAAACAATCCCGATATTCTGCTCGCAGACGAGCCCACCGGCGCTCTGGACAGCGCAACCAGCGTTCAGATAATGGAAATTCTCAGGGAAATTTCAAAAGATAAGCTGATTATAATGGTTACGCATAATCCCGAGCTTGCCGAGAAATATTCAAATCGCATTATCAGACTCGTTGACGGAAAGGTTGTTGACGACAGCAACCCATATACAAACGAGCAGCCGCTCAAAAGTGCTCCCGAAAAGGTCAAAAAAACGTCAATGTCATTTTTTACGGCTATGTCGCTCAGCCTTAATAATCTAATGACAAAAAAAGGGCGCACCATACTCACGGCGTTTGCAGGAAGTATAGGAATAATCGGAATCGCGCTTATTCTGTCGCTTTCAAGCGGCGTTCAGGACTATATTGATGATATCCAGTCGGACACACTCGCATCATACCCTCTTATGATTGACAGCAGCACAACCGACATGACATCGTTTATGTCGTCATCAATGACAGCTCGCGCGGAAGCTCTTTCGGAAGAACGTGACGAAAACACAATTTACACGAACAATCGCCTCGGCGATATGTTCACAATGATGTATCAGGAAACGAACACCAACGACCTCAAAAGCTTCAAGGAATTTCTCGACAGCTCTGAAAGCGGTATTTCCGATTACTGCACTCATGTTGAATATTCCTATGGAATAACACTTCAGGTTTTTGCCGACTATACCGAAAATATCCATCAGGTCAACCCAAGCAGCGTCATGGATGAAATAGGCTTCGGAGCAATGAGCGGGATGATGTCGCTCGCGTCAAATATGTCTTCTTCCTCCGCGGGGCAAATGGATATTTTTGAGGAAATAAGCGATAACGAGAAAATGCTTGATACAAAATACGAAATCCTCGCGGGTGATTTTCCTAAAAATTTCGACGAAGCGATTCTTATTGTTGATAACCGCAACGAAATTACAGACTACACGCTTTATACGCTGGGTATGCGTGACGTAACCGAACTCCGCGACGCAGTGCGCGACATGATTCAGAAAAAAGATGATGTTGCCGAGCTTTCCGACGGAAAAAATTACAGCTTTGACGATTTTCTCGGAAAAACATTCCGCGTTGTTGATAACACTGCATTCTATCAGAAAAACGCCGATGGGATCTGGGAAGATATGCGCGGCGACTCCGAATTTATGAACAATATTGTTAAAAACGGTATTCAGCTTAAAATCGTCGGAATTGTGCGTACAAAAGAAGAAAGTATGTCGTCGATAAGCGGCACTATCGGTTACACCAAGGCGCTTATGGAAATGGTTTCTGAAAGAGTCAACGAAAGCGAGATTGTTAAAGAACAGCGCGACAACAAGGAATATGATATTTTCAGCGGACTTCCCTTTGATGGTACGGCGGCAGGAGATGAAGCTGTTAAAAATGCGGAACTTGAAGCTGAACAGCGCAAACAGGAAGCTGAAAAAATGATGCAGCAAATGGCTGAAATGCGGTCGCAGGCAGGCGAATTTGATATATCCGCTCTTACCCCGGAACAGCAGCAGGCGCTTGCGGCGATGTCCGATGAGGAACGCGAACAATTTATGATGTCTATGAAGCCGACAAATTCGGAACAAATCAATTCTTCGGATTTTGATGTGGAAAATATTGATTTCTCAGGAGTTGATTTATCCTCGCTTACTGATGAACAGCGTGCATATTTTGCTTCGCTTTCAGATGAAGAACGCAAAGAGCTGATGAAAAATTATATGCAGACTGCGACAGCTTCAACGATTGTTTCTTCATCAACGTATTACGATAACATGAATGCCCTCGGCGTTATCGACTTAGACACGCCAAGTTCAATAAACATTTATCCTATTGATTTTGAAGCAAAAGAAAAAATCACCGATATCATTTCTGAATACAATACGCGTATGGAAAACTCGGGCGAAAAATCAAAAGTTATCACATACACCGACGTTGTCGGTATGCTTATGTCATCGGTTACCGACATTATAAATGCGATAAGCTATATTCTGATCGCGTTTGTCGCTATTTCTCTTGTTGTTTCATCAATAATGATAGGAATTATAACCTACATTTCGGTTCTCGAGCGTACAAAGGAAATTGGTATTCTTCGCTCCATCGGTGCGTCAAAGCGAGACATATCCAGAGTGTTCAACGCGGAAACGGTTATTATTGGACTTGTTTCAGGCGGAATCGGAATCGGTATAACGCTGCTTCTTAACATTGTTATCAACATCATAATTGAAAATATAACCGATATAAGCGGGTTATCGCAGCTTCCCGCACTTGCAGGCATCATTCTTGTTGCAATAAGCGTAATGCTCACACTTATTGCAGGGCTTCTTCCCTCCCGTGTTGCAGCAAAGAAAGACCCAGTCGTTGCTCTTCGCAGCGAATAATCTTCGTTACTGCTTTCGGCAGGGGCGCGGGGCGCACGCGCCGCTGAACGCTTAGCGTTCAGCGGCAGCAGGCGGCAAAGCCGCCTGCTCTTTCTATTTGCTCAGGCAAATAGAAAGGCGTGCGCCCCGCGCCGCGGTTTTTCGCATACAATGCATTTTGCACAAATCGGTAATACATTGAGGGAAAATCTTGTGCATTAAAAGTATTGATTTTCTCGCCGGTTATGCTATAATAATATCACAATATAAAACTGCCACCGGGTAGTGAAGCTTACAGCATTCGCCGCACATCGTTAGGTCTTAGAAGATGTGCGCAACGAATGCTGTTTTTTGTTGGAGGTAGTATGAAAGTAAGAAATCCTTTTTCTCAGCTTACTAAATCAGAATGGATTTTATGGGGAATTTCCGCTGCGATAGTTACTGTTTCATTCTTTTTTGGTGAAAATAACAGCATACTCAATCTCATTGCTTCGCTTACGGGTGTTACATCTCTTATATTCGTCGCAAAGGGAGATGTTTTCGGGCAGGTGCTGACCGTTTTGTTCAGCGTAATGTACAGCATCATTTCGTACAGATTCCGATATTACGGAGAAATGATAACCTATCTCGGAATGACCGCTCCCGTAGCACTTATGTCGGTAATAAGCTGGCTGCGGCATCCGTTTGAAAGCGGGAAAGCAGAAGTGAAAATAGAAAAGCTTACGACGGCAAAAATAATCGCGCTTATTGTACTTAACGCCCTTATAACAACGCTTTTCTACTTTATTTTGCTGTTTTTTGATACGCCAAACCTGATTATAAGCACAATTTCTGTAACAACCAGCTTTGCCGCTGCATTTCTTCAGTTTCTTCGCTCGCCTTTTTATGCCGTAGCATACGCGGCAAATGATATCGTGCTTATTATTTTGTGGACGCTGGCGTCTTTTGAAAATCCGTCTTTTATTTCGGTAGTCGTTTGTTTTACTGCATTTTTCGCTAACGACATATATGGATTTATCAATTGGAAGCGAATGAAAAAGAGGCAAAATGAAATAACGGAAATAAACCGTCAAAATTCATAAATTATATTGTTATAGCACTAAAAATATATAAAAAATTGAGATTGTATTTGCTTAGATTTTGTGATATACTTTGAAATGCTTTCGCTAAAAACAATAAAATAAAAGGAGAGAAATTATGAGAGAGAAAGAAATTTACGGACGAGCCCTGCGGCTTGCCGTACCGATGATGATACAAAACGGCGTTACAAACATGGTCGGACTTGTAGACAATATTATGGTCGGAAGTCTGGGCACAGAAGCGATAAGCGCGGTTTCGATAGTCGGACAGCTAATTTTTGTATTTAATCTTGCTATATTCGGAGGATTATCCGGTCCCGGAATTTACGGCGCCCAATATTTCGGTCAGGGAAATGCAGAGGGCTTTAAAAATACTTTTCGCATTAAACATTGGATTTGCGGAATTTGTCTGCTGCTCGGACTTCTTGTTTTTATCTTTGGCGGTGAATGGCTGATTACAATGTATCTGCATGGAGAAAGTGAAAACATAAATCCTGCGCTGACGCTTGATTACGCAAAAAGTTATCTCCATATCATGCTTATCGGACTTCCGCCGTTTGTTATAACCCAGATATATGCCGGCAGTCTGCGTGAAACCGGAGAAAGCGTTAAGCCGATGATTGCAGGCATATCTTCTGTTGTAATCGACATTATTTTCAACTATTTTCTTATATACGGAAAGTTCGGTTTTCCGCAGCTAGGCGTTGAGGGCGCAGCCATTGCAACAGTGCTTGCGCGCTTTGTCGAAGCGGGAGTTGTAATTATCTGGACTCAGGCACAGATAAAAACAAAACATACATTCCTTATAGGCGCATACAAAACGCTGCGCGTTCCTCGTGACACTGCCGCAAAAATAATTAAGAAAGGGCTTCCGATTTTCTTTAATGAATTTCTTTGGGCAGGCGGAATTGCAGCGCTTACACAGTGTTATTCAATAAAGGGTCTGGAAATTATAGCGGGGCTGAATATTTCAAACTCCATATGCAATTTGTTGAACGTTGTTTTCATAGCGCTCGGAAACGCGGTCGGAATTATTATCGGGCAGTTTCTCGGAGCAGGCGAATACGACATCGCGCGTAAAAGCTCATTTAAACTCATGTGGTTCACGGGAATAGTCAGCGGTATGCTTACAGTAATCCTCGTGGCACTTTCAGGCGTATTCCCTCTTTTTTACGACACAACACAGCAGGTCCGCGATTACGGTCAGTGGTTTATAATTATTACCGCGCTCTTCTTCCCTGTTCAGGGATTTCTTAATGCGCTTTATTTTACGCTGCGTTCGGGCGGAAAAACGTTTGTCACATTTCTTTTTGACAGCGTTTATACATGGGTTGTGCCGCTGCCGATTGCGCTTATTCTCTGTAATTTTACTCATCTGCCCATTCTAGCAGTTTATGCAATAGTTCAGACGGCAGATTTCATTAAGCTTATCGTGGGATATGTTCTTATAAAAAAAGGAGTTTGGATAAGCAATCTGGTCACATAATATGCGCAATGACCGGATAAAAAACGAATAAAGCAAAAATTCCTCCTGCGTTATTAAATCGCAGGAGGAATTTATTTGAGCAATGTTTTTAAGTCTTAATATTTTCAATGGCTCTGCCGTTATCTTACATCTATATTCGGATCATTGACCTTTCTGCTACGCTGAACCTTTCCCGTAGCCCTAAGCAATATTTTTTCAGGTACAAGCTTTGAGGCAGCCGCAACAAGCTTAGCCGTCGCCGTCGGAACGATAACAAGCTCCCTGCGGAACATATGGTTGATTGCGTATTTTGCCGCATAAGTGTCAGATATTCCGGCAACGGCAAATTCAGCGCCCGAAACCTCGTTAAATTCCGTGCGTACAGGACCGGGACAGAACGCGCCGATATAGACATTTGAGCGGCTGTGACGAAGCTCTTCGGAAATTGCCTTTGTAAGCTGTAAAACATAATTTTTTGAAGCGTAATAAGAGGAAAACTCGGGACCTGCAATAAAACCTGCAATCGAAGCAACATTCAGTATATATCCCTTATTTCTTTCCTTGAATTTACGCAGGAAAAGCTTTGTGAGAATATGCACTGCTTTGATATTTACGTCTATCATTTTCAGTTCGGAATCCAAATCTGTTTCATCAAACGCTCCGAAAACTCCAAAGCCCGCGCAATTGATAAGAACATCTATTGTAACGTGTTCAACTCGTTTGAAAAGCGCCTTGCAGTCTTCGGTTTTGGACAAATCGCAGCTGAACCAACGAACCTTAACGTCATATTCTGCCGCAATCTCACGTTTAAGTTCAAATAAACGCTGTCTGCGTCTTGCTACAAGTATAAGGTTATATCCTCTTTTAGCCAGCTCTATTGCCATAGCGCGACCTATTCCCGAGCTTGCTCCTGTTATCAATGCCGTCATTTTTCATGTTCCTTTCTTTGTTCATATTTTATTGTATCTGTAAGCCGCTCAAAATCCGCAAAAGTCGAAAGACTGCCGCAAATTCCGCGGTATTTAGCTGCGTTAGGCATACCCTTAAGATAATGTGCCGTCTGCATTCGCGCTTCTTTCATTCCGATATATTCTCCCTTGTCATCAATCAGCAACTCTATCTGATGCCGCATAGCCGAAAGTCGTTCATCAAGCGTCGGTTCTATGAACGGCTGTCCGTAAACCGCTTGTTCAATCTGCTTGAAAAGCCACGGTCTGCCGCACGCCGCACGACCTATCATCACTAAGTCGCAGCCTGTATATCTGTACATTTCAAGGCATTTTTCGGGGCTGTCAACATCGCCGTTGCCGATAACAGGAATGGAAACCGCCTGCTTTACCTCCGCGATAATATCCCAATCGGCTTGTCCGCTGTACATCTGAACGCGAGTGCGCCCATGAACGGCGACAGCCGCTGCTCCGCATTCTTGTGCGATTTTCGCAATTTCGACAGCGTTGACGTGTTCGTCGTCCCAGCCTTTTCTTATCTTGACAGTTACGGGAACATTTGCAGCCCTAACCGCTTCTGTAACAATTTTTGAAAATAATAGCGGATCTTTCATAAGTGCGCTCCCTGCGCCGTTTCCCGCTACTTTTGGAACAGGACAACCGCTGTTTATATCAATGATATCGGGATAAAAACGCTCCGCAATGTGAACGGCGGGCGCAACAAATTCAGGCTCGCTTCCGAAAAGCTGAACCGCCATCGGGCGCTCAATATCAGTGACCGTGAGAAGCTCTGACGTTTTTCTGTCGCTGTAAACAAGCCCTTTACAGCTTGCCATTTCACCGACAACATATGCCGCGCCGTATTCCTTCGCAATTGTACGAAAAGCCCTGTCGGCAACACTTGCCATAGGCGCGAGCGCCGCCGTTTTTTTTATTTTAACATTTCCGATATGCAAATATTCCATTACTTTTCCTTATCAATAGCCCAGAATTGCACCAATAACCGTATTTGAAACCAAAAATCCCTCTCGCGTAAGCGAAATGCCATTGTTTGTAATATTTATATATTTTTTCGGGATTTTTTTGCAGCATTCTACAATGCTGTTCATGCTAATGTCAAAACGAGAACAATCGCTGAATTTCAAGCCCTCGGTAAGCCGCAGCGCAAGCATTGCAAATTCATCAAAATCGCCCGGTTCATCGTCTGTCACTGTCGTGCGCTGATGTTCTGAAGATAAAAATTCACTTAAATTACGCTCTGTGCAAAAACGCTTTCCATTATAATACGAATGAGCCGCAGGACCTATCCCAAGATATTCATCACAATGCCAATAATGCAGATTGTGTCTTGATTTAAAGCCGGAGTGTGCAAAATTGCTTATTTCGTACTGCATAAAGCCATGCTTTTCAAGTTGTTCAACTGCAAAAAGATACAATTCGGCGCTCTGTTCCTCATCAGGCAGTGCAAGAGTACGCTGCGCAAACGGAGTCCCCTCCTCAACCTTCAGCAAATATGCAGAAATGTGCGTCAGCGGCAGTTCGGACAATCTTTGTATCGAATACAACACACTTTCTTTGGTCTGCCCCACAAGCCCAAGCATCAGGTCCGCTGAAATGTTCCTAAAACCGACATTATATGCACAAGCAATTGCATTCTCTGCCTGCTGTGCGCTATGCCGCCTGCCAAGAAAAGCGAGTTCTCGTTCGTTCAGCGACTGAACACCTATAGAAAGTCTGTTGACACCACTCTTAAACAGAACTCCAAGCCGCTTCTCGTCGCATACGCACGGATTCGCTTCAACCGTAATTTCAGCATTGGCATCATGCTGTATTTTTCCAAGAATTTCGGATATTTCCTCAGCTAGCAGAATCGGCGTGCCACCACCGAAATACACAGTATCAAAATCGCCGCCGTAGTATTCAAGATTACGCATAACCGCCTGTTTATACTGTCCGGCAAGCGTTCTGCTGTATTGTTCAGAATAAAAATCACAATACGGACATTTGCTCAGACAAAACGGCACATGAATGTACAATCCTATCTTATTGTTCATATTTTCAAAATTGCGGAACGCTATTCATCAAGCTTTAAGACTGCCATAAACGCTTCCTGAGGAACTTCAACCGTTCCAAGCTGGCGCATACGTTTTTTGCCTTCTTTTTGCTTTTCAAGCAGCTTCTTTTTACGGGTAATGTCGCCGCCATAGCACTTAGCAAGTACGTCCTTACGCATAGCCTTAACCGTTTCACGGGCAATTATTTTTCCGCCAATGGCCGCCTGAATCGGCACTTCAAAAAGCTGACGCGGGATATGCTCTTTAAGTTTTTCGGCTATACGTCTTGCACGAGGATACGCCTTATCAACATGAACAATAAACGAAAGCGCGTCAACAACTTCACCGTTAAGCATAATATCAAGCTTGACAAGCTTTGACGGATAAAATCCCAGCATTTCGTAATCATAGCTCGCATACCCCTTTGTGCGCGACTTCAGCGCGTCAAAAAAGTCGTATACGATTTCATTTAACGGAAGCTCATAGTGCAGGTCAACTCGAGCTTCGTCGAGATATTTCATATCCTTAAAAACTCCTCTGCGTTCCTGACAGAGTTCCATTATATTCCCTACATAATCTGACGGACTAAATACATGAACCTCAACCATAGGCTCATACGCCTGTGCAATTTCCGCAGGATCGGGGTAATTTGTGGGATTGTCTATAAACTCTACACTTCCGTCTGTTTTCTCTATTTTATAGATAACAGACGGTGCAGTCGTTACCAAGTCAAGGTTGTATTCGCGCTCAAGCCGTTCCTGTATTATATCCATGTGGAGAAGCCCGAGAAATCCGCAGCGGAAACCAAATCCAAGCGCTATAGAAGTTTCAGGCTCAAACGTAAGCGACGCGTCGTTAAGCTGAAGCCGCTCGAGTGCGTCACGAAGGTCGCCGTATTTTGCACCGTCCGCCGGATAAATGCCGCTGAACACCATTGGATTTACATTTCGATAGCCCGCAAGCGGCTCTGCTGCCGGATTATCTGAAGTTGTAACCGTATCGCCGACCTTTGTGTCGCCTATTGACTTGATTGAAGCGGCGATGTAACCTACCTCGCCTGCACGAAGCTCGTCCGCAGAAATAAGGTTTGTCGCGCCCATATAGCCAAGCTCAACAACCTGAAACTCCGCCTTTGTAGCCATCATGCGTATTTTATCGCCAACGCGCAGCGTTCCCTCTTTTATTCTCACATAAACTATAACGCCCTTATAGCTGTCGTAATAGCTGTCGAAAATAAGCGCTTTAAGCGGCGCGTCAGGGTCACCCGCAGGCGGTGGAACGCACTTTACGACCTGCTCCATAACCGCTTCAATATTTATTCCCATTTTGGCGGAAATAAGCGGTGCATCGTCCGCAGGTATCCCGATAACGTCTTCGATTTCTTCTTTTACTGTTTCGGGATGTGCAGACGGAAGGTCTATTTTGTTGATAACAGGTACAACTTCAAGATCCTGTTCAATAGCAAGGTATGTGTTCGCGAGCGTCTGCGCTTCAATTCCCTGCGAAGCGTCAACGATAAGGATTGCGCCCTCACAGGCATTAAGCGAGCGTGAAACCTCATAGTTAAAATCGACGTGACCGGGGGTATCAATAAGGTTAAAAACGTAGCTTTTGCCGTCCTGCGCTTTATAATTAAGCCGAACTGCACGCGCTTTTATAGTGATTCCGCGCTCGCGTTCAAGCTCCATGTTGTCAAGAAGCTGCTCTTCCATATCGCGCTGCGCGACCGTCTGCGTTTGTTCAAGGATACGGTCGGCAAGCGTAGATTTTCCGTGATCAATGTGGGCAATTATACAAAAATTCCGTATTTCGGAAAGGTAACTGCTGTCGCTCAAAGGGTGTTCCTCCTTGTTTATAGGTCAATCTTTATGAATATTATTTATTATAACACAGGATAAAAATTTTTTCAAGTAGCAACGCCAAATAAAGATACAACATAACCTGCGCTAACAAAAAACGGGACGCCGACTGCTGTCAGCATCCCGCCCTTTTGGAGAAAATCTATAAAATAATTATTCCTCTTCGACGTATTCCTCGTCAGAGTATTCTTCGTCGGAATATTCTTCATCAGAGTATTCTTCGCCGCTATAATCATCTTCAGCGGGAGCTTCTTCTGTTCCTGCATATTCAGCCGCACCTGCCGCTAAATCAGCAGTACCCTTCTTGAAAACGAACTTCTGTTCGGTCTGACCGTCGGATACAGAATAGGAAAGTGTATCAGCGCTTGCATCGTAAGTAACGCTCATGAAAACAGTCTTGTTGTCAGACGGATTGAGAATTTCAAAGCCGTTCGACTTAACCTGAATACTGTAGGTCTGAGAGCTGTTTATGTTAGCAATAACAACGTCCTTATCGTTTACAGTCAGGTTTACTGCACAAGCAGCTTCAGTAGTGCCGTAGCCTGCCGCGTAATCAGCGAGCGACTGTCCGTTGATGGTGTTTAATGTCCATTCGCCCTTAACCTTGCTCATGTCAAGTCCGCAGCCTGCGATAGAAAGTATCATGACAAATGTCATCATGATTGCCGATGTGATCTTTGCGATTTTTTTCATTTTTCAATCTCCTTAAAATTTATTGAAGCATCAACTTCATTGGTGCTTATTATACAACAGTGCGTCTAAAACGTCAAACAATCTTTCCAAATTGTAGGATTTCGTTTCACAAATGTAAAAAACTTGTAAAAAATTAACACCGCACATTTTTAATCTGTGCGGTGTCGGCTTATGCTTTTTATCAGCCTACAGGCGTTGATCGGAAATCGGAATTATCAGATTTCACTGAAATAAATCTCACCCGACTCAGCAACCGTGAACTTTACATAATCGGTAATGTAATAGTCACCGTAAATGTCGTCAATACAGAAAGCATAGTAATAATCGCCGGGAACAAGTATATCGTAAATTATCTCCGGGTCGCCGCTGAAAATATATTCAACGCCGTAGTAATAGCTTTCATAATCGTCGTTCATACCATAACTGTAATAAATCGGGATAATAACATCGCCGACTTCAAGCTTTCTTATTTCACGGGCGGAAATACCGTTTTCGCCGATGCCGTCCCATGTTCCTTCGATGCTTATTGAACCGTCACTGAAATTATGTCTGATACGAAGATTCGTTTCGTTTCCGTTCACGAACACATGAGATGTATATATAACATAATCCATGCTCTCTTCCGCAACATACATTGACAGGTTCTGACCATCCGGCAGCGAGAGCCAGTAGCCGTCAAAATCGTCGCTTACCGCGCCTGTTTCCCAGTCGCAATTGAAGCTGTAGGTCTGACCGAGCGCAATAAGGTTTTCGTCCTGAATCGTAAACACTGCCGCGCTGACTGCCGCGGCATTATAAATACCGTTTTTATCAAGCACAAAGCCGTAATTTCCGTTTTCATCGAGCGTAGGAGCCTGCTCAAATGTGATAAGCGGACTTTCACCGGTCTGTGAATAATCGTCGGCATAGTTCCAGTAATCGTCGGCAGTATCGTCATAATAATACGAGCCGTCGTCCGAAACATCATAGCTGAAAGTGTTGTCCCACTCGTCACCGTCGCCGAAAAGCTGTTCGTCGGAATAATCCTGCACATTTCCGCTATTGGCTGCACCATAACTCATCTTGTCAACAAAAGCGAGATAATACGGGCTGACGCAAATGTCTCCGAACACCGAAAGCTCCTGTGAACCGTCAAACGAAAGCGGGTAATAAACCGATAAACCGCCCGCGTTATAGTGATTGCTTCCGCTTACTTTGTACACTACCGCTTTTTCAAGCGCGGATATCACCTCAGAAGAACTGTCTAGTCCGCAGGCGCTCACGATCTCGCCGAGATCTACCATGTTGGTATAGCCCTCGGTCTTGTTGTTTCCGCCGAAATTGTCTGCACTTTCAATCGCTCTTACGACAGAAGAAAGGTCTTGCGCACTTTCTGTCGCATTGTAAAGCTCTTGTGCAAAGGAATTGAAGCTTATAATAAGGTCATCGACTTTATTTAGATCCGTAACCGCAAGGGTCGCCATATCACCGTCGCCGCCCTCTTCACAGGCTGAGTAATATGCGTCGCAAAGCACTTCCCCAAGCTGTGCTCCGTTATATTCAGGATTATTTGCAAGCGCAGAACCTATTGCGGTATAATCCCAGCCGCCTCCCGGTTCAAGCTCCTGCGAACCATACATATAATTCGCATATGTGGCAAGAACATTAGCGGTTTCGAGCGTTCCCATAAGACAAGCGTCGAATCCGATAAATTCAAACCTGTCAGTCATATTGTTGCTCACATTAAGCAGTGCCGTATCAAGTTCGCGAAGCGAAAGCGAGTCATTATCCGAAAGCTCATCAAAGCACACGCCGCTTATGCTTCCGCCGCCGTGATTCCAGAATACAACACCCATTTTATCCGCAGGGTAGTTTTCAATACCCCAGTTCAGAAAATCCGCAAGCGTCTGTGCGTCGCCCATATTTGTTGCTTGGGCGCTGCCAACAAGCTCAATATCACCGTTCTGAATAACAAAACGCTGCTTTTCTTCGCTGTTTATGTCGTCTATGTACCACTCGCTTGAACCGCCGGTTTCAACAACAAAGCGAACATTTCCGCTGCCGTCGGCACTCAGCATTTCCTGAATATCCATGCTTGCCATACCGCCGCCGGATTCAAGGTCAGAACCGCACATATAGACAAAAATCGTCCATGTATCCTCATTGCCCATAGACTTGGTATCAGTCTTTCTGCCGCGCTGAATTTTAAGCGCTCCATCGTTCTTATTCAGCGACATACGAACGCTGAATCCCGCTCTTTCCTGCTCTGCGTCATCACGGTTATCAGGCTCATTGTATGATTCGCCTGTTTCGGGAAGATCGCCGCCCTCGTCGAAATCAATGTCATCCGTACTGCACGCTGCCACTACCGCAAGTGCCGCAAGAAGCGCAGCCGCCTTGTAAAATTTTTTCTTCATACTTTATCCTTTCTTCAGAAGTCCGTTTCTCGCCAGCCTTTCCGCAACAATAGCCGAAACGGTTTTTACGATATTTTCACGTTCAACCCGTCTTTGCGCGTCAAAAAGACAGATGCGGGAAAGACTCTGCGTTTTGATTTTTCTGCCGTTTATTATTATAACAATACGCTGCCGCCCCGAAGCGGGAAACGATATGTCATCAGCCTCGCAAACCGGTTTTCCGCACGGAAAATCAGCTTCACATATCAACCTGTAAAGCTCACTGTATCCGATTTTTCTTGTCGTGGCACACTTCTCGCCGTTAATAAAATCAAATAATCCCATGCTTTCACCCGCTTTCCGAAAATACATTGTAATTTTATCATTACAGGTGAAAAAAATCAATAAACCTTACTTAATTGTCGCTTTTTCTTTCTCGAATGTGATTTTTCCGATATAATCATTAAGGCTTATTATCTGCGTTTTCAGCTTATAAAATTGTCGTGAAAGCGTTTCGTTTTTTTCTTTTTCCGCCGCCTGTTCCATTTCATAAGCTAAATCGGCAGCCATATCCGCCCCTATGCTGCGGCAGTTGTTCTTTAGCCCATGAACCTGCGCTTTGAAACGTTCTCGGTCGTTATCCGAAAGAGATTTTTCCATTTCATCAATCAGCTTAACGCTTTCACCTGTAAAAAGTTCGAGCATTTCGCGGTAGAAATCAGGATCGTTTTCGCAAAAATGCATACCCTTTTGACAATTAAGCGGAGGTTCTTCCGCGTCCGTTTGCGAATTTATATATTTGCCGATAACACGCTCAAGTTCAAGCGGCTTTACAGGCTTTGAAATATAATCAGTGAAACCGTCCGCGATGTATTTGTCGCGCGCGCCGGTTACAGCATTCGCGGTTATAACAATTATCGGCGCGTCAGCGCTTAAATTATTTTCAAGGCTTCGCATTCTGCGCAGCGTTTCGGTTCCGTCCATGTTTGGCATCATCGCGTCGAGCAGTATAACGTCGTATTTGGTTCGTGTCACCTTTTCAAGCGCTTCTTCTCCGCTTTCCGCCGTTTCGACCATGGCTCTGGTACGCTTCAGCAGCTTCTCGATAACCACACGATTCATGCGGTTATCATCTGTTACCAGAATTTTCGCATCCGGTGCAACAAAAAGCGGCGCGTCTGAATTTTTTACGGCGGGCGATTCTTTCGGTTCAAAAGATCCCGCAGGCGAAAAATCAATAACTCTCTGCGGAATCGTCATCGTAAACTTGCTGCCGCAGCCGTAAATACTCTCAACATCAAGCCGCCCGTTCATCGCCTCTGCAAGCTGCTTTGTTATAGCCAGTCCCAGACCGGTTCCTTCAATCGTACTTTCAATCCTCTCAAAGCTGTCGAAAATACGCCCGATATTTTCTTCTTTTATGCCTACTCCCGTGTCGGAAACCGAAACAATCAAGTCAACATCTTCTCCATGCTGTTCCGTCCATGCTTTAAGCCGCACAAAGCCCTCATCAGTGTACTTAATGCTGTTGGTAAGCAGATTTATGAGCATTTGCTTTATTCTTACCTTATCACCGTGAAGTATTTTAGGCATATTGCAGTTCACATCAAAATTCAGCTTTATGCCCTTTTCTTCCGTTCGCCTGTAAACCATTATCCAAACATCGTTAAGCAGTGAAATAACGTCATAGTCAGATGTAATTATGCTCAGCTTACCCGATTCCACCTTGGAAATGTCTAAAATATCATTTATCAGCACAAGCAGCGTTTCTCCCGCAGAAGAAATGCTTCCCGAATATCTCTGTATTTCCTCGTCATGACATTCGCGGCGTATCATCTCATTCATTCCGAGAATCGTATTGATAGGTGTGCGTATCTCATGGCTGACGCGTGCAAGAAAACTTGATTTTGCCGCATTCGCCGCGTCAAGCTGCGCCAGCATCTCTGAATATTCGGTTACATTTACAAGCCAAATCATATAACCGCAGTGCGTATCATATTCCTTTATTTCTTCAATCTTCGCTTCATAAGTTACGCCTGCTATTCTGACAGTGCTGATTTTTCCTGTAAGGATATCATAGATAACGCTGTGTTCGCTCGCATATTTCATTTGCAGAAGCTCGGGCATTATCTGCTTCATTGCTTTATTTATAAATGTCAGCCGTCCGTTCTCATCGATAAGTACAATGCCTTCCCCGCCGTAATTGAATGCATTTTCAGCCGCACTGCTGATCGAATTGAAATAGCCGTACCTGAAAATTGAAAAGTACATAAAGGTTATCATTATCAGCAACGCTATCGTGAAGAAATTGTAGCTTCCGAAAGCTCCCATTCCCTTTAGTATAAGTTCCAGTCCGATTGTCGCAATGCCTGCGAGAAGATAACCTATCCGCTTTCTCTGAACGGGATTGCTCTTAAAAAACTGTATTGTTAGCCTTACCGCAGTATACAGGAATACCACTGCGATGGCTGCATAAAACAAGTACCAGAACGGACCGGGAGTTATTTTTATTCTGTTGTACGCTCCGTCCGAAACTATTCTCATTTTTAAGTAGAACAGTTCGTGATTTTTTCCCGGAATCGTCCATGTTGTAAATATTGCAATATAACAGGAAAGGCAGACTGCCGACAGCAGCGCATAGGTAAATTTACTTACCTTGTAATGCCCTATTACCGAGCAGAAATCCATAAGTTCAAAAAGCATTACCGAAAGCCCGAAATATTGCACTTTGAGTGCAACAAGCGCAGAGCTTACACATTCGGACATTGTAAGTTCAAGAAAAAAGCCAAGAACTATGATCGCCATCGAAAAAACGAGCGTCATATATGCGCTTTTTGCCCGTGAATTTGTAAAGCGAAAACAGCCGCAGAACAGAATTATCAGCGCCGCAAGCGTAACGCTGTGAATAATGCAGTAAGAAATGTACATAACGGCGCACTATGTCAGGGGCTTAGGCTCCCGCTGCATAAAGCGTGACACCTCCCTTTCAACATTTTTTCTTATTCTTACGGGAATTGGTATTTGCGTGCCGTTATCAAGCGTTATCGATCCGTCTGCGCAGCCCGTAACGTAGCGCAGATTTATGATATTGCTTTTTCCGCAGCTTATAAAGTCGCTGTCGTCCTGTAAAAGCGTGTGAAATTCTGAAATCGGCTTAACGCTCTTGTATTCCCTGTCGCCCGTGTAGAAATATGTACAATGATTGAACGATTCGATGAAGCGTATGCTTTTGAGCGGAATTTTCGTTTCCTCACGATTGAACGAAACCGTTATCGTCTTTCTTGTCATCGCGAAAGCGTCTGAAAAACGCTCCATTGCGCGCTTAAAATCGGCATAGGTAAACGGCTTAAGCAGATAGCCGTCCGCATTGACCTTAAATGCACTCAGCGCGTGACTATCCGACGAAGTTGTGAAAACGATTCCTTTTTTACAACCCAGCGAGGTCAGCTTTTCGGCGGCAGACATACCGTCCGTGCCGCTCATATAAATATCAAGGAAAATTATTTCGGGTTTTTCTTCCGATTTTTCATATTCGGTCAGCATTAGATCTGCTGAAGCGAACCACCTGACAGAAAAAGCGCTGCCCGTTTCCTCCATGAATTTGTTAAGGTGATAAAGAAGCCGCGTGCGGTCACTTTGTGAATCATCGCAGATGTAAATGAGCATAAGTCAGTATCTCCAATCACAATATACAGGAATATTATACCATTTTTACCTCTTCGTGTCAACTTAAACAACGCAAAAACGGCGCACCGCCTAAGCGATACGCCGTAGTTGTTAAAACAGTTACTTGATAAGGTCGGAAGCCGCCTTATAAGTTGTGTGGAGAAGTTCATGTGCGGTGTGGCTGCCGGGCTGACCGAGAAACTCTGCGTAAGCCTGCTTAACATCAGCACTTTCGTGTGACTTTCTGCTTACCTTGTGACCTTCGTCAAGGCTGTAAAGCGCCTTAGCGCGTTCAGCTCTGATATCGGTGAAGTTGCGAACGTCAGCAGGAACGATAACCTGTCCGCCGCCGTTTACGCAGCCACCGGGACAAGCCATGATCTCGATAAACTGAGCCTTGATTTCGCCGCTCTTTACCTTTTCAAGGAGATTTCTTGCATTTGCAAGACCGGAAGCTACAGCGACAGTAATATCCATTCCCGCAACATTGTAGGTAGCGGTCTTAACTCCCTCGACACCGCGAACTTCCTTAAACTCAACCGGAGAATCGTCATTTTCGCCTGTGAGTTTCCAAACAGCGGTTCTGAGAGCAGCTTCCATAACGCCGCCTGTCGCACCGAAAATAACGGCTGCACCCGTACCGTTGCCGAGAGGAGAATCATATGTCGCGTCCTCAAGCTCGTTAAAGCGGATACCCGCTCTGTTAATCATTTTCACAAGTTCTCTTGTGGTGATTGCAATATCAACGTCTGCAAGACCGTTGTTGCCCTGATTTTCTCTGCCGATCTCAAATTTCTTTGCAGTGCACGGCATAACCGAAACGCTCACGATCTTAGCGGGATCGATGTTCATTTTCTTAGCCCAATAGCTCTTTGTCATTGCGCCGTTCATCTGCTGAGGAGATTTGCAGGTAGAGAGATTCGGTATAAATTCGGGGTAATAGTTTTCGCAGAAACGAATCCAACCGGGCGAGCACGAAGTGATCATCGGGAGAACGCCGTTGTTGGTAATTCTTTCGATAAGCTCGTTGGATTCCTCCATGATAGTGAGATCCGCACCGAAGTTGGTATCAAAAACAGCATTGAAACCGAGCTTCTTGAGCGAAGCGGCAAGCTTGCCCTCGACAGGAGTACCCATTTTATAGCCGAACGCCTCGCCGATAGACGCGCGCACAGCGGGAGCTGTCTGAACAACAACGACTTTTTCCGGATCCGCAAGAGCAGCCCATACCTTATCGGTGTCATCCTTTTCGGAGAGCGCGCCCGTAGGACATACAGCTATACACTGACCGCAGGATACGCACGCGGTTTCCGCAAGGTTCATGTCAAATGCGGAACCGATGTAGGTGTTGAATCCGCGTTTATTTGCTCCGATTACGCCGATACCCTGAGTCTTTTCACAGGCGGCGATACAGCGGCGGCAGTGAATACACTTGTTATTGTCGCGATACATATGAGCAGCGCTGCTGTCGATTTCATACTCGTTTGTTACTCCCTCAAAAGCGTTTTCGTCGTCAACTCCGAGTTCACGGCAGAGCTCCTGAAGCTCGCAGTTTCCGCTTCTTGCGCAGGAAAGACATTTCTTCTTGTGATTGCTTAAAAGAAGCTGAAGAGTTGTCTTTCTGCTCTCAAGAACAGCGGGAGAATGTGTAAGGATATTCTTGCCCTCGTCAAACTTAGAGAGCGGATATACGCAGGAAGCAACAAGGCTTCTTGCGCCGGTCATTTCTACAACGCAGATACGGCAAGCGCCGATTTCGTTGATTTCCTTGAGCCAGCAAAGCGTAGGGATTCTGACGCCATTATTGCGACAAGCTTCAAGAATGGTAGTACCTTCTTCAACGGATACTTCTACGCCGTTAATTTTAATATTAACCATAGTTATAACGTTCCTTTCCTGAATTATTCTTTGATAATAGCGCCGAACTTACATGTATCCATACAAGCACCGCACTTGATGCACTTGTTGGTGTCGATAGAATGCGGCTGCTTAACCGTACCGGAAATTGCGCCGACGGGACACTTTCTTGCGCAAGCTGTACAGCCCTTGCACTTGTCTTCCATAATCTTATAGCTGAGAAGCTTTGTACATACTCCCGCAGGACACTTCTTATCCTTAACGTGTGCAATATATTCATCTCTGAAGTAGCGCAGAGTGGAAAGAACCGGGTTCGGAGCAGTCTGTCCAAGACCGCAGAGCGAGTTGTTCTTGATGTAATAGCAGAGCTTTTCCATCTTGTCAATGTCTTCCATTGTGCCGTTGCCACTGGTAATCTTTTCAAGCATTTCATAAAGACGCTTTGTACCGATACGGCAGGGTGTGCACTTACCGCAGGACTCGTCAACCGTGAACTGAAGGAAGAACTTTGCAATATCGACCATGCAGTTATCCTCATCCATAACGATAAGTCCGCCCGAACCCATCATTGAACCGATAGAGATAAGGTTGTCGTAGTCGATCGGAATATCGAGATGCTCGGGAGGAATGCATCCGCCGGAAGGTCCGCCTGTCTGAGCAGCCTTGAACTTCTTGCCGTGCGGGATACCGCCGCCGATTTCGTAAATAACTTCACGCAGAGTTGTACCCATAGGGATCTCAACAAGACCTGTGTTGTGGATCTTACCGCCGAGAGCAAATACCTTTGTACCCTTGGACTTTTCGGTACCCATGGAAGCGAACCAATCAGCTCCCTTGAGGATTATCTGCGGGATATTTGCATAGGTTTCAACATTGTTCAGAACGGTAGGCTTTCTGAACAGACCTTTTTCTGCCGGGAACGGAGGACGAGGACGAGGTTCACCTCTGTTGCCCTCGATAGAGGTCATAAGAGCGGTTTCTTCACCGCATACGAACGCACCCGCGCCAAGACGAATGTCAAGGTCAAATTCAAAGCCGCTGTCGAAAATGTTCTTTCCGAGCAGACCGTATTCTCTCGCCTGATTGATAGCGACCTGAAGGCGGTGAACGGCTATAGGATATTCCGCACGAACGTATACATAGCCCTGTGTTGCGCCGATAGCGTAGCCCGCGATAGCCATAGCTTCAATAACCGCATGGGGATCGCCTTCGAGAATGGAACGATCCATAAATGCGCCGGGGTCGCCTTCGTCGGCGTTACAACATACATACTTCTGGTCAGCGTCCTTAACAAGATTTCTGGCGAGCTGCCACTTTTTACCTGTCGGGAATCCGCCGCCGCCGCGTCCGCGCAGACCTGAATCGAGAACAGTCTTGATAACGTCGTCGGGAGTCATTTCTTTAAGTACCTTATAAAGAGCCTGATAACCGTCAACGCCTATGTATTCTTCAATATTTTCGGGATTGATAACGCCGCAGTTTCTCAGCGCTACACGGTGCTGCTTCTTATAGAAGTTTGTTTCATTAAGCGACTTTATTTCATTTTCCGCAACCGTTTCGTCATAAACAAGACGAGTTACAACACGTCCCTTGAGGAGGTGTTCCTCAACGATCTCGGGAATATTCTCTTCCTTTACCATGGAGTAGAATGTACCCTCAGGGTAAACAATCATAACCGGACCTAATGCGCAAAGACCGAAGCAGCCTGTTCTTACGACCTTTACTTCGTCGGCAAGACCGTTCTTTTCGATTTCTTCTTCAAGCTTCTGAGCAATTTTCATGCTGCCCGAAGAAGTACAGCCTGTACCACCGCAAATCAATACTTGTGAACGATACATATCACTATTTCCTTTCAGTTTTACTTTAATTCGGAATTGCCGATCGTATACTTGGATACGACCTCACCCCCGATGAGGTGATGTTCAACGACCTCGGCAGCCTTTGCCGCGTCCATTTTTATATAAGTAACCTTTTCTTTTCCGGGTTCAATAATTTCAACGATAGGCTCATACTGGCAAAGACCGATACAGCCTGTCTGTGTAACCATAACATTGTGAAGACCCTTTTCCTGAACAGCGTCGGAAAATGCCTTTAAAACAGGTCTTGCGCCCGCTGCGATACCGCAGGTAGCCATACCTACCACAACTCTTGTAAACGAGCTGTCCTCGGCTCTTAATTCGACCTGATTCTTCATTTTATCACGGATTGCCTGTAATTCTGCAAGCGTTTTCATAAATTATACCATTCCTTTCAATGAATGCTGTCAATAAACCGTGCCGTTATCAACCTCGGCTTTGTTTTCT
Organism: uncultured Ruminiclostridium sp.; assembly: GCA_934454635.1. Taxonomy (GTDB): domain Bacteria; phylum Bacillota; class Clostridia; order Oscillospirales; family Ruminococcaceae; genus Ruminiclostridium_E. The sequence continues at coordinate 201,815 of CAKSFR010000001.1, forward strand.
TCAAGATATTCCTTTATATATGCCGAAACCTCCGGCGTATTTAAAGGTACTCCGCCGAGAATTTCCCTGAAATCTCTTGTATCAAGCGCGAAACTGCGTCCGTCAACCGAATAACGATAAACAAAGTCAATATCGCAGTTCAGCGTCACCAGCGAATGAACCGTAAAAGTCATATCGCCGAGCGGCATCCTGTCAATGTGCGAAAGACCGAAAACCGCTGTAACAACGGTTCCTTTTCCGACCTCCGATTCGATTGAAAAGCTGCCGCCGGTGTTTTCCGCCGCCATTTTAAAAAAAGGAACGCCAAGCCCTATTTTGCGGGTTGTCCTTGTTGTAAAAAACGGGTCGGTAACACGCTGCACCTGCTCCGGCGTCATTCCGCAGCCGTTATCCTTTATAATAACGCGGAGCGTATCCGCCGCCGTATCAATATCCACGGAAATTTCGGTCAGCTTTGCGCCGGCACGGACAGAATTTTGCGCAACATCAAGAATATTCAGTGAGATTTCCGGAAGCATCAGTTATACTTTGCGAGTATGCCGTCAAGCTGATCAACGGTAAGTCTGCCGTAAACGTCATCGTTGATCGTAAGTACGGGAGCAAGACCGCACGCACCTATGCAGCGGCACGCGTCAAGAGAGAACTTTCCGTCCGCTGTGCATTCGCCGTCATCTACGCCGAGAATTTCCTTAAGCTTTTCGTGAATATCTCCCGAACCCTTTACATAGCACGCAGTACCAAGACAGACGGAAATTTTGTACTTTCCCTTCGGGTAAAGCGAAAACTGAGAATAGAACGTTGAAACGCCGTAAATCTTCTCCATAGGAATGCCTGTTTCTTCGGAAATCATATGCTGCACTTCAAAAGGAAGATAGCCGTAAATCTCCTGTGCTTTCTGAAGAATAGGCATTAAAGCGCCCGGCTGTCCCTTATGCTCGGCGATCATGCTCAAAAGAGCAGCCTTTTGTTCGGCAGTGCCGTTAAAAGGAACAGATTTTTTTTGTGTGGAACCCATTGTTGAACCTCCTTAAAATTTGCCGTGTTCGTTAAAAAACTAACACTGTACATATCGTCATTATATCACATTTTACCAAAAAAAGCTACTATATATATGTACCTAAAAAAAAACATCATTTTTAGCAATTTTCTACAAAATGTTTTTTACACTGCCGCATAATGATGAAATATATAAAAATTTCGTCGCTTTTCATAAAATTTACATTTCCTTTTTGGCTTTACATATTCACTTTTATATGATATAATGTAATTTATGGCAATACAGCTATGTTTTGATAAATACACTCAAATCTATGCACAGAAAGGTGATCTTATGATAATCTCGGATGTTAAGCGTATTCTCTCGGCGCAGATTCTTTGCTGTGAAGAAAATATCGGAAACGAAGTTCATTCCGCCTGCGGTTCGGATATGATGAGCGACGTGCTCGCATTCGTCAAGGATCAGTCCGTGCTTCTCACAGGACTTTGCAACCCGCAGGTTATACGCACCGCCGAAATGATGGACATTGTATGCATCGTTTTCGTTCGAGGAAAACAGCCGGACGAAGCTATGCTGAAGCTTGCAGAGGAACGCGGCATTCCCCTGCTTACAACGCCGCACCGTATGTTTACCGCCTGTGGGCTTCTTTATGATAACGGTCTGCGCGGAGGTGATCCGAAGTGTCAGATATAATCCGTCTTTCATATAACGTTTCGGGCGACGATTTCACCAGAGCGGGAGAAGCTTCAAGCGATGTAAAAGGTAAGCTCAAAAAGCTTGGCATCTCACCGGATGCGATCCGCAAGGTCGCGATATCCATGTACGAGGGTGAAATAAACATGGTTATACACGCGCACGGCGGAATTATTACTGTCGAGATAAGCAAGGACGAAATAAAAATGATTCTGGCGGATAAGGGTCCCGGAATAAAGAACGTTGAACAGGCTATGCAGATGGGATTTTCAACCGCTCCCGACAATGTCCGTACGCTAGGCTTCGGTGCGGGAATGGGACTTCCGAACATGAAAAAATATTCCGACGAAATGACCATAGATACAGAAATCGGCGTGGGAACGACCGTTACGATGAGGGTGTTTCTTACTTGACCGATAAAGGAGGTTGGCTGCGATGAGCGATTTTCTTCACTCGGTACATCTTGACAGCTCGCTTTGCAAGGGCTGTACCAACTGCATCAAGCGCTGCCCTACCCAAGCTATCCGCGTCCGCAGCGGAAAAGCTGTAATTAAAAAGGATTTCTGTATCGACTGCGGCGAATGTATCCGTATATGTCCGCACCACGCCAAGCAGGCGACATTTGACAGTCTTGACGTACTTGAGAACTACGAATATACCGTTGCCCTTCCCGCTCCGTCGCTTTACGCTCAGTTCAACAATATCGACGACGCGAATATCATACTTCGCGCGCTTGTGAAAATGGGATTTGACGACGTTTTCGAGGTTACTGCGGCAGCGGAAATGATTTCACAGATGTCGAGAAAATATATCGGCGAACACCCCGAAAAAAAGCCTTTCATAAGCACCGCCTGTCCGTCGGTCGTACGGCTCATAAGCGTAAGATTTCCCAATCTTATCCCGCACCTGTTGCCGTTCAACTCGCCTATGGAGCTTGCCGCAGGACTTGCACGCAGGAAGGCGGCAGAAAAAACGGGACTTTTGCCCGAGAAAATCGGAATTGTGTTCATTTCACCGTGTCCGGCAAAGGTAGCAGCGTGTAAAACCGCGCTGATAACCGAAAAATCCGAGGTCGACGCGGTCGTTGCGATAAAAGAAGTTTATCCAAAGCTGCTTGCTCACATGACACATGAGGACGACCTTGAGGTCGATTATGTCCACTCGGGACGTATAGGCGTGGGCTGGGGCAACAGCGGCGGCGAAGCCGGAGGGCTTCTCACAGACAGCTATCTCGCTGCGGACGGCATTGAAAACGTCATTCGGGTCCTTGAAGATCTTGAAGATCAGAAATTTACCGACCTTGAATTTATCGAGCTTAACGCGTGCAGCGGCGGATGCGTGGGCGGCGTTCTTACCGTTGAAAATCCATACGTCGCTCAGGCAAAACTGAAAAAACTCTGCCGATACCTGCCTGTTGCGCGCAATCATCTCGGCGATGCCTACATTGACGGTGCATTTTCGCAAAAGCCGGTTGAATATCAGCCTGTTTTCACGCTCGGAAAGAACTTTGCCGAAAGTTTCGACAAAATGCAACAGGTAGAAGAGCTTTGCAGGAAATTTCCCGGTCTTGACTGCGGCTCATGCGGCGCACCAAGCTGCAAAGCGCTTGCTGAGGACATCGTACGCGGCGCCGCTTCGGAACGCGACTGCATTTTCATACTTCGTGAATATGTGAACAAACTCAATGATAACAGCGAAAGGAATGACTGACTTGACTGTAAAGGAACTGCTTGACAGCGGTATTTTTCGGGTAATAAACGACGGCAGAAACCACGAAACGGTTATAAGCAAGCCGTTTGCGTGTGACCTGCTGAGCATTGCAATGAGCAAAGCCGGGAAAGACAGTGCGTGGTTCACAGTAATGGGAAATGTGAACACTATCGCAGTATGCGCCCTCGCCGACTGTGCCTGCATAGTTCTCTGCGAGGGTACACAGCTTGACGAAACAGCTTCTCAGAAAGCTGCCGAACAGGATATAACCGTGCTTTCCGCAGATGATATGCCGATTTTTGACGCAGCCTTGCGGCTTTATGAGGCGATGAAGTGAAACTGAGTTACGACCTTCATATCCACTCCTGCCTCTCGCCGTGCGGCGACGATGATATGCTCCCCTCGAATATTGTAGGAATGGCGGCGCTGAAAGGCTTGGACGTAATAGCAGTCACCGACCACTGTTCGTGCGCAAACTGCCCCGCAGTGGAAAAGCTGGCAAAAGCCTACGGAGTTGTGGCGCTGTTCGGAATGGAGCTGACCACTATTGAGGAGGTTCACGTTCTCTGCCTTTTTGATAATGTTCCCGCAGCAATGGATTTCGGGAAATACGTTCGTTCACGACATCAAAATATCATGAACAATCGTGACATTTTCGGAAAGCAGCAGATAGTCAACGAGGACGACGAAATAATCGGGGAGGAAGAAATTCTGCTTATAAACGCGACGAATATCGGATTCGATGAGGTTTTCGAGCTTACCGAAAAATTTGGCGGGGTGATGATTCCTGCGCACATAGAAAAAAACGCAAACAGCCTGCTCGCAAACTTGGGATTTGTGCCTGAGGACAGCCGTTTTCCGTGTTTTGAGCTGAAACATATCGGATATCTGGACGAACTGCGCGAAAAGCACCCATATCTTAAAAAGTGCGCAATGATAACAAATTCCGACGCACATTATCTTGAAAACATAAATGAACCTGTGAACTTCCTTGAAGCGGAGGAACGGACGGCAAAAGCTGTTCTCAAAGCGCTTAAAACAGGCAGTATATAAAATACAAACTTAACAAATGAAAGGACAAATTCAACAATGGAATGGTTCAAACAAGCAGCATTTTATCACATCTACCCTCTCGGCTACTGCGGACAGCTTCAGCCGAACGATTTTACGTCAGAGCCGACGCACGATATTCTGAAAGTAATCGACCAGATTCCCGCAATTAAACAAATGGGGTTTAACGCGGTATATTTCGGTCCGGTTTTTGAGTCAGTAAAGCACGGCTACGACACGGTCGATTACACAAAAATTGACCGCCGCCTCGGCACGAACGAGGATTTCAAAAAAGTTTGCGGCGCGCTTCACGAAAACGGAATAAAAGTTGTTCTCGACGGCGTTTTCAACCATGTCGGACGTGAATTTGCGCAATTCCGCGATGTTCGCGAAAAACGCTGGGACAGCCCATATAAAGACTGGTTTCATATCCGTGAGGGAAATTCCTACTTCAACGACGGATTTTTCTACGAAGGCTGGGAGGGTCATTTTGAGCTTGTAAAGCTGAACCTCTACAATCCCGACGTTAAAAATTACCTTAAGGAATGCATTTCTGACTGGGTCAAGGAGTTCGATATTGACGGACTTAGGCTTGACGTCGCCTACTGTCTTGACTTGAATTTCCTTAAAGAACTGCACGGACACTGCAAATGGCTCAAAAACGACTTCTGGCTTATGGGTGAAACTCTCCACGGCGACTACAACCGCTGGATGAACCCCGAAATGCTCGACAGCGTAACGAATTACGAGTGCTACAAAGGTTTGTATTCAAGCTTCAACGACCTAAATATGTTTGAAATTGCACACTCGATAAATCGTCAGTTCGGCAGCGAAAACTGGTGTCTGTACCGCGGAAAAAATCTTTACTGCTTCCTTGATAACCACGACGTAAGCCGAATCGCAACCATTCTCAAGGACAAACGTGAGCTTAAGCCGATTTACGCGCTTTTATTTACAATGCCGGGCATACCCGCCGTGTATTACGGAAGCGAATTTGGAATTGAAGGCGACAAGAAAAACGGCGACGAGTGTCTGCGCGGAAAATTTGAACCGCAGCAGCCAAACGAGCTTACAGAACATATCTCCAAGCTTGCAAAATTCCACACATCTTCCCTGCCGCTCTGCGTCGGTTCATACAGACAGCTTCAGCTTCAGAATCATCACTACGCATTTGCACGCGAATACGAGGGCGATACGGTAGTTGCTATGATAAACGCGGGAGAAAATTTCACATTTAGCGTAAATATGAACGGAATGTTCGAGGACATTCTTTCGGGTGAGAAATTCGACCTTTCTCAGGGAGTTCCCGTAGATGACCACAGCGCAAGAGTGTTCAGAAAATTATAAAAAATGTCCGCCGTAGCTGTTTACGGCGGGCTTTTTTGCTTGACCGTATTTGAAATATGTGGTAAAATATTAAAAAAGGTTCGGGAGGGCGAAAATGAAAAAAATTCTTGTCTACATCGGGACATTTCTTGCGGCACTTGCGGTGCTTTGGGCAGCGCTCTTCGCCGCTTCATGCATTCCCAATGAGTTGATTTATGATAATATGTACAGCAGTTCAATATATTACAGCGATAAAGAGGCGTTTGTTTATAACGGAGCAGTCAGACGCACAACCGACAACTACGCCGATTCAATCCTGCTGAATGTTGCGTGGAATATGAACAGCGACGACCCGTTTGTTTCCTGCCTTGATACGAGGTATTTCGACGGATTGGAAAACGGCGTGGACTACGGCGAAAACTGGGGACTTTTCTGCGCAATTACAGGCAGAGATGCGCCGAATACCGACTATACGCGCTACTGGCACGGAATGGCTATTTTTGTACGTTTGTTCATGCTTTTCACAGATGTGAACGGAATTAAAATGATCGGCATGATTGCAGCATACGCTCTGCTTGGTCTGAACTGCGCAATACTGTTAAAAAAACGGCAGTTTTTCGCGTCTGCGGCACTCGCTTTGTCATTTATATGTGTACACTTGTGGGATATCCGCTTGTCTATGGAATACCAGCCGGCAGTGCTGGTAACTCTCGCCGTTCTTCCTTTCTTTATTATCCTTGAACAGCGCGGCGATAACGCGCTCTCTGTGCTTGCGGTGATATCCGGCGTACTAATCGCCTTTTTCGACTTCCTTACCGCCGAAACGCTAACTATACTTATCCCGCTCGCAGTCGTGTTCATAATCCGCAAGCAAGAAAAACGCTTCGGAAGCTTCCGTCAAGGCTTTATAACTACCGCAAAATGCGGCGTGGCGTGGCTTATGTCATATGCGGGAACATTTCTCGCGAAATGGGGACTTTCAAGCGCGGTAACGGGTGAAAATAAATTCATCTCAGCACTCAGTTCCGCCGAAATAAGAATGATCGGCGAAACCGATGGTCTTTCGCCCTTACAGCAAATTTTCTGCGCACCGCTTTCAAATATCTCCACCCTTTTCGGCGGAGAAAGCCGACTCGACCCGCTCTGTATTCTTGTCGGACTTTTCCTTAGTGCGGCTGTTCTCGGGGCGGTGTTCTACCTTTTTCACGATAAAAGCAGATTTGACGGCGGATTTTCGCTTGTTATGCTGATTATCGCACTGCTGCCGTTCATTCGTTATCTTGTCCTGAACAATCATTCGTATCTTCACACATTCTTTACCTACCGTGCGCTTGCGGCAACCATACTTGCCGTTTTGGCAATAGTGTGGTTCACTCTGAATTTTCACCCGCAAAAGAAAAAATCAGCAAAGAAAGGGCGCGGCAAATGAATATTGAACTGACAATCCTCATGCCCTGTCTGAACGAGGAAAAAACAGTCGCCGTATGCGTTGAAAAAGCGCTTTCGTTCATTTCGGAATACGGCGTTACGGGCGAGGTTCTAATCGCCGATAACGGCAGTTACGACCGTTCGCGCGAGCTTGCGGAAAAGGCGGGTGCTCGCGTGATAGGCGTTGAGAAAAAAGGTTACGGAAACGCGCTTATCGGCGGAATAAAAGCTGCACGCGGAAAATACATTATTATGGGCGACTGTGATGAAAGCTATGATTTTACGCGCCTTGAGGGCTTTGTCGAAAAGCTGCGCGAAGGTTACCCGTTGGTAATGGGCAACCGCATGGACAACATCGCGCCCGGCGCAATGCCGTTTTCTCACCGATATATCGGCGTCCCGCTGCTGTCGCTTATGGGAAGGCTGCGTTTTCACACCAAAGTGCGTGATTTTCACTGTGGACTGCGCGGATTCGATCGTGAAAAAGCGCTTGCGCTCAATCTGCAATGCGGCGGAATGGAGTTTGCCACGGAAATTATCGCAAAATTCGCCATGTCCGGCGCAAAAATCGCAGAAATTCCGGTTGCTCTGAATCCTGACGGGCGAGGCGGAAAATCGCATCTGCGCGCGGTTCCGGACGGGCTGAGGCACATAAAATACATACTTTTCGGATAAAAAAATAATTTCTGCCGCAGTTCTCAAGAGCGTCTGCCGCTACTTGACAACTGCGGCGTTTTGTAGTACAATAAATAATGAATTTTTATGTGTAAAACAGCTCAAAGCTGTTAATGATATATTTCAGAAAAAGCAGTTTAAAGGGGCAGCCGCCCCACGGAGCTATCGGTTTCCTTACACTTCGGAAGCTGCCGCGTTCCATTCCGCAGGCACTTCCGACGCTTCAGCCAACACCGTTTATCCGCATCAGCGCTTACTGAAAAGAAAAGAGGAGCAATGCTTAAAAATAACAATCAGAATCCGCAGGAACAGAAATCTAAGGAGAAAATAAGACCTGCAAAGCCGCAGCAAAACCGCCGTCCCGCAAAACAACAGCCAAGACAGGCTGCAAACAAGCAGGAACAGGCTTCGCGTACAAGAAAACCTCAGCCCAAGCGGAAAAGCGAAAATCAGCAGCAGGCAAAACAGCAGCCGAGACAGACGGCAAAAGCGCCGGCAAACACAAAAGCCAAACGCAGTGCGCCGCTTCGCATCATACCGCTCGGCGGACTTAACGAAATCGGCAAGAATATGTATCTTTACGAATGCAGCAACGATATGTTTATTGTTGACTGCGGACTTGCTTTTCCCGACGACGATATGCTCGGCGTAGACCTCGTTATCCCCGATTTCACCTATGTTGTAAAAAATAAGGACAAGCTGCGCGGAATCGTGCTTACCCACGGTCACGAGGATCATATCGGCGGTCTTGCATACCTTCTTAAAAAAGTAAACGTACCGGTGTACGGAACAAGGCTTACGCTCGGACTTGTTGAAGGAAAGCTGCGTGAACACGGTATCCTCAACCAGTGCACGCTGAAGGTCGTTCAGCCGCGTCAGACTGTTAAAATGGGGTGTATGTGCGTTGAATTTATCCGCGTAAATCACTCTATTCCAGACGCCTGCGCGTTCGCAATCCACACTCCGGCAGGCGTTGTTATTCACACCGGTGATTTCAAGGTTGACTATACGCCTATCGAGGGCGGAATAATCGATCTTGCACGCTTCGGGGAACTCGGAAACAAGGGTGTTCTTGCCCTGCTCTCCGAAAGTACTAACGCAGAGCGCCCAGGCTATACAATGTCCGAAAGACGCGTAGGCGCTACTTTCCGCAATTTCTTCGCAAACGCTGAGGGAAAGCGGATTATCGTCGCTACTTTCTCCAGCAATATCCACAGGATACAGCAGATAATCGACAGCGCTGCAATTCACGGAAGAAAGGTCGCCGTTTCCGGACGCAGCATGATAAACGTTCTACAGACGGCTATCGACCTTAATTATATCCGCGTTCCGAAAGGTATGCTTGTCGATATTGACAAAATCGGCAAAATTCCGCCCGAAGAACTTGTTATCGTCACAACCGGAAGTCAGGGCGAGCCTATGTCCGCACTCTCGCGAATGGCAAGCAACGAACACCGTCAGGTAACGATAACTCCGCAGGATCTTATTATTATCTCAGCCAACCCGATTCCCGGCAACGAAAAGCTGGTAGGGCGCGTTGTAAACGAGCTGATGAAAGCGGGCGCAAATGTAATATATGAGGCAATGTACGACGTCCATGTTTCGGGACACGCCTGCCAAGACGAGCTGAAAATGATGATTTCGCTCACGCGTCCGAAGTTCTTTATTCCGATTCACGGCGAATACAAGCATATGTTCAAGCACAAGGAACTTGCACTTCAGCTGAATATTCCCGAAGAAAACATTTTTATCGCAGACAACGGCGCTGTTCTTGAAACTGACGGCGTTGATATGAAAATGGCGGGTCAGGTAACTGCGGGCCGCGTGCTTATCGACGGACTCGGCGTAGGCGACGTTGGCTCGGTAGTTCTCCGTGACAGAAAACATCTTGCGCAGGACGGTCTTATCATTGTCGTTGCGGCGATAAATAAGGCCTCGGGAAAGATAATGTCGGGACCGGATATTGTTTCGCGAGGATTTGTGTATGTGCGCGAATCCGAGGAGCTTATGGAGGAATCCCGCGCGTTGATGCTTTCCGTAATGGAAAAAAATCTCACACCGAATATACGCGAATGGGGTACTCTCAAAAACCTTATGAAAGACGCACTCGGCAGTTTTATTTTCTCAAAAACCAGAAGAAGTCCCATGATTCTGCCTATTATAATGGAACTGTAAAATTTGCTACGGAAACGGGGTGGCTGTAAAAATGAAGAATTATTTCCGCGACGCAGGGCTTGTTTTCTCCGTTGCTGCGCTTGCCGTCGCTTCGGCGGCAATGCTTATCTTCACATATTCCGCTTCTCTGAAAGCGTTTTGTATATTTGCGCCTATTGTGTTTCTCACGGCGGGCTTTACCACCGCTAAGCTTATAACCGTAACGCGAAAGAACTTCCAGTATTTCGCGCATATCGATGAAGAAATCGAACAGCTTGAACGCGTTTCCCTAAACGATCTGCCGCTGAGCGTTGTTATCGTTGACGACAAGAACAAAATAGTCTGGTTTAATAATGAGTTTTCAAAAAGCTTTGAAGAAGAGGCGGTCTACGGCAGTTCTATCGACGTTATAACCAAGCTCAGCTTCGAGAAGCTGCTTACAGCCGACGGCTATGAAATAAAGTACAAAAACTGCTATTATAAGGTATATGCAACCGTGCCGAAAGAGGAAGACGCGAAAGAAATTTACATTATTTACTTCCGCAATATCACCCAGCTTCGCACACTTGAGATCGAAAAGCGTATGTCGCAGCCCGTTGTAATGGTGTTCATCATAGACAGCTATGACGAGCTTTTCAGCGGAAGTGCAGAAAGCGAAACGGCGAATATAACCGTCCATATCGACAAGCTTCTTGAAGATTTTATAAGCGGAACATCGGGAATACTGCGAAAATACAGCAAAGAGCGCTTCTGGGCAGTTGTGGAGGAGCGCCATGTAAAGACAATGATCGAGGAGAAAATGAAAATTCTCGATCAGGTTCGCGAAATTCAGGTAAACGACCGCATGAACGTAACACTTTCGATAGGTATCGGCAGAACGGGAAAAACGCTTATCGAAAGCGAAGAATTCGCCCGTCAGGCGCTCGATATGGCGCTCGGACGCGGCGGAGATCAGGCGGCTATAAAAACCGAAAACGGTTTTGAATTTTACGGCGGCGTTTCAAAGGGTATTGAACGTCATACAAAGGTAAAAACGCGTATTATCGCTAACTCGCTTATTGAAGCAATCGAAGCCTCCGACGACGTATACATAATGGGACACCGCAACAGCGACCTCGACAGCGTTGGCTCGTCCGTCGGACTGGCGAGTGCAATACGCAGACTCGGCAAAACGGCTTTTGCCGTAATCGACAAGAATACTACTCTTTCCCTAAAGCTCTATGAAAGAGTGAACGAAAAGGAAAAATCGGGGCTTTTTATCAGCCCGGCACAGGCAAAGGAACAGTTCGGCGAAAATTCGCTGCTTATCGTGGTTGATACGCATAACCCGAAAATTGTTGACGAACCCGCTCTGCTTGAAGCGGCGAAAAAAATCGTGGTTATCGACCACCACAGAAAAATGGTCAACTTTATCGACAATGCCACGATTTTCCACCACGAACCGTATGCGTCAAGCGCTTCCGAAATGGTAACGGAGCTGCTTCAATATTTCGGCGACGCGGGAAAAATACCGTCGGTTCATGCCGAAGCACTTCTCGCAGGCATAACCCTGGACACGAAGAATTTCACGCTACGCACGGGTGTTCGCACATTCGAGGCAGCCGCTTTCCTACGTAAGCTCGGTGCGGACACAGTCAACGTAAAGAGTCTTTTCACAAATTCGATACAGTGTTATAAGCAGAAAACCGAACTCGTTTCTTCGGCGAGCATCTATAAAAACTGCGCTATTGCATCTGCCGAGAAAATTCTCGACGATATGCGAATTGTTGCGCCGCAGGCTGCCGACGAACTGCTCGGAGTATCCGGAGTTGACGCGTCGTTTGTGCTTTTCCGCATAGGAAACGATGAAATCTCAGTAAGCTGCCGCTCTCTCGGCGCGATAAACGTTCAGCTTATCGCCGAGGAACTCGGAGGCGGCGGACACCAGACTATGGCGGGCGCGCAATTTACGGGCATCGGTATGGACGAAGCTCTCGAACGGCTGAAAAAAGCCATTGACCAATATTACAAAAATTTAAACAATTAAGGAGGAACTGACATGAAAGTAATTTTACTTCAGGACGTTGCGGGAACAGGAAAAAAAGGCGAGATAAAGGAAGTCAAGGACGGATTTGCGAGAAACTGCCTTATCAAGAAGAACCTCGCCGTTGAAGCTACCAACCGGAACATGAACATTCTCGACGGACAGAAAGCGCACGCTCAGCACAAAATCGACACCGATATTGCAAACGCAAAGCATATCGTTTCTGTAATTGAGGGAAAGGTTTTCTCAACTAAGGTAAAAGCCGGCGCAAACGGAAAGCTTTTCGGCTCTGTTACGGCAAAAGACATTGCAAAGCTCATCAAGGACGCACACGGACTTGATATCGAAAAGAAAAAAATCGTTTGTCCCGATATTAAGTCGTTCGGTATGTTTGAAGCGGAGGCTAAGCTCTACAACGGCGTTTCCGCAAAGTTCAAGGTTCAGGTCACCGAGCTTGAATAACGAAAGGATTGTGAAAAATGGCGGAATTTGATGTTTCCGACGCAAATTTACCGTTCAATATCGACGCTGAGCAAATCGTACTCGGATCGCTTATAATCGATCCTTCTCTTATGTCGAAAGTGCCGAAGCTCAGCGCCGCGCATTTTCATATAAAAACACACAGCAAGATATTCGACACGCTTTCCGCAATGTTTGTCGGCGGTGAGGATATAAATATAGTGAGCGTTACCGAACACTGTATGCGCATCGGCGCGTTCGATACAATGGACGCTGCAAGAACATATCTGTTCAAGCTCACGGAATTTTCCGTCGAAAAATCAAGCATTGAAAGCTACGCCGAAATTCTCGATGAGAAGCGCCTTGTGCGCCAGCTTATTATTGCTTCAAAGGACATTTATGACCTTGCCGTTGCAAATACGGAAGAGCCGCAGGCGCTCCTCGACTTTGCCGAAAAAACAATATACGATATACGCCGAGATGATAATATAAAGGGACTTGTTCCGATAGGTCCGGTTGTACGCGATACCCTGAGAAATCTGGCGTACTGTATGGAACACCCGGAAGCTGCCAACAAAAAAGGCATTTCATCGGGCTTTTCAACGCTTGACAATGTAATATTCGGACTTAATCCGTCAGACCTTATTCTTATTGCAGCACGCCCCGCTATGGGAAAAACGTCATTCGCAATGAATATCGCGGTAAACGCCGCACGTTTAAGCGGAAAAAAAGTCGCCGTTTTCAGCCTTGAAATGTCATGCGAACAGCTTGTTGCGCGTATGCTTTCTTCCGAGGGAAAAATCACCTCGGAGCACATGAAAAACGGTAAAATCGAGGCTTCCGAATGGAACAATCTCCGCAGCGCCGCAGAACTGCTCACTACCAAGACCGATATTTACATTGACGATACGGCGAGCATTTCAATAGGTGAAATGAAGGCTAAGCTGCGCCGTATGGAAAACCTCGGCCTTGTCGTTATCGACTATCTTCAGCTTATGTCAACCGGTCGGCGCGACGGAAATCGTGTAAATGAGATCTCGGAAATAACGCGAAATCTGAAAATTATGGCAAAAGAACTTTACGTTCCGGTGATAACGCTGTCGCAGCTCTCTCGAGGTCCCGAAGCGAGAACCGATAAGCGACCAATGCTCTCCGATCTGCGTGACTCCGGTTCGATCGAACAGGACGCAGATATCGTACTTTTCCTTTACCGCGATGTTTACTACTCAAAAGACGAGGAAAACATGGAAACGGCGGAATGTATTGTTGCAAAAAACCGTCACGGCGAAACCCGCACAGTAAATATGCGTTTCGACGGGCAGTTTACACGTTTTACCGATCTGGAGACTCGTTATGGAGAATAAAATCCACTCAGTTATCGCACGCTATGATATGCTTTCCCATGGCGACACGGTAATTGTCGGCACAAGCGGAGGAGCAGACAGCATGGCGCTGCTGCACTGGCTTTTTAGACATAGCGAAGAGCTTGGCATAGCCGTCCACGCGTGCCATATCAACCACAATTTACGCGGAGAAGAAAGCCTGCGCGACGAGCGGTTTGTACGCGGCTTCTGCGAAAAGCTGAATATTCCTCTGACTGTTTACAGTATAGAAGTCAGAACAGATAAACACGAAAGCGTCGAAGAACGCGCAAGAAAAATGCGGTATAAGTGTTTTGATGAATTATGCAGCCAATTCAATGCAAAGCTTGCCACAGCACACACCGCCTCGGACAACGCCGAAACCGTGCTTATAAATATTCTGCGCGGAACAGGCACGAAAGGGCTTGGCGGAATCCCGCCCGTGCGCGGAAAAATAATCCGTCCCCTGCTCCGCTGCACGCGCGAGGACACCGAAAGCTACTGCTCTGTACATGGTATCAAGTATGTCACAGACAGTACAAATCTGTCGGAGGAATATACGCGAAATAAACTGCGGCTGAAAATAATCCCGCAGCTTAAAGAGTTCAACCCGTCGTTTATCGACGGCATTTCGCGCATGACGGAAGCGGTATGCGAAGATAACGCTTTTCTCGAGCAGCTTGCCGCACGGGCAAAATGTGACTGCTCAGACGAAAACGGCTTTAATTGCGAAAAATTGCGTGCTCTCAGCAGGGCTGTGCTTTCACGCGTGATATCGTCTGTTCTCTCGGAAAACGGCGTTGAGCCGTCGGCGCTCCGAATAAACGAATGCAGCCGCATTATTGAAAGCGGACACGGAAAAATTAACCTGTGCCGTGATAAATTTGCTGTCGCGAAAAAAAACAGCTTCCGCATTATTACTTTATTACAGAATTATCGTAATAAATCCACATAATTTTCAAAAAATAAACATTAAAAAGATTGATTTAGCAAAGGATTTGTGCTATAATTATTCTATTACAGACGCCGCAGCACAAATCTGCGCGGAACAAGAAAGGCATAAAGATGAATAAGGACGTAGAAAGAATACTTTACAGCAAGGAAGATCTTCACGCCGCAGTTGAAAAAGCCGGCAGGCAGATAACCGCAGATTACAGCGGAAAATCGCCTCTTTTAGTGGGAATACTCAAAGGCTCCGTCGTATTTATGGCGGATCTTATGCGGGAAATCGATCTGCCCTGCGATATAGACTTCATGGTCGCAAAATCTTATGGAAATGCAGCCGTTTCTTCGGGAAATGTCCGTATACTGAAAGACCTTGACACCGACATTAACGGAAGAGATATAATTCTTGTTGAGGATATTCTCGACAGCGCGCGCACACTATATTCCGTCCGCAATTACCTAATGCAGAAAAATCCCGCTTCGGTGAAAATCTGCACGCTGCTGGACAAAAAAGTCGAGCGGGCTTTCGACATAAAAGCGGATTACAAATGCTTTGATATTGAAAATGAATTTGTTGTTGGATATGGGCTTGATTATGCGGAAATGTACCGCACTCTTCCCTATATCGGCGTTTTAAAAAGAGAAGTTTACGAAAAATAAAGTGTAGAACATAAATTACTACGGAAAGGCGGTTTCAATGCAGTCAAACAAATTAAAAGGAGCGATTATCTATATTCTTCTGATAGCTCTGCTGATATTCGGACTTGTGACGGTGCTTAAATTCGTTGTTCCATATTCACAGACTTCGGACGAAATTATCATTCACCCGGAAAGCTACTCCGACGTTCTGAATGACTTCGATTCACACAAAGTTTACGACTACTACCTTGACCTCGGTTCGGGCACACTGTACTACTATATGCTCGACAACGACGGAAATAAGATTGAAAATGAAAGACACGTTTACAGTGTTGCAAGCGTTAGTCTTTTTGTGGGCGATATTGCGAATTACAGAGCTGCATACAATGAAAGTCACCCCGACGCACCGCTTGTTGTGAACTACAAGCCCGTTGCGGACAATACTTTTCTGTCGTTCATTCCTTATCTTATTCTTATTGCAATAATGATCGCGATGACGTTCGTGTTTATGCGCCAGACAACGGGCGGAGGAAAAATGACTCAGTTCTCCCGTGCAAATACACGAAATCAGTCGTCAAACGGCAAAAAGATAACCTTTGACGACGTTGCAGGTGCCGAAGAGGAAAAACAGGAGCTTGAAGAAATCGTTGATTTCATGAAAAATCCGAAGAAATATCAGGAGCTTGGCGCAAGAATCCCTAAGGGCGTTCTTCTCGTCGGACCTCCCGGAACAGGTAAAACACTGCTTGCAAAGGCTGTTGCGGGCGAAGCGAATGTTCCGTTTTTCTCAATAAGCGGTTCGGACTTCGTTGAAATGTTCGTCGGCGTCGGCGCTTCGCGTGTACGCGACCTGTTCGATCAGGCGAAAAAGCATACTCCGTCAGTTATCTTTATTGATGAAATCGACGCAGTAGGACGTCAGAGAGGCGCAGGTCTCGGCGGCGGTCACGATGAACGTGAACAAACGCTCAACCAGCTTCTCGTTGAAATGGACGGCTTTACCGAAAATCAGAACATTATCGTTATGGCTGCAACAAACCGCCGTGATATTCTCGACCCTGCCCTGCTCCGTCCGGGACGTTTCGACCGTCAGATTGTCGTAAACTACCCCGATATAAAAGGACGTGAAGCGATACTTCGCGTTCATACAAGAAACAAGAAGCTGTCCCCTGATATTAATCTCGCCACTATCGCAAAAACCACTGCGGGATTTACAGGCGCAGACCTTGAAAACCTTGTGAACGAAGCTGCCCTCCTCGCAGCAAGAGAAAACCGCAAGGCTATTGTACAGAGCGACATTGAAGAGGCTTCGATAAAGGTAGTAACGGGTCCCGAAAAGAAATCCCGTGTCGTTACCGAACAGGAACGTCGCCTTACCGCATTCCACGAAGCGGGTCATGCACTCTGCCATTTCTACTGCCCCACTCAGGATAAGGTTCATCATGTAACGATAATTCCGAGAGGCTCTGCGGGCGGATTTACAATGTCGCTCCCCGAACACGACAAGAGCTATGTAAGCAAGCGTGAAATGGGCGAAGATCTGATCGTTCTGCTCGGCGGACGCGTTGCGGAAAAAATCGTGCTTGAAGATATTTCAACAGGCGCTTCCAACGACATCGAGCGCGCCACAAAGGTCGCAAGAAATATGGTCACACGCTACGGCTTCAGCGACCGACTCGGACCGATTGTTTACGGCTCGGATAGCGACGAAGTGTTCCTCGGACGCGACTATTCGCACAGCCGCAATTACTCCGAAAATGTTGCTGCGGAGATTGACGAAGAAGTTCGCGAACTTATCGAAAACGCTTATGAAAAGGCAAAGGATATTCTCGAATCTCACCGTGATAAGCTTGACCTCGTTGCAAATTATCTGCTCGAACACGAAAAGATAAACGGTGACGACTTTGAAAAGCTTATGACCGGAAATATAAGCGAAATTGAGGACGAAAATCTTAAGGAAAAGGCTGAAGAGCAGCAGGCTCAGGAAGCTGAAACAGATAAGACTGATGAGAACTGATACGGTCATATATTAAAATAGCCCCGCTTTTATGCGGGGTTATTTCTTTTATCAGAGAATATTTTCTCGTATAAATTTTTCAAGCTCAAGCGCCATTTCATTCTGTTCGGTAACACGAGGATGACCGGGCGTAGCCGCGCCGTTGCGCTTGAACAGATAGTGATAAACGTCGGGACTGTCCAACTCGGCGCATATTTCCTCGATTCGCTCGTCCCAGATTTTTTCATGCTGAAGAACGGTCGTTATCAGAATAAATTTCGGGGAATTGTAGAGCTCTTTTAGCTCCAGCAGTATTTCCTTGTACTTTTTTTTCCACTTTTTTGCATATTCCTCATCATAAATCGCTTTCGGATTTGGATTGGCGTCATTCTGTCCTATTGCGAAAATGACGATATCAGGCGTGTATCGGCTGAAATCCCAGTCGGTAAGCCCAAACGGAGAATAAGGAACATAGCTCAGCTTATTATATGTTGTTTCAAGGCCGGTTAGATTATCAGGTCCGTAAAAATAACCTGTTTTATCAAAAAGTGCAAGCCCGCCCTGCGAATTATTGTAAAACTCCGCGCCAAGCTTGCGTGCAAGAAACCATGTATAGCTGAAATAGCTGTTATCATAAACGCTGCCGTGGTTTTCGGGATCCTGATGTCCTTCGTAATAGATTGCTTCGGTAACCTCGCCTGCTGAAACGCTGTCGCCGTAATACTCCAGCTTCAGGTTATACTTTTCATCGCTTGGAAGAAGTTCGCCATCGGTTTCAAGCGAAATAAAACGGAAATAGTGCGCCGCACCCTGCCGTTTAAAAATTGTGAGGCTGTGAATCTTATCTTCAAGTTTTTCTGCGACGATATAATCTGCCGCTCCGTTTTCATTTTTCATTTCAACACGATACTGAACCCCGTCAATAACCGCGCCAAATGAAGAAAATTTATCCATAGGAATATTATCAAGAGTTAATTTAAGAAAAGTTCCCTTAAATCTGCACTTAATATTGCTCCCCGCGTAAATTAAAACAGGAGATTTCCGCTCTGAGAAATCAATTCGACCCATATAAGAAAATGCTTTATTATCAGCCGTATATATTGCCATAAATCTTCCGCCTTTCAATGTGATACTTTTATAATACCACAACGCAAACAAATTTGCAAGAAAAACATTGACTTTTTACGCAAAAAATGTTATATTATTTCTAGTAAATTAGCTTATCAGAAAGGCGAAAGGAATTTATATGAAGAAGAAGATCATCTGCGTTTTATGCGCAATCGCTCTTGTTGTAACTGCCGCAGGCTGTAGCGGAAATACAGCAGAAAGCACAACAACTACCGTACAGAATGCTGTTTCTGAGGAAAAGGAAACCGAGCAGGGGTCGGAAACATCTGCCGAACCCGAAACGGACAGTCCCGAAACGACAGACGCCGAAGAAACTGTTGAAATCCCAGACGACGAACCGTATGTTATTGAAAACGGCATAACTGCACGCATGAAAGCACTTTCAACATATGTCAAGGGCAATCAGGCACGTCTTGCAAAGGTGTTTAAAAAGGCTCAGAACGGTGAAAAAATCACTGTTGCTTACCTCGGCGGTTCAATCACGCAGGGGTCGAGCGCAGGCGACGGACTTTGCTACTCCAAGCTGACTACCGACTGGCTCATGGAGAAGTTCCCGAACGCAGAAATTGAATATGTCCGTGCAGGTATCGGCGCAACAGGCTCTTATATCGGTGTTTTCCGTGCTGACCGCGACGTTATTTCAAAAAATCCCGACCTCGTATTCATCGACTTCTCGGTAAATGACACGACCGAATACACGCAGCGCAATATCAACTCTTATGATAGCCTGCTCCGCAAGCTTTGGAACAGCTCAACTTCCCCCGCTGTTGTCACTATCGCAATGACGCAGGAGGACGGAACAAGTTTCCAGCAGTATCACGCAGATATTTGCAGAGCTTATCAGATCCCGATGATTTCATATCGTGAAGCAATCCTCGACGTTATCAATAACGGTCATATCAAGTGGACTGATATTTCAGATGACAACATTCACCCGAACGTAACAGGTCATGCCGTACTCACTGAAATAATAACCTCTTATCTTCAGGACGTTATCGACAACCTTGATAATATCGACACCGAAAAGGAAAGTGATCTCTCTACACCCTACACTGAAAATAAATATGAAAACGCAAATATGCTTGTCCCCGAAAGCTATACTCCTGTTGAATCAACAGGCTGGGAAAACAACCCTAATATTTTCGGCAACTTCGGAGGCTACTGGACGGTTCGCACGAAGGACGGAACATTTGAAGGAGTAAGCCCGCTGAAATTTGAAGTTACAAACGCAAAAACAATCGGCTTGTTATACGGAAAGCTTACCACTGCGGGCGGAACGTTTGATGTTTTGGTTGACGGAGAACTTGCAAAAACAATCGACAGTTCCTTCCCCGACGGCTGGGGCAGCTATGTTGAAGCTGAAGAAATCATTGATTTCGATGAACCGGGCAATCATACAGTAGAAATTGTTCCCCAGACAGGCAAAAAAGCAGTAATAAATATTTCAGCAGTTACATTTGCATAAACGCACACAAACGAACCCCGTCAGAACTTATGGTCTGACGGGGTTATATTTGTTTCGGCGGCAGTATTTACGGCGCAAAGAGCTACAAATGCTGCGCGCGTGACTACGCGCGCAAGCCGCCGAAAGCAATATCCGCTGACTGCGGCGTTTGGCTGTGCGGGAAATATAGCAAAGATCGAGAAAGCCGCGAAAAGCGCAGCTTTTCATGCCTCAGCAGCTTCTGATGACCCCGCAGGCAATTTTTTCACCCGAGTTTCCTGACGGCTGAGTTGTAAAGTCGTCGGCCTTTGAATGAATAATAACCGTTCTCCCTATGATCTCCCGAATTGAAAAACGACAGGTAAGGAAAACCATAAAGGCATAACCGCGGTTGCCGAAAAGCGGCGGCATATCACCGCTATGGTATGGATGCAACGCTTTCATAGGATTATAATGACTGCCCGAATCGGCAAACGGATCCTTTTCGGTTCCGCAGCAGCGATTGCCTTCGTGAATATGAAATCCAAAAACAGGATTGCATTCGGGCAGTCCCCACACCTCTGCCATAACAAGCACACCGTTTTCCATCGAATAGAAGCTGATTTTCCCTTTTATTTTGGAGTATTTTTGACTGCCGACAATATCAGCATAAGCGCACGGTTCACCGCGCAGAATGTTAAGATAAGTACATTTTTCCACTTTTACACCTCCCATAAAAATATATGCCAAATACACAAAAATGTGAAAAACACGCCATGAACAATCACGGCGTGTTTGGTTAATAATGCTAATTCCTAAGGAGGATTGAAAAATAGTATAAGTGTCACTCTTCCATCTGTTTTCCGAAATACATTGCCGCCGCCTGAACGAGCGCAAGCTGTTCGGGAGTAGCGTATTCATTTCCGTCGCTCGAAAGCATCATAACTGCGCCGTTTACATCTCCTTGGGAAACGATTGGCGTGCAGGCAATAGCATACTTGTCGATACCCTCAATGGGATTTAGCCTCTTGTCTTCAAAGGTTCGATAAGCGTGTGATTTTCTCTGCTCAATAAGATCCTCAAGCGAACTTGAAACACGCCGTTCGAGAATTTCCTTTTTCTGCATTCCCGAAGCTGCAATAACATGATCGCGGTCGCAGATGGCCGCGGGGCAGCCTCCTATTTTCGCGAGAACCTCCGCATACTGTGCGGCAGTATCGGTAATTTCTCCGACGGGAGAATACTTCTTAAAGATAACCTCTCCCTCCGGATTTGTAAAAATCTCAAGCGGGTCGCCCTCGCTGAACACATTGACACGGATAACCTTGTCCCTTTTGTTGGAACTCTTCTGGGTGACCGTCTGTTCGATATTAGCCGTGTCAGGATTAAAATTTGCGGTAATTCCTTTCTGCGGTTCAAGCCGCAGCAGCGCGTCAATGTTTGACTTGAGCGTTATCTCGATTCTGTCCTCATAAACGAGTATCTTTTCTATTATCACTTCAAGGTCGGCGCGGCTTAGCGAGTCTTTTTCTATAATGTCGTTAAAAATATCGAATGCCGTTTTCGCCGTACGGTTTATACGCACCGTCGCGCTCTGCTTTTCGGCGATAAGCTGTATCTGACTTTCGAGCGAATCTATCTGCCTTGCCAGTTCATCAAGCATTTCACCGTAAGTCTCGTCATATAATGCCTCATTTTCGGGATTGCGGGCTATTTCCTTTATCTTCTGCCGCGCCAGAAGCTTCATTTCATTCTTTGAATTCTCTATTCTGTCACGAAGCAGTTCAACGGTCGATTTCGTCTGAACAGTTTCAATTTTTTCTTCTTTCAGCGCTTCATCAAGCTGTTTTAGCATCTCCTGCGAGTTGTCGCGCACCATTCTGATATATGCTTTCAGCGCTTCGTCAAGCACCGCGCATTTTGTATGATGAGATGTGCAGCCCTGTAAACCGCGCCTGTGATAGCTGCCGCAAGTGTAGGCAGGTTCGCGCTTCGGATTGCTTATCGAAAACATCGGAGCGCCGCAGTCCCCGCAGAAAATAAATCCCGAATACACATTGTCGTATTTCTTTACGCCGCGATAATGTCCTACGCTTCTGCTTTCAAGCTGCTTCTGTACAGTGCTGAAAAGCCTATAGTCCACTATCGGCTCATGGTGATTTTCAAAAACAATATGCTCGCTTTCTTCTGTTTTTAAATCAGCGCCGTTTATCTTGCGGCGCTTGTATTTTGCCTGTCGGAATGTTCCGATATAGAAATCGTTGCAAAGTATTTCCGAAACCGATACAATGCTCCACGTCGACTTTGCGCGCTGTCTTACTTCTTCGCCCTCTGCAATGCGCCGCTGTTCTTCGTGCATTCGAGGCGTGGGAATGTTGCTTTCTGTAAGGTAATTGGCTATTTTTCGATAACCGTTTCCCTCGGAATACATCTGAAATATTTTTCTGACGACCTCCGCACATTCTTCCTCAATCTTAATTGTCGGACTCTTGCCGCTTATCAACCTATAACCATAAGGAACTGCGCAAAGCCACTTCCCTTCCTGCTGACGGTTCTGAATAACGCTCTTGACTTTTTTGCTGGCGTCGGTTACGGGCATTTCATTTATCAGAAAACGAAACTGAATCTGCACCCAGTCATCACAAGTGGGATAATCAATCCCGTCGCCTATCGCTATTATGCGGACACCGCTGTCGCGGAGATCCTCCAACTCCACAAGCCCCTTGCTGTTACGGCGGGAAAAACGGCTGAAATCCTTGACAATAAGTGTCCTGTGTTCGCCGCTCAGCAGTTTTCGGCGCATTATCTGATAAAATTCACGCTGTTCAAATGTGTATCCCGAACGGTCTCTGTCGGCATAGAACGTCAGCTCCGCTCCGGGAAACTTCGTGCGGACATATTCTTCAATAATTGCTTTCTGATTTTCGATCGACGTGTTATCCCTGTCAAGTTCCTCATCGACCGATATACGGCAGTAGCCGGCTATGCTGAGTTTTTCCAATGTAATTCTCTCCATTCGGTATAATCATATTCAATATTGTAACACAAAAAAGAGATAAATGCAATACCAAAAGAAAAAATATGTGTTTTAAAAAAGCTATGGAAAGGTGATTTTGCCATAAATAACTTTTTTCCGACATTCTGTGTCATCTCCTTGGTAAGCGCACAAAAAGGAGCAGCCACGGCGGGCGCTCCTTTGGTGTGTTAAATTGCTCAACTTATTGGAATTTATTGATTTATACATTCGATGATTGGCTCAATGCATTTTTTATCTGTCCAGTCACATTTATGATCCCCAGCTGCCATCAGTGCTTTTTCCCATATTTCGTAATCAGCTGGATTTTTCTTTGCAACCGACTTTCTAAGTAAATTGCATAATGTTCTATCCTTAAAAGACATTGCGTCCATATCCCACGCACCACGGCAATAAAAGAGAGAAATGTCAGCCAAGTTATCCTTCAAATTATGCTCCTTGATTTGCTGAAACGCATTTTCTTCATACGGAGATGCTCCACAGCAAAACACGATGATCTTCTTGCCCGTTAATTTACTTATATTCTTTTTTAGAAACGATAATCCGGCGATACCGGAAGCATATAATCCTCCACCTAAAATAATAGTGTCATATGTAATAATTTCGTTGATATCAGCTTTTCTTGTTTCTATACACTGAAACCCGGTCTCTTCTGAGAGCCAGTCAGCGTATCTTTTTGTAGCACCATATTTTGATTGATATAAAATGACTCCATTCATAAACACATCTCCTTAAATCCCGATTTAACGGGCAGTCCGCCCACCCTCTTAAACCCATTATACCACGCATTTGCACATATTTCAACTTTTTTCAATCCCAATCGGTTTGCTGCTGCATAAATACAAAAGCAATTAAAATTTCTCGGCAGGCGCTGTGTTTTTGTCAAATAAAATATGAAATTCCGCCGAAATTTTAGGCAGCGGCAAGCGGTATTTCTCCGCAAGTGCGGGACCGCAGGCGTTTGAACCAACACCCGCCATCATGCTGTCAATGCAGACAATGCTGCTGCCGCATTTTTCAAGTTCAAAGTTATGACGCTTTTCGGCAAGCTCCTCTTCCGTATATTCCGAAGCATTAAAAGAAAAATCATTTCTTGCGGTAAATTTCACACTTATTTTTCCGTCCGTTATGAGCATATATTTGCAGCCGAAATGCGAGCCGTTTTCCTGCGGACGTATATAATCTTCATGAAGCTCGCTTATTCTAGCCGAAAAATTTCCGATATAGTCGGCGTGGTGCTTATCACAGTAGCTTTCGTATGGACCATAGCCAAAATAGTCAACCCTGTCAAATTCTTTCGGCATAAAAAGCCTTATTCCAAAGCGCGGCAGGAACGTCACCTTGTTTGAAAATTCAGCCTCACATTTTATATCAAGCCCGTTTGCGGAAATTGCATACTTTACATCCATATACGCGAACGGCTGATGAATACTCCAACCGAACGACTGACGAAGCGAAATTTCAGCGCCGTAAACCGTTTTTTCTGCCGTTACTCCATAGTTTCTGACCGTGTGGTCGTTGAGGTGCGCTCTGTACCAGTCGCCTTTCATAACGTCATTATCAACAGGTGCGCGGAAGAAGTTGAAGTACAGCGGTTTTTCAAGCAGCTCCTTACCCTCGAATTTTATCGAATCGAACGCCGTCAGACGCTTACTGAAACGATAAACCGTTTCGCCAAGCGTTACATTGACAAATAAAGGCGAGTCCTCAATATCGGCTTCAGAGCCGTTTTTCGGCTTATTCTCCGACTTTACACCATCACAGAGCTTTAATTGGTCAAAGCAGACCTCGTAACCCTTTTCGCAGTATGGAGTATCGGTCTTAGTCGTGAAAATGAAGCGGATATAGCTTTCCTCGCTGCGCTTTCCCGCAGCTTCCGGAATATAAACTTCAGCCGTTCCCATTTGCGAAAGTTTGAAATCCACTTTGCCTACTGCCGAAACTCCGCCATCAAATGTGATCTCATAGCGGCAGTCCAACAATTCATCAGCCCGAGCAAATTCAAGATAACTTCTGAAAATGAACTTGCCGTTTTCGCCCTTTTCAACGCGAACGGGACGGTACACCTGCTTCACCTCGAGAAGCCCAGTATGCGGAGTTCTATTAGGGTATGTCAATGCGTCCATACAGAAGTTCCCGTCGTTGTGTTTTTCGCCGAAATCGCCGCCGTAGCCATATTTTTCTCTGCCGTCAGCGGTCGTTCCGAGAGAACAGGCGTGGTCGCTCCACTCCCATACAAAACCGCCGCAGAAGCGCTCGCTTGAATAGAACATTTCGTGATATTCTTCAACATCTCCCGGACCGTTGCCCATTGCGTGGCAGTATTCGCAAAGCACAAGCGGACGGTGCTCGTCCTTTTTTCCGAGAAATTCTTTCATTCCGTTTATGTCCCAGTACATTCCCGAAACGACGTCCAGAATATCGAGCGGAGTTTCATCAAGACGGTATGTGCTTTCGTAATGCACAAGCCTTGTATCGTCAAGCGCCTTGATAAGCTTTGCCTCAGCAAGCATATTTTCGCCGTAGCCGCTCTCGTTTCCGAGTGACCAGAATACCACACAGGGACGATTGATATCCCGTTTCACAAGCGACTCCGCGCGGTCGCAGATCGCAGCTTTGAAACGCTCGTCACGCGCAATAAGAGCGATCCCGTTGTAACCGCCCTCCCAAGTCCACTTAAAATCATTCGCGACCTCGACGCAGCCGTGCGACTCAAGATCTGCCTCGTCGATAACATAAAGCCCGTACTCATCGCAAAGCTGATAAAACAGCGGCGAGTTAGGATAATGCGACGTTCTCACAGCGTTGATATTATGCCGTTTCATAAGAACGACATCTTTTTTCATCTGCTCATACGACGAATAATAGCCCGTGTCCGGATAGCTGTCGTGACGGTTCACGCCGAGAAATTTTATATTTCTGCCATTTATCATAACGGCGCCGTTCTCGATATAAACATTGCGAAAACCGACCTTTTCGCCTATCACTTCCTCGCCTGCGAATATTTTCAGAGAATAAAGGTACGGCGTTTCAGCCGACCACAATTTAGGACTTTCTATGTCAACGGTGACCGGTTCGCCGTCCTTTGCACTAAACTCCGCGAGCTTGCTTTCACCATCATAAAGCACAGCGTCGACGTCGCAGCCGTAAGGCGTGAAAAAAAGCCTTGCCGAAGAAAGATCGTCTGACAGAATTGTCTTTACAACGTAATTTTCAAGGCGCTTTTCGGGACGTGAGAGAACATATACGTCGCGAAAAATCCCCGATAATCTGAACTTGTCCTGATCCTCAAGATAAGTTCCGTCGCACCATTTCAAAACCGCCGCAGTTATGGTGTTTTCTCCCTCGTGCAAAAGCGAAGTTATGTCGAATTCTGAGGTGCTGTGCGAAACCTGAGAATATCCCGCGAATTCGCCGTTGATATAAAGATAAACGCAGCTGTCAACTCCCTCAAAAACGAGAAATTTTTTCATTCCGTCAGCTTTATAATCATAGCTTCGGCTGTAAATTCCCACCGGAATATCATCAGGAACATACGGCGGGTCGAACGGTATCGGATAGCATACATTTGTGTACTGCGGCTTGTCATATCCGTGAAGCTGCCAGTTTGACGGAACAGGGATAGTCTTTTCAAACGGCATTGAAAGAAAGTCGTCCTCAAGGTCGATAATGCTGTCATAATAGCGAAACTTCCAATCGCCGTTCAGAAGCTCAAAATGCTCCGAACTTTCCCTGCTTTCAAACGGATTCTGCTGCTTTGCGAACGGAATAAAATAGCAGTGCCTTCCGAGCGTCCCGATGTGGAGCAGCTGCGGGTCTTCATGGTAAATCATTTTGCTTTTGGGTGAACCTGTCACGGATATTTTTGAAATGTCCATTGTCATTTTTCTCCTTATATAAATATTGGATTATCAAAACCTACTGTGACATCATTATAAACGATATTGACTTTAACGTCAATAAATGATATTATAAAAATATAACAATATGAATATGGAGGAAAATATTTTGTTCTTTTGCGATTATCCCATTCTTCGCAGCGAAAAGGAGCTTCCGCTGTTTTTGATGAATATGGGTCAGCAGCATTGTCAGGATCATATCATCAGAACGGAGGGCTATTCTTTTCCTCAGATACTTTACTGTACAAAAGGAAGCGGAACTCTGCTGCTCGACAACTGCACGCACATTATTCCACCCAACACAGCCCTGTTTATGCCCGCGTCCTATCCTCACGAATACTATCCAAACGAGGATATCTGGGACATACACTGGGTAGTCCCATCGGGATATGCCTCAAATGATATTCTGCGACACTTCGGACTGACAAAGCCAAGCATTTTTCCTCTTTCGCAAACAAAGACGCTTGACCATATTTTTCAAAAAATGCATCAGGCTCTCCGAGCGGATTCTGTTTTCGGAAACTATCGAGCCGCGGGATTCTTATACGATTTTCTCATTGAGTTTTATCGCATTATATCCGCCGAAACAGCCGCAAGTTCGCCAAATTCAGCGCTTATAAAAGCAGTTGACTATATAAATTTTAACTTCAAAGAGAAAATAACTATGGACGATCTCTGCGCTGCTTCGGGCGTTTCAAAGCAGTATCTTTGCCTGCTTTTCAAAAACACCCTAGGCTCCCGCCCTATGGAATATATTGCGAAACGACGTATACAAGCCGCAAAGGAGCTTATTATCAGCACAGACAAAAGCATTGAAAACATTTCCGAAGAGGTTGGCTTCTGCGCACCTAGCTATTTCTGCAAACTTTTTGGACGCTACGAAGGAATGACGCCGTCTGCGTTTAGGCGTTTGTAATCGCACCCTTCACATCAATCATCGACGCGTCGCTTTTATGCCATTTACAAGAAATATGCGGGTCTTTCGGTCTTAAAATATGTCTTGAGGACACCATTTTTTCAAACAGCGGTGTTATTCGTTTTTTACGCGCCGACAAGATTTCGTAATGACAGCGATTATTCATTTATACTCAGCACCAATTAAAAACTATACAAAAAATCGAGTATAATCTTGCATATAGGGGTTATACGAAGATTTTTTGTCTATAGTTTTATTGGTGATTAGTATTAAAATCCTCTGAAACATTCCCAAAAGGCATCGCCATAATTTCGCTTGTCAATTTTAAGAAATTGTGGTATACTCAGTTTAGTTTGTCACAAGCTAGGTTATTCAAAAATAGACCGGAAAATCAACGTAAAAACAGCTGCAGGCACTGTAAAATATCATATTCTCAATAAAATAATTCGGAAGGGGGGCATGAAATTGCCGCGCACTTATATTGCTATTGATCTTAAATCTTTTTTCGCTTCTGTGGAGTGTAAGGAACGGGGGCTTGATCCCCTTGTCACAAACCTTGTTGTTGCTGACGAAAACCGAACAGAAAAAACGATTTGCCTTGCGGTTTCTCCGTCGCTTAAAACGTTCGGTATTCCGGGCAGACCAAGGCTATTCGAGGTCGTTCAGAAAATCAGGGAAGCTAACTCCAAAAGACTATATCAGTACCGCAAGGCTATACACAATTATAAAGCAGACTTTTCGGGAAGCTCATACCTTGAAACAGACTTGAAAAATGATTTATCATTGTCGGCGGATTACATTGTAGCCCCGCCACGCATGGCTTACTATATGGAATACAGCACGCGCGTTTACAATGTTTATCTGAAATATATTGCTCCCGAGGATATGCACGTTTACTCCATTGACGAGGTATTTATGGACGTGACGAATTATCTCGCGGCATATAAAATGACAGCCCACGAGCTTGCAATAACAATTATCCGCGACGTTCTGAAAACAACCGGAATTACCGCCACAGCCGGAATCGGAACAAACCTCTACCTTTGTAAAATAGCAATGGATATTGTTGCAAAGAAAATGCCGCCCGACAAGGACGGCGTAAGAATTGCGGAGCTTGATGAAATGTCATACCGACAGCAGCTTTGGACGCATACCCCGCTCACTTCGTTCTGGAGAGTCGGGAAAGGATATGCGGCAAAACTCGAAGCGCACGGCATATATACAATGGGCGATATTGCGGAAATGTCGCTTACCGAGCGGGGAGAGGATTTGCTCTACAATCTGTTCGGCGTTAATGCAGAATTGCTTATCGACCATGCGTGGGGCTGGGAGCCATGCACTATGCAGGACATAAAATCCTATCGTCCCGAAACGAACAGCTTGAGTACGGGACAGGCCCTTCAAGAGCCGTACACATACGAAAAAGCAAAGCTCATCACAATGGAAATGACCGACCTGCTTGTGCTTGACATTGTTGAAAAAGGACTTGTTACGAACCAGCTTGTTCTGACGATAATATATGATACGGAAAATTTGAAAAATCCCGAAATCAGCCGCAAGTATCACGGTGAAATAACGACCGACGCTTACGGAAGAAAAATTCCGAAAAACGCTCACGGTTCAAAAACTCTCGACAGACAGACCTCGTCAACAAAGCTTATTCTCAAAGCGATGGCAGAGCTTTATGATAAGATCGTCGATTCGAATCTTCTTGTCAGAAAAATCAACATTGCCGCCAATAATCTTGTTGATGAAAAGAATGTTCAGCAAAAGGAAGAATATGAACAGCTCGACTTCTTTACCGACTACGCCGCCATTCGGGAGCAGAATGAACGGCAGGAAAAGGAGCTTGAAAAGGAAAAACACATACAGCAGGCAATGCTTCATATAAAGAAAAAATTTGGTAAGAACGCGGTTCTGAAAGGCATGAATCTCGAAGAAGGCGCAACGTCAAAGGAGCGAAACAACCAGATAGGAGGTCACAAAGCCTAATTATGAAAGACTACAGCCATATCATAAACCTCTCTCATCATCAATCAGCCGTGCGAAAGCATATGTCTGTTTCCGATCGTGCCGTGCAGTTTGCTCCGTTTGCCGCTCTCACAGGTCACAGTGAGGCAATAAAGGAAACCGCAAGACTGACAGACGATTTTTTGGAAATGGACGAGGACAGCCTTGAAAAATTGTCTGCGAAACTGCGGCTGCTTAAAGAAAAACTGCCCGAACAGCCCGAAATAACGGTAACATACTTTGTCCCCGATGAAAAGAAATCAGGCGGAGCGTATGCCCAAAAAACAGGAATAGTCAGAACGATCGAAGAAGCCGAGCGCAGGCTCGTTTTCTATGACGGCGACAGAATAGACATTGACACGGTCGTTGATTTTAACGGAGATATTTTTTCTGTTTTGGAATATTGGAAAAACGGTTGAAAATTGTGGAAATGCGTGGTATAATAGGTTTATGAGGGCAGTTAATCTGCCCTACAAATCGAAATTTATTGGAGGATAATGATGAAAAGTGTATATGAAAGTTGTCCTGTATTTGAAAATGAAAGTTTTATGCTGCGATTTGTAAAAAAAGAAGATGCTACTGACCTTTTAGAGGTATATAGCGATAAAAATGCTCTGCCGTTTTTTAACAGTGATAATTGCAACGGAGATAACTTCTTTTATCCGAACATCGAAAAAATGGAATCAGCAATAAACTTTTGGCTTAGTTCTTATAAAACAAAATGGTTCGTTAGATGGACGATTATCGACAAAACATTTTCAAAAGCAATCGGTACGATTGAGATGTTTCATAGAGCGGCAAACGTCGATTTTAACGATGTAGGAGTTTTGCGCCTTGATGTAAGGAGTGACTATGAAAAATCGGACGTGATTCGTGAATTATTTAGTCTTATTATTCCTGATTTATACGAGCTTTTTGATTGTGCAGAGATCATAACCAAAATACCACTTTACGCAATTGAACGCATAGATGCAGCTCAAAAATATGGCTTTGTCAAATCCGGCAATTTATTGGTCGGTGCAAATGACAATTATGCATATAATGGATACTGGATAATAAAAACATGACAAATTCCCATTTATCGGGCAGCTTAATACATCAAAGGAGCAGCCGCATATGTATCTTGAGTAAAGGTTTTGAGTTCATCAAAAGATTTAAAATACGCTATTGTGCGGTTTTATTATATCGGCTCGCTTTCGGTCTGCCCTTTCGTTTCCTCAAGATTTTGAAATATCCTGATAATAAACGAACCGTGAACGTAGCAAATAAATGCGGGAGCGAGAATTATTCCCAGAAAAACGGTGGTCATATTCCACGCGCAGACAAACAGAACAGTCAATGTTATCGCTGCAAGAATTATTGTCCTGCCGATATACCTAAGGAAGCACTGAATAAATCGCGGCACGCATCTTGCTTGCTTATTTTTCATCATATTGCACGAAAACTCCTTGAAATACATCAAGTATTCCTGCGTCATTTTCATACAATCCTGGGGGCGGCATCCGCCTGACGAAAAATCTGTCTGCGCAATCTGCATACCCGATTTAATCAGCGCTTCTTTAAAATTTCTCGGCAGGCGCTGTGTTTTTGTCAAATAAAAGGTGAACCTGCCGCGGAAATTCTTGGAATGTTCATTATCATTTTTTGTTCTTATATAATTATTAACTTGGACGCTACGAAGGAATGACTCCGTCTGCGTTTAGGCGTTCATAACTGCGCTTATTACGACTTTGCTTACAAAGCTCACCGTTCCCGCCTATCATGTTTTTTGTAAATGTGGACGGAGAAAAAATGAAACAGATAATATCCGCATAAAAAATCAGCGGCTCGACAAAGCCGAGCCGCAAAAGGAGATATGAAGAAACTCAAAAAGTAATTATTCAATTCTTGTATTTACAGAGTCAAGCTCAGACTGGAGCGCCATTTTAATTGACTCCTTAGTTTCGGACCATGCAACTCCCGCATTGTAGGTTTCCTTTATAGGATTGTTCACAAGGTCGTTCACCGTGTCATTCACCGCCGTGTAGAACTCTATTACAGGAGCCTCTTCGGTCATTTCCCTTGTTTTAAGAAGCATATTGTACATTGTTTCAGTCCACTGATAGTCCTCAAAAATCTGAGAATGTTCGATCTCAAGCGCCGTTTCATTGTCGCGGCAAATCATCAGACAATCAAGGTACGCCGCAACGCCCTCGGGATTTTTAGCGCCTGAGCATAGTGTAAAGCCTGTAATCGAAGTTGGGAGATAATGCTTGTCTGCATAAGGGCAGGCGGGCATCGGAACAAACCTTATATCTTCCATTTCACCGAAATCCGAAAGGTCTGCAACATACAGCGCCCATGTTCCGCAGGGATAGAAAAGCGTTTTGCCTTTGCCGATATTTTCGGGGTGAATCTGCCACGAATACTCGGATTTCGGGAACGGCAAATCCTGCTTCTTCATTTCGTACATATACTGCTGAACTTTATCAATAAGCGGGTTATCGAGGTTCTGTACAATTTTTCCGTCCTTCATTCCGACATATGGAACGCCTGTTGTAAGTGAAATTGCGCCCTCAAACCACCAGCCGTCGACAGCGAATTTTTCGTTTTCCCTATCGCAGAAAGCAATCATCATATCGTAAAGTGTATCCCAGTTCCAATTACCCTCTTCAAGGAGAACGGCGGGGTCAGAAAGCCCGTTTTCCTCAATAGTTTTCTGATTATAGATCATCACAACGCCTGCGTCGGTGCTTGTTGCGCCAACGTAATGCTTGCCGTTAAAAACGAACTGGTCGTTTATGTTCTTCATCGGCGCCCAAAGCTCCGAATCGAAGTCCACATAATCGTCAAGCGGCATGAACATCTTACTTACCGCGCCCTGAGGGAAACAGTCGAGGTCGCCCGCGCTGAACATATCGGGAGAATCGCCCGCCGCGATCATCTTTCCGAGAGCGGTATAGCGCTCGTCCCATGTGCAGGAAATATACTCGATTTCTCCGCCGTACGCTCCCTCGAATATTTCGAGGGAAACCTGCTTCGGTTTTCCGTCAGCAGGATTTATGTCCCACGAGGACAAAAATTTCACGGTAGGATTTTTCAGCTTTTCATATGTTGTTTCAACTTCCGCAAGCGCTTTTTTATCCTCTTCCGCAAGAGTTGCTGCCGCAGTCGTCGTGACGGTAGTTGCCGCCGGAAGCGCGGGCTGTGTAGATGTGCTTCTTTCGCCGCCTTTTGCGCAGGCTCCCGCGCTTATCAGTGTTAGAACAGACATAATGCACGCAGTTGTTTTTTTACTTTTCATAACCGTATTCCTTTCCGAATTTGTTTTGCCTTTGCTGTCTATATTTTACAGTACTTTCGGGATTCAAAATGTAATACGGCTGCGTTTTATGTTATATTTTTGCAGTAAAACGGATTTTTTATACTTAACACCAATTAAAAACTATACAAAAATCGAGTGTAATCTTTGAATGTATGGGTTATACTAGAATTTTTATCTATGGTTTTATTGGTGCTTAGTATTACATATCACAGCATTTGTTCCGCAGGATTATCTCTGCGGGTTCTGAAGAATTTTTCTCTGTAACATTTCGGGGTATAGCCTGTTCGCTTTTTAAAAACCTGTATAAAATGGCTCTCGGAACTATAACAAAGACAATCCGCAATTTCAATGCAGGCATGATCGGAGTATTTAAGCATATTCTTCGCCGCTTCAATGCGCTTTCGTGTGATATATTCCGAAATCGTTATCCCTACTTCCTTGTGAAACAGCTTTGATATATATGTCGGACTCATTCCGGACACCTCCGCGAGCTTCTGAAAGCTTATCTTTGTGTGGAGGTTGTTGTAAATATAATCAAGGCAAAGAACAACGGGCTTTGGATAAATATTCGTCTTATGGATTATCTGCATACGCTCGGCAAAATCCTGAACGACCTCGCGGTGAAGAAGATTTATCTCATCTTCCGTGCGGCATTTGTCAATGCTGTTTATATAAATATCGCTGAGATTATACGCCGACTCCATTTCCATTCCTCCCTCAATGCAAGAGCGTGTTATAAGCGCGACAGAGATTATCAGGTGATATTTAAGATTGCGAAGGTTGTCGGGACTGAGCCTGCCCATCTGATCGCAGTCAAGCGGCTTAAACAGCCTCTTTGCCTCATCGGGCTTACCGTCCCTGATACAGTCAAAAAAAGCCATTTCCCGCTCGTATGACAGATGCGAAATGTTGTATTCTCTGTTTATAAATTCAAGGTGTGAAAGTTTCTTGTCTACATTCATAATATCCCTCCCGCAGTTTTCAATTCGTTATTCTTCAGGGTCAAAAGGTGTGAATTTCACCCATTCATATTCTGCTGTAAGCGGCAGATTTTCGTCATTGAACGCCTTAAGCCAGCTGTTGACGCCTTTTCCGCACCAAGCGTTCATCATTATCTTACTTTCCGTAACGGGAATATTTTCGGTTACACTGTGAGCTTCGTTTCCGTCAACGTACCATACGATTTTATCTTTATGCCATTCAAATGCATAGGTGTGAAAATCCTCGGAAGCGTCAAAGCCGAGATCGTACATATATTCGTGATTTCCCCGACCGTCGGTGAAATAGTTGAACTGCACCTTAGTCGTGTCCTTTCCGAGTATCTCAACGTCAATTTCATCCCACGGATTGTTGTCAGACGGACCGGTGTAAGTGAAAAAAGAGGACACTACGCCGTCATTTTTTATTGCCTTCATAGACACTTCATATCTGCCGTAGCCGTAAAAATCTTTGCTGCGAAACTCACCGCCCGAATACGGAACGCCACCTTTCGGGACGGTATCATTGTCAATAATAAGCTGCATTTTCCCATCGTTAAACGTCACGTTTTTCTTTCTCCATGTAACGTTGAACATACTGCCGTTGCTCCAGCCGTCTGAACATTCCCAGCCGTCGGGGAGTCCGCTTGTAAAATTCGCATAACCGTGACCTTCGGGAACCTCGGGTTCGACAGCAGACGTAGTTTCTGCTGTAACTGCCGCCGTCGTTTCTGCCGGAACTTCCTTTGCCGCGCAGGCAGAAAGCAAGCTAACAATTAAAAATGCTGAAATGATTTTCTTTGATAATTCCATAAATAAAACCTCCGCTTGAACATTGTTTCATGCTTTCATGATATCATAGGAGATGAATTCATTATATCACAATCTTGTCATTTATGTCAAATCCGTGACATTTCCTATAAAATTTGTGACATTTTTTATACAGCGCGGCTAAACGGACTTCCTGCCACTCGTTAAATCTGGTTAAAAAAATAGCCCGATTTTGATACAAAAGACAGCAACGTGATATCCATTGTCCTCAAAATATGATATAACAAAATTGCGAAAAACGCAGAATAAACCGAAAGGAACACCAATATGACTGATTTTAAAGGCTACAAAAAAGGAATAAATCTCGGTGGCTGGCTTTCACAGTGCTGCCACACGAAAGAACATTATGACAGCTTCATTACCGAAGCCGATATACGAAAAATTTCGGGCTGGAAAGCCGATCATGTCCGCCTGCCTATCGACTATAATCTTATTCAGGACGAAAACGGTAATTTTATAGAGGACGGTTTCGCGTATATCGACAGCGCCGTAAAATGGAGCAGAAACGCAGGGCTTAACATAATTATCGACCTTCACAAAACCGCAGGATTTTCGTTCGACAAGGGTGAAAACGAATCGGGATTTTTTGAAAACCCGACTCTTCAGGAAAGATTCTACAAACTTTGGGAGTATATCGCGCAGCGCTATGCGGTCAGTGACGGAACGATTGCTTTTGAGCTTCTTAACGAGGTCACCGATCAAAGCTATAAGGACACTTGGAACCGCATTATCAGAAACTGCATTGAAAAAATCCGCAAATTTGCGCCGCACACATACATTCTCGTCGGCGGATACTGGAACAACAGTCCCGACGCCGTTCCTGACCTTGATATTCCGTATGACGACAGGGTTGTATACAATTTTCACTGCTACGACCCGCTTATATTCACTCACCAGGGCGCACCGTGGGTTGACGGAATGGACGTAAATTTCCGACTTTCGTTTGAAAATGCCGAGCCTCCGATCACTCCCGATTTTTTTGCGGAAAGATTCAGCCGCGCTTGTGAAACCGCAAGAAAAAACGGCGCCGCACTTTATTGCGGAGAATACGGTGTTATCGACCGTGCTTCGCCAGAGGACACATTGAAATGGTTCAAGGCGATAAACGCGGCATTCGAAAAACTGGAAATTTCGCGCG
Organism: uncultured Ruminiclostridium sp.; assembly: GCA_934454635.1. Taxonomy (GTDB): domain Bacteria; phylum Bacillota; class Clostridia; order Oscillospirales; family Ruminococcaceae; genus Ruminiclostridium_E. Next base: position 237,931 of record CAKSFR010000001.1, read on the forward strand.
CAGCATGGAGCTACAAGCAAATGGACTTCGGACTTTCTGACAGCCGAATGGACAGCGTCAGAAGTGAAATCATAAAATATATATAATATGTAAGGCAAAACGCCGCACAAAGCATTTCGCAATTGTGCGGCGTTTTAACTTTTTATTACAGCTTAAATGTTCCGATAAGCTGCTTGAGAATACCTGCCTGTCCCGAAAGTTCTTCAGAAGCTGCCGCGCTTTCCTCGGCAGTTGCCGAATTTGTCTGAACAACTCCAGAAATTCTGGATATATCATCGCTGATTTTCGTCACCATCTCAGACTGTTTTATACCCGATTCGGTGATATCGCCTACAAACAACCGGCTGCCGACATGGAACGAAAGCCCATTCGTTTCATATCGGCACTGTTATTCGTTACATATTTATAGCATTCGTTCCATGTCTATTGACAAACGAGGAAAAATGCACTATAAATATAAGGGAAATTATTCTGTACAATCCTGACATAATTAAAACAGTCGGTTCTAAGGAAGCACTGAATAAATCGCGGCACGCATCTTGCTTGCATATTTTCCGCCTGATTGCACGAAAACTCCTTGAAATACATCAAGTATTCCTGCGTCGGTTTCATACAATCACTGGGGGCGGCATCCGCTACGAAAAATCTGTCTGCGTAATCTGTATACCCGATTTAATCAGCGCTTCCCTAAGCACCAATAAAACAAAAACAGTAAGAGCCGAGCGCGGTTCTTGCTGTTTTTTTGTAAATGGAGAGACAATGCCGTCAATTTTCGGCAATTTCCAGTATCATGCGTTCAAGTTCTTTAGCAGCCACGCTAAGCGGCTGCTCTTTTCTTTTTATAAGAACAATGCTGCGTTTCGGGATAGTTTCTTTAAGGTCTATTACGCGGACGCCGGTGTTATCCGACAAAAATTCCTCGGGTACAAAGCCCACGCCGAGATCGGCTTCGACCATAGGCAATATCTGATCGGCGGTAAAGGCTTCAATATCGGGATTGTACGTCAGATTATGTGCGGCGAAAAAAGCCGAGTAAAATTCATGCGATTTTGTGTTCGGTCCAAGAGATATAATGGGATAATTCTGCAAGTCTTGCAGCGCGACCCGTTTATTTATCAGTTCGGAAAAATACGGAGAGCAGACCGCGACCTCGTTTATCGGGCGGACGACAGTTTCGATAAGAGACGCGGAGCTGACGGTAGGCGTTGTGACAACGGCAATATCAGCCGTACCCTCTTTCAGCGCGTCGATAGCTTGCGGCGTAGAGTGGTTGCTGATACGAATGTGGATTCCCGGATAAATGAGCCGATATTTTTTCAATATCGGCAAAAGCATACAGCGCAGAGCGACTTCACTTGCCGCAACGTAAACAGTTCCTTTTTGCAGACCGCGTTCTTCGGTTATTTCGGTTTCTCCCGCATTTATATGTTCAATTGCAATTCGGATATGCTCGTATAATCTTTCGCCCTCGGGTGTGAGCTTCATTCCCGTTCGCGAGCGCAAAAAAAGCGGACAGCCAAGCTCGGCTTCGAGTTTTTTTATCGTTCGGGTCAGGTTGGGCTGATTATTCAGCAAAAGTTTTGCTGCCTGTGAAATATTTTCGTACTTGGCAACATAATAAAATATGCGGTAATAGTCATAATTGATGTACATTTCCGACCTCCGTATATATCATAATGATATTTCAGATATATCTAACATACATTTTACATATATATCAACTTGTATTATAATATACCCGATACCAAAAGTCAAGAGTATAATACAGTGATTTTGCTTTTGGCTTAGTATATAAAAAGAAAGCAGGTTTATAGAAATGGAAACGATTATTGAAGCTATTATGGGTGTTATGTTTGACGCGGCTATGGTTCTTCTCATTATGCGTCTGCTCGGGGCTGAAAAAGAAGAAAAGAAAAAATACAGATTTATTTCCGCTGTGTTTGCCGTTGGCTTCTTGCTGGGGACAATATCGAAATGTCTTTCGAGCGGCAGCCCGCTCACGCTGATACTGTTTGCTGTTGGATTTATGCTTTCTTATACAGCTTTTGTATTCACTTTTCCCGGAAAGAGAAATCAAAATGAGGGTCGTTAAACCGCTTCGGGGACAAATGTCCGACAGCTTTCGGGCAGCGATATTTATTATATTGTCGGGCGGATTTCAGGACGCGTACACTTGTATGTGCCGCGGAAAAGTGTTTGCAAATGCGCAGACGGGGAACGTTGTGCTGTTAAGCACCGCTTTATTTCAAAAGGAATGGGCAACGGCGCTGAAATATCTGATCCCCGTTATATGCTTTATTGCGGGGACGGCGGCTGCGGAATACATTCACATAAAGCTGAAATGCTATGAAAAAATACACTGGCGGCAGATAATACTGATGTGCGAAATTATTCTGCTTTTTGTTGTCGGCTTCTTACCGCAGACCGCAGAACCGCTCGCAAATGCGCTCGTTTCTTTCGTATGCGCGATGCAGGTGCAGTCGTTTCACAAAGTACGCGGTCACGCATATGCAAGCACAATGTGTATCGGCAATCTGCGTTCGGGAACGGAAGCGCTTTGCGAATATTTCCGCATACGGGAAAAGGAAGCGCTGCAAAAAGCGTTCACATACTTTGGCGTTATCGCCGTTTTTGGGATAGGCGCAGGACTTGGCAGCATTTTAACGCTTACCCTCGGATACAAGGCGATATGGTTCTGCTGCGTTTTACTGTCGATAAGTTTCGGCATGATGTTCGTGCATGAAAAAACATAAAACGCGCTTGATTTTTTTGGAACTGTCGGCTTTTATCTTAGGAAGCACTGAATAAATCGCGGCACGCATCTTGCTTGCATATTTTCCGCCTGATTGCACGAAAACTCCTTGAAATACATCAAGTATTCCTGCGTCGGTTTCATACAATCACTGGGGGCGGCATCCGCTACGAAAAATCTGTCTGCGCAATCTGCATACCCGATTTAATCAGCGCTTCCCTAATTTGCACAGAAAAATAAGGAGGATTTTTAATGGCAAAGAAACTAACCAAACCAATAGCGCTGTTTTTTACGGCATTTACTGTACTTGTGGCGGCGCTGCTGTATTTCGGCGCGCTTGACATAACGACAAGCGCAGAGTGGAACGGCACCATTGCCGAAAAATTTGACGGCGGCGACGGTTCATCAGCCGAGACAGCGTGCGAAATAGCAAACGACGAACAGCTCGCTCGCCTTGCACAGCAGGTGAACAGCGGCGAAGCCTATTCAGGCAAATTTTTCAAGCTGACCGCCTATATCGACCTCGGTGGAAATGAATGGACGCCGATAGGTGGAAGTTGGAATTGCTTTGAAGGTACATTCGACGGCAACGGGCATACCGTGTCGAACTTCATAATAAATCTGGAAGATGGATACATAGGTCTGTTTGGATATAACAACGGAACAATAATGAACCTCGGCGTTGAAAAGGCTGAGATAACCGGAAAAGATTTTGTCGGCGGCGTGTGCGGAGATAATCGCGGCACGATTATGAACTGCTATAACACTAGTGCAGTCAAAGGAGAATCTGTTGGCGGCGTGTGCGGAGAAAATTTCGGCACGATCAAGAACTGCTATAACACCGGTGCGGTCAAAGGAGAATCTATTGTTGGCGGCGTGTGCGGATTTAACTATAGTAAGATTCAGAACTGCTACAATGCCGGCACGATCAAAGGAGAATCTAATGTTGGCGGCGTGTGCGGATATAATGATTTGCGCGGCACGATTCAGAACTGCTATAACACCGGCACGGTCAAATGAGAATCTAGTGTTGGCGGCGTGTGTGGATATAACAATGGCGGAACTATCACCAACTGCTATTACAACAAGGATATCTGCGCGGTCGGAGGAATAGATGGCGGCGATGCTGATGGCTCTGCAACGGGACTTACCACATTACAGATGACTGACGGCAAGGCTCTTGAAACAATGAAATTTGATTCGGATGATTCGGAATGGAGAAAAAAGGCTAACGATAAGGCAAACGGCATTGCATATTATCCAAACCTGGCTGTATTCGCAGACGACGCACCCTCAGTAAAATACGAAACCAAGATTGTTATCGAGCCCTCCAACAAGGACGCAGAATACAAGTACGGCGACGAAGTAAAATTCAACGTTTCGGCTCTCGTAAAGTTTGACGGTATGGCTGATTTTGCGGCAGATAACACCGCAGCCACAGAAAGCGAGGGCAGCTTTAAAATAACTGTTGACGGTGATACCGTTGTTGACAGCACGGGTATTTTCGATAATACCACAACTGAAGGTATCATTCCTTCGATAAATGTCGTAGGCAACAGAATATTCACACTTGAATATGACGGAACAAACTCCAAATATATCGCAAGCGGCGAAGCGACCTGCAAGGTTAATATCGAAAAGCTTGACCTTTCTGCGGAGAAAATTGACTTCACACCTCCGACGAATCTGATATTCGACGGAAAGACGAAATCCGCTTCGTTCAGCGGAAAATCGGGCGTTGGCGAAATCAGCGCGAAATATTACTTGAACGGCGTTGAAACCCAGCCGATAAACGCAGGCACTTATGCGGTAAAAATCGACGTTGCCGAGGGCGACATTTACAAGTCGGCGACCGACCTGACAAGCGCAGACTGGACGTTCACTATCGAAAAGGCGACCGCGCCCGCGGTAAAGGTGAACGAGACTAGAGCGCCTTGGAACAAGAACGGCAGCCGCAAGTTCACTATCACAGGACTTCCCGAAAATCATGGCGGATTTATCGGAGGAAAAGCGACCGTTACCGAAAACAGCGACAACATTATCGGCAATACCGCTTCATTCAGCGGCGGCGTTCTCACCTACACATTAAACAAGCTGACCGCTGCGGATCTTGGCAAAACGGCGACGGTAGAGCTTGAAATCGAAACCGAAAACTACACGACATTCAGCGTGACCGTTGAAATTACAGTCACAAAAATGACGCTTATCGCGCCGACGAACGTGCGCGTACGTTCTGATGACGGACGGCTCGTTATAAGCTGGAGCGAGATTGAAAACGCTGAATTTTACCGTGTTCAGTGGCTTGACGGAACGCACGGTAGGTCAGACGAAAAATCTTTCTTACGGCGTTAAGAGCGTTGTCAGCGGAGAAACATACACATACAGAGTTCTCGCGGGCGATGAAAGCTCGTACGGACCTGCTTCGGCGTCGGCTTCCGCGACATATTCGGCTGTTCCGAAGAACGTGAAAGCGACTGCGGAAAACAAGCGCGCAACACTCACATGGAACAAGGTAACCAACACTTCGGGATACCGTGTTCAGATGCTCAAAAACGGCGTATGGTCGACGGTAGGAACTCCTGCGGCGAACACCCTTGTTGTGAAAAATCTCACCAACGGGACGAAATATTCGTTCAGAGTTCTCGCGAAATCGGGCGGAGTATGGAGCATAGCTTCTGCGGTCGTTACGGCGACTCCGAACCCAATTCCCACGAACGTTTCTGCTGCGGCGGGAAATAAAAGCATAACGCTGATATGGGATAAACTGAACGAGGCTTCGGAATACCGCGTTCAGATGCTCAAAAACAACGCATGGACGACTATTGCACTTCCCACGGTGAACACATACACCGTGAAAAATCTTACGAACGGAACAACGTATTCGTTCAAAGTTCTCGCGAATGTTGACGGCAAGTGGAGCGTGTCGTCGGTCGTTGTTACTGCAAAGCCCGACCTTATCCCCGCTAACTTCAGAGCGGTTGTGGCTGGCAAGTCCATAACGCTCAGATGGACAGCGCTTTCAGGCGCGACGAGATACCGCATACAGCGGCTCAGCGACAGCACATGGTCAACGATCGGTTATGCTGGTGGAACGAGCTTTGTCGATAAGAATGTCGAAAGCGGAAAGAGCTATTCCTACAGAATAATCTGCTTCGACGGAACGGCATGGCACACGCCCTCGGCGGCGATTACGGGGAGTCTGAAATAAGGTATAAAATCAAGAACAGGCGTACAGTTTTAGCTGTGCGCCTGTTTTTTTAAAAGATAAGGAATAATGCTTTGTTTATTAGGGCAATGTCACATAATTATTGACGTTTCACTCCATCAGCTTTTTCAAATACATCAATATTGCTTTTTCGCCGACTGTCTTTTCGACCGAGAAATTCGTTTCCGATATATCGAACAGAAGACAGCCACAGTGTCCCTTGAAGGTCGGAAAGCTGACTATACGCAGATATTTGTCTATCTCGGGGCTGTAATCAACTATTTCAAGTGTCTCGCCATACAGCACGGAATGTTCGTAGCTGCGCAGCCATTTTAAATCAATGTTTGCAAAAATGCTCCCGAATGTGTTCCCGATAAGTACGTCCAGCGGGTATCCCTCCAACTTTGCGAGAGCCTCGTTTCCATAGCGGAATATCCAATCCACAGCCTGACTTTCCTCGTTGAATATCATCTCAATATCCGCAAACGCAATAGGAATATTATCAAAACACTTATAGTGTCGGTGATATTCTTCGTTGTCAACGGGATTGTCGTTGTCTGCAAGCGAATCTATAATGACGCGCTGTTTTTTATGGTACTTCTCCATTATCTCCCTACGGTGCTGCGTAGCATATTCCAAGGATTCACCATTTGACAGAGTGATAAGCTTACCTACATTATGGATAGCCATTGCAGAAACGAGGCAGCCGCGGGTTATTCTTATAAAATCCTCGCCGAGTATATCCTGAAACTCCGCAAACGTCATACGCGTCTTGAGTACGCTTCCATCTGAAAGGTGGATAAATGCGTCTTGCTTCTTCATAGAAATATACAATATACTTCTTTCAGAAATATCATAATGCTTACGGTCGGATATGAATGAAATGGTTTTTTCGGTGTTCATTCGCTAACTCCTTTAATATCTGATATTAACAATATATTGATAAGCGACCCCGCCGAATAATGTATGTGCGGGGACATTTCGCCCGTTGCATTTATTATACCACTGATTCAGAAATATTGCAAACAAAAATTAACCGGAACATATTGAGATCACTGAGATGTCAATAGCGTTTAAAGCACTATTATCCTACCGCCCTTTCAATAATCGTTACTGTTCCCGAAGCGCCGTCAACTCTTATTCTGTCGCCTGTTTTCAGAACTCCCGAAGCATTCTGGCAGCTGACTACAGCCGGGATTCCCAATTCTCTTGCAACTATAACCGCGTGAGAAAGAGGAGCTCCGATGTCCGTTACAATAGCAGCCACCTTGGGAAATACCTTTACCCATCCGATATTTGCGGCGGGTATAACAAGAATCTCACCTTTCTGCAGCTCTCCCGACTGATTGATTGATGTCAAAACTCTTGCGACGCCCTCTGCTTGTCCACAAGAGCCTGCAACTCCTCTGATTGCGTCCGCTTTTTCATCGGTGCCTGTCACGCCGTATTTATAAAACCCGCCTGCACCTCCGCTCTGCTGCCACTCCTCGGGAGTGAATCTGCCGCAGATGATGCTTGGGAAATTTGGCATGGCAAGCTGCGCGCTATAGTTTCTGCGCCTTTCTTCTATCTTATCTGCCGGAGTCTTTTCACCTTTGAGATATGCCACTATCTCATCAATATAGAGCATGAATATATCATCGTCAAGACCCGTAAGACTTCCCGCCTTTAGGATAAATTCCCTCAACATACAGAATAATCTGAGAGAGTCGCTTCTTATGATTTCTCTGCAGTAAACTGCATTGCTGTATTTTTCAAGAGTGCTTTTGAGCCAGCCTGTCTTTTTAGGATAAAGCTCCGAAAACTCTTTTACTGCCTCTTCAAAACGCTTTTCCTGTTTTTTCTTGAGTTCATACGCATCTATTCCCGATTTTTTATATTCACGGATAACATTGTCCGGAAATTCGGGATCCTCATAGGGATAAGGGAGCGCAAGCTCCATTTCATCGGTGTGTCTGTGTCCATAGCGGAAGATATATTCCTCCCTCGTTATCCTCTCGTTTATCATATCGTCCACTGCAAGGAGAGTGCCAAGGCTTTCTATGCTTCCGTTTCCTGAACAGTTTGAAAGCAGCCTGTCCGTAAGTTCTACGGAGCATATCTTTCTTATCTTCTCCCTTGTCTGAAACAGGGGCTTTACGGAAAGGCTTGTTGCTATTGCCGACAAGGTTCTGGTAAAAAAAGGCTCGCAGCGTTCATTCCATATCATGCAAAGCTCCTCTGTGCTGTCCGCATGACGGATGTCCTCGCATATCTTCCCCGCTATGTATGGTATACGCTTTACAAAATCCTTGCCGTATTCATTTTTGTCCTTCTTTTTAATAAAAGCAGACTTTATCACACCGCCTATCTTTCTAAGCAGTATCTTCTTGTCATACGGGTAGATGGGTATATCGACCCCTTCCGGAATGCCCCCTGCAAGCTCTGAAAGAGTTTTGTATGCCTTTTCTCTGCTCATACCGAAAGAACAGAGAACGGAGCATAATCCGCTTATGTTAAGATAAAGCTGACCGCAGACTGCGGATATGAGCGGTATCCCAAGAGTATTTCCTATGCTCTCTATCATGCCGTAGGTGACGGGGGAAACCGGACGAAGAAATATTTCTCCAACATTTGTTTTTGAAAGCAGCAAATTGCCGCAAAGTGAATCGTTTATGATAAATCTGCCCTTATCGTTTGAAAACAGGGTGGTTATTGGTCTCGCCTGGAGAATATATGGCTTGTTCCCATATACCGCCCACTCTATATCCTGAGGACAACCGTAAAGGGTTTCTATCTTTCTTGCAAGTCTCATAATCCTTTTTGCATAGGGTCTTATCTCATCGCTGCCGCTATACTGTGAGGAAAGAACATTGATGGTGAATTCTCCGTCGCTGCCGCTGCCCGATACAAGAGTTTCGCCCTCACCTCTTACAAAGTTTCCTGCCATAACAGCTCTATCTGCCGAAATGGGATCTGCTGTGAAAACAACCCCCGCATACTGCGGCGATATAAACCTCTGGATAATAACTGCGATTTTTCCCCCTACTTGACTTCGGTTATCTGCATATACGGACACTCTCTCGCTCTTTGCAGAGTCGGCTACTTTTTTCACTGCGTCCATTATGTTGGCAGTCTTTATGTCGGTAAGTGTCTCATACGCTCCTGCAAATGACGCTTCTTTTCCGTCCTCACCTATGGCAGACGAGCGGACCGCATAGGTGTGTTTTGTCGGAAGCATTGCAATAAGCTCCGAAAGTTCCTTCCGAGCGTCTTCGCTGAGCACGCAGTTCTCAAACGCCTCAGCCGCTATGGCATAACCCTCGGGAACAGGGAGTTTTGCTTTTATCATTCTGTGAAGAGAATCGGCTTTGCCCCCGAAATGAAGATTTTTTTCTTGTGGTATAGCGGACAGTTTGTAAATATACATCGCAGTTTACCTCCCTGTTATCAGTCTAAATATCTGTTTATGTTTTCTTCTACGAATCTATGGAGAGTATCATCATCGCAAAGGTCAATGCCGCACCTCTCTTTCATATCCTTGTGGCGGATAACTGCAAGCTCGTGCATGGAAGAAATCTGATATGCTATCAAGCGACATTCATTCTCACTTTTCCTGTTGCCGAAATGTGCCTTTATGAAAGCAAAGCTTCCGCTGTCTGTGCCTATTTCCCTGTTCATAAGAACGTATTTTGTTATCGCCTTAGCGAGATTGAAGTGAGTAAGCATCATTTTCATAGCTTCAAAGTGTATCTCTGTCAGCTTGCAACGAGGAGAAAGTTCCCCAGCTATTATCTCGTTGAATGTGGGATTTGCCAGCCTTGCACGTTCACGAATGTTTTTGAACACCTCAAAAAGCAGGGCTTCCCTTGAGCCGAAGCAGTAATTTATCATTGCAAGATTTACTCCAGCCTCTTTTGTTATGGCTCTTGATGTGACTTCAGACGGATCGTTGCACTCTGTCATGAGCTTTTCTGCAGCCTTCAGTATGGCAGCCCTTGTGACCTCGATATTTCTTTTATCCATAATGCTCCTCCGAATAATTAAACGTGTTTAATTGAATTATAACACCTTCTTCCCTGTTTGTCAAGATTTTTTTCTAAGGAAGCACTAAATAAATCGCGGCACGCATCTTGCTTGCATATTTTCCGTAATCTTGCACGAAAACGAAAAATCTGTCTGCGCAATCTGCATACACGATTTAATCAGCACTTCCCTAAATTTGTCATGTAATGTTATGTCATTGACGAAAATTGAGATTGAAAACAGTTGAAACGGGTGGTGATATGTGATATAATGAGCTACTGAAAGCGGTTAATCTGCTATAAATTTTCAAACTGAATCGAGATATTGTATGTTTACCAACAAAGGCCTGCGCAATTTAATTATTCACTGTTTATTGAACAATTCCTGCTAATGTTCGTAGGAATTGCAGATACTTTCGTTGTCAGCTTTTCCAGCGAGTCTGACGTTTCCGGCGTTTCGCTTGTTACATCATTTAACACCGTACTTATATTTCTGTTCATGGCGCTTTCTTCAGGCGGAGCTGTAATTATCAGCCAGTACATTGGATGCGAAAAGTCCGACAGCGCATCGCGCTCAGCAAGTCAGCTTTTAATGATTTCCACAGTGATTTCCGTAGCAATGACAATTCCGATAATTCTGTTCCGAACACCGCTTCTGCAGCTTCTATTCGGAAAAATCGAGCCTGATGTCATGAACGCCTGTGATACATATCTGCTTATCACCACACTTTCGCTTCCCACACTTGCAATTTACGACGCGGGAGCCGCGCTATGCCGCAGTATCGGCAAAACCAATGTGACCATGTACAATATCCATAGCGTCAAATATTATCAATGTTGCCGGTAACTGCATTGGCGTGTTCCAGCTTCATCTCGGGGCAGCGGGCGTGGCATATCCTTCACTGATTTCCTGCATTATTTCCGCTTCTGTCTATCTTGTGGAATATACTGATATTTGCGCTTACTCCGCTTATTGTTCACTATTCAGCCATTTCTCAAGAAGCAAAAGACTTGGTCGTTTGGCTTGTGCTTATAAACAATATCTTTAATGGATTGGCGTATCCGTTTGCCGGCTCTCTTGGAAATGGACTTCGTGCAGCGGGCGATGTCAAGTTTACTATGATCGTTTCTATCACACTGACAATTGCTGCACGCTTGTTATTCTCAGCTTTGTTCGGACTTTGGCTGAACTTTGGAGTTATCGGTGTCGCTATCGGCATGAGCATTGATCTTGTGTTCCGCGGTGCAATATTTATACGGAGATATAGGTCGCAAAAATGGACAAAATTTCAACTGGTCTGAGCAAACACCAGCTTGGTAATTAAACGTCTGACTGTTGCCCAAAATATAGAAGTTCTATAAAAAGTGATTAGAGTAGAAAGTTTTTGGAAAATTGAATAAACAAAATGAAAACGCGAAGCTACATAGTTCTTTCGGAATAATCATGTAAAAGTGTTGATTTGTTTGTTAAAATGTGATATAATAAACAAAGTATATAACAGGATGTGATTTGATTGAATATTGCGGTTTGCGATGATGAAAAGATAATTGTAGATGATATTGCGGCGAAGCTGACCTCTCAATGCGGTGATTGTCGGATCATAAAGTTTTTCTCCGGAGAACAGCTCCTCGAATCGACATTCGATTTTGATATGATCTTTTTGGATATTGAGATGAGCGGAATAAATGGTATGAATACAGCGATTTCTTTACGCAAAATGGGCTATAACGGCGTAATTATCTTTCTTACAAGCCATTTGGAATATATGCAGGAAGCGTTTAAGGTAGGCGCGTTCAGATATCTCGAAAAGCCGATTGATAATGAGAAATTTAACGAGGCGTTCTCCAATGCGAGGTACGATATTTTAAACACAGAGCACATTATATTTAATGAAAAGGGTCAGAATTTATGTATAAAACTTACCGATATCGTTTACTTGGAAGCATACGGAGACGGAACATATATTTTTGTTAAGGATGAGAGTGTATACGATTCAGCCAGACCGCTCAGATACTGGCAGGAACAGGTCGGAAGCGAACATTTTTATCGTATACACAAATCGTTTATTGTATCTTTTCTGTATGTCAGCAGCATTTCAAATGACGGAAAGGCAGTTCTGAGGTGCGGCAGAGAGCCGTTGGACATTTCGCGCAGAAATCTTGTTCCGTTTAAAGCGGCTTTTTTCAATTACATAAAGAAATACGCAAGGATAATGGCATGATGAATATTGCATTGAATTTTGTGAACGGCTTTGTTGAATTTGCACTTGAGTTTTTAAAGATTTTTCCGCTGATGTTTTTTGTGTTTAAATTCAATGTAAAATCTGCAAAAATGATATTTGCGGGAGCAGTATTTGCGATTGCTCTTATGACTGCTGCCGCTTTTGGGAGCATTGAAGCTGTATATGCTTATATTGCCGTTGGGTTCACGGCGTTTATTCTTAAAGGAAAAAATCACATTTTAAGCACCCTTACGGCGTACTTTGCAATATGCATACTTGATATGCTGAATGCGGTTATATGGTCGCTGATAGGCAAATGCTCATATGAAATGCTTGCGGAAAACAGGGGAACAAACCTTGCTATAAATGCGGTAAGCCTTGCGGCAGTGATACTTGTCTGCATAATATCTTTTGCATCTAGAAGAAAATCAGATTTCGATTTAAAGAAAATAAGCCCGGTATATTTTCTGCTTATAATATTCGGAGAACTTTCAATGCTGGGATTTATAACAGCTTTTCAGCTCGGAAGCAGCGCGATAGACGGCACGGAAAATTTTATGTCGGTCGTATTAACAGTCGGAAGCATAGTATTTTTAATTGTTTCTTTCTTTTTGATGATAAACCTTGTTTCAAAAAAGCACTATAAGGAACTGTCCGAGATAAATGAAAAAATAATCGAAGAACGCGAAAGATATTATTTATCGCTGCTTAAAAAAGATGAGGAGACGCGAAAATTCAGGCATGATATAAATCATCATCTCAATTGTATGCGAATTTTATTCGATAACGTGCGTTATGACGAGCTGCATGATTACTTTAATAAAATCGGTGCGAAGATCGAAGAACTGCGCCCTGAAATTCAGACTGGAAACGATATGCTTAGCGCTATTTTAAGCGATATGGCTGAATGTTATCCGACAGTGACTCTTTGTATTGATGGAAAAACGCCTAATTCGCTCTCCCTTTCAAATGCAGACATCTGTACGATTTTTTACAATTTGTTCGATAACGCTTTCGCGGCAGCGGAAAAAACTCAAGAGAAGAAAGTAACTGTATCGCTGAAAGTGTTAAATGACAGTCTATATGTCGCGGTTGTTAATACTGTTTCACATAAAGTCAAAATTGTGGATAATACGTTAGTCACCGATAAGCAGGACAAAACCAAGCACGGCTACGGCGCGGCAAATGCACGCGAATGTGCCACCCAAAACGGTGGCGCGCTCACATTTGATTGTACAGATACGCATTTTACCGCGGAACTGATTATACCTCAGGCAGCCGTTTACCACTGAAAACCTGCCGTTCACCGAAAAACTATTGAAAAATAAATCGGTTTGTGTTATAAATTGACATGAACCGATTTTATTTTGGGAGGTGAATAAGGATGTTTCTGTATTTTGACATTTTTTGGTTTCTCAGACGCCGCTGATTCTGCTTGTAGCTGCAAAAAGCAGAAAATTGACAGCTTTTCATATATGGTTTTGTCAAACTCGCTTCAACAAACAGCGTCATTCAGAATCGCAATTATCGTTCCCAGCTATTTGCCGTGGAACGATAATTGCATTACAACAATTTATACTCAGCACCAATTAAAAACTATACAAAAAAACGAGTATAATCTTTGCATATATGGGTTATATGAGAATTTTTATCTATGGTTTTATTGGTGCTTAGTATTAAACACTATGTAGGAGAGTGATATGATTCAGATTGATTTTGCAGAGCCGGAAAAAGGAATATTAAACATATCCAAAATGGAAATCGTTTGGGAATGCATAGACAGTCCGAGGACTGAAATGAGAAGATGTAATTTTGGCGAAACATGGTCTGCAACGTTTGACGATATGCCACAAGGAACAAATAAATACCGCTTTCTGGTGAATGGCCTATTTACACTAAATGATCCTGATTGCAATATTTATGAGTTTGATGAAAATGAAAAGCTTTGGTCTGCTGTTGTAATCGACAGTAATGGAAATCGGTTGTACAATAATGAACAATATAACGTTAATGTCGAATCGGTTAAGCTGCTAAAGGATTATCGTGAAACATCAGATGAGCAAACATTGATTTTTTCTACATATGATACAGAGCATATAGTTGCCCGATATGAGTTCACGAATGTTACCGGTGTGCATACCGCAAGTGTTGTATGGATTAATCCCAACGGCAGAATTTCGGCATGGGCGGAGGAGATAATTACACATACAGACGGTTCAAATTATGTGTGGTTCGGCTTAAATACTGCCGATATGGAACAGAGCGATAGCGGAGAATGGCGTATTTTGCTTTTCATTGACGGCAGATATGTGCTGACAAACTTTTTTAATGTGTCATGCGAAAAAAAGAAAGCTATACATAGCTTTAATGTAATAATATAGCAGCACAAATACTTTGATTAAAAATTAGTATTGCAAAATTAACTCCAGAATGTTATAATAGGAAAGGAAAGCAAGTTATGACAACGAGAATAACCAATTCATACAGTTCTGCTGTATACAATTCCTCAAGAACAACAAAACAGGCAGCAGCTAAAGCCTCTAAAGCAACTGCTTCGTCATCAAAAAAATCAAGCAGTAATGTTATAAGAACAAATAGTTCCAATGCAACGTCTGTTTCAAGCAAATCTACAGCAAAGAAAACAAATGCCGCTTCATCTACAAAATCGACTGTAAACAAGAATAAAAAGACAAATATTACAACGTCGTCAAGCAATGCTTCCGGTAAGAATGTTAAGAAAACAAACAGCGCTTTGTCAAAAGCGACATCGACGACTAAAAGCGGTGGGACGAGGACGACGGTGAATACTGCAAGAGTTTCTTCAATAAGCAGGTCAAAGCCGAATTCTTCTGTTACATCCAAAATGACGAGAAGCGAAAAGGCAGAGCAAATAAGGATTTCATATGCGGTTGCGGCATTGGCAGCTCGGAACGCCGGAATAAAAACGGATATTTATGGAAGACCATTAATAAACAACGGCGATGAATCTAGAAGATATGCAGAGCGATATAACAAACTGAAAGGCAGCGAAGGTAGAATAATGGCTGCTAAAGCGGCTGGAATTGATGTTTATGCAAATGGCGAACCTAAAATAACAAGTAAGCATGATTATGAGGCGTATCAGAAAAAAATAAGAGTAATAACAGCAACTGCGCTGATGAATAATTCGAATCTGAGCATTGACTGTCCACTACAATATCGATATGATCAAAGCATAGCATATGATTCAGATAATCCAGACAAAACATATGGATATACAAATGCATCTTCATCCTGTGCAACATTTGCATTAGCAACGGCTTTAAGTATTCATAGGGGTTATCAAATCACTCCTGACAAAATTGATACACATAGTGATACTGATGGTCAAGGAACAAATTTTGCTAGTCATGGTGCTCATTATATAGAATGTTCTACTGACGAAGCCTTTCATGCTATAGATAGAGAACTTTCGCTTGGCAATCCGGTTTTAATTCATACCAGTGGCAAAGATAAGAATGGAAATGACAGTGAACATTGGGCTACTGTAATAGGCAAAGGAGAAAGTAATTATACAATAATTGATCCTTGGGGGGGAAGAGAATGTTCATTAGATGAAATGCAAATATACAGAAATGGAGGAGAAATATTGGGTTATGCGTCAATTTCATAAATTTGCTTCAATTTCGCTCATTTGCGGGATGATGATTGTGGGTGGATGCAGCGTTGAAAATAAAGAAAACGAAAGCACACAAATTGTTTCAACTCAGGCTGAAACTTCAAAGGCAGTGACGGAAGCCGAACTACATGAAACACTTTCGGAAATAAGCAGCTTTGCATATTCATACATTGAGTGCAAAGAAGTTAAGGGTGATAAGCAAAATTCCGAAAATTGTGTTACAACCGAGCGAACCAACTCCGACGGCAAAATATATCAGGTCAAATGGTATAAAATCAATTCGGGAGAAATAACAGCTTATTCTCAGTTTGAAGAAACGCTGAATCGGCTGTTTACAAAGCGAATGCTCGAAAGTCTTAGTGACCGTATCGACGCGTGCTATATGAACAAAGATGACAACATATACATATCCGAAAATGCAGGACTTGACGGCGGCGTAATGGGTCTGGACAGCGTTGAAATTGTTTCGTTTGAAGAAAACGGGACTTCAATTACCGTGCATTTTAAGGCACAGGGAGATAAGGAATACTGGGAACTTGAACAGGACAATATCATAGCATTCGATATTGAATTGTGCTTTGAGGACGGCGAGTGGAAGCTTGATAAGTGTGGGCTTTCGGAGCTGTTATATCTCGCATGGCTATATAGATAAAACTATTTTTGAGGGAAATTTCTAACATAAAAAGTCGATAATGCTCATTTTAGCGCAATTTCAATGTGCGGCTGTTCGACGAAAAATCCTATGATTACTACATTTGCCATGGTTTATTCTACAATTCAGGCAAAGCCGACCGCAGCCTTGTCACACACGAAAAAGTTAAGCCGAAAAAATAACGGGGGGTTGAGTTATGCGTCAATTTCGTAAGTTTGCCTAAATTTTGCTCATTTGCGGGGTGATGATTGCGAGTGGATGCAGTAAAACCTCTTCGGGCAGCGCTGCCTCCGAATTTGAACCGATTGATAAAAGTCTGAACTGCGAGGAAATACTTCTCGAGTGCGCCGACGAACTTCACACTGTTATGACGGAATATCTTAGCTATGATAAATCCCGGCTGGTTTTTGAACTCGGGGAGGCTTATCCCCAACAGAGACAGGCTGAAACATACAGAGTTATTTCCGATGAACTAAAAAGCTATGACGATTTTGCGAACATTTTTTCGGGATCAATAAGCAGGGACTATCTTGATGTAATCTGCTCGGGAACGCCGCGCTTGCAAGATATAGAAGGCGCGCTTTATTTCACGGAATCGGTCGGCGGATACCTAGGAACGCTCGAAACATGGTACTTATGCTGTGAAATTACCGATTACGAAATTATCGGGCATTTCGCGTTGCTTGGAGGAGTTGAGGACGAGGGACTCAGCGACGCGGAATATTTGAATAATGAGGAAAATTATGATTTTTATGATATAGTTGTTCGTAATTGTAATGGAAAATATCTGCTTACAGACTGTCGCGGAAGTGATGAAAAGCGCTTATATTACAGACTGCATGGTTGGTGTTACAATTCAGGCAAAGCCGACCGCAGCCTTGTCACAAACGAAAAAGTTAAGCCGAAAAATAACGGGGTGTATTATGTATCAATTTCATAAGTTTGCTTCAATTTTGCTTATCGGTCGGGCAACGAGATTATAGGTAAAAATCTAATCATAAGACGGAAATAAATAAAATTGGAGGTGATTCGCTTGAGAGTTTTAAAAATTATGTTATCATTGTGTGTTTCAATAACTTTATTGTCTTCTTGTTGCAATCAAAACAATAAAATAAACTCCCCTTCACCTAATGAAATAGAATCTTTTGTTTCAGATGAATTGTCGCTCCATCATGAAATATATAAATATAACGAAATGCTAAATAAAAAGAACAACCCTTTTATAGTAAATGGAGTATACTTTTCTTCTGAATTTGATTATAATAACGATAATATATATGATTATACGCTTGTGTATGCGTTATATTCTCAATTTCAATTTGTGGTTTTCGACGGAGAAAAAGGAAACATTTTATTCGAGGAGTTAATAATGATGGATTTTATTCCATCAGAAACTGTATGCGAAATTTATTCTGACGAAAACGGCAATTATGCAGAGCGATTTACCACTAAAATTAAAAAAACAGTTTCTTCAGGAATTACGGAAACCGTTCAAATAATTGCAAACTCTGAATCACATATATTTGAAGCAGTATATGATAATGAAACAGGTGAATTTGTTCATTGCTATGAAAAATACAATTCCTTGGAGGAATATTCTGCGAGTCAAGATGAATGCTTAAAAGGATATACTTTAATTGGAAATATTAATTTGAATGAATATAATTTCTCGAAAAAACAATAGTGAGCATTCCTATGAGGAGTTTATAAATCATTATGATGATAACAATGACAACATTGTAAAAATTTATACTTGCGTAAGTGGCAATCGACGTCTTAATAATAATGGAAACATTGTGGAAAACAATTATCCCGAACTATATGGATATTGAGGGCAAATCTTATGAAAAAGATATTTATTATATGCTGCATAATATTTTTAGGAAGCTGTAGCAATAAAGCGCAAACTGCCGGAGAATGCACTTTAAATACGGCAAAGGAAACTATAGCGCAATCGGAATCGATTGAAACTGCCGCAAAAACAGAACAGGCCTTAGAACGCCCCGCAATAGATGATTCAGACATTTTTTCCGGTAGTTATTTTACCGTTGACGGAAAGCCATTGATTATTCCGCCTAAAAATGAGCGGAAAAGCTTTGACGAGCTTAGCATGGCAGAGAATTTTGATATGGAAACCGGCATTTACGGAGATTATTATCTGGTCAATGGGACAGCTTATATACGCAAGGCAACAGGAATCAGTGACCCGAACTGCGCGAATATTGAGGTCGAGTGGCGCGAAGTGAACAAGGATGAAAAAACAGGTTCGCTAACCGTTAAAGAGGCGAGCACGCTGTACTGGTATTTTCCTGCTGTTGACGCGTTTTATTGGAACACGATGGACATAGAGTTTAGCGGCGAGGTTACGATGAAGGGGGTAATATTCAGCTATATCAATGACCTTGATTCGTCTAAAGGATATTTTTACGGTGACGGATTTTATTTTGTGCCTTTCCCAAGTTCACTTGAAGAAAATGACTTTCCGATGATGTGTGATACGCAGACGACAAAAGGAAAAGTAAGTCCTATGAACTTTTCGTTTGATGACGGGTACGCAGTTTGCGGCGATTCTGTTAGTATTAAGCTTAAAAACTTGCCCGATGATATGAAAGAACGACTTGTTAACGAACTTAATGAATTTGATTATTTTACAGCTGAAGTCACACTGAAAGACCCATGTGTGTCTGTGTGGTGTGAAGACGGAATACCATATTTTAAAGCCGAATGTTCCGAAGCGGCGGCTTTGCAGTAAAAAATATTTTTAATGCGAAAAGATAGATCTGACGTGAAGAAACCGGTGATGTTCGCTTTAATACTGTTTCGACGGCTGTTTGGCGAAAAATCCTATGATTTTAGCACTTGCCATGGTTTATTCTACAATTTAGGCAAAGCCGATCGCAGCCTTGTCACAAACGAAAAGGTTAAGCCGAAAAATAACGGGGTGTATTATGTATCAATTTCATAAATTTGCTTCAATTTTGCTCATTTGCGGGATGATGATTGCGGGTGGATGCAGCGTTGAAAGTAAAGAAAGCAAAAATACACAAATTGTTTCAATTCAGGCTGAAACTTCAAAGACGATGACGGAAGCTGAACTACATGAAACACTTTCGGAAATAAGCAGCTTTGCATATTCATACATTGAGTGCAAAGAGGTTAAGGGCGATAAGCAAAATTTCGAAAATTGTGTTACAACTGAGCGAACCAACTCCGACGGCAAAATATATCAAGTCAAATGGTAAGATAAAAAGAATGAGTCGAAAATTATACACCCTGCTGATTCAAACCGGCAGGGTGTAGGCTTTTATCTGAGACATAGGTTTATTCGGCGGATACATTATTCCTCGCTGCCGCCCCATTCGACGAGTGTAAAGCCGTTTCGTTCGTAATGCGGTAACGTCTGTTCCTGAATATCCACGGGCGTGTCGCTTGACTTGTAGGTCATGAACACGCGTATCTGTGTGTCGGGAGCGGGCGAAACAGTCAGCGGTACACTCCTTGCGTAGTCGGCGGTGTGCAGCGTGATGATATTATACGGGTTATCCTGCATCTTCGGCAGCCAGTAGATGATGAATTCGTTGGCTTCACGCGCGGTAAGTCCTATGTACATCAGCTTTTCGCGCAGAAATTTCGCCGTGTCCTTTCCGGCAACGCAGAATCCCTTGCTTTTGTCCATAATAGCGCCGCTCTTGCCCTCCCAGTAAAGGCAGTAATACTCATCTCCGTTCTCATCGTTCTTTAATGTAGAGACAGTGCGGAAATGTCCTAATTTCATCTTCCCTGCCCCGAAAATCCGTCGGTATGTCGGAATACGTCCTGCGCAAAAGGGCTGCTGCAGAATATGCTGCAACAGCCCTTTCATTTTACATCAATTACTCGGAGTTATAAAATGGCAAATTTGTGTTTATGCCGCAGGAGTAGCCGAAACGACCGCCGAAGTGCCGCTCCATGTCGAACCGTCAGCGCTTGCAAGAACACGGTAAGAATACTTCGTTCCGTTGGTCAAGCCCGTATTGGTATAGCTGTTCGTGGTTACTGTCGCGATAGTTCCCCAGGTCGAGTTGTTAAGCCGCTGAATACGGTACTTCGTCGCGCCCGAAACTGCTGTCCATGTGAGTTTTACCTGCTTGTCGCCCGCTGTCGCCTTGACGTTTGTAGGTGCGGAAACTACCGTCACTGATGAGCAATTGTAATGAATTACTGCATCAGTAAGACATTCATTATCATCTTTAATCGTTATTTTCCTCCATTGAGCTTCGGAGCCAGAATAGTAAACATTTGTTAAAGAAACGCAGTAATTAAAAGCATAGCAATCTATATATGTAACTTTATCAGGTATTGTTATTTTTGTCAGATTGCCACAACCCTCAAAAGCTATTGATCAACATCCGCAACGTTACCGGGTATTGATATATTAGTCAACTTCTCACAACTTCTAAACGTCTTTGCTTCTATCCTTGTCAACCCATTTCTATCGTCGCAAATCCCGAATCAATACTGTATTGATAATCTCCACACACCTCTGCCGAAGACCTTATTTCGAACTGCCACGCAGTCAACACAGCCGCAACGATCGCCAATAAAAGGCACGGAATAAAATTTTTAATGACCTTTTCCATAATTATCCCCCTAAAAACAAAAAACACACATCAATAATTGTTCATATTAATTGTGTTACATTTTTATAATGCCACATACTTTCATCATTGTCAATAAAAGTAAAAAAAATTTTGTTTTTTTCACGTTGAGCTGTAAGTGATATATGAATAAGTCAGAATACAAAATCCATTTTGCAAAACCCTGCTTCCTTTATGCGATCCTCGAAACAGGCTACGTCTCTTAACCTTTTTTAATCGCCCCGCCTATACTCGGCTCATCGAAGCAATTTATCTCGTGCCCAACAGGATTCACAATTTCTTCCATAAGCGAAATGGTCGTGTCAAAGCGTCCGTCATTCGGCGGGTAATATTCCACGCGCTCTTTTTCGCCATTTTCATTTTCCCACATGAGATAAAATTTTCTGTAATTCGGACCGTCCGTTTCCTCGATAAATTCGGGCAGCATATCGGAGCTTTTATCGGAAACCTCCTCAAGAATCGGTACTATTTCCGTTACCGCCTCTTCAAGCGCAGACCACTGCTCCTCTGTTATCTCAGCGCCTTCGACCGTAACGTATCCGTCGGGGTATGGCTCGTCGTCCGTCGGCTCTTTTTCATATTCATCCAGCGAAAAATACCGCGCGGCGACGATTTTATCACGTTCGATAACAGCGCTGAAATCCGCGCCGTAAACCATTCCGTTCACGACTTCGTATTCCACGCCGACAAGCGTCCTGTTTTCGCTTTTATGCGCAGTTTCTTGCGGCATTTCCGAATCGCCCTCCCTTGCCGCGCACCCTGTCGCTAGAGCAATCGCAGCACACATTGCGGCAGCAATATATTTTTTCGTCATTTTCCCTCCTATGAGAGCGAAAGCTCGGAAAACGGTTCGTCCGAGGACATAAACGGCAGCAGAACGCTGTATTTTCCGCCGAATATCATCAGTTTTTCGCCCGACGGTGAAATTAAAACAGGGTACGTTTCGCTTATGTACATGGGTGCGTCAACCATATCAAAATTTCTGCCGCCCACGCGCGAAAGTGAAATTGTAACAAGCGAGGGTTGGTCGATTTCAGTTTCTATCGTCCACCAACCGTTCCAATGCTCCTCAAATTCGGCTTCGCCGCTGTATTTCCAGTCGAGCGAAACAGATGTATCCGCGTTAAATTTAAGCGAAAAAACTGCATTTTTGCCGTTCCATGCGGGTTTACTTACCGTCCATTCGCTTCCGTTTTCGCCCGCAATCCCCAATTCCGTCGTACCTAGCCAGCCCGTCGAGAGATATTCCTCATAATTCAAGTTCATATCATAACGGTTAGTAAAATCCAGCGCGAACGGGTCAACTCCCTCCGCCGATATATCGAGCCTTCCAAGAGCGTTTAGCGCAGGTTCCCAGACCGCACTGTCACCGTCCGACACAATCGTAACGTTCGTGTCATGTTCATACGAACTCTTGTCGGCATTGCAGAACACAAGTATCGGTTCGCCGCTCTCCGAGCGGTACGCGACCTCGTCGGTAACAAGCTCAAACGTGTCATAGTCCCAGTGTATGCGGTTCACGGCAACAGAAGCCGCTTCGCTGCGCGGAATAATGCAGTAAAGATGTCCTGCGCTGCCGACAATTCGTTCTTCGGGAATTTCCGCGATAAACGGGTTGTCGGTGAGCTGACAGGGATTGCTTCCACGAAGCCACACGTCAAGCGGGTCGCCGCAGTCCGCCGAATAATACCCGAGGTATGACGCCGCAAAAAGCTGCGAGGTTCCCACCATTGAACCGCGTATATTCTCAATCGCGTTAGCGACTTCTTCGCGTACCGGCATTGTTTTGTCGGTGTCGGCTTCGCTTTCGGGAACGCTCGTTTCCTCGGAAAGCGGAGCTTCATTCGTTTTTTCCGTTTCAGCCTGCGGCGCTGATGTTTCGGACTGCGCGGCCACGCTTTGCAGCGTTTGTTCCGCTGTGGTCGGTTCGGTGCCGCTTTGCTGCTTATCGGTGCATGAACCGAGCATGACCGCTGCGGTTATCAAACATATTATGCGATTTATATTTTTCATGGTATATCCTTTCATTCGATTACGCCCACGGATCCTGTTCCGCGGGAATTCGTATTCCGCTCAGAACACTTGAATACTCCCAGAGAAACCATTCATTGCCCTTTTGGCGCAGCTTTATCGGGCGCGGCGAATCCGCACCCGCCGTTTTTAGGAAAACGCGGATATATCCCGCCTCAATGTCCTGCGGGCGCGGGTCGGGAAGGACTTCAAGTGTGAAGCTCGTCGGCGTGTAGCCGTTTTGCGGGGTTGCCCCATCAAAATACGCGCGCGGGAGATATTCCTTTCCGCGAAGCCTGTCGCGTAGGAACTGCCCGTCGTAAGGCGTCATCGGACGCGGTCCGCGCAGCATATTCATGGCTTCCGTCCCCTCTTCCTTATTTTTATTGTAAAGCTCAAGCGCGCACAGAAACAGCGCGCAAGTGTTTTCGGGCGCGGACAGCCCTATCTGCGCCGCAGCCTTGAATTCCTGCAAATTTTCGGGCAGTTTTGTAAATGTGACCTGCATAATTCTTCTCCTTTTCATATTGAAATATTTTTCCATATTCATTCTAGCACACAAAATCAGACCGCGCCCTATACTTTTGTACAGTTTTTTCAAAAAAATTCCCCGAAAAATTCGGGGAGTTTGTTCGCATCATATTAAAAACGGGTACCCTAATCGTCTTGCTCATCCGCAAGGTCAGCGATAAGCTTTGCGCTGCTCACCGCAAGCGCAAGCTGGAGTTTGTTTTCAAGATTCGTTTTTTGGAGCATATTGGTGACGTGATATTTCACGGTCGTTACTTCGACGCCCATAGCCTCGGCGATACGTCCGTATGACATTCCTTTAACGAGGTAGCGCAGCACTTTCATCTCAGTACGGGTAAATTCAGTACTTTTCGCCGTGCCTATTTCCACAGTCGGCGGCGCGTCGGGGAAAATATGTTCTCCCGCCGCCGTTCTGTGGATAATGTCGGTCAAAGTTTCCTCCGATGCGTCCTTGTACCAAAGGCTGTCCGCGCCGACAGCTTTTGCCTTTTCGAGTATATCGTAGTCCACAAGCGACGTTACCACGACGATTTTCACGGCGGGGCTTTCTCGCTTTATCTTCTCTGCTGCGGAAAGTCCGCTTTCGCGGTGTTCCGTCTGAACGTCCATAAGTACCATATCTATCCCGCCGCCCGCACACAATTCCGGGGCACTTCCCGCGCAGGAAACCGAAGCGGCGACCCGCCAGCCGTCCTCGCGGCAAACATAGCTTTCGAGAAGGCTGCGTATCATTTTCTGATCCTCGACTATCATAATGTTCATTTTTCTCACCCTTTCAGCGGCAGCGTTACCGCAAGTTCAAAGTGCGGTGCGCTGCGAACGGTCATTTCGCCGCCGTTTTTTTCTATCTGCCTGCGCAAAGCGGAAAGACCGCCGCCCTCAGCGATTTCCCCGCGCGGCACAGAGCCGTTGTTCGTTATCGTTACCGTGCAGAACGCGCCGTTCATTTTGCACACGGCGTAAACTGCGTTGCCGCCTGCGTGACGCACACAGTTGGTTATACATTCACGCAGCGCAAGTGCAAAAAGTCCGCGCAAACGCTCGCTCTCGGGAAAATCCCCTTCTGTAACAAGCTCAACTCCAAGCTCGTCGGCGCGGTTTTTCGCATATATAAGCGCGTCGGGCGGCTCAGGCATATTATTCGCTCGCGCAAGCAAAGCTATTGATTTTTCCCAGGCTGCCGCCTTTTCTCGTATCTCGTCAAGCTCCGCCCCGCCGAGAAGCGCCTTTCTCGCCGAAAGTATGCTGTGCCCAATGTCATCATGCACGTGCATTTTCATATCAAGCGTTTCTTCCTCCCGCACAATGTCGGGAATTTTTTCAAAAAGCTGCCGCGCTCGGCGATTTGACTCAGCGAGAAATTCGTTATCGGCGCGAAGCTCGTTTTGCCGCTCGACAAGCTCCGTAACGTCCGCCGCAGTCATCTGCGTATAACGCCTGCCGCCGCTTGTAATGACCTCCTCGCACGCAAAACGCAGCGCTGTTTCATCGGGAAAGCTGTAAATATTCGGAGCTCCGCTTAACCGAATAACATTTTCGGGCGGATTTTCCAGCGCGGCGTTGATTTCCGAGAGCGTCTGAAAGCCCCCGCCGAGCAGCATATCACCGACATGGAGCATACGGCGGTTCACAAGCCGCACAATCCCCCGTGAATCGAAAAAGCAAACCGCAATCGGAAGATTATCAAAACTTTCCTTGATTATATCCACGAAATTCACCTCTCATACGGTCATGCTGAAGCAGAATATCCCGTCGTCGTCACGTTCGGCGATAAGTCCATTGAAGCGTTCGTCCGAAATTTCGACTTTTTCGCCACATTCCGCACAGATGTTCACAAAAAGCGCGCCGCCGCACTCCTCGGCAAAAAACAAAAGCTTTGAAAGCGATGAAAACCCCGTTTCAACAACGGCTTCAAACAGGTCGTAAGCTCGGCATATTTTTTCGGACGGGAGTTCGCCGTCCCCGTTTATTTCCGTGTGACATTCCATCCCGCAAAGCCGCAGATTTTCCGCTGATTCTCCAAGACACAGCCGCAGCTCGCAAAGGGGTATCGTGCTTTTACGGCTGCCGAGAAAGACCAGATTGCTGCGGCGCTTGACGTATGTTCCGATAACGGCGACCTGTCCCAGAATATGCCTTGCTTCGGCAATATCCTCCGCGCTCCGCAGGCGCTGCAAAAGCGAGCTAAGCAGTGCCGTCTGCTCCGAGGTCTGTTCCTCGATCAGGTCAAAAAGCCGATTTTTTTCTTCAATGCGAAGCTGCCTCGCCTTCTGTTCGTTTTCCTCTTTTAGGACATCGCCCATGTCCCAGAGTTCCTCTCGGGTCATTTCAAGTTCGCGGGTGACTGCGGTAAGCTCCGAAATATCCTCCTGCCAGAAAACATATCCGCGGCGTATAGCGCTGCATTTCAGCATTGTTTTTTCATCAAGCCGCACCGCGCCGCCCACAGCCCTCTCCATGCTCCCGTTGGGAAGCGGCAGAACATCTGACGAGGTGTGCAGAACCCGCAGTTTTTTGTCGGTTATCTGAGCGCGGATCGTACTCGCCGCAAAAAGCCGATCATAGTCCTTATTGGACTGTATCAGTCCGCAGCGGATACAACACTCAAAAATGCTCACGATAAACAGGCACATGGTGACTGTCATATCACCGGCGATAAGCCATACCCAGTACACCCCGTTTATGTACGCGCAGCCGTATGCGAATACAAGCACGAGCGGAACAAGCGGCAGCCACAGATATGACCCGCCATGAGGAATTTTGCAGCGGATAAGCATTATCGCAAATGCCGCCGAAACGCATAGTATTATCCAGCCGACAACTATATAATAGCCCACTCCGTAGGCGTAATCACTGTCGCTCATAACCCCCGTCGGAAACGAAAACACAAAACCGTGCAGGTCGTTTGTTAACACCAGCGCAAGCATCAGTACTGTAGGTATGCAAAGCAGAAACGTCCGCCGCGGCAGGCGATAATTTTCGGACTTGCCGAGCAAAAGTGCAACAAAAAGTGCAATAAGCGGAATAAAAAGCATGGGCAGATAGTAGAAATACCAGAGGTGCCGCTGTGCGTCTACGCTTTCCGCAAACGAAAATTTTACCGTCCGAAGCACCAGCCACAGCACCATAAGCGCCGATATTGCCGAGAGATACTGCCGTACCTGTCGGCGTATTATTCTTTTTCCGACGGAAATTCCCCACGCCGACATAAGCGCAATATATATCACACCGCGCACAAGACCCATCCACGGAATGTTGCGCCCTATGCGCGTCAACACCCTCAGAAACGCCGCACAGACGGTCAGAATTATGAATATCGCCGCAAAAACTGCCGATTTATTTATTTTCTTCACGCTCCGCCCGCCTTTCTGTATGCTTTTCTGTGCCAACAATTATACCACAAATTTCAATTGCTTTCAACCCACTATTCATCATACTTCGCCATTTTAGCATCGTGGCATCACTCAACCGTCAGCATTTTCCGAAATTGCATTGCAATTCGCTTATAGAAGTGCCGTGTCCCCACGCCTGTAAAAGTGTAATTGAAAGATATACTCTCATCACACTTCCCATGGTGTAAAAAATACAGGTTGTATCAAATATATGGCATTGTAAATTTGTCAAATATATGGTATAATATAATAAATGTATACTTATACCGAAATCCCGCGTAAAACAAATACATAAGGAGTAAAAGCAATGGCTGAAAACGAAAACAACAAGGAACTTCTGAGCGTTCTGTGGGCAGGCGCGGATATTCTCCGCGGAAAAATGGACGCTAACGAGTACAAGAACTATTTGTTAGGCATAGTGTTCTATAAATACCTCTCCGACAGTTTCCTGACCCATGTTTACGACCTGCTGAACAACAAGGAACCCGAAAACATGACAGTTGCCCAAAGAGCATACGAGGAAGTTTTTTCTACCGAGGACGCCGAGGAACTTCTCGAGGACATAAAGGAAAGCTATCATTACACGATAGACCCCGAACTTACATACACCAAAATCGCGGAGGCGGCGAACAATAACGCATTCCAGCGTGAAACGCTGCAAAAGGCGTTCAACAATGTAGAGCAATCTGACAGTAAATTTGCAAATCTTTTTGCAGATATTGACCTTTATTCAACGAAGCTTGGAATGGGAGAGCAGAAACAGTCGAGTGTAATATCTGAGCTTATTAAAACAATCAACAACGCAAATCTTTTGGAGCGAAATGGCGATATACTCGGTGATACTTACGAGTTTCTTATCGGAAAATTTGCAAGTGAAACGGGCAAAAAGGCGGGCGAATTCTATACTCCGCAGGAGGTTTCGCAGACACTCACACGCATAGCGATCAAAGGTCAGGAGGACAAGCAGGGGCTTCTGGTATATGACCCTGCAATGGGCTCCGGATCGCTGCTGCTGAACGCAAAGAAGTATTCAAATCAGCCGAACTATATCCACTATTTCGGTCAGGAGCTGAATACGACTACATTCAACCTTGCAAGAATGAATATGTTCCTGCACGGCGTTGACCCGGAAAACCAGACCCTCAGAAACGCCGATACCTTTGACGCTGACTGGCCTACCGATGAAGAAACCGACTTCGATTTGGTTCTGATGAACCCTCCCTATTCGGCAAATTGGTCCGCTGCACAGGGATTTCTGAATGATTCCCGTTTCTCCGATTACGGAGTTCTTGCACCGAAATCAAAGGCGGATTACGCTTTCCTGCTTCATGGCTACTATCATCTGAAAAACACCGGTACAATGGCGATAATTCTGCCCCACGGCGTGCTTTTCAGAGGAGCAGCCGAGGGCAAAATCAGACAGAAGCTTGTTGACAGCGGCGCTATTTATGCGGTTATCGGACTTCCCGCTAACCTGTTCTATAACACCTCTATCCCGACAACGATAATTGCTCTGAAAAAGAACCGCCAGGGTCGCGACATTCTGTTTATCGACGCTTCCGGCCGGTTTGAAAAGGGCAAGAACCAGAACAAACTTACTCAGGCAAATATCGACCACATAATTCAGCTTTATGCCGACCGAAAGGACGTTGACAAGGAAGCGCACCTTGCAAGCTACGATGAAATCAAGAGCAACGACTACAACCTCAATATTCCGCGCTATGTAGACACATTCGAGCAGGAAGAGGAAATCAGCCTTGCTGATATTGCTGCCGAGCTTTCCGACCAAGACAGGGAAATCAAGACAGCACAGAGCGAACTTCTCGCTCAGTTTGCAGAGTTGACAGCCTCCGACGAACAGGCACAAGCTGAAATATCGGCTCTTATGAAAACTTTGGAGGGATTATTTTGACGAAAAACAAACAGAATGTACCGCAGGTACGCTTCAAAGGTTTTACTGATGATTGGGAACAGCGGGAGTTGGGTGAAATTGCTGATATTGTCGGCGGGGGTACTCCAAGTACTTCCAATCCTGATTATTGGGACGGGGATATAGATTGGTATGCTCCAGCCGAAATTTCCGAACAAATTTTTATAAATTCAAGTTCAAGAAAGATTACTAAAAGTGGATTTGAAAATAGTTCTGCTAAAATGCTACCTGTTGGAACAGTATTATTTACTTCCCGTGCAGGTATCGGCAAAACCGCTATATTGTGCAAAGAAGGCTGTACAAATCAAGGCTTTCAATCTATTGTTCCTCATGAAAATGAACTTGATTCTTATTTCATTTTTTCACGTACAGAAGAACTAAAAAGATACGGTGAAACAAAAGGAGCTGGTTCGACTTTTGTAGAAGTATCAGGAAAGCAAATGACAAATATGACCTTAATGATGCCGACATTATTTGAAGAACAACAGCAAATCGGCACCTATTTTCGCAACCTCGACCACCTCATCACCCTTCATCAGCGTAAGTGTGAAACACTGCAAAAATTGAAAAAATCCATGCTCCAAAAAATGTTTCCGAAAAATGGAAGCCATTTTCCGGAAATTCGGTTCAAAGGTTTTACTGACGCTTGGGAACAGCGGGAGTTGGGTGAAATTGCTGATATTGTCGGCGGGGGTACTCCAAGTACTTCCAATCCTGAT
>CAKSFR010000002.1 GCA_934454635.1 uncultured Ruminiclostridium sp.
GCTGCTCGTGTGAGCGGCGGCGTTTCGCGGGGTGAGAGAGGGCAGAGCATGGAGAAAGCCGCCGTGTGCGGTTTTCACAAAGCGACCGCCTCGTGAAGGAGCTTGGCGTGCAAGCCGCCTCGTCCCCTCCTCGGCGGTCGCCGCGGCTTTCTCAATGCCGCTTGTACATGAATGCGTGGCAAAACGCCGCGAAACCGAACCTGTGCAGATTCGTGGGAACGCTAATCGGCGTAGTCGGTATATCACGGAGAACCGCGCGGCGCCGCGCTGTGCTGTCGGTCACCTCTCCCCGAAAAGCTCCCCGAGCAGGATATAGTACCACGCCGCCGCGCCCGTGTAGAGCGACCAGCCGCCGCGTCCGTATGCGTCGGGGTTGGCGTAAACGTCCGCGGTCATATAGTACGGCTCGTTTTTAAAGGCTGAAGAACGCGCGGCGGGGCTGAGAAATTCCGCGAGCCGTTTCGCCGTGACCTTGTCGCCCGAGCGCAGAAACGCCAGCGCGAGCCATACCGCCGCGTGGGTGTACTGCCCGCCGTTTTCGCGCACGCCGACGGGATAGCTTTTGACATAGCCGGGATCCTCCGCTTCGGTCACTTCCGCAAAGGCGGGAGTAAACAGCTTTATTATGCGGTTTTGCTCGTCTACAAGCTGCGTATAGGCGTTCTTTAGCGCGCTTTCCGACTTTTCCTTGTCGGGTAGATTTGCGAGAACCGAAAACGCCTGCGGAAGCAGGTCTATCTTGCAGTATCGGCTGTCCCGCGCGCCCATTTTCGAGCCGTCGTCGTAAAATGCGCGGAGATAATACCCGTTTTCGAAGGCGTTGTTTTCGATAGCACGGGTAAGCTCCGCGCCGCGCTTTTCAAGCTCGTCGGCAAAGGTTTCGTCGCCCGCCGCACGCGCGAGGGGAGCAAATTCCTTCGCCGTTAGGACGTAGAACATCGACAGCCAGACGCTTTCTCCCCGTCCTTTAATGCCAACATTATTATAGCCGTCGTTCCAATCACCGCAGCCAATTTTAAGCAGCGAGCGATCCCCTTTTTTATATCCTTTTTCAAGTGCTTTCTTGCAATGGCTGTATACATCTTCCCGAACATCGCCGTTTTCGACCTCCATATATTTTTCGTGCAGCTCGCCAAGTTCGCCGCCTTTAATATACTGAACATTAAGTCCGAGAATATCCCTGTCGCCCGTTTTTTTTACATATTCCGCAGTCACATAAGGCAGCCAGAGCAGGTCGTCCGAATACCTTGTGCGCACGCCCTTTCTTCCGCGATCCGTTCTGTGCCACCAGTGCAGCACGTCGCCATCGTAAAACTGCGAAGCGCAGCATCGGAGTATCTGACGCTTTGTTTCCTCGGGCATAAATTGCAGCGCGGCAAGACTGTCCTGAAGCTGGTCGCGGAAGCCGTAGGCTCCGCCGTTCTGATAGAACCCCGTGCGCGCCCACATACGGCAGCCGACCGCCTGCCACGGCAGCCAAGTGTTATAAAGCCTGTTAAGTTCGGGCGACGGGCTTTCGATTTTTGGGGAGTATCGCTTTTTCCACTCCGTTCCGACGTTTGCGAACGCTTCAAGCTGCCTGCGGCTGTCGCCCTTGCTGAACGCGAGTATAAATTTCACTTTTTCGGTGCTTCTCGGCGGAAGCTTTATCTTTACCGTTAGCGCTACGCACCCGAACGGGAACGGGCGCAGCTCACCCTCTGCTTCACCCGCGAAAAACTGCTCGCGGCTGGTCGTGCAGAGCGTTTCGCGGTCGCAGTACACCGCCATTTCTCCGCGAAAATCCTCATTCGCCGTGTTTCTGACATAGACCGCGTTTTCGTCGCGCGTGTATGTGAAAGCCGCGCCGAAATTGCCGCTTTCGCGGTCCGCGCCGAGAATCGGCTCGATATAATAGGTCAGCGCGCAGCGTTTTTCGTGCGCGGAGGGGTTTTTGACGCTGACGGTAAGCTCCTTTCCCATGCCTTTTTCGTAAACGCGTACCGCCGTGTGGAACTCGGTTTTCCCGACAAGTCCGTAATAATCCGCTTTATTCGGTGAAAAAACCGTTCTCGCGCCCGCAACGATATCATAGTAGCAGCCGTTTCCGCGCACAAGCAGCATTTCTCCGTTGTTGTCGTGAAGAATGTCGTTATACCACGGGGTCAGCTTATTTTCGCGGCTGTTGAGCGCGTAGGAAAAGCCCAGCGAATTTTGTGAAACAAGCGTTCCGAACTCTCGGCTGGCGATAATATTGCACCAAGGGTGTCCCTTTTCGTCGATAACGAATTTCTCGTCGGAAAATCCCGTTTTTTCGCCTGTTTTGAGCATTTCGCACGGCAATATCTCCATAAGTGCGGCGGGAGCTTTTTTCTGCTCGGTCTTTCCGAAAATGAACGCGGCGGAGCGCTTCAGCAGCGCTTTTTCTTCCTCGGAGAGCGCCGTTTCCGTGAGCACAAACGCATTTTTCCGATAGTCGGGGATAAGCGCCTCGGCTTTTTCTTTTTGAATATTGTTTATGCAGATTATCACAAGGTCGGCTTCAAGCCCGCAGCCGCAAAGCCCGCCGAGGGTCAGCAGCGCGGCTTCGAGGTTCATTTGTTCACCCTCGTGGCGGTACAGAAGTATCGGCTTGTCGCCGCTTATCCCGAAGCGCCAGAGCGCCCGCCGTCCGAGCGACGATTCGGCAAGCAGTATCTCCTCGCTGTAAACGTTTCGGCAGAGAAGCGCGGGAAGAAGCTGCCGCGCGATCCGTCCCTGCATTGTTGTCGGCGGGAGCGGCGAAACTGGCGGAATCTGTTCCTTTTTCGCGCGGATATCACGGCAGATGCCAAGGACTTCGTTCCTGCTTTCGCCGTAGCAGACAAAAAGCTCGGCGTCGAACCGTCCTCCCGCGTTTATCTGAACGGGCAGGTCGGCAAAAACGCAGGGAGAAGGAACGCTTATCGGGTCGTTCTCGCTGCCCGAATGCTCCAAAAAGCTCATAGGCTCGTTCGGGCGGGAAACCGCTTCGCGGTCGAAGCAGTAGTTGAACGCCGCCGCGTGTGAAAACCCTATGCACGCCCATGCTTCGCGGTCGCCGTGGCGCTCTTTTCGGTGGATAAGGACAACGTTTTCCTTTTCGTCATATTCCGTTTTTATGAACAGATCCATAAAAGCGGGGTGAGCCGAAATGTCGCGCTCATGCGCCAGCGCAGGCTCGAAATATGCCGTTATGGCGGCGCTTTTCGGCGCGTTTGTGAGATTTTCAAGCGAAAATTCGCGAACCTCGGCAGCATTTTCACCA
This sequence comes from uncultured Ruminiclostridium sp., assembly GCA_934454635.1. Lineage (GTDB taxonomy): Bacteria > Bacillota > Clostridia > Oscillospirales > Ruminococcaceae > Ruminiclostridium_E. The sequence goes on from CAKSFR010000002.1 coordinate 3,266, forward strand.
AAAAGCGAAAGCCTCATTCCGCAGCTCAGTCCCGCGCCGTTTACATACCATTCCGCGCTGTTTTCGCCGAAAACAACGCTCCGTTCGAGCGGCTCGCCTTTGTCATAGACTGTCATAAAAAAGGGGATCTCGCGCCCGTCGGCGGCTATTCCGAAGAACATTCCGCGCGGACGGCGAAGATAGTCGGGCGAGGGGATCATTGTCGATTTTCCGCCGAAGCGTCCGTAATAAAGCCCCGTATCCGAGGCGAAAACCGCAAGCTTATGGTTTGCGACAACGCCCATTCGCGGGCGCAGCAGCTCAAAGGCTGTAAATTCCTCGCGCGGATTTCCCGCCGTGCGCTTTTCGCGCAGCTTTTCAATATCAACGATAACTTCTCCTGACATAACACGTTCCTCCAGTAATTCGTCCGCCCGCTGCATTATCGGGTCGGAGGCAAAGAGCTTTCGCAGTATCCCGCCGCACAGCGCGTTGGCGATACCGCCCATGCTCATTCCGATATGATGAGCCATATGACTTTTTACAACGGCGTCCGCGCCGCCCGTTCTCCGCTCGGTCAGGTCGATAGCTTCATAACAGCCGTAGCGCGAATGCATGAACTGCGGCTGACATATCCGCGCGAGGTTTTCCATGCACGCGGAAAAGCTGTGTGAAAGAGCGAGAAAGGTCGAATACGGACTGATAACATATTCTCTGTCCATTCCGCTGCAAAGCGCGAGTTTTTGTACGCCGTGCGCCTTGTACTGATAGTTCAGCTCGCGGTCGAACGAGAAATATCCGCTTTCCGATATCCCGAAGGGCAGCCTGCGGCGCTTTCCCCTCTCGCGCTGGCAGTATACCGCGTAGCCGAGGGCTTCATAGGAAAGGCTGCCGACCTTGGATTCAAGCAGAAGCTCGGGCATAAAGAACTCGAACATTGTTCCCGTCCACGCGACAGGCCCCGCATAGTGACCGTTTTTGCTCATTATCCGCGAAAGCGCGCGCCAGTGCTGCTTGTCCGCCTGACCGGTCGCGATAGCGTAATAGCTCAGCATTCGCGCTTCTGACATCAGCATATCGTAGCAGTTCGGCATTTTTTCGCCCGTTTTTCCGTTTATTCCGACTGAAAACAGCTTGCGGACGGGATTGTAAAACGTTTTAAGGTCGGCTTCGCCGAGCAGCTTTTCTATCCTTTCGGTAAGGCTCGGTTCGCACTCGCGCGCATAAAGCCACTGCTTCACCGCGACAAGGCAGCATAGGAAATTTCCGCTGTCTACGGTGGAAACAAATTCGCCCAGAACGGACAGATCCTCGGTATTATACCAGTTATAGAGATTCCCCGCGTATTTTTCCAGACCCTCGACAGTTGAAAGCGTGCGGGAAATACAGGTGACGGCTTCGGTGACGTCGATTATGCCAAGCTCAGCCGCGCTCACGCACGAGATGAGATACATTCCGATATTCGTCGGCGAAGTCCTCCGCGCAACGCGGTAAACGGGGGAGTACTGAACGTTGTCGGGCGGGAGGAAATTGTCGCTTTCTGTAACGTAATCCTCGTAAAAATTCCAGAGAAGCTGCGCCTGTTCGAGCAGATCGGCGCGGTCGCCGTCTTTTACTGCGGTTTTCGGGGATTTAAGCGCGCGGTCGAGCGCCACGGCTGCGGGAAGCGCGCATATCATCAGCAGAGAAGTTATCCCCGTTAAAATGTTCCCGAAAGAAACGCTCAGCCGGAACAGCGCGAGCGCGGCAAGCTCGGGGATTATCATATGCGCGTAGCCTATCGCGCCTATCCTGTCGAATTGCGAAGCGGTCTGCCATTCGAGCAGCTTTTTCCCCGTGATGAGCCTCCATACGGTGCGCAGGAGCGCGTCAAGACAAAGCACGGCGTTTTTCGGGAGAAAAATTATCTCGCCGAAAAGCTGTGAAACGAGCTGCCGCGAAAGTGAGGAGATCGGGGCGTAGAACTCTCTTGTATTGGAAAATCCAAGCCCGCGCAGCGCAGCGGGGATAAGTCCCAGCAAAAAAGGAAGCGTAACCGAAAGCAGAGCGACCGCCGCGCAGAAATAATCTCCGTAGGTCGCACAGAAAAACAGGGTCAGCAGAGCGTAGACGGGGAATATCCCGCGGCGGATATTGTCGGAAAGCTTGAACCTCGTGAGCGGGGAAAATTCGGGCGTAAGCAGGAAGCGAACGTTCTGAAAATCACCGCGAAGCCAGCGGTGAAGCCGCTTGAAATAGCCCTTTACCGTCGGCGGGAAGCTGTCGCTGAACTCGACCGAGCCGCAGTAGGCTACTCCGAGCAGTCCGCCCTCGAGAATATCGTGTGAAAGTATTTTTTCGTCGGGAAAGCGCCCGACGCATTCGCGGTAGAATCTATCCGTGCGGATAAGCCCTTTTCCCGTGAAAGTTCCCTCGCCGAAGCAGGAGTAGTACAGCTCCATGTCCGCGCTGTCGTAAACGCTTACTCCCGAGCAGCCGCCGCTGCCGATAAACAGACGCGAAAGCGCTGTCCGCGAGGCGGAATCGAGCGAAACGGTGAGCCGCGGGACGAATATCCCGTAGTCGGAATTTACGGGGTGGAGCGCGGCGGAGATAAGGCTGTTTACGCTGTCCATAAGCGGAACGGTGTCGTAATCGAGCGCGCAGACGAACGGAACGTGCCTGAGCCGCGCGGTATCGCCCGAAATAAAGCGGAAAGAAACCTCCTCGCCCGCGATAAAGCGCATAAGATCCTCGATCGCGCCGCGTTTACGCTCCTTACCCTGATATTTTTCCTGAGTGCGGCTGTAATCGCGGTGTCGGATAAGGATAATCGGCGAGTTGGGAAGCTCGGAAAGCCGTCTTGCCGCCGAGATTATTTCATCGTCGGCGTCCGTTTCGCGTTCATTTGCGGCGGGCAGGTCGCAGAGCAGGCAGCAGAAAATATTTTTAGTGTTATTTTTTATTTTTGCGGTATTCAGCTTGTCTATAGCGGCGCGCAGGCTTTCCTCCCCATCGCACAGCGCGCTTAAAACGCACACTGCGTCGTATTTTTCGGCTTCGTCCGCCGAAACCGACGGCAGCGGCTCAGGCTTTGTACTCCGCATAAGAATGCGGTCAACAAGAGTTTTCGCTATCGCAAGTGCAGGCGTGAATACGCTAAGTCCCACAAACCAGCCCGAAAGAACCGTCGCGATCCCCGTTATTCCGACCGCGAGCGCCATTTGCCAAATTATATAAGCGGCAACGTTTGCGTGCGGGAAAATCCTCCGATAATCCGCCCAGACAACGGTGCAAACGTCGGAATCGCTGTCCTGTGCCGTGCGCAGATATTCGTGCGCCAAGCGCGCTTCGGGAATGTCCGTGACCTCGGCGGCGCGGCTTGCCTTAAAGCGGCAGAGCGCCTGAGTTTCACGACTGCTGCGGCGATATACCGAGTCGTCCAGAAAACGGCGGTGCAGCGGGTTAAGCTTATCGTCCAGAAAATCGCAGTCTACGTCCGAAACAATGTAAAACTGCCCTTCAAGCGCACTGTTTTCAGCAGCCGCTAGCAGAGCCGAGGCTTTGAGCTGCCACAAAAGGCTGATAAAATCGGAATTGGTCAGTTCGGCGGCGATTGGCGAAAGAAAATCCAGTACGGTTTCGGTCGTTATCCGTTCTTCAGCCGACGCTAACGCGGCAATAAGAGGAGCGCCCTCGCGAAACGTCACCTTAAACGGCGGGACAGCCCCCAGAAGCGCGGAGCATTCCGCGCAAAGACGGCTTCTGTTTTCCGTTTTAAGCCTGCGGCGCGTTTTTTTCAGTTCGCGCACAAGATTTGTCATATTCTCCCTTGTCATAAGTACTCCGTCCTTTTCGTGAATGGTTAGGTTTTTGCTTATAGTATTGACTGTTTTTCGGGAATTATTACGCAGATGTGGATAAATATGGCGGCGAGCAAAGCGCCCTGTTATGCAGGGCGAGCGAGCCGCAAAAAAGGGGGGGAGGGCGCGGCGCGCCGCATACGGCTTTCGCCGTATGCGGTCGGCGGCGAAGCCGCCGGTATGCCGCCCCGCCCTTAAGGGCGGGGCGGCGCGCCGCGCGGCAGGCTCGGTTTAACGGGGTGTGCCGATCAACGGTGCGCAAATTTTTGCCGAAGTGGGGATTTGCGGCGTTTCGGCGGACTTTTCGTGAAGCACGGCATAGAGAAAGCCGCAGCGGACGCCGACGGCGGGGCGAGGAGGGCGCTTTGAGAAGCGGCTGACAAGTCCCCGTGGGAGGCGTTCGCCAAAAAGTGCAGTTTCCCGCCGAGAAGCAGCAGCTTTGATATTTTCGGTAATTTGTGCTATGCTCGCGGCTTTCAACCTGCCCTGCCCTCCCGCACTTTTCTAAACGCCGCCGTTCGCACGAGCAGCGTAGTCAGCACACTGCGCGGCGCCGCGCTCCGTCACCGACATATTTCCTTTTGCATCCTCGTTGAATCGGTGCAGCGCGGGCGCGCTTTCAGCCGCCTGCGGCGACTGAAAGTCGTGGCGCGGCTTCGCCGCGCCACATTTCCGTTTTGCTGCGCAAAACGGAACCGCGCCCGCAACTGTTTCCTTTTGCTTTGTCCCTTATACTATTTTTCAATCTTCCTATAAACAACGTCTATGGGAAGATTCGCCGCTTCGCAGAAGCGGCGTGGCGGTATAGCCGCCGAAAAAGCCGTACAATACTAATACTAAGCACCAATAAAACCATATATAAAAATTCTAGTATAACCCATATATGCAAAGATTGCACTCGATTTTTTGTATAGTTTTTAATTGGTGCTGAGTATAAGAATATCAATGACGGGGCGGCTTTACGGCGGTATCCGCATTGAATTCGGCAAATAACAATAAGTCCCGTATCCGACGGTAAAATGTTGGGTACGGGATTTTTGTGTGTAAGTCTTATTTCTACTACTGATAGAAAAACTTTTATTTCTTCAACAAGGCGGTTATTGAGTTTTCTTTATTACAATGGTATAATGAAATCAGCAAAGGGGGATATGCTATGAATATAGGTAAGGTTATTTCTGACAGACGAAAGGTTCTCGGATTTACACAACGAGCATTAGCTGAAAAGCTCAACATATCATTTCAGGCAATCTCAAAGTGGGAGAACTGCACTTCTTGCCCTGACATCGAACTTCTTCCGCAGCTTGCGGCTGTTCTGAATACCTCCATAGACTCTCTGCTCGGGTATCCGACGCAGTCGGTTACGGACTATGATAATCGTTACAACACCGAGGGCTACTACTGGGGCTTGAAGCCGAATAATCTCTGTTATGAGATAATGCGTATGAAGCCACCGATTAAACCCTACAAAGTGCTTGACATCGGTTGCGGTGAAGGCAAGGACGCTGTTTTTCTTGCGAGAAACGGCTATGCTGTAACCGCCTTCGACGCTTCGGAGCAAGGCTTGTCCAAAGCGAGAGAGCTTGCCGAAAAATGCGGTGTAAAAATTGATTTCTTTAAGGCAGATGTGCGCGATTTCAGGCTTGAAACCGATTACGATATCATTTTTTCAAGCGGCGTATTCCACTACATTCCGTCCGAATTGCGTGAAAGCGTTATAGATAATCTGAAAACACATACAATCTCAAATGGTATCAATGTAATAAATGTCTTTGTAAGAAAACCGTTTGTTCCTCTTCCGCCTGATACGGAAATCGGAGAGTTTGCCGCAGGAGATTGGAAATCCGGTGAGTTGTTTATGTATTATCACGATTGGTTATTTCATAAAAACGATGAATGGATTTTTGACTGCAACAGTAGTGGAATGCCTCATAAACATTGTATGGATGTTTTGATTGCAGAGAAACTGTAATACTAATTTCTAATAGATATATAGAAAATAAACTTATTGCCGCTTGAGATGTCAAGGGCTGCACTTTCAGAATATACACGAAATTAAATCCAAAACTGCTGTGCCGATGAGATGCTACGGTGATTATCTCCGTGCTGCTGTTCGGCACAGCGTAAAGTCTGTAGTTGTGCGGTTGGCACACCACGCACGGCGATTTTCAATTCATATTCTTTATTGAGGCAGTATTGCCGAATACCCTCAAAAAGTGCAATAACTCCCGATATCCCCGCCGTCAAAAATATCTTCGTCTTACTTTCACCGAAAGCAACATACGTCGGGCGAACATATCCCTCAAATTCCAAAATACCCCTTGCAAAATACGGCGCTTTCGTGTATAATAAAATAGACTGAAATTTCAACCGAAAGGATTTAATGCTATGCCTATTATTTATAACGAAAAGGCGCGTGTGTTCAAGCTTGATACACCAAACTCGACCTATGCGTTCCATGTTACCGAAAGTAAAAACCTGCTTCATTTATACTATGGAGCAAGCGTTCCGGAAACCGATCTGACATATAATTTGCGGATACCGGACGGGAAACCGTTTGTTCCCGCCGTTCATGACGCTATGGGACCGCATTCGTTCGACTGCGCGCCTATCGAATTTTCTACCTCGGGCGTTGCCGATTTCCGTGAGCCTTGCTTTCAGGTCATGGACAAGTACGGCATGAGCGCGTGCGAGGTGTATTTTAAGGACTACCGCATTTATAAGGGTAAGGACAAGCTCAGCGGGCTTCCCGCTACCTTTGCTAATACGCCCGAAGAGGTGACAAGCCTCGACGTTATCTGCGAGGATCCGCACAACGGCATGGAGATCGTGCTTCAGTACAGTGTTTTTGAGCAGTTTGACATAATCACGCGTTCGGTTAAAGTTACTAACAAGGGCAGCGACGCTATCGAGCTGCGCAGACTGCTTTCTACCTGCGTTGAGCTGGACAGAATGGACTATGATATGATAACGCTTTACGGAACATGGGCGAGAGAGCGCCATGTTCAGCGTTTCCCTCTGCGCTTCGGAAAGCAGTCGATCGACTCCAACCGCGGCGCGACAAGCCACGCGCACAACAACTTTATCGCAATATGTGACCACACCGCGACCGAGGACTACGGCGAGTGCTATGGATTTTCGCTTTGCTATTCAGGCTCGTTCCTTGCAATGGCGGAGGTAAATCAGTACGAAAAGACCCGCGTTTTAATGGGAATAAATCCCTACGATTTTTCATGGCATCTTGAGGTCGGCGAGGATTTTCAGGCTCCCGAGGTAATAATGTCGTATTCTTCCTGCGGACTCGGACAGATGTCCCGCAATCTGCACGACGTAATGCGCAGAAATCTCATAAGAGGTAAGTGGAAGGATATTCGACGCCCCATTCTCATCAACAACTGGGAAGCTACTTATTTCAATTTCGACACCGAAAAGCTGCTCGATATCGCGCGTGAAGCGAAAAAGGCGGGCATTGAAATGCTGGTTATGGACGACGGCTGGTTCGGACACCGCAACGACGACCGTTCCTCCCTCGGCGACTGGTTTGTAAATGAAGAAAAAATAAAAGGCGGTTTAAAGCACCTTGTTGACGAGGTGAACAAAATCGGCTTAAAGTTCGGTATCTGGTTCGAGCCTGAGATGATAAGCCCCGACAGCGAGCTTTATAAGGCTCACCCCGATTGGTGCATACACATTCCCGGACGTTACCGCACGACTGCGCGTTCGCAGCTTGTTCTCGATTTCTCCAGACAGGACGTGCGCGATTATATCTACGGCAGAATGAAAGAAATTCTTTCGTCCGCTAATATCGAATATGTAAAATGGGATATGAACAGACAGCTCTGCGAGGTCGGAAACGAGATACTTCCGCCCGAACGCCAGCGCGAGATCTGGCACAGATATGTTCTCGGCGTATATGAAATGCAGGAGCGCCTGCTTACCGATTTCCCGGATCTGCTGCTCGAAAACTGCGCGGGCGGCGGCTCGAGATTTGACGCGGGAATGCTCTATTATTCGCCTCAGATCTGGACGAGCGACGACACGGACGCTATCGAGCGCCTTAAAATACAGTACGGAACGTCGATGTGCTATCCCTGCTCGTGCTTCGGCGCGCACGTTTCCGACAGCCCGAATCACTGCGTAGGCAGAATTACTCCGTTCAAGACCAGAGGTCACGTCGCAATGGTCGGAACATTCGGATACGAACTTGACGTAACGCGAATTTCCGATGATGACAAAGCCGAAATAAAGGCGCAGATAGAGGAGTTCAACAAGTATAATCCGCTTGTAAGAAACGGGGACTATTACCGTCTTGGAAATCCGTGCGAGAATACGCGCTGGGACGCATGGCAGTTCGTCGCAAAAGATAAGAGCGAAACGCTTCTCGAATTTGTTCAGATACTCAAAATGCCGAGCGTTTTTGAACTCCGCCTGAAGCTCAAGGGTCTTGACAAAGACAAGTACTACAAGCACGAGGAGAGCGGACAGGTGTTCAGCGGGGCGTTCCTTATGAACAACGGTATCCACATTCCGAGTCTTTGGGGAGATTTCCAGAGCTATATTGCGCACTTCACTGCGGTTGAAAATAAATAAAAAAGGAAAAAAATTATGAAAGCAACACCTGTTGAGGGAATGAAGGACTACCTCCCCGAGGAGATGGCGCTTCGTGACCGACTCATGAATACCATTATAAAAACATATACGGAAAACGGTTTTCGCCGAATTTCCACGCCTGCCGTCGAGAGTCTTGAAAACCTCGACAACAGTGACGGAGGCGAAAATCTGAAGCTTATCTACCGCATTGAAAAGCGCGGCGAAAAGCTTGAAAAGGCGCTTGCGGCGGGCGACGTCAAGGGACTTTGCGACCTCGGTCTGAGGTACGACCTGACGCTTCCGCTCGCGAGGTATTACACCGCGCACGCTTCTGAGCTTCCCGTTCCGTTCAAGGTAATTCAGGTTGACCGAGTTTACCGCGCGGAAAGACCGCAGAAAGGCCGTATGCGTGAATTTATTCAGTGCGATATCGACATTCTCGGAAGCGACAGCATCGACTGCGAAGCCGAGCTTATGACAGTCACCGCCGAGGCATTACAGCGAATCGGTATAAATTCGTTCCGAATCGCTGTAAATCACCGCGCGGTTATACGTTCTGTAATATTAAACTGCGGTTTTACGGAAGAACAGGTAAATTCCGTCTGCATTACCATTGATAAGCTGGACAAAGTTGGCATGGACGGGGTTATAGCCGAGCTTACCGAAAAGGGGTATTCCGATTCGGCTATCGAAAAGCTTGCGGAACTGCTCGCAAAGAAGAATATTACCGCCGAAGAGCTGAAAAACTACGGTGCGGGAGAGGCCGCAGACGAGCTTTTTCGCGCTATGGATATGGCGAAGAGCCTTTCCGACGGGAAATACGACATTGTTTTTGATATTACGTTGGTTCGCGGACAGGGCTACTATACGGGCGTTGTTTTTGAAGTTATCTGCGACGAATTTGGCGGAACGGTTGCGGGCGGCGGACGATATGACGGACTTATCGGACGTTTTTCGGGCAAAGACGTTCCCGCGGTAGGATTTTCTATCGGCTTTGAACGCATTTTCTCCGTTCTTCTTGACCGCTCGGCGGCTGCGGGCGGCGAAAAACGCGCGGCTGTACTGTACAGCGAGGGCGATTTTGCGTCGGCTTACCGCTATGCGAAAACTCTTCACGGAGAATTTGACGTAACGGTTCTCCCCGCAAAGAAAAAGCTGGGCAAGCAGTTTGCGCAGCTCGAACAGCAGGGCTTCTGCACGGCATTCGTTTTCAAGGGCGAAAGCGAAGAACCCGAGCGCAGAGAACTTGGCAAGGAATAAGTGCACATATTAAGCGCGGACTGCTTAGCAGTCCGCGCTTCGCTTTGCCGGGGCAGTGCATAACGGGGAAGGGCTTACCGTATATGAAAACTTGCGTCGGCGCGGTTCGGCAAAGTGGGAGAGGGCGCGGGCGCGGACCGTGAGCCGCCGTAGGCGGCTCACGGCAGCAGCGCGGCTTCGCCGCGCTGCTCTTTCGTTTCGCTTCGCGAAACGAAAGCCGCGCCCGCCCCGCCGATTTCGCCGAGGCGGAGCGACGATTTCGCCGTGTGCGCGGCGCCGCTGCTGCCCGCGAAGCGGGCAGCAGCGTAAAGGCGGCGGCGAAAGCCGCCGCCTGCCGCATTCGGCGAAGCCGAATGCGGCGCGCCGCGCGGGTGTGCCAAAACGCTGTTCGTGTGGACGGCGGCGTTTCGCAAAGTGTAAAAGGGCAGGGCATAGAGAAAGCCGCCGCGCTTGCACGGCTGATTTTCTGAGAAAAAGCGAAAAACGGCACGAAATTGCTGTTCGTGCCGTTTTGTTCATATGTTCCACAGCGAAGCGTAAATTTCCATTACGTCCGCTTTTGTAACGGGCTTTATGGTGTTCGCGGGACTTCCGCTGGCGATCGCGTCGTCCGCCATTTTATCAATGACTGCGAAAAACTCCTTTCGGTCGATACCGTATTCCTCAAGCGTCGGGACTTCGCAGACCCTGCAAAGCCTGCCGATTGCTTCGATCAGCTTTTTCGCTGCGGATTTGTCGCTTTCCGAGGACTCCGCCGCGCCTATTGCCCGCGCAATATCCGCGAATTTTGGATAAGCTCCGTCAAGCGCAAAGCTCAGGCATTTTTCGAGCAGCATTGCGTTGGAAATTCCGTGCGGGACGTGAAAATTCGCGCCGATAGGTCGGCTCATTCCGTGTACAAGCGTTACGGAGGCATTGTTTATGGCGATTCCCGCTTCAAGCGCCGCGACCGACATTTCGCTGCGCGCGGTCATGTCCGAACCGTTTATATACGCCATCGGCAGATTCTTGAGTATCCGCTTTGCGGCTGAAATCGCCACCGCGTCGGTAAGCGGCTGCGCCTTTCGCGAGGTATAGCTCTCGATTGCATGGGTCAGCGCGTCCAGACCGGTTGCCGCTGTTATTGATTTCGGCGAGGAAAGCGTAAATTCGGGGTCTGCGACCGCGAGGTCGGGAATAAGCGAAACCCCGCTCAGCAGCATTTTCACGTTTGTTTCGGTGTCGGTTATTACCGTGAAGCGCGTAGCCTCAGAGCCTGTCCCCGCCGTTGTGGGGACAGCCGCCATAAACGGCAGCTTTGCGTCTATCTGCCTGCCCATATAATCTGAAATTTTTCCGCCGCATACGGCAAGCACCGCCGCCGCTTTCATTGTATCAAGCGGGCTTCCTCCGCCGACCGCGATAAACGAGCCGCAGCCGCCCGCTTTATACGCTTCGAGCGCGGCGTTTACGGTCAGGTCGGTAGGCTCGCCGACTACGCCGTTAAATTCGGCGTAGTCGATACCGAGCGAATCAAGCAAAGCGGTAACTTTTTTGTAGCACTCCAGCTTAGAGGTTGTCGGTCCCGAAATAATAAGCGACTTTGTGCTTAGTTTTGCGAGGTGAGCCGCCGCGCCGTCAAGCGCCCCCGCGCCCGTTACAACAACGCGCGGCATAAGAAATTCCCTGCTCATGATATTCTCCTTTATTCCGCGTCCGCTTTAAGAACGGCGTTAAGCATAACGCTTGCGCCCTCCGTGCAGTGTTCGGGGCTTGAATATTCGGGTTCGCAGTGTGAAAGACCGTCTTTCGACTGTACGAAAATCATTGTCGTCGGGAGCATATAAGCCGCGAACTGTGCGTCGTGACCCGCGCCCGAGTGGATATAGCGGTGCTTTATGCCAAGCTCCTCTGCGGCAGCCTTGACATAACCGACCAGCTTCTTGTCCCAGTAAACGGTATCCCTGTTCCAAGCCTTTACGACCTCGCAGCGGCAGCCTGCCCACGTCTTTTCGGCGCAGCTCTTTACGACCGCAAGGACCTTTTCGAGAACCTCGGGCTTTTCGTGGCGCGCGTCGAAGCTGAAGTCGAAGAAATCGGGAACGCAGGTATGAACGCAGGGGTGACAAACGACCTCGCCCGTGGTATAAACGAGTTCGGGATAACCGAGCTTGTCAATTTCTTCGTGCAGATAGCAGAGCGCCTGCGAAGCGGCAAGGAAAGCGTCCTTTCTCTTAGGCATAGGGAATGTGCCTGCGTGAGTGGTCTGACCGTAGAACCTTAAGCGGTAGTTGAACATTCCGAGTACGCAGTCAACAACGCCGATATCATCTCCGGCGTCCTCGAGGATAGGACCCTGTTCAATATGCGTTTCAAACATATACAGATATCTTTCGGGGGAAAGACGATATTTTTTGTCGCCCTTAAAGCCCGACGCGTCAAGCGCCATTCCGAACGTTTTGGTGCTGTCAAGAATGCTCTTCGACTGCATCATGTCCTCATACTTGAACTTGCTGCGGATATCTTCGGGGAGATAGTCGTAGCAGACGATACCCGAGCACATCATTGCCGGCGGATAGAGCGACCCCTCCTCGTTTGTCCAGATCATTGCGGTAAGCGGGTGTTTATGGGGAATTTTCTTTTCCGCGACGGTTTCAAGGACCTCCATTGCGGACATTACGCCGAGGATACCGTCGTAGTTACCGCCGTTTTTTACAGAGTCGCAGTGCGAAGCCATTACGATACGCTTCGCGTCGGGGTCTGTTCCGGGGAGCGTCGCATAGATATTCGCAACGTCGTCTATTTCAATTTCCGCGCCGATAGCTTTCATGCGCTTGATGAACTCGTTGCGCGCCATGATAGCTTCCGGCGAAAGCGAATAACGGGTAATTCCGCCGTGTCCGGCGTCGCCGAACTTGCTGAACGTCTTGATTTTGTCTTCCATTCTTTCCTTGCTGCACGTATACATAAAGATACTTCCTTTCTGAATAAAATTTATTTTATTGACGCCTGTTCGGGCACTCTGCGGCAGTTCTCAAGCAGGCTGAATATTTCATCTCCGCCGACGAAGAACGCACGCTCGTCGGTTTCGCTTCCGCTCTCGAAAACCATGAGGAACTTATCGTCCCAGTCGTTTATCGTGATGTGCTTCAGCCCCGAGAAGCCGCCGAGCCTCTCGATAATATCTTTTTTTCCGCGGACATAGCCGTAAACTATGCCGTCCCACGGCACATAAAAGCTCAGTTTCTCGGCAAATGGCGGCTTCATATGGATTTCGACGGGTATTTCCGAGATACCGCCCTCTGCGTGCCTGTGTTCCGGCAAAACGGTACGGAAACGGTCGGTCGGGATATAGTCCGAAAGCCGCGCCGAACCCGCGTTTTTATAAAGATTTGCCATTTCCGATACCTCCTGTCATATTGTCCTGTCAACCTCTGCAAGAACTTCGTCGACCTTCGCCATTTCCTCGCGTATCTGCTCTTCCGTGATGATGAGCGGAGGCGAAACGAATATCATGTTCTCGTGCGAATAGGTCATGAAGCCTTTCGCTTTCAGAGCGCCGATTATCTTGCCCATTCTGCCCTCCGGATCTTTTCCGTAGGGAACGAGAGGTTCCTTTGTCGCCTTGTCCTTTACAAGCTCGATCGAGCTGAACAAGCCGATATATCTCACGTCGCCCACGCACGCGTGCTTTTCTTTAAGCTCCTCGAGAATATCTCCAAGGACCTTTCCGACGCGGTTTACATTTTCGAGAATATTCGCGTCCTTATAGTAGTTCACGCAGGCGATGCCAGCTGCGCAGGCGAGGGGGTGCGCGCTGTATGTAAGTCCGCAGGAGAGCAGGTGGTCGTCGAAGTATGCCGCGATCTCCTTGCTTACGACTACGCCGCCGAGCTGAACATATCCGCAGGTAACGCCCTTCGCAAAGCTTACGATATCGGGCTTTACGCCGAAATTCTCAAAAGCGAACATCTTTCCGGTTCTGCCCCAGCCTGCCATTACCTCGTCGCATATCATCATGATACCGAACTCGTCGCATATTTTCCGCACGCCCTGTAAATATCCCTCGGGCGGGATAATAACGCCGTTTGAACCGGTGATTGTTTCCATAACGATTGCCGCAACACTTTCGGGTCCCTCGTATATTACCTGTTCGCGCAGCTTTGCAACGTAGTAATCGGAAGCCTCCTTTTCGCTTGCGAAGCGGATAGGCTCACGGTAAACGTACGGATCGAAGAACTTCACGAAGCCGGGGATACCGGGCTCAAGCGGATAGCGTCTGGGTTCGCCCGTGAGGTTGCCCGCGCCGAAGGTCGAGCCGTGATAGCTTCTGTAGCGTGAGAAAATCTTGTTGCGCCCTGTGAACATTCTCGCGATCTTTACCGCGTTTTCGTTTGCGTCCGCGCCGCCGTTTGTGAAGAAAACCTTTCCCATATTGTCGGGCATAAGGTCAACGACCATTTTTGCGAGCTTTGCGCGGGGTTCGCTTCCGTAGCTCGGCGAGAGGTAGCAATATTTCTCCGCCTGTTCCTTTATCGCTTCGATAATCGGGCGGCAGTTGTGACCGACGTTCAGATTAACGAGCTGGCTCGACATATCCGAATAGCGGTTTCCGTCAAAATCCCACATATAGATGCCGTCCGCCTTTTCGATCGGTATGGGGTTGATTCCTTTCTGTTTTGACCACGATTGCAGGTTGTATTTTACCTGCATTTCCTTGATTTCCTGTCCGTTCATAGCTGTAACTTCCTTTCGTTATGAGATTTCCGGCGGATTTGCTTCGCCGATAAGTTGTTTTGCGCGGTATGCGAGCATAAGGTTCATTTTATCCTCGTTTGAAAATTCCGTTCCGAGGAGCGCCTTTATGTTCTTTATTTTATAGTTCACCGTGTTTCGGTGGATACCGAGTATTTCTGCGGTTTTCTGGAGGCTGCAATTGCTCTCCAGATAAACCAGAAGCGTTTTTTCGCAGTCGCTTCCGTTTATCTCGTCGTATCGAGAGAGTGCGCCGAGAACGCTGTCACAGAAGCGCTTTATCACCTTTTTGTCGTTTATTGCGAACAGCAGCCCGAGCGCGCCTATGTCGCGGTAGTGAACAGCCTTTTCTCCGCGTACGGCTGCGGCTCTGAATGCCTGCGCTGCCTGTTCATAGCATTCCGAGATAAAGCCGTAGCCCATGTGCGGCTCGGAGATGCCCATTATAAGCTCCGTTTTCGGGTCGATTTCGGAAAGCTCCGCCGAAATCCGCAGCATTTCCTCTTTCGTGAGATTCTGCCGCACGCATATAAGCCTGCCGCTGTTTATGAACATTGCCGACGCGCTGCGGGATTTGCGAAGCTGCCTGCAAAGTTCGGGACACGCGGTTTTAAGCGCCTGCTCGGTGAGGTTTTTTCCCGCCGCGCCGAGAACAAGCACGGTGTAGGACGAATTTTCGCGGAAACCGAGCCGCTCGAGAGCAAGGGTATATTCGCTGCCTGCGTCGGGGGAGAAGATAAGGTTCGTGAACGCCTCCGCCGCCGAAGCCTCATTCTTTTCGCTCGAAATTATCTTACGGCAGAAGCTGTACGTTATGTCGATTATATAGGTGTCCCACGGGAGAGTGAAAAGCGGAAAGCCGTGTTCTTCGCAGTAGACTATCACTTTTGACGGAACCGCCGCAATGTACGGTCCGAGGTTCACGACCAGACCCGCCGCGCCGCGCTCACAGAGCTGGACTGCCAGTTCCTCCAGCCAGCTGCTGCCGATGTGACCTATACCCGTTGTAAAAACAAGCTCGCCGCCGTGAAGAAAGTCGGAATCCTTTCCGTCCTCGGTCATGTGTATCCAGCGCACCGTGCGTTCCGTTCCCTTGGCTCCCGCGATAAGCTTCAGCCCGTATTTTTTCTCGGCATTCACGCAAAGCTGCGCGAGTGTTACAGACATTTTCATTCTCTCCTTTCGTGCGGATTTTGCGCTTCCCTAGCTCACCTTTTTGGTTATGCGCTTCGCGCCCGAGATCGCCGCGTTGGGGCAGACCAGCCTGCAAAGATGACAGCCGACGCATTTCGAGCCGATTATATGCGGAACTCTGTCCGCGCCAAATTCTATAGCCTGATGTCCGCCGTCATAGCAGGAGATATAGCACCTGCCGCAGCCTGTGCATTTTTCGCGGTCGATTTTCGGGAAAACTACCGAATGTCGGTCGAGCAGGTCGGTCGGGGACATTTTCTTCAGCTCCGTTCCGACCAGTTCGGAAACGCTCTTTACGCCGTTTTCGTGCATATACCGCGAAAGACCCTCGATGAGGTCGTCTATTATGCGGTAGCCGTACTGCATGACCGCCGTGGTTATCTGTAGGTTCAAGCAGCCGAGGCTGATGAAATCAAGCGCGTCGCGCCATGTTTCGATACCGCCCGTTCCGCTCAGCGGCACTCCCGCCGTCTTTTTGTATGTCGCTATATCGTTGATACAGCGCAGCGCGATAGGCTTTACCGCTTTTCCCGAATAGCCCGAAACGGTGTTTTTTCCGCTTACCTCGGATTCGGGAGCGACCGTTATGCTCTTTATAGTGTTTATCGCGACAATTCCGTCAGCGCCCGCTTCAACAGCCGCGGCGGCGGGAAGCTCGATATGCGAGATATTCGGGGTCATTTTCGCGAGAACGGGGAGTTTTGTGCCTTTTTTCACAAGCGCGGTATATTTCGCGACAAGCTCGGGGCTTTGCCCTACGTCGCTGCCCATGCCGTGCGCGCTCATGTGCGGACAGGAGAAGTTGCATTCTATCATGTCCGCGCCCGCCTCTTCGGAAAGCCGAGCAAGCTCTGTCCATTCCTCGTCGGTCTGACCCATTATCGAGGAAACCAGAATTTTATCCGGGTAATTCTTTTTAAGGCGGCGGAAAGTTTCGAGGTTCTCGCTCAGCTCGTGGTCGCTTATCTGTTCCATGTTGCGGAAGCCGATAAAAGGCGTGCCCTCTTTTCCTACCGCGTCAAATCGGGGAGAAACCTCCTCGGGCTTATAGAAGCCTATCGTTTTGTAGACTGCGCCCGCCCAGCCCATATCGAACGCTTTCGCTATCATTTCGTAATCGCTTGCGACTACTGACGAGGACAGAAAGAACGGATTTTCGCAATGTACGCCGCAGAAATCGACGGAAAGGTCGGTTTCGGGACATTTTCCGCTCTCGGGGAGAAGCTTTGCCGTTTCGCGTATTCTTATCGGAAAATCGACGTGAATACACGCTTTTTCACACTCGCCCGAGCAGCCGCGGCAGCTTCTCAAAAAAGAGGAAGCGCCCGCGGCGTTATCGAAACGCACCGCCCTTATTCCCCGCGCAGGGTCGCAGCCGTTCTTGCACGCCGCCGTACAGGGCGGGTTTTCGCAGAGCATACAGCGCGCCGCTTCTTCGGCGGGATTTATTCGTTTGTATGTCATAAAATCAGTCCTTTCGGGGAAAATCGGGTCATTTCGCCTTGTGCTTTTCGCACTTCACGAACTTGCCCCAGCCGCGCTCTCCGACAAATTCGCCGTTGTCGTAAACGAGCCTGCCGCGCGAGTAGGTCTGAACGGGGTAGCCGTGGACCTTTACGCCCTCCCAGATAGTGTGGTCGCAGTCGGAGTGCATATTTTCCTGATGGATAGTGAAGTCCTTTTCGGGGTCGTAGATCACGATGTCCGCGTCTTTTCCGACGGCTATTTCGCCTTTATCGGCGCAGCCGAATATCTTAGCGGGATTTGTCGAGCAAAGCTCGACCGCCTTTGTGAACGGGATAACGCCTTCGTTCGCTTTACCGAGCATATACGGGTACATATTTTCGATTCCCGCGCAGCCGTTCGGTATCTTGCGGAAGTCGTCCAGTCCCCAGTCCTTTTCGGACTGCATGAACGGACAGTGGTCGGTAGCAATAGTATCTATGTCGCCGCGCTTTATCGCTTCCCATATCGCCAGACGGCTTTCCTCGCCCTTCATCGGCGGCGAGCATACAAAGTTTCTGCCGTCCTCGCGCTTATATACGTCGCTGGTAAATTCGAGATACTGCGGACAGGTTTCCGCGTAGATCTCATAGCCCTCGTCCTTTGCCTTTGTGACAGCTTCAACGCCCTGCTTATTCGCGAGATGAACGATATAAAGCGGAGCTTTCGCAGCCTTTGCGAGGTTTATTGCGCGTTCGTCCGCTTCTCCCTCGACAAATTCCGGGCGGCTCATGTAGTGATACCACGCGCTTGTTTTTCCCTCGGAAATATATTTTTCGGTAAGAGTGTTTACAAGCTCGTTATTTTCCGCGTGAACCGCTATAAGCGCGCCGAACTTCTTGGATTTTTCAAGAAGCCGATAGAAAACGCCGTCCTTAACGCCGAAATCATATACCATAAACACCTTATATGAAGTTATTCCTATGTCGCAGGCGTCGGAAATCGAATCGAGCAGTCCGCCGGAAATGTCCTTAACGCCGATATGGAAAGAATAATCGACCGCCGCGTCGGGAGCGCAGAGCGCGTTTCTTCTGTTGAACGTTTCGGTCATTGTTTCGCCGAAATCCTGTAGCGCGAAGTCGAAAACTGTTGTCGTACCGCCGCACGCCGCAGCCCTTGTCCCCGCAAAATAATCGTCGGAGGAGATCGTTCCGCCGAAAGGCATTGCAAGGTGCGTGTGGGCGTCTATTGCTCCGGGAAGAACCAGCTTTCCCGCCGCGTCAACGACCTTTTCCGCAGCCATTCCCGAGAGGTCTGCCGCAATTTCAGCGATTTTTCCGTCTTTAACGGCAACGTCCGCTTTATACATTCCCGTCGCCGTGACTATCGTACCGTTTCTGATGATAATATCCATATTGATTCTTCCTTTCGTTTACTTTTTTCGGCATTTTTCGCCGGAAAACCGCCGACGCGCAGCGGCTTTCCGCCGACCCCGCAGAAAGCCGGATCTGCGGAGTCATTAGGGGGAAAGTATGATGAAATGAGTGGTAAGCTTATTTTTTGAACGTGTCGTTCTTGTACACGAGCACAAGACCCGAACGCTGGTAGACCTGAGCTACCTCGAGCAGATCCATTCCGCCCGCGTCAGCGTTGATAAGGTTGGATACCCATGTTACGCCGAAATCAACAGTACCGTTATAAACTGCGGTAGTTTCGGAGATGTCGCCGCCGCCGGGGATTATCGTTACGTTAAGACCTACTTCGTCGTAATAGCCCTTTGCCTGCGCTACATAATAGCCCATGAACTGCGCCTGCGGAAGCCACTTGAGCTGAACGGAAACGTCCGTTTTTTCGGGAGCGCCGTCCTTTTCGGGGTCGTAGGTGAGATAAGCGGTGCTTCTTATGTCGTCAAGCGTAAGAGAAGCGAGCTTTTCCTTTGCCGCGGAATCCTCGAGAATAATGTACTGCTTTGCGAGGTCAAGGGTCTGCTGCATTGCTTCCTCGTCCATGTTTCCTACATCGTCTGCGGAAACGGTTTCGCCTTTCATGTTTGTTGTAACAAGCTTTGCGACCTCGTTAGCCATGTGGAGCTGATGGTCGGCAGAAACTGACGAGCCTGCGTCGAATACTATCTGAGCAGCCTCTTCGGGATTAGCGCAAGCATAAGCCCAGCCCTTCATCGAAGCGGAAACGAAAGCCTTTACGGTTGCGGGATTTGCCTCGGCGAAAGCCTTTGAACAGAAGAGGTTGTCCTCGAGCATCGCTACGCCCTCGTCGTTCATGTCTATTGTGCTTACGGTATCGCCGTAGCTGTAACCGCCGTCATAGCTGTTTACCACAAGACCAAGCTCGTTATAGGTCATTGCCGAAGCGAGAGTTACCGCGTCGGAGTCGAACTGATCCATTGTGAAGTCCTGAGTGATATAATCCGCGGGCAGACCGTACTTTGTAAGGAGCGCCTGAATCTCGTACTCGTTGCCCAGACCCCAGTTGCCTACTTTGCCGTCTGCGGCTGCCGCCTTGATGATCTCTTCGTGAGTCATTTCACCGGAAGAAGCCGCTTCGGCAGTTTCCGAGGTATCTGCTGCGGAGGCTGTTGTCGTTTCGGCAGATGTAGCTGCCGATGTGTCGGAAGCGGGCTTTTCGGAGCCGCTGCACGACGCCGCCTGTGCGATTGCCGCAATCATAGCGACTGCGATAAGGATTGATTTTCTTCTTGCTTTCATGGTTGTTCTTCCTTTCTTTTTCTTTGTGTATATAACGGGAAATCCGTTATTTTACTGTTTTAGCGTGAATGCGAACGCCTGCGCCCGAGTATGAGCCGCTCGGCTATCATAAGCACGATGTACATACATATTCCGAGCAGGCACGCTACCGCGATATACGCCCACGCTGTCGGATATTGTCCTTTTACGATATTTTCGCGTATCTGTCTGCCTACTCCGACGGTGTCCTCCGCGAAATATTCGGTTACAAGCGCGCCTATTACCGACGCGGGAACGCTTACTTTAAGCGCTGTGAATATGTACGGAACGGAGTTCGGGAGCCTTAGCTTCGTGAATACCGTTACGGCGGGCGCGGCGTAGGATTTCATCAAGTCCTGTGAAAACGGCTTCAGCTCGGTAAGCCCGCGGAACGCGTTCACACTCATTGAAGCTGTACAGGATATCGTAACGACGAGGGCTTTCGCTATTGTGCTTCGTATGTCGACCTCTGAGCTTATGTCGCGCGTCCAGTTGTTTATTACGGGTGCGAGAGCGACTATCGGTATCGCGTTGAACGCCGAGATTATCGTAAGTCCGCCTGCGCCCCACTTTGAAAAAATTGTCGCGACAACGGCGATAAGATATCCGAGAACAGAGCCTGCGGCAAGTCCGCTCAGCGCTACCGTCAGCGTGATTTTAACGTGTCCGCCTATCGCTTCGGAGTTGTCGGAGATTATCTCGCCTATTCGGGTCGGGAGCGGGAGAGTTATCGTGTCCGTGCCGAGCATGGAGTGGAGAACCTGCGTCTGCCATAAAATAAAGATTATTACGCCGAAAGCCAGCGGCAGAGCCACTCCCGAAACGGAGTTAAGAAGCTTTTTCATTTTCATTTTTCAGCACCTCCCTAGCTCTGCTTTTTTCGCTTATACGGACAGAGCAGATCTTCAAGCTTGCCCATAAGCCAGAAGCTGAGAATACCTATCAGCGCGCTTATAAGCACGATATTCCAGAAAACAAGTCTTGTCATACCGCCCTTGAGCGACTGTGAAAGCATACAGCCGAGTCCGTTTCCGCCCTGAAGCGTATCCACAAGTATCGACGCGGTTATCGCCATAGGCGCGGATATTTTCAGACCCGTGAAAAAGTACGGGATACACGCGGGGATAAGCGTTTTTGTGTAAAGCTGGAACTTATTCGCCGCATAGGAATACATAAGCTCGTGTTTTTCTTTTTCGACCGCCTTAAATCCCGCCAGAACATTTGTCGAAACGGGGTAGAACGTCAGTATCGCGGCGATAACTATTCGGGAAGTGTTTATGTCCTTTGTTATCGCAAGGATTATCGGAGCCATACCGAGTATCGGTATCATCTGTATTATCATAAGGTATGGGAATGCGATCTTTTCGACTATCGATGAGAGATTCATCAGCAGCGCGAGCGCATATCCGAGAACCGTACCTATCACGAAGCCTATTCCCGCGCGAAGCAGCGTTTCCGCGCAGCTTGAAGCTATAAGCTGAGCCATTGTCTGTTGTCCGCTGACCTTGCTGTCGCTGAAAAGCGACCCGACGATCTGCCATGTGTGCGGCAGGATGTTTATCGGCGTGCGCTTTGTTCCCTCGACAATAAACGCGAATATTTCCCAGACAACGAATATTCCGAAAACCCACACGAGCGTTACGAATTGCCTCGACTTCAGAAATTTCTTTACAGCCCGCATTTTATCGCCTCCTTAAACGCCCTCGAAGCTGCCCCGCACCTTTGCGACAAGCTCCGTGAAGTGCGGAGTGTCGCGCATTTCCATGGTGCGCGGTCTCGGAAGGTCGATATCAACGACTGCGGAGAGCCGTCCCGGGTGAGGGGAGAGGACGCATACGCGGTCGGAGAGGAAAACCGATTCCGAGATGTTGTGCGTTACAAAAATTATGGTTTTGTTTGTTTTTCGCCAAATCCTCAGCAGATCCATATGCAGCTTTTCGCGGGTAAATTCATCAAGCGCCGAGAAAGGCTCGTCCATCAGAAGAATTTCCGGGCGGAGCGCCAAGGCGCGCGCTATTCCGACTCTCTGCTGCATACCGCCCGAAAGCTGATTCGGGTAATGGTTCGCGAAGTCCGTAAGTCCGACAAGCTCAAGCATTTTCTCCGCTCTCTCGCTGCGTTCCGCCTTTGGAACGTGCATGAGTTCGAGCGGGAGCATAACGTTTTTCTTGACGGTGCGCCAGTCGTAAAGCACTGCGCTCTGGAAAACTATCCCGTAGCGCTGTTTAAGCCGCGCGGCTCTCGGAGATTCGCCGCCGACGGTTATCGTTCCCGAGGTGGGCTGGAGCAGGTCGGCGATAATTCGCAGAAGAGTGGTCTTTCCGCAGCCGGACGGTCCGAGCAGGGAAATGAACTCTCCCCTCTGAATATCGAGCGATACGCTCGTGAGCGCGGTTACGTCGCGTCCGTCCGTTGTCTTGTACACCATTCCGATGTCCTTCAGCATAATTTCCGTGTTGCTGCTCATATCGATCATTCCTTTCTATGCAAAAAAGCAGACAACGGTTTCAAAGACTCCATTGCCTGCTTTTTGAATTATTTTGTTTTAAATCCTGCAAATTTCTTTTGTGACTTCATTATAGCAGATTTGGTGCGGCAGTGCAAGCGTTTTTTCGGAAATTTTAAATAATTGTGCATATAGCACTATAATATTTACCAAAATTAGGCTGTATTGTGCGCGTTTTATGCAGAAAAATGAAATTTTCGTTTTTCTGATGTTTCAAAAATGAGCGTTTCACAAATATTTTTATACCGCAGCACAGGTGAAATATGAATATCTGATATCTTAAAATTGCAAAAAGAGGTATAGAAAAACCGTCCGTTTTCGCGGACGGCTAGTATTATAGGACTGCGTTTTTATAACTTATTGTAATATGACAAATCGCAAATATTACAGAAAGTATTATAAGAGGGATGTGCAGAGTGAGTATTCCGCTTTCGAGAAACAGCAGCGACGGCAGAATCGACAGCGCAAGCGCCTTT
This sequence comes from uncultured Ruminiclostridium sp., assembly GCA_934454635.1. Lineage (GTDB taxonomy): Bacteria > Bacillota > Clostridia > Oscillospirales > Ruminococcaceae > Ruminiclostridium_E. The sequence goes on from CAKSFR010000002.1 coordinate 26,031, forward strand.
CTCACCGAGCTTTCATGCCAAAATACCGCCCAACCGAAGCAGTAAAGCGCGGTGAGCGCCGCGCCGAGAACGATATAAACCGTTTGCGCGCCGTCGAACGGGTAGCCGAAGCAAACGAACGGCGGCGAAATGAACATAAAACCGAAGCAGCCGAACCGCCCTATCTGTTCAAGCGTTTCAACCGCTTTGTTTTTATACTTATTCTCAAAGCCGTCGGGGTGTGCGGCGGCGAAAATGATGTTCGGGATAAGAATAACGGCCACAAAAATCAGTCCGCAAAGGTTAAACCAGTCCATTCAGCGCATCCTCCTCCCATTTTTTCATTGCGAAAAGCTCCTTGTCTGTGTGCAGCCAGTGCATTCCGTGAATTTCGGTCAGCCTGCATGGATTTTCAGCCGCAAAGCGTTCTATCGCGGCGCGGGGGATAAGCTCGTCGCGGTCGCCGTACAGAATGTGTGTAAAGGGCGAGAGCGCGCGGACGGGATTTTCGCGTGCGAACTTCAGATACCGCCACGAAAGCAAAGCCCCGTCGGTCGGTATCTCGCCTTTTTGTTCAAGCTGCCGCTCTGAAATCCCCACGTTTTTCATCGTGCCCTCTATCATGCCTGCCATATCGGTGAGCGGCGACGAGAGCAGACATTTTTCGATCGGTTCGCCTGAAAATGAAAGCAGCGAAAACCACGCGCCTATGCTTATCGCTCGGACGGAGATGTGCTTCCAACCCGCTTTTGTGTACTCCATGACCTTGCGAAGCTCGGGGACAACGTCCCACGGGAGCAGCTTTGCGCTGTCGGCTCTGCCGCCGTGTTCGGGGAGATCTATTCCGAGCGTCTGCCAACCGTGCGGCTCGGCAATTTCCGCAAAACGCTCCGCCTCATATTTGTTTCCGCACTTTCCATGTATGAAAATGAACAGACTGTCGGTTTTTTCGCCGTAGAGCACGGCGGGAGCATTCCCAATAAAAAATTCCTCTTTGTTCATGTCAATATGCCTCTGTATACTATTTTTCAATCTTCCTATAGACAGCGTTTATATATTGATTATATCACAAAAGAAGCGGGAGGTCAAGGATTTAGGAGAATAATCGCCCCGCAGTCGATGACAGCAGGGCGAAGAATCATACCCAGCACCAATTAAAAACTATACAAAAAAATCGAGTGTAATCTTTAATTTTTATCTATGGTTTTATTGGTACTTAGTATTACATATAACCGTATTTTTTTCGTTTTGCGAAAATGAAAATTGCCGTAACGATAACCGAAACGACTTCCGCAACGACTATCGAATACCAGATTCCGTCAATTTCAAAAATAAGCGGGAGAATAAGCACGGCTGCGATCTGGAATACGAGCGTTCGCAGGAATGAAATTGCCGCGGAAATAAGTCCGTTGTTGAGCGCGGTGAAAAAAGACGAGCCGAAAATCGAAAATCCCGCAAAAAGAAACGCGAATGAAAAAATCGAGAACGCGCGGACAGTCAGCTCGGTAAGCCCCGCGTCGTATCCGACGAAAATCGACGCGAGCGGACGCGCGAGAACTTCCGCAAGCGCAAACATACATACGGCGAAAACCGAGATTATGAGTGCGCTTTTTCTTAGCAGGCTTTTCAGCTCGGCGTGGTTCTGCGCGCCGTAGTGATAGCCGATAACGGGAGCTGTTCCGACGGAATAGCCGATAAATGCCGCGAGGAATATCATGTTTACATACATGAGCACGCCGTAAGCGGCAACGCCGTCCTCTCCTGCGTAATTCATAAGCTGGACGTTATAAAGCATACCGACGAGCGACATTGAAATGTTGCTCATAAGCTCGGACGAGCCGTTTGTGCAGGTTTTCAGCAGGATTTTCCCGTCAAAACGCGTTTTTGTCAGCCGAAGCAGGCTTTTGTTCGGGCGCGCGAAATAAACGAGAGGAGCTATTCCGCCGACTGCCTGACTTATCGCGGTAGCTGCCGCCGCGCCCTCAAGTCCAAGCGGGATCACCGCAACGAGAAGCGCGTCGAGAACCATATTGGTAACGCCCGCCGCAACCGTAAACGCAAGTCCGAGCTGGGGTTTCTCGGCGGTAACAAAAAAACTCTGAAATTCAAACTGGAGAATGTACGCGGGAAGAGCGATAAGAATTATCCGACCGTAGCGTACACAGTTTTCGAGCATTTCGCCCTCTGCGCCGAGCAAGGAAGCCAGTGGACGGAGCAGGGCGATGCCGAGGACGGCGATAACCACCGCGCAGGCTGCCGAAACGTATACGAGAAGTGAGAAAATGCGCTTTGCCTTTTCGGGATTTCCCTCGCCCATTGTCTTTGAAACAAGGGCGCTCCCGCCCGTTCCGAACATAAAGCCTATCGCGCCGAGGATCATCAGGAACGGCATTATGAAATTGACCGCCGCAAACGGCGTTTTTCCGACGAAATTTGAAACAAAATAACCGTCTACAACGCCGTAGATCGACGTAAATACCATCATCACTATAGACGGCAAAGTGAAGCGGAGCAGCTTTTTATAAGTAAAGCTCTCCGAAAGTTTAATATCCATTTTACTTTCCTCCGTTATTTTTTTGCGGCAGCTTTGCTGTTTTTTCCTTGAACGAATCGAGAAAACGCTGCGTCAGTGAAAGATAGCTTTCAAGCTCGCTTTTGCTCCACTCGCCGAAAATCTCGTTTTCTACAAGCATTATCGGTATAACCGTTTCTTCGGCAAAAGCTGCGCCTTTTTCCGTAAGAACGACGGTTTTCAGCTTACCTCGCGACTCGTCAAGCACGACATAGCCGTCAGCTATCAGCTTATGGAGCGATGTGCCTATCGTCTGCTTGCTAAGTCCCGAAGATCGGCATATATCGCTCAGCGCGCGGCTTTTGCCGTTGTCGCAGACGGAATAGAGAATAGACATGGCGCTGTCCGACAGCCCCATTTTCTGGGCTGCGCGGTGATACGCCGCATTCGTTTCGGTTATTATATAATTGAAGCGTTTTAATTCGGGAAAATCACGATTCATGCTGCACCTCCTCGTCCGAAAACGGACTATCGCTTATTATAGTACGATTTCGGACGTTTGTCAAGAGGGTGGAGAGAATTTTTTTAGGGGGAGAGGGCGCGGCGCGCCGCATTCGGCTTTCGCCGAATGCGGTTGGCGGCGGCAAAGCCGCCGCCCCATGACGACCCGCCCTTTTAGGGGCGGGTCGGCGCGCCGCGCGCCCTCGCTTTCGCTAAGCTTGCCGATTAAACCGACATTTCCCCGCCGTTTTGCACAAGCATAACTTCCTCGGCGTTCCACTGAACGCGGAAATACGTCAGACATTGCAAAAGCCGCCGCGTTAGGCTTTTTCGCCAACACGGCGGCTTTCAACCTGCCCTGCGCTCTCGCACTTTTCTAAACGCCGCCGTTCGCACAAGCAGCGTGGTTAGCGCACTTGCGCGGCGCGCCGCATTCGGCTTTCGCCGAATGCGGTTGGCGGCGAAGCCGCCGCCCCATGCCGACCCGCCCTTTTAGGGGCGGGTCGGCGCGCCGCGCGCCCAATCTCACCCAAAACAAAAAGCCCCCATGCCAAACGGGAGCTTTTTTGTAAGTCTTATATTATTTCGCTGAGCTTTTCGACCGAGCAGCCCTTGCTTTCGTAATACCGAAGCATTTCGTCGATTTTGCTCTTGTCGTAGCTGGTTATGCAGTCGGACAAAATGTGAACCGCGTACCCTGTTTTTGCCATGTTGTAGCAGGTCGATTTTATGCAGACTGTCGCGTCCGCGCCCGCAATGTAAAATTCGCTGATTTTGTTTTTGCTTATAAAATCGGCGAAGTCTTCGCTTGTAAGCGCGTTTCCTTTGGATTTTGTGAAAATATTTTCCGATACGATTTTCATTTCGGGGACAAGTTCCTCGCCGCGCGTGCCGGGCTTAAATATTCTTGTACCGGCGGATAAATTGTTGTGCTTGATGTAAACAATGTGCATACCGGCACTTTTCGCCAGGTCAATGGCTTTGTTTGCATTGTCAATAATTTCCCTGTAATTTTTTTGTGATGTCATTTTGAAGATCAATGACAACTAAGGCTTTGTTTTTCATACTTAATACCTCTCCTTTTTGTAAATATTTATCAGAAAATTGCGCTCACCGCGAAAAGGACCGCGAGGAACGAGAAATTGATAACTTCAAATAAAATAATATATTTTTTAACATTCTGCGGGTCGTGCAGACGGTATTCCGTAAGCGTTATAAGACTTGCGAGCGAGGCTATCGGCGTGCCAAGACCGCCTATATTCACCGCGACCAGCAGATTTGAATAATCGGCTGTGAAATGCGAAAGCATTACCGCGGACGGAACATTGCTTATGAGCTGGCAGGTAGCCGTTCCGACAAGAAGCGTTCTTCCCGCGATAAGCGCTGAAAGGGTTTCGCTTACGGCGTCTATCCGCGCCATATTTCCCGAAAAAATGAAAAAAGCGGCAAAGGTCAGCAAAAGCGGGTAATTCACCTCTTCAAGCAGAACCCTTCTGTCAACAATTATTATACACACCGTCACAATTATCGTTGTGACAACATACGGTATAACGCGCATTACCATAAGTATAGACAGAACGAAAAGCACCGAATAGATAACGGTTTTCGGTATGCTTGTGTGATAATCGGCGTCGTCTGTGAGGCGCATTTCCTCTTTCGGGATAACCATACAGCATATCAGGATAAGCACGAGCGCGGCGGCGAACGGCGGGAACATGATCGAGAAAAATTCCGCCGTATCGATGCCGAAATATGAATAAAGATAAAGATTCTGCGGATTTCCGAACGGGGTCAGCATTCCGCCGAGGTTTGCCGCGATATTCTGCATTACGAACGTGTACGCCATATGCTTTTTCATGTTCGTGGAGTTCAGCGAGAAATAGCCGAGCGGCAGAAACGTCAGCAGAGCCATGTCGTTCGCGAGGAGCATTGACCCGAAACAGGTTATAAACACTATCGCGGTTATAACGTTTCGGGTGTTGCTGAGTCTGCGTACTATTTTCCGCGAAATAATGCGGAACGTATGTATCCGCGCGAAGCCGCCGACCGCCGCAAGCGTGCAGAACAGGCAGGCTAGGGTCTTGAAGTCGAAATATTCCAGATACTGCGCGTCGGGAGGAACAAAAAAGCAGGTTGCTGCCGCCGCGATAAGCGCAACGGTCAGAACCGGCTGCTTTTTAAATAAATCAATAGCTTTCATTTTTACACTATCTTTTCGTACTGCTTATTTTTCAGACGATACTCAAAATCTTCAAGGCAGAGCGGCTTATCGTAAAGATAGCCCTGAGCCATAGTGATATTTATTCCGAGGAGAAGCTTCGCCTGTTCCGCAGTTTCAACGCCCTCGGCGATTATCTTCATATTAAGCTCGCGAAGCATATCGGCCATGCTGCGTACAACGATTTCGTCCGTCTTGTTTTTACCGCTTATTATATTGTCTATAAACGATTTGTCCAGCTTTACAATATCGAAATTAAAGCTTGTGAGCAGATTCAGCGAGGAATAACCGGTTCCGAAGTCGTCTATCGAAGTCATTATGCCGTTGTCCTTAAGCTCGGCGATAAGCGACTTGAACGCCTCAAAATCGTTGAAATCCGACATTTCGGTAAGCTCTATTTCGATATATTTCTTGTCAATACCGTACTGCTCGATCACGTCCAGTATCTCTCGTGCGGCGTTCTTGTTGCAAAGGTGAACCTTTGAGAAATTGACCGAAACGCACACAGGCTCAATGCCCGCTTTGAGCCATTCGCTTATGTTGCGGCAGGCGGTTTTAAGCACATAGAAGTCCAGCGCGCAGATACAGCCGCTTTTCTCAAAAAGCGGAATGAAGTCCAGCGGCGGGACGAGCTTTCCGTCGCGGTTCCAGCGCACGAGCGCTTCACAACCGCACATAACATTGTTTTCGAGGTTTACCTTAGGCTGATAATATACGACAAATTCACCGTTTTTAAGCGCCTCGGGGAAAATCGAAAGGGTCTCCTCGTCCGCGACGAGCTTTTTCATAATGTCGGAGTTATAAATAACGACGCTTTTCGACATTTTCGCTTTGGCTTCCTTTATGGCTATTGAAAGGCAGTTCATGACATAGTGCATATTGTCGCCTTCGCTGATGTCATAGCCGCCGATATAAGAATGAACGCGGAAGCTTGAGGTTATCCCGCCGATAAGCAGGTCTATTGAAATATTCGATACGAATTTTATATATTCGTCCGCTTCGTTCTTGCGGATAAGCACGGCGAAATTATCTCCGCCCAGACGCGCCGCAAAACCCTTGCTTCCTACGCGGTTCAAAAGCAGATGCGCATATATTTTTATAATTTCATCGCCGTGCTTCATTCCGACGGTGCTGTTAAGCGCCTTGAAATTCTTCAGGCTTATGTAAAGCGCAAAATAGTTCTTCAACTCGTCGATTCTTGCAAGCCTTGCGCCGTCGATAACGAACTGCGCGGAGTTCGGAATGCCCGTCAGAGAGTCGATAAAAAGCGAACGCGAAGCAATGTCGGAAAGCCTTGCGCGCCCCATAAAAACGTACAGCGTTTCACAGATAAAGCGCACTTCCTCGCATTCCTCTTCAGTCCATTCGTGACCGGCTTCTACCCACGCGGAAATGCGCGCTTTTCCTCCGTCGCCGGTGGAATACAGGCAGCTTTCGCTTTTTTCTCCGAAGCCCTCGGGGCTTACATAAAGCAGCTTTTCGTCGGCAATTTTCTGCATCGGGATCGGCGAGGACGAAACCTCGAGCGAGGCGGTCAGCTTCCCGATAAAAAGCTCTTTTGCGATTTCGGTTATTCTGTCTGTTATTTGTGCGGAATAAACGTCAATGGACTTTGAATAGCAGTCGATACCGCTGAAAAATCGTCTGTATTTTTCGCTTACGAGTATATTTCTCATATTTTCGACTTCCTTTTTCGCTCATTTGTTTTTGGCACTTTTTACTATTTACATGGTATCATTTTTGTGTAAAAAGTTCAAGAGTTATTGTTGACAATTTTTTTGTCAGTAGGTAAAATATTTCTGTATATTTTTCAGCAACAACGGTTACAAGGCTGCTCGGCGCAGAAAAACAGCACCGCGTAATGTGCGCAGTGCTGTCCGAGGTGTTCCGTTCAGTGCTTTACCAATCCCAGTCGTCGAGATCGTCGGTGTTCCACCAATCGTCGTCATCGTCCCAGTCCCAGTCGAACCAATCGTCGATATCATCGTCGTCCCACGATATATCGTCCCAGTTCCACTCGTCGGAATCGTCGCTCCAGTCCCAGTCGTCCCAGCCGTAATCGCTGTAATCATAAGAGTCGGTATTTTCGCCGGCGTCCGTATAATCGTCGGTGTAATTGCCGCTGTCGGTATTGTCGTTCGGAATGTCCGTGTAACTGCTGTCGGCGATATAGTCGCCGTTATCATTCGTTTCGTGGCCGTATTCCGTAGGAATAACGCCGTTTATCGCGTTCCAGTCGGTAAAATCGCTGCCCGCGCTGTCGCCGAACCACGAATAGTAATTATACTTCGTGCCGTTTGCCGCAGGGAGCTGCTGCGAAAGCGCGTCGCGCGAATGATCGCTGCTTATCGCCGAGTCGGTGATGTTGAAATAGTTGTAATAATAAGTTGTCGGCGGGTTGCTTATCGGGTCGTCCCACGTTACGTCCATATTATAGTATTCGCCGTCAAGCTTTATAAGGTTCCATGCGTGCGATTCGCCCGCAAAGCCTACGATATAAGCCGTAGGAATCCCGAGCTTCTGCATACAATACTGAAAAGCCTTTGCATATCCGGCGCAGACGGTCTTTCCGAGTACAAGCGCGCTGTACGCGCTCTGGTTGAGCGGGGAGTTGTACACATAATCGATCGTATTGGTAAGATAGTCGTGGACATACTTGACCTTTTCGATATCGGAAGAGAAAGTGTTCGCCTTTACGAGCACCTTTGTTACCGCGCTCTCAAAAGCCTGCTGATACGCGTGGAGATTTCCCGCGGTTTCGTTCACACCGACCGTCAGCTGCGTAACCTCGCCGTTGTTATTGTAGTAATAATTTACGGAATTTTCCATCCAGAACAGCTCGGGGTGGTCGTAAAAGACGCTGAACACGATATCGGCAATTTCGCTGTAATGAACGGGAACGTTCATATTTACGGTATCGCTGCCGCGGTAGAGAGCTGCGTAGATCTGGTCGTAAGCCTGTTTATTGCGGCTCGAAAGCACGCTGCGGTAAAAATAAAAATCGTCGGTGAGCTTTTCGCCTTTTATGTTTATCGCGCGCGCCTGACGTATAGGCGTGCGGCTCTTTGATATTTTTCTGTCGGGGTTTTCGTCGGGAGCGCCGTTTATTGTGAGATTTTCGAGTCCTGTTCCGTAATTCTGCGCGGCAGCCTGAACAGAATTTTCTTCATTTTCCGCTTCGGAAACCGTCGTTTCGGCGGGAATATCTTCATCGCCGAGCCATTCGTCGTCAAGCTCCTCGGAGCAGCCCCCGAGCATAAGCGCGCAGACGAGAGCGAGCGAAATAATTTTGCGTTTCATTCTGCAATTCCTCCATATATACTTCTGCATAATGCGATTATAGCCGAAATCTGTCCGAAAGTCAATAAGCGTTTCCGAATTGTAGGTGTTCGCTTCGCAAGTGTCGCTCTCCGATTTACAAAAAGACCCTCCGCCGGGAGTTGTTCCGAGCGGAGGGTCTGCCGTCTTTACTTTGCGAGAATGTCATAAATAAGCTGTAACGCCTGACCTCTGGTTATCTTGGCGGAGGGGCTGAACTTTCCGTCCTTTCCGCTCATAAGACCGAGCGCGTCCGCGATAGCGATATAACCCGCATATTTGCTGTCTTTCTTTACGTCGCTGTACGATGTTCTGAAAATCGGGAGCGCCGCAACGCTTTCATCAAGATAGCGCGAGGTGAGGGTTTTTGCCGCGAACTGGCGAGTAAGCGCGCTGTCGGGCTTGTCGCCTATGCTGCTGTAAGAGCCGATAGCCGAAGCAAGGCTGCGGAACTCGGCGCGCGTGATTATCTTGTCGGCATTGAGTCTGCCGTACTCGTCCATAAGGGTTATTCCGTAAACCGCAAGCTTTTCGGCGATTTTTTTATACTTACTGCCTTCAAGGTCGGTGTAGCCGCCGTTTTCGGCTGCGCGGTAATATTCGCTGCCGTCGTAATTTACAAGCGCGCCGCTGAAAGCGTCTATATTAAGGCGTTCATTGCTTGCGTAAACCATAGCGGTAACTACTTTTTTGTTGTCCTTGAGCGCGCAGCGGAAGAGCAGAGAGTAGTCGGTCTGTTCAAAATATTTTTTATATGCGTCCGAAGCGGAGATAATGTCTTTCGGCGCGGGATATTCGATTCCGTAATATGTAATGTTGAAGCTTGAAACCCTGCCGCTTCTGTCAACGGATATGTAAGCGTTTTCGCTGTCGCATCTTATGTCGTTTACATATCGGCTTATGTTGGTGCTTGCGGCGTACATTTTCGGCGCTGTGATATTTTTCAAACTTTCGGTTTCCGCGGGAACTTCCTCATAGCTATAATCTATAACGGCGTTTTCAATGGGAAATTCAGCCGCGCGGTTTCCCGCGATCTTACTGAAATAAGAAGCAACGAGCTTATCCGCTTTCTTTTCGCTTGTGAGCTTATTATCGCTTGAATAATAATCGTTCCAGCAGCTGTAGCTGAGAACCTCGCCCGTTTCTGCGTTGATAGTGAAGCTGCCGTAAACGGAAATGTCAGCGACATCTTCAGCGATATCGTCAAGAGTTTCGATCGGCTCGTCGCCGCCGTCAATGCTCACATATCCCGAAACGTTGCTTTGGAAGCTGACATAGCGGGTGTAGGCATTCAGTTTTTCGTTAAACTCGCATCTCGAATAAGTTGCTTCAACATTTTTCGTCGGAATGTTGAAAACCCCCATATCCTGTATCAGCTCTATTGCGTCGTCAGCCTTTATCAGTTTGTTTTCCTGTTCAAGCTTTTTGATTTCATCTTCGGTAAAGGTTATCGAATTTGCGCCGCTGCCGGTTGCGGGATTTCCGCCGTCGTCCATATCCGCGTCTTCGGCAATATCCTCCTCCGCTTCGGCATAGTCGTCGTCATATGAATTATAACTATCCTCGAATGTTGAGAGCTTGCCCGTAAGAGCGTCAATCTCGCCGTACTTGGTCTGTCGGTAGGTAAGGTGAGGGATAAACGCGTCCTTTTCCCAATCGTATTCGGTCGTATAGACGAGTTCAACGGGAAATTCCTTTTCAAAGCTTTTCTGAGCCGCTTCTTTTGAAATTGCGTCGGACGGGTCGGCAAAGCCCGCGCCGAGTATCCAGTCGAGCGAATACGATTTAAGCACGCCCGTGTCCTTGTCAATAGTGACAAAGCCTGTCGCGCCCTTTACGGGAACGCCGTCCTTAACGCGCTTTATCGTTACCCGCGCGTCATCTCCCCAAAGGGAAATTCTCGGCGTATCGGCGACCTCGATATAATCGCAGACCGTAGGGTTAAGTGTTTTTACCGCTTCCTTTGCCTTTTTGACAATTTCTTCGGGGTCTTGTTTTGCAAAAGTGTAGCTGTCATCGCTGTAATCGTCCCATGAATTGAGGAAGTAGCTTGTTATTACCTTTCCTCTTATCGTTACGCTGAGCGACTGCCACTTTTCGTTTTCGGGAGCTGTGTTCCACATAAAGGTATACTGCGTTTTTCCGGCGACCACTCTGCTGCTGTAATCGAAACCGGAAAGCTCCTTCGGGACGGATATGCGCTCCTTGACGTAGGTGAGCGCCTGCTTCATCGCCTGATCCTGCTCTGCTGCGTATGAAACTATACAGGTCGACGGGACGAGCATTGCCGCCGCAAGCACTGCTGATGTGATTTTTTTGAATTTCATTCTAATCTTCCTTTCCGTTAATGTATTAGGAGAAAAGCGCCGCTTTTCTTTGCCTTTCATATATAAAACCGTAAAAATATGGAAAAGGTTACAAAAATTTTTTTGGGGATTTTTTCGCACTTCAATATATAATACACTTCGGCATACCCCAAAATTGCATTCGCAGCGCCGGATTCTCTTTCACTCAATGCCTGTGCGAACCGCAGCGCCTGTTCCGCGCCTTTTGGAATGCGCTGCTCTCCCAACGGCGGCGAAACGGCGCTGTACGGAGGCAGTGCTGCCCCCGCGCGGGCGCCGCGTGGTTTCGGCGCAAGCCGAAACCACGCCTGCGGCGGCTTCGCCGCCGCAGAGCCGCGAAGCGAAGCTTCGCGGCGGCGCCCGCGCGGGGCTGCTTTCGCCGCAGGCGAAAGCAGCGGCAGCAGCGTTGTCTTGAGGAAGCGGCGTTGTCGGAAAACGTGCGGCTTGCATACGGACAAAAGCGAAGCTTATAAAAGGAAATCGGCGTTTTGCGGAAATTTCTGCCTCGACACGCAGATTTTGCGAATATTCCGAGCGGTGCGTCGCAAAATATGATTGCAGTATATCTGCAAATCTTCCTCAGAGGAAAGGATACTGAATTATGAGACTTAAAAGAATACTTTGCTCGGTACTGACCGCAGTGGTTATTTGCTGCGCGTCATCGTGCGGCTGTTCAACAGGCCCCGGCGAAACCACGAGCGGCGGGGTAACTTCCACTTCAGGCGGAGCGGGAATGAGCGACAGCAACGCGTCTGTTACAAACATTCTGCCCGAAAGCGCGGAAAGCGATATGTCCGAAACCGATGAAAATAAGGACGGGAACGGTAATTACGACGTAACAGACGACGGTATGGTTACCGACGCGGATACGGAGAACAGCACTGAAAACGGCGAACCTGACGAGGCGGCTTATGCCTCGTCCTACATGAATATTGCGGCAAACGGACTCAGCCTGACAAAAATAGGCTGGGGACTTGGCAAGGATAAGGATAGCGAAAACCGCCCGACGGACGCAGTAAAGGCTGAAGAAAAGTATAAGGAACTGGGGGCGCGTTTCCTCCCCTCAGAGGGTAAGATCTGTCTTACCTTTGACGAGGGCTATGAGAACGGCTATACCGCCGCAATTCTTGACACGTTAAAGCAAAAAAACGTAAAAGCGATTTTCTTTGTGACATATGACTACTGCCGTACCAGTCCGGAGCTTGTCCGTCGCATGATAGACGAGGGACACACCGTGGGAAATCACTCCTACACTCACCCGTCGCTCCCCGACTGTTCCGATAACGAAATAATTGAAGAGGTAAGCGTGCTCCACGATTACGTTGCGGAGCAATTCGGATACGAAATGACGCTTTTCCGTTTTCCAAAAGGTGAATTTTCCGAAAACGCGCTGAATATTGTGAAAAGTTTAGGTTATACCAGCGTGTTCTGGTCATTCGCCTACAACGACTGGGATACTGAAAATCAGCCCGACCCTTCGCAGGCTCTTCAGAAAATAAACGACTCGGCGCACAGCGGAATTTACCTTCTCCACGCCGTATCCGAAACTAACGCGCAAATCCTCGGCGACGTTATTGAAAACTGGCGCGCGGCGGGCTTTCAGGTAGGGGCGGAGCTGTAGAAGCGCAGTTCGGGCTAATCGGGGACGGCGCACTCGCGCGATTTGGCTTTGCCAAATCGCGCGGACGGGCGGCTTCGCCGCCCGCTGCCGCAGCTTGCTGCGGCTTGTGCGCCTGCGGCGCCGATTTTTTTGGGGCGTCTGTCTGTGCTACCGACCGCGGCGTCAGCGAAAGTTCGCAATAATGCAAAGCTGACGAAAGCCGCCGTACAGCCGCACACCCGCCGACCGGCGCACCTCGCAGTATCCCGCCGCCCCGATTGGTCGGCGGAAGCCGACAAGGTGCAGTACGCGCAGATGCGCGAAGCGCGCGGGCAGCCCGACTTCGTCGGGCTGCCTAAGCCTGCGGCGGCTTTGCCGCCGCAGGCAGGTTTCCGGCAAAGCCGGAAACCTTGCGCGCGCTTCGCGCACCTCGCTATTCTCCGCTATCCTCAGAGCGGCGAATTATCTCAAGAGCCGCTTCGTGCTGGGTCGTGCGGCGTGACATGGCAAGTTGCTGAATATGGCGGTGAGCCTCGTCCTCGGTCATTCCGCCGCCGATCAGCAGAAGCTTTGCGCGATAGATATCCTTCTGTTCACGCGCCTTAGCGCGCAGCTCGGCTTCGTGTGACATATTCAGACGGCAAAAGCGCAGAGCCTGTTCAAGCGCGCCGCGAAAAAGCGGCTTGGTTATCACATATCCGCCGTAAGGGTCGATTTTTTTCTGCACCTTTTCCGCAATTTCCTCTTTGACAATTGCAAGCAGGTGCGCGTCGGTGCGTCTGCGCATTTCGGGAAAGAGGTCAATCCCCGATTCGTTTTCAAGAGGAAACGAGATGACGATCGCGTCAAATCTGCTTAGGTCAATGCTGCGAATAGTCATTCCGTCGGTCGCAGTCGTAATCTCATATCCGGGTTCGGACAAAAAACGCTTCAGCGCTTGTGCCGCTTCGTGAGTTTTTGCCGCCGCGAGTATGTTCATATGACCGCCCCTTTCCGAATATACCTTATTAATAATATTATATTCCCACTTGCCGCAAAAGTCAACCCGCATAAATGTTGAAAAATTTTAAAAAGCCTATTGACAATTTCTGCACATCGGTGTATAATTACATAGTAATCTACTAGGTTTATGGGAAATTTTCTCCGTAAATCGGAAAGGAATACTAAAATGGCAAAAAATCTTATCTATCTTGACAATGCGGCTACTACGAAAATAAGCGACAGCGTATTTAACGCCATGCTCCCGTGGCTTAAAGACGGGTACGGAAACGCTTCCTCGATATATACCCTCGGACGTGAAAGCGCAGTAGCTCTTGCGAGGGCGCGCGCCGCGTGTGCGGAAGCTCTCGGCTGTGAGCCGCGCGAGATATTTTTTACAAGCGGCGGCAGCGAAAGCGACAACTGGGCGATCAAAAGCACTGCAAAGGCAATGGCGAAAAAGGGTAAAAAGCACATTGTTTCTTCGGTTTTTGAACATCATGCGGTGCTGCACTGTCTTGAATCTCTCGAAAAAGAAGGCTTCGAGGTAACGTACCTGCCGGTTTATGAAAACGGCGTTGTCCGCGTGGAGGATGTTAAAAACGCGATACGCGACGACACGGCGCTGGTAACGATAATGTACGCAAACAACGAAATAGGAACGATTCAGCCTATTCCCGAAATAGGCGAAATCTGCCGCGAAAAGGGTGTTTATTTCCACACCGACGCGGTTCAGGCGGTCGGAAACGTCCCGATAAACGTAAAGGAGCAGAACATTGATATGCTTTCGCTTTCGGGTCATAAGATACACGCAATGAAAGGCGTGGGGCTGCTTTATGTCAATAAAAAAATTCGCCTTGCGCCGTTTATCGAGGGCGGAGCTCAGGAAAGCGGAAAGCGCGCCGGCACGGAAAATATTGCGGCTATCGTCGGACTTGCCACGGCTCTTCAGGAAGCGACGCGCGGAGTTGAAGCTAAAAATCGTCTGCTTATGCCGCTGCGCGACAAGATAATCGACGCTTTCTCGAAAATTGAGGCGGCGCGTCTTAACGGCGACCGCGACAAGCGCCTCTGCGGAACGGTGAACTTTTCGTTCGTCGGCGTTGAGGGCGAATCGCTGCTGCTCCAGCTTGACCTGCACGGTATCGCCGCGTCAAGCGGTTCAGCCTGCACCTCGGGTTCGCTCGACCCGTCGCACGTTCTGCTTGCCCTCGGGCTTCCGCACGAGGTCGCACATGGCTCTCTCCGAATTTCCATGTCGGAGTACACGACCGAAGCTGAAATCGACGAGCTTATAAAAGCTGTACCCGAAATCGTTGAAAAGCTGCGTAAAATGTCCCCGCTCTGGGAACGTCTTAAAAAGGAGGAAAAGGTATGATCTACTCTGAAAAAGTTCTTGACCACTTTGCAAATCCGCGCAATGTGGGTGAAATTGAAAATGCTGACGGCGTAGGCGAGGTCGGCAATGCAAAATGTGGGGACATCATGAAAATGTACCTCAAAATCGACAACGGAATCATCACAGATGTGAAATTTAAGACATTTGGCTGCGGCGCGGCTATCGCTACATCTTCCATGGCGACCGAGCTTATAAAGGGCAAGCCTATCGAGGACGCACTGAAGCTTACCAACAAGGCTGTGGTTGAAGCTCTTGACGGACTTCCCGCCGTAAAAATTCACTGCTCGGTTCTCGCCGAGGAGGCGATAAAGACCGCTCTCGCCGATTACTATAAGCGGCAGGGCGTTGACCCGACGCCCATTGTCGGCGACCTCAATCATCACGATTGCGAACACTGCTGCGAATAATCACAACGTCCCGTTCCGAAAGGTTCGGGGCGTTTTCTTATTGTTTAGTTATTTTGCGGGAATTTTAGGCGGCGAGCGGGGCGGTTTGCGAAGCAAAACGTCTGCGAGCCGCAGGCTGCGGTTAAAAATAGGCGCGCAAAGGGAGCGTTCGGCGGCTTTCAATTTGCTCTTTCCTTTCCCACTTTCCGAAACGCCGCCGTCCCCACGCGCAGCGTAGTCGGCGCACTTGCGCGGCGCGCCGCATTCGGCTTCGCCGAATGCGGCCGGCGGCGATAGCCGCCGCCCCATCCCTGCTGCCCGCGAAGCGGGCAGCAGGGCGCCGCGCGTCGTAACTCGGACGCACAAAGTGCGCCGATTAGCAGTATGCAAATTTTGCCGAAGTGGGAAACGCGGCGTTTAGCCGTTTGTGCCGTGTGATCCGGCATTGAGAAAGCCGCGGCGGCAGCCGACGAGGGGGCGAGGAGGGCGACTGACAAGCCCCCTCAGGAGGCTGCCGCTTGAAACTGCACTTTCCTCTTGAAGCAGCATTGCTGTTTTCTTAGCGATTCTCTTCACACTCGGCGGCTTTCAATTTGCTCTTCCCTTTCCCACTTTCCGAAACGCCGCCGTCCCCACGCGCAGCGCAGTCGGCGCACTTGCGCGGCGCGCCGCATTCGGCTTTGCCGAATGCGGCCGGCGGCGGCTATCGCCGCCGCCCCACCCCTGCTGCCCGCGAAGCGGGCAGCAGGGCGCCGCGCTCCCACCTTTTCTGTACATTCCTACAAAAAAGCCGCCGCAGGCAAAAAAACACCCCCGCAGGTCTTGACGAAACGGCACGTTTGCGGTATGATTATAATGTATTGTTATGCGATAAAGAGAAAGGACAACTGCTATGCTCCCCGTAAAAATTTCAGCCTCGGTTCTTAATTCCGACCTTTCACAGCTCGGCAAAAACGCCGCAGCAATTGCCGAAAACGGCATTGAATACCTTCATTTTGACGTTATGGACGGCGAATTTGTGGAAAATATAACCTACGGGAGCGCGGTTCAGAACTCTCTGAGAAGCCATACGTCAGCACTGCTCGACACCCACCTCATGGTAAAAACTCCCACCCGCCAGATTCCGCTTTTCGCGGCGGCAGGCTCGGAGATCATCACTTTTCACGTTGAAAGCGACGGCGACCCCGCCGCTCTGATTGACCGGATTCACTCGCTCGGAGTAAGGGCGGGCGTCGCGCTGAAGCCGAAAACCCCTGCGGAGGCTGTTTTTCCGTACATAGAAATCGCCGATATGATTTTAGTTATGACAGTTGAACCGGGTTACGGCGGACAGGGCTTTATCCCCGAAATGACGGAAAAGATCCGTGCGGTGCGCGCCCGTGCAGACAAGCTCGGACGTTCGATCGACATTCAGGTTGACGGAGGAATAAACGAGAAAACCGCCCCCCTTGTAAAGGAAGCGGGTGCGAATATTCTTGTTGCGGGAACTTACCTTTTCCGCGCGGATAACATGAAAGCGGCGGCTGACCTGCTCAGATGATTTTTTGGGGGAATTACCCGAGCTTTGCGAAAATTTTCGCTGCGTCGCTTCCGCAGATTAGCTTTCCGTGCTCGGAAACGCTGCTTATTCCGAATATGTCGGAGCAGACGGTTCCGTATTCGCCCATAAGCCGCTTTGCGGCGGAGGTTTGTGACGGCGGCGCGAGAAGCAGCAGGCTGTAACGGCCGTTTTCGGCATAGGCGCAGGAATTTTCCGCGTCGCAGTAGCGATATATCCCCGCGCAGAGCCGAATAAAGCAGTCAAGCCCCTCGACCGTGCATAAAAGCGGCGTATTTTCGCGGTTTTCCCTCGGGGGTATTCCCTCAGGCTCCTCTCCGAGACTTGAAACGTACAGGATACAGCCGCCCTGCGCACGCGGGAACGCTTCGAGAAAAAGCCGCTCGGTCTTATAGCCCGAAAACAGCTTCATTCGCTTCAGAAGCCGCGCAAGAGAACGCTTTGATTCCGCGGTTTTAAGCGCGATATTCTCCGCGCAAAGCGAATATTCACGCATATCCTCCTCGGAGAGCGTTATTTTTACCGTGCTTCGGCTGAGTGCGTCATACTGCATATACTACCCCTTTCGATAAACCTAAAGACAGATAAGGAATGAAATATTATGTCGGATAAAACCGTTTCGCTGTTCGATAAATTTGACGGCGGCGCAAAAGTCCATACCGTTACGGCGAAAAAGCCCCGTAAGCAGAAGTCTATCTACGGCGACCAGCTTCTCTGCCTGTTGACTCTGCTCGGACTTGGCGTGTGGCAGAGCGGCTGGCGCGCGCTCGTTATCGCGTTGATATGCGTTGTGACCTGTATGCTTTCGGACGCGCTTTTCTGCCGAATGACAAAGAAAACCTATAACCCGAAAGACCTTTCGACCCTTGCGGCGGGACTTTGCATCGCTCTGATGATGCCCGCCTCGGTTCACTACGGAATAGTTGTCGGCGGAGGGCTGCTCGCTATGGGACTGAAGCACATTTTCGGCGGAAAGGATAACTATATCTTTAACCCGACCGCCGCCGCGATAGCCTTTCTGATAATCTGTTTCCCGCAGGATATGCTGCTTTATCCGGGGCGCAGCGTCCAGCCGCCGGTTTTCGGCGCTGTCGGCTCGGATCAGCTTGTTTCGGGTATAGAAAGCTACCTGTTAAAGCTCGGCACGGCGCCAAGCGTTTCGCTTCAGGACATTCTTATCGGAAATTACGTCGGACCGCTCGGAACAACTCACTTTCTTGTGCTTGCCGTATGCGGCGTCTGCCTGCTTGCGCGGCGCTCGTCGTCGCTGCTCGTAACCCTTTCGGGTCTTGGGTCGTACTGTGCGCTGACCGCGCTTTTTCCCGTGTATAACAGTATCGGCGACACTCTCGCGCTTGAGCTTATCGGCGGATATCTGCTTTTCGGCTTTGTTTTTCTTGCGGGCGACCCCCAGACTGCGCCGAAAACCCCTGCGGGGAAAATCGCTTACGGACTTATAATAGGTATCGTCGGCTGTCTTTTCCGCCACTTCGGAAAAGTAGAAGGCTCGTTCCTTTTCGTTTTGCTTATCGCTAACGCGCTTTCGCTTCACCTCGATACCGTCTGCGCGTCGGCAGGCGTACAGCTAAAGCGAATGTTCTCATATCTGTTCAGAAATATGGGCAGATACGAACGGCTGCGCGAAAGCGCAAAGGACGGCGGTGGTAAGCGCCTTTCCGATACTATGGAAATTATTGTTCCACCGACCAATTATAATATGCCGCCAATTGACAATAAGGTCACAAAAATAAAGCGAAAAAAGGCGAATTTGTTCGAGCGATACGCCGAAACTATTAAAATAAAGCGCAAGAAACAACAGGCGCAGGCGCGTAAAAACGAGCGAAAAGGGAAATAATCATGGAACAGAAGAAAATCAGCCTGCGCGACGGGCTTTTTAAACAAAATATCGTGTTCATGAGCGGTCTGCTTGTCGCGCCCGTTATTGCCTGCGCAAATACGCTTATGAAAAGCCTTGCCGTATGCGTGGTGTTCTCGCTTGTGTCGTTTCTGACGATACTCGTCTGCCGCGCGGTTCCGCGCAAGATCGCGTATACTCTGCGTGTAATTATATACTGTTTAGCCGCTTCGTTGATCTATATCCCCGTAATGCTGTTCACAAGGTCGCTTTTCGGAGAACAGCTTGTTGCGTCGGCGGGAGTGTATCTGCCTATCCTCGTGACAAACTCGCTTATTCTCTCAAAGACCGAGTCGCGCTTTTACGGCGAACCGATAAACGACATGATACTGGACAGCGCGGTGTTCATTCTCGGCTTCGACATTTCCTGCATATTTATCGGAGCGCTGCGCGAGCTTATCGCGAACAGCACCCTCGGAGGGCTTTATATCCCCATGCCGTTTACGGTTCCCGCGCTTGAAACGACGTTTGGAGGATTTCTGACGGTCGGCGTTTTTGCGGGACTTTTCCGCGGTGTATATAACCGCCGAAAGGCAAAGCTGCTTGAACCCGAGGAGGACGGCGACGAAGAATCCCTCGCGGAATACGCCGAGGATATGGGCGAATTTCTTACGGGTAAAAAGCACTCGGAGCCTGAAATGATAAAAATATATAAAGCTCCGAAGAAAAAGCGCAGAAAACAGCCCGAGGCGGAGGAAAAGCCGCCCGAAAACCTTATGGATATGACGTTCCGCGACAATACCGATGTTCTCGCGGAATTTGAAGCGATCGTTTCGGGCGCTTCAGAAGCGGAGGAAAAACCGTTCGGCGAACCCGAAGCCGCCGAAGAGGAGGGGCATGACGAATGAGCGTTTTTATGAACATCATATCCGCCGCGCTTCTGGCGGTGTTTATCCAGAATCTTATATTTGAACGTGCGCTCGGCGTAAACGTCCTGCTGTATGCTTCGCGAAATCGCGAACACGTTTTTGGCTTCTCCGTCGCAATAACCTATGTAACGACAATTTCAGCCGCAATAATCTACGGCTTCGACAAGCTCTTTTCGGGCAATGAATATTACGGTGTGTTTATGCCGATTTTGTATATTTTTATCGTCAGCGCGGTGTACGTCCTTACGCTCGTGGTGATATGGCGGTTCTTCCCCAAGGCTTTTAAGAGCCTGAAAAAATATGTTCACCTTTCCGTGTTCAACTGCTCGGTAATCGGCGCGCTTTTCCTCTGTTCACAGCAGGGAAACGACATTTTTTCGTATATCGGCTACGGCTTCGGCACGGGAATAGGCTTTCTTATTGCGGCTTATCTGCTCTACATTGCGTCCGAGCGGCTCAACTCGCCGCTTGTTCCCGCAGCTTTCCGCGGCTTTCCGATAATGATCGTATACGTCGGGATACTTTCGCTTGCGCTTTATGCTTTCGCGGGATATTCCACGGCGTCCGTCTGAACGATCCGATTTCAAATAAAAAAGAGAGGAGCGACCGCCTTGGCTTACAGAAATAAATACGGGCGTAAAATAAAGCGCACGAAAAATCTGTACCGCAAGAAAAAGACAAAAGCGCAGAAAATTCTCGGAACAGTGTTCCTTATTATAATAATACTGGCGATATTTTTCCTCGGTTTCTGCCTCGGAAAGCCGCTTCTTGAATTTCTTGAGAAAAATGCGAACCGCGAAGAGCCGCAGTGGACTCCGCCGACCGTTTCGACCTCTTCCGAACCGCAGATCTCCGATGAACAGTCCGAAATGCAGACGTCCGCGCCCGAAACCGAACCTGAAACCGCGCCGGAACAGGCGGCAGAGAATGTAAGCACGGAGTTCTGCGCCGTGACAGCGCCGTCAAGCGCGCTTTCAAACACGACCTCTCTTGCGGCGTTTGCGGCGAAGTCGAAAAGCGAGGGCTACAGCGCAGCCGTTGTCGTGCTAAAGGACAAAAACGGCGTGATAAGGTACGCCTCGGAGCTTGAGCTGCTGAAAGACCGCGGCGAGCTTGTTTCGGGCACTCTCCGCGCAGGGGAAATAGTAAAAACGCTTGAGGATAACGGACTTACGGCGATTGCGGCAATATCAGTGCTTGAGGACGACGCAGGCTGTAAGGAGTTCCCCGACATGAGCTTCAAGATAAACGACGGGTCGGATATGTCGTGGCTGGATTATTACACGACAGGCTCGGCGCTGCGCTGGGCGAATCCCGAAAGCGAAGCGGCAATTTCCTATAACGAAGCGATAATTTCCGAGCTGAAGGCTGCGGGATTTTCCGAAATACTGCTCACGGGGCTTGTTTTCCCCGACCTTCAGAACTACGACAGGCAGTATATCGACGCGCGGTACTTCTCCGCCGACCGATATAAAATGCTCGAACCGCTCGTTCCCGACGGGGCGTATGTCGAAATGAAAGCGTCCGACATTATCGCGGAGGAATACGGGCGTACCGCAGAGCTTCTAAAAGACCGCGCTTTTCTGAAAAACAAGCAGCTTGTCGTGCGTATCGACAGAAGCAGCTTTACCGCGGAAGCGGGCTATCCCGCAGAGGCTGTCGGGCTTGTTGAGGACGTTCTCGCGCGGGCGAACGCCGCGACTGCGGGACTTACGGTAATACCCGCTGTCGAAAGCGATGATTTTACCGCGGAGGAGCTTTCAGCCGTAAAGAACAGCCTCGAAAAAGCGGGATATAAGGCGTGTTTTGTACGCTGAATGTAAAAATTAAGTGAAATGTAAAAAAATTCTTGCAATTAACTCGGTTTTGTAGTATACTGAAAAAGTAAATTTTATTCAACGGAAAAGGAAAGGACAAACAGAAATGAATTTTATGACTCTCCTCACGGCTGCTACGGCAGATACAACCGGCACAAATCAGACAGCTTCAATTCTTGTTACGATAGTTCCGCTCGTAGCAATGATTGCTATTTTCTATTTTCTTATTATCCGCCCCGAAAAGAAGCGCTCGAAGAAGATGAAGGAAATGCTCGACAACTTACAGGTCGCCGACGAGGTTGTTACCACAGGCGGAATTATCGGACGCGTGCTTAAAGTTACCGACGATACCGTTCTGCTTGAAACGGGAAGCGACCGTACAAGAATCCGTATTCTGCGCAGCTCTATCGCGGAAAATCGCACTACACATGACGATGTTGCAACGGTAACTATCAAAAAGTAAAAATTGTATTTTGACGCGGATATACTTAAGGTATATCTGACCGATATTATACGATAAGGCTATTTTAAGACGGTAAAACCGCCCCGCAACATTTTTTTTGCTGCGGGGCGTTGTTATATTTATCGAAAAAAAGAAGAAAATAAAGGCAGAACCGCACAAGCAGGAAAGGAAGAGAACTATGAGAAAAACAAAAATTGTATGTACAATGGGTCCGTCAACGGCGGACGACAATGTGCTTCGCGAGCTTATGCGCAGCGGCATGGACGTTGCGCGCCAGAACTTTTCACACGGCGACCATAAGAGCCACAAGGCGGTCTTTGAACAGGTAAAGCGTATCCGCGAGGAGCTTGACCTGCCCGTCGCGTCGCTGCTTGACACAAAGGGCCCCGAGGTGCGCGTAAAGCTGTTCAAAAACGGGAAGGTAAAGCTCGAAAACGACAGCGTTTTCACGCTCACGACGCGCGAAGTAGAGGGAACGGAAGAAATCGTGTCGATAACCTATAAAAATCTTGCGCAGGATATCGACGTCGGCACAAAAATTCTCGTCGACGACGGGCTTATCGAAATGAAAGTCCTCGAAATCGAGAATAAGCCCGACGGCTGCGATATTCACTGCAAGGTCGTTCACGGAGGTTGGCTCTCAAACAACAAGAGCTGCAATTTCCCCGGCGTGAAGCTTTCTATGCCGTACCTCAGCGAGCGTGACGAGAGCGATATCCTTTTCGGTATCGAAATGGGATTCGACTTTATCGCGGCGTCGTTCGTGACCTGCGACGAGGACATTCTCTCTATCCGTAAAATTCTCGAAGAGCACGGCGGAAATGATATAAAAATAATCGCGAAAATCGAAAATCAGGGCGGCGTTGACAATATCGAGGATATTCTCCGCGTTTCCGACGGAATCATGGTCGCGCGCGGCGATATGGGCGTTGAAATTCCGTTTGAGGAAATTCCGCGTATTCAGAAAATGCTTATTGAAAAAGGTTATCGCGCGGGCAAGCAGGTAATTACGGCAACGCAGATGCTCGACTCTATGATAAAGAATCCGCGTCCGACGCGTGCGGAAATAACCGACGTTGCGAACGCTATTTACGACGGCACGAGCGCAATTATGCTTTCGGGCGAAACGGCGGCGGGGCTGTATCCCGTCGAGGCAGTTCAGACAATGGCGAAAATCGCCGAAACGACCGAAAAGGATATCAATTATTCCAAGCGTTTCCGCGACCGTCACGAAATTGCGGGAGAAAATGTCACAAACGCGATTTCTCACGCAACGGTAACGACCGCGCTCGACCTTAACGCAAAGGCAATTCTAACTGTAACAAAAACGGGCAGCACGGCGAAGTTCCTCTCAAAATTCCGTCCGAACCGCGCTATTTTGAGCTGCACCACCAGCGAACGCACATGGCGGCAGCTTAATCTGAGCTGGGGCGTTGTTCCGCTTATGGCGCAGGAAAAATCCAGCACCGACGAGCTTTTCACTCACGCGGTGGAGTGCGCGTGCAGCAAGGGATATCTTGACACGGGCGACCTCGTTGTTATCACGGCGGGCGTTCCGCTCGGCGTTTCGGGTACGACGAACCTGATGAAGGTTCACGTTGTCGGCAACGTTCTCGTTTCGGGAACGGGCATTACCGAAAAGACGGTGACCGCGCCGCTTTGCGTGGCGAAAAACGCCGAGGACGCGCGCAGGCACTTCGCGAACGGGGATATACTTGTAATTTCCGAGACCGACAACGAAATTATGCAGCTTCTGCGCTCTGCAAGCGGAATTATCGTTGAAAAGGACGGTCTTTCGAGCCATGCGGCGGTTGTCGGGCTTTCGCTTGATATTCCCGTAATCATCGGTGCAACGAATGCGACCTCAATTCTCAAAAGCGGCACGACGGTAACTATCGACGCGCGCAAGGGTGTTGTCACGGCGGATAAGGCTGTGGATTAATAAGGCGGATATATTCGGGCGCGGCGGCAGTCGAAAGACTGCCGCCGCGCGTGCGTTTTGGATATCGAGGCAATTTATTTGTGATGAAAAGTGAATAATACGAACAAAAAAGTGTGTGAGTTTTGGAATTTCTTACAAAATTTAAGTTTTCGTGTCTTTTTTTGCGCCTCGCGATTGTTATATAAAGTAGAAAGCTATACAGGAAAGGGAGTTTCACCATGAAAAAGATGACAATTCTGGCTGCGGCGGCGCTCGCGCTGCTTTGCGGGTGTTCTTTGCGCGAAAATGAAGAGATAACAATGAACGCTGCGGCTAAGACTTCTGAGAAAAACGGCACAAGCTTCTGCGAATGCATAAGCTGCCTGCAAAACAGGTATCTTTACTGCACATCTCTTGGTTTCTCGAATGCTTTCGTGACAATTGAGCCCGGCGACAATGTTTACTATGACACTGAGTCGGGGGTTTTTGTCGGGGATTTTTACTTATGTGTGCATGACAAAAACGGCAAAATTATCGGCGATACAGCGCTTCTTATTTCGGGCAATCCCGCGCAGCGTTTCACCCTCAAATCGGACGAGGTCAGCGGAATGGTCACTCAATACGCCGCCTCGGACAGCACTGTTGCGGAATTTAAGATGGACGGGTTCAGCGCATTCTACCGCCTTTCACATGACAAAGGCGCGGAAATTTTCCGCACGCCCGACGCGGCATACTTTTTCTGCGAAAACGACAGCTTTTCCGTGGAAGAATCGGCTGCGGGATTGGTTCTCGTCGGGGAAAAAGCGCGGATAACGTTTGACACCGAGAAGCTTACTGCGCAATAGTCGTGGCGCGGCGCCGCGGCTGCCCGCTTTGCGGGCAGCCGCGTAAGGGGCGGCGGCGAAGCCGCCGCCTGCCGCATTCGGCGAAGCCGAATGCGGCGCGCCGCGCAGGTGCGTTTATGCTATTTTTCAACCCTCCTATAGACAACGTGTATAGGAAGATTCGCCGATTCTGTGAAGCGGTGTAGCCGCCGAAAAAGTCGTACAATACTGATTCCGTCAAAGCCGCCGGCTTTGGCATACCACTTTTTAAGCGGCAGTCGATATATAGACATTGTCTATATATTGATTAGGAATTAATATTACAGCGCTGCTCGTGCGGACGGCGGCGTTTTGCGGGGGGCGGAAGGGCAGAGCAAGTTGAAAGCCGCCCCGTTTGTGCGAAAAAAGAACAGCATACCAAAAGCGACCGCCTCCTGAGGGGGACGTCCTGCCGCTTCGCTCTGCGAATCGTCTTTTCCGCCCCCTCGTCGGCGTCCGCCGCGGCTTTCTCCTTGACGCCGTATTTTCATGGTTTGCCTGACGCCGCCGTCCGTACGGGGCGCGCGCGGGTTCGCGAAGCGAACCGCAGCGGCAGCTTCGCCGCCGCTGCGCGGATTTTGCGCTGCAAAGCAGCGCAAAATCCGCGCGCCCCAACGACAGCGCATTATCTATTTAGCCGTAAATACGGTGTAAAATTTCTGCGGTTTTGTAAAAAACGACAAAATTTGTGAAAACGCAAATTTTTTTAAAAAGATGTGTTGTGTTTTGCGGTGCGGTATGATATAATGACAACTAACGTGATACTTTCACGCGACAACACATATATGTTTTAAAGCACAATGGCAAATTAAGGCGTTGCTGCGCGGCAGCGCCGTGAACAAAAAGGAGACAAAAGTATGAAGATTGCAAGAAGAATCGCGGCTGCTCTTATGTCTGTCGCAATGCTCGCCGCTGCCGGATGTAACGGCGGCAATAACTCTTCCACAACCACAACGACTGCTCCCGCAGCAGGCGAAAACGCTTCCGCTGCCGATACAGGCGACGTAACGACCGCTGACGGAAAGAAGTTCCAGATTGGCGTTATCCAGCTCGTAACTCATGACGCTCTCGATCAGGCTTACGAAGGTTTCTGCGCAGCCCTCAAGGACGGCGGCTATGACGACAGCAAGGCTGAGATAACCTATCAGAACGGACAGGGTGAAACCACAAACCTTTCGACTATTGCCGACCAGTATGTAGGCAAGAATGTTGACCTTATTTTCGCTATTGCTACTCCCGCAGCTCTCGCAGCGGCAGGAAAGACCTCCGAGATCCCGATTATCGGTACCGCTATTACGGATTTTGCTGAAGCGGGTCTTGTAAACAGCAATGATAACCCCGGCACAAACGTTTCGGGTACGACCGATATGAATCCTATCGAGAGCCAGCTCGACCTTCTTATGGAATTTGCTCCCGACACAAAGACGGTCGGATTTATCTACAACTCCTCCGAGGACAACTCCCTGCTTCAGGTAAGAATCGCCAAGGAATATCTTGACACAAAGGGAATCGCTTATACCGAAAAGACAGTTTCTACCACAAACGACGTACAGCAGGCGGTAACAAGCCTTGTAAATGACTGCGACGCTATTTATATTCCTACCGACAACGTTCTTGCTTCCGCAATGTCTATCGTTTCCGAAGTAACTCTCAGCAGCAAGACGCCCGTTGTATGTGGAGAAAGCGGAATGGTTAAGGCCGGCGGTCTTGCAACCCTCGGAATCAACTACTACAACCTCGGTTATCAGGCAGGTCAGATGGCGATCCGCGTTCTTGAGGGCGCAGACATTTCCACGATGCCTATCGAAGCTTCTTCCAACTACGACTTCTGCGTAAACGGCGATACGGCTGACGCACTCGGAATTACAGTTCCCGAAAAATATGCAGACGCTGTCGTTTATCCCTCTAAGGAAGCTGCGGCTGAATAAATAATACCAAGCGCCAATATATGCAAAGATTATACTCGATTTTTATTGATACTGAGTATAAAAAGCATAATCCCTCCCGAAGCGTATGCCAACGGAGGGATTTTTTGTTACTAAATTATATCCGTTTGTGTGGATTTTGTTGCAAATGTACCAAAAAAATAAATAAAAAAGATTTTTTTGCTGTTTCGTGTTGCCATTTCGGGGAGATTGTGATATAATATGTACCATAACGCTTTAACGTTTGAAAGCAATACAGCTTTTTGGCTTTTTGCCGTTAAAGTAACCGTAAAGGAGATTAACCATGAAAAAAAGAATATTTGCCGCATTTACAGCGGCGGCCATGCTGTTTTCGGCTGTGGGGTGCAGCGGCGGAGAAAAGAAAATCCAGATAGGTGTTATTCAGCTTATGGCGCATGACGCGCTGGACAAGTCATACGAGGGATTTGTCCAGGCTCTGAAAGACGGCGGCTACGGCGAGGACAAGGCTGAGATAATATTCCAGAACGCTCAGGGCGAAACCGCGAACCTTTCAACGATTGCAGACCAGTATGTGGGCAAGAACGTTGATCTTATTTTTGCAATAGCAACTCCCGCAGCGCAGGCGGCGGCAGGCAAGACCTCCGATATCCCGATTATCGGCACGGCTGTTACCGACTTTGCGGCGGCAGGGCTTGTAAACAGCAATGACAATCCCGGAACAAACGTTTCCGGTACGACCGATATGAATCCCATCGAGGGTCAGCTCGACCTGCTCTTTGAGCTTGCGCCGGACGCAAAGACGGTCGGATTTATTTACAACACGTCAGAGGACAACTCGCAGCTTCAGGTAGGCATTGCCAAGAATTATCTTGACGAAAAAGGGATCGCTTACACCGAAAAGACAGTTTCCGCGACGAACGACGTTCAGCAGGCGATAACCAGTCTTGCAAAAGAATGTGACGCTATCTACATTCCTACCGACAACATTCTTTCGTCCTCAATGTCCATTGTTTCAGAAGTGACGATCGCAGACAAGATACCGGTTATATGCGGCGAAAGCAGTCAGGTCGAGGGCGGCGCGCTCGGAACGCTCGGCATAAACTATTACAACCTCGGCTATCAGGCGGGCAAAATGGCTATTCGTGTTCTCGAGGGCGAGGACATCTCAAAAATGGCAATCGAATCCTCTGAGCAGTACGATTTCTGCATAAACGGCGACACCGCCGACGCGATCGGCATTGCCATTCCCGAGAAATACGCGGACGCGGTGATTCGCTCCGCTGCGGAATAACAGAAAGACGGCGCTTTGCACTGGCTTGCGGGGCGCTGTTTTTGGGGAAATTCGCGTTCTGCCCGAAATTTATGCCTCATTACGCAGGCGGCTGTTTTTCGCAGGCACAAATCGGCGGGGCTTGCAGCGCAAAGCGGCGGGTCGGCTAATCGGCGAACCGCTTTCCCTCAACGTCCTGCCCCTCCGCACGCGCGGCGCGCCGCGCTGAAAACGCGCAGCGTTTTCAGCCGCCGTGCAGCCGAAGGCTGCACGGCGCTTTTTTCGCCCCGTAGGGGCGAAAAAAGGCGGCGCGCCGCCCGTGCGGGGAGAAGAAGCGTTGAGAAAGTGCAGCCTGCGGACATGACGGGTAAGACCTGCGGTACGGTTGGGGCGGTTTCCCTTGTCGGAAAACGCGGCGAAAAAGCAGCAGTAAGCAAAAAGGATCTGCGGAAAAGACAGGAAACAACTTTTCCTGCGGATTTTTTTGCTTTAACGCCAAAAAATGCTGAAAAGGCACTTGAAATTTCAAAAAATATAGTGTATAATGAAAAGAGTAATTCTCAGGCGGTGGCGCATATTCTTTGTGCGATATTGCCATAAAACTCCCGAAAGGTGAAAATAAAATGCTGAATATTGTTACAGGTGCGGTTGCCCTCGGTCTTTTGTGGGGAATCGTAACGCTCGGCGTATACCTTACGTTCCGAATACTGGATATGGCGGATATGTCATGCGAGGGCTCGATAACCCTCGGAGGCGCGACTGCCGCTGTACTTATTACCTGCGGCTTTAACCCGTGGATCGCCACGCTTATCGCAATGTGCGCGGGCTTCTGCGCAGGTCTTGTTACAGGCGTGCTCCACACAAAGCTGAAGATTCCGATTCTGCTTTCCGGTATATTGACGATGACCGCGCTCTATTCCATAAATCTGCGAATAATGGGTCGCGCCAATGTTCCGCTTTCTTCAAACGGAAGCAAGGCGGTCGATACCGTGTTCACGCCTCTTGTTGACCTGTTTAAGAATATAGTCGGCGATTATGACAAAAATGACGGGATGAGTTGGCTTTATGACGTGATCACAAATAAAAACTTCGCGGCGCTTATCTTAGGTCTTATCGTGGTTGTTATCGTTTCGGTCATTATTTACTGGTTTTTCGGAACTGAAATCGGTTCGGCTATCCGTGCTACCGGAAATAACCACAAAATGGTTCGCGCGCAGGGTATCCACACTTCAACAATGATAATTCTCGGACTTGTTATCTCGAACGGACTTATCGCTCTTGCGGGCGCGCTTATCGCACAGTATCAGGCATTTGCCGATGTTCAGATGGGTATAGGCTCTATCGTTATCGGACTTGCTTCCCTTATTATCGGTGAAGTAATAATCGGAACAAAGTCGTTCCACCGCGTTCTTGTTGCGCTGCCTGTCGGTGCAGTCATTTATCGTATGATAATTGCACTTGTAATGAATGCGGGCATGGAAGCGAACGACCTCAAGCTGTTCACGTCTATCACGGTAACGTTCTGCCTGTCGCTCCCGCTTATTAAAAAAGGAATAAACAAGCTCATCAAGAAGAGAAACGGCGGTGAGCCGACCAAGCCTATCGGGCTTGAACCTGTTCTCAACGGCGTTAAGCCCGTGGATTACGACGGTGAAAATGACGCTCCCGAGGAGATACCCGAAGAATTTGCCGAAGCGAAGGAGGAAGAGTGAAATGCTTAAACTCGAAAATATTCACAAGACCTTTAACGCGGGCACAATAAATGAAAAAAAGGCGCTCAACGGTGTAAACCTCGACCTTGACAAGGGTGATTTCGTTACCGTCATCGGCGGAAACGGCGCGGGAAAGTCTACTATGCTTAACGCGCTTGCGGGTGTGTTCAGGATCGATAACGGCAGAATAGAAATTGACGGTCAGGACGTAACGAAGCAGGTTGAACACAAGCGTGCGGCTTTTCTCGGACGCGTTTTTCAGGATCCTATGATGGGTACTGCGGCGAACATGAGTATCGAAGAAAATCTTGCGCTTGCATACAGACGCGGTAAGCGCAGAGGGCTTCGCTGGCACATAAGCGATGAGGAGAGAAAGCTCTATAAGGAGACTCTCAAGACCCTTGACCTCGGACTTGAGGACAGAATGACCAGCAAGGTCGGACTTCTTTCGGGCGGTCAGCGCCAAGCGCTTACGCTGCTTATGGCGACGCTTCAGAAGCCGAAAATCCTGCTTCTCGACGAGCATACGGCGGCTCTTGACCCGAAAACCGCAGCAAAAGTTCTCTCGCTTTCGCAGAAGATAATCGACGAAAACAATCTTACCGCGCTTATGGTAACGCACAACATGAAAGACGCGATAACCTACGGAAACCGCCTTATTATGATGAATAACGGACGGATAATCTTCGACGTAAAGGGCGAAGAAAAGAAAAATCTGACGGTTGAACAGCTGCTTCACAAGTTCTCTGAAATCAGCGGTGCAGAGCTTTCAAACGACAGAATGCTTTTCTCATCTACCTGATAAAACTGCACAAAAATATACCCGTGGGGGATTTTCCTCACGGGTTTTTGTTGTTTAATGGTTTGTACGTTGAGAGTGCGCGAAAAGGCGCGCACGCCCGCATTTGCTTTTGGCAAATGCGGAGGAGAGGGCGGCGAAGCCGCCCTCAGGCGCGAGCCGCGAAGCGGCGAGTGCTCGTGCGCGCAGGTGCGAAAACGCTGCTTGTGTGGGAGGCGGCGTTTGGCGAGGTGTGGCATATTGCGGGGAAATTGAAAGCCGCCGTGTGAGATTTTTGCTAAGCGACCGCCTCATGAAGGGACGCGGCAGGCAAGCTGCCTTGCCCCTCCTCGGCGTTCGCCGCGGCTTTCTCAATGCTCGTTTTTACAAAAATCCCCGCGAAACGCCGCGATTCGCACTTTTGCAAATCGGGGTCGCGCGGCGCGCCGCCCCGCCTTTAGGGCGGGGCGGCATAAGGCGGCGGCTTCGCCGCCGCCTGCCGCATTCGGCTTCGCCGAATGCGGCGCGCCGCACAGTTCTCACACAAGCAAAAAACACCGACGGTTTGCCCATCGGTGTTTTCGTCTGTTAGCTTAGCAATCTCAAACGGAAGAGTGGTTCTTAACGTAGTCAACGACCTCGTCAACGGTGCAGAACGCCATGGATACGCAGGTATCTGCGCAGCCGTAGTAGATAGCGATTCTGCCTGTGTCAGCGTCGCAGAGAGCAGCGCAGGGGAATGTTACGTTCTGAACGTCGCCTACGCACTCATAGTATTCTCTCGGGTTGAGGAGGTATTCGGAGCAGCGGTACTTAACAACCCACGGCTTGTCAATGTCGAGAATACAAGCGCCGAAGCTGTAAACGTAGCCGTTGCAGCTCTGAAGAACGCCGTGGTAGAATACCAGCCAGCCTTCGCTTGTTTCGATCGGAATAGGACCTGCGCCGATCTTTAAGGATTCCCAACCCTTGTTGGGAGCCATAACGTGTCTGTGTTCGCCCCAGTACTTCATGTCGGGCGACTGAGAAATGTACATATCGCCGAAAGGAGTGTGGCCGGAGTCGGAAGGACGGCTGAACATAACGTATTTGCCGTTGATCTTGCGAGGGAAGAGAACGCCGTTTCTGTTAAAGGGAAGGAATGCGTTTTCGCACTGGTGAAATTCCTTGAAGTCCTTTGTCCAGCCCACACCGATAGTAGGCTTCCAGCCGTAAGCGTTGCACCATGTGATCCAGAAGCGGTCTTCGATCCATACGCATCTGGGATCGTAGCCGTACTGCCAGGGATTAGCTTCTGCGGTTTCGGGATCGTCGTTTATCCATTCAACCTTCGCGGGGTTGATGTCCCAGTGTACGCCGTCCTTGGAGAAGCCTGCGTGGATAGCCATGTTTCTTTCCTTGTCGTCAACGCGGAAAACGCCTGCGAATTTATAGTCGTCGACTTCATAGGGAACAACGGCGCTGTTGAAGATAGAATTGCTGGTAGGGAGCAGGTCGCGGGGGATAACAGGGTTAGCGTCGTAGCGCCAGATCACGTCCTTGCAGCCTTCGGGGCGGTCCATCCACGGAATGTTCGGGAGAGACGGCTGATTAAAAATCTTAACGTTCATTTTTTACCTCACTTCCGGCTGCGGCATTGCGACAGCCTTAATATTACAGTTTCATTATATAAGATATTTTCCCCGCTGTCAATATCGCATTTGTCACAAATATAAAATCTTTTTTAGTTAAATATGCACAATCTGTTAGCTTAATTTAAGTAAATTAAGCTGCAATCGTTTTCGTAGATCAAATGGCTCTGCCGCGCCGTTTAAAAAAACTCAGTAACAATACTGTAACCTTTTTGCCTGAAATAATACGAAATAGACAAAATTATATCCATATTTTTGTAAGAACGCACTATTGTGATATAACTTTTCGTATGATATAATATAGTTATATACTTATGCGCATCAATAACGCGAATCACACCGTCGGAACAGCGGTATTTCGCGCAAAATGAATGGAGGGTGTTCATGGCATATTACTCTTTCGTCGCGACCGACGCTAACGGCTCTAAGATAAAGGGTAAGGAGTATGCGGAAGACTATCTTGACCTCACATCAAAATTGAGGGAAAAGGGTCTTTTCTGTACTCAGTATACCGAAATCGAAGAGAAACAGCAGGACGCAAAGTTCAAATTCAAAACGGCGGATCTAGCATTCATGTGCCGCCAGCTGGCTTCAATGCTGAAAGCCGGTATAAGCCTTGTAAAGTGCTTACATATCCTTTACTCGCAGGAAGAGAACAAGAAAGCAAAGGCTGTTCTCCTCGAAATCTACGAAGATGTTCAGAAGGGTCGTTCTTTTTCGGAGGCTATTCAGGCGCGCCCCGGCGTTTTCCCGAACCTCTTCGTGAGTATGGTTGCCGCAGGTGAAGCTTCCGGTAACCTCGACTCTATCATGCAGAGAGTTGCGGATCACTATTTGTCGCAGAACAAGACAAACAATAAGGTAAAGAACGCTATGACATATCCTATCGTTCTGCTTGTTCTCCTCGTTATTATCTTCTTCGCACTCATGACGTTTATTCTTCCTATGTTCCGAGACCTTGCGGGCGATGATATCCCGCCCCTTTCTGCGGCACTGTTCGCAATAAGCGATTTCATGAAGGAAAAATGGTGGGTTCTCCTTATTGTTGCGGTCGTACTTATTTTCGTAATAAGAGTATGTCTTAAAAACAAGGCTATCCGCCTGAAATTCGACGAGCTTCTTACAAAGGTTCCGAAGATAGGAAAGCTGATGTGTACTATTTACACCTCGCGTTTCGCAAGAACGATGTCGAACCTGTTCGCTTCGGGTCTTCAGATGGTTGACTGTATCGAAAAGTCGGTAGACACCCTCGGAAATATGTATATCCAGAAGACTTTCCATGAGCAGGTGGTCGAAGACGTAAAGCACGGCGAACCGCTTTCAAACGCCATTGCAAAAACAGGTATCTTCCCCGGAATTTTTACATCTATTATAATGGTAGGTGAAGAATCCGGTGCGCTTGATGAAATTCTTTCAAAATCCGCCGATTATTACGAAGACGAAGCCGATACGGCGCTCCAGAAGCTCGTTGGTATGATGGAGCCTGTAATGATCATCTTCATGGGTCTTATGGTAGGTATGATTCTTGCCGGTATCTTCCCGATTCTCTACGGCGGTATGTCGAACATGGGCAACACATAATGAAATTAAACAGAGAGGTGCACTAAATGCTATCAATTGATATCACTGACAAGCAGATAAAGCTTGTACGAGGAACATTAAGCGGCGCAAAGATCCGCGTTGTCGATACCGAAACGAGAGATCTTACCGCCGGCTGTGTAAGCAACGGCTACATCACCGATATTCCTATGGTTGCCGGCGAAATCACCGATATTATCGCAACCAAGAATATCAAGGACAAGGAAGCGATCGTCTGCATCAACTCCGGTTCTATCCTTTATAAGGATCTCGTTATCCCGAAGCCGAAAAAGATCTCGAACTCTGCGGCTATCGAATCCATGATACTCAACACCATGGGTATCACAAAGGAATACAATATCTCATATTCTATTATCGGCGAGGAAAAGGGCGAGGACGACGCGGATATGATCCGTCTGCTCGCGACAGCCTGCCCTCAGAGAATGGTTGACGGATATATCCGACTGTTTACTCAGCTCGGTCTTAACTTAAAGCAGATAAATATTTCCAACAACTGTATCTCCCGTCTTATTCTCAACACCGCCAAGCTTGAGGTTTCAATGCCCCTTATGCTTGTACAGGTAGATAACGACTTCGTAAACATCAACCTTTATGAAGATAATCAGGTTACTCTTAACCGCTATGTTCGTATCGACCCTTACGACTATAACAACGACGACGATTATGTAAATCAGGCGGTTTACGACAACGTTTTCCGTACCGTGCAGTTCATTCAGCAGAGAAAAGGCTCAAAGCCGCTGAAGGAGATCATGTTCTACGGTCACGTTAAGGACTTTATCTCGCTTTCAAACGCGGTTTCGTCCTTTAACGTACCCGCTCATATTCTCAGTATCCCGAACAATATCGTTGCTTTCTGCGATTTTGATTTTGCGGAATATGCTAACGCGCTCGGCGCATTCTTCAAGATCCGCAAGGATCTCGACCATGTAAACCTGCTCGATTCTTCCGCAGTTAAGGAAAAGGCGGGCGTAAGCAAGTTCGTTGTTCTTATCGCCGTTCTTGCGGTTGCAGCGGTAGGCGTAAGCGGCGCAGGCGTTCTTCTTTGCGACAGCATTGCCGGCGGCGTTCAGAAGCAGGTTGACGAGATCGACGCTCGTATCCACAGCCCCGAGATGGACGCAAGACTTGCGACTCTCGACAATAAAATAGCGGTGTTCGACAACATCAACCTTTATAAGTCAAATCTTCAGATTGCTCAGACGCTCTTCGAGTATATGCCCAGGGGCACGACCGATGTACGCGCAAAGCTTCTTGAAGCGTTGGAAGGTCTTGACGACGACGGAAAGACCTGCCTTATCGAGGATATCGAAATAAAGGGCTACGACGTTGACGTAAATGTAAGGTGCTACTCCCAGGATATTCCTACTAAGTATGTAAGAAGCCTTATCGATCAGGACTACTTCGAGAATATTATATTCTCAGGCTTCCAGAGCGAGGAATTAGAGGAAGATAAAGAAACGAATGTCACGGCGGCAAAGGGCGATCAGGCTATTTCCTTTGCGCTCAGCATGAGAATTAAGGGAGGTAACGACGTTGAACTTAACTAAGATTGAAAAGACTATAATTGCCATTCTGGTTGTCGGCGGCATACTTGCGGCAGGAATTTTCATGTTTGTAAAGCCCGCATACGACAAAATCGATAAGGCAAACAAGTCGCTTGAAAGTATGCACCAGCAGGAAGAAGAGCTTAATACAAAGCTCGCGCGCGAATCTACGATCGACAACGAGATAAAGGAAGCTAAGAAAGACGCGGAAACGCTTGAGGGCGGCTTCTATCCCGACCTTACCACATACGAGGCGGTTGAAATCGCGCTTGCATATCTTAAGGATTGCGATCTGACGATTGATTCCATTGACGCAACGCCTCTTTCCACAACCCAGCTGAATCTTGAATACTTTGTTGAAGAGCCTGTGATTTATGACCTCAAGAGCTTCTCCCAGTCCGCAAGAGGAACAGACGAAGAAGCGCTTCTCGAGGGTCAGTTCAAGGACGGAAACAAGGTTTATACCATTACGGTAACCGATATAAACAACGTTCAGATAACCGATCAGGACGGCAATGCTATCGAAGCAAGCAAATACACCGATACCATGAAGGACGCATACAAGGAAGCGCTCTGCCGCTATGCCGCGGATTCAAAGGTGTTCCAGACAATCGGTGTTACCCAGGTAAGCTTTGAAGTAACAGGCGAATATCAGAACTATCTCAAGTTCGTGGACTATCTGTTCGACCAGGAACGCGCTACATACATGGAGGAAATGACGATCCCCATGACAGTGACCGTAAACGGCGACAGCGACAGCGTGTTTATTGACGAAGCCGGAAACATGATTTCGGGCGATAAGGCGAGCGGCGAAACGATCTGCACAGACAAGACTATTGTATCTGTAAGCTGCGATATTCAGTTCATGAGCGTTGAGCAGATGGAAGAGCTTGAAACGATCAAGGCAGGTCAGGCAGATATCGTTGTAAATCAGTAACACAGGCAGATCGCAGGCGTCGGAGCAAAATCCGGCGTTTGCACAGACTTTGAAAGGAGGACTTTTCCCATGATAAAGCGTATCGGAAAGCTTAGGCAGAAAAAGGGCGCTGTTCTTTTCGTGGTAATCGCTATCATGACATTGCTCATCGCAATGGCTTCGACGGCGTATTACACTGCTAGAGGCGCGCACAACACTGTTGTCAGCAATTATAACTATTCTCAGCTTTATATGTCGGCAATATCGGTTGCGGATATGGTGTCTGAGGCAGTAATTAACGACGCGGCGACAAACGCATCAACAACAAACAACTATAAGCCCCTGAAAGACGCGGTCGCTAAACTCGAAAATGAAGGAGAAAGCATAACGGCGCACAGCTCCAACATTACGACTGCTTCGGCGTCAAACGAAAACATCATTCAGCAGCTTGCGACAAACGGCACATCTGTTATCAACGGAGTTGTTGACGGTGTTGTTGTTAAAATTGAAATTCCGACCGGAGGCAAAACATATCTGGGCTATGATCCGGTCGTTGACATGTCAGGCGTTAAGACAAATCTCCATCAGTATCTCTATACCTATATGTTCACAACGACCGCTTATTATAACGGAAATTCCATAACGGTCGAGGACTATCTCACAACCATAAGAGTTAAAAAGTCCACAGGTGCGCCCGGCACTCCCGGAGCGCCTCCGACTGAGGGTACTCCCGGCACTCCCGGAAGCTCTGTCGTAAACTTTACCACGTTCTTTACCGCTACGGGTCAGGATATAGACGCGAAGGGCTATGTGGCTTCGGAGCGCGTCGTATTGGTTAATACCGATGAAATCACCGATGACGCATATTTTGAAAACGGCTATACGTTTTTCAATGCGAATGACAGACCTAACCGCTTTAAAGGCGGCATTACCTCTACAGGCTCTATTATTCTCAACAAAATGGAATGCGACGGCATAGATAAGAGCGACGATAACGACTGGTTTATCGGTAAGGATCTCGTACTCGGCGATAACCGTGCGAAAGACCTTAATTTAGGCGCACAGAACAATCTTTATGTAGGACGCGACCTTGTTCTCGCGTGCAATGCCAACATAACCGCGGGAGATGTTTATGTTGAGGGCGATATTTACATAATCGGCCAGGTAACAATAAACGGAAACCTTCATGTTACGGGCAATATTTATTATGAAATGCCCGAGGGAATGATCGGCGAAGGCACAGATCAGCGTCTTGACCCTATATCTTCAGCGTATGAAAATAACAAAGATTGGCAGCAGACAATGGACCGCATCAATTCAAACGCTATCGGCAACGGTTGGAATGTTTCCGGAAATATTGACGTAAACGGAAATATCGTTCTTCCCGACGGAGTGACCAAGGCGAAAATAAACGGAAAAGAAGTAACGGCGGGTGTTGCAAGCTCTACCGAAAACGGCATCGGAAAATATAATCCCTCCAACACTAATGTAACAATAACCAACCGCGTTATTGATAAGGACAGCGATACGTTTGTAAACGAGAAATCGGATCCTATGTCCGTGACTGCTGCGATTGCCGCAAAAACGGGCACTAAGAACGAGTATCCGACCTATACAGGCAAGCAGGCTGCGTATGATAACAAGGTTACTATTGACTTTACGCAGCTGACCGAAAAAAGGGACGCTCAAAATCAGGTTTGCGGCTATGAGGGCTCATTTACAACGGCGGACGGACAGACGGTAACCGTTAACTGCGATACTGCCGATATGAGGGATCTTCAGATCAGCATTCCTTATAATAAGGACGGAGTTTTCCTTGATATCAAGGGCTTTGAGGGCACCAACGGCAACACCAATCTGCACTATGAGATCGAATCGGGCGATACCACGATGCCCGTTGTTCTCGGTTCAAACACAACTGAGGACGGAAAGCCTTCATTCTCATGGCGAGGCGACGACAGAACAAACGGCAGAACCTCCTCTGTTGCTGTTCAGGGCGACGGAAACGTAATCTTTGAAATGGCAAACTATGAAACGGACGATGACGGAAAGCCGCTTGAAAATTCAGACGGAAGCTATAAATACACTCCCTATAATCCGTTAAAGTATAAAAATACAGGGACAACGACCTATGTTTCGGTTGAGAAAGAGGTTGTCGGAACAGCCGCTCAGGTTGAGGGATACCTCAATAACGGAAACTTCAAAGACGGTACAAAAACCGATTTCATGCTTAATCCCGGCACATCTGTTCCGAAGGACGACTATCAGAACCGCGTCATGCTTGTATCCAACTCCAGAACGACGGCTGTCAGCGCAAACTGCCAGAACACGACTTTCTGCGGATACATTTATGCGCCTAACGGACGTTATTACGCAGGCGACAATGTTAACTCAAACGTATCCCCCGTATTTGGAGGAATGATCGTATCGACATATGACGCAAGAAAAGCAACGTTCACTTATGCAGAACCCAAGCCTTCGATAATCAACAGTATGCTCGGTTCTCTCGCGGGATATAAAATCGGCGGTACGGAAGCGACTCCCGGAACTCCCGGAAATCCCGGAACACCCGGCACGCCGGCAACAGACCCCGATAACAATCCTTGGAGCTGGGCTTGGAACGGCGACGAAGGCAAGAACGGAACAGACTGGCAGTTTATAGGAAGCAATTATCTCGGCTAAATGCGGTTAGCCCCCTTCGGGGGGCTGATCTCTCCGGAGAAAGGATGAAAATATGAAAAAACAAATGCTCCTGTTCCGGCGCAAGGGCTTTACGCTCATAGAGTGTCTTATCGCCATTGCGGTGTTCGGCGCTATGACGATGATTGTTTTCATGATACTCACTCACGCAAGAACACAAACTGTGGAAGCAAACAAATCCGAAGAGGATCTCTCTAACCTCATCGAAAATGTTATGGGAGATGAAACCTACAAAAGGTATAACGCCGCTAATCATGTGGGCGACAACGATGTTCTGAGCCTTGTTGTTGATGATTCATCGATCAGCGACAGCTTTAAGGTTTCGTACAATGTCATCGACGGTAATAAAAACTTTGTAAAGTGCCCGAACGTGGCCTGCGGCTATTACGCGAACAATACCGACTTTATGCTTGAACCTGACGTTAACGGAACCTTCAAATCCGTTTCAAAAACGGATTTTGAACAGGGTGACAAGTATATTTGCCCAAAGTGCCAAGAGGAGTTCTACGATAATCTTCTTTGTGAGGACTGCGCTGCTTCCGGCGCGCGCAACGACACAAACAAGTTCTCTTATCTTACCACAACGGGCGGATATGTCTGCAAATCCTGCGGCGGTACGGCAGTTCGTCATACAAGCTACAGCGACGGCACGGCAACAGGCGACGCGTCAATGTCTGTAAGCGGTATCGTTCCGAATGCTATCCGCTATGGAAAGGTTGACCCCAAGAGTGTTGTAAAGAGCGGCGTAACGGTTGAGAGAAAGACCGAAGATCTGTTCAAGTACAACAACAGCATGACGGGCGGCGGAGAAATATATTTTTCGTTAAGCTATGCGGCTTCAACGAACAGCTCGCTCCCCGGAACATACACTCTTACGATTCGCGGCGCGGACGTTCCCGCTGACGCGACGGACGGCAGCGGTTATTATGAAATGGTTGTCGATCTTCCCCCGCACTATGTTGTGAAGAATTTCCAAAAAGCAAGCGGAAGCGCAGAACTTTCCAACCTTGTAAACGGCGACTCTTCCTCACAAAACTGCAAGCTTTGCCTGAAAACGAATATGAACGGAAATTCGCAGTTCACATTCCAGCTCGTAAATTATAAGAGCGGCTTCTCGTTTGAATATGACTACAACGACACCTCTGACAGCAGCGAATGCGGTCTTGCGGGATACTGGTTCGGCGTAACTCCTTCCTCGATTTCAAGAGATGACGCGGACTATGTAAAGACATCGTCGGCCAGCGCGACTGTTAACTGTCTTGTAAATCCTTAAGGAGGCGCTGTGATGAAGAAACTTATGAAGCTGCGCAATAAAAAAGGCTTTACTTTAGTAGAGCTTATCGTCGTTATGGCAATCATCGCAATTCTTCTCGCCTGTGTTGCGGCTTTCAGCGGTCCCGTTCAGAAGATAGTGAAATCCTCGGCGGCGAGCGCAGACGCCTTACAGGTGAACAAGATAATCGGCGATTATATCGAAAATCGCCTTGCTTATGCAAGCTATATCGACGTGCATATAGCAAAAAATGTGAATAATCTTCAGTCAGACGGCGATGTTGTCGGCGGAACAACAGGCTTTACGGCTATTCAGAATAAGCTTAATGTCATCGACCCCTCGATCGCGGGCAGCAACGCTAACGGCAAGGCAAAGGGCGGAATGCTTATTTTCCACTATGAACCGGACGCCGACGAACCTTTCAAGTCCACATATAAGCTGTATGACATTCCGATAAAAAGTACGGGTACATACAACGCCACCGCTTTCACGGGTTCAAATCTTAACGGTGCGGTTTTTGCGGACGGTTTTTATCTGAACAACAGTCAGTTGCTCATTCTCCCTGAGGTAAGCGTTGTTCCGAACAGAACCAGAAACACGCTTCTTATGCGGCTTGACATTTATCCGTACAGCTTCGACACGGATTATTATGACGCGAGCGCGCCTGATACGGATAATATCTACATAAAGAGCGATACGCTTTCGGATTATTATGGCGAGTTAGACGCTTCCGGTAAGGCTGCGGCGGAAACGGCGATTCTCGGGCCGCTTGCCGTAAAGAAAACCGGTACGCCCGAGGGCATTTCCTTCCAGCTTCGCAATCTCGATCAGAAGATAAAGTATGACAACATGGGAAATGTAGTCACCAACAACTGGCAGATTCATGGCGAGGACGGCAGTGCGGGCGGCTCTGACATTATTATTTTCTACTATATCCCGCATTTTGGAAGCTAAGCTATAAACGCAAAAGCCCGGCAGGAAATCCTGTCGGGCGGCAGCGTCAGACACACAGTCTATGCGTGTCTGACGGTGCTTCTCTTAAAACAGTCCGAGGTACCAGTTGATGATCTGCTTTCCGAACAGGAAGCCGACCGCGATCCCGACGGACAGATACGGTCCGAACACTACCTGCTTCTTGCAGGAGGTCGATTTTATTTCGCTTTCTTCTGCGACTATCGAGATGCCGTATTTATCGGCTCCGGACAGTTCCTCGTCAAGGCGTGCGTTCAGCGCGTCAATATCGGGCGCTTTCGTCCAGAGCTTTTCGTCAATGCAGTTCTTCTCGACATCGGATTTTCCCTTGAACATACTTCCGTAGATCACGTCGCTTTTGCCGGAAATGACCGTGCAGCCGTTTTCTTTCTGCTGCTCGTACCATTCGGAGGCTATTTTCGCGAGTTTTTCGCCGTATTCCTTTTTGGTTCCTTTCGGAACGCACATAAGCTGAATACCCCCGCCGATTGCCCCAAGACAAATTCCCACAGCCGCCGCAGGAACGATATTCCAGCCGAGCAGAAGCCCCGCCGCAGCCATAAGCTGGACATCTCCGCCGCCCATAGCGCCGAAAAGCGCAAGAAGCGCGAACGGAACGGCAATGATAACGGCGCCGATTAAGTGGTCATACCACGGAACCTGCGGGAAAACGAATATCGAGATTATTCCCAGAACTGCAATAATAAGGCTGCAAAGATACGGGATCTGCATATGATCGATGTCGATGCCGCTCAGGACTATCAGCACGGGGATAAGCACGATAGCAAACAGCATTTCGGCGCTCAGCCCCAGCACGCATATACATAGCACATACATAAGCGCGGTCGTAAGCTCGACTATCCAGTAGCGCGGCGAGATTTTCGCCTTACAGAAGCGGCATCTGCCGCGTAAAAATATGTAGCTGAAAATAGGGATAAGGTCAATGTTTTTAAGCTGCTTTCCGCACGTCCAGCAATGGCTGCGCGAGGTGATTATCGACTGCTTTAGCGGCGTTCGCAGGATAACAACGTTGAGGAAGCTCCCGATAACCGCGCCGAATATGAACGCCATGGCAATAAATACGACGGTGTACTGAACGGGAAGTTCAAAAATACTTATCATAAAAAATCCTTTCTCTGAACGCTTTTCGGTTCAGTCTGTTTTTATTATTTTAGCATATTTTTTCGGTAATATCAACTGTTTTTTCGGTTGTATCACATATATCACCAGATATTTTAATATATGGAGGTCTACGCATGAATAACGTTCCAATAGGTCAAATTCTTCTTGAAAACGGTTACATCACCAAGCAGCACCTTGAGGATGCACTCGTAAAGCAGAAGGAGAGCGGCAAGAAGCTCGGCGACACCCTGCTTGAAATGGGCTATGTTTCCGAAACGCAGCTTGCTCAGGCGCTTTCTCAGAGATTAAAGGTTCCCTTTATCGACCTTACAACGACAAAGATCGAAGCCGAGGCTGTCAAGAAGATACCCGAGGCGGTCGCAAAGAAAAATACGGTTATTGCATTCAAAATCAATAACGGCAGGCTTTATGTCGCGACCAACGACCCTGTAAACTTCTATATTTTTGAAGAACTGAAGATTCAGACGGGTATGGAAATTCACGCCATGCTCGCAACAAAGTCGTCTATCCTTGAAGCTATCGGAAAGGTTTATTCCGCAAATACCGTTTCAAACGTTATGAACGATATTGATAAGGAATATGACGCGAACGAAGCGCTCATGCAGGAGCAGGACGACAATTCCGAAGAGCGTATCGACAACGCGCCGGTAGTTAAGCTCGTAAATACCATTATCGAAACCGCGTACCGCGAGAGAGCTTCCGATATTCATATCGAGCCGTTTAAGGACAGAACGAGAATCCGTTATC
This sequence comes from uncultured Ruminiclostridium sp., assembly GCA_934454635.1. Taxonomy (GTDB): domain Bacteria; phylum Bacillota; class Clostridia; order Oscillospirales; family Ruminococcaceae; genus Ruminiclostridium_E. The sequence goes on from CAKSFR010000002.1 coordinate 68,865, forward strand.
GTATCGACGGCGAGTGCGTGGAGCAGATGGCAGTCAAGCCCGCAGTACATAACTCCCTTATCACGCGTATCAAAATCCTTGGCGGTATGAACATCGCCGAAAAGCGTATCCCGCTCGACGGACGTTCCAGCGCCGTTATCGACGGGGTAAACCAGGATCTTCGTATTTCTACGCTTCCGACCGTTTACGGTGAAAAGTGCGTTATCCGTCTTCTCGCAACGGGCGATGAAAAGGCAAGAAAGATAACCGACCTCGGTATGACCGACTATAACTACGAAATGTTTAAGCAGATCATTCGCTGCCCGCACGGAGTTATGCTTGTAACGGGACCTACGGGTTCCGGTAAATCCACAACGCTTTACGCTACGCTCGGCGAGCTTTCAAAGCCGAATGTAAACATTGTTACGGCGGAAGACCCGGTCGAAAAGAAAATCGACGGCGTAAACCAGTGTCAGATGAACGAAAAGGCAGGTATGACCTTTGCCGCTGCGCTTCGTTCTATACTCCGTCAGGACCCGGATATCGTAATGGTCGGAGAAATCCGTGACGGCGAAACCGCCGATATCGCTATCCGTGCCGCTATTACGGGACACCTTGTACTTTCTACACTGCATACAAACGACGCCGCTTCAACGATTCTGCGTCTTGTAGATATGGGCGTTGCGCCTTACATGGTCGCTTCTTCTCTCGTCGGCGTTATCGCTCAGCGACTTGTTAAGCTGCTCTGTCCCGACTGCCGCGAAGAAATTACTCTTACCGATCCCGCCGACCTGCGCCTTGTAGGAAAGACTTCTCCGGTAAAAATTTATCAGCACCACATTGGCGGCTGCCGTACCTGTCACCACACGGGATATAAGGGAAGAACCGCTATCCACGAAATCATCGTTTCCTCCAATGATATCAAGGAGCTTATCTCCAAAAACGCTACTGCCGAGGAAATCTGCAATCAGGCAAAAAAGAACGGAACAAGACTGCTGCGTGACAACGTTACCGACATGGTTCTCGCCGGAGATACGACGATGGACGAGTTGGTAAAGGCAACATACACGGTTTAATAAGGAGAGTAAAAAGCTATGACTACCATTGATATAAACGCAATACTTGACGAAGCGCGTGCAATGGGCGCGTCCGACCTTCATTTTACTGCGGGTCTTCCGCCTATCGTAAGACTTCACGGCAATATCAGAAAAATGTCGGGTTACCCCGACTGCACTGAGCCGATAATCGTAAACGTAATCAACCAGATCACTTCAATAAAGCACAAGCAGACTATTCAGAAAGGGCTTGACGCCGACTTTTCGTATGTATCGGCTTCGGGACACAGACACCGTGTCAACGTATATCGTCAGAGAGGTTATCACGCGGTAGCTCTCCGTCTTTTAAGAAACGACATTCCTACGCTCAAGGATCTGTTTCTTCCCTCTATCCTCGGCGATTTCGCGATGAAGCCCAGAGGACTTGTGCTTGTAACGGGACCTACGGGTTCGGGTAAATCTACGACGCTTGCGGCGATGATAGACCACATCAACCGCCAGAAAAACTGCCACATAATCACTATCGAGGACCCTATCGAGTATCTGCACAATCACAAGCAGTCCATGGTAAACCAGCGTGAGATCGGCGTGGACGTTGACAGCTTTGCAGGCGCGCTCCGTGCCGCTCTTCGTGAGGACCCGGACGTTATCCTCGTAGGTGAAATGCGTGACTTTGAAACTATCAACGCGGCTGTAACGGCGGCTGAAACGGGACACCTTGTACTTTCAACGCTTCATACTACGGGCGCGGCAGAAACCCTCGACCGTATTATCGACGTTTACCCGCCTCATTCGCAGGGTCAGATTCGTTCGCAGCTTGCGAACTCTATGGTAGGCGTAGTTTCGCAGACTCTTTGTGCGACCGCAGACGGCAAGGGACGTGTCGCGGCGCTTGAAATAATGGCTGCGACGGACGCTATCAGCGCGAACATTCGTGAAGGTAAGATATTCCAGATCCCGAGCGCTATTGCGACCGGTAAGAAAGACGGAATGTTCTCGCTCGACCAGGATCTCGCACGTCTTGTACGCAACGGTAAGATCACCGACGAGCTTGCGAGAACGAAGTGCCAAGATCCGGCAGAATACAAGCGATTCCTTACGCTTGGCTAAAATTAATACTAAGCACCAATAAAACCATAGATAAAAATTCTAGTATAACTCATAGATGCAAAGATTACACCCGATTTTTTGTATAGTTTTTAATTGGTGCTGAGTATAAAATGCATAAAAAGACCGCCTTGGATAAAAATCCGAGGCGGTTTTTGGTTTGAGGGATTTTTATGTGTAATACTAATTCCTAATCAATATATAGACAATGTCTATATATTGATTACCGCTTAAAAAGCGGTATGTCAAAGCCGACAGCTTTGATGGAATTAGTATTGTACGGCTTTTTCGGCGGCTGCGCAGAAGCGGCGAATCTTCCTATAGACGTTGTCTATAGGAAGATTGAAAAATAGTATAATTTGTGGGAAAGGGAAACAACAAGCCGCGGCGTTTCGCGGGGAAATTTTGGCTTTGAGGCATGGAGAAAGCCGCGGTGCCCGCCGACGAGGGGGCGAGAACGGGGAATGAGATGAGAAGCGCGAGCCCCTTCAGGAGGCGGGCACAAATCCGCACAGGAGTTCAGATTCGCAGGCAGGCGGCTTTTGGTATGCCGTCATATCTCCCACCCCGATTAACGCCGCGGTACGGAGAAAATGCAAACCCTCGATGCAGCGCACGCGCGCGATTTGCTTCGCAAATCGCGCCAAAAGCGGCGGCTTCGCCGCCGCTGCCGCGGTACGGCGAAGCCGTACCGCGGCGCGTGCGCTTATACTCAGCGTCAATTAAAAGCTATACAAAAAATCAAGTATATTCTTTGCATATATGGGTTATACAAGAATTTTTATCTGTGGTTTTATTGGTGCTTAGTATTACTCCCCGTACGGGAAATATCCCGTAGCGTTTCCGCTTTCAATATCTACCGTAACGATTGTCGAATCTGTCACAATGTAGAGCGTTCCGTTTCGGATAGAAAGACAGCGATAGTCCGACTGTATATCGAACAGGAAGATATCCGCCGCAGTTTCAAAACCCTCGCCCGTGTCCTTAAAGCAGAGGAATCGTTCGATCTCTGAAACGCCGTCGAAATAAACGCACGAAACAGCCACATATTCACCGTCGATTGCGATAAGCGAGCTGTTTTTCTCGGCGTCGCCGGAGAGATAACGCGCGTATTCGGGCGCGGTTTTTTCGTCAACGGTAATGTCCGTGCCGTAGCGCTCTTCAAGCTTTCCGTCGTAGCCGTAAACGTTTAGGCGCAGACCCGTTCGCTCGCCGTTTTCGCCCGCAATGGCTGAAAGTCCGATGAGGTCGTTTTTATAGCGGGAAAGGCGGCGCGTATATACCGCGTCGGGGTCGGGAGTAATTTCCGCGAGCGCTGAACCGGAGGTGTCGCCGCAGTAGAGCGTAGCGGCGCCGTCGGCTCTTGTCGTAATAACGTAAACCAGGTCGCCGCTGAACGAAACTCCCGAAAGGCGTTCGCCCTCTCCGAGAGAACCGATCGAAACGTATTCTCCGTTAATTTTTTTGAGAATTTTTGTGCAGTTGTCATAAGTGACAAAGACGTTTCCCGTGCCGTCCGCACAGGCTTTCCCGAAGCATTCTCCGTCAAAGACGTCCTGCGACTGAAGCTCGGCGTTAAGCCCGATAATTCGGTATTTCAGAGCGTAGGTTTTATTAAAGTCGGGTATAAGCAGGGTAAAGCTGTCGCGATTTGTCACCGCGTAGCTGTCGTAGCCGCCCAGAACCGCCTGAACGCGCACTTCGTCCGCGCCGATCGTTCCGAAAACGGAAAAGCTGTTGTATGCAATTTCTTCGGGAATTTCGATATCCCCGCGCGTGAGAGTGCAGTTTTTCCCGTCAAATTCATAAGAGGGCAGAGCGTTTTCTTCGCCGAATGTGTTAAGCGAGGTGAAAAGCGTCAGCGTTTCGTCCCCGACAAGAATGTCGGTGTAGCCGCCGTCCTGCTTGTAGGTGCCGAGCAAATTCAGTTTTTCGTCGTAAATTTCGACGACCACGTTTTCGCGCTCGGTTCCGGCTGTTTCGGATAAAGCGTAAACATACTTTTCGTTCGCGGCAAATCCGATGAAGCTGCCGTCCGAAGCAAGCTCCGCTTCGCCGATAAGCGCGGGATTTTCTTCGTTCAGCCCGACCGCGCGGAGCGTGTTTTTGCTGTACAGATACATAACGTCGCCGATTTCAATAGCGTCCGTTTTAAGCGGATTTTCGTAAGCGCCGCCTGAATAGTATTCGTCAAGAGTGTTTTTTTGTTCGCGCAGGGTCAGCTTGTTCACTGCATTTTTCACGTCGTCATCGGTTATTATTTCGGACGAGTCGATTTTAGCGGAGCTTTCGGGCTTGTCCTCGCCGACTGCGGCGCTTTCCGTCGGGATAAACGAGCCTGTTTGCGCATATCTTATTCCGAAGCTTCCCGCGATGAGCAGCACTGCGCAAACCGCGCAAAATGCGATTTTCCCGTTATTTACGCCGGGTTCGTACGCGTCGTCGTCGTAGAAAAATTCATTGCTTTTATATTTTTCCCGATCTTCGTTTTCGTTTATTTCGGTCACGAGCGGATTTTCGACTTTTGTCGGCTCGGGCGGCGTAAGAACTTTCGGCTTTGCGGGCGCGGCAGGCTCGTCGGGCAAAATAGGCTCGTCTATTTCCGTAGTCAGCGTGATTGAGTTTGCATCAAAATTCGGGTGATACGGCTGCTCGGGCAATTCCTCTTCAGCGTTTTTTTCAGGGGCGCTTTCGCTCGGCTTGAACTCGGGTTCAAGTGACCTTGGCTTAGCGGGGCGGATTTCCTCGTTCTCTTTTCCGAGCGAACCGAGAATCGTGGTAACGCTGAGCGGGTCGGCGTTCTCTTTAGGAGCGCTTTCACTCGACTTGAACTCGGGTTCAAGTGACCTTGGCTTAGCGGGTCGGATTTCCTCGTTCTCTTTTCCGAGCGAACCGAGAATCGTGGTAACGCTGAGCGGGTCGGCGTTCTCTTTAGGAGCGCTTTCGCTCGACTTGAACTCGGGTTCAAGCGTTCTTGGCTTAGCGGGGCGGATTTCTTCGTTCTCTTTTCCGAGCGAACCGAGAATCGTGGTAACGCTGAGCGGGTCGGCATTCTCTTTAGGGGCGCTTTCGCTCGGCTTGAACTCGGGTTCAAGCGTTCTTGGCTTAGCGGGGCGGATTTCCTCGCTCTCTTTTCCGAGCGAACCGAGAATCGTGGTAACGCTGAGCGGGTCGGCGTTCTCTTTAGGGGCGCTTTCGTTCGACTTGAACTCGGGTTCAAGCGTTCTTGGCTTAGCGGGGCGGATTTCCTCGGCTTTTTCGGATTTATCGGAGTCGTTCAAAGAAGAAGCAGGCGGTTCAGCTTCTTGAACAGGTTCGGTTTCCTTTTTCTGAAGCTCGGCAGCTTCCTCACGCGTGAAAGAGCGCGTATCGCTGTTGTCCTCGCGGTTGACGCGTTCGCTGCGCAGCTTGACCGCTGTCAGCAGCTTATAATAATCGGCTGTAGTAAGCCCCGATTCCTCCAGCAGCGTAATCAGCCGCTCTTTGGTGAGGTTCGGGTTCTGTTCAATTTCGCGGTATGCGCTGTTGCTTATGCGCGTGTTTCCCATAAGCTGCAAAAACTCGCCGCCTTTTATGTGTTGCGCGGAAACTATGCCGATAAACATACGAGCGTCTATTTCTCTGGGAGCAGCGTGCTTTTCGGTGTGAACGTCAGTTTCTGCGGGGATATCGGTCGTTTTTGGGGGGATTTCCCGATTTTCGGCAGGCGCTTGCTCCACCGCGGGCTGCGGCTTTGCGGAAATGTCCGAAAATTCGATTTTCTCCGCTTTATTTTCGGCTGGAGTATCGGTTTCTGTGGCGATTTCGGGTGATTTTGCGTGAGTTTCCCGATTTTCGGCAAGCGCTTGCTCCGCCGCGGGCTGCGGCTTTGCGGAAATGTCCGAAAATTCGATTTTCTCCGCTTTATTTTCGGCTGGAGTATCGGTTTCTGCGGGGATTTCGGGTGATTTTGCGTGAGCTTCCCGATTTTCGGCAAGCGTTTGCTCTGCCGCAGACTGCGGCTTTGCCGAAATGTCGGAAAATTCGATTTTCTTTGCGGAAGTCGGCTCAACTGACGGTTTTTCGCTCACGTCGATAGTTTGTGTAACGTATGGCGGGGGATTAAACGGAATAAGGTGCGGCTTTTCCGTTGTATAAAGACTTTCGGGCGCCTTACAGCCCGCTATGCAGCGGCTCACGGCTGCTTTCTGTGCGCCAAGCTTTTTATCTGAGTTTTCAAGCTTGCGCGCGACCGCTTCTTCGGTAAGTCCTGTGATTATCGAGATTTCGTGGCTGTCGTAGCCGTATGTAAGGTTAAGCGCGCAGACAAGGCGGTCAAGCCCCGAGAGCTGAGAAAAAATGCGCCGTGCGTCGGTGTTTTCGGGCGTCGGCTCGCCGTCTGTGCGGTACTGCTTAAGGCGGCTGACTATGTGCTTTGTAAGCTCGCGCGCGAGCCACGCGCGCAGATGTCCGTGATCCTTTATTCTGTTTATTGCCGAAAAGCCATCGGAAAAAGCGCTGCGAACGGCTTCTTCAGCGTCCTCCGATGTATTTAAAGTCAGGTATGCAATGGCGTAAAGTCCGTCTGCGGAGTCGTTGCAGAGCATTCCGTAGGCGTTTTTGTCGCCGTCGCGCGCCGTCTTGAGATATTCCGTAAAAGTCACTTGCTTATCCCCTTTCGGATTCACATGGTTACACAGCATATATTATACCATAAATAAAGCGAATTGAAAAGACTTTTTTGAAAAAATGAGCGAAAAAAGGTTTACTTTGCCAAAAAAATGTGATATAATTATTTGCGAATTATATACGAGGAGAACCTTTATGGGTGAATTTTCTGAACTTACAAAACATCTTATAAACGTATATTACGGCGTTGAAGAGCAGGATTCCATGTCTGTTCTCGATATGTTTGACGACGATGTAGTCGTTATCGGCACAGGCAGACATGAATTTTATAAAAATCTTGGGGAATTTTCCGCTGCGTTAGGCAATGAGCTTGAGGAACGCGGCAGTATAAAGCTTCAGCTTGAAAATATGTGGTGCGAAGAGCAGAAGATAAGCGTCGGCGCGGTGATCGCCTACGGCGGGGTCTATATCCACTGGGAAAAGGAGGATAAGACTGCCTCGATAAATATGGAAACGCGATTCAGCGTGCTTTACAAAGAGGAGGAGGGGCGTTGGAGGATCATTCACCTGCACCAATCCGTTCCGAATTATGAGCAAATTAACGAAGAAGCGTATCCGAAAATTCTCGACAGGCAGATAGAAAGAGCGTATAAGAAAATATCCGTGCTTGAAAAGCTGGCGGAGCATGACGGGCTTACGGGGCTGCTTAATTACCGTGCGTTCCTTGAAAAGTGCAGCGGTGCGGATATCGCCTCGCAGTGGCTGTTTCTGATAGATATTGATAATTTTAAGCTGGTGAACGACACGCTGGGGCATTTGCAGGGCAATAAGGCGCTGCGGCTGCTTTCGTCGATACTTACCGAATCTGTCGGCGAAAACGACCTTGTGTGCCGTATGGGCGGCGATGAATTTATTCTTCTCTGCTGCGGCGTGGGCAGCCGCGGGGAAGCGCAGAAAATTGCCGAAAAAATACTCGGCGAGGCGGCAAAGGCGGATAAAAAGCTGCTTCCCGGCGTTTCGATCGGAATAAAGCAGATAGGCAGGGGAGAGCTGCTTGAATCCGCAGTAAAAGGCGCGGATAAGGCACTCTACATATCCAAGGCGGAGGGAAAGAACAAGTTTACGTTTTCGGATAAGTGACATTTTAAGGTCGGGTCTTTGAAAGAGATCCGACCTTATATTATTTTCTTGCTTTTTGCCGAGAAATGTGTTATAATAAGGTATAATTGATAAAATGCGCTAAAATGCGAATTTTCACGAAAGGGTGTTCTTTTTGATTCAGTTATCCGATTTCAAAAACGAGTTCAACGGGCTGAGCGATGAAAAAGCCGCCGAGCATATAAAGCTATACGGATATAACAGTGAAACAAGGCTTGATGAAAAGGAAAAGGGCTTTTCTCCCGCAAGCGTTTTTCTGCGGCTGAGATTTTGGCTGCTTGCGGCTGCCGCGGTGATATGCTTCCTTTACGGCGAGTATGTTACGGGCGCGGTTCTCGCCGTTCTTACGGCTGTTTATGCCGCGACGGAAATTGTCAAAGGAAAAAAGTGCGACGAATATTTTTTTGAACAGAAGCGCAGCACGAGGGTGGATTATAACGTTGTGCGCGGCGGCGAGCTTCGGTTGATACGAAAGGAACTGCTTGTCCCCGACGATATACTCCTGCTCGAGGCGGGGGAGAATGTCCCTGCGGACGCGCATTTGCTTGAGATAAGCGACCTGCTTGTTGATGAGAGCGTTTTCACGGGCGATAAGACCCCGATGAGCAAGATAACGGGCGCGGACAGCCTTAACGAAGAGCTGAAAAAAAGCTGTATTTATAAAGGCACTAAAATAGTAAGCGGACGTCTTGCCGCCAGAGTCACGGGAACGGGCGTTGACACCAAATATTTCAAGAGCTTCGGCGCGGAGAAGGCGGAGGAACGCTATTACACGGCGACTGAGAAAACGGTTCTCCGCGTAAGCAGGATACTTACGCTTGCGGCGGCGGTGCTGCTTGTTTTCGCTGCGCTTTTCCACTTCGCGCAGATAGATATTTACGCCGATAATCCTATTCTCAACACGATTTATCACACTTTCTATCCCGCAATATCGTTTGCGCTGTGTTTTATCCCGTCGGAGCTTGCTTCGCTTATCAGGATATACTGCATAAGAGGCTCAAAGCAGCTTGCCGAGCGGAATGTAATAATAAAAGACCTTAAAGTTATCGAGGATCTGAGCGCGGTCACCTGCCTTTGTATCGACAAGTCGGGCATGATAACCAACAACCGCATGGAGGTCGCGGACGAGCTTACAGCAAGCCCCGAGATGATGACGAATATTTCGGTTCTCGCCTGCGCAAAGAGCGCGGAAACCGACCCGCTCGATCAGGCGATAGTACTTAACGCGACGTTCAAGGGCGCCGACGTAAAGGGACTTCACGAAAACGAGCTGCTCAAAGAATACCCGTTTCGCTCGTCAGAGGGCGCGGCAGGAAATCTCTGGAGCATAAACGGCGCAAGGCTGCTCTGTATAAAGGGCGCGCCCGAAAAGCTGCTCCCGCTTTGCGATATTCCGGGAGATATGCTGTACACGGTTCAGAACAAGATAATCAGCTACGAAAAGCAGGGTTATCAAGTGCTTGCGGCTGCTTTTTCACAGCTTTCGGAGGGCGACGAGCCGCCCGAGTCCATTCACAACGCGAGATACGGCTTCATGGGGCTTATCGCCTTTGAAAATAAGACCAAAGACAACATTCCGTTCGCTATCAGAAGCTGCTATAAATCGGGAATAAGGGTCGTTTTAACCACGGGCGACAGTCCCGATACGGCGGTTTCTATTGCCAACAAAATCGGCATGAAAGAGGACGGCGTAATTACCGGCGAGCAGCTTATCGCCGCAAAGGAATCGGGCGTTAAGCCGGATCTCACGGGCGTTGCGATATTCGCGCGCATAACTCCGGACCAGAAAACTGATATAATCAAGCTGCTTCAGGAGAACGGCGAGATCGTTGCGGTTTCGGGCGACGGCAGCACTGACAGCGATATTCTTGAGCAGGCTGATTTTGCGGCTGCGCTTGCGGGAGCTTCGGGCGGCGCTATGGGCGAAGCCTGCGGCGTGGTCATGGCAGACGAGGATCTGGAAAGCATTGTGGACGTTTTCCGCACCGGTCGTCAGATATACGCAAACATAAAGCGCTGCATTTCCACGCACATTACGGCGCTCACAACGCTTGCGGTGTTCGCGGCGGTAAATCTTCTGCTCGGAACGAGCTTTATCCTTTCGCCCGTTCTTGTGGCGCTTATCACGATAATAGGCGTGCCTGCGATCTCGATGATGTTCCTCGAAAACAATTCGGATATGCGCAGCGAGCAGCGGCCTTCGGGCTTCCACGGCTCGGGGAAGATAACCAAGCGCTTCTTTGTTCGACCGTTTATTCAGGCGCTCGGACTTTGTGCGTCCGAGATCGTGCTTTATCTTATTTCATCGGGCTTCGGCGTAAACAGCAAGGAAACCGTTGCCGAGCTTTCGGGTCAGTCCGCGTCGAATTTCCTGCTTGTGTTTGTTTTCGGGCTTATCATTGCGGGCTGGGTGAATCTCTCCGAAAAGAGTGTTTTTGACGCGATTAAATCGGGGCAGTCTTTTGCCGCGCTTATCTCGGGGCTTACGCTCCTTGCGTCGCTGCTGCTGGTGTTCGTGCCTTATGTCAACGCCGCTGCGGGGCTTGCTTCCGTAAATCCCATGATGGCGGTAATTGCACTTGTGATTACGCTGGTTTTGCAGATTCCTGCGGAAGCGCTGAAGCATTCGGGAAGAAAATAAAAATGTGAAAAGCGGCGAAGCGGGTCGAATATATAAAAAATTGCGGGTGCCGCCGCTTTCTGTTCCGATTTCAGCTTTAAAGGTGATGATAATGAAAAAAATCCGACTGCTGATATTACCGATTATAGCCCTTGTTTTGGAGCTTTTGCCTTACGGAGCAGTGTTGGTATTTGCACAATCGCCAACAGGCAGAGTAAGGGAAACATTTTCATATTTTAGCCTCACGCCGCTTGGGTATGCAAACGTCGGGCCGTTTTTAACCGCTTTGCTTACCTGCATCGTTTTATTGCTGGCATTGATTTCAATAAAAAAAGAAAAAGTTTGCAAGGCTGTATTTGCGGTTTCGCTGATCGCAGCGGTTATTTCGTTATTGCCTTTGATATTTGGAGCGGACTTTTATTCGGCAGTAGGCGGCATTATTACAATAACGCTTGCAGTTGAAAGTATTTTGGCAAAAATATCAATAAAATAAGACAAAACCCAAAGATTTCGGTTTGTTGGACAGATAAATATGAGATGCCGTATTCGGAGGAATCCGAGTACGGTTTTTATTACCTCAATATTAAAAAATACATTTGGGGTTTAGTATATTAGGTGTTTCTTATCTGTATTTTCTGCGATATTGAGTTTGGGACATAAAAAGAGGGAGGTTTCTTTCAAAGCTTTTCGATTGTTTAGGGAATAGGAAAACCCCGTATCCAACTTTAACTGTCGGATACGGGGTAATCTTTTTATTTACCAAGCTCAAGACTCATCGCGAGAGTTATATCTTCCCACTGATTTTGCCTTAAATGCTTGCCGATAGAGCGCTTGCAGCTTTCGCTGTCAGGAAACTCACTTTTACTTGAGCGCAGCCTGTGCAGCAGCCAGTCTTGCGATCGGAACGCGGAACGGCGAGCAGGAAACGTAGGTTAAGCCAAGCTTGTGGCAGAACTCAACAGATGCCGGGTCGCCGCCGTGTTCGCCGCAGATACCAACGTGAAGTTCGGGACGGGTAGCCTTACCAAGCTTGATAGCCATTTCCATGAGCTTGCCTACGCCGATCTGGTCGAGCTTTGCAAACGGATCGTTTTCAAAGATCTTTGCGTCGTAGTAAGCGTTGAGGAACTTGCCTGCGTCGTCGCGGGAGAAGCCGTAGGTCATCTGTGTAAGGTCGTTTGTACCGAAGCAGAAGAATTCAGCTTCCTTAGCGATTTCGTCAGCAGTAAGAGCAGCACGCGGGATTTCGATCATTGTACCAACTTCATACTTGAGGTCAGCGCCGGCAGCTGCGATAACTTCGTCAGCGGTCTTTACAACGATGTCCTTAACGTACTTTAATTCCTTGACCTCGCCAACGAGCGGAATCATGATTTCAGGAACGATTGTCCAGTCGGGATGAGCCTTCTTAACGTTGATAGCAGCCTTGATAACGGCTCTTGTCTGCATCTTTGCGATTTCGGGATATGTTACTGCAAGACGGCAGCCTCTGTGACCCATCATGGGGTTAAACTCGTGGAGAGAAGCGATGATGTTCTTGATCGTTTCAACGGACTTGCCCTGAGCCTTTGCGAGAGCTTCAATGTCAGCTTCTTCGGTAGGAACAAATTCGTGGAGCGGCGGGTCTAAGAAACGGATTGTAACAGGATTGCCTTCGAGAGCTTCATAGAGCTTTTCAAAGTCGCTCTGCTGCATGGGTTCGATCTTAGCGAGCGCAGCTTCTCTTTCTTCAACAGTGTCGGAGCAGATCATTTCACGGAATGCAGCGATTCTGTCAGCTTCAAAGAACATATGCTCGGTACGGCAAAGACCGATACCTTCAGCGCCGAGTTCTCTTGCCTTCTTAGCGTCAGCGGGAGTATCAGCGTTTGTTCTTACCTTTAATACTCTGTACTTATCAGCCCAAGCCATGATTCTGCCAAATTCGCCTGCGATCGTAGCGTCAACAGTGGGGATAAGTCCGTCGTAGATGTTACCTGTAGTACCGTCGATGGAGATAGCGTCGCCTTCGTGGTAAACCTTTCCGGCAAGCTCAAACTTCTTGTTTTCTTCATCCATCTTGATTTCGCCGCAGCCGGATACGCAGCAGGTACCCATACCACGAGCAACAACGGCAGCGTGAGAGGTCATACCACCGCGAACGGTGAGGATACCCTGAGCAGCCTTCATACCTGTGATATCTTCGGGAGAAGTTTCAAGACGAACGAGAACGACCTTTTCGCCTCTTTCCTTCCAAGCAACTGCGTCGTCAGCGGTGAATACAACCTTACCGCAAGCAGCTCCGGGAGAAGCGCCAAGACCCTTGCCGACAGGTGTGGCAGCCTTTAATGCCTTTGTGTCGAACTGGGGGTGAAGAAGAGTGTCGAGGTTGCGGGGATCGATCATAAGAACAGCCTTCTTTTCGTCGATCATGCCTTCGTCAACGAGGTCGCACGCGATTTTAAGAGCAGCCTGAGCTGTTCTCTTGCCGTTACGGCACTGGAGCATATAAAGCTTCTTGTTTTCAACCGTAAATTCCATATCCTGCATATCGCGGTAATGGTCTTCGAGGGTTGCGCAAACCTTTACGAACTGTGCATAAGCGTCGGGGAAGAGTTCTTCCATCTTAGCGATAGGCATAGGAGTACGAACGCCGGCAACAACGTCCTCGCCCTGTGCGTTTACGAGGAACTCGCCCATGAGCTTCTTTTCGCCTGTTGCGGGGTCGCGGGTGAATGCAACGCCGGTACCGGATTCGTCGTTTAAGTTACCGAATACCATAGGCATTACGTTAACAGCGGTACCCCAGCTGTACGGGATATCGTTGTCGCGGCGGTAAACGTTAGCTCTGGGGTTGTCCCAAGAACGGAATACCGCTTCGATAGCGAGCTTTAACTGTGTAACAGGGTCGGAGGGGAAGTCCTCGCCGAGCTGCTTCTTATATTCAGCCTTGAACTGGATAGCAAGGTTCTTGAGATCCTCGGCAGTAAGGTCAACGTCGAACTTTACGCCCTTTTCTTCCTTCATCTTGTCGATAAGCTGTTCAAAATACTTCTTGCCGACTTCCATAACTACGTCGGAGAACATCTGAATGAATCTTCTGTAGGAGTCGTATACGAATCTTTCAAACTTAGGGTCGGGGTTGCCCGCGATCATAGCGGCAACAACTTCGTCGTTAAGACCGAGGTTAAGAATAGTATCCATCATACCGGGCATGGAAGCTCTTGCGCCGGAACGAACAGAAACGAGAAGCGGGTTCTTAAGGTCGCCGAACTTCTTTCCGTTTTCCTTTTCCATCCAAGCAACGCCTTCCATTGCCTGAGCCATGATTTCATCATTGATCTTGCGGCCGTCTTCATAATACTGTGTGCAGGCTTCTGTTGTGATTGTGAAGCCCTGAGGTACCGGAAGACCGATCTCTGTCATTTCAGCAAGGTTTGCGCCCTTACCGCCGAGTAAGTTGCGCATAGTCATGTTACCTTCTTTAAAGGTATAGACCCATTTTTTAGCCATTGGTATTACCTCCAAAAATAAAATAGTTCCGCAGCTTGTCCTATACCGAAAGTAATTGCGCCGAGCAATAATACCCGGCGTAATTAAAATACAGGGATTGCCGCATAACAATTATATTATAGCAGATTTTTAGAACAATTGCTAGTATTTTTTAAAAATTTTTTCAAAAATTTTACGTTTCGCAGCCTTAACTTGATTTTGGGCGAATTTTGTGATATAATTTCTCAAAAAGAAATGCCGCAAGGCTTATAATGTGTAATACTAAGCGCCAATAAATTGGTACCGAGTATGAAAAAGAACGAGGAGCCCCGAAATGGAAAAAAATCTTACAACGGGCAGCGTTTTGAACAATATTGTGATTTTTTCGCTGCCGTATCTTCTCGCGTACTTTCTCCAGACGCTTTACGGAATGGCGGATCTGTTCATAATCGGGCAGTTCGCGGGCGTTGAAAGCACTACCGCCGTGTCGATAGGCTCGCAGGTCATGCACATGATAACCGTTATGATCGTCGGGCTTGCCATGGGAACAACGGTAAGCGTCGGCAAAGCGGCAGGCTCGGGCGACAGCCGAAAAGCCGCCGCCGCGATAGGCAACACGGCTACGCTTTTCATGTCGGTTTCGGTCGCGCTGACGGTTATTCTTCTGCTTCTGACCGACCCGATAGTTTCGGTGATGTCAACTCCTGAAGAAGCCGTCGGAGGAACGACCGCATACCTTATCGTGTGCTTTATCGGGATTCCGTTTATCACGGCGTATAATATAATCAGCTCGATTTTCCGCGGACTGGGCGACTCAAAAAGCCCTATGTACTTTATTGCGATCGCGTGCGCAGTGAATATTGCGCTCGATTATCTCTTCATGGGGGCGCTCGACCAGAGGCTTGCGGTTTCCTCGCAAAGCTCGGAAACCTTGATTTCTTTATGATAGTCGCCCTCCTGAAACTGCACGCCGATGCGCTGGAAAAGTGTGCGGCGTTTTTTCTTCGGGTCTTGCCCCAGCAGGCGAACCGTTCCCGCATCTGCCTGCTTTGTGCCGAGCATACACTCGATCGTGGTGCTTTTTCCTGCGCCGTTTGCGCCGAGCAGACCGAATGCCGTACCGCTCTTTACTGAAAGGTTCAGATGATCGACCACGGTTTTGCTGTTATAGGCTTTGGTCAGTCCTTCTACAAAAATCGCTTCGCTCATTTCTGAACCCTCCTGACTGCCCGCAGTTCAATATATCCGCGCTGACCGCGGGGCTCTAACTGGATGCGCGGGTTCTCATCGTCCCAGCGGTAGCCGATGACGGACGGATCATAGCTGTCCATCGCCGCCTGCACGGTGCGGATAGCTTCGCAATAATCCTCTTCTTGGAAAGCCTGTCCTTGAAACATTAGATATTCTGCCTCCGGCAGATGAATGGTGTCAAAGCCATCGGGAACAATGCCCATATAGTCTGTTTCGACCTCAACACCTTGTACATAGGTAGAAGTGTCCGGCTTTTTGTATTTCTCAGGCAGCCACATAGAAACAGGTTCTCCGCAGAGCGATTTCATGCTCATAAGTATTCCCCACACATCGCAGCTTACTTCCTCGCAGTAAGGGAAATAGTCCTCTGCGCGCTTGCCGCGTTTGATGATACACAGGCGTTCCGGCTTGCGGACAACCTGTATGAAAATCGGTTGAATGTTAGACATATCGATGTTCTCCTTTCTCAGTTCGCGATATTTTGCGCCGTAAGGAACGAAGAACGGGACGGGAATGGGGTTTTTCATGTAGTCGCTCGGGTTCAGACCGAACTCTCGGTAAAATGCCCGCGTGAAAGTGTCCGCATTTGAAAATCCGGCATCAAAAGCCGCATCAATAACTTTGACATTTCCGCTCTGCAGCTGTTTTGCTGCTTCTGTCAGCCGGTATTTTCTGATATACTCAGTCGGTGTCAGCCCAAGACTGTCCCGAAACAGCCGGTAGGCATACCAAGGGGAAAACAGCGATGCCCGCGCGAGATCGGACAGACTGATTTCCTTCGTTTTGTTTTTTTCTATGTAATCCTGCATCCGCTGGACGGCCAAAATCTGTTCTGTCATTCTTCTCAACTCCTTACAGGAACATTATACCGTGCGGGAAGATTTTTTTCTCGACTTTTCTTGCCTTTTTTCATTCAGCATCTCCGACGGAATCCACACTTGGTTTTGACGCCCGCTGCATATCCCGAAATTTTATAAAAAGCAAATGCTCATGGAAAGACTCAATAACGGGAATTGCCGCACGAGCCTGATTTATCCTATACATTTTTAAAGTTTTATTCTGTAAAGGGCAAATTAAAGGGTACGTCATAAAAAATGACAAAGAAAAACCCCGTAAACCTTAAGTTTACGAGGTTTCGCATGGCGGACAGAAAGGGATTCGAACCCTTGAACGGGTATTAGCCGTTACACGATTTCCAATCGTGCGCCTTAGACCAGCTCAGCCATCTGTCCATGCTCGTCTATTTAATACAGCTTAATTATTTTAGCACGTTTTCGACGATTTGTCAAGAGGTAGAATGAAAAAAGTCGAAAATTTCTGAACCCCGGTTTTTCTCTTGCAATTTCGCATGAAATATGCTATAATCGCAGTTGGGGAGGCGCACCCATAACAAAAAAACGCGGCGCCGCAGCAATACAGACGGCGCGGAAAAGCTCTAGGGGGAAGACACCCATGACAAAAAACGAAAATAAGCCGCCCAACATAACGGTTATTGACAGCAGCGGCGAAAAAATAGGCTTTACTTATGAGAAACGAGCCAAGGGGCTTGTAAAAAAAGGTCGGGCAGTTTATTTACCCGACGAAAACGAGGGTAAGGTTATCCGACTAAATGACTGTCCGACGTGTGAAAACATGGAGGATACTATTATGGATAATATAATCAACACTCAACTTACCGAAGCTGCGGAGAAAAAGGTCAACTACCTTTTCTTTGATCCGAAAGAATGGATGAAGCACCCAGACGTTCAGAAAACAACGGTTTTCGACAGATTTTTTATTACAGCTCTGTTCGGCGAGGGATTGACGGAAGTCGTTTCGCTCGGAAACTGGGGCTGGGACTGGTCGGAGATAACAAACGGTATGCTGCGGCTCGAACGCAGGACGGAATACCACTTTGTATTCTGGCTGAACGGCGGCGAGAACGACCGTTCGGACGAAACGTGTATGTTTCAGGTCATTTTCACCGACAACAGCCTGCGCGCAAACGAATCCGAATGGGAGAAAAGGCTTTGCTATAAGCTCAACCGTGCATACATAAAGCCGTTGAAAAGATATAACGGCTGGGAGCTGTACGACATTCCGTTCGTGACGGACGACCACGAATATACTCAGCTGCGTTTTACCGCGCAGCGCGCTCCTATGGCGGTGATGCCGGCAAAAGAGCCGTCGTTTTACGCGGAACTTGAGGATAAAACGGACGAGCTTGCGGATAAGCGCCCGCAGCGCCACAATATCATCTTTGAGGACGGCTGGCCGACGAATACATGGTATTCAACAGCGGCGCTCATGCGCGAAAATGCGCCGAAAAGTCCGCAGCCTTTCGAAACTTTCGCAGGCAGTCCAAATTTCGACGAGCTTTGCGAGAGAATTTCGGAGTTTGTCAACGAACGCTATTCGGAAGAGCTCGACATTGACCAACTCGCCGACGTGATCGTATCAAATCACATCAAAGAGATAGCGCAGAAGATAGCGGCTTCGGCGTGTGAAGAAAAGTAAATATTACATAAAAAGGTTCGGAAAGGCTTCCGGACCTTTTTCGTGTATTTTCCGCAAAACCCGCGTTTTGTTACAAAACGTGCAATAAATATTGCTTTTTCACTTGATTTATTATGAAATGTATGGTAAAATGTAATAAAAGTTAGCAAAAGCTGAGCGGAATTTAATGAAAATGACGAAAAATCCAACTGCTTTCCGACAGGAGGGGTGGCGCATGACTTTTACAAAGGACAATATAGGTCAGTTACTTTCACAGGCGCTTGAACAAAAGGATATAAAGGTCTATTATCAGCCGAAGTTCGACGCGCTCACAAGCAAGCTCGTCGGCGCGGAAGCGCTTTCACGCTGGAAAAAGCCCGACGGCGGGCTGTATCCTCCCTCGGAATTTATCCCCGTGCTTGAGGAAACGGGGCTTGTGAACGACCTCGACTGGTATGTTCTCGAGGACGTGTGCGCCTTTATCGGTCAGCTTCTGCGCCAGAATATGCACGTTGTCACGGTTTCGGTCAACTTCTCCCGCACGCATACGAGCGAAGCCGATTTTGTTCAGCGCCTCTGCGACACGGCGGACCGTTACCGCGTTCCGCACAGCTTTGTTGAAGTCGAGATTACCGAATCCGCGCTCGCTCAGGGCGAAAAGGACATAATCGAGTTTATTTCCGACATTCGCAAGGCGGGCTTCGACGTCGCTATCGACGATTTCGGAAGCGGACTTTCCTCGCTCAGTTTTGTGAAAGACGTCCCCGCAAACGTACTTAAAATAGACAAATCCCTGCTCAGCGGAAACTGTGAAAACGAAAAGGAGCGCATAGTTCTCGAAAGCGTTTTCGAGTTTGCGCACCGTCTTAATTTAACCACCGTCGCGGAGGGCGTTGAAACGCAGGAGCAGCTCGGCTTCCTGCGCACCTGCGACTGCAAGATAATTCAGGGCTATCTTTACGCGAAGCCGATGACTCGTGAGCAGTTCTTTGAGCTTTGCGCTACTGCCGAAGAAAAGCGCAAAACCGAGGATATTCTCGTCACACAAGCGCCCGCAAGCGCAACGCAGCTTCTTCTTGAAGCGGTTTTCACGCGTTTCCCGCTGATTATTCTCAGCAATCTTTCTCGAAACAGCTTCTACATGATGGCGTACACTAATTTTACGACCCATTCCTGCCCCTCGACGGGCGTTTATACCGACCTTATCGCTCACGCCGCAATGACGATGCACCCCGACGACCGCGACCTTTTCCGCGCGACGTTCGACGTTGAACGACAGATCGAGCTTAGCGAAAACGGCGAAAAGAGCATTTGCATTGTGACCCGTCAGCTTGGCGATGACGGGGTTTACAGGCGTGTTGAAACCGCGAACTATTTCGTGAAAAATCCGTCCGCGGACGACGTTCTCGCGATAACGCTTTCGCGGCCGCTTGAAGCCTGAAAAGTGAAAAAACAATATCCGATCTATCCCGCTGTTATCCGACAGCGGGATTATTTTATAAATTCGTCCGTCATTTCCGAGAGAAGCTCCGCTATTTTATCGCCAAGCTTATCGGGCAGGCACGACAGTGCGTTCACGCATATCTGCTCGCGGCGGGAAAGCTCCGCTTCGGAATAGACCGTTTCGTTTCCGCGCAGTTCGCTGTTCCCGATAAGAAAATCGACCGTAACGCCGAAAATATCCGCGATGCGTATAAGCATTGCAATATCGGGTTCAACGTCCGTTTTTTCATATTTATATATAGCCTGCTGGGTAGTTCCGAGAAATTCGGCAAGCTTCTGCTGGGATATCCCGTTTTCCTCGCGCAACAACCGTAGGTTTTTAACCATAGACTGTTTTTGCTCCTTTTTATTATGTTACCTCTATTATAACAAAAGTCTGTTGTTGTATGTAAAATAAATTTGTTGTATTTTAACCTATTGACAACAACATTCTGTTGTGATATAATTTACTTGCCGACATAGCTCGGAGAATTTTTACATTTTAGGAGGAAATTTTATGAGAGCATTAAAAAGAGCAATTTCCCTGTTTCTGGCGGGGATAACCGCGCTGACGATGATGTGTGTGGGGACGATCAGCGCGGGGGCGGACTTTACCGTTGATGGAAACACTGTTAAAATCAAGCACGCAATAAGTGACGTCGACTGCTCGGATATTTTTATGTTTGCAATCGAATTTATTTGCAATAAAAAGAATTTTGTAATATTTTCAATGAATTTAAGCAAGGGCAATACTATAATCTGGGAAACGTTTGAGGCTGCCGGTCCGGACACCGGAGATGATGTTTTAGGGTGGCTGGATTATCAGACTGTCAACGTTAAAAGCAGTTCGAGCAGCGTCGGTCCGGATTGGTCAACAGGATATCCAATAGGTTTTTCTGCCGAATATACAATAGAAGACGCCGAATATGCAAAGCTGATACAAACCGCTTCCGAAGTAAGAGTGTTCTATTATTCTATTTCGAAAAATACATGGCGTTATCAGAATTATTAGAGAAGCCCTGCAACCGGTTTGAACGAAAATACTCAGAGCTCCGATTCAAAAGATATCTCTACCCTCTCCGTTTCTTCAATCTCCAACCAGACCTACTCGGGCAAGGCGAAAACTCCCGACGTGAAGATAAAGGACGGCAGCTATACGCTCAAAAAAGGCACGGACTATACGCTTTCTTATAAAAACAACAAAAAAATCGGCAAGGCGACCGTGACAATTACGGGCAAGGGCAAATACAGCGGCACTAAGACGGCAACGTTTAAGATTGTCCCCAAGAAAACCACCCTCACCGTAAAGAAAACCGACGAAAAGTACACCTTTAGCTGGGACAAGGTTTCGGGCGTGGACAAGTATCAGATATACTACTCGACCGACGGAAAGAAGTACACGAAGCTCGCGAACGTTTCGGGCAAAAAGACCTCTTGTTCGACTACAAAGCTTGACGAAAGCAAGACCTATTCGTTCAAGATACGCTCTTATAAAAAGGTAGACGGAAAAACGTATTACAGCAAGTATTCAAAAGTTGTGAAAAAGTGAACAAAAAATCCCGCAGGAATTTTCCCGCGGGATTTTTGCTGTATTATCGGCGTTTTATTAGTTCACGCTGAAAAGCAGCTCGCCGTAGGTCGGAACGGGCCAGAACTGCGCGCCTACCATTGTTTCGAGAGTGTCCACGATTTCGCGTATCTCGTTCATTTTCGCGAAAACCACGTCGCGGTAGTAGAGCGCAGTCTCGAGCACGTCCGAAAGCCCCGAAACCTTTCCGAGAGCGTCCGAAAGCTCGGCGTTTTTCGCGGTCATTTTCGCCGCAAGCGCCGAAATTCGGTTTGCAGCCTCGGTTTCTACCGACGCGTCGATTCCCGCGTTCTTCTTCGACAGAATAACGTCGCAGAGGAACTTCTGATACGCCATAACGGCGGGCGAATAATCGCGCGCGACCATTTGCAGGACTGTGTGCGCCTCGATATTTATTGTCTTATAATAATTTTCGAGGAGGATCTCGGTTCTCGCGTGGATCTCGCGCTCGGAGAACACCTTGTGGCGAGTGAAAAGCGAAATGCTCTTTTCGTCCTCGAAGTGCGGGATCGCGTCAATGCTCGTGGGCAGATTCGGCAGACCCCTCTTTTTCGCTTCCTCGACCCACGCGTCGTCGTAGCCGTTTCCGTTAAAGATAACGCGGCGGTGTTCCTTAAAGGTCTTTACGAGAAGCTCGTGAAGCGCCGCTTCAAAGCTTTCTGCGGGAACTTTTTCAAGTTCGTCCGCGAACTGCATGAGAGATTCCGCAACGATAGTGTTTAAAATAATATTCGGCGTGCTTACGTTGTGCGACGAGCCGACCGAGCGGAACTCAAATTTATTTCCTGTGAATGCGAACGGGCTGGTGCGGTTGCGGTCGGTCGTGTCCTTTTTGATTTTCGGGAGTGTAGAAACGCCGATATCGAAATAGCGGCTCTTTTCGGGGGAAACGGAGTCCTCGCCGCTTATAAGAACGCGGACGACCTCGTCAAGCTCTTCGCCTAAGAATATTGACATTATCGCGGGAGGCGCTTCGTTCGCGCCGAGGCGGTGGTCGTTGCCCGCGCCCGCAACGGAAAGGCGGAGAAGCTCCGCATAATCGTCAACGCCCTTGACTATCGCCGCGAGGAAGGTGAGGAACTGCGCGTTTTCAAGTGGGGAGTGACCGGGCTTCAGCAGGTTCTGACCGTCGTCGGTCGAAAGCGCCCAGTTGTCGTGCTTCGCCGAGCCGCTTACGCTGCTGAAAGGCTTTTCGTGGAGCAGGCACGCCATGCCGTGCTTTTTCGCCAGCTTCTTCATAAGCTCCATCATAAGCTGGTTCTGGTCTGCGGCAAGGTTCGCGGAAGCGAATATCGGCGCGCATTCGTGCTGTCCCGGCGCGACCTCGTTGTGCTTTGTCTTTGACGGAACTCCGAGCCGCCAAAGGCTTGCGTCGAGGTCCTTCATATAGTCCGAAACGCGCTGCTTTATCGAGCCGAAATAGTGGTCGTCCATTTCCTGCCCTTTAGGCGCGGGCGCGCCGAAAAGCGTACGTCCCGTATAACGCAGATCCTTGCGTTTTTCGTAAACGCTGTTGTCGATAAGGAAGTATTCCTGCTCCGCGCCGACGGTTACGTTCACGCGCTTCGCCGTAGTGTTTCCGAAAAGGCGGAGAACGCGCAGAGCCTGCTCGGAGATAGCGTCCATAGAGCGCAGAAGCGGGGTCTTTTTGTCGAGAGCTTCGCCCGTATACGAGCAGAACGCCGTCGGGATATACAGCGTGCTGTCCTTTACGAACGCGAACGAGGTCGGATCCCAAGCGGTATAGCCGCGCGCTTCAAACGTTGCGCGAATCCCGCCCGAGGGGAACGAGGAAGCGTCAGGCTCGCCCTTTATAAGCTCTTTCCCCGAAAATTCCATGATGACCGTGCCGTCGCCCGTGGGAGAAATGAAGCTGTCGTGCTTTTCTGCGGTAATTCCCGTCATAGGCTGGAACCAGTGCGTGAAATGGGTCGCGCCCTTTTCGATAGCCCAGTCCTTCATTGCGGTCGCAACGCTTTCCGCGATAGTGCTGTCAAGCTCGCTGCCTGCGTTCATGGTTGCCTTTAGCTTTTTGAACACGTCCTTGGGCAGGCGGTTGCGCATTGTTGATTCGTTGAATACGTCCTCGCCGAAAATTCTCGGCACGTCGATACGGTCTGACATTCCGTTATCCTCCTTAAAATGAACAAAATAAAAAAGGCGTTCCGACATAGCAAAGCTACTCAAAACGCCCTTGTTTTGCAAATGAGATATAGTGCTTATATTATATTCGCTTTTTGGGGAAATGTCAACCGTGAAAGTGAACAAAAAATATTGTGCCGCCGCACATTATTTATGGCGGCGCTTAACGACCTCGATAATAATTATTATGGTAAGCGCGGTAATTCCCGCAAGAATAAGCAGAAACAGCCATATCGGCATTATGCCGAAAGCCAGCTTGTCCTCTTCGGTGAAATTTTCGGCAGACGCGGCGAAGCTGAATAAAAAAGCAGAAAAAAGCGCGCCGAAAGCACCGGATAATTTTTTAAAGAAATTCATTTCGCGGGATTTCCTTTCTGCACATTTACACATATAAATTTATTTTATCGGAAACGCACACCCTTTGCAATAGTCAATTTAACCATATTTTCCCCGCAGATTTATGCAAAATAACATTTTCCTTGCAAAATCCGCCGAAAAATCCGTCCACTCTTGCAATTTATTCCAAAATAGGGCATAATAGAAAAAGAGTGAAAAGGAAGGACATACATATTATGAACTTTATGCAGGTTGATATCTACACAACATCGGAGGCGGTGAACGTCCTTGTCATGCAGCTTTCCGAGCTTGGAATAAACGGCTTCGTTATCCATGACAGCGCCGATTTTGAGGAGTTTCTGTCGGATAAGACAATGAACTGGGACTATATCGACGACGATCTTATGGGACTTAAAACCGCGCCCACATATATCACGCTCTATCTTCAGGACAACGGGCAGGGGCTTGAAACGCTCACCGAACTGAAAGGCGCGCTCGCGGAGTATAAGCGCCGCGACGAAACGTTCTACGGCTCGCTTGAAGTTCGGGTGAACAGCGTCCGCGAGGAGGACTGGGCGAATAACTGGAAGCAGTACTACAAGCCGTTCACGGTCGGCGAAAGGCTTCTGATAAAGCCGTCTTGGGAGGAAGCGGGCGACTGCGGCGGGCGCAGGATACTTGAGATCGACCCCGCTTCGTCGTTCGGCACGGGTCAGCACCACACGACCCGCCTTGTAATGGAGCGGCTCGAGGAGATAATAAAGCCCGGCGACCGCCTGCTCGACCTAGGCTGCGGAAGCGGCATACTTTCCATTGCGGGAATGCTGCTCGGCGCGAAGGAAGCCGTAATGGTCGATATTTTTGAGAATGCGGCGAAAACCGCGGCGGAAAATATGGAGAAAAACGGCTTCGGCGCGGATAAGTACCGCGCGTACTGCGGAAATATAATCGACGACGGCGCGCTCCGCGAGAAGATAGGCGGGGGATACAATATCGTTGTTGCAAATATCGTCGCGGACGTTATAATCGCGATGAGCGGGCTTTTCCGCGGCTTTATGGCGGACGGCGCGGCGCTTATCGTTTCGGGAATCATAACCGAACGTTTGCCCGAGGTGCTTGACGCGCTTACGGCAAACGGCTTCGCCGTTAAAAAAGCGTGCGAACGCGAGGGCTGGAACGTTATGGTTCTGGCGGATTGCTGAAAGGACTGAAAATGGTTACAATAAGCGTATGCATGATTGTGAAAAACGAGGAGGAGCAACTCGGCGCGTGTCTTGAGAGTCTGCGCCCGATAGCCGACGAGATAATCGTCGTCGATACAGGATCGGCTGACCGCACAAAGGAGATCGCCGCCCGTTTCACCGACAGGATATACGACTTCGCGTGGATAGACGACTTTTCCGCCGCGCGTAATTTCGCCTTTTCAAAGGCGAAAATGGACTACATATATACCGCCGATGCGGACGAGCTGCTGGACGAGGCGAATATCCGCCGCTTTCTCGGCATGAAGCGCGCGCTTTTGCCGGAAATTGAGATAGTGCAGATGCACTACCTTAATCTTATGGAGCGGAACACCGCCTATAACTCGAAGCGGGAGCTGCGTCCGAAGCTGTTCAAGCGGCTTCGCACATTTGAGTGGATAAATCCCGTGCATGAGACCGTGCGGCTCGACCCCGTTATCTATAACAGCGACATTGAGATACAGCACCTCGCGAAGGGCAGCCACGCGAAGCGGGATTTTGCGACGTTCCAAAAAGCGCTGCGAAAGGGAATGCGGCTCGATAAAACGCTTCATTCCATGTATGCGAAGGAGCTTTTTATAGCCGGAGACGCGGAGGATTTCGCCGAAGCGGAGGATTTTTTCGCGAAAAGCTATTCGGACGGCTCGAGAACTCCCGACGAGCGGCGTGAAGCCGCCTGCGTGCTTGCGCGCGGTTACCGCCTTAGCGGAAGAACGTCGGATTTCTTTAAATTTATCCTGCGCGAAGCGGCGATCTGCCCGAGCAGCGAGATCTGCGCGGAAACGGGCGAATATTTTTATTCGCAGGGCGATTTCGCCGAAGCGCTTTGCTGGTTCAACGACGCGATATTTGAAACCGAAGCGGTAATTTCAGTATATGTAAAGGGAAAAGCTTCGCTGAATCGGCTTGCGGATTGCTATGAGCATACGGGCGAACCCGAAAAAGCCCGCGAATACCGCGAAATGGCGGAAAAATGGGAGCTTCCCGAAACGGTCTGAACATTTTTGCGCCGAAAATAAAAATTGAACTAAAAAACACTTTATTTTTTTTTCAAGATGTGCTATAATAAAATGTGTATTATTATATGTTTTGGAAAATAAGGAGCAAGAACAGTTGACAACGATTATTTCAATAGTAA
This sequence comes from uncultured Ruminiclostridium sp., assembly GCA_934454635.1. Classification (GTDB taxonomy): domain Bacteria; phylum Bacillota; class Clostridia; order Oscillospirales; family Ruminococcaceae; genus Ruminiclostridium_E. The sequence goes on from CAKSFR010000002.1 coordinate 94,516, forward strand.
ATCAGAAAGGCGGCGTAGCGAAAACCACCACCGCCATAAATCTGAGCGCGTGCCTCGGGAATATGGGGCAGAGGGTTCTTCTCGTGGATCTCGACCCGCAGGGAAACGCGACCGCGGGCTACGGCTTTGCGGGTGCGGCAAAAAAGAACCTCGAATATACTACATACGACGTTATAATGGGCGAAGCGCGTCCCGCGCAGGCAATAATCAAGACGAAATTCAAAAACGTTTCGATAATGCCCGCGACCTCAAGCCTTGCGGAAGCCGAGGTAAGGCTTTTACAGTTTGAGAATAAGACGCTCTGTCTGAAAAAAGCGCTGCTTCAGATAAAGGACGACTACGACATTATTATAATAGACTGTCTGCCCTCGCTGGGAATACTCGCGCTGAATGGGCTTTCCGCCTGCGACAGGCTGATAATCCCCATGCAGTGCGAACCGTACAGTCTTGAGGGCGTGGCGGAGCTTCTCGCAACTGTAAAGCGCATAAAGAAATCCAGTAACCGCGGGCTCCAGATAATGGGCATTGTTTTTACCATGCTCGATAAGCGGCTCACCGTAAACCGCGAGGTAATGCGGAGCATCAAGGCGAAGTTCCCCGAGGACACTATTTTCAAGACCGAGATACCGCGCAATGTACGCATTTCCGAAGCGCCGAGCCACGGCGAGCCTATCCTCTACTACGACCCCGAATCAAAGGGCGCGGAGGCATATTCACGGCTCGCGAAAGAAGTCCTTAAAAAGTGCCGCGAAGCACAGGAAATGCTCTGATTGAAAGGAATACCGAAAAATGGCGAAAAAAACAGGACTGGGCGACGTTTTTGACTCGATTTTCGACGACGACGGGCTTTTTGGCGGAGAAGAGAGCGGTTCGCCGCAGAAGCTGAAGCTTTCGGACATCGAACCGAACAAGAAACAGCCGCGAAAGACCTTTAACGACGAGGCGCTTAACGCCCTTGCCGAATCAATAATCGAACACGGGATAATCCAGCCGCTTACGGTTCGTCCGTACGGCGGAGTTTATCAGATAGTCGCGGGAGAACGCCGCTGGCGCGCCGCGAAAATCGCGGGGCTTAAAGAAGTTCCCGTCCGCATTATGGAGCTTACCGACGAGCAGACGATGCAGATCGCGCTTATCGAAAATCTTCAGCGCGAGGATCTGAACCCGATAGAAGAAGCCCTCGGTTATCAGCAGCTTATCGACTCGTTCGGAATGAAACAGGACGAGGTCGCAAAGCGCGTCGGAAAGGCGCGTTCGTCGATAACGAACTCGCTGCGCCTGCTTGCGCTGCCCGACGACGTAAAGGAAAAGGTGCGGGACGGAGAACTTTCCGTGGGACACTGCAAGGTGATAATCGGTGTGTCCGGCGAAGAACGGCAGAGAGAGCTTGCGAACCGCGTTATCGCGGAGGGACTTAGCGTAAGAACGCTTGAGCGCCTTGCGAAGCAGACGGATTCCCCGAAAAAGCCGAAGCCGCCGAAGGAAACTTTCCTTGTCGAAGCCGAGCTTAGCATGACTGATTATATAGGAAAACCCGTCCGCATAGAAAAAACAAAGGACAGGTACACGATGAGCATTGACTGCAAATCCGAGGAAGAGCTGCGCGAGCTTCTCGCGTTTATGTCAAAATCGTAACTTTCGGGCGCCGCCCGTAAAAAATCCACAAGGGAACAACATGATTAAAATGAGAGGTATTGATTATGGCTGTTAAGAAGAGAAACCCCGTTGCAACCGTTTTTACCGTGATAATTCTCGCGGCGCTCGCCTATGTGCTTTATTATGCGCTCATTCTCACCACGCAGGCGGGGCCCGAAGCGGAAAAAATGTCCGAACGCGCTAAAAACCGTATAATAGCTGAAGCGCCTGCGGATATTTCGTCAATAAGCTACGACGACCTTTGCGACGCGTACAAAGAGGCGATAACCGAAGCGGAATTTAACGCGGTAAAGAACAAAACCGCGCCCGACGAGGATACCCTTGCGCTTTTCGAGAAGATCAACGCCGTCGATTCCGAACCCGGCTTTTTGCAGGGCGCAGCGACCTATTACTGCGGAACGGAAGAAAGTCCCGTTACGGGAATTATAAAGATAAAGGGTATACAGTACGAGGTGAAGCAGTCTATCTCGTTTGCGCCCGAGTCTTTTACGTTCACGCCTAAAATTTACAAGTGGAAGGTAACCGCAGAGCGGCTGACCTTTGCATAAAATTAAGAGAACGTTCGCGTTCTCAGCAAAAAAAGAAAGGAATTACAGCAATGCTGGACATTAAATTCTTACGCGAAAATCCCGATATTGTAAAGGAAAATATCAAGAAAAAGTTTCAGGACTCAAAGCTCCCGCTGGTTGACGAGGTAATAGCGCTCGACGCCGAAAACCGCAAGGCTCAGCAGGAGGCGGACAGCCTCCGCGCGGACCGCAACCGTATTTCCAAGGAAATAGGCGCGCTTATGGGTCAGGGCAAAAAGGACGAAGCCGAGGAAGCGAAGAAGAAGGTCGGCGAATTTTCCGCGCGCCTTGCCGAGCTTGAAAAGCTTGAGGAGGAATATGCGGAAAAAATCAAGAAAATCATGATGATCATCCCGAATATCATCGACCCGTCCGTTCCGATAGGCAAGGACGACAGCGAGAACGTCGAGGTGACCAAGTACGGCGAGCCTTATGTTCCCCCGTTCGAGATTCCTTATCACACCGACATTATGGAGAAGCTTCACGGTATCGACCTTGACGCGGCAAGACGTGTTGCGGGCAACGGCTTCTACTATCTTATGGGCGATATCGCGCGCCTGCACAGCGCGGTCATCTCCTACGCACGCGATTTCATGATAAACCGCGGCTTTACCTACTGCGTTCCGCCCTTTATGATAAGAAGCAACGTCGTTACGGGCGTTATGAGCTTTGCGGAAATGGACGCTATGATGTATAAGATCGAGGGCGAGGATCTCTTCCTTATCGGAACGAGCGAACACTCCATGATAGGCAAGTACATTGACACTATCGTTCCCGAGGAAACTCTCCCGCACACGCTCACAAGCTATTCTCCCTGCTTCCGCAAGGAAAAGGGCGCGCACGGCATTGAGGAGCGCGGCGTTTACCGTATCCACCAGTTTGAAAAGCAGGAAATGATCGTTATCTGCAAGCCCGAGGACAGCATGATGTGGTTCGACAAGCTCTGGCAGAACACGGTTGATCTGTTCCGCTCGATGGATATTCCCGTAAGAACGCTTGAATGCTGCTCGGGCGACCTTGCCGACCTTAAGGTGAAGTCGTTCGACGTTGAGGCGTGGTCGCCCCGCCAGAAGAAGTATTTCGAGGTCGGAAGCTGTTCTAACCTCGGTGACGCGCAGGCTCGTCGCCTGAAGATCCGCGTAAGCGGCAAGGACGGCAGAAAGTACCTCGCTCATACACTCAACAACACGGTAGTAGCTCCTCCGAGAATGCTTATCGCATTCCTCGAAAATAACCTCAACGAGGACGGAAGCATTCGTATCCCCGAAGTTCTCAGACCTTATATGGGCGGAAAGAGCGTAATTGAAGTACCCGAAAAGTAATCGACCTGTTCAGGAGGGACGCATGAGATTTAAGTGGAACAAAAACTATCTCGGCTGGGGAATAACGGCGTTCGCCGTTGTTGCCGCAAGCTCCGTGCTGATATATTTTATCTTTTTCGGGAGCAGCGCGGCGTCGGGCATAGGAAATCTTATCGGCGCGATTCAGCCGATATTTTACGGCTTTATTTTTGCGTACCTTTTAAGTCCGATAGTATCGTTTTTTGAGCGGAAAGTTTTTAACCGCGTGTTTAAGCCGAAAAAAATCGCGCAAACCGCGCAGTCGGGTGTGACTCCGTTTATAAAAAACAAGCCCGCCCGCGTCGCAAGCATCGTTACAGCCGTGCTTATCTTCCTTATTATAATAGCGGCGGTAATAAGCGCGATCGTCCCGCAGCTCTACACGACGATAACCCTGCTTGCAAACAATATCCCAAGCTATATCACCAACACGACCGAATGGGTTCAGTCCACTTTCGCCTCTTTCCCCGAACTTGGCGAAGAGATGATGACGGTGGTAAGCGAAGCGGGTTCGGCGCTGAAAAATTTCCTGTCCAACTCCATTCTTCCGCAGATGGGCGATTATCTCGGCTTTGTAACAAATGGGATAATGAGCGTTGTCGGCGCGGTTCTGAACATTTTCCTCGGAATTGTTGTCGCGATATATTGCCTTTACAGCAAGGAGCTTTTCTCCGCGCAGGCTAAAAAGCTGATTTACAGCATGATGAAAGTCGGCCATGCAAACAATTTCATCGGAAGCGTCCGCAAAATCCACCGTTCTTTCGGTCAGTTCATCACGGGAACGCTTATCGACTCGTTCATCGTCGGCTGCATCACCTTTATAGTTACGACGATATGCGGAATACCGTTTTCGCTGCTCGTTTCTGTAATTATGGGCATAACCAATATAATCCCGTATTTCGGGCCGTTTATCGGCGCCGTTCCGAGCGCTTTCCTTATCCTCATGGAGGATCCGTTCAAGTGCCTTATATTCATTATAATAGTGCTGGTTATTCAGAACCTTAACGGAAATGTGCTCAGTCCCCGTATTCTCGGCGAAAGCATGGGGCTTTCGGGCTTCTGGGTAGTTTTCGCGATACTTGCGGGGCAGGGGCTTTTCGGCTTCTGGGGAATGATAATCGGCATACCGCTTTTCGCGGTCGTATACAGCGCGGTAAGAAGCTTTATTTCCTCTAGGTTGGACAAAAAGGGGCTTCCCGCGGGGTCGGATATCTATACCGACGTGAAATGTATAGACCCGGAAACGCTTTCGCCGGTTTCACTAAGCAAGGCGAACGCGGGCGAACAGCGCGAGCGCGAGCTGCTTGAAAAACAGCGGCAGGAGGAAAAAAAGCGTGAACGGCAGGAAAAAGCCGAGGCTTTTCGCAGCAAATTCACGCACGGCGAAAAAAAGTAAAGGGGGTTAATGCCAATGAACATGAAAAAGCTGAAGCGCGATTACGGAAACGTGCTCTGGGCGGGTCGCAAATGTATTCTTGGAATGCCTATCTCGTTCACGAGGTATATTCTTACGGACACCGCGCTTTACACGAAAGTCGGTCTTTTCAGCATTAAAGAGGACGAAATCGAGCTTTACCGTATTTTCGACAAGCAGATCTCTTTCACGCTTTTCCAGCGTATGGTGAAGTGCGGGACAATAACGCTTATGTCCAAGGACGCGGACACGCCGTCGAAACGGCTTGTTTCGATCCGCAATCCGCGCGAAGTAAAGCGTATTCTTGACGAGTGCGTAAAGGAACAGCGCGATAAATACTATGTACGCGGCAGGGATATGATAGGCGTAGGTCATGACCACGACGACGAGGATTATGACAAGTTCGTCGAATAGCACAATTTCTAAAGCTGTCTTTGTTAAGATTTAACAAAGATTTGCTTTTTTTGAAAAAAAGTGAATTTTTCACGTCACTTTTTGGCTTTCTAAACTGTTTTAATATATAGAAAGATGGGGAAGACCTGAATTTGCATATGCAAATTCAAATCGGAAAGGAATGATATTATGAACTCTGTTATCAAAAAGACAGCCGCTGTCTTTATGGCAGCAACTCTCGCAGTAACGGGATTGTCCGTAAACGCATTTGCCGACTCGGAAAAGCTGATAAGCCAGACCATAATGGCAGAATATGCAGCGACCGTTTCAAAGCCCGCATATTCTATCAAGGGTTCTGACGGCGTTCGCAGAATCCGCCTTAAGTCAAGCACTTCCGGCGCGACGATTTACTATACGACCGACGGAAGCAAGCCTACCACAAGCAGCAAGAAGTACACCGGTCTTATCAAGATCACAAAGACTACGAAGATCCGCGCTATTGCGGTTAAGGGCGGAAACAAAAGCGCGGTTATGCAGAAAACCGTAAGAATCGGCACTATGCTCGGCGATGTTACGGGCGACGGTTCTATAAAGGAAAGCGATTATACCCGCCTTAAGAGCTATCTTGCGGGTTCGACCTCGTACATATGCACCGATAACGCGGACGTTGACGGAAACGGCAAGGTAAATAAGAAGGATTTGACCGTTCTCCGCGAATATCTCGACGGCGATATTGACGATTTCCCCGCAGCCGACGCTGTAAAAACACTTTCTAAGCCGACAATTACCGTTTATAAGGTATACGGCGGAAAGAAGTTCAAGATCGAAAGCGAGGACGCTGCAAGCATTTACTATACCACCAACGGCGCTGAACCCACAAGAAACAGCACCAGATATACCGGTACGTTTATCGTTGACAAGGATACTACCGTTAAGGCGATCGCTTATGACGACGGCGCTTACAGCGAAGTAAAGTCCAGAAGCATTACCGTTGATCGTTGCAGCAATCCGTACAGCGATATGGATACGAACAAGGAATATGAGGACTCCGTAAAGGTAAGACTTTACTGCGAAACCTCCGGCTCGCGCATTTATTACACGACCGACGGCTCTGACCCCGTTAAGTACGGCAAGACCTACACGGGTCAGCTTGAATTTAACGAAAACACAACCCTCAAGTTCTACGCAAATGCAAAGGGATATTCCAACAGCCAGGTAACCACCCTGAACTACAAAGTTAAGTCCAGCAGCTATGTTATCAGCGGTATGGTTTGGAACGATACAGTCAACGAAACCTCCGTTTCCGACGGTATTTATTCCTACGGCGAACAGGGCATCAACGGCATCACCGTAATGCTCCTTAACACCTCTACGAACAACTATGAGGAAACAACCGTAACTTCAACAATAAACGGCGTTGCAGGTTCTTATAAGCTTGTTAAGCCGAAGCCCGGCAACAACTATAAGGTCGTTTTCCAGTTCAACGGTCAGAAGTACCGCGCATACAGCAAAATTGTTTCCGGCGGTAATCAGGCGATCACTTCTGACGCATTCCCGCTTCTCACAATCAGAAACGACGGCGCTTATAACGCGACAAACAACGCTCGGCTGACATCTTCCAACAACTACAACAGCGCTATTGTAGACGGTATTTTCAACAAGACATACGCAACTACGAGCAGCGTTTATACATCTGCCGCTTCTAATGTAAACCTTGCTCTTGCAAGCAACATTTACGGCGGACTTCAGCTCTCGTTCGGTCCTACGACCCGCACTTCGCTTATTTCCAACAGACCCGCTACCATTGGCACAAACGACAAGGTATACGCGAACGAAACAGTTACATACACGCTTAATGTTGCAAACAGCTCGTCACAGGATCTTAAGAGAGCAGGTCTTTACCTGTACCTCAACAGCAGCCTTTCGCTGTATGACATAGACGTTTCGGGAAGCGCGGATACGTCATATTCTTATTCCGGCACTTCAGGAAACGGATACAGCAAATATTTGGTTGAATGCCCCACTGTAAGAGCAGGCGAAACACTTACATTCACAATTACCACAAGAGTAAATACCGATATCCGTGACGGCATAAGCATAGGCAACTACGCAGAGGTTGCGGAGTATGCGTATGAAAACTCATGCTACGACAGAAACAGCGTGCCCGGAAACTTTAACTTCAGCGTAAGAGAAAAGGACGAAGCGCAGTCTTTAACGCTTCTCGCATACAGCGACGTTACTTCTTCGCAGACTCTTTCGTGGAACGTAAACAACGACTTCAATATACCGATCGCGGTAAATGACAGCAGAGCGTTCTATTTCACCCTCACGAACGGCACAGGAGATATAAACGAACTTTACTTTGACTGCGACAACTCGCGAGTAAACTGCAATCTCCTCCGCGACGCGCAGAACAACGGATACGTTTTACTTGTAACCGGCAAGAGCGCAGGCGTAGCGAATATCCAGATTTCGCTGAAGCGTGACGCATCCAAGAACATCAAGTGCAGCGTAACCATTGTATAAAGGTAACTCACAGCAATTTAAAGCCCCGCTTTGGCGGGGCTTTTGCTTTTTATACTTAGCACCAAGTGAAGTGCGAGGGCGTAACGCGTGCGAAATCGGGCGCGGCACTAAGGCAACGCGGAGTGACGGTTTGGCGAGTAACCTGATTGCATTTGTGGCAGTCCACGCTGTCGGTACGATTGTGCAAATCGGCGGGATAGCTGCGCGGCGCCCTGCTGCCCGCTTCGCGGGCAGCAGGTATGAGGCGGCGGCGTAGCCGCCGCCGGCCGCATTCGGCGAAGCCGAATGCGGCGCGCCGCGCCGATGTGCTGTTTGTGTGGGATTGCGGCGTTAGTATAAGTGCGAAAACGTATGGCATAGAGAAAGCCGCGAAGCCCGGCAATACAGCCAGCCTCGCGGCTTTTAAATTCATCGGATTATTTCACACTCGGCAAAACGCCGCCTTTTTCTGCTGTTCTGTCGGCGAGCGTCTGCGCACGCGCTGCATACCGCGAAGCGGTATGCAGCAGCGGCGGCGCTTTGCGCCGCCGCTCGTTGTTTCCATGCGGCTTTGCCGCATGGAAACGCGTGCGCACGGTGTGATTTGCGGCGTCAGCATAAATGAGAAAAAGCAACGGATAGAGAAAGCCGCCGTTTTGTTCGCTGCAATTCTCAATCCTTCCGTATGTTGTTCATATCTTAATTAAGAATGTGCGTTATATCCACCATTCGGGGGTTATGTCTCCGAGTCTGACAGTCCGGCCGGAAGAATAGTCGAGCATTATTTCAATTTCCTTGTAGGTGTCGGGCATAAGCTGAACCATAAGCTCACGGCAAGCTCCGCAGGGCGCGCCTGTCGAGCCGTCCGGCAGAATTGCAAGAACCTTGTCAATTTCCTGTTCGCCGCACGTTATCATGTTGAATATTGCGTTTCTTTCGGCGCAGATACCGAGCGTCGAGCAGGTGTCGATACATACGCCGGTATATATTTTTCCCGAGCGCGAAAGTATTGCTGCGGCAACTTCTCCGCAGGTCACATATCGCGATATAACGCGTTCTCCTTGAACGGCTTTTGCCGCTTTATACATTTCATTCCAGATATTTTCCATTGCTTCTCCTCAAATTTCAATTAAAAAGTTAAGGCAGCTCCCAGCAGTCAATCGGAAGCTGCCTTTTTAATATTTTGGTGAAATTACTTTCTGATTCCGAAAGCGTAAATTGTTGTAAAGTGATATTCTTCGCCCTTTTTCAGTACACAGCTTGGGAATGCAGGCTGATTCGGAGAGTCAGGAGCATACTGACTTTCAAGGCAGATTGCTGTCTGAACGCCCATTCTCTTGCCGTCCTTGCCGATTTCGGGTCCAAGACCGATAGCTGTGTAGAGCTGGATAGCGGGCTTGTCGGTGTAAACGGTCATTTCTCTGCCTGTCTTTGCGTCGTAGACGATAGCAGCTTTTCGCATTTCGTGCGGCTCTCCAAGCATATAGTTGTGGTCATATCCCACGAGAAGGCCTGCGTCAACGTCCTTGCCGATAAGCTTAGGCGTGCGGAAGTCGAAAGGCGTTCCCGTTACGTCAGCCTGCTCGCCTGTGGGGATAAGCGCTTTGTTTACAGGCGTATATTTGTCCGCAAAAAGCTGAAGCTCATGGTCGAGAATAGAACCGCTGTGAACTCCGCCGAGGTTGAAATAGGAATGGTTGGTGAGGTTAAGGATCGTATCAGCGTCGCTTACGCCGGTATATTCAAGCTTAAGCTCATTTTCGTCGGTAAGCGTATATGTACAGGTTACCTTTACCGTTCCGGGGAAGTTTTCTTCGCCGTCGGGACTGAGATAGCCGAAAGTCACACTGTTGTCGGTCGTTGCGTCGATCGTCCATACGCGCTTATTGAAGCCGATAATACCACCGTGGAGGGAATTACTGTTTTCGTTTGCGAAGAGCTTGTATTCAACGCCGTTGAGGGTGAATTTTGCATCGGCAATGCGGTTTGCATATCTGCCGATAAGCGCGCCCTGAGAAGAAGTGCCGTTAATGTAGCCCTCAAGATTATCATAGCCGAGAACCACGTCGCCGAGTTCGCCGTTACGGTCGGGAACGAGCAGATTTACGATTGCTCCGCTGTAGTTCGTGAGGTCAACTCTCATTCCGTTTTTATTGGTAATTGAGAAGAGGAAAACCTTGTAGCCGTTGAAAAATCCAAATTCTTTTTTCTGAATCATTTTTCATTACTCCTTTTGTTTTGATATTTTACATCTGCCTGTGCAGATGATTGTTACATTTTGGCTGTCTTTGCAAAAATGGCGGCGGCTTTCTCAATGCTATCCCGCTCTCACACTTACGCCGACGCCGCGCTTCGCACAAGCAGCTCAGCCGAGCCGCGCGCACGCGTTTATCTGCGGTGCAGCCGCAGATAAACATTAGGCAGCGGCGCTAAGCGCCGCTGCTGCGGCTTCAGACCGCTTCGCGGTCGGAAGCGCGTGCGCGCACGTTCGCCGATAGAACAGCGATGAGCGGCGGCGTTTTGCCGCGTGGGGGATAAATCGGTGAAATTGAAAGCCGCGGTCGCCGCTCAGAACTGCCAGTAGAGGAAGGGGTTGTTCGTGTTTTCGACAAGCAGCAGCGCACATACGGCAAGGATTGCAATGTTGCATACTACGGTCGAGATTCCGATCACATTTTCGCCGCAGGAAATTTTCTGAATCTTGCGTCTGAGCCATGGGATCAGCGGAGCGCTTACGGCAAGTGCAAATAAAATAAGGAAAATATTGTTCATAAACGAGGTCGTTACCGAAATGTCGATAAAGGCGTTTCCGTTTGCACCGACCAGGTTTCCGAAGAACGTGCCGAGCCGCGAAACATCGGTAAAATAGAATATTCCGAAGCCTATTATTATGACCAGCTTGCTGTAAATATGCATTATTGCCGGGGGAATTTTTTTCAGCCGCTTGCTTCCGAGAAGACGTTCAAACAAGATAAACAGTCCGTAGTACAGACCCCATATAATATAGTTCCAGCTTGCGCCGTGCCAGAAACCGGTGCAGAACCAGACGAGAAACAGGCTTGCGTACTGACGGCGTTTTCCGAAAATCGGGATATAGAGCAGATAGTCGCGGAAAAACGAGCCGAGAGAAATGTGCCAGCGCTGCCAAAATTCGGTAATATTTTTGCTTATGAACGGGTAGTTGAAGTTTTCGTCGAAATGGAAGCCGAAAATTCGCCCAAGTCCGATCGCCATGTCGGAGTAACCCGAAAAATCAAAGTAAACATAAAGCGAGTACATTATTACGCCGTACCATGTTCCTATAACGGAGATTTTGTCCAAATCGCCCTTGAGGAACTGTTCGGTTATTGCGTAAAGTCCGTTGGCGAGCACAACCTTTTTTCCGAGACCAATGATGAAGCGCGTAACGCCCTCGCTTATGTCTGATACGGAAATGCTGCGCTGACCGATTTCCTGTTCGACCGTGCTGTAACGAACGATAGGACCTGCAACGAGCTGAGGGAACAGCGAAATGTACATAAGCAAACGGAAATAATTGTGCTGAACCTTTACCTTTCCCCAGTAGCAGTCCATAATATAGGAAATTATTTGGAAAGTGTAGAAGCTTATTCCGATCGGAAGTTCAATGTTGGTGTGTGCGATCGCCGTGCCGAAAATGCCGTTGATGTTATCGATAAAAAAGTCGGTGTATTTAAAGACGAACAGCATTCCAAGACTCAGAATAAGGGAAAAGGCAACGCCGAGCTTGGCTTTTGGCGTGCCCTGCCATTTTTCTATAAGCAAGCCGAAAAAGAAATTGCCGGTTACGCTTATCAGCAGGAGTGTCAGCCACGCAGGACTGCTCCACGCATAAAAAATGAGCGAAAAAACAATAAGAACGGCGTTGCGGTAAGCAATATTTTTTGAAATAAAATATGCGGGAATGCACAGCGCCATAAAAACGTACAGGAAAAATAAATCTGCAAAAATCATGTAATTTTCTCAGCCTCGCATTATAATCATACACATTTATTATACTATACCTGTCCTTTTTTTGCAACACTTTTCAGAAAAAAGTCGAAAAAGCTGCTGCGCTGTCTGCCTGAATTGTGAAAAATATTTTGACTTGAATTTTCACACTACAAAAAATGTCTTACTTAAAACGTTTTGAATAAGCCAAATTTAGGAGATACTTTGTGAAAAATAATTTAACTTGATTTTTCACAAAAGTAAAATATTTCCTTGAAAAAAGAAGAAGTTGAATTTACAAAAGGGAACGCCATTTGTGATTATTTAAAATGTTTTTTCTTTAAAGTGTGTGAAGCGTTTTACGAGTGTTAAATTTTACAGACATGGAATTGCTTTTTGGTAATTTTAGCTATATATTCGTAAAACAAATCTTAAAACAGAAGCGATAAGCAACCGTTTCACGACGAAAAATAAAAAAACGTCTTGCTATTTTTTGAAAAAAATACGATCATGTGCAAAATAAAAAGTCGTATTGTGTCGAAAAAACAATTATTTTTTTGTCTTGATGATGATATTTTTTGAGAAAAATTATCATCATCATTGCGCGTATCTGTGCGAAGAATTTGGATTTTTGACTGTTGAAAATTCTCATAAAAAAAGAATTTGATATGTTTTTTTGCTTCTCGTAAAAATATGATGATATTATTTTTGTGCAAATTGCACATAAAACCGCCGCAACAATATCAGCGTGGCGGCTTTCAATTTCCTCGGCTTATCTTCAGCTTTGCCAAACGCCGCGGTTCGCACTCCTGCTTTCGGCGAGCGTGCGCGCACGGGAGCCGCATACCGCTTCGCGGTATGCGGCAGAGGCGGCGCTTCGCGCCGCCTCTCATTCGTGCGTCTGCATAATGCAGATGCACGCGTGCGCGCGGTGGGGCGAGCGGCGTCAGAGTAAGCGAGGATGGTGGTATGGCATGGAGAAAGCCGCGTAGGATAGCGGGATTTGACGGCGCTCTGCGCCTAATACTAATCACCAATAAAACTATAGACAACAAATCTTCGTATAACCCCTATATGCAAGATCATACTCGATTTTTGTATAGTTTTTAATTGGCGCTAAGTATAACCCCAGTGGGTTCAAATCCCGAGTCCAATAACAAAAATAAAACGCATAACCCTTACGGGTTACACGTTTCATTTTTGGTTGGGATAGCGGGATTTGAACCCACGAATGACGGAGTCAAAGTCCGTTGCCTTACCGCTTGGCTATATCCCAGAGTAAGGAGAGCGGGAAGCTCCCCTTGTTTTTACAGTTCGATCTTTCCGTAAAGCGAAGCGTTCTTCTCGGTGTCAACCGTTTCCTGCGAATAGGTGATCGGTTCTGCCTGTGTGCGCTTGTATTCGCGCTCGAACGAGGTCGAGAAGCCTGTGGACTGGCGATAGCTCTTGCCGGCGCCGCCTGTGCGCGGTCCTCTTCCTCTGCGGTCGCCCTTGCCGCTGTAAGCAGGCTTTGCTGTTGCGGAAATAACAACCTTGCGGAAAGGCTCTTCGCCTGTTGAATGGCTGTATACGCCTTCAATTTCGGCAACCTTGCTGTGAATAATGCGTCTTTCGTAGGGATTCATAGGCTCAAGCGTAATTCTTCTGCCCTGCTTTAATACGCGATGAGCGGTCTTTTCTGCGAGAGCTTCAAGCGTTTCGCGGCGCTTTGCGCGATAGCCGTTACAGTCAACCGAAATGCGGCAATAGGACTCCTCAGCCTTGTTTGAAGCGAGAATCGTAAGGTACTGGAGAGCGTCGAGCGTTTCACCGCGGCGTCCGATAACAACGCCGAGCTTTTCGCCTACAATGTCAAGAAATACGGTTTCGCCGTTGAGAATCGTGTCAACGTGGAAGTTTTCAACTCCGAGCGCAGTAAGAACCTTTGTAAGATATTTTACCGCGTTCTTTACCTTTGCGGTTTCAAGCAGGTTGATTCCGTCTGCGGGAGCGCTGACAGCCTGCTCAGGCTCGTCAAAGCTCTGAACGGAAGCTTCTTCGGGCTTGGAAACGGCGCTTTCCGTTTCTTCTTCAACAACCGGGTCGGCGGCGCTCGCCATGATTTTAAATTCGCCCTTTACGCTGAACAGCTTTTTTACGGGTTTTTCGAGAATTTCAAATGTAATGTCGCTTTCGGAGATGCCGCACGCCTTAAATTCGTTTATCGCCTGTTCTTTTGCGGCTTCTTCAGTCTTTGCCGAAAAAATCTTTTCCATAAAATAAACGTCCTTTCGTTAAAAATCGTCGTCCTCTGGGGATTCGGTGTATTCTTCGCCGTATTTTTCAGCGTCCGCCTTTCTCGCGGCTTCAAGCTTCTTACGGTTAAGTTCCTTTATTTCCTTTTGTGACAATTCGGAAAGACGGTTTGTGCGCTCCGTCTTGTTTCCTTCCGCGTCAATTTCAACGACGGTTGCCTTTTGCTCCTTCTGCGCTGCGGCAGCCTCCATCTTTGCCTTAGCTTCCGCGCGTATCTTATCCGACGGCCAGAACTTATAGGTTATAAGTGACTGGAGTATACCGAACAGGTAGGAAACCGCCCAGTAGAAGCCTGCGCCGGCAGGAACGCTGAACGAGATCCAGAGCGAGATGAACGGCGTGATGAAGTAGATAGCTTTTGCGCTTGCAGGCTGCGAAGCGTTCAGTTCGGGGTTCTGCTTCTTCATGAGAACCATCATTACAAGGCTCTGAGCGAGAGAGAACACGAACGCGATAACGGGGATTATGATAAGCGAGTTGAACGCCCACGTCGGCTGGTCGAGCAGATTGATAGGACCGAAATGCATACGTCCGTCGAGCGTTGCAACACGTCCGATAAGCTCAGCGCTTATATCGGGGTTAGCCTCGAAGAGCGGGCGAGTCGTTTCGTCCTCGAATATTTTAAGCGCACGGAGTTCGCGGTAAAGCGAACTGCTGTTATAGTAATTGCTGTGGATAAGGTTCAGATTGTTGCGGACAACGTCCGAAAGACGCGACGACTTGATGAGAGTATTAAGCTGTTCGTCCGTGAAAACGCCGTAGGTCGCGAGGTCTTCCGCAGAAACGGTCACGCTGCTTTTCGCTTCGTCGAGCTTAAATTCCGCGTCGGTCGTAATGCGGTTGTTTGTCTTTGTTCCGTTTTCGTCGGTCGTTTCAACAAAGGTTATACTGTTCGCGTCCGTACGGTATTCAAGAACCGCAGCCGCGTCGGCGGGATTTGCGAGAATTGTCTTTGCAATATCGATCTGTTCCGCAGTTGAAACAACGGCGTTGATCTCCTCAGTCTTGAAGTGCTCCATATGGGTCATGGGCTTATAAACAACGTCGATGACGCCGAACAGGATAAGGAACGTAATGAGCATCGTTCCGCAGCCGCCCGTCGGGTTATAGCCCTCTTTCTGAAGCTTTGTAAGCTCTTCCTGCTGTTTTTCGGGATTGTTTTTGTATTTGGTCTGAATTTCCTTGACCCTCGGCATGAACATCTGGGAGAGAGCCTGATTTTTCTGCTGTTTAAGGTTAAGCGGGAACAGAGCCGCTTTAATAATCAAAGTAAAAAGAATAATAGCCCAGCCGAAATTCTGCACGAGCGCATAGCACGCCCACATGATATATCCCAGCGGGGTTCCGATTAATGAATAAAGCCAGTTAATAGTAAATCACCCTTATCTTTTGTCAGTCGTATTTTTCCGAAAAAAGCAAAACGTTTCGGGCACGGGGTCATATCCTCCCGCGCTGAACGGATTGCAGCGAACAATTCTTTTAATAGTTAAATAGCCGCCCTTTATGGCACCGAATCGGCTTATAGCAGTAATTCCGTACCGCGAACAGGACGGAGTAAATCGGCAGCAAGGCGGCAGTATTTTCGATAATGTCAGTTGGTAAAGCCGGATAAGTCCGATAAGAATATACTTCATGGCAAAGCCCTCAGGCATCGGCGTAACGCAGATATGAAAAACCCCGCAAGCGCCGTAAAAGCGGCGTTTTTACGGGTTTTCTTTTGTTTCGGGCGCGAGAAGCGGCATGAGCTTTGTCTGCATGAGCCGAAGCACCTTCGTGGATTTCAGCGAGGGCGTCTGACCTCTTGCGACAAATACAAGGTCATAGCGTTTTGCGGTCGCGCGGGACAAGTCGTGGTCGAAAAGGCGGAAAGCCTCGCGGATCACACGGCGCGCGCGGTTTCGCGCAACAGCGTTCCCTATTTTCTTGCCGGTAACGATTCCGCAGCGGTTCCTGCGCCGCTTGTTTTCCCTGAAATAGCAGACAAAAGCATAGTTGACGCAGGTTTTTCCTTTATTATAAAGGAAGCGGAATTCACGGTCCTTTTTAATGACAAAAAACCTTTTGGAATATTCTCCCATTACATTAGTATGTTAAGGATTTTCTGCCCTTTGCGCGTCTTCTTGCGAGAACCTTACGGCCGTTAGCGGTCGCCATTCTTTTTCTGAAGCCGTGTTCCTTTTTTCTCTGAAGCTTCTTAGGCTGATATGTTCTTTTCATTTTTACTACCTCCGTTATTATTTTTGCCCGACACCGCCGAATTGCAGCGCCTATAGCTTAGCCATATTATTATAAACAATTCCGACGGTATTGTCAAGAGGGTAACGTGAGGTTTGACCGACTTTTTTTCGCTTTTCGTGCATTTTGGGCAATATCATGGAAAAAAATACCTGCATACCGCTGCAAAAAGAACACAAATTGTCAAAAAAATTTATCGACAAAGCCGCATATTCGTCAAACGTGATATTGCAAAGCACTAAATAATATGGTATAATCCTCTGTGTATCGTAAAAACATAGACGGAGGCTTTATATGCGCAGAGCGGACAGACAGGTCACGGACATTGACGAAATTCTCGGAATACTCGGCGGCTGCGAGGTATGCCGACTGGCATTTTCGGGCGAAACGCCCTATATCGTGCCGATGAGCTTTGGCTTTTCGTATAAAAACGGCAGCCTTACGCTTTATTTTCACTGTGCGGGCGAGGGTGAGAAGCTGCGCCGTCTTAAAGCCTCGGCGAACGTCTGCTTTGAAGCCGACCGAGGCGCGAGAGCGTACGGCGGCGAAAGTCCCTGCTCGTGGACGACCTCCTACGAAAGCGTTATCGGCTTCGGGAAAGCGTGTTTTCTGACCGACGAAGCGGAAAAGCGCGCCGCGCTTGAGAATATCGTGAAGCGCTACGGCTTCAGCGGAGAAATGGATTTCGAGCCGTCGGTGCTCGAAAAAACGACGGTATTTTCGGTAACTGCGGACAGCTTCACCGCAAAACGCCACAATTAAACGGAAAAAATGAAAAAAATAAGGTATTACGGTTTGATTATACTCGGCGCGGCGGGAATGGCGGGGCTTTTCCTGCTTAATTTCCTGTATCTTTTTTTGGCGCTCGGGCTGTTTTCGCTGGGACTTATCGCGGTTCCGGCGGCGCTTCTCGGAGCGGCGGACGTTATCCATATAACGACAGACCTGCCGTTTTTTTCGCTTATGTTCGTGAGCGTCGGAACGCTTCTGCTCGGCTTTGGAATGTGCCTTGGGGCGTTTATCGTATGCCCCGCGTCGGTAAATCGGCTGAGATGTCTGCGCGTGCGGCTGGGCTGGAAGAAAAGGCGGTGCGGCGATGAATAAGCTGAAAAGGCTTTCTCTTTTATTCATTATCCTCGGCGCGCTTTTTATCGCTGCGGGTGCGGCTCTTGCGTATTTTCGCCCGTTTAACCCGTACAACGATGCGGTTTCGGACGAAACACTGTATTTCGGGAGCGTGCGCGAGCTTATCGTGATAACTGGCTCGCTGCCGATAACGGTCGGGTACTGGGACGGGGAGGACTGCGAGGTAAGCTGTATCGGCGACCTGCCGCTAATAACCGACGCGGACGAATCGGGAGTTCTTCGCATCACGCAGGACGACAGCTTCTCTCTCGCGCTTTTTACGGCGCGGCGCGGCAGCTTCGGCATAACGGTAAGGCTTCCGCGCAGGACATACCGCCGCGTAAGTCTTACGAGCAGCAGCGGCGACGTTTCGGCGCAGCCGATAAGCTGTGAATCGCTTGAAATTTCAACAAGAAGCGGGGACATTTCGCTTTTCGGAGCGGACGACCGTGCAAAAATAAAAACGGAAAGCGGCGATATCAAGCTTGGGATATCCGCGCTCGGCGGGGATATGGAGCTTTCGGGCGGGAGCGGCGATATTTCGCTCACGCTTTCAAAGCGGCTCTCGGTGTGCATGGAATATATGACCGAAAAGGGCTACTGCACGGTGCGCGGATTTTCTGAGGAATTTGAAAATCGGCGCGGCGACGCCGTAATTTTGCAGAACGGGGGAGAATATCTCCTTAAAATAACGACCGAAACGGGTAATCTTACCGTAAGCGGCGAACAATAATACTAAGCCGCTTAAAAAGCGGTATATCAAAGCCGACGGCTTTGACGGAATCAGTATTGTACGGCTTTTTCGGCGGCTGCACAGAAGCGGCGAAGCTTCCTATAAACGTTGTCTGTAGGAGGATTGAAAAACAGTATAAGGCTATTCCAAAAGAAAGGATCAGAAAATGCTTTCAGTTATAATTCCCGCTTATAATGAGCAGGAAAATATAGAAAAAACGGCGCAGACAATATACGGGATACTTGAAAAGGAGAATATTCCGTGTGAAATAATTTTTGTTGACGACGGCTCGCGGGACGATACATGGAAGATAATCGACCGCCTTACCGAAGAAAACGACAGCATACGCGGACTGAAATTTTCGCGGAATTTCGGCAAGGAGGGCGCGCTTTTTGCGGGACTGGGCGCCTGCACGGGCGACTGCGCGGTGTTTATCGACTGCGATTTACAGCACCCGCCCGAGCTTATACCCGAAATGTACGAGCTATGGAAGCAGGGCTATGAGGTCGTCGAGGCTGTTAAAGCGAGCCGCGGCAAGGAAAGCCTGCTCTATAAAATGTTCGCGAAGGGCTTTTATCGTCTTATGAAGAACTCCGCGAACGTAAATCTCGACCGCGCGAGCGACTATAAGCTTCTCGACAGAAAGGCGATAGACGCGCTCAACGAAATGCCCGAACGCCTGACGTTTTTCCGCGCGCTTTCAAGCTGGGTAGGCTTTAAGACCGCGCAGATAGAGTTCAACGTTGCGCCGCGCAACGCGGGGACTACAAAGTGGAGCTTCAAAAAGCTGCTGAAATTCGCGCTGAACAACATAACCAGCTTTACTAATCTTCCGCTTCAGATAATTACGGGAACGGGCGCGGTATTTTTCATTTTTGCGGTCGTTCTTGCGATACAGACGCTTGTGCGGTATTTCGGCGGAACGGCGGATAACGGCTTTACCACGGTCATTCTCGTTACTCTTATAACAGGCTCGTTCATAATGCTCGGTCTGGGCGTTATCGGCTATTATATGGCGAAAATTTATGAGGAAATAAAGTTCCGCCCGAGATATATCGTGTCGATCGATACAAAAAAGAGAAAAGAAGCGCGAAAGGAGAATGAAGAATGACGAAAACCGTAAAGGAAACCGCGTCGGAGTGGCTCGGATATGCGAAAAGCGGCTTAAAGCGCTTTTTTATAACCGACTATCAGTTCCCGCTTTCGTTCGCGATACCGCTGTTTATACTGCTGCTTTCCTATTTTATTTTCGGAGTTTATCCCTTCGGAGAAGAATCCGTACTTTCTCTCGACCTTAACGGTCAGTATGTATACTATTATGATTATATGTACGACGTTCTCGCGGGAAAAGAGAGCATTTTCTATTCATGGAGCAGAAATCTTTCGGGCGAATTTATGGGGATCATCGGATATTACCTCGGAAGCCCGTTCAACTTCCTTGTGTGGATATTTCCGAGAACGATGATAACCGAGGGGCTTCTGACCATGATGGTTTGCAAGGTCGGCGCGATAGGGCTTTGTATGTCGGTATATCTCAGCCGCGGAAAGGGCTTTAAGCCGCTTACCTGCATAATCTTCTCGGTGTGCTATGCGCTCTGCTCATACACGATAGTTCAGACTATGAACCCCATGTGGCTCGACGGGGTCATGATACTCCCGATCATCGCCTACGGCATAGAAAAGCTGATAGACGAGGGCAAGTTCATAATGCTGACGGTTTCGCTGGTGTACGCGTTTGTGACCTGCTTCTATATCGGCTTTATGATCGCTATTTTCTCCGCGATATATTTCCTTTATTATGCGGTCGCAAGTCACAAGGAGGGGCTTTCCCGCCTGTTTATCGGGCGCGGACTGCTTTTCACGGGTACGGCTCTCGTTTCGGCGATGATGTCGTGCTATATGCTTATCCCCGTGTACAATTCGCTTTCATACGGAAAGTTCGATTTCTCCGAGCCTGATTACAGCTCGGTCTACACGAATTTTAACCTTATCGAATTTCTCGACAAGCTGTTCCCGAACACCTATGATACCGTGCGTATGTCGGGACTGCCGTTTATTTACTGCGGAACGATAGTTCTGCTTTTCCTGCCCTGCTATTTCTTTATGAAAAAAATACGCGGGCGCGACAGGATAGCGGGCGCGGTGATAATTTCCGTGCTTTGCGTTTCGATGTGGATATGTCAGGTAGATATGCTCTGGCACGGCGGACAGCTTCCGAACTGGCTTCCTTACCGCTACAGCTTTATGCTCTCGTTCCTTATGACGGCGTTTGCCGCAAAGGCTTTCGACAATATTGAAGAAATACGCAAAAAGCAGCTTGCGGGAATTGCGCTTGCGTGGTTCGCGGTGCTCGTTTATATCGAGTCGCAGGACAATTATCTTGAGGACATCAGCCGCGATACGATGGACAGCCTGCTTGTGATACTCCCCGCAATGGCGATACTTCTCATAATCTCCGCCGTTGTTATCCAGCTTAAAGACAAGCTGCACAGAAAGGGAATATGCGTGATACTTGTCGCGGTGATTTCCGCCGAGGCGTTCTGCAATACCCTTGTTCAGATAATCAGGCAGGATTTCGATATCGTTTATTCAACAAAGCCGTCGTATAACAACGTTATCGACCCTACGCGCGAGGTCGTCGACGAGATAAAGGCGAACGACGACGGATTTTACCGCATTGAAAAGACATATTTCCGCACGGTCAACGACCCGCTTGCCTGCGGAATGTACGGGCTTTCGCACAGCTCCAGCACGCTCAACGCAAAGCCGATAGCTCTGCTTTCTTACCTCGGATTTACCGCGAGAAGCCACTATACGCGCTATTCGGGCGCAACCGAGATAACCAAGAGCCTTTTCGGCGTGAAATACGAGCTTTCCTGCCCTGATAACAGCACGTCGAATATCAAATCGCGCGACGATATAACGGTAAAGGAAAACCCGCTTGCAATGCCAATGGCGTACCTTGTAGATAAGGGAGTGGCGCAGCTTTCCTTCACGGACGCAGATCCGCTTTCCGAGATAAGCAGTCCGCTTTCGACTACCGAACCGCTTAAAAACCAGAACGTGCTGCTCGCGAGAATGCTCGGACGCGAGTACGACCAAACCAACGAATATTTCACACGCATTATCGACGACGTTGAGCTTGAAAAAGTGAACGTAAAACAGGGCAAGACCACGGACGGACACCACAGCTTCAAGAAAATCGAGCCGAATCTCAACACCGAGCTTGTGTACACGTTCACAATGCCCGAAACCTCCGCGCTTTATATGTATCTCCCGTCGAAATACGAACGGCAGGTAAACGTATGGCTCAACCGCGAGGTGTTCCTCGGAACGTATTTCGAGGGCGACAACAACAGCATAATGAAGATAGGCGATTTTGAGGCGGGAGAAAGCGTTACGATAGGGCTTACGCTCACTCGCGACGATCTTTACTTCCGCGAGGCGCAGTTCCTTTACTGCAACAGCGAGGCTATCGAAGCCGACCTCGGCGAGCTTAAAGCCAATAACGCGGAAACCGTCGCCGAACGGGTCGCTCCCACAAAGGTGAAAATAACCGTAAACGCTCAGGGCGACAACACCCTGCTTATGACGACGATCCCCGTCGAAAAGGGCTGGACGGTGCTTGTCGACGGAGAAAAAACCGACTATATCGAGGTTCTCGACGCGCTTATCGGTGTTCAGCTTACTCCCGGCGAGCATACAATAGAAATGAGCTTTGTTACGGCGGGATATCCTGCGGCGGTTATAATTTCGGCTGCGGGACTGCTGATTTTCGTGGCGGCGGTAATTATCTACTGCCGGTTTTTCCGCGGAAGGTCTGCAAAATCCGAAGAAACGGAGGAAAACGAAGAATGAATGTTCTTACGATAGACGTCGGGAATACAAATACCGTTTTTGGGGCATATAATGAAAGCGACGAGCTTATTTTTGAAATGCGCGCCGAAACGAATCCCTCAAGAATGGCTGACGAATATACGCTTATCCTTATGAATATGCTCAGGCTTCACGAAATAAAAAAAGAGGAATTTGAGGGGGTAATAATCTCCTCGGTGGTTCCGCCCGTGACCGAACAGCTCACCGCCGCCGTAAAGCGGTTTATGGCGCTTGAGGCTATGGTAGTCGGTCCGGGGGTAAAAACAGGACTTAACATCCGCATCGACGACCCCGCAACGCTCGGCGCAGATCTTTGCTGCGCGGGGGTTGCCGCAAAGGAATATTACCCGCTTCCGTGCATAATTATCGACCTCGGGACGGTCAGCAAGGTTTTAGCCGTAAACGAGCGCGGGGAATTTCTCGGCGGCGCGCTTGCGGTCGGAATGAAAATGGCTTTCGATTCGCTTTCGAGCAACACTGCGGCGCTCCCTCTCATAAGCGCGGGACGGGTCGAGAAGGCGATAGGCTCGAACACGGCGGATTGTATGCGTTCGGGGGTAATAATCGGCATGGCTTCAATGCTCGACGGATTTATCGAGCGGTTTGAAGCGGAAATGGGCAGCGCGAAGTCGATCGTTGCGACAGGCGGCTTTTCGCAGATCGTAGCGCCGTACTGCAAGCGCGAAATGACCCTAGACAGCGAGCTTCTCCTAAAAGGGCTGCTCGTTATCTACCGCAAAAACAGGGGTTAAGGCTAAACGCCTTAAAATATAAACCCACGGCACACTCCCTGTCCGGGAGGCGCCAGTAAGGGGATTTATCGAACATACAGCCGCTCGGCGTCCGAACCGTTTAGGTCGGAACGCGAAAGGAGCGCGGTACATACGAAAATCACCCGAAGAAAGGACAAGAAAAATGGAAAAAACAAACAAAACAGGAAAAAAGTTCGGCGTTTCGGCAATTGTCGGAATGGGGCTGCTCACGGCTATCGTCGTGGTTCTTCAGGCTCTCGCGGTCGGGATAAGGTTCGGCGTGTTCAATATCACGCTCGTGCTTGTGCCTATCGTTGTCGGAGCGGCACTTTACGGCTGGGGCGCAGGCGCATGGCTCGGACTCGTTTTCGGCGTGGTCGTGCTTTTCACGGACGCGGGCGCATTCCTCGCGGTAAGCGTTCCTGGAACTATCGTCACCTGCATTCTCAAGGGCGTTCTTGCGGGACTTGCCGCAGGCGCGGTCTATAGGGCGATAAGCGCGAAGAACAGCATTGCCGCGGCGTTTGCGGCGGGAATCGTTTCGCCGATCGTCAACACGGGCGTGTTCATTCTCGGCTGCTCGGTGTTCTTTATGGATACGATAACCGAATGGGCGGCGGGCGCAGGCTTTGACAACGCGTGGGCGTATATGCTTACGACGTTTGTCGGGGTGAATTTCCTTGTGGAAATGGCGATAAATCTTGTTTTAAGCTCAGCGGTCGTAATTATCGTCCGCGAGGGACAGAAAATGCTCAGAAAATAGAGAAAATACAACACAATACGCGCAAGCGGTGCCGTGAATGGACGGTACCGCTTAATACTAAGCACCAATAAAAGCATAGATAAAAAATCCGGTATAACACATATATGCAAAGCTTACACTTGATTTTTTGTATAGTTTTTAATTGATGCTGAGTATAACCCGCGTTAAAGGATATGACTTATGGAATATTTTTTAAACACAGCTAAACAGCTCTCGGAATACCGCGCTTTTTCGGGGTGGGAGGGAGGTCTTCCCGTAATGCTTACGGGACTTTCGCACATTCACAAGGCGCATTTTCTTGCCGCGTTTGCCGAGGACGACAATTTCCGCGCTCCGCTCGCAGTCATCTGCGACACCGAGGGCGAATGCGCGCGTCTTTGCGCTGATATAAACGCGATGACGGGGCGGGAGACCGCCGTTGTTTATCCCGCTAAGGATCTGATGCTCGGCGATGTTGATTCCTCCTCGCGCGAATATGTGCACAGGCGGCTCGGCGTGCTTTATCGAATGGCGGCGGGTCAGGCGGACATTGTGTGCGCTACGCCCGAGGGTGCTTCGCAGCTTACAATGCCCAAGGTGACCCTGCTCGGGCTTACGCGGACGATAAAATCGGGAGATACGCTTGATCTGACGGAGCTTGCCGCGCGGCTTACGGCGCTCGGATATACCCGCTGCGACCAGATAGAGGGCGTTTCGCAGTTCTCGGTGCGCGGCGCGATATTCGACGTTTTCCCCGTGAATTTCGGCGCGCCCGTGCGTATAGAAATGTGGGACGATACGGTTGACAGCATTTCCGTTTTCGATATTGAGTCCCAGCGAAGAATTGACACGATAAAAAGCATTTCAATAGCTCCCGCGGCGGAGATAATTTTCGACAGTCCGACGGCTTTTTCCGATAGGCTTTCCGCATTCAGCGCGAAAATACGCGGGAAAAACGCCGAAATTGTAAAAAAGCATATCGCCGGCGATATCGAAAAGCTTGAAAACGGAGTCCTGCCCGACAGCGACCGCTATCTTCCCCTTTGTTATGCCGAAGAAGCGACGCTTTTCGATTACGCGCTGCAAATCGTAGTATGTGAGAATACCGCCTGCAACGAAAGCCTCAAGTCCGCCCTCGCGCAGCATAACGAGGATATAAAAATGCTGTTTGAGGAGGGGATTCTCTGCAAGGGGCTTGACCGCTATATGCTCGCAAAGACGGAATATTCGGCGGCGGTCGAAAAGAAAGTCCGTGCGTATTTCGACAACTTCATGCGCGGACACGATATAAGCCTTTCGGCATTGCTGAACGTTTCGGCGGGGCAGGTAGCGCCGTGGAGCGGCGAGTACAAATACCTGCTTGAAGAGCTGAAAAACTATATGCAGGGCGGCTACAGCGTTATTGTTTTTGCGGGAACGGAAAAGGGTGCAAAGGTTCTTGCTGACGACCTGCGGGGCGACGGGATCCCTGCCGATTATTCAACTTCACCCAAAAAAGTGTACGCAAAGCGCGTTTATGTTACCGAGGGAACGCTGACCTCGGGCTACAGCTACCCCGAGGCGCGGCTCGCCGCGATATCGCACACTGCGGTAAGTATTTCAGTTCGCGAAAAGCCAAAGCGCAAAAAGGCGGAGATAATAAACAGCCTTAACGATATCGCGGTCGGCGATCTCGTTGTTCATAACAGCTACGGAATAGGCGTTTTTGAGGGCGTTCAGAAGCTCACGCAGGACAGGATAAGCAAGGATTACATCAAAATACGCTACGCGGGGACGGACGTGCTCTATGTTCCCGTTACTCAGCTTGACCTTATCTCGCGCTATATCGGAAGCGGCGACGTAAACACGGTAAAGCTTTCTAAGATGCACACGGATCAGTGGCAAAAGGCGAAAACAAAGGCGAAAGCCGCCGCAAAGGAAATGGCGACGGAGCTTACCGCGCTTTACGCCAAGAGAATGAAGAGCAGGGGTTACGCTTTCGAGCCTGACGGAGAAGAACAGGTCGATTTTGAAAATCACTTCAGCTACGTTGAAACCGACGACCAGCTTCGCTGCATTGCCGAGATAAAGCAGGATATGGAGCGCGAGCAGCCTATGGAAAGACTGCTCTGCGGGGACGTTGGCTTCGGAAAGACCGAGGTGGCTCTGCGCGCCGCGTTCAAGTGCGTCGAAAACGGCAAGCAGTGCGCATTGCTTTGCCCGACGACTGTCCTTGCGTGGCAGCATTATCAGACCGTTTTGAAAAGAATGGACGGCTTCGATATACGCGTTGACCTGCTCTCGCGCTTCCGCACCAATAAAGAGATAAAACAAACGATAGAAAAGCTTAAAAAGGGAACGGTAGATATTGTTATCGGTACGCACAGGCTTGTTCAGGACGATATAGGCTTTAAGGATCTCGGTTTGGTAATAATCGACGAGGAGCAGCGCTTCGGAGTTGCACATAAGGATAAATTCAAGGAAATGTTCCCGGGCGTGGACATTCTTACGCTTTCGGCGACGCCTATCCCGCGTACGCTGAACATGGCAATGTCGGGTATACGCGACATGAGCGTTATCGAAACTCCGCCGCAGGACAGACAGCCTGTAACGACCTATGTTATCGAGCATAACGACGGCGTTATCGCGCAGGCGATAAATAAGGAGCTGCGGCGCGGAGGTCAGGTCTACTATATCCACAACCGCATTGAAAGCATTATGCAGTGCGCGGCGAATCTTCACGCGCTTGTTCCCGAGGCGCGGATAGGTATAGCGCACGGAAGAATGGAGGAGGACGAGCTGCTTGAGGTTTGGCGGAAGCTTCTTGAGCATGAGATAGACGTTCTCGTCTGCACAACGCTTATCGAAACGGGCGTTGACGTGCCGAACTGCAACACGCTGATAATCGAAAACGCGGATTATATGGGGCTTGCGCAGCTTCATCAGCTTCGCGGACGGGTAGGTCGCACTAACCGCCGCGCTTTTGCTTATTTCACATTCAAGCGCGGGAAAATGCTCAGCGAGGTGGCGACAAAGCGACTTGACGCGATACGCGAGTTCACAAAGTTCGGTTCGGGCTTCAGAATAGCGATGCGCGACCTCGAAATACGCGGCGCAGGCTCTATCCTAGGTTCAAGCCAGTCGGGTCACCTCTCCGCAGTCGGCTATGATATGTATTTGAAGCTGCTCGACGAGGCGGTTAAGGAGGAACGCGGCGAAGTTACCGAAAAAACCGAGGACTGTCTTGTTGACGTAAAGGTTGACGCGTTTATTCCAGAAAATTATATTTCAAACCCCGCGCAGCGCATAAGCTGCTATAAGCGCATCGCAATGATACGCAATGAGGACGACGCTTTTGACGTTACCGACGAGCTTATCGACCGCTACGGCGAGCCGCCGAAGCCTGTTTACGGGCTTATCGAGGTCGCGCAGATACGCAATATGGCGCAGCGGCTCGGCATAACGGAAATCGTTCAGACGAAGGACGGAATAAGCTTCTTCACGCCGAAGCCCGATATGCAGAAGATAGGCAGGCTCAATTCGCAGCTTGATGGACGTGTAAATCTCAACCTCGCGGGAAAGGTCTGCTTTAAAATTGCTCCCAAAAAGGACGAAACGCCGCTCGGACTGATTAGAACGGTGCTGGAGGATATGCTGATTACCGAGCAATCATGAATGCAGGCAAAAGTGGAACGCTGAATAAATCGCAGGAAAGGAAAAAAATATGTCTGTTTTTGATATTTTCAAGCAGCTCGACACGCAGAAAGCGCAGCAGCCGAGCGGACCTGTACAATATATCGTCTGCGGGCTGGGAAATCCCGGAACGCAGTACGAAAACACCCGCCACAACGCGGGATTTATGGCGGTTGACGCTATCGCTCAAAAGATCGGCGCCGACGTAAAAAAGCTCAAATTCAAATCGCTTACCGCCGACGTTACGCTCGGAGGCGTGCGCTGCTTGCTGATGAAACCGTCAACGTTCATGAACAACAGCGGTGAAGCGGTCGCCGAAGCGATGAATTTCTACAAGCTCACTTCCGACAAGCTGCTGATAATTTACGACGATATTTCACTCGACGTGGGACGGCTGCGTATACGTCAGAAGGGCAGCGACGGCGGGCACAACGGTATAAAAAGCATTATTCTTCACACGAACAGCGATAAGTTCCCGCGCATACGCATAGGCGTTGGTGCGAAGCCGCATCCCGATTACGACCTTGCGGACTGGGTTCTTTCGGGCTTTCCGAAAGAGCAGGCGGCGGCTCTCGAACAGAGTCTTTCCAACGCAGCCGCAGCCGCCGAGCTTATGGTTCAGGGTAAAATCAACGAGGCGATGAACAAGTTCAACTGATTTTTTTCGGGGACAGTGCAATTTTTCGCGCACCCCGATTGTATTCATATTGACAGCGGCACTTCCCCCAATCTGCCGCTGCCACTCCGCGCACGGCGGCGCGCCGCCTTTTTTCGCCCCGCAGGGGCGAAAAAAGCGCGTGCAGCCTACGGCTGCACGCAAAAAACGCTTCGCGTTTTTGCGGCGCGCCGCCCCGTGTGGGGAGATGTTGTGCGCCGGGGTGAACCGCTGCGGACGTTGAGGGGAAAGCATACGCCGCGTGGTCGGCGGGGATTTCCCGATTTTGCCTGCGGAAAGTGTGCGGTTTTGCCTTGACTAACCGTGTGTGCAGTAGTATAATAATATGGGTGCGTTTGCGCCCTGTAATGAAGATGAAGCTTTTTATATATTAATGGAGGTTTCCGATGGCGGAAAGAAAGCAGAAAAGACCGAAAAAAGAACCGATAAAGCCGCTCAGCCCGAAGTTCGCCGAGATAAACGTGATCGCGACAGGTGTACTGTTTGCGGTTATTGCGCTTGCGCCGGCTGTTTTGCCCCGTTCTACAGAGTCGCTTGTCGAGCAGCGAAAGCTTGCCGAATTTCCCGAATTTAGCTGGGAAAGCTTCATAAACGGAGATTTCACCGAGGGTATAACCGAATTTTACGACGATACCGTTCCGAATCGTGATAATTTAAAGCGGATTTCCGCTGCGATAAAAAATCTTTACGGCGTTCAGCTCAGCGGCGCGGAGGTTCACGGTCAGCTTGTTGCTGTCACCGAAGAGCCGGAGGAAGAACCGCCGCAGACTACTGCCGAGCCTGCGCAGACAACAACGCCTGCCGTTTCCGTAACGGACAAGCCGCAGGAAATGTCCTCTCAGCCCGCCGAAACGACGGCTCCCCCGCAGACGACTGTCGAAACCACGACCTCCGAGCGTCAGGTAAACGAAGTTGCAGAGGGCGTTATCACAAACGGACAGGTCGTTGCAAAACTCGACGACGGACATTACTGGGCGATTTCGCTGTTCGGAGGCGGAAAGGGAACGACCTATGCCGAGGCGCTTAACCGTTTCAGAAGCGAGCTTCCCGAAAGCGTGAAGATTTATTCAATGATTGCGCCGACTTCGGGTGAATATTATCTGCCGTCCAATTTTGCGGAATATAACGCAAGTCATCGAAAGAGCGTTGACAGCGTAAATTCTCAGCTTTCCGAGGGAATTATTCCCGTAGACGCAATTTCCGCGCTCGGCGAACATACCGACGAGCCGATTTTCACCCGAACCGATCACCATTGGCAGCCTCTCGGCGCATATTACGCGGCGCAAGCGTTTGCCGAGGCGGCGGGCGTTTCGTTTACTCCTCTTTCCGAGATGAAAGAGGTTGACATCGACGGCTTCGTAGGGACTATGTACGGCTATACGGAGAGCGTAAACCTGCTCAACGACCCCGAACGGTTTGTATACTATAAGCCGCAGAACGATTATTCGACGTATTATTATGACACGTCTTACAATTTTGACTACAACTTCCCGTTCTTTGTTGATATGCCCGTCGGCAGTTCCTATTCGACCTTTATGGGCGGCGACAAGAAAATAGTCAGAATAGAAACCGACGTTAAAAACGGCAGAAAACTCCTTATTTTTAAGGACAGCTACGGAAACGCCGAGGTTCCGTTCTATTTTGGTTCTTTTGAAGAAATTTACGTCTGCGATATGCGGTATTTCGATCTTAACGCCGTTCAGTTCATCGAGGAAAAGGGAATAACGGACATGTTGTTTACAATGTGCACATTCTCCGCCGTCGGAACAAATTCCAACGGTCTGATAAACGCGCTCAACAATCCTGTTGTGGAGGAGATACCTGCGGATTGAGTGCAGAAAGGGTATTCAATGAATCGTAGACTTGGCGCGGCAGCGCTTTCGGCGGCGGCAGTCCTGCTTTGTTCCTGTTCACAGGCGCAGGCGGCGCCGCACCAGACCTTCAAAACCGTTAAAACGTCGGGTATAACAGCCTTTAAGACTCCGACCGACGAAAACGGCAGCTATATAACGGGAGAGCCGACTGAAACCGACTCCTTTGAAACAACTTCAATTTCTTCGGCTGAAAATCCCGTTCTGACCGAGCCTGTTACTACGGAAAGCAGCCTTGACGAAATGGCAACGCAGGGTGCGACAGTTCCCACAGTTTCCTCGCCGCAGTCAGTACAAACGGAAATCACGGCCGAACAGACAGCGCAGCCTGATAAAACAACTTCTGCTCCCGCAGGCGACAGCGGCGAATACAACGTTATCGGCGATAACGGGATACTTGTCACAAAGCGCGCGGACGGGCATTACTGGGGGCTTATGCCGTGCTGGGGAACATACGGCTTGTGCGAAAGCTGGGCGGAGAGCGCCAACAGCTTTGCCGCGGCGCTGCCCGACGTAAAAACATACCAGATGACAATACCGACCTCTAGCGAATTTTACGTTCCCGCTGAATATTCTTCGGGATTTACGGGAAGTCAGCTTGCGAAAATCGAACACATTGCTCAAAATCTCAAAAATATAAAAAATATCGACGCATATTCCGCGCTTAACGAGCATAAGGACGAGAAAATTTTTTCCCGAACCGACCACCACTGGTTCCCGCTCGGCGCATATTATGCGGCGCAGGTCTTTGCCGAGGACGCGGGCGTTGATTTTGCGGACATTTCCGAGTATAAAAAGGTCACGAAGGGCGGCTATGTCGGCTCGATGTACAGCTACTCGAACGACGTTCACCTAAAAAACGACCCCGAGGATTTCGACCTTTATCTTTCTCCGAACCGCAGTGAAATAACCACAAATTATTACGACCGGTCGTTTAAAAACGGCTATGAAAGCGACCTTTTCACCTCGCCCGACGGCGGCGCGTATTACTGCTCGTTTCTCGGCTCGGACGACCGTATCGCAGAGATAACCACCGACTGCAAAAACGGCAAAACGCTTGTCGTTTTTAAGGAAAGCTACGGGAACGCGCTCGTTCCGTTCCTTACCTCGTCGTTTGAGAAAATTTATGTTTGCGATATACGTTATTTTAACCTGAACGCCGTCGATTTCTGCAAGGAAGTCGGCGCGACAGACCTGCTTTTTGCGGTCTGCACCTACACCCCCGCAGGCAGCAACGGCAATTACTTAGGAATAATCATAAATCAATGAAAGGAATGCCAATGAACGACATTTTTTCATATCCGTTTGACAGCGGCTTTCTGCTTAAAAAGCAGAAAAGTATCCGAAAAGAGTTGAAAAATGACGGAAAAAAGCGTATCCCCGTGAAAATTGCGATACTCGGCGGTTCGACCGCGAACGCTGTTGCCGACCAGCTCGAATTATTCCTGCTGAATTACGGCATTGAGCCGCAGTTTTACCTCTCGGAATACGCCCAGTTCTGGCAGGACGCAATGTTTCCGCCCGACGAGCTCAGCGGTTTTTCACCCGACCTCGTTTATTTTCACACCACAAATCGCAACATTATGCGTTTTCCTGAAATTACCGACAGCGCGGAAAGGGTCGCTTCGATAATCGACAGCGAATTTTCGCATTTCAGACAGGCGTGGGAGAGCATAAGCGAGAAATTCGGCTGCCCGATAATTCAGAATAATTTCGAGCTTCCGCCTTTTCGGCTTCTCGGCAACAGGGATTGCTCGGATATTCACGGACGCGTCCGCACGATAAACGAGCTGAACCGACTTTTCGCCGAATATGCCGAAAAAACGAAGAATTTCTATATAAATGACATAAATTATCTTTCGTCGTGCTACGGACTTGACGCGTGGGCGGACAACACAGTGTGGCAGATGTACAAGTATGCGCTTGCGCTTCCCGCCGTGCCTGTTCTCGCGTCGAATATCGCCGCGATAATAAAGGCGATTTACGGGAAAAACAAGAAAGTTCTCGCGCTCGACCTTGACAATACGCTCTGGGGCGGAATCGTCGGCGACGACGGCGTTGAGGGTATAAAAATAGGCATGGAGCTTCCGCAGGGGCAGGTCTATTCCGAATTTCAGGACTATGTGAAGCTTCACAAGGATATCGGGGTCCTGCTTACCGTTTGTTCAAAAAACGAGCAGGAAAACGCGCTCGCGGGACTTAATCACCCCGCAGGAACGCTCCGCCCCGACGATTTTACCGTAATAAAGGCGAACTGGGAGCCGAAAGACCGAAATCTTATCGAAACCGCAGAGGAGCTTTCGCTTCTCCCCGAAAGCTTTGTTTTTGCGGACGATAACCCCGCCGAACGCGCGATCGTGCGGGGACAGATTCCGGGCGCGGCTGTCCCCGAAATGGACGGCGCAGAGAATTATATCCGAATACTCGACAGGAACAGATATTTCGAGGTGGTTTCGCTTTCCGACGACGATCGAAAGCGCACCGAAATGTACAAGGCGAACGCGCAGAGAGCGAGCCTTCAGAAGAGCTTTTCGGATTACGGCGAATATCTCGACAGTTTGGAGATGTCGGCGGAGATAAAGCCTTTTTCGCCGCTTTATTTTCAGCGTATCGCCCAGCTCACCAACAAGAGCAACCAGTTCAATCTGACTACGCGGCGCTATACCGAAGCCGAGATCGAAGCCGCGGCAGCTGACCCCAAAAAAGTCACGCTTTACGGCAGACTTTCGGACAAGTTCGGGGACAACGGCGTTGTTTCCGTGGTGATAGGACGGCAGGAGGAAAACGCTTTGCACCTTGATCTGTGGCTGATGAGCTGCCGCGTTTTAAAGCGCGAAATGGAGCTTGCAATGCTTGACGAGGTCGTTTTCGCCGCAAAAGCCCGCGGAATACGAAAGCTGGTCGGATATTACCTCCCGACCGCGAAAAACGGCATGGTGCGCGGACTTTATGAAGCTTTCGGATTCGCTAAGGTCAGCGAAACGCCCGAAGAAACGATCTGGGAGCTTGAAACGGCGGGGTATATCCCGAAAACAAAACACATTTCTGTAAACGGAGGAAATTAAAATGGACGAGATTTTTGAGCGGCTGAACGATGTTTTCTGCGAATTTTTCGATGATGACGAGATTGAGCTTGAGCCGGAAACGACGGCAGATGATATCGAGGACTGGGACAGTCTTAATCACATTACGCTTATGACGGCGGTTGAGAACGAGTTCGGAATACGTCTTTCAATGGGCGAGGTTTCGGGACTGAAAAATGTCGGCGAGCTTGCCGAAACCATTGCCAAAAAAATAAAGTAATACCCGGTACAAATTAAAAACCATACAAAAATCGAGTATAATCTGTGCATATATGGGCTATATGAGAATTTTTATTATCGGTGCTTAGTATAACAGCGCCTCTCCAAACTGCTTGGAGGGGCGCTGTTTGCGCTTTATTTCAACTGCGGGAAGCAATCAGCGGCTTCCTAATTTTATGTGCGCAATATAGTACAAAACTCCCATGAAAACTGCGCCGCCGATGATGTTGCCGATTGTCACGGGGAGAAGATTGCTAAAGAACGCGCCGATACCGAGATTTGCCGCACTTTCGGCGAATATTCCGTATGCGTCTGCCGCTTTGGCTAGGTATTCGCTGTTTGACGCCGCTGCAATTCCCGCAGGTATGTAGTACATATTCGCAACGCAGTGTTCAAATCCCGATATAACGAACGCGAAAATCGGGAAGAATATGCCAAGAATTTTTCCGCCGATATCGCGCGCTCCCGCAGCCATGAGAACCGCGGCGCAGACGAGAATATTGCAGAAAATACCCGAAACAAGCGCTTCGCCGAACCCGAGATTTATCTTTGCGACCGCAATTTTAATCGTGTACGCTCCGAGCAGCCCGCCGCTCATATCAAACTGTCCCATGTAAAAAGCGCAAAGTGCCACAAATACACCACCGAGCATATTGCTGAAATATACAACGAGTAAATTTTTAACGGCGTTATACCATTTGACCTCGCCGTGCATGATTCCGGTGATCATAAGGCAGTTTCCCGTGAACAATTCGCCGCCGATAACCACTATCATCATCAGTCCGACGGGAAATATCGCGCCCGAAATCAGTTTTGCAACGCCTGCGTCCGAAACGGCGTGAGCAGCGACGTTAGCCGCACAGCCGCCCAAAGCGATAAACATTCCCGCGATAAATCCGAGAATTATCATCTTCGGGAGCGGCATTGAAGCCTTGGCTTTCGCTGCGGTAATCATATTTATGATAATTTCGGCAGGAGAATTGAAATTGTTCATACGGCTGTTCATATCCTTTCAAAAATAATGCGCTCCGCCGTGTTTGCCTTAACATGAATGGATTTGCAAGGATGAGCTGTCGAAAAAACGGCAACTCAGATATAACGGATAGCGTGAGCGCATTGCTTTATATACTTTTTGTAATGTTTTTTAGAAATTATACGAAATGTGTCGATTATTCGCCAAGATAAGCCTTTTTTATGCTTTCGTCGTTGATGAGATCGGAAGCAAGTCCCGAAAGCTTGATCGTTCCTGTTTCGAGAACATATGCACGGTCGGCGATCGAGAGCGCTTTTTTCGCATTCTGTTCGACAAGCAGAACGGTCGTACCGCCCTTGCGGATTTCCTGTATAATGTCGAAAATTTCGTTTACATAGAGGGGAGAAAGTCCCATAGAGGGTTCGTCCATGAGGATTATAGACGGCTTGCTCATCAGCGCGCGTCCCATTGCGAGCATCTGCTGTTCGCCGCCCGAAAGCGTTCCCGCGACCTGAATTTTTCTTTCCTCAAGGCGGGGGAAGTGCGAATATACCTTTGCGAGGGATTCGGCGATTTCAGCCTTGTCCTTACGCGTGTATGCGCCCATCATCAGGTTTTCATAAACAGTAAGCTGCTGGAAAATGCGGCGTCCCTCGGGAACGTGCGCCATGCCCATGCTTACTATTTTATGTGCGGGAGTTTTTGTAAGCTCCTTGCCGTCAAACATTATACTGCCGTGTTTTGCGGCGATAAGTCCTGTGATTGTGTGAAGAATGGTGGTCTTTCCCGCGCCGTTCGCGCCGATAAGCGCGATAACCTCGCCCTTGTTTACCTCGAAGGACACGCCGCGTATAGCCTTAATCATGCCGTAATTTACTTCAAGATTCTTTATTTCAAGCATTGCCATCGGCTTTTCCTCCTTATTCGCCAAGATAAGCGGTGATAACGCGCGGATCGTTCAGGACCTCGCTCGTTACGCCCTGCGCAAGAACCTGACCAAAGTTAAGCACCGTGATTTCTTCGCAGATTCCTCCGACAAGCCGCATATCGTGTTCGATAAGCAGTATCGTCATGTCGAATTTATCGCGAACAAATCGGATAGTTTCCATAAGCTCCTCGGTTTCGTTCGGGTTCATGCCTGCGGCAGGCTCGTCGAGCAGCAGAAGCTTCGGATTTGTCGCAAGCGCGCGTGCGATTTCAAGCTTACGCTGTTTTCCGTAGGGAAGGTTCGCCGCCGTAAAGCCCGCGCAGTCCTTCAGACCCATAACGTCGAGCAGTTCAAGCGCTTTTTCATTCATCTTTTTTTCTATTTTAAAGTAGCGCGGCAGACGGAGTATGCCCTCAATGGTCGAATAGCCCATCTGATTGTGCAGACCGACCTTTACGTTATCAAGAACGGAAAGCTCCTTAAAAAGGCGTATATTCTGGAAAGTACGCGCAATTCCCGCCTTATTTATCGCGATAGTGTTCATTCCGACAATGTTTTTTCCGTCGAGAATGATAGAACCGGTATCTGCCTTATACACGCCGGTGAGCAGGTTGAACGCGGTAGTTTTGCCTGCGCCGTTCGGTCCGATAAGTCCGTAAAGCTGACCTTTTTTAATAGCGATATTGAGGTCGTTTACCGCTTTAAGTCCGCCGAACGAAATGCTTAAATGAGAAACTTCGAGCATATTCATGACTGCGCACCTCCCTCGGCTTCATTCACCGTCTTTTTTATGCCGAATTTTGCCTTGAATTTTGCGGCGATCATTTTGCGCCATTCAATCATCTTCGGACTCCAGTTAAACAGCATAACCGCGATAAGGACGACTGCATACACAAGCATACGGTAGTCGCGCAGGAAGCGGAGCTTTTCGGGGAGAACGTAAAGGATAATTGCCGCGATTATCGAGCCGCGGATATTTCCGATTCCGCCGAGAACGACGTAAACGAGTATCATTATCGAAGCGTTGTAGTTGAACTTATCGCCTGCGGGAGTAAGCGTTGCGAAATTGTGCGAATAAAGCGCGCCCGCCGCGCCTGCGAGAGCTGCGGAAATGGTGAACACCATGAGCTTGTACTTGGTGATGTTTATTCCCACGGATTCCGCCGCGATGCGATTGTCGCGGATAGACATTATGGCGCGTCCGTCGCGCGAATTTACGAGGTTCAGAACTATTACCAATGTTATCAGCACGAGGACGATTCCCACCGTGAAATTCGAGTCCTGCGGAGTTCCCGAAATGCCCTGCGCGCCTTTTATGATAATGCGCCCGTCCTCAAGCAGTCCCAGTCCCGCAGTTCCGGAGGAAGCGTCGAACGAGATGTGCAGACCGTTGGAGTCCACGCCGAGATAGATGATATTAACGATATTTTTGATGATTTCGCCGAACGCAAGTGTAACAATAGCGAGGTAGTCGCCCTTTAAGCGGAGTACGGGGATACCGATGATCACGCCGAAAACCGCCGCGGCAGCCGCTCCGACGAGAATTGCGATTCCAAAGCGAAGCGGAGCGCTTGTAATAAGATCCTGCGCCGCGCAGGAGAATACCGCGCTGCTGTACGCGCCCACGCACATGAAGCCCGCGTGTCCGAGGCTCAGCTCGCCGAGTATACCTACGACGAGGTTGAGCGAAACCGCCATTATAACGTAAATACAGATAGGAACGAGGAAGCCCTTCATTGAGCTTGAGAGGCTGCCCGTGAGCTGGAGTATCATCATTACGGCGTAGCCCACAATAACGATACCGTAGGTTATAAGATTGTTTATGAGCGTTTTTTTCTTATTCATGCCGCGCCTCCTTAAACCTTTTCCTGAACATTCTTGCCGAGTATACCCGCCGGTTTAACGAGAAGCACGACTATAAGAATAAGGAAAACTATTGCGTCCGCCATCTGCGAGGAGATATATGCGCTTGAAAGTATCTGAATTATTCCGATAAGGATTCCGCCGAGCATAGCGCCGGGGATAGAGCCTATTCCGCCGAAAACCGCCGCAACGAACGCCTTTATGCCGGGCATTGTACCCGTGTATGGGGTAAGCTGCGGATACGCCGAGCACATGAGCGCGCCCGCGACTGCGGCAAGTGCCGAGCCGATAGCGAATGTGAGCGCAATGGTCGCGTTTACGTTGATACCCATGAGCTGCGCCGCGCCTTTATCCTCGGAAACCGCCTGCATAGCCTGTCCCGCGCGGGTTTTCTTAATAAAGAGAGTAAGCCCTATCATGATTACGACGCAGGTGAGGATCGTGATTATCGTTATTGCGCTTATCGAAAGCTCGCCGCCGAAAAGCTGAAGGTTCGGGAGATTTACGATAGGCGAGAAAATTTTCGCGTCCGCGCCGAAAATGAGAAGCGCGACATTCTGGAGAAAATAGCTTACGCCGATAGCCGTAATAAGCACCGCGAGGGAAGAAGCCGCGTTTCGCAGCGGGCGGTAAGCGATACGCTCGACAAGAACGCCGAGGACCGTACAGAATACCATTGCGATAAGCAGCGAAAGAAGTCCGTTAAGCCCGAGATTTGACATACACGAAAAAACGACGAAGCCGCCGATCATAATAACGTCGCCGTGTGCGAAATTAAGCATTTTCGCAATACCGTAGACCATAGTATAGCCCAACGCGATGATTGCGTAAACGCTCCCTAAACTGAGTCCGTTTACGAGGTAACTTAAAAAGCTCATATTTTCAAATCCTTTCGGGTAAATTTTCCTGAATTACCGGTATTCTCGGGGATCTTCCCTGAAAATACCGCTGATTCAGGCGGAAAATACGCATTTTCCGGTCTGAAAACAGCCTGTCCAAAAACCGCATAAACCGCCGACTCGGGAAATCCGTATCGGCGGTGTATATGCGATAAATTAACCTATATTCCGCTTATGGGAACAGATTAGTCCATTGCCTTGTAGGAACCTGTGGTGTTGCCGTCTGCGTCTGTGGAAAGAACGATTTCAACAGCCTTAGGAGCCTTTGTGGGTTCACCTGCGGTATCCCATGTCATTCCAAGACCGGTTACGCCGTCGAAAGTGATCTGGGTCATTGCGCCTGCGAGAGCGGTTCCCATTTCTTCAACGCTCATATCGGGTGTTACGTTTGCCTTTTCAGCGGCAGCCTTGATGATATACATAGCGTCGTAAGCGTCTGCTGCGAACTGGTTGGGAGTTTCGCCGTACTTTTCTGTGTACTTCTTTACGAAGTTTACTGTGAGGTCGTCGGTAGCGTCCGCTGCGAAAGGAGTAAGGAGCATTACGCCTTCAGCGAGAGAAAGGTCGAAGTTCTCGAGAGCGAGGATACCGTCAAGACCATCGCAGCCGAAGAACTTAGCGTTTAAGCCCGCTGTCTTAGCCTGAGATAAGATAAGCGAAGCTTCCTGATAATAAATCGGGAGGAATACGAGTTCTGCGCCGCCGTCCTTAGCTTTCTGGATCTGAACGGAGAAGTCTGTCTTGGAGTCGTCGGTGAAAGCTTCTGCCGCAACGATCTCAAAGGGCTGATTTGCAGCCTCGGCAGCGAACTTTTCGTAGATACCGGAGGAGTATACGTCGGAGCTGTTGTAGATTACGGCAACCTTTGAAGCAAGGCTGTGCGTACCGATATACTGAGCAGCTGCAATACCCTGGTTCGGGTCGGAGAAGCATACTCTGAATGCGTTGTCATACTTGATGGATTCAACAGCGGAGCCGGAGGGAGTAAGCTGGAACATACCGTCCTTGTGAGTTTCCTCAACAACTGCCTGACAGGGCGTAGAGGTTACCGTACCCATGAGGATCTGCATACCCCAGTCCTTAAGGGTGTTATATGCGTTTACGGACTTTTCTGCGTCGTGAACGTCGTCCTCAAACTTAAATTCGATTTTCTTGCCGTTGATGCCGCCGGCTTCGTTGATTTCGTTGGCAGCGAGTTCAGCGGCGTTCTTTACAGCCTGTCCGTATACGGCTGCACCGCCTGTTATAGGACCGATACCGCCGATTTTGAATACGTCGGAGTTAGAAGAGCTGCCTGCACCTCCGTTTTCGGAGCAGCCGGCAAAAGAAACTACCATTGCCGCCGCGCAAAGACCTGCGCCTAATTTCTTCATTAAAGATTTCATAACGTACCTTCCTTTTGTTTGCCCCTTTTCGGGTGCATTTTTTTCTGTTTTTTAGGGCTTATTTCGCCGCATGCACGCCTGTAAAAACCGTGTAAACGCTTTGAAGTACACCTTACTAAAATATTATAGTATTTATGCAGTTTTGTCAAGAGTAAATCAGCACAATTACAGCGCGCGACAGGGCGGCTTTTTGTAAAAAAACAACGAAAAATCAGCGAAATATGAATATTGCCGCAGCAGTTCCTGCAAAATCCAAGCAAAATTTAGGAAAAAAGCGCGTTTATTGACGGATGTGGACGTCAAGCTGTTCATACGGAATTTCGATATTATCCTTGATAAATTCGCGGCGCACGCCCTCGACCGCAGCGAAGTAAACGTCCCAGTAATTCTCGGTTTTCGTCCAAAGACGGACGGTT
The DNA here is from genome assembly GCA_934454635.1 of uncultured Ruminiclostridium sp. Classification (GTDB taxonomy): domain Bacteria; phylum Bacillota; class Clostridia; order Oscillospirales; family Ruminococcaceae; genus Ruminiclostridium_E. Next base: position 134,084 of record CAKSFR010000002.1, read on the forward strand.
ATTGCGATGCTGCTTGCGTCGTGGCTGCTCATGCGTATAAACGGCTCCATGCCCTTTTCGCGGATTATCAGGTCGTTTCCCGCAAGCGCGTTTTCGATCGCTTTCACTGCCGCGTCGTAATCCGAATCGTAGGATATTCCGAAAACGAGGTCAACGCGGCGCAGCGGCATTTCGTTGTAGTTTGTAACGACCGCGCCCGCGGCGGTTCCGTTGGGGATAAACACCGCCTTATTATCGACCGTGAGCAGCTTTGTGTAAAGGATCGAAATACTGTCTACAGTTCCCTCGGCGTCGCCGCATCGGATATAGCTGCCTACGCGGAAAGGCTTTGAAAACAGGATAAGAAATCCTCCCGCGAGGTTTGAGAGGCTGTTCTGGAGCGCAAGACCTATCGCAACGCCCGCCGTACCGATAAAGGTAATTATCGAGGTCATCGGCACGCCGAGAATGGTTAGCACGACGGTTATGACCAGCACATAAAGCACGATCTTTACCGCCGAGCGGACAAATCTGTTTATCGTCAGGTCGAGCTTGGATTTATCCATTGCCTTGCTCATCAGCTTTACGGTCAGCTTTGAGAGAAAAATGCCGACGGCAAGCACGACTATCGCCGCGATTATCACGGGGATTTTCGAGTAAAATCCCGTCCAGATGTCGTTGAGCAGCTTTTCAAATTTGCTCAGTTCTTTTTCGGCGTTCTGAATAATATCGGTTCCGTCCGCCGCAAGAAATGTCATAAAACTCATGTCATTGTCCTTTCAGAGGTCATAAAGAAAAAACGTTCCGTATTATTTCGTAAAGCACGGGCACAAGCAGCGCGGGGAGCATATTTCCCGTTCTGAATTTTTTTCCGAACGCGAGATTTACGCCCACGCAGAAGATAAGCACCGAGCCGACGAACGACAGATTTGCGATAAGCGTTTCACTCATCACGGGTTCGAGCAGCTTTGCGAAAAGCGTTATCGCGCCCTGATAAATAAATATCGGAATCGCCGAAAACATTACGCCTATGCCCATTGTCGAGGCGAAAACCATGACGATAACGCAATCAAGCACGGATTTTGCGGCGATTGTCGAAAAATCTCCGTAAAGCCCGTCCTCAAGCGAACCGACGACAGCCATTGCGCCTACGCAGATGACCAGAGAGGCGGTAACAAAGCCCTCGACGAAGCTCGAATCGTTTTCTCGCTTCACTTTTTTCTTGAGAAATTCGCCGAACCTGTCCAGTCGCTCCTCGATATTCAGCGCCTCTCCCGCCAGCGAGCCCAGCACCAGAGAAAAAATGAGCAGCATTGTGTTTTCAATGCCCGTCATGCCCGAAAGCGCGCCCGAAGCGCCGATGAAAATTGTCGCTGCGCCGAGCGCGGTCATAAGAATATCCTGAAAGCGCTGTTTAAGCCCGTTTTTAAACAGCAGTCCGAGCAGCGAGCCTAATATGACCGCCGCCGTATTGATAATTGTTCCCATAAATGTTACCCGATATGTAATACTAAGCACCAATAAAACAATAGATAAAAATTCTCGTATAATCCATATATGCAAAGAATATACTCGATTTTTTGTATAGCTTTTAATTGGTGCTGAGTATAAAGTAATAGAATACGGCGGAAGAAGCCCTCCGCCGTATGTTTTTTATATTTTCGCGTTATTATACGCAGCCCTGAGCCTTCATAGCTTCAGCAACCTTTAAGAAGCCTGCGATATTTGCGCCTGCCATATAGTTGCCGGGCATACCGTATTCCTTTGAAGCGTCGTCGCAAGCCTTGAAAATGCTTACCATGATACCGTGGAGCTTTTCGTCGACCTCTTCAAATGTCCATGAAAGTCTGAGGCTGTTCTGGGACATTTCAAGACCGGAAGTAGCTACGCCGCCTGCGTTTGCAGCCTTAGCGGGACCGTAGAGCATATTGTTTGCGAAGTAAACCTCGATAGCTTCGGGAGTAGAAGGCATATTTGCGCCCTCTGCAACCGCGTAAACGCCGTTAGCAGCGAGGTTCTTTGCATAATTGCCGTTGATCTCGTTCTGTGTAGCGCAGGGGAGAGCGATGTCAGCCTTAATGGGAGCTGCCCAAACGCTGCCCTCATGATATTCTGCGTTCTTGTGAGAGGTTCTGCCGACATATTCCTTGATTCTGCCGCGCTCAACTTCCTTGATCTGCTGAACAACTGCGAGGTCGATTCCGTCGGGATCGTAGATATAACCGTTAGAGTCGGAAACCGTAACAACCTTTGCGCCAAGCTCGGTAGCCTTCTTTGTTGCGTAGATAGCAACGTTGCCCGAACCGGAAACAATTACTGTCTGACCGTTGAAGCTCTTGCCGTTAGCCTTGAGCATTTCATCGGTAAAGTAGCAAAGACCGAAGCCGGTAGCTTCTGTTCTTGCGAGAGAGCCGCCGTAGGTAAGACCCTTACCTGTAAGAACGCCGCTCCATTCGTTGCGGATTCTCTTGTACTGACCGAACATGAAGCCGATTTCACGTCCGCCAGTACCGATATCGCCTGCGGGAACGTCGCAGTCGGGACCGATGTGCTTGCAAAGCTCGGTCATGAAGCTCTGGCAGAAGCGCATGATCTCTCCGTCGGACTTACCCTTAGGGTCGAAGTCAGAACCGCCCTTGCCGCCGCCCATGGGGAGGGTCGTAAGGCTGTTCTTGAATACCTGTTCAAAGCCGAGGAACTTGATGATGCCGATATAAACGGAGGGGTGAAGTCTGATACCGCCCTTGTAGGGTCCGATAGCGGAGTTGAACTGAACGCGGAAGCCGCGGTTTACGTGAACCTTGCCGTTATCGTCAACCCACGGAACGCGGAAGATGATCTGTCTTTCGGGTTCAACGATTCTTTCAAAAACGCCCGCTTCAACGAGGTCGGGTCTTTTTTCAACAACAGGCTGAAGCGTTTCAAAAACTTCGGTAACTGCCTGAATAAATTCGGGCTCGCCTGCGTTTCTCTTCTTTACTGTTTCAAGTAAGTCGATAAGGTACTGATTTTTGAGTGCCATTGGTACTTTCCTCCTGAAATATTGAGGTCGCCTCTAAAAACCTCGTTTGAGTGAAAATGTGTATAGCACACCACCTGCTTCGTCAAACCTCCTCATAAGGCATACAGCCTTACTTCGTCGGCTTTCCTCGCATTCGGCGCACTCTACCCATTTTCCCTTTTCAAACCGTTTTTTGGAGGTTTCCTTGATTTTTTCAGCCGCTTTTTGTTCCGGCTTGAACACTGCGGCTGCCGAACAAATATATAATAGCATATTTCAACGCGTTTTGCAATATCTTTGCGAAAAAAATTCAGATTTTTTTGAAAAAATTCATTTTACGGATAAAAAGAGTGAAAATCGGCAGGATTTTTTCTTTGCCGTTGCACAAAAATGTAAAAATCAAGAAAAATATTACAGTTTGTCATATTCGTCCGCGGCTTAGAATAATATCAATTAAGAAACGGAAAGGAATGATGAACATGGTTGTGTATACAATGACGAAAAAACAAGTGCTGCGGGTAATATCGGTCGTGCTTTTCCTGATAGTCGCCGTGATAATAACGATATTTGCGGTAGTGAACGCGGTTACGGTCAGCGCCGCCGAACCGAAGCTGCCGATATACAGCGTCGAGCGCGGCGACAACAAGATCGCGATTACGTTCGACTGCGCCTGGGGAAACTCCAACACCGACGAGCTGCTGAAAATCCTGAAAGACGCGAACGCAAAGGCAACATTCTTTGTTACGGGTGAATTTTGCGACAAATACCCCGACGACGTAAAGAAGTTCTATGACGCGGGACATTCCGTGCAGAATCATTCCGACGCGCACCCGCACGTCAAGGGAATGAACATAAACGACCTTATCGCCGACACCAAGGAATGCAGCCGCAAGATAAAAATGATAACGGGCGAAGAACCGAAGCTGTACCGCGCGCCCTACGGCGAATATGACGATACCGTCATGGCGACGGTCGAGGGAATGGGCTTTAAGGTCATTCAGTGGGACGTTGACAGTATCGACTGGGAGGATCCCGACGCGGCGACCATTCAGAACCGAATCCTCTCCAAAACGCAGTCCGGCTCGATTTTGCTGTTCCACAACGACCTTGAAAATACCACGCAGGCTCTCCCCGCAACGCTTACCTCGCTACTTCAAAAGGGATATGAATTTGTAAAAGCCGACGACCTTATCTATTATGACAGTTATCGGATGGACAATACGGGCAGGCAGATATACGAGCCGAACCTTACGGCGACGTCTAACGTTGTAATCTACGCGGACGACAGCTATGCAAACTCGGCGTTTGAAAAAATCCGCCGGAACCTTTCCATTGAGGAAATTTACACGCTCTCGACGTACGACAAGCTGGCGGTTATAGAAAAAATCAAGGGATTTCTTACCGACGCGGAGATTGCGGCGATACAGATGATGAGCTACGAGGACTTGTACGCCGCCTACGGAAGCCTTGTTTTTGCCGCTGAGAACTACGGTACGGGCGGCGCTGCGGAGGTCGAGCAGCCGCTTGACGACTACAGCGCTTATACTCAGCAGGACTACACGACAGAACAAGAGGAATACCCCGAAATGTCTGAAGCCGAAATGACGGAAGAGGTTGCCAAATAAACGTAAAGCCGCGGGAAAAGCAAACTCCCGCGGCTTTCAACTTCCTCGATTCCTCCCTTGCCCCGACAAACGCCGCACTTCGCACGAGCAGCTCGGGCGGAGCGCGCGGCGCGCCGCATTCGGCTTCGCCGAATGCGGCGGCGGGCGGCGAAGCCGCCCGCTTATGTCGGCTGCACGCGAAGCGGGCAGCCGACGCGCCGCGCAGGGTGTGGGGGTCAGAACAGATAATTCACAGCGAGTATCACCGCGCTCGTGACGATCATAACGATCCCGACAACGCGGTTTAGCGTTACGGCGCTTGCTTTATTGGCGATGACCGCCGCGATCCGCGCCCAGATAAGGGTGAAAACGACGCAGAGGATAAGGCTCGTGATATCGGGGATACCGCCTATCGCAAAGTGACTTATCCCGCCCGTAAGCGCGGTAAAAGCCATGATGAAAACGCTTGTGCCGACCGCCATGTGCATTTCGTATCCGAGAAACGAGGTGAGTACGAAAAGCAGCATCATTCCGCCGCCTGCGCCGACAAATCCGCAGATAAATCCAACGAGCGCGCCGCCGATAACCGATTTTATAATTCGTTCACGGGGCGAGGCGGCTGACATCTGCTCTTTTGTCGTGGTGACGGGCTTTAGGATAAAGCGCAGACCTATGAATATCATTGCGATCTGCATCGTTCCGCTCATCGCCTGCTCGGGCAGCAGGCTTGCGACAAGGCTCCCGACGACTGTCATTCCAAGCACGCAGAGAAGCAGCACAAGGCTGTTCCTAACGTCGAGGTTTTTGTGTTTTTTGTAGGTTGCCGCACTTGCCGCGCTTGCGAGAACGTCGCTCGCCAGTCCTATTCCGACCGCCTGATAGGCAGGTGTTCCGAGAAAAGTGGTGAGCATAGGTCCGATTACCGCCGCCGCGCTCATTCCCGCAAAGCCTGTTCCAATTCCCGCTCCCGCCCCTGCGAGAAAACAGACGAGAATTTTTATCAAAATGTCCATACCGACCTCCGTTACTCAGTCATTTAGGGAATTATACCATATTTGCACGGCGCGGTCAATGAGTATGCCGTGAAATTTTCGGAAAAAAGTCCGCAGGTGCTTGTGCCTGCGGACAAATTCTGTTTATTCGGGATTATTCCGCGGCTTTTTTAATGCACGCTATCGCGTTAAGACTGCGGGGATATCCTATATACGGAAGACACTGCGAAACCACGCTTGTGAGAAAATCCGCGTCGTTCCCGAGGTTCATATTGCCTTTGGTGTGGGCGGTGAGCTGCGGTTCACAGCCACCCTGCGCCATAATGAAGCAAAAAGTTATCATCTCGCGCTGTCTGAGGTCAAGCCCCGTGCGGGTGTAGTAATCTCCGAAGCAGTTAGCGGCAAGCCAGCGGTTTATATGTCCCGCTTTCCATGCTTCCTTCATATGCTCGCCGAATATTTCAGCCTGCGCCCGAACGCCCTTTTCAAGACGGTTTTCGGGAGTAACGGTCGCCTGCCGCGCTGTAGGAAGCGCAATTCCGTTTTGCTTGAGCACGTCGTTTGTTATGTTCAAAAACGGAAGCATTCTTCCGTATCCAAGGTAGTCTGCCGCCTGATACGCTATTTCCTTTGCGGAAATCGGCGAAACTCCGTTATCGAGGGCGTATTGCAGCATTTCGCGGTATGCGTCGGTTCCGCCGCAGCCTATCAGCGCCGCAAGTATTGCCATACAGCGGGTCGTGACGTCAAGCTTTACGCAAGGCTCGTTTATTACCTCGCCGAACGCGAAATGTTCAAAAATTTCCGAAAATTCGGGGTCGGTTATTTTAAGCTCACTGTTCATATCAGCATTTCTCCGCCCAGTCTGCGAGCGCCGCGTCCGACATACCGTTTACGAGCTTGCCATCTTTCCAGTTTGCGTTGGGGCAGACTTCTTTCAGCACGTCGAGCGTTTTGCCCATGCCGCTGCCGCCCGAGGTCGCGAACGGTATGAGAGTTTTTCCCGAAAAGTCATAGCTTTCAACGAAAGCGTCGATAATTCTCGGAGCGACGTACCACCAAATAGGGAAGCCGATGAATATTTTGTCGTAATCGCTCATGTTTGCAAGCTTTTCAGCTATTGCGGGGCGCGAAGCGCGGTCGTTCATTTCAACCGTGCTGCGGCTGTTCTTGTTTGTCCAGTCAAGATCCTCACGGGTGTAGGGCTGAACGGGCTTTATTTCAAAAATGTCCGCTCCGATTGCTTTCGCAAGGCGCTGTGCCGCCTTTTCGGTCACTCCGCTTGCGGAAAAATACGCTACAAGCTTCTTGCTCATTTCAGTTTTCCTCCAATTCGTTGTATTCCTTGTCGTTTACGGGTTCAAGCCATTCGGTCGAAGCGTCCTCGCCGGGAATTTCGATCGCGATATGCGAGAACCAGCTGTCTTTTTTGGCGCCGTGCCAGTGCTTTACGCCTGCGGGAATGGATATTACCGAGCCTTCGGCGAGCGGCACGGGCTTTTTGCCGTATTCCTGATACCAGCCTTCGCCCGCCGTGCATATCAAAAGCTGTCCGCCGCCTTTTTTGGCGTTGTGGATATGCCAGTTGTTGCGGCAGCCCGGTTCAAATGTAACATTCACGGGCAAAAGTCCCGATTTCGGGTCGGCGAGAGGATTCAGATATGAATTGCCGATAAAATAACGCGCAAAACCGTCGTTGGGCGCGCCCCTGCCGAATTTGTCTGCTTTCTGAAAATCTTCGTAGTCGTGGTATTTCAAATTTACCGCTCCTTTAGGTGTTGATATGCGCGGAGAAGATTCTTCCCGCTGACATAATTATACACCGCGCGTCAAAAAAATCAAATGAAAATTTTGTGATTATGTGCAGCTGCCGCGCCAAACGATACATAATACTGAGCGCCAATAAAACTATAGACAAAAATCTTCGCATAACCCATATATACAAGATTATACTTGATTTTTTGCGTAGCTTTTAATTGGCGCTAAGTATAACATATCGAAAATGAAACCCTGAAATTTGTTAAAAATCCGCAAAAATGCATATAAAACGGATAATAATTAGGCGATATTGCCGTTGAAAAATAAAATCGAAAAGGTTATAATGAAAATGTCTTTTAAAAAGTCCCCTTTTAAATAGGAAAGGATGAGCATTTTGAACAACACCATTCAGAAAATAATAGAGCTTGATCAGGCTGCGAGAGAACGTGTTGAACAGGCGCAGCGGCAGGCGCAGAAAATAACCGAGGAATGCATCGGAGAGCAGGAAAAGCTCACAGCCGAAACGGACGAGGAGGTTCGCGCCAAAATCGAAAGCATAAACAGCGAATACCGCGAAAAGGCTGACAAGGAAATTGAATTTCTGCGTGCGCAGTCCGAAGAGAAGTGCCGCAGGCTCAGCGAAATAGCAAAGCAGAACGCTCCGCAGTGGGAGTCCGAAATTCTTGAACGGATATTCGGCAGATAACGGTCGGAAAATCCGCAGAGAAAGGATGGTCGGATTATGTCAAACGGCGCAATAGTCGCAAAATCAAAGGCGGTTTACGGAACCTTTCTTAAAAAAGAAGATTATGACAACCTGATGCACAGGACCTCCGTCGGCGCGGTAGTTTCATACCTGAAAGGAACTCAGCGCTATCGCACGCTGCTTGAGGGTGCGGATCCCGCGCTTACGCACCGCGGTCAGATAGAATCGCTGCTCGGACGGGATATTTTTGAAACGTATATGAAGATACGCAAGTTTTCCGCGTCGAAGCGCGGCGGGGTAACGGATTTTTATATACGGTCAATCGAAGCGGAACAGCTTGCGCACGCGGTAATTGCCGTTTCTGCGGGGAATCAGCAGAATTTCTTCATCTCGCTCCCCGAATATATAATGGACTGGCTCAGCTTCGACATTGCCGAGGCGGCAAGAGCCGCAAATTTTGCCGACCTGCTCCATGCGGTCGAGGGAACGATATATTATAAGCCCCTTCAGCCTTACCTTGAAAGTCAAGAGCCTGATATAAACAAATGCCTTACCGTGATAAACGCGTGCTACCTAAAATGGGTTTTCACCCATATCGACAGGGAGTTCAGGGGTAAGAAAAAAACCGATCTGAAGCGGTTTTTCCTCCGAAAAGCGGACAGCGACAATGTGCTCTTGTGCTATCGGCTGAAGAAGTTCTTCGACGCGGGCGACGAGCAGATAAGAAGTCTTATGGTCCCTTATCACAGCCGCGTAAAGCCCGAGGACATCGACGAAGCGCTCAAAAGTCAGGACTCGACCGCCGCGCTTATCGAGCTGCTTTTCGAGCGGTGTATACCCGGCGGAACGGATGTGAACGGAGATTACCCCGAAATAGACATAGCGCGGGCGAATTACCGGTTTTTCCGACAGCGCCTTGCGCTTACGTCGGACGAAACCGAAGCGGTCTATTCGCTTATAGTGCTTATGGAAACGGAGCGGGCGAATCTCCAGAAAATAATCGAAGGAATACGTTACGGAATGCCTCCTCAGGAAATCGAGGGCTTCGTTATCGTTTAACGCAACAATGAAAGGACTGGTACGAGAGCTATGGCAATCGAACAATTAACGCTTGTCAACGTGAACGGCCCCGTCAGAAAGGTCAACAAAACGCTTATCAAGTGCTGCGAAAGCGGATATTTTCATATAAATCCGCCGCCGAACGTTTCGGGTTCGCACCTTGAGGCGAAAAGCCTGAAGGACAAGGGTCTTTACGAGCGAATGATAAAACGCTGCCGCAGCATTGCGGACACGCTCGGCGTAACGCTTGACGAAAACGCGTCTTACGACGGTGTTGAATACAACGTCAGCGTGGATTTCAAGAATTATCTTGACAGCGTGGACGAAAAATACACCGCGATGCTTGATGAAAAGACCGAGCTTACAAGCTCGATAAAATCGCACACCGCGATTTACAGCAATCTTTGTCAGTTTGCGGATTTCAACGCGAGCTTCGAGGATATTTTCGCCTGCAAATATGTGAAGATACGCTTCGGGCGTATTCCCACGGGAAATATGCGCAAGCTTGATTTCTATAAGGAAAAGCCGTTTTGCTTCTTCCCGTTCAAGAATGAACAGAATTTCACATGGTGTCTGTATCTCGTTCCGAAATCGAAGAGCAGCGAAACCGATTACCTTTTCTCATCGCTTGATTTTGAGCGCGTTATTCTCCCCGAATATCTTAACGGAAGCAGCGCCGAGGCCAGCGAAAGGCTCCTTGCGACGATACGCGACGAAAGCGCTCAGCTCGAAGAGCTTGACAAAAAGCTTGAACAGGCGGCAAAGGACGAGGCGGCAATGCTTTCAAGCGTTTATGCGAAGCTTATCGCTATCGACAACAGCTACGAGCTGAGAAGCAACGTTCTCATTGTCGGGAGCCAGTTCCATTTTTCGGGATATATCCCCGCGTCAAAGGAAAAGGAATTTCATGTATTCATGCCCGACGACGTAAGCGTTACCACGGTCGAAACAAAGGACGACGCGGACGCTCCCGTAAAGCTTAAAAACAACTGGCTGTTCCGCCCGTTTGAAATGTTCGTTAAAATGTACGGACTTCCCGCCGCAGGGGGGCTTGACCCGACGCCTATCGTCGCGATAACGTACATTCTCATCTACGGCATAATGTTCGCAGACCTCGGACAGGGGCTTCTGATATTCCTGCTCGGTCTGCTTATGACTAAGTTCACTAAGGTCAAGCTTGCCCCGATAATGACGCGGATAGGTCTTTCGAGCGCGGTCTTCGGTGTGCTTTACGGCTCGGTTTTCGGAAACGAGGAGATAATAACCCCGTTCTTCCGCTTTCCGGACGTTTATACTCTGCTCGGATATGACGCGCCGCCCGAAAATATATTCCAGGTTTCGTCTATACTCCTTATAGCGGCGCTGCTTATCGGCGTTCTGCTTGTGATAATGTCGATGATACTGAATATGATAATCTGCTGGCGCGCAAAGGATATGGAAAATGGGATTTTCGGCGCAAGCGGACTGCTCGGCTTCGTTTTCTACACCGCGCTTATCGTTGGCGTAGGCGGAAACTTTGTCGGACTTGACCTGCTTCATATCTGGTACACGCTTCCGCTTATCGTTCTTCCGCTCGTGCTGATGTTCTTTAAAGAACCGATACTCGAATCCGCGGGAGCGAAAAAGGAAGAAAAAGCCGGCAGGGGAAATATCGACACGGGGCTTAAAGAAAAGCTTGCGGCGCTCTTCGCTTCACAGCAGGAGAAAAAGAAGAAAAAATCCGTCGGAAACTTCATTATCGAGGGCGTTATCGAGCTTTTTGAAACCTGCCTGACATACCTTACGAATACAATGTCGTTCCTGCGTATCGGCGGTTTTATTCTTAGCCATGCGGGACTTATGCTTGTAGTAAACGTTCTTGCGGGAATGACCGACGGAACGGTCGGCTTCATTATCGTTCAGATAATCGGCAATCTCTTTGTAACAGGAATGGAGGGCTTCCTTGTAGGAATACAGGTTCTCCGTCTTGAATTTTACGAGATATTCAGCCGTTTCTTCCGCGGTGGCGGAAAGCCTTTCAGACCCGTTGACGTAACACGTCTTGACGCATAATAATTTTTGGAGGACAAAAAAATGATTTTCGTATTACCTTTATTTGCACTCGCACTCATCATCGTACCGCTCGTTGTCGCTATCCGCAGAAACAAGCTCGGTCTTAAAGTAAACCGTAAGAGAACTATTCTCCTTAACGGCGGAACATTTCTCGGTGTTATGCTGCTCATGACCGCTCTTATGCCTGTTATGGCGAGCGCTGAGGGCGCTGCCGCTGCTGCCGAAGCTGTCGGAACGACAGTCGGCGACGGCTTAAAGGCTCTCGCAGCCGCGCTTTCGACCGGCTTCGCTACGATCGGTACCGGTATTGCGGTAGGTAATGCTGCTTCCGCGGCTATCGGCGCTACCAGCGAGGACGAAAAGAACTTCACAAAATCGCTTATCTTCGTAGCGCTCGGCGAGGGCGTTGCGATTTACGGTCTGCTGATCTCCATTCTTATCCTGTTCAGCTAAGAGGAACTCCCATGAAGTGCTTTTTAATCAGCGATAATGTTGATACGCAGATGGGAATGCGGCTTGCGGGGGTAGACGGCGTTGTCGTTCACGAGCGCGAAGCCGTGCTTGAGGCGTTTAATAAGGCGACGAGGGACGAAACGATTGCAGTCGTTTTCGTTACCGAGAAGCTGACCGCGCTCTGCCGCAGGGAAATCTACGATTACAAGCTAAATACGCCTAAGCCGCTTATCGTTGAAATTCCCGACCGACACGGCGATTCCCATATCAGCGATACCATTACGGGCTATGTTAACGAGGCTATCGGTCTGAAAATATGACCGCCGCCTGCGTAAACGAAAGGAATAATCCATGAACGAAAATACAGAAAAGCTTGAAATATTTCGCGCGGAGCTTGAAAAAATTTCTTCCGACGAAGCCGAAAAGCTGCTTTCCGCAGCCAAAAAGCAGGTGGACGGCGGACTTTCCGAACTGAGGGAGCGCCTTGAAGCGGCAAGCGGCGAAAAGGTCAGAAAAGCAACCGAGGAAGCAGAAATTTCCGAGAAAAAGCGCGTTTCCGAGGTGCGTTTTTCCGAGAACAGGCGCGTTCTTCTCCATAGAGCCGCTATCATGGACGAATTTTTCAGCGAGATAGAAAAAAAGGTCGGCGAAAAGCTCGGCTCGGAGGAATATCTCCGTTATCTTAAAAAGTGTCTGAACGAAGCGGAGGAATATCGCCATATCGACGGCGAAACGACGGTTTTCTGCCGCGCGGAGGACGTTTCGGCGGTAAAGCGGATAGTCCTCGAGGCTGTTGTTGAGCCTTCCGACAATATACGCCGCGGCGGCGTTATGCTGCGCTACGGCGGGCAGAGCGCGTTTGTCGATTTCACGCTCGACACCGTTCTTGCGCAGGAGCGCGAAAACTTCGCTCTGCGTACCGAACTGCAAATCTGAGGCGACGGCTTTTGAAGGAGTGAACAAGCATGAATACTATATATGCCATTAACGGACCCGTTATAAAGCTGCGTAACACCAAGGATTTCGCAATGCGCGAGATGGTCTACGTCGGCGAAAAGAAGCTTATCGGCGAGGTTATCGGAGTTACCGACAGGGACACGATAATTCAGGCGTATGAGAATACCGCAGGGCTGAAAATAGGCGAAAAGGTCGAGGGAACGGGCGCCCCCATGAGCGTTACGCTCGGTCCCGGAATTATTTCCAACATTTTTGACGGAATCGCGCGTCCGCTGCGCGATATGATGAAAACGGACGGCGGCTTTGTTACAGAGGGAAGCTCTATTCCGACGATAGATTACAGCCGCGAATTTGACGTTACGGTAACGGCAAAGGTCGGCGATGAGCTTTACGGTGGACAGGTCTATGCTTCCTGCCCCGAAAGCCCGCTTATTGTGAATAAGGCTATGGTGCCGCCTAATTTCGGAAAGTGCACCGTTACATTTGCCGCGGACAGCGGCAGATATCACGCAAACGATACGATAATCAAGGTAAAGGACGCGGACGGAAAGGAAACCGAGCTTACGCTCTGCCAGAAATGGCCTATCCGTCAGCCGCGCCCCGTTAAGCGCAGAATACCGATAGACACGCCGCTTATGACGGGTCAGCGTGTACTCGACACTATCGCGCCTATCGCAAAGGGCGGCACGGCGGCGATACCGGGCGGCTTCGGCACGGGAAAGACGATGACCCAGCATCAGATCGCGAAGTGGTGCGACGCGGATATTATCGTGTATATCGGCTGCGGCGAGCGCGGAAACGAAATGACGCAGGTTCTCGAGGAATTTTCCGAGCTTATCGACCCGAAATCGGGCAAGCACCTTACGGACAGAACGGTTCTTATCGCGAACACCTCGAATATGCCTGTTGCTGCGCGTGAAGCGTCTATTTATACGGGTATCACCATTGCGGAATATTACCGCGATATGGGCTACGACATTGCTATCATGGCGGATTCGACCTCGCGCTGGGCTGAGGCTTTGCGTGAAATTTCGGGACGTCTTGAAGAAATGCCGGCGGAAGAGGGCTTCCCCGCGTATCTTCCGTCAAGGCTTTCCGAGTTCTACGAACGCGCCGCGAACGCCGATACGCTTTCGGGCAAGCGCGGCAGCGTGACCATAATAGGCGCGGTTTCGCCGCAGGGCTCCGACTTCTCCGAGCCTGTAACGCAGAACACAAAGCGCTTTGTGCGCTGCTTCCTTGCGCTTGACAAGTCGCTCGCCTATGCAAGACATTATCCCGCGATAAACTGGATAACCAGCTATTCGGAATATATTGACGATTTTACCGATTACTACAAAAAGAACGTCGGCGAGGACTTTCTCGAATGCCGCCAGAAGATAAGCAACCTGCTTCTCGAGGAAAACAAGCTGATGGAAATTGTAAAGCTTATCGGCGCGGACGTTCTACCCGACGATCAGAAGCTTATAATCGAAACCGCAAAGGTTATCCGAATAGGATTTTTGCAGCAGAACGCTTTCCATAAGGACGATACCTACGTTCCGCTTTCAAAGCAGCTTCTGATGATGAAAGCTATCCTGCATCTGCACGAAAAGGCTTTCGAGGCGATAAACAGAGGGGTAACGTTCTCGCGCATTGCGGGGACAGACCTGTTCGACCGTCTGATAAAGATGAAATATGACATTCCCAACGATAAGCCGGAGCTTTTCGCGGAGTATGACCGCTATACCGACGAAACGCTTGAGGCAATGTGAAAGGAGCCGGCTTTATGAATATCCAGTATTCGGGACTTACCGAAATAAACGGACCCCTTGTGTGCCTTGAGGGCGTTACGGGAGCTTCGTATGAGGAGATCGCAACGCTCAGTCTTGCGGACGGCTCGACCCGTATGGGCAGAGTTGTGCAGATGGAGGGCGACAAGGTCATTCTTCAGGTCTTTGAAGGAACCTCGGGACTTTCTCTTGAAAATACAAAAACGACATTTAAGGGCAAGCCGCTTGAAATGCCGCTGAGCACCGAGCTTCTCGGGCGGGTTTTTAACGGCAGCGGCAAGCCTATCGACGGAGCGGGACCTGTTTTCGCCGAGAAATACGGCGACATAAACGGCCGCGCGCTCAACCCCGTTGCGCGTACCTATCCGCGAAATTATATCCATACGGGAATTTCCTCGATCGACTGCCTTATGACGCTTATACGCGGGCAGAAACTGCCGATTTTCTCGGGTTCGGGTCTTTCGCACAATAAGCTTGCCGTTCAGATCGTAAAGCAGGCGCGCCTTGCCGAGGAAAACGGACAGGATTTCGGCGTTGTTTTCGCGGCAATGGGCGTTCAGAACGACGTTGCGGATTATTTCCGCCGTTCGTTTGAACAGGCAGGCGCCAGCGAGAGAGTCGTGATGTTCCTTAATCTCTCGAACGACCCCATAATCGAGCGTATTCTGACCCCGCGCTGCGCGCTTACCGCCGCGGAGTACCTTGCGTACGAAAAGAATATGCACATTCTCGTTATAATGACGGATATGACGTCGTATGCGGAAGCGCTGCGTGAATTTTCTTCCTCAAAGGGCGAAATTCCGGGAAGAAAGGGTTATCCGGGCTATCTTTACTCCGATCTCGCTTCGCTTTACGAGCGCGCGGGCGTTATGCAGGGAAGCAGTGGTTCGCTTACGCAGATACCCATTCTCACAATGCCCAACGACGACATTACTCACCCGATACCCGACCTTACGGCGTATATTACCGAGGGGCAAATAGTTTTTGACAGAAGCCTCGATTCGACGGGAGTTTATCCCGGACTTTCGGTTCTGCTTTCGCTTTCGCGTCTGATGAAAGACGGCATCGGCGAGGGCTATACGAGAGCCGACCATCAGGACGTTGCGAATCAGCTTTTTGCGGCTTACGCAAAGGTTCAGGACGCGCGTTCGCTTGCGTCGGTAATCGGCGAGGACGAACTTTCGGAAATCGACAAAAAATATATGAGTTTCGGCGCGCAGTTTGAGCAGAGATTTCTTAATCAGGGCTTCGACGAGAACCGCAGTATGGAACAGACGCTGGAGCTTGCGTGGGATCTGCTTTCTCTGCTTCCGAAATCGGAGCTTGACAGAATGAACGGAAAGCTTATCGAGGAGCATTACCGCGAGAAATAAACACGGAAGGAGGCTGACTCATGGCGCAGCAGGTTTTTGCCACAAAGGGCAACCTTATAAACGCGAAGCGCTCGCTTCGTCAGGCGCAGCTCGGCTATGAGCTTATGGACCGCAAGCGCAACATTCTTATACGCGAAATGGTGAGCCTTTCCGACAAGGCGATGTCTATAAAAGGCGGACTTGAGGAAACCTTCGGCAAGGCGTATTCCGCGCTGCGTGCGGCGAATATGATGTGCGGTGTTATTTCGGAAAAAGCCGCGCGTATGCCCGAGGACAACAGCATTTCGGTTTCATACCGAAGCGTTATGGGCGTGGAGCTTCCCGAGGTTTCGGGCGGGGACGCAAAGCCGGTTCTCGGCTACAGCCTTTTTGATACGAACACACCGTTCGACAGGGCGTATGTGTGCTTTAACGAAGCGAAGAAAATGAGCGTTGAGCTTGCGGAGATTGAGAACAGCATTTACCGCCTCTCGATTGCGATACGAAAGACGCAGAAGCGCGCGAACGCTCTGAAAAATATCATGATCCCGACCTATCGCGAGCAGGTGAAATATATCACCAACGCGCTTGAAGAAAAGGAACGCGAGGAGTTCTCGCGCCAGAAGATAATCAAGGCGACAAAGCAGCGCAAAGAGCTTGATTGAAAGCTTAGAACGTAAAACGGGGAGCTTCCGCACTCAACCGACGGTGTAGCGCGGAAGCTCCCAAAATTTTGCTGTATATCAACTATAGGTCGCCGGGAATCCTCACTGATTCAGAAAAGAAAACCGCGGCAGCTATGATACATTTCTATCTTAGCTGCCGCGGTTTTACTGCCAGTATTGAGCAAAATGGATTTTTAGAAAAAATTACCGCGACCGAACTTTTGTGATATTGCCGTCGAAAAGACTTGTTCGTCATCGGGCATAAAAAATCGCCCTTAGCACTCGCTAAAGGCGAAATTATGTTCGGCATTACGCCGACTGGTTGGGGTGGAAGGATTTGAACCCTCGAAATGGCGGAGTCAGAGTCCGATGCCTTACCACTTGGCGACACCCCAATGTACTGCGCTTTATTCAGCTGTTAAATAATAACACATTTTTCGGGGTTTGTCAAGCCTTTTTCACAAAAAAATAAAAAATATTTTAAGAAGCCGTGTTTTTTCCGCAAAAATATTGTAAAATACGGAAATTTGTGATAAAATAATATTTGTATCTTTATGTATAAACGCCGAAAGGAAATCTGACTTATGGACAAATACAGCACCTATGAAAGCCCGTTCTGTACGCGCTATGCAAGCAGCGAAATGCAGTATGTTTTTTCCGCGCGCAAGAAGTTTTCGACATTCCGCAGACTTTGGGTCGCTCTCGCGAGAGCGGAAATGAAGCTCGGTCTTGATATAACTCCCGAACAGGTCGCGGAGCTTGAAGCGAACGTTGACAATATTGATTTTGAGGTTGCGGAAAAGCGTGAAAAGGAAGTTCGCCACGACGTTATGGCGCACGTTTACGCTTACGGAAAGGTATGCCCCAATGCGAAGAAAATCATTCACCTCGGCGCGACCTCGTGCTATGTCGGCGACAACACCGATATAATCGTAATGCGCGACGCAATGCAAATCGTTCACCGAAAGCTCGTGAACGTTATTGCCAATCTCGTGGCTTTCGCCGAAAAATATAAGGCTATGCCCTGTTTGGCGTATACGCACTTACAGCCCGCTCAGCTTACCACAGTCGGAAAGCGCGCGACGCTCTGGGCGCACGAGCTGCTCATGGACCTCGAGGAACTCGAATACAGAATGTCTAAGCTGAAGCTGCTCGGACAGAAGGGCACGACCGGCACTCAGGCAAGCTTTGTCGAGCTTTTCAGCGGCGACAGTGAAAAAATAAAGAAGCTTGAACAGATGATAGCAGAAGAAATGGGATTTTCCGCGTGCTATCCCGTAAGCGGTCAGACCTATTCCAGAAAGGTCGATTATCAGGTTCTCTGCGTTCTTGCGGGAATTGCGGAAAGCTGCTCGAAGTTCAGCAACGATATCCGTATCCTCGCAAACTTCAAGGAAATTGAAGAGCCGTTCGAGGCGCATCAGATAGGCTCGTCGGCTATGCCCTATAAGCGCAACCCAATGCGTTCGGAGCGTATTACCGCGCTTTCGCGCTACGTTATGATCGATTCTCTCAACGGCGCGTTTACGGCGGGAACGCAGTGGTTCGAGCGCACTCTCGACGACAGCGCGAACAAGCGTATTTCCATTGCGGAGGGCTTCCTCGCCGTTGACGCGATACTCAATATCATGCTCAACGTAACAAACGGGCTTGTCGTTTATGAAAAGGTTATCCGTCAGCGCGTAATGCGCGAGCTGCCGTTCATGGCTACCGAAAACATCATGATGCAGGCGGTCAAAAAGGGCGGCGACCGTCAGGAGCTTCACGAAAGAATACGCCAGTACAGCATGGAGGCAGGTAAGATAATCAAGGAAGAGGGCGGAGAAAACGACCTTGTTGACCGTATCGCAGCCGACCCCATGTTCATGATAACGAAGGAAGAGATAGAAGCGACGCTTCAGCCCGAGCATTTCACGGGACGCTGCGCAGAGCAGGTCGATGAGTTCCTCGACGGATTTATCCGCCCCGTTCTTGAAAAGAACAAGGACGTCCTCGGCGAAAAGGCTGAGCTTTCGGTTTGATCTTTTTTGTGAGATTTGCCTTTGCAAAAGTGAAAAAAAGGCGATAAATCCGAAAAAAGGCTTGACGGGAAAGTGTTTTTGCACTATAATATTATAGTATGTTATGTTCGGCGAGAGCCGAGAAAAAGAAACGGAGTGAAACAACAAATTGAAACAGGTTAAAAAGCCCGTTTTCTTTGTCGTTTTCGTACTGATCGCGGTATTCGTTTACCTGTCTATCGCTGGCTTCAGCACCTATTACGGCGACATTGAAACGGTTTATGTAAGAGGCGTTGACGATATACGCTGGGGTATCGATATCCGCGGCGGCGTTGACGTGACCTTTACCCCGCCGGAGGGTTACGCCGCGACGAACGACGAAATGGATTCGGCAAGGGCGATAATCGAAACGCGTATGGTCGGCAAGAATATCACCGACTATGAAATTTACGTCGATTACAACAGCGACCGTATAATCTGCCGCTTCCCGTGGCAGTCGGGCGACGACAGCTTCGACCCCGAACAGGCGGTAAAGGAACTCGGCGAAACGGCTATGCTCACTTTCCGCAAGGGCTACAGCGGAGATATTGCCGCCGAGGGAACATATGAGGATCTTCCGCTTGTTCTTTCCGGCTCGGACGTTTCAAAGGCTACCGCCTACTACGATACTCAGAGCAAGGAATACGCGGTCGCTCTTGAACTTAACGACAGCGGCAAGGAAGCGTTCAAGGACGCTACTACCGAGGCTTATTCCACAGGCGCGCGCATCTCTATCTGGATGGACGACGTACAGATCTCCGCGCCTACCGTAAACGCCGTGATCACCAACGGCGAGGCTACGATTTCGGGCGGTTTCAGCGACTATGACGAGGCGAACGACCTTGCTACAAAGATAAACGGCGGCGCGCTTCCGTTTAAACTCATCACCGACAGCTTCAGCACGATCTCGCCTACGCTCGGCATGGGCGCGCGCGACGCAATGGCTATCGCGGGCGTTATCGCTTTCGCTCTTATCGCTATAATGGTTATCGCAATGTACCGTCTGCCCGGCGTTGTTGCGGTTATTTCGCTTGCGGGACAGGTTGCGGGTACTCTTGCGGCTGTAACGGGCTTCTTCTCGTTCAACGACAGCTTCACGCTTACTATCCCCGGTATCGCGGGTATCATTCTCGCGGTCGGAATGGGCGTTGACGCCAACGTTATTACCAACGAGCGCATCAAGGAAGAGCTTCGCGCAGGAAAGACCATTGACGGCGCGCTCTACACAGGCTTTAAGCGTGCGTTCTCCGCGATTTTTGACGGAAATATCACAATGCTTATCATTGCAGTCATCTTAATGGGCGCTTTCGGAACTCCCGACAGCATTTGCTCGATTATTCTTACTCCTGTGTTCACTTGGTTCGGCGTTTCGACAGCCGGTTCGATTTACTCCTTCGGCTATACGCTTGCGGTCGGCGTTGTTCTGAACTTCCTGTTCGGTATCTTTACGACAAGACTTATGACAATGTCGCTTTCACGGTTCAGGATATTCCGCAAGCCTGCATTATACGGAGGTGTTAAAAATGGAAAATAAAGTCTTCGATTTTGTCGGCAAGCGCAGGATCTTCTGCGTGATCCCGCTTATAATTGCGGCGATAACAATAATTGTCGCCCTTATCCTCGGCGTTGAAGTAGATATCGAGTTCAAGGGCGGAACGATGCTCACCTACAGCTATTCGGGAACTATCGACACGTCAAAGGTAAAGAGCACGGTCGAGGGGCTTAGCCTCGGAACGGTCGGCGTAACGACGGGTTCTGCTTTCGGAAGCGACCTTGAAACCGTTCAGGTTTCATTCTCCTCCGCGAGCGGTCTTACTGCGGACGTTCAGTATCAGGTTTCGGATACGCTCGCTGCGGCGTTCCCCGAAAATAACCTTACCCTTGTAAACAGCCAGGACGTAAACCCCTCGGCGGGCTTCTCGTTCTTCCTGAAGTGCTTTGTGGCGGTTATTTTCTCGTTTATTCTTTTGGTTATTTACATTGCGTTCAGATTTAAGAACATAGGCGGCTGGTCGGCGGGTATGTTCTCGCTCGTTGCGCTTGCAAACGACGTGTTTATGGTATTTGCTTCGTTCGTTTTCTTCCGCCTGCCTATTGACGCGAACTTTATGGCGGTTATCCTTACCATTCTCGGTTATTCGATAAACAGCACTATCGTAATGTTCGACCGCGTTCGTGAAAACCGCAAGCTTTACGGAAAGAAAATGGAAATTCCCGAGCTTGTAAATTCGAGTATCTGGCAGACGCTCTCGCGTGCCATGAAAACGACTATCACCACGGTTCTTGCCGTTCTCGCAATGTGCGTTGTAGCACTGGTATGCGGCGTTGAATCTATAGTAAGCTTCGTTTTCCCGATGCTTGTCGGACTTATCGCGGGCGCATATTCATCGGTATTCATAAGCGGTCCGCTTTGGGCGGCGTGGAACACACGTCCCGGCGCAGGCGCAAAGAACAAAAAGAAGTAAAGCGATTGCCCCACGGAAATGATCTGTGGGGCAAATCCGATTTTTCTCGGTCAGGAAGGGAGGGCTTAAATGCTTGCCGGAGTATCAAGCGCGTCGCTTTATCCGCTCGAAACGGAGTGCGCGGTAAAACAGCTCGGAGAGCTTGGCGTAAAAAACACGGAAATATTCATGAACGATTTTTCGGAAATTTCGGGTCCGATATTCGATGAAATTCTGCACACTGTGAGGGATTACGGCATAAACGTTGTGTCGCTTCACCCGTTTACCTCGCCTATGGAGAGCCTTTTCCTTTTTTCGGATTATCCCCGCAGACAGCAGGCGCTTATCGATATTTACAAGCGCTACTTTGAATGCATGAATCGGCTCGGCGCGCGGATCTTTGTTCTGCACGGGGCGATTTTAAGCGCAAAATGCTCGGACGAACGCTATTTTGAGCAGTTCAGCAGGCTGCTTGACGCCGCGGACGAATTTGGCGTGACGGTTGCACAGGAGAATATAAGCTACTGTAAGAGCGGAAGTCTGGATTTTCTGAAACGGCTTCGCGAACAGTGCGGCTCTAGGACGAAATATGTGCTTGATTTAAAGCAGGCGCGCCGCAGCGGACTGAAGCCTACCGAGATAATCGACGCGCTCGGAAAGGACGTTATCCACGTTCACATAAGCGACGCGAACGGCAAATCCGACTGCCTGCCCGTCGGGGCGGGAAACGAGGATTTCCCCGCGATAATCGGTAAATTAAAGCAGCTTGACTATCACGGCGCGCTTCTTATCGAGCTTTACAGAAGCAATTACGGCGGGTATGAGGAGCTTTCGGACGGAGTGAAAAAAATCGAAAAAATGCTCCGGCAAGCTTGAATTTTAACGTCAAAAATGTTATAATAAAAAGAAAAGCTCGTCAGTTGCAGAAAGGAGCCGTCTTATGAAATGTCCCGAATGTGGTTATGAAGACAGCAAGGTTATCGACTCGCGCCCGACCGACGGAAAAATCCGCCGCAGACGGGAATGTCTTTCGTGCAAGTGCCGCTTTACGACCTATGAGATCGTTGAAAATATCCCGTTGGTAGTTATCAAAAAGGATAGGTCGATCGAACCTTTTGATTCGCAGAAGCTTGTCGAAAGGCTGCTCCGCGCGACGATAAAGCGCCCGGTAACGCTCGAGGCGATCGAGAAAATGGTCGATGACATTGAGAGTGAGCTGAAAAACAACTTTCAGCGGGAGGTTACGTCCGAAAAAATCGGCGAAATGGTGCTGAAAAAGCTCAAGGAAACCGACCATGTTGCGTATATACGCTTTGCGTCGGTTTACCGCGATTTTACTGACGCGGACAGCTTCATCAAGATAATCTCCGAGCTTACGGAGGACGAAAAAAAGTGAAAAAGAAAGCCTGAGGTTTCTCAGGCTTTTTCTTTATTTTCCCACGCAGAAGCGGCGGAATACGCTGTCTATGACCGCCTCGCTTACGCTTTCGCCGGAAAGCTCGTAAAGGCGGTCGAGCGAACGTTCGCAGAGGATACCGACTGCGTCGGGGGTGACTCCCGCGCGCAGCGCTTCAACAGCTTCGGAGAGGAGCTCTCGGGCTTCGCGCAGACAGCCGCGCTGGCGCTCGTTAGCGATAAACCCCGATGAAAGGTCGAGCCGAGCAAGACCCGCCGTTTCCGCTGCGGCGTGTTCGAGAAGCTCACGCCCGCCGCCGTTTTTGGCGCTGAGTGAAATGATCGAGCGGAAGCGCCCCGAAAGGCGCGAAAGGTCGATTTTCTGTGGGAGGTCGCTTTTGTTCACGATGCATACGCATTTCTTACCCGCCAGATGTTCCATAAGTGTTTCGTCCTCGTCGGAAAGCTCGCGGCTGCCGTCGAAAACCGCGAAAATAAGCTCCGCCGTTTCAATTTCTTTCAGCATTTTCTCAACGCCGATCTGTTCTACAAGGTCGTCGGTTTCGCGTATCCCCGCGCAGTCGGCGAGCCGCAGCATAACGTCGCCGAGCATAACCGTTTCTTCGACGATATCGCGCGTAGTTCCCGCGATATCCGTGACGATACTGCGGTCGCTGCCCGCCAGCAAATTCATCAGCGTGGATTTGCCCGCGTTCGGTTTCCCGACAATCGCGCACGAAACTCCCTCGCGCAGCAGCCTGCCGCTGTCGTAGCTTTCAAGAAGTCCGTCAAGTTCTCCGAGAACTTCGGTCAGTTTTTCCGCTTCGATCACACCGTCGAACTCGTCCTCCATTTCGTCGGGGTAGTCGATCCACGCCTGTATAAGCGTCGTAAACGAGAGGATTTTCTCTGCGGCGGCTGAAATTTTCCGGTACAGCGCTCCCTCGCGCTGAGCGCGGCTGCAAAGCAAATACTGCTCGTTCTGTGCGCCTATAAGGTCGGCGACAGCCTCCGCCTGTGTAAGCGAAAGCTTCCCGTTAAGCAGCGCGCGTTTGGTGAACTCGCCTGCCTGAGCGGGTTTAGCTCCCGCCGCAAAGCAAGCGGCAAGTACGCGCCGAGTGACGTAAATTCCGCCGTGGCAGGATATTTCGGCGGTATTTTCACCCGTATAGCTGTGGGGAGCGCGGTACACGAGAAGCACGCCGTCGTCGAGCCTTTTTTCACCGTCGCGTATCTCGCCGTAAGCTGCGGTATAGCCCGCCATTTCGTCGATTTTCTTGCCTGAATACGGAAAAAAAACGCGGTTGGCGATCTCGAGCGCCGCCTCGCCCGAGATGCGTATGACAGATATCCCGCCCTCGGCGGGAGGGGTTGCGATTGCTGCTATTGTATCCATAAGCGTACCTCTTTTTGCTGTGTGAGCGGGGCGCACCCGCGCGATTTGCGCAGCAAATCGCGCGGGTGGCGGCGAAGCCGCCGCGAAGCCGCATTCCGCGAAGCGGAATGCGGCGCGTGCGCCCCGCGTGTGGGAGTTTTTGCCGGAGTGTGTGTGATAATGAGAATTTATGCTGTCGTATTGATTGCGGCGTTTTGCGGTGTGGGAGAGGAATCGGGGGAGTTGAAAGCCGCTTCCGCAGAAAAAACGTACCGTTTTTGCGGCTTTTGTTAGCTTTGTGATATTTCGCACTTGGTTCAACGCCGCGGAGTGGGGATAGTGCTTTTTCCTTGCTTTTGCGCACTTCGGCGATATTGCGGGCGCGGGGCGCACGCGCGCGATTTGCGCAGCAAATCGCGCAGCGGCGGCTTTGCCGCCTCCCGCCGCATTCCGCTTCGCGGAATGCGGCGCGTGCGCCCCGCGCCCTTGCCGAAATTACTTTTTTCCGAAAAGTTTTGCGAAAAATCCCCTTTTCGGCTCTGCCTCTGTCGGGGCAGCTTCTTCCTCGGAGGAAGCTTCTTCGTCGTATTCACTGTCGCCGAAAAGCACGCTCATCAGGCTGCGGCGCTCAAGCTCGTCGCCGTTGTCGGCAAGCAGATATGTCCATGTTTTCGCGGGAAAGAAAACAGAAGCTTTACCTTTTTCTGCGTCTGTGAGAAAATCGGACATTCGCTCGGAAATTTGCTCTTCAAGGTCCAAATAATAGTTTTCGCAGGCAATGTTGTATTCCTCCGAGGGATCTTTTCCGCCGATAGCCGAAAGGTGGATGCCCTCGCGCAGAGCGGACGTGTATTCAAGATAATCCGCCCAGCAGCGGTTAAGCACGCAGAGGATCGCCTTTTTTTCAAGCTCTGCCCCGAGCTTTTTCGCAAGCTGCGGATTATCTTTTTCCCAGAAATTGCTGCGGCGTTCGTCGGTCAAATATGCTTGGCGCACGTCAAAAATCTGCTGGCGGTGTTTTTCGTTTATCATGCTGAATTTCATCAGGCGCACGCGTTCGTCTAACGTCTTGCCCTGTGAAATACGCTGAACGCGTGAAACCTCGCGAATAAGCGTCTTGTCGGTAAGCTCGCTGTCGGACGGTGCGGGATAATGCCGTGTGCCGACCAGTTTTTTCAGCTTGCAGCGTTCCATGATCTCTTCGTCAAGCGAAACGAACAGACGGCTTTGTCCGGGGTCGCCCTGACGTCCCGCACGTCCGCTTAACTGGTTGTTTATGCGTTCGCTTTCGGCAAGAAATGTTCCGATAACATAAAGTCCGCCCGCCTCAAGCACACGTTCGCGTTCTTTTTCATCAGCGCCGCCGAGCTTAATGTCAACGCCGCGCCCCGCCATGTTCGTAGAAATCGTGACAGCACCGAATTTTCCCGCATTGCTGATAATTTCAGCTTCGTATTCGTCGTTTTTTGCGTTAAGTATCGCGTGCGCGATACCAAGGTTATTGAGAAGCCGCGAAAGCTCCTCGCTTTGAGCGATACTGTCTGTTCCGACGAGTACGGGCTGTCCCTTTTCATGCGCTGCTGAAATTTCGTCTGCGACCGCCCGCAGCTTGACCTCGCTGTTGTAACAAATAAAAATCGGCAAATCGATTCGCGCAGAAGGCGTATTGGGTTCGATATGCTTTACGATCATGCCGTACATCGAATCAAATTCGTCCTTTGCAGTTCGCGCCGTGCCCGTCATTCCCGATATTTTCGGAAACAGGCGAACGAAGTTCTGAATTGCTATCGTCGCCATTGTAACTCCGCGTTCGGTAACGTTCAGACCGTGTTTCAGTTCGACAGCTGACTGGAGCGTTCCGGGAAAATGACGTCCCTCGGCAACGCGCCCGGTAAACCTGTCGATAAGGCATATTTCATTATTTTTTACAATATAGTCGCGGTTTTCGGTAACGACATAAAGCGCTTTAAGGCTGTCGTTAAGACGTATCATCAGTGCGTTGTTTTCTTCATCATACAGATTGTTTAAGCGATAATGCTTTTCGGTTTTGCGTGCGCCCTCGTCGGTCAGATATGCGCTTTCCGTTTCAAGACTTATCTCGTAATCTTCGGGCAGAAGTGTTTTTACAAAGGAAAATACGTCCGCAAGCTCCTTATCCTGTTCAATTTCAACGCTTCCCGCCGCAACCAAAGGTATTCTTGCTTCGTCTATAAGAACAGAATCGGCTTCGTCAACGATTGCGCGTTCAAGCTTTCCCGAAACCAGCTTTTCGGGACTTTCAGCAAGGAAATCGCGCAGATAATCAAACCCGCACTCCTTAACTGTCGAGTAAGTTACGTCGGCTTTATAAGCAGCCTTGCGCGCTTCTGCGGAAAGCTGCTCCGAAACGAAAGAAACGCTCACGCCGAGCAGCTCATACACGGGGCGCATCCATTCGCAGTCGCGTGCGGCAAGATAATCGTTGAAAGTAAATATATTCACATGAAATCCCTGAATAACGCTGTAATATGCGGCAAAAACAGCTGCGATCGTTTTGCCCTCGCCTGTTGCCAATTCGACAACTGCCGTATCGTCGAGCGCCGCACCCGCGCAGATCTGTGTATCGAAAGGCGTAACGCCAAGCCCTTTCTGCACCGCAAGATAAACCGCAGCAAAAGCTTCAGCCGCGCTTTTAGTTTTACGCGACGACTCTCTGAGTTCTTCAAAGCTGTTTTCTTCGGCAAGCTTTTTTACCTGCGACACAAACAGCCGCTCGTTTTTTTCGTATTCCGCTATCATATTCTTCTCCGTTCAGCTTTTGAATGTAATAATCTCATTATAGCACAAATTAACGCGGAAAGCAATCACTTTTCCCCTGTTCAAGCGGCTGCCCGCCGGCACCCGCTCGCTGCCGCTCGGGGTGCGCGGCGTACAGCCGCCGAAAAACGGCGCCGCTTTCGCTAAGCGAAAGCGGCGCGCCCTGCGGGGCGCGCTGTGCCGCGAAGCGGCACATGGGGCGAAGCCCCTACTTTTGCGCTTTGCGCAAAAGCGCGCCCCGCAGGGGCGGACGGCGAAGCCGTCCGCGTGCGCTTACAGGGAGAAGTTTCCCTGTGTACAGAAAAGCAGAGCCGCCGCGAATGCCGTGGACATAACGCCGCCGTCAATTATTCCGCAGCCGAGTGCGCGCCTGCCTACCGAGTAAAGCGAAAGGTCTGTGCCGCCTATGCAATCGGTCGTCATGATTACGGGAAATTTTTCTGAAAGCGCGCCGACAGCCGCAATCAGTTCGGGGCTGTCCGGCAGTCCGCCCGCGCCGCAGCCTTCTATAACCATTCCGCAGCAGCCATTTGCACAAAGCTCGTCTGCGCGCATAAACGGCGTAAGTTTGCGTACCGCGACCTGCACGAAATTGTTCGGGAACGGAAATTGCTGCGGAAAAGCAGGTTGTTTCAATATGCTGGCGACGCCGTTTGAAATACGACCGTATTCTTCTCCCGAAAAACAGCGGAAAGCGTCGTTTGCCGTGCTTCTCTTGACTGCCAGATTTCCGGGAATTACACGTCCGCAGAAAACGACATAAACTCCTGCGAGCTTTTCCGTACAGGCTGCCGCGAACGCGTCGGAAAGGTTTTGCGGAGCGTCGCTGTTGTTGTCCTCCATCGGGATCATTGAACCGGTAATAATCACGGGGATATCCCGTCTTGCGGTAATGCTGAGAATTGCCGCCGTATACTCCAGGGTGTCGGTCCCGTGCAGAACGATTATTCCGTCAAATCCGTCCGCCGAATTAATTGTGTTGTTGAGTTTTTTCCGGTGTGCGGGTGAAATATCGGTGCTGTCCACTGAGAACAGGTCGAGAAACCGCACCTCGCAGTTTTTCGGGACGATTCCTTCCGCAAGACGCTGTCCGCCGTTTTCGGGAGTCAGTCCGTTTTCGCGGCTGCCGCAGGCAATAGTCCCGCCCGTTGTTATAACAAGGATCTTTTTCATATCTTCTCCTTTAAAATGTTTGGCGTTCTCTCCATGCACCGCTGCGGGCGGCTTCGCCGCCCGCCCCTGCGGGGCGCGCTTTTGCGCAAAGCGCAAAAGTATGGGGCTTCGCCCCATGTGCCGCTTCGCGGCACCGCGCCCCGCAGGGGCTCCGCTTTCGCGAAGCGAAAGCGGAGCGGCGGTTGGCTGCCGCACGGCGCGCACCCCGAGCGGGTGCCGACGGGCGGCAGCTTTGCGCATTACATTTCGATTTTTACAAATTCAGAGCCGTTTTCAGGCTGACCAAAGCCGCAGAAAATGCGGTATTCACGAGCGAAATAAACCGAGGCTTCGCTGAAAATACGGAAGCGCGCTTTCTTTATTTCAACGGTGTGTTCGGCGGATTTGCCCGCTTTGAGAGAAATACGCTTTGCCGCGCAGAGCCAAGGGTTAAGCGGGGCGTTTTCGTCGGGACAGCCGAGGTAAAGCTGCACAACGTTCTCGCTGTCAGTGCCGCCGATATTCTGAGCGAAGATTTTTACTTGAATATTTTCTCCGCACTTTTCGGCTGAAATGATGCGGCAGGCGAAATCCGAGTAGGTAAGCCCGCACCCGAACGGAAACCACACGTTTTCGCTGCTCTCGAGATAGCGGTAGGTGCGGTTTTTCATGGAGTAGTCGGTAAAATCGGGGAGAAGTGCGGTGTCCTTATAGAAGGTTACGGGCAGCTTTCCCGAGGGAGAAATTTTCCCGAAAAGTATGTCCGCGAGCGCCGTTCCACCGTGCGGACCGGGATACCACGCGCAAATCATGGCGTTTCCGCGCTCATCTCCGAGAGTGACCGAGCTTCCCGCGGCGATAACGATTACCGTTGGCTTGCCCGTGTCGAGAACTGTTTTTATCAGCTTGCGCTGTGAAAGCGGCAGAAGCAGACTTTCCTTGTCGCCCGAGGCATATTCGTTGCCATCGTCGCCCTCCTCGCCCTCAAGATGTTCATTTAGCCCGACGCAGAGTATAACAACGTCGCTGAGTTCTGCGGTAACAGCGGCTTCGGAAAGACGGTCGTCGGGCTGAGCCAGACATTCGCAGCGGTCGGCGCGGAAGTCGCAGCCCTGCGAATAGAGAACGCGTATATCGCCGCCGCATTCGCGCTTTATTCCCTCAAGAAATGTAGTATAGCCCGAAGCCGTGCCGTAGTAATTTCCTTTCAGAGCCTCGCGGCTGTCAGCCGAGCAGCCGATAACTCCTATCGTTTTTATTTTTTCTTTATTAAGAGGAAGTATGCCGTCGTTTTTGAGAAGAACCATCGACCTTTGAGCAGCCTCAAGCGAAAGACGGTTGTGTTCGGGGCAGTCGATTACGGTATAAGGAATTTCATCGTATTTACTTTTGCCAAGCGAACCGAGCGAAATTCTTATTTCGAGCAGCTTTGTTACTGCGCGGTCGATGTCTGCTTCGGAAACAAGCCCCTCGTTGTACGCTTCGAGAATGTGGAGATACGAGCAGCCGCAGTTTACGTCGCAGCCTTTCTTCAGCGCAAGCGCGGCTGATTCGGTTATGTTTGCGGTCACATGATGATGCGTGTGAAAATCGCGTATTGCCCAGCAGTCCGAAACGAAATATCCGTTAAAGCCCCATTCTTCGCGCAGAATTTTCATAAGCTGCGTGTTTGCGCAGGCAGGTTCGCCGTTTACACGGTTATATGCGCCCATAAAGCCGCTTACTCCCGCTTTTACCAGTTCTTCAAACGCGGGAAGATAGGTTTCGCGCAGGTCTTTTTGAGAAACCTCCGCGTCAAATTCATGCCGCAGCGCTTCGGGTCCGCTGTGAACGGCAAAATGCTTTGCGCAGGCGGAAGCGGTCATTTCGCTGTCCTCGCCCTGAATACCGTGTACGAACGCAGCGCCGAGATGTCCCGCAAGAAAAGGATCTTCGCCATAGGTTTCATGACCTCGTCCCCAGCGCGGGTCGCGAAAAATATTTACGTTCGGCGACCAGAGCGTAAGTCCTTTATAGATGTCCCTGTCGCCTTTTGCCGAACAGGCATTGTATTTTGCGCGCGTTTCAAGCGCGATCGCCCTGCCGATTTTCCGTATAAGCTCGTCGTCGAATGTTGCGGCAAGACCGATAGCCTGCGGGAACATTGTCGCCGTGCCTGCTCTCGCAAGCCCGTGCAGCCCCTCGTTCCACCAGTTATAGGCGGGTATGCCGAGATGTTCGACTGCGGGCGAATCGTAGCGAAGCTGGCTGCACTTTTCTTCGAGCGTCATTTTTTCGGCAAGCTCTTTTGCCCGTTTTGCTGTTTCCTCCGTGATTTTCAAGCTCTATTCCTCCTTTTATGCGGAAAATTTCTATGCGCGGGAGCGCGTGTCAAAATTAAAAGGCATATAATTGTCACCTTATGTATAGAAATTTATGTAAAATCCTAGTATTATTGTAGCATATTATACCGTTTTTTACAACATTTTTCTGTACATTTGTCATTGATTTTCACACTGGGTTGTGATATACTTTTCTCAACGCAGAGGACGCGGAAATCCAACTCGGCGTAAATGTGCAGAACATAGAAGGAGGCAGCAAAAATGAAAACAGAAACAAAGAAAATCAGGCTTTTAAAAACGGTATTTGCAGCGATGTTCGCGGCGCTTATCTGCGTTGCGACAATGGTTATTCAGATCCCCTCGCCGATGAACGGCTATGTGAATTTCGGCGATTGTTTTATTCTTGTTGCGGCGTGGGTTCTCGGACCTGTCTACGGCTTTGCGGCGGGCGGTATCGGCTCGGCTTTTGCCGACCTTTTTTCGGGCTACGCGCACTATGTTCCCGCAACGTTTATCATTAAGGGTCTTATTGCACTGACTGCGGCGCTTATCGCCCGTCAGTTCACAAAAAAGTTCCCGAAGCTGAGACTTGTCGGGTATATCACAGGCGCGTTCTGCGGCGAACTTATCATGATTGCGGGATATTTCGGCTATGAGGCGCTTTTGCTCGGAAACGGACTTGGAGCGTTGTCGGGAGTTCCGGGAAACGTTGTTCAGGGCGTTTTCGGAATGATCGTCGGAGTCGTTATCATTCAGATACTTTCGTCGGCAAAGGTGCTGAACAAGGCTGAAAGCTATCTTTCGGGCGAAAAACATCACGGTTGAAATCGAACTATATATCGGCGCTGCGCAGTTTGGCTGTGCGGCGCTTTTTTGTGCTGTGGGCGCAGCGGAGGGCGGGCGGCGAAGCCTGCACGCCGTGCGTAGGCGGCGAAGCCGCCGAAGTTGGGGCTTTAGGCAAAGCCTAAAGCCCGGCCGCGCCCACAGCGGTGCAAACGAGAGAGAAGCGGGCGCGGAAAAGACGGCGAAGCCGGATTTGCGGCGGCGAAGCCGACGGGCGCGTTCCGCGAAGCGGAACGCGCGGCGCGCCCGCGGCATGGGGAGTTTTTGCCGGACGTATGTGGGAAGCGGAGAGGAGAAGTATCCTCGGACAGCGGCGTTTATCGGGGTGGGACGGGAGCCGAGGGTAACAAAAGCCGCTCGTAACTGTCGCTTTCAAATGCGGCTGCCTCCTGAAGGGGCTCGCGCTTCTTTCGGAGCGGTCGGTTCTCGCCCCCTCGTCGACAGCCGCAGCGGCTTTTGCTGTGTTTGCGGTACTCCGCCCACGGCGAAACGCCGCAGCTCGCAGGATAGTGCCGGCATTCACACAATATCCTACTGCTCCTACAGACAGTGCTCCCTGCAGGGCGGGCGCGCTTCAGCCGACAAGTCGGCTGATTGCGGCGGCTTCGCCGCCGCAGCGCATTTTGCTTCGCAAAATGCGCTGCGCGCCCTCGCACAAACCCGCGCAGTTGGGTTGATTTTCGCTTTGCGATATGGTATAATGACACTAACGCATATAACCGAAGCCTGCGGCTTTGGCAGGATTGGTATTATATGACTTTTTCAAAGGAGGCGGGCTGATGCTGAATATAATTTGCGGAGAAGCGGGAACTGGAAAATCCACGGAGCTTTACAGCCGCATAAAAGAGGACGCCCGAAAGGGTCGGAGGGTTTTTCTGTTTGTGCCCGACCAGTTCTCTTTTGAAGCGGAGAAAATAATATATAAAAATGTTCCGCCGCCTGATTCGGGAAACGTTTCGGTCACGATGTTCTCGCGTGCGGCGCAGAAGCTGCTGCACCTTTACGGCGAAACGAAAGCGTATGCCGACGATGTTGTCAAGACTATGCTGATGACGCGCGTGCTGAATACGCTTGCGGCGCAGGGCAGACTCGTTTATTATCGGCGGCAGCTTAAAAAAAGCGGTTTTTCGGCATTTGCGCTAAGTATCGTGGCGCAGCTTCGCAGCTCAGGACTTACCCCGTCGGGGCTTCGTTCGGCTGTTGCGGAAAATACGGATTTCAGCGAGCTGCTGATGAATAAGCTGAACGATATCTGTGAAATTTATTCCGAATATGACGGGCTGCTCACGCGTTCGTTTGACGACAGGCTCGACGATGTCCGCAGAGCGGCTGAGCTTGCGGCGCAGACGGATTATTTTTCGGGAGCTTGCTGCTATTTTGACGGTTTTGACGATTTTTCGGGCAGTCAGCTTGTGTTTATAGGTTCGCTGCTGCAAAGGGCTGAAAATGTAACTTTCGCGATAACCGCCGACGGTCCGGACAGCGCGAAAGCGCATTTTCGCACGACTTCCCGCCTTATCTCAAAGCTGCGCGAAGCGTCTGACGGTGAAGCTGAGTTTACCGTGATGAAAAAGCGTTTCCGCAGCCCGAAGGGGCAGATAATAAAGGTAAGGGATCCGTGGCAGGAAAGCGACTGGATATGCGCCCGAATACGAGGTCTTATGGACGAGGGTTATCGCTGCCGCGACATTGCGGTGCTGACCGCAGATCCCGTGTACAGCCGCATTCTGGGCAGTGCGATGAAAAAGTATGAGATTCCTTTTTTTGCGGACATCCCCGAGTCGCTGCTGAGCAAATCGGCGGTTCGTTTTTCGCTGGACGCGCTGCGGGCGCTGAGCTTTGAAACAGACGACCTGTTAAGGTACATAAAAAGCGGCTTTGTTCGGCACGGCGACAGAAAAACGATAAGCCGAGTGCAGATTGACAGTCTGGAGAGAATTTCGAGAAAATACGATCTGCGGAAAAGGGACTGGCTCAGACCGTTTCCCGAAAGGCTTGATGAAAGCGGGGAGCTTGAAGAGCTTCGCAGGAGCGTTGTTGAGCCGCTTAAACGGCTTAAAAAGAGAATAGACGGAGCGGACGGCGCTGAAATGACCGCCGCGCTCTGCGATTTTATTTGCAACGAAATGGACATAAACCGTTCGCTTTACGGGCTTTGCCTTGGAAAAACGCGCGACGAGAACGGAAAAATTGTCGTAAATAGAAAGAAAATGGAGGAATACAGCGCCGTCTGGGACGACACGGTGACAATTTTTGAGTCGGCTCACGAGGCGCTTAAGGGATATTACCCGTCGCTGTCCGAATATATCGAGATACTGACGGGAATATTTGCCGCGGCGCAGATCGCTAAGCCGCCCCAGGTTCTTGACGCGGTGACGATAGGCGATGTCGAGCGAAGCAGGCTGCGCCGCGTGCGCGCGGTGTTCATCTGCGGCTTCAATCAGGGCGTGATGCCGCGTCCGACCCGCGCTTCCGGCGCGTTTACGGGCGGCGAAACGGAACAGCTTGCACAGTGCGGCATTGCGATAGGCGGCGACCGTGAATCCCGCTATTCCTCGGAAATGTTTTTGCTGTACCGCTGCACGAATATTCCCGAAGAGCGCCTTTTTGTAACATTTCCCGCGCTGAGCGAGAGCTTTTCCGAGCTTTCTCCCTCTCCCTATATCGAAAATATCAAGCGGAATTTCGGCGCGGAAATACTCGGAGCCGATGAATTTGGCGCGGATTTTTACTGCCGGACCGTACAATCCGCGCGGCGATATCTTGCGGGAATATATTCCGACCCGACTCGCCGTGCGGAGCGTGAAAGTATAATTGCGGCGCTCGGAGAGGACATTCCGCTTTATGAAAACGGCGACGGCGGGCGCAAAATTATTTCTCCCGAACAGGCAAGGGCGCTGCTTTCGCTCAAAACCTATTCTCCGACCGCGCTGAACAGCATAAACAACTGCAAATTCGGCTTTTTCTGCGCTTATGGGCTTGGTCTGCGCGAGGACGACGAGCGTGCCGTCGACCCAATGCTTTCGGGAAGCGTAGTTCACTACTGCCTTGAACGACTGCTCAAGGAATACGGTGATAAGCCGCAGGAGCTTTCGGGATTATCTGATTCGGACATTTTAAATCACGCGCGCGGCAGCGTCGAAAACTATAAAAAAGAGGTATTTTTCGGGGATTTCGGCGCAGCGGAGCGTTTTTCATACCAGCTTTCGGGTCTTTCGGAAATTGCCGCCGCAGCGGCGATCCGCGTCCGTGACAGCATGAGATTCTCAAATTTCCGACCGCTCGCGCTCGAAAGGGAAATCTGCTTTAAATTCGGCGATATAACCATAAAAGGCATATGCGACAGGCTCGACGTTTCGGAAACGGCGGGCGGGAAATTCCTGCGCGTCGTGGACTATAAGCGCGGGAAGAAGGAGCTGCCGCTTGAAAGCGTTTACGGCGGAGAAAACCTGCAAATGCTGCTGTATTTGTTCGGGCTTTGCGAGCAGGAAAACGCGCAGCCCTCGGCGGTTCTCTATCAGCCTATCGGTGCGGACGAGCTGACCGCCGACAGCGGAACGGACCGTGAACAGAGCGGCGTCGAGCAGAAGCGGACGAACGAGAGGCTTCACGCTGCGGGCGGACTTGCCTTGCGCGATTCGCCCGATGAGCGGGAGCTTTCGGAGATAAACGATCGCTACACGGAGCTTTACGGCAAAACGCGCGGCGGCTACTGCACGCCGAAATATATCTCAAAAAGCGGATTTGAGGGGCTGCGCGAATACTGCAAGGCATACGTCAACGCGCAGGTTCTCCAGACTATCGGGGGAATGGCAAGCGCCTGCCCGAAAAAGGCGGAGAGCTGTGCTTACTGCCCGTATTCCCTCTTCTGCGGGGGCAGGCCGGATTCGCCGTAACCGTTACGCAGGCTCGCTTTGCGATGAACTGCTCCCCCGCACGCGCGGCGCAGCCGCGCGGGAGCCGAAGGCTCCCGCGCCGGCCTGCGGCGAAGCCGCAGGCTGAGGCTTGCGAAGCAAGCCGCTGCGCCGCAGGTGCGGGAGGGCAGTTGTGCGCGAGTTTTGCCTGCGGCAAAGCGGGAGGGAAAAGCAAACGTAAGAAAGGAGCACGGCATGGAGTGGACAGAGCAGCAGGAACGTGCGATAAATTTCCGCGGCAGGTCGGCGATAGTGTCGGCTGCGGCGGGAAGCGGCAAGACCGCTGTCCTTGTCGAGAGGATAATACGCATACTGCGAGATGAGGAAAACCCTGTAAATGCGGACGAGATAGTTGTTGCGACATTTACCGAAAAAGCGGCGGGAGAGCTTAAAACGCGCCTTAACAGCGCGCTCTCCGAAGCGATAGAAGCCGCGCCCGATAACGAATATCTGAAAGCGCAGCTTCTGCGGCTCGAGGACGCGAGCATTTCCACGATAAGCGCGTTTTGTCTTGACATTCTGCGCAGAAACAGCGCCGCGCTTGAAATATCCCCCGATTTCTCTGTGCTTGACGAGGCGGAGGGAAAGCTGATTTTCGCCAAGTCGCTCGACGAAGCGCTTGAAAAGTTCTACGCCGAAGCGCCCGAAGAGGAGAAGAAGCTTATCTACGGTTGGTACGGCGGAGAAAACGACAGCCGTCTTTGCGAGCTTTTGAAAATGCTGTATGAATTTTCAAAAAATCTGCCTGATTCAAAGAAATCGTTCGGCGGTTGGCTGAAGGCTTATGAAAATCCGTCAAAAATTTCGCGCCGCCTTTTGAACGGCTTTATTTCGTCGCAGATCGAACCGTATCGCAGGCTGATAAAAGAAACGATAATGAATTTGGCGGAATCGTCCGAGGAAAAGGAGCAGGAGTTTGCTGCGGCGTGGACGGAATTTGCCGAGCCGTTTCTTCAGATCGAAAATTTTGCCGAAGCGCGTGAACTTATGACGGGGGTTCTGAAGCAGAAGATTCCCGCAGTTCCGCGAAAAACAAAAGCTTTTGATAATACAGCGCTTAAAGAGCGCGCCGAACAGCTCAAGGACTGCTGGCAGAAGTGTACGTCTGCGGCAGGTCTGATTTCGCGCATGAGCGCAGATTATAAGGAATGCGCGCCTGTCCTGAAAATACTTTTAAGGCTGACCGAGGAGCTTGACCGTGAATTTTCACGGCGCAAACGTCTGAAAAATGTTGTCGATTTTTCGGACATCGAGCTTATGACACTCGAGCTGCTGCGCGATGAGAGCATGGCTCGGCAGCTCAGGCAAAATATCGCAATGATAATCGTTGATGAGTTTCAGGACAGCAACGAGATACAGTATGAAATATTCCGCAGGCTTTCACACAATGAAGAAAATCTGTTTTTCGTAGGCGATGCAAAGCAGTCGATATACCGTTTTCGCGGCGCTGATCCGCGCGTTTTTGTGCGCCTGCTTGATGATGAAAAATATGAAAAAATTCTTCTTAACCGCAATTTCAGAAGCTCCGCTCCCGTAATTGAATCGGTAAACGCCATATTTGAGGGAAATATGACACGCGAACTCGGAGGAATAAACTACGGCAGAGCGCAGATGCTTATTCAGGGGGCAAGCTATGACGCCGACGAGCGAAACCGAACCGAGCTTATACAGCTTTACGGCGGCGATGCAGAGGACTCCCGCAGGCGAGAGGCGGCTTATATCGCCGACCGCATACGCAGTATGGTTGACGAGGGATTTCCCGTCACCGAAAAGGGAGTAAAGCGCCCGTGCAGATACGGAGATTTTGCAATACTTATGGGGAAATACTCCGCGAACGCCTATATTTATAAGAACGCGCTTGCGCGTGCGGGGATACCGTTTGAAGCAAAGGACGAGAGCGGCTATACGGATTTTTCCGAGGTGAAATTTATGATGTCGCTTCTGCGAGTCATTGACAACCCTTACCGCGACATTGATTTGGCGGCGGTGCTTACTCTGCCGCCGTACAGCTTTACCGCGCAGGAGCTTGCCGAAACAAAGCTCGGCGGCGGCGACGCCAAATACGGAAGTATGTATTCGGGGCTTTGCAAATATGCGGAGAGCGACGAAAAGGCCGGGGCGTTTCTGGACGAGCTTGAAGAATTGCGTGAATTTGCGCGGGAGCAGTCGGCGGAAGAGCTGGTGCGGAAGATTTACGACGAAAGTCCGTTTATCGAAGCTATGCGGGCGATGCCCGACGGCGAAAAGCGCGACGCAAACCTCAAGCTGATGATAGGATACGCCCGCAGGTTCACGGAAAGCGCGGGAAGAAGCCTTTACGATTTTCTGAATTATATGTCGCGCGCCGAGCGTGAACAGGTTCGTCTTTCTCAGGCTAAAAGCGCGGAAACGTCGGCGCAGTCGGTAAAGCTGATGACAATTCACGGCTCAAAGGGGCTTGAATTTCCGATATGCATTGTCGCGAATCTTTCATCCGTACACCGCAGCCGTGATAACCCGTATATGGCGCTTGAAGCCTGCCTGGGGATAGGCATGAAGATAATTGACCGCGAAAAAAAGCTGATAATAAATACATTCGGAATGCAGGCGATCGCTCAGTCAAATTATGAACAGGAACTAAGCGAGGAAATGCGGCTTCTGTATGTTGCCGCCACGCGCGCAAAGGAGAAGCTCATCTTCACTGCGCCGATACCGCAGAAGCAGAGCGGTACGGACGTTCACTTAAAATGGCTGCTGAACAGCAACGCCGTTCGCAGCGGAATAATCCGCACCGAGAAAATTCTTTTTTACACCGAAAAAAAGCGCGGGGAAACGGCAGCAGCCGAAAGAGAAGCCGCGCCCCTTAAGCCGTTTGAACCGTATGCATATTTGCGCTGTTCGCAGATACCCGCTAAGGTGACCGCAACTCAGGTCGGGGTAAAAAGCGTGGACGATTTCTCGGAATTTGTCGATAAGGTTGACAGATTTTTGCGCTCGCCAACATTTATAAAGGACGATTCGCCGCGCAAGCTCACGGGTAAGAAAAAAGGCGACGCATATCATAAGGCGATGGAGCTGTTGGATTTCTCGGGAACCGCCGCGCAGCTTGATGACCTGTTTTTGCGCGGAAAACTGACCGAGGCGGAGCGGCAATGCATAAGCGGCGACGAAGTTTCCGCCTTTCTTGAAAGCGGACTTTGCGCGCGCCTCCGTTCCTCGCCCGAAATTCACCGTGAATATCCGATTTTCTGTGAATATGACCCCGGAGGGCTGCCCGAGGGCGACGAAAAACCGTTTATACAGGGCATTGCCGACCTTTGGTTTATAGAGGACGGCAAGATAGTGCTTGTCGATTACAAGACCAACTCAAACACGACGCCGGACAAGCTTCGCGAGGAATATGAGGGGCAGCTCGGCGTGTACAAATATGCGCTTGAGCAGATGACAGGGCTAAGCGTAAAGGAATGCCTGCTGTACTCATTCTCGCTGAAAGCGGCTGTGCCGGTCGGCTGCTGAGCGGGCAGGAAAGCGAAATCGGCGGGGCGGCGGGCGCAGGCCGCCTGTGGGCTTCGCCCACAGGCGCGCGGAGCGAAGCTCCGCGGGTTCGCGCGGCTTTGCCGCGCGAACGCCTGCGCCCGCCGCGCGCCGAAAGCACGGGGTTCGCGGGTGTGAAGCTGCGGGGAGAAGCGTCCCCGGAAAGGAAGCTGTGTAATGAGAATTGAACTGTTTGATTCAACCCTGCGCGACGGCGCACAGGGCGAGGGAATCAGCTTTTCCGTTGAGGATAAGCTGAAAATCGCGAAAAGTCTGGACGATTTCGGAGTGTCATATATCGAGGCGGGAAATCCGTTCTCAAATCCGAAGGATCTTGAATTTTTCAGAAGGGCGGCGAAAGAGTGCTTTGTGACGTCTAGGCTCTGCGCTTTCGGTTCGACAAAGCGAAAGGGCGTGCGCGCGGACGAGGACGAGGGGCTTGCCGCGCTTCTTTCGGCGGGGACAAAGTATGTTTCGGTGTTCGGAAAGGCGTGGGATATGCACGTTGACTGCATTCTCGGCGTTTCACTTGAGGAAAATCTGCGCATGATAAGCGAAACGATAGCCTTTTTGAGTTCAAAGGGAAGAAGCGTGATATTTGACGCGGAACATTTTTTTGACGGGTACCGCGCAAATCCCGAATATGCGCTTGAAGTGCTTCGCACGGCGCAGGCGGCGGGCGCGGATTCCGTCTGTCTTTGTGACACCAACGGCGGAACTTTTCCTGATGAAATATCAAAGACCGTAAAGGCGGTAAAAAAGACAATTTCCATACAGGTCGGCATACACTGCCACAACGACAACGGCTGCGCGGCGGCGGGAACGGTCGCTGCGGTACGCGCAGGCGCTTCGCAGGTTCAGGGAACATTTATAGGCATAGGCGAACGCTGCGGAAATGCCAATCTTTCGACGGCTGCGGCGAATTTGCAGCTAAAGCTCGGCTATGAAATTGTCAAGCCGCAGAAAATGGAGCTGCTGACTAAAACGGCGCACTTCATAAGCGAGGTCGCAAATGTGCGTTTGCAGCGCTCAATGCCGTATGTAGGCGATTCCGCGTTTGCGCACAAGGGCGGAATGCACGCGGACGGAGTTGCGAAAAACCCGAAAACGTTTGAGCATATCCCGCCCGAACTCGTCGGAAACCGCAGAAGCTTCCTTTTAAGCGAGGTTTCGGGACGTTCGGCAGTGCTGCCGCGCTTGAAAGCGTTCGACGAAACGCTTGAGAAGAACAGCGCCGAAACGGTTCATATTCTCGAAAAGCTGAAAGAACTTGAATGCTCGGGCTTTCAGTTCGAGGCGGCGCAGGCGAGTTTTGAACTGCTTGTGCTGAAAGAACTGGGGAGATTTACGCCGCATTTTGAAATTGACCATTATAAGATAATTTCTTCGATGGACAGCTTCGGCAAGCATCACAGCTACACGGGAAAGGCGAACGCGGTCGTAAAGGTGCGCGTCGGCGAACGCACGGAGATAACCGCAGACGAGGGCGACGGTCCGGTAAACGCAATTGACCGCGCGCTGCGAAAGGCACTCGAGGTTTTCTATCCCGAGCTGAAAAAAATGCACCTTATAGACTATAAGGTACGCGTTATTTCGTCGGGTGAAAGCACAGCTTCGGTCACGCGCGTTCTTATCGAAAGCACGGACGGCGAAAGCACATGGACGACCGTCGGGGCTTCAAAGGATATAATCAATGCCAGCCTTTTGGCGCTGATTGACTCCATCGAATATCTGCTTAAAGGCGTACCATCAAAAATCAATGTGTGATTTTGTAGAAAATGTCCAAAAAAATAATTCAAATTACGGCAATTTACCGCTTGAAAACCTTTACAGCATATGGTATAATGCAATTGTATACATTAAGCGCCGGGAATTTCCGGCAAAAAATACTGGAGGTATTACTATGAAGATCAGAACTATCGCCGGTGCGGTTATTGCAACGGCAGCCGCAGCAGCGCTCACTATCGGCGCGGCAGCAGAATCCTACAACGCATACATCGGTTTCCAGACCACTCCTTACTCTTTCAGAAACAAGCCTACTGAGCCTACCTACGGCATTGCTACGGACTATTTCAACAGCGTAATCGTATGGGGCGGCAACGATCCCGAAACCTTCCCCGAATATGAAGACAACTTCGACTATGACATTTCCGGCTATGTACTCCCCGCAACATTCACAGACGCGGTTATCGACAAGGATGGTACATATACTGTTTCCGTTGACGGTTTCGACTGGGCTCTTGACGGCGCTTCCTCTTTCAACCTCCTCTTCGTTGCAACAGATATTCCTTCTGACGCAGGCGTTACGATCACAGACGCTTCTATCATTGTTGACGGCGAAGTAGCTGAAACAGTTGCTGAACCTATGGTTGATCCCGACGATGAAAAGGCAGGCACATTAGGTATTCTTTTCGCTAACATCTGGAACACCGACCTTGAATCCTACAAGGGCGCATACCCCACAAAGTCTCTCGCAATCCAGTTCACAGTAAACGGTCTTGGCGCTGCTGACGCAGAAGCTCCTGCCGATGAGGCTCCCGTTGTTGATGAAACACCCGCTGACACAACAGTTGATGCAGCTCCCGCTGCAGGCGATGTTGCCGCTGCTACCGATTCATCCAAGGGTTCTCCCGACACAGGCATTGAAAGCGTAGCTGCTATCGGCGGTCTTGCAATCCTTGCAGGCGCTGCAATCGCATTCACCAGAAAAAGAAAGTAAGCAATCGCTTAAATAATACAAAAGAGCTTGTCGCATGGCAGGCTCTTTTGTTTTTGCTGAGGTGTGGGCGCACGCCCGTATTTCAGCGAAGCTGAAATACGGGCGGCGGCAAAGCCGCCGCTTACAGCGCTCACGAAGTGAGCGCTGCGCGTGCGCACAGCGTTGCCGAGTCGGTAATGTGAGTTTTGCTGTGACGCGCAGTTGTGCAGGTGTGGGATATTTCGGGGAAACCGAAAGCTGTGTTCGTTGTGCGAATCGGCGAGGGAGTGCGCGGCGCCCTGCTGCCCGCGAAGCGGGCAGCAGGTATGAGGCGGCGGCGACAGCCGCCGCCTGCCGCATTCGGCGAAGCCGAATGCGGCGCGCCGCGCAGGTGCGTTGGCAGCGCTGTTTGTGTGGAAGGCGGCGTTTAGAAAAGTGCGAAAGAGAAAGGCAAGTTGAAAGCCGCCGTGTGAGTTCAATCAAAGCGACCGCCTCGTGAAGGAACTCACGCACGGCGGAGAATATCATATTGTACACCTTGTTGCAGCTTTCGTCCCCTCGTCGGCGGTCGCTGCGGCTTTCAATTTCCCGCAAAAGTTCCGCTCGTGGCAAAACGCCGCTTTCGTTAGGATAGTGCAGCCCTCCTCATGGCGCGATGCTGCTTCGCAGCATCGCGCCGCCCCCATATAGTACGAACTCGCAGCCCGGGCGCGCTCGCCCCGAGCCGCTTTGCGGCTTGGGGCGGCAGCGGCGGCTTCGCCGCCGCTCGCACGTTTTGGCAAAGCCAAAACGTGCGAAGCGCGCCTGCCCTCCCTCTTATGCAAAAAATTCACAAACGCACTTTTATTTCCCCGGAAAATGTGCTATACTATAATATAAGAATAGCGTTGGAGGGTTTATGCGAAGCGTTCAGGGAAGTTTTCCGAGTTCAAACGGCACGGGCAGAGTAACTTTTTACGTTTATCTGCCGGACTGTAAGCCGAAATGTATCGTGCAGATAGCGCATGGAATGTGCGAAAACGCGCTGTTGTACAAGGGTCTGGCAAAATATCTTACCGACAGGGGCTGTATCGTTTGTGCGAACGATTTTCTCGGTCACGGACGTTCGGTCAGAGGAAGAGATGATATCGGATTTTTTGCGCCGCAGAACGGTTGGCGATGTCTGGTGCGTGATATGAAAAAGCTTACCGATATTGTTTCGAGGAAGTTTCCGAGCTTGCCGATAGTCCTTATAGGACACAGCATGGGAAGCTTTGCCGCGCGCGAATATCTGACGTGGTACGGCGACGGGCTTGCGGGGTGCGTGCTTGTCGGGACAAGCGACGGCTTTGACGGTCAGAAGCTGCTTGTTGCGTTTGCGGACGCGCTCTGTTTGTACAAAAAAGGAAACTACACCATGCACGGGATAATGAAATGCGGGTGTGAGCTTTTTTGCTCAAAAATGAGGTGCAGAGCGAGCGGCTGGGACTGGCTGACGCGTGACAGAAAGATCCGCGACCTTATGGACAGGCACAGCTTTGACTATACAGCGAGCGCTTACCGCGATATTATTACTTTGCTGGACGTCGTTTCTGCTCCCGACTGGGTTTACAGCGTTCCGAGGGAGCTGCCGCTGCTGCTTATGAGCGGAATGAACGATGGAGTTGGTGATTGCGGACGCGGCGTGGCTAAATTGTACAGGCGGCTTAAAAATGCGGGGCATGAAGATCTGCGTGTTCGGCTTTATGCGGGCGCGCGTCATATGCTGCTGCATGAAATAAACAGAAAAACGGTTTACCGCGACCTCTACGACTGGATTACCCGGGTAATAATTCCGAAAAGGCACGAAAGGGAATGACAAAATGAAAAAACAGTTTCTTGAAATGGGAAAAATTACGAAGCTTCAGGGGCTAAAGGGTGAAGTCCGTATGCAGTATTACTGTGACAGTCCCGACGTTCTTGGAGAATTTGATACACTTTATCTTGATAAAGGAAAAACTGCGGTCGGACTTGAAAATGTTCGCTATTTAAAAAGCGATGTCGCGGTAATAAAGCTCGAGGGGGTCAATACCCCCGAGGAAGCTCAGAAATATATCGGAAAAACGCTTTATATGAACCGCGAGGACGCCGAGCTTCCCGAAGATGTCTGGTTTATACAGGATATTATCGGGCTTGAGGCTGAGGATATCGACAGCGGAAAGGTCTACGGAAAAATAGACGAGATATATCAGAACGGCGGCGCTGACGTTTATTCTCTGCGGACTCCCGAGGGGAAGCAGTATATGTTTCCCGCAATCCCCGAAGTACTTATAAGGACCGATATTGACGGAGGAAAGCTGTATATCCGTCCGCTTCCCAATCTTTTTGAGATCTACGAAAACGAGGGCGACGCGAATGATAAGGATTGATATTGCCACGCTGTTTCCTGCAATGTGCGAAGCGGTGCTTAGCGAAAGCATAGTCGGCAGAGGCAGAAAGGCGGGGCGTATAGAGATAAACTGCCACAACATTCGCGATTACACGCTGGATAAGCATAACCGCGTTGACGACAAGGCGTACGGCGGAGGAACGGGAATGGTTATGCAGGCACAGCCGATATACGACTGTGTGCAGGCTATCCGCGAGCAGCTCGGAGAAAATACCGCGCCGCGCCTTATTTATCTTTCTCCGCAGGGCAAAAAGCTTGATCAAGAAAAGGTAAAGGAGCTTGCCGCAGAGGATAACCTTATTCTTCTTTGCGGACATTACGAGGGCGTTGACCAGCGCGTGCTTGACGAGCTGAATTTTGAGGAAATTTCGGTCGGGGATTATGTTGTTACAGGCGGCGAACTCCCCGCGCTTATACTTACCGACGCGGTCGCGCGGCTTCAGGACGGGGTTCTTCCGAACGAGGACGCATATTCGATCGAAAGTCATTACAACGGTCTGCTTGAGCATCCGCAGTACACAAGACCCGAGGAATGGCGCGGACGGAGAGTGCCGGAAGTACTTATTTCGGGACATCACGCCAACATAAAAAGGTGGCAGGACGAAATGTCGCTGAAAGTTACAAAGGAAAAGCGCCCGGATATGGTCGAATAGCCGTCGGCGCAGGCTGTTGAAAAGTCATTGTTTAACTTGAATATTATGTTGAAAATTATTTGTGCAAATTCAACAACGTTGTTGAATGTTTTTGGGTTCCGTTGAACAAAAACTGAAAAATATTTCGTTTCGGGGCGAAAAACTGCAAAAATCGGTTGACTTAAATCTCCGGAATGGATATACTTACATTGTAGGAACGACGAAGGAAAGTCGTAAAAAGGGCAACAAAAACAATGGAGGGAAGATCTATGTTCGTAAGAGAAGTAGACGTAAAAAACCAGGTTGGTCTTCACGCAAGACCCGCAACATTCTTTATTCAGAAGGCAAACGAATACAAGTCCTCTATCTGGGTTGAAAAGGAAGAACGCAGAGTTAACGCAAAGAGCCTTTTAGGTATCCTTTCTCTCGGTATTGTCGGCGGTACAACTATCCGCATTATTGCGGACGGCGCTGATGAGCAGCTCGCTGTTGACGGCTTAGTAAAGTTAATCGAAAGCGG
Source organism: uncultured Ruminiclostridium sp. (assembly GCA_934454635.1). Lineage (GTDB taxonomy): Bacteria > Bacillota > Clostridia > Oscillospirales > Ruminococcaceae > Ruminiclostridium_E. Next base: position 178,483 of record CAKSFR010000002.1, read on the forward strand.
CTTCGAGGAATAATTCCAAAGATTTTTACACGGAAAGCTGTGCAGACTGCACGGCTTTTTTGTTTGGCAATGCTGAAAGGATCTCAAAATGAAAAAAATAATCGCAGCGGGTCTGCTGTCGGTTACGCTGCTGCTTAGCGGCTGTACACAGACTGTGGATTACGACGGAAAAGAAGAAATTGAAAAGGCACGCGGGCTTCACACGGGGCTTGAAAGCGCCTCGGTGAGCCTTATGGGCGGACAGAACGGCGGCGAGGACGTTACGCAGGAGATAACCTATCGCTTTGCGGGCGAGGTTATGCAGTATCTCTATCACGGCACGCAGAAGCAGACCGACGGGACTGTTAAGGAGTACTACGAATTTAATAACGGCACGGAAATTGACTTTATTGACCTGCCAGAGGATAGCGAGTGGGACTATTACGCCAAGGGCAGCGAGGGCTTTTACTCATACAGCAAATCGAGCCGCCACTACTTTGCCGACGGCGCGCAGCTTTTTTCGGTATATGAGGGTGCGATCGTCGAAACGAAGCGTGACGGAAACACGCTTACGTTCATTTATGACCCGCGTGCGCTTGTGCAGTATGAATCGTTCAGGGGCATAAACATAACGGATTTTACGATGACGTATCAGTTCAACGACGAGGGTTACTGCACGGCGTTTTCAAACGCATATACGGTTGACGGCGACGTATACGATTATAATGTAACGATAGCCGATATGAACTCGATTGACGAGATAAAGCGGCCTGAACTGTTCTAACTCCAAAGCCGTTTGCGTCGGCACCCCTCCCGAGCGCAGCGTTCCGCCTTTCGGCGGAACGCTGCGCGGCGGGGTACGCGTCGCAAACGGCGCCGCCGCGCCTTGCATTCGGCGGCAAAGCCGCCGAATGCGCCCATGCGGGCGAAGCCCGCATGGGCTTTTTTGTGCCGCGCGAAGCGCGGCACAAAAAAGGCGCGGCGGCGCCGACGGCTCGGCGCACCCCCGCGAAGCGGCGGGTGCCAAGAGCTGTCGGAACGGAATTTGTGCAATATTAACAAAGTAGGCTTTTAAAATATGTAAAATTTCTACGCTTGAAATCGCCATAAATTTGCGGAAAAAGGTTGTATTTCGTGCGGAAATGCTGTATAATAATTCTTGCACGCTGCGAGTCAGCTGTATTTTCATGCGTTTTGTGCGGTTTTGATCGGATTTGGGAAGGGTTTGCCTGAGGCAGACACCCCCGTAAAGAGATTCGATTGAAGTTTCTCCCGCAATATGAGGGAACACCCGATATCGTGTGAAGCACAAAACCGCTTGAAACAGCCATGCGGCGTAAATCTATGAAAGGGGATAAAACAGTGGCAGTCAAGGAACAGGTAAGAGTTAAGATCAAGGGTTATGAACACAGCACCGTTGACGCGGCAGCAGCAAAGATTGTTGAAACCGCAAAGAGAACCGGTTCGAGAGTTGCGGGTCCGATTCCGCTTCCCACAAATAAGGAAGTAATCACAATTCTCCGCGCGGTTCACAAGTACAAGGACAGCCGTGAGCAGTTCGAACTCAGAACCCACAAGCGTCTTATCGACGTAATCCGTCCGACCAACAAGACCATCGAAGCTTTACAGAACTTAGAGCTTCCGGCGGGCGTAGAAATTTCAATGGAATTTTAAAAGAGATTCCCCACAGAGTTGCTTTGCGACCGAAGAAGAAGTTTCGAGTTATGTTGGCGCAACGCCAACCACTAACCAAGGCAGAAACGCTGCACTTGGTCACGTTGAGATTTCTCAACCAATAACCAATTTAGGAGGAAAACCATGAAAAAGGGTTTAATCGCAAAGAAAATCGGCATGACGCAGATTTTCGATGAAGCGGGTAACGTAGTTCCCGTAACGGTAGTTGAAGCCGGTCCCTGCGTTGTCGTTCAGAAGAAAACTTCCGAAAACGACGGCTATGAGGCGGTTCAGCTCGGTTTCGGCGATATTTCGCCGAAGGCAGTCAACAAGCCTATGCAGGGTCATTTCAAGAAGAACGACGTAGCCTTCAAGAGAACACTCAAGGAGTTCAGACTTGATGACGCAAGCGCCGTAAACGTAGGCGACATCTTAAAGGCTGATACATTCACAGTCGGCGATGTTATCGACGTTCAGGGCACCAGCAAGGGTAAAGGCTATCAGGGCGCAATCAAGCGTCACAATCAGCACAGACTTAAAATGACACACGGCGCAGGCCCCGTTCACAGAGAGCCGGGTTCCATGGGCGCTTGCTCGTCGCCTTCCAGAATCTTCAAGGGCAAGGGCATGGCAGGTCATATGGGCTGTGACACAGTTACTGTACAGAACCTTGTAGTAGTCAAGGTTGACGCAGAAAACAATCTTATCGCAATCAAGGGTGCTGTTCCGGGTCCTAAGGGCGGAGTGCTTTGCATTACTGATGCGGTTAAGGCGTAAGGAGGAGGATTATAATGGCAAACGTAAAAGTATTTGATATGAACGGTCAGCCTGTTTCCGACCTCGAGCTTAATGACGCAGTATTCGGAATCGAACCGAATACAGTAGTTATGCACGCAGCAGTCGTAAATTATCTCGCAAACCAGCGTCAGGGTACACAGTCTACTCTTACGAGAACCGAGGTAAGCGGCGGCGGCAAGAAGCCCTGGAGACAGAAGGGCACAGGTCACGCAAGACAGGGTTCTACAAGAGCTCCCCAGTGGACACACGGCGGTATCGCTTTAGGACCGAAGCCCAGAAGCTACAGCTACTCATTAAATAAAAAGGTAAAGAGACTTGCTCTCCTTTCCGCTCTCTCTTCCAAGTGCGCAGACAACGATATCGTTGTTCTCGACGCAATCAAGACGGACGAGTTCAAGACAAAGACTATTGTCAATATGCTTAAGGCACTCAACGTAAACGAAAAGGCGCTCATCGTTCTCGACAGCGTTGACAAGAAGGTTATCAAGAGCGCTGCAAATATCCCCGGCGTTAAGACCACTCAGGTCAATACGCTCAACGTATACGACATCTTAAACTACAACAAGTTTATCGTAGTTAAGGATGCGGTTGCAAAAATTGAGGAGGTGTACGCATAATGGAAAGAACTGCACAGGACATTATCGTACGTCCGATTATCACTGAAAAGTCAATGGATGGACTTGCAGAACGCAAGTACACCTTTGAGGTTGCCAAGAACGCTAACAAAATCGAAATCAAGAAGGCTGTTGAAGCTCTCTTCGGCGTAAAGGTTTCTAAGGTTAACACCATCAGCGTAAACGGCAAGAAGAAGCGCATGGGCCGCAGCGAGGGCTACACTTCCGATTGGAAGAAGGCAGTCGTTACACTCGCTCAGGATTCAAAGACCATTGAATTCTTCGACGGCATGATGTAATAAGTAAGGAGTGAGATAAAATGGCTATAAAGACATATAAACCTGTCACCCCCGGACGCAGAGGAATGACAGTTATCGATTACAGCGGGTTATCTAAGGTTGCTCCTGAAAAGAGCCTTCTCGAAAGCCTCAAGAAGCATTCCGGACGTAACAGTTACGGCAGAATCACCGTTAGACATCACGGCGGCGGAAACAGAAGAAAGTACAGAGTAATCGACTTCAAGAGAAACAAGCTCGGCATGAACGCTACGGTTCTTACCCTCGAGTATGACCCCAACCGTTCCGCATTTATCGCTCTTGTTCAGTATGAGGACGGCGAAAAGAAGTACATCATCGCCCCCGAAAAGCTCGCAGTAGGCGACGTTATCAGAAACGGCTCCGACGCGGACATCAAGCCCGGCAACGCGCTTGCGCTCGCTGATATCCCGGTTGGTACCGTTATTCACAATATTGAGCTTTATCCCGGAAAGGGCGCACAGCTCGTTCGTTCCGCAGGCAACATGGCTCAGCTTATGGCTAAGGAAAACGGCTACGCACTCGTTCGTCTTCCCAGCGGAGAACTCAGAAACGTTTCCGAGAAGTGCATGGCTTCCATCGGCGTAGTAAGCAACGCTGACCACGCAAACGTAAACATCGGTAAGGCAGGTAAGACCCGCCACCTCGGCACAAGACCTACCGTAAGAGGTTCCGTAATGAACCCGAACGACCACCCGCACGGCGGTGGTGAAGGTAAGTCCCCTGTCGGACGTCCCGGCCCTGTAACCCCGTGGGGCAAGCCCGCTCTCGGTTATAAGACCAGAAAGCTTAACAACAGAACCGATAAGTTTATCGTTAAGAGAAGAAACGCTAAGTAATCACAACAAGCTGCTGTTAAAAAGAGCACGTTCCGAAAGGGTAAAGCGAAGCTTATTAACTTGCAGCGTAGCTTGAAAGGAATTTAACATTATGAGCAGAAGCATCAAGAAGGGACCTTATGTCCAGGAAGTTCTTCTGAAGCGCGTTATCGCTATGAACGAAGCGGGCGAGAAGAAGGTTCTCAAGACATGGAGCCGTTCCAGCACAATATTCCCTGAGTTTGTAGGTCATACTTTCGCTGTTCATGACGGCAGAAAGCACGTTCCGGTATATGTAACCGAAGATATGGTCGGCCATAAGCTCGGCGAATTTGCACCGACCAGAACCTTTAAGGGTCATGTCGGCAGCAAGACTACCAAGAAGTAAGGAGGAAAGAACCAATGGAAGCTAGAGCAGAATTAAGACAGGTTCGTATTTCTCCCCGTAAGGTAGGAATCGTCCTCGACTTAATCAGAAATAAGCCTTGCGATGTTGCAATGGCAATTTTAAAGCATACTCCCAAGTCTGCTTGCGAACCGCTGATGAAGCTTCTCAAGTCGGCTATGGCAAATGCGGAAAACAACCACAGCATGGATCTCAGCCGCTGCTATGTTGCAGAATGCCACTGCGGCGCAGGCGTTACGCTCAAGAGAATCCGTCCTAAGGATCACGGCAGAGCACACCGCATCTTAAAGAGAACATCCAACATCGTTTTGGTTGTTAAAGAAGCTGAATAAGGAGGTAAACTATGGGACAGAAAGTTAATCCGCACGGTCTTAGAGTAGGCGTTATAAAGGATTGGGATTCCCGCTGGTTTGCCGGAAAATCAACCTTTGGCGATACACTCGTTGAAGACTACAAAATCCGTGAGTTTTTAAAGAAAAAGCTCTATAAGGCAGGCGTTCCCGCAATCGAAATCGAAAGAGACGCCGCAAAGGTTAAGGTCAATATCCAGTGCGCAAAGCCCGGTATGGTTATCGGTCAGAAGGGCGCTGAAATCGAAAAGCTCCGCACAGAGCTTGAAAAGCTTACAAACGGCAAGACCGTTCTCGTAAACATCATTGAAGTTAAGAGCCCCGATATGAACGCACAGCTCGTTGCGGAAAATATCGCTCAGCAGCTCGAAGGTCGTGTATCCTTCAGAAGAGCTATGAAGTCCTGCATCAGCAGAACAATGAAGCTCGGCGCAAAGGGTATCAAGACCACGGTAAGCGGTCGTCTTGGCGGCGCAGAAATCGCCCGCAGCGAAAGCTATCACGAGGGTACAATCCCGCTTCAGACTCTTCGCGCTGACATCGACTACGGTGTTGCAAGAGCAAACACAACCTACGGCGTTATCGGCGTTAAGGTTTGGATCTATAAGGGCGAAGTTTTAAAGGGCGAGATCCCCGCGAACAGAACGACCGAAAGACCCAGAAGAAGAAACAACGACAACAGAAACGGTGAAAGAAGAAATTCCAGACCGAGAACCGAAAGAAAAGAAGGGGGTAATGAATAATGTTACTTCCAAAGAGAGTAAAGTACAGAAGACAGCAGAGAGGTCGTATGACCGGTAAGGCTCTGCGCGGAAACGTTGTATCCAACGGCGAATACGGCTTACAGGCGCTCGAACCCGCTTGGATCACTTCCAACCAGATCGAAGCTGCCCGTATCGCTATGACACGTTACATCAAGCGTGGCGGTCAGGTTTGGATCAAGATTTTCCCTGATAAGCCGGTTACAGAAAAGCCCGCTGAAACACGAATGGGTTCCGGTAAGGGTTCGCCCGAATACTGGGTAGCAGTCGTAAAGCCCGGCAGAGTTATGTTCGAGATCGCAGGCGTTACTGAAGACGTTGCAAGAGAGGCTATGCGTCTGGCTATGCACAAGCTCCCCATCAAGTGCAAATTTGTAAAGAAAGAGGAGGCTGCTGAGTAATGAAGATTACAAAGGAAATCAGAGAGTTATCTGAAGTCGAATTACAGAACAGAGCTGCTGAATTAAAGCAGGAGCTTTTCAACCTCCGTTTTCAGCTTGCAGTAAATCAGCTTGAAAATCCCACAAGAATCAAGGCTGTTAAGAAGGAGATTGCCGTAATCAAGACAATCCAGCGCGAGCGCGAGCTTGCCGCTAATAAGTAAGGGAGGAGCGAGGCTAAATGGAAAGAAATCTCAGAAAAACCAGAGTCGGCATTGTTGTCAGCGACAAGATGGACAAGACTATCGTAGTTGCCATCAAGGATAACGTTCGCCACCCCTTGTACAAGAAAATCGTTAAGAGAACCATCAAGTTAAAGGCTCACGATGAAACAAACACCTGCAATATCGGCGATACGGTTGAAATCATGGAAACAAGACCGTTATCCAAGGATAAGAGATGGCGTTTAGTAAACGTAATCGAGAGAGCTAAGTAAAACGGAAGGAGTAAAAGACCATGATACAGATGCAGACACGTCTTAAGGTCGCTGATAACACGGGCGCAAAAGAGCTTATGTGTATCAGAGTCCTCGGCGGTACTCGTAGAAAATATGCGAACATCGGTGATGTTATCATTGCTTCCGTTAAGAAAGCTAATCCCGGTGGAACAGTTAAGAAGGGCGACGTTGTAAAGTGCGTTGTTGTCCGCTCCGCAACCGGTTTAAGACGCGAGGACGGCACATACATCCGCTTCGACGAAAACGCCGCAGTTATCATCAAGGAAGATAAGAACCCGAGAGGCACTCGTATTTTCGGGCCCGTAGCCAGAGAGCTTCGCGATAAGGACTTCATGAAGATTTTATCGCTCGCTCCGGAAGTATTATAAGGGAGGACGCCGAAATGAACAATTTACACGTTAAGACCGGCGACGAAGTAAAAATTATCTCCGGTAAGGATAAGGGTAAGACCGGTAAGGTTTTACAGGTTTCTCCTTCCGAGGGTAAGGTTATCGTCGAAGGCTGCAATATGGTGACCAAGCACGTTAAGGCTAAGCGTCAGGACCAGCTCAGCGGTATCGTTAAGGCTGAAGGCGCTCTCTATGCCTGCAAGGTTATGCCTATCTGCCCTAAGTGCAAGAAGGCGACCAGAGTCGGCAGCGAAATCAAGAACGACAAGAAAGTAAGAGTATGCAAGCATTGCGGTGCAGAACTCTAATGAGCTTGACAGCGTGGTCGGATAACGAAACTTCCGGCTGCTGTCGGTAAGGAGTAAACAAAATGGCTAGAATGAAAACCTATTATAAGGAAACCGTAGCACCTGCACTTTTCAAGAAGTTCGGCTATAAGAGCGTAATGCAGATCCCGAAGCTTGATAAGATCGTTATCAATGTAGGCTGCGGTGAAGCGAAGGATGACCAGAAGAAGATCGACGCTATCATGAGCGATTTAAGCCAGATCACAGGTCAGAAGCCTATCGTTTGCCGTGCAAAGAAGGCAATCGCTAACTTTAAGCTCAGAGAAGGCAATATCATCGGCGTTAAGGTTACATTAAGAAACGACACAATGTACGAATTCCTCGACCGTTTCTTTAACGTAGCTCTCCCCCGCGTACGCGACTTCAGAGGTATTAACCCCAATTCCTTCGACGGCAGAGGCAACTACAGCGTAGGTATCAAGGAACAGCTCATATTCCCTGAAATCGAATATGAAAAGATCGACGCTATCCGCGGTATGGACATCAACTTCGTAACAACAGCTAAGACAGACGAAGAGGCAAAGGAGCTTCTGGCTCTTATGGGCGCTCCGTTTGCGAAATAAGAAAGGTTAAGGAAATAGAGATATGGCAAAAAAATCAATGGTTGCTAAACAGCAGCGTCCTGCAAAGTTTTCTACCCGTTCTTACAACAGATGTAAAATCTGCGGCAGACCGCACGCTTATCTCCGCAAGTTCGGCATTTGCAGAATTTGCTTCAGAGAACTCGCGTATAAGGGACAGATTCCCGGCGTAAAGAAGTCCAGCTGGTAATTTTACATCAAAACTATAAGGAGGAAGCAATAATGCAGATTACTGATACTATCGCAGATATGCTGACAAGAATTCGTAACGCTAATTCGGCGAAGCACCCGTCTGTTGATATTCCTTGTTCAAACATCAAGAAGCAGATTGCTCAGATTCTTGTTGACGAGGGTTATATTAAGAACTTCAGAGTTATCGAAGACAACAAGCAGGGTATTATAAGAATTACTTTAAAGTATACTGAGAATAAGTCACAAGTTATTACCGGCTTACGCAGAGTCAGCAAGCCCGGTTTAAGAATTTACTCAAACTGCAAGGATATGCCCAAGGTTATGAAGGGACTCGGTATCGCTATCGTGTCCACATCCAAGGGACTTATGACCGACAGAAAGGCTCGTGAAGAGCATGTTGGCGGCGAAGTTCTTGCATTTGTATGGTAATAAGGAGGAACAGATATGTCAAGAATTGGTAAAGCTCCGATTACTGTTCCTGCCGGCGTTGAAGTAAAGGTTGACGGCTCAACAGTTACAGTAAAAGGACCTAAGGGAACTCTTACAAGAGAGTTCAAGCCTTCTATCAAGGTAGAAGTTGACGGTTCGGTTATTCACGTAACACGTCCCGACGATGAAGCGACAAACCGCTCGCTCCACGGTCTTACAAGAACTCTTATCCACAACATGATCATCGGCGTTACCGACGGTTTCCAGAAAACTCTCGAAATCAACGGCGTTGGTTACCGCTGCCAGAAGCAGGGCAAGGATCTCACTCTTAACCTCGGCTTCTCTCACCCGGTAGTAATCTCCGACACAGAGGATATCACGATCGAAGCTCCCCAGCCCAACCAGATCATCATCAAGGGCATCGATAAGCAGAAGGTTGGTCAGTTTGCCGCTGAAGTTAGAGGCAAGCGTCCTCCCGAGCCTTATAAGGGCAAGGGTATCAAGTATACCGACGAAGTTATCCGCCGCAAGGAAGGTAAAGCCGGCAAGGGCAAGAAGTAAAACGTAAGGAGTGATAAGAAATGATTAAACAAATCGACAGCAATAAGAACAGAATCAAGCGTCATAAGAGAGTGCGTATTAAGATCTCCGGTACTGCTGCTTGTCCCCGCCTTAATGTTTTCCGTTCCGCTAAGAACATCTATGCTCAGCTTATCGACGACGAAGCAGGCAAGACGCTTTGCGCAGCTTCTTCAAACGAAAAGAGCTTTACAGAATACGGCGGCAACTGCGAAGCAGCCAAGAAGGTTGGTTTAGCGCTTGCTGAAAAGGCAAAGGCACAGGGCATAAGCGACGTAGTATTCGACCGTTCCGGTTATGTATACCACGGCAGAGTTGCTGCTCTGGCAGAGGGTGCGCGCGAAGGCGGACTCAATTTCTAATAATTACAGGAGGATAAGGCTTTGGCACTTTTAGATGCATCAAAATACGAGCTCGCCGAAAAGGTGGTTGCTCTTAACCGCGTATCAAAGACCGTTAAGGGCGGACGCATTATGAAGTTCTCCGCTCTCGTAGTAGTCGGCGACGGAAACGGCGTTGTAGGCTTCGGTTTAGGTAAGTCCAACGAAGTTCCGGACGCAATCCGCAAGGGTATCGAAGACGCAAAGAAGAACCTTATTAAGGTTTCTTTAAAGGGTACAACCATTCCCCACGAAACAGTTGGTAAGTTCGGTGCAGGCGCAGTTCTCATGCGTCCGGCTCCCGAGGGTACCGGTGTTATCGCAGGCGGTCCGGTTCGTGCCGTAGTTGAAATGGCAGGAATCAAGAACATTCGTACAAAGTCCCTGCGTTCCAACAACCCCTGCAACGTAGTTCGCGCTACGATCGCGGGTCTCGCTTCTCTCAGAGACGCAGAAGAAGTTGCGGCGCTCAGAGGTAAGACCGTTAAGGAAATCTTAGGCTAAAAAGAGAAAGGATGAAATGACTTATGGCACTCAAGATAAAGTTAGTAAAGTCGCTCATCGGTCGTAAGGACAGTCACATTGCTACTGCGAACTCTTTAGGTCTCAGAAAGGTAAACGATGTTACTGAACAGCCCGACAACGCGGCAACAAGAGGCAAAATCAAGGAAATTCACTATTTAGTTGAAGTTACCGAAGAATAATTTTATTCATAGGAGGTGTAACCATGAAGCTACACGAATTATCTCCTGCTGAAGGCGCAACAAAGGAAGTTAAGCGCATCGGCCGCGGCCACGGTTCCGGTCAGGGTAAGACAGCAGGTAAAGGTCATAAGGGTCAGTGGGCACGTTCCGGCGGCGGCGTTAAGCCGGGCTTTGAAGGTGGTCAGACCAAGCTCGCTATGCGTATTCCTAAGCGCGGATTCAACAACATCTTCGCTACGGAATTTGCAACCGTAAACGTTGCTGATTTAGAAGCGCGTTTTGAAAACGGCGCAGTTATCGACGAGGCTGCTTTGATCGAAAGCGGCTTACTCAAGAACACACTTGACGGAGTAAAGGTTCTCGGAAACGGCGAAGTTACCAAGAGCTTTACTGTAAAGGCTGCGAAGTTCTCTGCTTCTGCTGCTGAAAAAATCGAGAAAGCAGGCGGAAAGGCAGAGGTGGTATAATGTTTGAAGTCTTCCGAAATGCGTGGAAAGTCACAGAGCTTCGTAAAAAGATTTTATACACATTATTCATCATCGTTATTTTCCGTTTCGGTTCGGCTGTTTTTGTGCCGTTCCTCGACAGCAGCGCGATCGCCGGAATGCTCGGCGACGGTACGCTTTTAAGCTATCTCGACACAATGACGGGCGGCTCGCTCAGCCAGGGTACATTGTTCGCAATGTCCATAACCCCGTACATTAACGCGTCAATTATCATTCAGCTTCTCACTGTAGCAATTCCCGCTCTCGAGCGCCTTAGCAAAGAGGGCGAGGAGGGCAGAAAGAAGCTCAACACAATCACAAAGCTGACCTCTCTCGGTCTTGCGCTTTTCCAGGCTATCGCGTTCTACTTTGCACTGCGCAATTACGGCGTTGTAAAGTATCTCAGCGGTTTTGAAGGAGTTCTTGCCGCAATCACGATCGTTTCGTGCTTCGTGGCAGGCGCGTCGCTTATCATCTGGCTCGGCGACCAGATCAACGAAAAGGGTATCGGAAACGGTATCTCCATGATTCTGTTCGCGGGTATCGTTGCAAGAGGACCCTCTGCGGTTTATAACCTCATCATGACGATGAAGGACGACATGAAGAACGCAATTCTCGTTCCCGTTATCCTTATCATCTTCGTTGCAATGATCGCACTCGTTGTACTTATGACAAACGCAGAGCGCAGAATCCCCGTTCAGTATGCAAAGAGAGTTGTCGGAAGAAAAATGTACGGCGGTCAGTCGTCGCACATTCCGGTTAAGGTTGCTATGGCGGGCGTTATGCCGATCATCTTCGCGATGTCGGTTATGTCGCTGCCGCAGACAATCTGCTACTTCTTCGGTATTACCGGCGACGGCACCAGCGGTCACGACTTCTGGGAAGGCTTTGTAAGACTCTTCAGTCAGAGCAGCTGGTTATACGGAATACTTTATTTCCTGCTGATTATTGCGTTTAATTATTTCTACATCGCTATTCAGTATAACCCCGTAGAAATTGCCAATAATCTTAAGAAAAATAACGGCGCAATCCCCGGTATAAGACCCGGCAAGCCCACATCGGAGTTCATTCAGAACTCGCTGTCCAAGGTTTCTCTTATCGGCGCAATATTCCTGGCGTTTATCGCTATCTTCCCTATCGTTTTCCAGATGATAACAAAGATCAACGTTTCTCTCGGCGGTACGACAATGCTCATCGTAGTAGGCGTTGCGCTTGAAACGGTTCGTTCTCTGGAAAGCCAGATGATGATGCGTCACCACAAGGGCTTCCTCGAATAAGCAAATGGATTTTGGAAAAGGAACGGCATATTCTGCCGGCTCCTTCCTCCGGATTCACGACGAAAAATAGGAGTAAATATGAATTTAATCTTTTTAGGTGCTCCCGGCGCAGGCAAGGGTACTCAGGCGGAAATCGTATGCGAAAAGCTCGGTATCCCCGCGCTTTCTACGGGCAATATGCTCAGAGAAGCGGTTAAGAACCAGACACCCACGGGGCTGGCGGCAAAGGACTATATGGACAGGGGCGACCTTGTTCCGGACGAAATCGTAATCGGTATTTTAAAGGACAGAATCGCAAAGGACGACGCGAAGAACGGCTTTATCCTCGACGGCTTCCCGAGAACGGTGGCTCAGGCTGAAGCGCTCGACGCAATGGGCGTTCAGATCGACAAGGTAATCGAGATCTATGTTCCCGATGAGAAGATCTGCGCAAGACTCTCCGGCAGACGCGTATGCGAAGGCTGCGGCGCTTCCTATCATACCGACTTTAAGCCTACAAAGGTTGAGGGCGTTTGCGACAGCTGCGGCGCAAAGGTTGTACAGAGAGTTGACGATAAGCCGGAAACGGTTCTTTCAAGACTCGCGACCTATAAGGAAAAGACCGCTCCCCTCAAGGACTATTATCAGGCAAAGGGCAAGCTCAGAACGGTTATCGGACAGGAAGAAATCGAAGATACCGCAAAGCTTACTATGGAAGCAGTCGAAGGATAAAACAGAATGATTCAAGTTAAATCGGCAGAAGAAATTGCAAAAATGATGAAGGCGGGAGAGCTTGCGGCGCAGGCGCTTGCGGTTGCTGGCAAGCACGCGGTTCCCGGCATCTCCACATGGGAGCTGGATAAGATCGTAAACGACTTTATCATCTCAAAGGGCGGGCATTCACCCTGCAAGGGCTACGGCGGCTTTCCCGGTCACAACTGCTTCTCGGTAAACGCGGAGCTGATACACGGAATCCCGTCGAAAACGAAAATCCTCAAAGAGGGCGACATTCTTTCGTGCGATATCGTCGCGGAGCTTAACGGCTTTATGGGCGATAACACGAGAACTTTTAAAATCGGACCCGTTTCCGAAAAGGCGGAGCATCTGCTTCGCATTACGGAGGAAGCTCTTTATAAGGGAATCGAACAAGCAGTTGCGGGAAACCGTATAGGCGACATATCTGCCGCAATCCAGACGCACGTTGAAGAAAACGGGTACTATATAGTACGGAAGTTTATCGGACACGGAGTAGGAAGGGAAATGCACGAGGATCCCGAGGTTCCGAACTACGGAAGACCCGGACGGGGCCCGAGGCTTGTACCCGGCATGACGATAGCAATCGAGCCGATGGTCAACAGCACTACCGCGGAGGTAAACATTCTCGCGGATAAGTGGACCGTCGTAGAAGGAAACGGAAACCTTTCCGCACACTTTGAGCATACGATCTGCATTACCAACGACAAGCCGGTTATCCTGACTCTGGAAAAACACTGACGGGTGGCAAAATGGACTTTAAAAAGGGAATGGTAGTATTAAGCAGGGCAGGGCGCGACAGCGGCTCCCCGCTTGTAATAACAGAAATAAAGGACGGCTTCGTTTACGTCTGCGACGGAAAGGAACGCCCTCTGGAAAACCCGAAAAAGAAAAATCCTAAGCACCTCGCGAAAACGAATCAGACAATTCCTCTCGATGAAATCACGAACAGGAAATTACGGGCGGCTTTAAAAGAGCTGAACGCTAAGGAGTGTGAGTAAAGCTTGTCTAAAGAAGATGTAATTGAAGTTGAAGGCACGATACTTGAAGCGCTTCCTAACGCAACGTTTCAGGTTGAGCTGCAGAACGGCCACAAAATACTGGCTCATGTAAGCGGAAAGCTGAGAATGAATTTTATCCGTATTCTTCCCGGCGATAAGGTTACGGTTGAGATGTCTCCCTATGACCTTAATAAGGGACGCATCACATGGAGAGCCAAGTAAGTTTAACCAAAAGGAGGGTTAACACAATGAAAGTAAGACCTTCAGTAAAGCCTATGTGCGATAAGTGCAAGGTAATCAAGCGTAAGGGTAAGGTAATGGTTATCTGTCAGGACCCTAAGCATAAGCAGAGACAGGGCTGATTCAGCCCGGAATAAAACAGGAGGAACACAGTTATGGCAAGAATTGCTGGTGTGGATTTACCGAAAGATAAGCGTGTTGAAATCGGTTTAACATACGTTTACGGTATCGGCAGAAAGTCCGCAAATGATATTCTCGCAAAAGCCGGCATCAATCCCGACACGAGAGTTAAGGATCTGACCGACGCCGAAGAAGCAAAGATCCGTGAAATCATCGACGCTGAATATACCGTTGAAGGTGATTTAAGAAGAAACGTTGCGCTTAATATCAAGCGTCTCGTTGAAATCAACTGCTATCGCGGAACTCGTCACAGAAAGGGTCTTCCCTGCCGCGGACAGAGAACCAAGACAAACGCAAGAACACGCAAGGGTCCCAAGAAGACTATTGCTAACAAGAAGAAGTAAGGAGGTAACGAAATGGCACAGGCAAAGACAAACGGTAAGAAGCCCGTTATCCGCAGACGCCGTGAGCGCAAGAACGTTGAAAACGGTTCCGCTCATATCCAGTCTACATTCAACAACACAATCGTTACAATCACAGACCTTCAGGGCAACACATTATCGTGGGCAAGCGCAGGCGAACTCGGCTTCAGAGGCTCGAGAAAGTCTACTCCTTTCGCTGCACAGTCCGCTGCGGAAACAGCAGCTAAGGCAGCTATGGACCACGGTCTGAAGACTGTTGAAGTATATGTAAAGGGTCCGGGTGCAGGACGTGAAGCTGCGATCCGCGCTCTTCAGGCAGCAGGCCTCGAAGTTCGCATGATCAAGGACGTTACACCTATCCCTCACAATGGATGCCGTCCGCCTAAGAGACGTCGCGTCTAAGTAAATAAACTGAGTTCAAGTTTACTCAGAGTCGAAATTAAGAATCGATATTGATTAAAAAACGGAGGTTAATATGGCAGTAGATAGAACGCCGGTGCTCAAGAGATGCAAGGCTCTCGGAATCAGCCCCATGGTTATGGGTTATTCTAAGGAAACAACAAGAAACAAGAACGCGAACGTAAGAAAAAAGACTTCTGAATATGGTCTTCAGTTAAAGGAGAAGCAGAAGCTTAAATTCATCTACGGCGTACTTGAAAAACAGTTCTACCACTACTATGAAATGGCTATCAAGGAAGAAGGTATCGCCGGTCAGAACCTTATCCGCTTACTTGAAACCAGACTGGATAACGTTGTATTCAGAATGGGTCTGGCTATCACAAGACGTGAAGCAAGACAGCTCGTAGGTCATGGTCACTTCACCGTAAACGGCAAGAAGGTAGATATCCCCTCTTACAGAATCAAGGCAGGCGACGTTATCGCTTTATCCGATAAGAGCAAGAAGAGCGCCAAGTTCGCACAGGTTGCCGAAGCTACAAACGGCAGACTTATCCCGTTATGGCTTGATATGAACAAGGAAGCTATGAGCGCAAAGGTAACGAGAATGCCTCAGCGCGACGAGTTGGATTACGAAGTCGAAGAACACCTTATCATCGAGTTGTATTCTAAATAATAGCTTTTCAGCATATAATGCTGAGGTGCAGTTATTTTTAATTTACAATGTGACCGAAATGCTGCGCGGAGGGTTCGCGCGGATTATCGTAATTTAAAATTAACTGGGGCGCTTTGTTCAATCATTTTGTTAAGTCATTTTTATTGAATAATAGCCCTTTGTACGAGGGAGAAATCCCACAACCAAACGAATTAAGCAGGAGGGTTAAGGAATGCTTGAAAAAATAGAAAAGCCTGAAATAGAGACAATTAAGCTCAAGCCGGACGGAAAGTACGGTATGTTCGTTCTTGAACCCCTCGAAGCAGGCTATGGCAATACATTAGGCAACAGCCTAAGACGTGTTTTGCTCTCCTCTTTACCCGGTGTTGCAGTAACATCAGTCAAAATCGACGGGATACAGCATGAATTCTCGACAATTCCCGGCGTCAAGGAAGATGTTACGGAAATTATCCTGAACGTTAAGGGACTTATCGCGAAAATGTACGGCGAATGCCCCAAGACAGTATATATCGAAGCAGAAGGCGAGGGCGTTGTAACTGCCGGCGACATCAAGACCGACAGCGAAATCGAAATTCTCGACCCCGGAATGCATATCGCGACCCTCAGCGCGGGGGCTAAGCTCTTTATGGAGCTTACCTTCGACAGAGGCAGGGGCTATGTTTCCGCAGAAAAGAACAAGAGCCTTATTCAGCCTGCGATCGGTGTTATCGCTGTTGACAGCATCTATACGCCTGTACTGAAGGTGAACTATACGGTTGAAAATACCCGTGTTGGTCAGAGAACCGACTATGATAAGCTCATTCTCGAAGTGTGGACAGACGGAACGATCTCCGCAAAGGAAGCCGTTTCTTATGCCGCTAAGCTTCTCTGCGAGCACTTATCACGGTTCGTTGAGCTTTCGGACGAGTCTACTCAGCCCGAGCTTATGGTTGACAAGGAGGACAAGAGCAAGGACAAGATCCTCGAAATGACTATCGAAGACCTCGACCTCTCCGTCCGCTCGTTCAACTGCCTGAAGCGTGCAGGAATTAACACGGTTGACGACCTCATCAACAAGTCTCAGGAAGACATGATGAAGGTAAGAAACTTAGGTAAAAAGTCCTTTGAAGAAGTAAGAGCAAAGCTCCAGTCACTGGGCTTTGACCTCGCTTCAAGCGATGAATAATTGAATTGACATACAGTTTGTCAGAAAGGAGAAACCATTATGGCAATGAGAAAATTAGGCAGAACAAGCGACCATAGAATGGCAATGCTCAGAGCTATGGTGACCTTCTTACTTGAAAACGGCAAGATTGAAACGACCGTTTCCAGAGCTAAGGAAGTTCGCAGCGAAGCCGAAAAGATGATTACCCTCGGAAAGAAGGGCGACCTTCACTCCAAGCGCCAGGTTTTCGCTTATGTTACAAAGGAGTCCGTTTCTAAGAAGCTCTTCGATGAAATCGCACCGAAGTATGCAGACAAGAACGGCGGTTATACAAGAATCGTTAAGATCGGTCCCCGTCGCGGCGACGCAGCGGAAATGGCTATCATTGAGCTTGTTTAATTAGTAGAGAACGAAAGCCTGCCCGAAAAACGGACAGGCTTTCTTTTTTGAAAAAATTGCAAAAAGGGCTTGACAAACCGAGGCTTGTAGTGTATAATAAATAGGTAATTTGAGATAGGTATGCGCCAATAGCTCAGCTGGATAGAGTATTTGGCTACGAACCAAAGGGTCGGGGGTTCGAATCCCTCTTGGCGTGCCAGTCGAAAAAAGCTCGGTTAGATAACCGGGCTTTTATTTTTGTGCAAATAACGGAATATGACCGCGAAACTGCACAAAAATGTTGACAAAATCCTTTGAACGTGATACAATTAAATTTGTATCAGGCGGTACAAAATCAAAACTGTTTAGCAGTGAAAGGAACGGAAGAACATGAAAATCACATTGAAGGACGGCGTTGTCCGCGAATTTGAGGCGGGAAAAAGCGCGTTCGATATTGCAAAGGAAATAAGCGGCGGGCTTGCAAAGGCTGCGTGCGCTGCAAAAATCGACGGTAAGGTGTGTGATTTACGAACTACCGTTGACAAGGACTGCGAACTTGAAATACTTACATTCGACGACGAGGACGGCAGAAGAACTTTCCGTCACACGGCTTCGCATATTCTCGCTCAGGCGGTAAAGCGCCTTTTCCCCGAAGTGAAGCTGGCTATAGGTCCCGCTATCGACAACGGCTTCTATTACGATTTTGACGTTGAAACCCCGTTTACAACCGAGGAGCTCGAAAAAATCGAAGCCGAAATGAAGAAAATCGTTAAAGAGGGTCTGCGCCTTGAGCAGTTTGAGCTGCCGCCCGCAGAGGCTATCGAATATTTAAAGAGCATAGGCGAAATCTACAAGGTTGAGCTTTGTGAAGAACACGCAGGCAAGAACGAGCCTATTTCGTTCTATAAGCAGGGCGAATTTACCGACCTTTGCGCCGGTCCGCACCTTATGTCCACCTCCTCTGTAAAGGCGTTCAAGCTTACTTCCGTTGCGGGTGCGTACTGGAGAGGTTCGGAAAAGAACAAGATGCTCACCAGAATCTACGGAACAGCGTTCTCCACGAAAGAGGCTCTCGCGGAATATCTTAACCGAATTGAAGAAGCTAAAAAGCGCGACCACAGAAAAATAGGCAAGGAAATGGGTCTGTTCACGCTTATGGACGAGGGTCCGGGCTTCCCGTTCTTCCTCCCCAAGGGTATGATCCTTAAAAATACGCTGCTCAAGTACTGGCACGAAATTCACGAGCGCGACGGCTATATGGAAATAAGCACTCCTATCATGCTTAACCGTCAGCTTTGGGAAACCTCCGGTCACTGGGATCACTACAAGGACAATATGTACACCACGACCATTGACGACACCGAATTTGCCATCAAGCCGATGAACTGCCCCGGCGGAATGCTTGTATATAAAATGGAACCGCGCTCCTATAAGGATCTCCCGATGAAGCTCGGCGAGCTTGGTATTGTTCACCGCCACGAAAAGTCGGGTCAGCTTCACGGTCTTATGCGTGTACGTTGCTTTACGCAGGACGACGCACATATCTTCATGACAAGAGAGCAGATAACCGACCAGATCATGGGTGTTGTACGTCTTATCGACGAGGTCTACACGCTTTTCGGCTTCAAATATCACGTTGAACTTTCGACAATGCCCGAGGATCATCTCGGTTCTCTCGAAGATTGGGAAATGGCGACAAACGGCTTAAAGAAAGCCCTTGACGAGCTTAATATGCCCTATGTTATCAACGAGGGCGACGGTGCGTTCTACGGTCCGAAAATAGACTTCCACCTTGAGGACTCTATCGGAAGAACATGGCAGTGCGGCACTATTCAGCTTGATTTCCAGCTTCCTATGCGATTTGGTGCGGAATACACAGGCGCGGACGGTCAGAAGCATCAGCCTATTATGATTCACCGCGTTGCTTTCGGTTCAATCGAGCGCTTTATCGGTATCCTTACCGAGCATTATGCAGGTAAATTCCCGCTCTGGCTCGCTCCCGTACAGGTTTCCATTCTTCCTATTGCGGACAGGCACAACGAGTTCTGCGAAAAGGTAAAGGCTGCGCTTAACGCAGTCGGAATCCGTGTTGAAATGGACACCAGAAGCGAGAAAATCGGTTTCAAGATCCGCGAAGCCACTATGCAGAAGGTTCCTTATATGCTTGTTGTCGGCGATAACGAGGTTGAAAGCGGAAAGGTTTCCGTAAGAACACGTTCCGGCGAGGACGCAGGAATCATGACGATCGACGAGCTTTGCGCAATGCTCAAAAAGGAAGTTGACGACAAGGTTTCCAAGGTAAACTGAATAAATTAACGGGCGTTTAGCGGAAATTCCGATTCACCCGCGAACTCCCGCCGTGCCGGTTTTCCGGCACGGCGGTGCTGTATCGGGGAAAACGTTTCCTCCCCCGCATTTCCCGCTCTACGGGAAATACGGGGGAGGAAACCGGCGGCGCGCGTTCTGCCGAAGGCAGAACGCCCCGCGGCGAAGCCGCGGGGGCGCCTGCGCCAAAGGCGCAGGCGCAGCGCGCCGCCGGTGTTGCCGGGCGTAACGACCCGCCGTTGGCGTAAGTTCGGGATATGCCGACATGGAGAAAGGCGTGGCTTATGAAAAGTGAGATAAGCGAATACAAGCGCGAAATAAAGCAAAAGCTGGCGGAGGGCGACGTGAGCGCAGACCTCGCCGAAGAGCTGCTGACGCGAATCGGATTTTATCAGCACGAACGGCTTGTGCATCTTATCGTGACTATGACGTTCGCGATAATGACGGTGCTGTCGTTCTTCATGCTTGCGGGCGACGCAACGCTGCTGACCGCGGGGCTGTCGCTGCTGTTTCTGGCGCTGACGATCCCGTATGTCATGCACTATTACTTCCTCGAAAACAGTGTGCAGGAGCTTTATACACTGTACTACGAGATGCAGAAACGGCTGAAAAAGTGAATATTATTTATTATTTGGGTGCAGCTGCCGCGGTTGCGGTCGTTTTTCTGCTGGTTATTTTCGCGTTCAGAAAAAGTGGCAGGGAAAACGCTGACGAAATGACGGGCGTTGAGTTTGAGCAGTATGCGGCGCGGCTTCTTTCGGAAAACGGCATTCAAATTCTCGAGGAAACGCGCGTGACCGGCGATTTCGGCGCGGATTTTGTGATTATGCTGAACGGGGAACGGACAGTTCTCCAGTGCAAGCGCTATGCGCGACCGATAGGCGTTAAGGCGGTGCAGGAGGCGCTCGCCGCAATGCCGTACTATAAGTGTTCAAAAGCGGCGGTAATAACAAATTCTACTTTTACGAGGCAGGCGCGCGAGCTTGCCGAGGAGAGCGGCACGATTCTCTGGGACTGCTCGGACGTTGAGGAGTTTGAACGCTGCGCAGAAAGCGGAGCGAAGCGCCGCGAATACGGAACGCTTAAGCTTTGCAGGCTTGAGGACGGGGCGTTTGGCGATGAAGCAATATATTTGTGCGCGGGCAGCGAACGGTTCACGCTTGAACCGCACGTTTGCACAGCGGTTACGTTGCCGTGCGGGCGAACGCGCCTTGTTCTGCGTGCAGGCTCGCACAAGGCTGCGCTTCGCGTTTCGGTTTGCCGTGAAGCGAGAAGTTTTGCGGCGGGATTTGTCGGGAAGAAGCTGTTTCTGGGCGAAATTGCGTCCAAGTGACATAAACTAAACAAAAGGAGAATTATATGGAACAGTACAAACGTATTCGCAGGCGTTTTCTTATTGTTTGCTCGATTTTTGGGTTCATTCCGCTTGCTTCGGCGGGGGTGCTTATGATAGTCCGCGGCGGAAACGACGTTGTGCTGCTCACCGTTGGTATTGTATTTCTGGCGCTTCTCGCGCTTGCAATAGTGCTTGCGGCGCTCTGGCTGAAAAAGCAGCTTTATATGTTGGTTTCGGCAGGAAACAGGCTGATAGGTACTTTGGAGGACGAGGACCGCGAAATACTTCTGAATGCTTCGGGCGGAAATCCGTTTGCAATGCTTGCGGGAACCTTTGATTATATCGCGGGCAAGCGCATGGTAGCGAGCAATAACAATCGTCTTTCGGAGCTTTATGAAACTGCTATACGCTGTACGGACGCTATTGTCTGGAAAGACGACAGAGGTTCGGAATCGTATATAATTCCCGAAAGCTGGCGCAAGTGTTATCCGGGACTTGCGCTGAAAAACGGCGAACCGCTGATAAATTGTCTTGACCCCGAATGCGCGGAGGAATTTCGCTCGGCGCACCGCAGCGTAATGTCAAATATCGGTTCTGAGGCTTCGGTCAGCGCCCGCATACGCACCGATGAGGAGGGCTTTACCGCAGTAACGATACGTTTAAGCTCTGTACAAACAGAAGGCGGCGCGGCAGCGGTTGCGGCAATTCACGACATGGATAGGATAGCTGAGCTTGAAAAGACCGTTCAGGAAAAATATCTCATGTACCACTTCGTTTTACAGGCGGTTTCGGATATAATTTACGAGGTTGACGTTGACGACGACGTATATTCAATAGTTAATCCCGGGCGCTGGAATGAGATGTTCAGTATTCCTGTAAACGGGATTTTCAGCCGCAATCGCTCCATGTTCGGCGATATTATACACCCCGACAACAAAGCCGGATTTTATGATCGTTTCGGAAATTACGACCATCTTGTTTTCATGCCCGACCGCAGCATAACCTATGATTATCGCATACTGCGCAAAAACGGCGACTGGACGTGGGTTCGCCACACGATAACCTGCGTTAAGGCGGAGGGCGGTCACGCCGTAAAGGTCATAGGTATGATTTATGATATAAACGAAAAGAAGCAGCAGGAATTTCGCAGTATGTACAACAACGGCTACGACAGCCTGACGGGCAGCATGACGCGCTCATCGCTTGAAGCCGAATTTAACGCCTCGGCAGCGAATGAGGAGGAAGTCAAGAGCGTTGCGGTACTGGCGATCGACGTTGACGGAATGGGAAAGATCAACGAGCTGTACGGCTATGAGACCGGCAACCGTCTTTTGCAGCAGATAGCGCGCATTCTTTGGTCGCACCAGTTTGAGAATTGTTATGTAGCGCGGGTCGGAAACGATAATTTTGCCGTTCTTATGGGGAATACGATGGATTGGCACCGACCCGAAAAAATGGCGAAAAACATTCTTTCGGCGTTCCGCTCGCCGATAACGGTCGGGGCGTATAAGATACCCGTTTCGATTTCTATCGGCTCGGCGGAATATAAAAAAGACGGCGAAACATTTACCGAGCTTTATGAAAAGGCAGTTCTTGCAATGAACAAAGCTGCTTCCGAGGGAAAAAATCGTTTTTATCCTTACGGCGGATTTCATACGGCTGAAAGAGGTGCTGCGGAATGATTTGTTCGGCGATAATCCTTGCTGCCGGCTCGTCAACGCGAATGAACGGCGCAAATAAGCAGTTTCTTGAACTCGGCGGGATTCCCGTTATTATACGTTCCGCGCTTAATTTTGAGCATTGTCCCGAGGTCGGTGAAATTATCATTGCCGCAAAAGCCGACGATGTTAAGGCGATAATATCACTTTGTGGAAAATACGGCGTTTCAAAGCTGAAAACCGTGTGTACAGGAGGGGCTGACAGAGCCGAATCGGCAAAAATCGCGTTCGGATTTGTCGGCGAGGCGGACTATGTTGCCGTTCACGACGGGGCGCGACCCTTCTCCGAGCCTATGCTTATCTCGGGAGTTATCTCGGCGGCGGAGGAAACGGGCGCGGCTATCGCGGCAATTCCTGTTACCGACACGATAAAAACAACAGAAATCGGATTTGTCACCGCAACTACGCCGAGGAGCAGCCTTTTTGCCGCTCAGACCCCGCAGGTGTTCAAAAAAGACCTCTACGAAAAAATGTGCGGGACAGGCGGCGGGGTTACGGATGACGCGGGGCTTGCCGAAAGGCTCGGGGTTCGGGTGAAAATCGCCGCAGGCTCCCCAAAAAACATTAAAATAACAACGCCTGCGGACATTTCGCTTGGGGAATTTTACGCGGGGGAGGGAGCGGATATGCTAAGAATAGGTCATGGTTACGACGTTCATCGGTTGGTTCAGCAGCGGCGACTCGTGCTCGGAGGGGTGGAGATCCCGTACGAGCGAGGACTGCTCGGGCATTCCGACGCTGACGTGCTTTTACACGCGATAATGGACGCAATGCTCGGTGCGCTTGCGCTTGGCGATATCGGTGGGCACTTCCCCGACAGCGACCCGAAATATGAGGGCGCGGACAGCATGAAGCTGCTTGAATGCGTGGTCGGGCTTGTCAGCGAGCGCGGATATCGACTCTCGAACCTAGACACAACGATTTCAGCCGAAAAGCCGAAGCTGGCGCCGTATATTGTTCAAATGAGGGAGAATATTGCCCGTGTGTGCGGGGTTTTGCCCGACGCGGTGAGCGTAAAGGCTACGACCGAGGAGGGGCTTGGTCTTAAAGGCGAGGGTATAGGCGCGACCTGCGTGTGTATTTTGAAAAAAGTGTGAGAAAGGCCACGCGCCTGCGCTTCCGACGAAGTCGGAACAGCGCAGGCGCGTGGCTGCGTTTTGTGAGGGGCAGAGCATTTCGGGTAAAGCATACGAAAGGGCGGGCGCACGCGGGCGTGGAGCGCAGCGGAACGCCCGGGAGGCGCGGCGAAGCCGCGCCTCGGATATTGGTTCCGCCTGCGGCGGAACCAATATCGTGCGCCCGCGGTCTTGTCGTGAGGCAGTATCGTCGCCAAAAAGCGAGAGAAGCACTTGTGCGGGCGGCGGCGTTAATCGGGGGTGAGGGAGGTTTCGGAGATAACAAAAGCCGCCGGATAAGGCGGCAGCCTCCTGAGGAGGCTCGCCGGCGAATTTCTTTGCAGATTCGCCGTGTTCGCCCCTTCGTCGGCTGCCGCCGCGGCTTTCAATCCCCTCGGCTCCTCTCCCACCTTGATTAACGCCGCGACCGTTACGCTTCGGTTCTCCCCGCGGCTGCGCTCCGCGCGCGTTCCAAAGTAACGCGCGCTCCGCGCCTCTCACCCCGCAAGCTCGCCGTAAGCCGCTTCAAGCGCCGCAACGGCTTGATTGTGCAGGCGGGTTATATGCCTCGGGCTGTACCCGATTTTTTCTGCGATGACCTCCCAGCTTTCATGGAGAATGTAGTGACGTTCGAGAATGGTGCGCTGAGTGCTGTCTGAAAGGCTGTCGATCATGCTGCGAATTTGTATTTTCGTTTCGACAAGCTTGTCGATTTCCTCGTTTATTTCACGGTCGAGATCCATTATTCTGGCGACCGTTCTTCCTACCCTGTCGGAATATGTCCCCGTACAGTGACTTTCGGAAAGGGTCGGTGAAGAAGCCGATGCCGCAAGATGACGAAGCTCTTCAAGCTGTTCAAGCTTTGAGTTTACGGCATTGTTTATTTCAAAATGCCGCCCTAAAAATTGTCTGATATTCATAATTTCTCTCCTCTTATATGATTATTTCTGTAACGCATGAGCCACAGTATATTTCTGTTCCTACCTCATACGCCTTCTCTCCCGCGAAAAGCTCCCTGCCGCAGCATCGGCAGCGCTCTTCGCTCTCGGAAACATTTCCTCCGCAATAACGGCAGCACCCGTATATCTCGTTGTCGAAGCCGTCCCTGCGCCGCAGCGGTGTTTCCTGAATTTTGTGGCATTGTCTGCACTTATAAATCTTTACTCCTCCTTTTTGTTGCATTTTTGGGACGATTTTATTATAGCACAGCCAGTACATTTTGTCAACCCATAATTGCAACAAAAATATTTTTTAAAAAAAGCGTTGCATTTTTGAGCCTGATGTGTTATAATGATTTCAATAAGTAAAAGGAGCTGTTATTATGGAAAATAATCCCGAAATTTTCGGAAGAATACGCAGGCAGCGCGTACATCTCGGAATAAGCCTTCAGGAGCTTTCACGCCGCACAGGGCTGAATAAATCCACTCTCCAGCGCTATGAAACAGGACAAATCAGCAAGCTGCCGCTTGAACGCGCTCAGCTCATCGCAAAAGGGCTTGAAACCTCCGTTGAATATATTCTCGGACTTGACGGGGGAAACATAGAGCTTGCCGACGCAGATATGATTTACAGCATTCCCGTTTTCGACAGCGTGAGCGCAGGCTTCGGCTGCTACGCCGACAGCCGAGCGGTAGAATACCGCCCTACTTTTATTTCCAATCCCTCAGACGCGGAAAATTACCTTTGGATAAACGTAAAGGGCGATAGTATGTCCCCGAAAATCGAGGACGGCGACCGCATTCTCGTGCGGAGGCAGGACAGTGTTGAAAACGGAAGCGTCGCAGTTGTGATGATCGACGACGAGGCGGTGGTGAAAAAGATAAAATACGGAAAGAATTGGGTCGAGCTTCATTCGTTCAATCCATATTACCCCGTGCGCAGGTTTGAAAAGGACGAGCTTTTGCGCCTGCGCGTGGTCGGACTTGTAAAAGAGGTCAGCAAGCCGTTGTGATAAGCAACGGATATAATACCAATTTCTAATCAATATTAGGAAGATTGAAAAACAGTATAAGAAAAGACGGTTCGCTCTGAACCGTCTTTTTGCTTGTCTTATACTCAGCACCGATTAAAAACTATACAAAAAATCAAGTATAATCTTGCATATAGGGGTTATGCGAAGATTTCTATTGGTGCTTAGTATTAATTATTCAAAGCTGTCCTCTTCGTCGCGTTCCTCAAAAAGCTTAACGAGAGTCTGCATTTCCTCCTCAGTGAGCGAAACGCCTTTGCCCATTTTTTCGTGGTCGGGCGCCCAGTCGCGGATATCGAACTTCGGCTCCTTGTCGTTCCAGCTTACAAGGTTAAGCTCCTTTGTCCATCCCTTTGAGCCTTCGGAGATAACTCCAAGCTCCTTTACGATTTCATACTTAAATTCTGCCATTTTCTTTTTCCTTTCATATTATTTTATACTCAGCACCAATTAAAAACTATACAAAAAATCGAGTATAATTTTTGCATATATGGATTATATGAGAATTTTTATCCATGGTTTTATTGGCGCTTAGTATTAGTCCGCTAAGACTTTTTTGATTATTTCAGCGTCTGCGCGTCGATAACGCTGTCAAAAACAGCGGTGAACTTCGGCGGGATTTGCTTATTTATGTGAAATTTTCCGAAGAACCAGTGTCCGAAAGCGACCTTTCCGCGTTTTTCCTCGAGATATGCGCTTATGCGGTCGGTCTGCGGTTCGCCGCCGTGCATAAATTCGGCGATCGACGCGGGCGGCTCATAGCTTACTATATAATCCACTTGCTCAGAATGCTCCGCGAGCGCGCTGTCTGCGTCGGAAAGCTCTTTTTCGGACGGGTTTTCATATTTCAGACGAAGCGGATCGTCAGGTACAGCCCCGCCTTGTTCGTCCGATTTTCCGCCGCCGAACGCAAAAATCGTCTTACCTGCGACGGTGAACACGTTCCCGCGAACGAGCTGACGCAGGTTACCGCTTATCCTGCGCGTTTCGCCGCCGCACCACTGCTCGGTTTCATACTTTTCAAGCTCCTCAAAATTTTCGTGTACGCCCTCGACGAAAAGTATGCTGTACCTGCGCCGTCCGAGCCGCTTCAGCAGTCGTTTTTCACGCTTGCCGCCGTCCCAGAGCATACCGAAATCTCCGCAGACGATAAGCGCGTCGCTTTTTCGGAGTTTCCGAAGCCGCTTGTCATTAAAGCGGGAAAAATCCCCGTGGACGTCCCCTGTAATGAGTATCATTTCCCGCCTCCTCGCTTTGTTTGCGGATTTTTTTGTCAACTTAGAAAAAAAGTCTTTTTTTTTTGACAAAAATATGATATAATAGTATCGTATCATTCAAATGTTTCGGAAATTTGCGGTTTTTCCCGCAATGCGGCGCTTTGCCGTTCCGCTTTTTAATATTATATCTGAAAAAGGTGGTTTTGTCCATATGCGAAATATAAAAATTACTGCTTTTCTGACGGCTTTTCTATTCACTTTTGCTGTTTTTTGCTCAAATTTTGCCGATATAACGTCGGGAGCCGCGTTCGACCCGGGGCTTGACCTGTACAGCGACAGCTATTACATGGTAAATCTCGACCTTGATACGGTAATTGCCGCCAAAAACGAACACAAGCGTATCTATCCCGCTTCCGTAACAAAGCTTATGACGGCGATAATCGCATATGAAAACTGCTCGAATCTCGACCGCAGCATGAAAGTCACCTATGACGCGACAAACGAGTTCTGGGGAAATCCCGACCCGAACAAGAGCGACGCGGCGACCGCGGGGCTTGCCGTTGGTCAGGAAAATCTCACCATGCGCGACTGCCTGTACGCCCTGCTCATAGCTTCGGGCTGTGAGGTCGGAAACGTTATCGCCTGCAACATCGGCGGAGATATTCCCACGTTTGTCGAAATGATGAACAAAAAAGCTAAAGAGCTTGGCTGTACGGACACCCATTTCAGCAACACGCACGGTCTTTGGGAGTATGACAACTATTCCACGCCCTACGACCTTTATCTTATCGCGCGCTATGCCTACGACAAGCTCCCCGAGCTTATCGAAATTTCCTCAACGCAGGAATACGTCATGCCGGCAAACGCCTATAACCCCTCGCCCTATACGATTACCAACTATAATATGCTTATACGCAATAACGGCGAAAATCCCTATTATTACGAGTATGCGAAGGGCATAAAAACGGGCAGTATCAACGTATACTGGGATAAGGACGGAAACGAGCGTCAGGGCTTTATGAACCTTGTTTCAACCGCCTCGATGAACGGCTTTACCTATATGCTGGTGACCGCGGACGCGCCGTACTACGACGCTGACGGAAACCGCACGCAGGGACACTTTAAGGATCATATTGCGCTGTATAAGTGGGCGTTCAGGACATTCGACATTATCGAAGTCCTCAACGAACATACCGTAGTCGCGAACGTCCCCGTAGATATGGGCGAAAACGCCGACCTTGCGATACTTAAACCGTCCTCCGCGTTTTCAACGCTTCTTCCGCGCGACTGGGACACTTCTTCTATCGAACAGCGCGTTACGATAACCGCCGAAATGAACGACAACAAGGCTGTCGTCGCGCCCGTTGAAAAGGGTCAGGTAATGGGAACTCTTGAGCTTGTCATGGACGGCGAAGTCATCGCGACCCGCAACCTTGTCGCTTCTCAGGACATTGCGCTTTCGCAGTTTGAATACACCATGCGAATGATAAACAGCATTTTTGAAAAGGGCTGGTTCAAGCTCTGTATAGGCTCTCTCGCCGTGCTTATTATCGCGGACGTAGTCCTGAACGGTATTCAGAAGAGCCGTATCGCCAAGCTTGAAGCGCGCCAGAAGCGCCGCGCAAACGTAAATAGCCGCACGCGCTGGTAATTTTCTGAGAACGGAGGCATTGCCATAAATATAAAAATTCTCGCGCTCGGCAGGCTTAAAGAAAAGTATCTGACCGAGGCAATGCACGAATATGAAAAGCGGCTTTCGGCATTCTGTAAATTTGAAGTGACCGAGCTAGAGCCGCAGCGGCTCCCCGAAAATCCGTCAGAAGCGGAAATTTCAGCCGCTCTTGAAGCCGAAGCGGATAAGCTGTTCTTAAAAATCCCCGCACAAAGCGCCGTTATCGCGCTCTGTATCGAGGGAAAGCAGCTTTCAAGCCCCGCACTTGCGAAAAAAATCTCCGATTTCGCCACAGACGGTATCGGAACGGTCGTTTTCGTTATCGGCAGCTCTTTCGGGCTTTCGGAACGCATAAAAAAGGCAGCAGATATGCGGCTGAGTATGTCGGAAATGACCTTTCCGCATCAGCTTGCGCGCGTTATGCTTACCGAGCAGATATACCGCGCGTTCACAATAATCAACAACAGAAAGTATCATAAATAATGTACAGAATATACCTCTATAAGGCGGCGCTTTTCGCTTACGGCGCGGCGCTCCTGACCCTCGGGATAATTATTCTCGTTCAGGGGCAAGTGCTGCTTACGCCGCTTGCCGTGATCGGCGGGATTGTCCTGCTTCTCCACGGTGTTCACAACTTTATCAACTTCATCACGAAGAACGGGGTTCTTAAAGCGAAGCGCAAGAAAGCTCTGCTGCTTACGGCGATAAGCAACACCGTCCTCGGCGTAGTGGTGCTTATAATGCCGCGCGTAACGTTCGGGCTTTTTCTGTTTGTGTTTGCGCTGTATGTGCTGCTTAACGCGGCGTCCAAGCTTGCCGATTTTATAATCACAAAAATAAATAAGCAGCCCGGCGGTTGGTACGACCTTATCGCGTTTATTTTTTTCGGAGCATTCGCGGGAATACTGCTCGCAACGAACCTGCGTGCCGACGCTTTTCTTATCGTTTCGGGAATTTACTGTATTCTTTACGGCTCGACAACGCTGCTGGATTTTATAAATCAGGTTTTTCCGCAGCGTGCAAAAAATTCGCTGAAGCGCAAGATCCGCTTTTCTCTCCCTGTTTTTATCTCGACGTTCATTCCGCTCGGAACTCTTCGGCGGATAAACGAATATATTGCGGCAAACGACGAAATGCCGCCGTTTGAGCAGATAGACAAGGGCGATTCCGACCCGCCCGACCTTGAAGTAATGGTCCACGTTTCAAACAACGGCTCGGGAAAGATCGGACACCTCGACCTGTTTATCGACGGAAAGGTCATTTCCTACGGCAATCACGACTGGAGCTCGCACAAGTTTTTTGCGGCATTCGGAAACGGGATACTTTTTACAGCGGAAAAAAAGCCCTATCTGGAATTTTCCGTTACGCACGACCGAAAAATGATATTCAGCTACGGCTTTCGCCTTACCGCGGAGCAGCTTTGCGCAGTCCGCCAAAAAATCAGGGAGCTTAAGGACTCGACGGTTCCGTGGAAGCCGCCGTATCAGATAGCTTACGAAGAAAAGGGCGAAAACGCGCGGCTGAACGACTATCACGACTATTGCAGCAAGCTCTGGGCGGGAACGCACGCAGATTTCTTCAAATTCCGCAAGGGCAAATTCAAGACATACTCCGTCCTCAGCACGAACTGCGTTTTGCTGACCGATGAAATACTCGGAAAAACAGGCGCGGATATCGTTTTCATAAACGGCATAGCTTCCCCGGGAATTTACTATGACTATCTAGAAAAGCTGTATCTTACGCCGGGAAGCATGGTCATTTCAAAGACTATCTACGATCGCAAAAGCGTTGTAAGATCCCGTATTGAACAGAAAAATGAACAAAAAAACGCGGAGCAGGATCCGCAATAAACCGGAAAGGAACGTATAAAAATGAGTGAAGTTTATCTTGACGACAGATTTAAAGGAGTAATGCTCGGTCTGGCAATAGGCGACGCGTTCGGTTATCCTATCGAGCTTATGGACTACGACTCGATATGCGAGCGCTTTGAAAAGAAGGGCTGCCTCGATTTGGCGGTGTCGAAAAAGACGGGAACGGCGCTTTTCACCGACGATACACAGCTTTCCCTGTTTACTGCGGACGGACTTCTCTGGGCGCACAGCGCCGGTGCTGACGACGGGCGCGCGAACTATGAGGACTATATTTTTCTCGCTTATCAGGTATGGCTTTACACCCAGACAAAGACTGTCGCGGGTAAGGAATACGCGTGGCTTTTCGACCCGAACGAAAATCCGTACAAGCTGCGTCTGCTGAAAGCGAAGGGGCTGTATAAAAAGCGCACGGCTGACACAAAAAACATCGACGCGCTGCTTAAAATCCGCAATATGGAATACGGAACTCCCGAAAATCCGAAGAACGACAATAAGGACAACGGCGCGGTCAAGCGCGTTGCGCCCGTCGGTCTTTACTTCTACAACGACACGAAAAAGGCGTTCGATATGGGCTGCCGCGCCGCCGCGATAACCCACGGAAGTCCCGTCGGATATATCGCCGCGGGCTGCTATGCTGCGCTTATCGCCGAAATCGTAAGCGGGGCGGAGATCGAGGACGCCGTTCATACCGTTATCGACCTCCTCGGCGGCGTAAAGGACGGCGAGATACTGAAAAAAACGTTGCAGTATGCGCTTGAGCTTGTTGGAAACGAAAGCGTTGAGCCGCGCGCGGCAGTAAAGAAAATGGGCTACGGCTTTGAGGCGTATGAAGCGCTTGCAATTGCGGTTTACTGCGCGGTCCTGCACTATGAAGCGCCGCGCTATGCTATCCAGCTTGCCGCAAATCACGACGGCGCAAGCGACACCTGCGCTTCAATGACCGCCGCTATCATGGGCGCTTATTACGGCGACCAAGGCTTCCCGAAGGGCTGGGCTGACCGTCTGCAATACCGCAATCTTATCGCTTCAATGGCGGAAAAAATGCTGAAGGCTGTCTGCGCGTCGGACGATTATAACGTTGACGACGGCGAGGAAGAGGATTAAGATGCCCGGCGCTGTCGGAAACAATAAATTAAAGCTGCTTGCGCTTGTGGACATTTTTCGCCGCGAGACCGATGAAAATCACCCGATTTCTCTCCCCGCGATAATCGAACGGCTTGACGAAATGGGAATTGAAGCGGAACGCAAGAGCGTTTACAGCGATATTGAACTGCTCACCCGTTACGGAATGTGCATAGAGCGCTCGGGAACGGGCAAAAGCACGGCGTATTATCTTGCGGAGCGCGACTTTGAGCTTCCCGAGCTGAAGCTTCTCGCGGACGCAGTCGCCTGTTCGCGCTTTATTACACAGAAAAAATCCGAGCAGCTTATCGAAAAGCTCACAAGGCTCGGAAGCCGCTATGACGCGGGAGAACTCCGCCGCAACGTCATAGTTTACGACCGTATAAAAAACGGAAACGAACAGATCTACTACACGGTTGACGCGATACGCCGTGCGATTTCCGAAAAAAAGAAGCTGCGGTTCTGTTATTTTGATTACGACCGTCGCAGAAATAAAATTTATCACAACGGCGGAGCGCCGATCGAGATTTCGCCCTATGCGCTTTGTTGGCGCGAGGACAATTATTACGTTGTCGGGTATTATCCAAAGCGCAGCGTTGTCACAAACTTTCGGGTGGACAAGATAGAGCGCGCGCATACGCTCGACGAAAAGCAGACCGAGCCGCCGGAGGATTTTCGGCTCGCCGATTACACAAAAAAGCGCTTCGGAATGTTTTCGGGCGAGGACACGCGTATAACCCTGCGGGTACATAACAGCCTTTCCGGCGTCATTTTCGACCGCTTCGGACGGGACATAACCGTCAGTATCGACGACGGCGAGCATTTCATTATAAATCAGCCCGTGACCGTAAGCCCGATACTTTTCGGCTGGCTTTTTCAGTTCGGGGATAAAATAGAGATAATTTCGCCCGAAAGCGTTCGTGAACAATTTCTCGAACAGCTCGGCGCAGTCCGCAAAAAATACGGAACAGATTGAAAGGAAGCCTCAGAAAATGCTTTATACCATTGATGTGTTGACCGACAAAATAAAAGCGAGCGACAAGCAGTATGACCTTGAGAAGATAACCGCTGCCTACGAGCTTGCGAACGAGGCACACGCCGGCGTAAAGCGAAGCTCCGGCGAGCCGTATATCACTCACCCTATCGCGGTCGCGTGCATACTGCTCGAATTTTGCATGGACACTGATACGCTGTGCGCCGCGCTGTTGCACGATGTTGTCGAGGATACCGATACGTCCCTTGAAACGATACGCAAGAAATTCGGCGAAGATGTTGCCAATCTTGTTGACGGCGTTACGAAGATAGGACAGGTTCCCCTTAACACGAAGGAGGAGCAGCAGGCTGAAAATATCCGAAAAATCCTTATGGCGATGTCGAAAGATATTCGCGTTATTCTTATAAAGCTGGCGGATCGTCTGCACAATATGCGGACGATAATGTATCGTCCGCCCGAGAAACAGCGCAAAAAAGCACTTGAAACGATGAATTTCTACGCGCCTATCGCTCACCGCCTCGGTATGAGCGCGGTCAAGGAGGAAATGGAGGACATTTCCATAAAGATCCTCGACCCATACGGCGCAAAAGCTATCGAGGATATGCTGAATACCCACAAGGAACAGCGCGACACGTTTATCGACACGATAAAGGCGCGTATACGCGAGCGCATAAGCGATATTGTGCCGCCGCCGATAATCGAGGGGCGCGTAAAAAGCGTATACAGCATCTATAAAAAGGTTTACGTCAAGGGCAAGAGCTTCGACGAAATATACGACGTGTACGCAGTTAGGGTTATTGTACAGTCGGTAATCGAGTGCTATAACGTTCTCGGTATAATCCATGATATGTTCAAGCCTATTCCGTATCGCTTCAAGGATTATATCGCTACGCCTAAGCCTAACCGCTATCAGTCGCTCCACACAACGGTCATCGGCAGAGAGGGAATACCTTTCGAGGTTCAGATAAGAACGCTTGAAATGCACAATACGGCGCAGTACGGCGTTGCTGCGCACTGGAAATATAAAGCGGGAATCTCCGGCACGGTTTCGGGCGAAAAGCGCTTCGACTGGATACGCCAGATCCTTGAACAGCAGCAGGAGGGCGACGACGTTGAACAGCTTGCGGACGCGATAAAGGTTGACCTTGCGCCCGACGAGGTGTATGTTTTCACGCCTAAGGGCGACGTTATAACGCTTCCGCTCGGCTCGACGGTAATAGATTTTGCCTATGCTATCCACACGCAGGTCGGCAATAAAATGACGGGAGCAAAGGTCGGCGGAAGAATGATCCGCTTCGACTATGAGCTTAAAACCGGGGACATTGTCGAGGTAATAACAACCTCGTCGCCGACATACGGGCCGAACAGAAACTGGCTTGAAATAGCAAAAACAAGCGAGGCGCGGGGAAAAATCCGTTCGTGGTTCAAGCGCGAATGCCGCGAGGAAAATATTGCTGAGGGAATGGCGGCGCTTGAAGCGGAATTTCACCGCAGCAGCATTGTTCCGAGCGTCGAATTTCTCAAGGAAATCGCCTCGATGCAGAAATTCTCGAATGTTGACGATTTCTATGCGGCTATCGGATACGGCGGCGTAAAGCTGTCGAAGATAATGCAGCGCATAAAAGATATATATAACAGCCGTCAGGCGGCGCTGGAGCATACCGAAGCGCCTACCGCCGTGAACGCCGCGCAGAACACCATTCAGAAAAAGCAGAAGAGCGGCGTTATCGTCGAGGGAATCGACAACTGCCTGATAAAATTCGCAAAATGCTGCAACCCGCTGCCCGGCGATAAAATTGTCGGATTTATTACGCGCGGCTACGGCGTTTCAGTTCACAAAAAGGACTGCGTTAACGTTGTAAATGCAAGCCCGCAGGATAAGGAACGCTGGATAAACGTAATGTGGGCGGCAAGCGGCGAAAGCGCTTATTATAACGCAACTATCGATATAATTACCGATAATATCTCCACAATTCTCGCGGACGTTACCTCGGTGATAACCTCGGGAAAGTTCCCGATAAGTCAGGTTTCGGCAAATCAGCTTAAAAACGGGAACGGAAACATTGTCGTAACGGTCGAGGTCGCGAGCGCGGAGCAGCTAAACGCGCTTATTTCGCGTATTTCCAAGGTTCCGGGCGTTATCAGCGCGGAAAGAACGGGTATTTCTTAAACGAAAAATACTGTTGCACCACGTTAAAGCTTTAACTTTTTAAAATTTTTCTTATTTTTTTTCAAAAAAAGGTATTGACAAATTCTCCGAAGTGTGGTAAAATCCAGTTAATGAAAATAAACCGACGATCGGGAGTAGTAGCTGCCGTAAAGACGTTCCAGAGAGCCGCGGTTGGTGTGAAGCGGTAACGGAAACGGCTGTGAATGGACCTGTGAGGGCAAACCGAGGGAGTGATCCGTTAGGGGCGACGCGGACCTGCGTTAAAGGGCAAGCGTATGTAAGTACGCATTGAGTGACAGCGAAATCGCTGTAATATGGGTGGTACCGCAGGAATAATCTCCTGTCCCATTTAGCATAATGCTATGTGGGGCGGGAGTTTTTATTTTAATAAAAAACAACCAAAAGAAAGGAAGGCAGATTATGAAACAGGAAATCCCCTACAAAATCTATCTGGAAGAAAGCGAGCTTCCGAAGCAGTGGTACAATGTCCGTGCGGATATGAAGAACAAACCCGCGCCGCTGCTCAATCCCGGAACTCATCAGCCAATGACGCTTGACGAGCTGAGCCATGTGTTCTGCAAGGAGCTTGCAGAGCAGGAACTCAACGACACCGACCCTTATATCGACATTCCCGAGGAGATAATCTCCTTCTACAAAATGTATCGTCCCGCGCCGCTTGTACGCGCTTATTGCCTTGAAAAGGCGCTAGGCACGCCCGCGAAGATCTATTATAAATTTGAGGGCAACAACACCTCGGGCAGCCACAAGCTCAACAGCGCGATCGCGCAGGCTTATTACGCAAAGAAACAGGGCTTAAAGGGCGTTACGACCGAAACCGGCGCAGGTCAGTGGGGTACGGCGCTGTCAATGGCTTGCTCGTATTTCGGACTTGACTGCCGCGTTTACATGGTAAAGTGCTCGTATGAGCAGAAGCCGTTCCGCCGCGAGGTCATGCGCACCTACGGCGCAAATGTAACTCCCTCGCCGTCCGACACAACTGCGGTGGGCAGAAAAATTCTCGCCGAATTTCCCGGAACTACGGGTTCGCTCGGCTGTGCAATTTCCGAAGCGGTTGAAGCGGCAACAAGCATGGAAGGCTATCGCTACGTTCTCGGCTCGGTTCTTTCGCAGGTTCTTCTTCACCAGACGGTTATCGGTCTTGAAACAAAGACAGCTATGGACAAATACGGCATAAAGCCCGACATAATTATCGGCTGTGCGGGCGGCGGTTCTAACCTCGGCGGACTTGTTTCACCGTTTGTCGGCGAAAAAATCAAGGGCAACGCAGATTATCGCATTATTGCTGTCGAACCCGCGTCCTGCCCTTCGCTCACACGCGGCGTTTACGCTTACGACTTCTGCGACACCGGCGCAGTTTGCCCGCTTGCTAAAATGTACACTCTCGGCAGCACATTTATTCCCTCTGCAAACCACGCAGGCGGTCTGCGCTACCACGGCATGAGCAGCATTGTTTCTCAGTTCTACGCTGACGGACTTATCGAAGCACGCGCTGTTGAACAGACCTCGGTATTTGAAGCGGCGACAAAGTTCGCAAGAATCGAGGGAACGCTTCCCGCTCCCGAAAGCAGCCACGCTATCCGCGTTGCAATCGACGAGGCGCTCAAGTGCAAGGAAACAGGCGAAGAAAAGACCATTCTCTTCGGGCTGACCGGAACGGGCTATTTCGATATGTACGCATACGAAAGCTACAACAACGGCACAATGGGCGACTATATTCCTACTGACGAGGAGCTTCAGAAGAGCATTTCAAAAATGCCCAAGGTTGACTGATAGCACCGATTTTTAAATTTCATACCGAAAAACCCTCTTCTTTGGCTGAAAAGCCGAAGAGGAGGGTTTGTGTTTTGGGCGGCGAGCATGGCGAGCCGCATAACGAGGGAGAAGCGTGGTGAGGAATGCGGCGTTGCAGCGAGAGTTTGGGGATTGCGGGGAAATTGAAAGCCGCGGGGGTGCGCCAGTTTCGGCGGGGGTGGAGGAGCGGGCGGCGAGCATGGCGAGCCGCATAACGGGGGAGAAGCGTGGTGAGGAATGCGGCGTTACGGCGAGAAATTGGGGACTGCAGGGAAATTGAAAGCCGCGGGGGTGCGCCGATTTCGGTGGGGTGGAGGAGCAGGCGGCGAGCATGGCGAGCCGCATAACGGGGGAGAAACGTGGTGAGGAATGCGGCGTTACGGCGAGAGTTTGGGGATTGCGGGGAAATTGAAAGCCGCGGGGGTGCGCTAGTTTCGGCGGTGTGGCGGCTTTCAATTTGCCCGTTTCTTTCGCAGCAGGCGCAACGCCGCCGTTCGCAGCTGTGCAGTTATCCTCAAGCGCACGCCTCCTGAAAGCGCTCACTTCGTTCGCGCCTTCGTCGGCGTGCGCCGCGGCTATCAATCCCTTTTCATTTACCGAAAGCTCGGCGAAACGCCGCTTTTTTCAGGAAAGTTCTCCGCCAATACGCAGCGGGCGCTGCTAAGCAGCGCCCGTCCTCAAATAAAAAGGTCTGCAAATTTTTGCAGACCTTTCTGTTGTTTACTTTTCGGATTTTTCCGTCTTAGCTGCCGAGTCGGTCTTGTCGGCAGAAGCGCTCTTTTCAGCGTTCTTGTCGGCAATTTCCTTTTCCCAGTCGTCAAAGCCCTTGCGAACTCTGTCGAGAGTGTCATAGCAAACGCTCGGGAGCTTTCCGCCCCAGATTTTTTCGCTGTCGCCGAACGCTTTTTCAAAAGCATTCTTCAGAGTCGGGAATGCCTTGTCGTCGTCGCCTGCAAGGCTCTTGGCGAAGTCAAGGATACGGTTTGCGGTAGCCTCTGCGCCCCAGAAATCTTCAGAACCGTCGTCCTTGATGGTTTCAAGTCCGTAGCTCTTGAAGATCGAGTTGAGCTGGTCGGTTATCGTGCTCTTCGGAGTGCTTGAAGCAAGCCCGCCAAGAAGCTTTGAGATAACGTCCTTCATCGCTTCGTTCTTCGTCTGGCGAACCGACTTGCCCTGATAGCTGCCGTAGCTCTTTTCGCTTGCAGTGGTCTTGTTCTTGGGGGCATTTTCGTCAGCGCTGTTCGAGCGGTTGTCCGTAACGGTAGCCTTTGTGTAGGCGGGCGTATAGCCTGTTTCAGACTTAACGAACTTGTCGGTGTGTTCGGAAGCCAGCGTCGTGCTCTTTTCCTCCGAAACGCGCTCTGCGGGCTTGGGTGCGGTTGCACTCGTAACAGCAGAAGTTTCGGCGATTCTTCCTACGCTCATCATTAAGCATCATTCCTTTCAAATTTTTTAAAAGCACTGCACCTCCATGCGCTGTGCAGTTCTCTCACTTGTTATATCGTCAGATAAAATTAAAACTTTAGCTGTTTTTGCTTTTTTGGCGATAAGCCCAAAACTTGTTGAGAATAAAATTTATAGGAATAGTCACGAACATATTGAGTATCGGGGCGATAAGGTCGGAGAGCTTTTCTTCGGACAGGCTGCTTGGCAGAAACGTTAAAAATCCGCTGCACCAGCCGATAAAATCGCTTACAAAGCCGAAATATTTCCCGATATTTATCACGTCTATCCATAACAGCAGCAGAACCGTGTTAAGCACAAATCCCAGTGCGTAAGAGGCGTAGGTTTTCAGCAGAACGCGCCACCATACGCGCTTTTCCTTCGTTTCGTCCTCTTTAAATACAAACCGCGAACCCCAGAAATATGCGTTAAGCACGCTTATGAGAAAGCCCAGAGTATTTGAAACTACGATATCAAGCCCGAAAACAAGCCTGCATATCTCATAAACGAGGTAATTCACCAGCGTGTTTGAAACGCCGACAAGTCCGAATTTTATAAACTGGATTATATTTTTTTTGTTCATTTTATTTTCATTACTATATGTTCGCCGATTTTTTCAAGCGGAAGCTGCGTCGTGACCGCGCCTATTTTCTGCGCAACGCCCGGCATTCCGTAAACCACGCAGCTTTCCTCGTCCTGACCTATCGTATAGGCACCCGCTTCCTTGAGCTTCAGCAGTCCCTCGGCGCCGTCCGCGCCCATTCCTGTCAGAAGCGCCGCAACGGCATTTCTGCCCGCGGCTTCGGCAACGCTTGTAAAGAGAACGTCAACCGACGGGCAGTGTCCCGACACCTTTTCGCCCTCTTTGCTTGAAATATAGTAGCCTTTGGCGTCATGCTTCACGCGCATCTGCTTTCCGCCCGCGGCAACGATTATACGGCCGGGAATGAGCCTGTCGCCATCCTCGGCTTCTTTCGCCGACATCTGCGAAATTCGGTCAAGCCGCTGTGCGAAGAGGTTTGTGAACGTTGGCGGCATATGCTGTGTGATAACTACCGGCGGCATATTCGCAGGGAAGTGCTTCACTACCTCCGTTAGTGCGTCCGGCCCTCCCGTGCTTGCTCCGAGCGCTACGATTTTCAGTCCCGAAGGCGCCGACGGCAAAAGCGCGGGCACGACTGTCGGGGTCTGTACTGATTTTTGCACGGCAACAGGCTTCGGCACGCGTATTTTCGCCATGCGCGAATAGCGCATTGTACTGGTCAGCCTGAAAAAGAATTTATCAATGCTTTTCTGGTTATTTGTTTCGGGCTTGCGCACAAAATCCAGCGCTCCGACGCTGATCGCGTCAAGCGCGCTGAGCGGCGAGGAGGTTATAACAATTACGGGGACGGGGTGAGTCGGGAGAAATTCCCGCAGAAAATCTATCCCGCTCATTCCCGGCATTTCAACGTCCATTGTTACAACATCAGGTTTCAGCGCAGTTATTTTCTGGCGCGCTTCGCCTGCGTTTGAAGCTGTTCCGACGACTTCTATTCCATGTGATGATGAAAGCCCGTTGCTGAGAAAGCTTCTGAACAGGGGCGAGTCGTCAACGATAAGAACTCTGATATTATCCGACATAATTCTCCTTCTTGTCTATACTGTCTATAAATGGTACAAACCGCCGTTACAGCGGTTTGCGGTATATTGCCGGTTTGATGTAGTCGAAGCCGGTTTCTCCGCGCGGAATGCTTTCGGCGTGTCCGATAAAGAGATAGCCGCCGGGCGCAAGTACATCGTAAAACCGCTTTACAAGGCTATTTTTTGTTTCTGCGTCGAAATATATCATTACATTCCGACAGAAAATAAGGTCAAACGGATTTTTTTTGTAGGGGATAGGATCCATGAGGTTGAACACCTTATAAACTACCTGTTTGCGCACGTCCTCGTTTACGCGGTAACAGTCGTTGCCCATCGGGGTAAAATATCTGCGCTTTACGCTTTCGCTGAGATTTTTCATGCTGTCTGCGTGATAAATTCCCTGCTGCGCTTTTGCGAGAACTTTCATGGAAATATCCGTCGCGAGTATTTTTGTGTCCCACTCCGAAGCCTGCGGTCCGAAAAATTCAAGCAGCTCGATCTCGTTTGTATACGGCTCCTCGCCGCTTGAACAGCCCGCGCTCCAGAGATAGATTATCTTATTTTTCTTTTTCTTAACAAGCTCGGGCAGCAGAGTTTCGCGCATGAAATCATAGTGCTCGGGTTCGCGCAGAAAGTAGGTGTGGTTCGTCGTCAGACGGTTCATGAGGCTTACCGCCTCTGTTCCCGTTTTGTCGGCAAGAACCATGTCAAGATAAGAGGAATAATCCGAAAATCCGCGCGACGTAAGCACGTTTCCGAGCCGTCCCTCTATAAGTGTACGCTTTTTTGAAAGATCTATGCCGTAATGTTCGTGAACAAAGCTGACCAGACGATGAAATTCATTATCGGTTATTGAAGCTGACATAACGACACCTTCTTATTCAACCGGAGCAAAGCTGTGCTGATCGTTGTCATAGATGAGCTTGTTTATATCAAGCACCAGCTTTATTCCGTCGGACATTTCAAGCAGATATTTGATGAACTTGTTGCTGTTTACGCTCGTGCTTTCGGGCGATTTTGCGATATGCTGCTGCGAAACCGAGAGAACCTCGAGAACCTCGTCGACGATTACGCCGACCTGAACGTCGTCTATGTACACGATGATCGTGCAGGTACGCTCGTCGTAGGGGATCTCCTCTCTGCCGAAGCGGCTGCGTATGCTTACAACGGGGAGAACCTTGCTTCTTACGTTGATAATTCCCTTTATATAGGGCGGAACGCCGGGAACGGCGGTAATATGCGGAACGCCGATAATTTCCACTACGTTCGGTATCTCTATTCCGTAAACCTGATTGTCGATGTGAAAGGTCAGAACCTTTGTTATTTCGCGTTCCTTTTCCTCTGCGGCTTCGACCTTGTTTTTCTTTAACTGCTCCTGCTTTTCAAGAAGCTCTTTAAAATCCATAGCCATTTCCGTTTCCTCCTCAGCACGACGCAACAAGCGTATTTACGTCAACGATAAGCGAAATGCTTCCGTCGCCCATTATCGTACAGCCCGAAAGCCCCTCGCCCTTTATATTGTACTGTGACAGATATTTCGGGAAAGGCTTTACAACGACCTGCTGTTCACCTACGAGCTTGTCGGCAAAGAGGCAAACGCTGCGGTTTTCGGTTTCAATAAGGATAAGTATTCCGTCCTCGATTTCGGTTATTTCCGTCGGAAGCCCGAATTTTTCGTGCAGACGCATGATAGGGTAGCATATTCCGCGTATCATTATCATTTCGCCGTGCTGGGTATCCTGAATAAGCTGCTCGCGGCGAACCATGAAGCTTTCCTTTATCGAGGAGATAGGCAGCGTGAATATCGCGTCGCCTACTCGGATTTCCATGCCGTCGATAATTGCGAGAGTGAGCGGGATTTTTATAACGAACGTCGTGCCCTGACCGTGCTTGCTTTCAACCGCAAGGCTTCCTCCGACCTTTTCGATATTCTTCTTTACAACGTCCATACCGACGCCTCTGCCGCTGTATTCGGTAACTACGTCGTTTGTCGAGAAGCCCGGCAGGAGTATCATATTTTGAATTTCGCGCTCGGTATATTCGTTCTCGGGCTTTGTGAGAAGTCCGTTTTCCATTGCTTTTTGAAGGACCTTTTCCGTGTCGATACCCTTGCCGTCATCGGCAACAGTGATTATTACCTCGCCGGAAGCGTTTCTCGCGGAAAGGGTTATCGTAGCCTTTGCGGGCTT
The DNA here is from genome assembly GCA_934454635.1 of uncultured Ruminiclostridium sp. Lineage (GTDB taxonomy): Bacteria > Bacillota > Clostridia > Oscillospirales > Ruminococcaceae > Ruminiclostridium_E. The sequence continues at coordinate 220,142 of CAKSFR010000002.1, forward strand.
TCCGTTAGCAACGCGTTCTTCGGACGTGTCCTCAACTCCGTGATCCATGCAGTTGCGGACGAGGTGCATGAGCGGGTCGTTGAGGTTGTCCACGATAGACTTATCGACCTCGGTCATTTCTCCCTCTGTCTTGAGCTCAACGTCCTTTCCGAGCTTAACCTTCATGTCGCGGACGATACGGTTCATTTTCTGGAAAGGTCCGGTGAGAGGAACCATTCGTATAGACATTACGGTGTCCTGAAGCTCGTTTGTGAGCTTGCGGAGCTCGCGCGCCGCCTTTGAGAAGCTCTCAAGGCGCAGCCCGTCAAGCTCGGGATTGGATATTACCATTGACTCGGTCGTGATTATTTCGCCGACAATGTCGTGAAGCTGGTCAAGCTTTGTGAGGTTTACGCTTATAAGGCTCTGCTTGCCTGCGCCGTTTGTTTTTGCGTCGGCGGCGGGAGCCTTTTTCTGTTCAGGCTTTGCCGCGGGCTTAGGCTGAGCGGGCGCGGGAGCGGCAGACTGCGCGGGAGCTTCCGCTGTCGGCGCGGGCTGTGCTTCGGGCTGCTTTTCGGGAGTCTTTTCGGCTTCGTGAGAGCCGTGACCGTCTATTATTTCATAGGACTGTACGTTTATCGCACCCTCGATCTGATGAAGAACGGCGTTGTTGTCGGGCGCACGGAACGTGATAAGAAAGCCGTTGTCGATTATGTAATTTGCGGAATCGGGGTTCGATTCAACGTCCTCGGGAGTAAACGAGAGAACCTCGGCTTCCTCGCGCACCTTATTAAGAAGCAGGAATGCGCGCAGGTTCTCCATTTTACAGCCGTCCTCGAAGAAAACGCGGACGGTCATGCAGTCGTCGCCCCACTGTGAATTTCCCGCAGCGGCGGGAGCTTCCTTTGAGTCTGCGGACGCGGCGGGAGCTTCGCCGTCAAGCTCGCCCTTGAGGATCTTTGCGCCCTTTTCAAGCTTTTCGATCATTTCGGAGAAATCTGTCGGAGTGTAGTCGTCATTGTTCTGAATAGCCTCGATTTCCGCTTTAAAAAGGTCGGACATCTGGAATACGAGGTCGTATACGAAGCCTACGTCGGTCATTTTTTCGGGAGCTTCACGGATAATGAAGAACATATCCTCGCCCTTATGAGCAAGCTGCTGGAGGTTTTCAAATCCCATCATAGCTGACGAACCTTTTACCGTATGCATTATGCGGAAGATTTCGTTTATATCCTCCTCGGTAAACTCGTTCGCCTGCTCCGTGCGCAGCAGTATCTCGTCGAGCTGATCCAACAATCCCGTCGTTTCAAAAATATAGACATCGAGCATAGACTCCATTCCGGGTTCTACCTTAGCCATAGTTTTTTACCATTCCTTTCACCGCACGGACAGGTGCGCAATAATTTTGTAATAATTTATGAAAAATAATTGCAAATAAACCGATTTTGTGATAATATATGATTAACATCAAAGATTCAAACGGGGGGAAAAGTTGTGCCGCAGATTCCGCAGATAAACGACTCGACGGGAAAAAGCTATTCAAGCACCCTTAACAACGCAGGCAGAGGAAATGCAGGTGCCGGCGAGCAGTTCGCCGTAGACAACGCGCAGAAGCCTCAGCAGCTTCAGGCTGCTTCCGACAAGAACACAAGCAACAATCCGCAGACAACCATGGGGCAGAAGGATCTTATTCCGCTTGCCGTAACTGTCAGCAAGAACCAGACTCTGGCGGTTGAAACCGTAAAGGATATCATAAACGCCGACCTGCTCAATACCGCGAAGCTTAACGGTTATACCGAGCTTGCGGGAGAGCTTGAAAATCTCAACAATTCGCTTTATGTTCCCGCAGACCGCCTTGTTTCGGAAATGCTTGAACAGGAAAATCAGAACACAATGTTCTGCAACGACCGTTTTTACGACCTGCTGCGCGAAGCGGCGGACGGCGCGAACGACGACCTGAAAGAAGCTATCGGAAATATGCTGAAGGCGATAAATTTTTCGCAGAACAAGGGCGAGATCACCGCGGCGCTTTCGTCGAACCTAAAATTCCTTGCGGAATATTTTTCTCCGAACAAGAGCCTTTCGGAAAATCTTTCAAATCTCGCCGAGCGTTGGAGTTCGGGAGAGGCTGAAAGCAATTTCTCCGCACTGCGCGACCAGACGGCGGGACTTCTCAAAAACGTGTCCGAAAGCCTGCTCAACGACCACCATACGCAGACGCTTCTGCCGATCGTAATGCACAATATTTCAAAGTACAATACAAACAGCGCGATGCTTCGCGAATATTTCGGTCAGCTTCTTTCGCAGATACCGTCGTACGAGATGCGCGGCGAGCTTACAAGCGCTTTTGAGAAGCTTCTTGCCAAGCTCGGCGGTAATGTGGAGGACACTTTTTCTAATTATACAATAAATGACCAAAAAAATCAAGTAGGAAATTCCATTTTTGGACAAGAAAACGAAACTTTTCGTCTTATTTCCGACTATCTTGCCAAAAATCCGCCCGATGAGAGCGTCGCTGACTTCTCCGAATACATAAATGCGCTTCACGGCGGCGAACAAGACAAGCTGTCCGTTGTCGAGTCGATGTTCACCGAGCTTATCCCCGACGAGCAGCTAAGCTCGCTTCTTTCCGAGGAGTTCGGGAAGGTAAGTTCAATGCAGGAGCTTGTCGATTTCATGAACGCGTTTCTCGAAACAATGCCCGAGGGTCCGCTTCGCGAAAGTCTTTTCGACGCGCTTGAGGAATCGGTCGATATCCTTGCGCGCGACGACCCGTTTCCCGAAACGCAGGAGCAGGAGGTTCAGGCGCAGAGAAGCACGCAGTCTGCGCAGACCGCTCAGACCCCGCAGAAGCACAGCTCGATACAGGCGCTTACGGATTTTGTGTCGAAAAATATCAATCACCCCGCGCTTAAATCAATAGACAGCTTCAACGCGTCAAACCTGCTCCAGAGCATGATAAACGCGCCCGGGGTAATGACTCCGCTCGCGCACTTTATCCTGCCGCTCCAGATAGAAAATACGCGCGCGTTCGGCGAGCTTTGGGTCGATAACGACGACGACAGCACGCCGAAATCGGGCGGCGGGACGAAGAGGTATCACCTTTTCCTTACTTTTGACGTAGATAATCTCGGACGGTTCGAGGCGGATATTTACGCGGGCGAAAGCTCGGTTGATATAAGCCTTTTGCACCCGCCCGCGTTTACCAAAAGAATCGACGGCGTAATAAACCGTGTGAACCGCATTGCGGCGGGCGCGGGATACAGCGTGAACCGCTTTGAAACGGGAGTTCTCAAAGCGCCGCACAACCTTACGCAGGTATTCCCGAAGCTTATAGAGAGGAGGGCGGGGCTTAATGTCCAAGCGTAAAATTTACGGTCAGAAAGCGGCGGTAGCCTTAAAATACAATCCGAATCTGAACTATGCGCCCGTAGTCGTTGCTTCGGGGCTGGGAGAGCTTGCGCAGCGCATCGTCAATATCGCGGACGAGAACGGCGTTCCGATCTATCGCGACGACAGCACGGCGGCGCTGCTCGTAATGCTAAATTCCGGCGAGCATATTCCGTCCGAGCTTTATTCGGTGGTCGCGGCAATATACGCCGAGGTCGTTTACAGCGCGAACGAGATGAAGAAGCTCAAGCCGCCGAGAAATCGGAAATAAATTCTCCCCGTGTTCATGTGAAAGTGGGCGCGGGGATTTATTCGGGATTTTTTCTTTTTCTGAATTTTTCTGCAACATTTCCGCCGCGCCGCCTGTATATAGGGCAGAACGGAAAAAACGTTCCTAAACATTCAGAGAAAGGACGATTATTATGAAAAACACTATGAAGAAATTTGCGGCGGTTATGCTTGCAGCGGCGCTTGTTACGGCAGCTTCGGGCTGCGACGGCGAAAAAAAGATATTAGTTCCGGAGAAAACGGAAAACCCTCAGACAACGGAAAATGAAGAGATCCTTATCGGCGGCGATCCTGCGACATGGGGGGCTGACGACGGCGGCGAGGGCGAAAATGTTCAGATTCCCAACCCTTGGCAGGAATATCAGACGCTTGAAGAAGCGGCTGCTGCGGCGGGATTCGATATGACCGCGCCCGAAAGCATTGACGGATATTCCGAAAAGAATATATCCGTTCTGAGCGGTACCGAGTCGATCTTCGATATAACTTTCCGAAATGACAGCGAGCAGATCTGCATAAGAAAGGCTGCGGGAACCGAGGATATAAGCGGCGACTACAACGTTTACGACAAAACCGAAACCGTTTCCGTCGGCGAGCTTGAAGTGACCGAAAAGGGAAACGGCGGCAGCGTAAATCTTGCGCTCTGGAACGACGGCGGGTATACCTATTCGCTTTATATCAGCGCGGGGGCTTCGGCGGACGAGATGGCAAAGCTGATTTCCGAAATAAGATAACATCGGGGGAATGAAAAATGACGGGATATTCCGCTTGTGAAATGCCGTTGGCGGCGTTCGGGTATATGCTTGCGCGGCTTTTGCGAAGCGCCGCCGAAAGAACGCGTTTTCTTTTCGCGGAACGCGAAATTGCAGCGGAAAAAGAACAGCGAGAGGCGGCGAACCGACGCGCCGAGGAGATACTCGGCAAATACGGGAACAGCATTCTGCGCTATGCCTACACATATCTGCACAATATGAGCGACGCGGAGGAGGTCCTTCAGGACACGATACTGAAATGTATCCGAACCGCTCCCGTTTTTGAGAACGAGCGGCACGAAAAGGCTTGGCTGCTGCGCGTGGCGGGGAATATAAGCAAAAACAGGATCGAGTACAACGCTCTGCGGAGGACTGACGAGCTTAACGACGAGCTGGTGAGCGAGGAGCGCGAGGATCTTTCGTTTGTGTGGGAAGCGGTAAAAAGCCTGCCCGCGAACTACCGCGAGGCGGTGCATCTTTTCTATCACGAGGGATATTCCACGAAGCAGATCGCCGAAATTCTCGGGAAGAACGAGGCGACCGTGCGTTCAGACCTGCACCGCGGACGCGAAAAGCTGAAAATACTGCTCAGGGAGGAGTACGATTTTGAAGAAACGGTATGATGAAATAATGAACAAAATCGAAGTCACCGACGAAATGCGCAGACGCATTCTCGAAAACGTCGGGAAAGCCGATATTTCGCCCGTGAACAGGCGGTTCGGGGTGATGAAAATACTCCTGCCTATCGCAGCCTGCTTTGCCGTAGTTATCGCGGCGGCAGTAGTTCTGCCGAATTTGGGAAGCGGCGGCGTTCACACCGTAAGTCCCGCCGAAACGACTGTTACAAGTCCGACCGAAACGACGGAAAACGACGTGCTGGCAATTCCCGACATAAAGGAAGCGGCTTCGGCAGCGGAGCTTTCCGAACTGGTCGGATTTGAAGTCGGCGACGTGGACTGCCTGCCGTTTTCGCCCGAGAAAATCGAATACACCTCGTACTGGGGAGAAATCGCGCAGATAGATTACACGGTCGGGGAAAAATCCGCGTATTTCAGAAAATCGCTCGGCAGCGAGGACAACTCGGGGGATTACAACGTTTATTCCGAAGAAAAAGCGATCTCTGCGGGATGGATTTCCGCAACGCTGAAAGGCGAAAATGGAAAATACACGCTCGGGGTATGGTCGGACGGCGGATATTCCTATTCGCTGAGCCTGTTTGACGGAATTTCTGCGGCAGAATGGGAAGATATAATAATAAAAATAAAATAAAGGAAAAACAGGGGCGCGAGGCTCCTGTTTTTTTATATGTGTAACTTATCCGAGCCGTAATTCATATAGTGTAATGCGGGATATACCGCAGAATATGTTACGGAAAGGACAATTTTCATGGCTGTTTTTTATAACAAGGCGACCCTTTCATATAACGGGATCGTGACAGACTCGAACGTTGTTACGGGCGAACTTGTAGAAACCGTTTCGATCACGAAAACGCCCCTACAGACGGAATATATAAACGGGGACGTCATGACCTATGTGATAAACCTCAGAAATTCGGGAACCGCCGCGCTTACGGGACTTTCGGTCACGGATAACCTCGGTGCTTACGACGTGGGCGAAGCTACGGTCTATCCGCTGACCTATGTTGAAGGCTCAATAGCTTATTTTGTTGACGGGGCGCTTCAGACCACGCCTACTGTAATTGACACGGCGGGGCTGACCATTAACGGGATAAATATTCCCGCGGGCGGCAATGCTGCCATTATCTATCAGGCGCGGGTGAACGATTATGCGCCGCCGACGGCTGACGGAAGCGTTACCAACACAGCGGCGGTGAGCGGAAACGGAATTGTCGGCGAAACGACGGCGACCGCGACCATAAACACGCAGGAAGCCCCCAGACTTTCGATAACGAAGAGCCTTTGCCCGACAACTGTCACCGAAAGCGGAGTTATCGCCTACACCTTTGTGATAGACAATATCGGAAATACGGAGGCGGGCGAAGCGGCAAACGTTGTGATAACCGACACGTTTACGCCGATTCTGAAAAATATCGTTGTTACGCTTGACGGAAGAGTTCTCGAAGCGGGCACAGATTACACCTATGATGAAACCACGGGCGTTTTCTCAACTGTCGTCGGACGGATAACCGTTCCCGCGGCGGATTATTCACAGGACGCACAGACAGGGCTTTGGTCGGTCGACCCCGGAACGACAACACTTGTCGTAAGCGGCACTGTCTGAAAGCACGCGACGTATAACGGTTTGAATAATACTAATCACCAATAAAACTATAGACAAAAAATCTTCGTATAACCTCTATATGCAAGAATATAATCGATTTTTATGATAGTTTTTGATTGGTGCTGATTATAAAGCAATCCCGCAGCCGAAAACTGCGGGATTTTTTCACTCGTCCTTTACATATTCGATTATCTGTTCTACGCGGCAGTCAAGGATAAAGCAGAGCGTGTCGAGTGTTTTCGTGCTTATCGCTTCGCCGTGCTTTATGCGGTGAATAGTATTGGCGGAAATGCCCTGCTTATAGATGAGGTTATATTCGGTCACGCCCTTTTCAAGCAGCGTGCGGTAAAACGGCTTATAGCTTATCATTTTTATCACCACGTCTATTTTACCATACTTAAATGATTGATAATGCTCAATATTTTGACTATTGCGCACAAAATATAGTCAATATATTGACAATAACGACAGAATGTGATAAAATAAAAGAAAAAAGGGGTGTTAGTATGCCACTTGTTGCAGCAAGATGTACACAGTGCGGTGCAAAAATAAAAATTGACGACTCAAAGGAAACGGGAATTTGCGAGTTTTGCGGAACCAAGTTTATTACCGAAAAAGCCATAAACAATTATAACAATTTTATCCGCAACGAATATCACATAGACAACGCGGTAATTCAAGGCGGAAAAAGCATTGATGAAGTGCTTGCAAACGCCGAGGTTTTTCTGAATGTTCATCACGATTATGATAAGGCATTTGAATTGTTTCAGAAATGTGCAGATGAAGCCCCGGGGGATTATCGGGGGTGGCTCGGTATGGCAAAAGCAAAACGACCGTATGAAGGAAATCTTTGGAAAATTGACTCATATTGCGAGTATGCGCTTAACGTTGTACCACCAAACGAAAGAAAGACGGTCGAAGAGTTCAGAACCAAGCTTTTTAATGATTTTGACGAATCTAAACGCAGAGCGAAGAAAGATAAAGCGCTTCAAATTGAGTTAAATGAAAAAGAAGTGTCAATGTGTCAAGAGCAATTGACGAATATTAAAAATCAAATTCTAACTAAAAATGATCAAATCTTAATTAAAGAGAAAGATATTGCCGAAGCTGAACAAAACAATGAACATTATGAAAATAAAAAAGATGAGTATTATGCCAAATCAAAAAAATTAAGCATAAAAGCTCCAAACAGTTACTTTGCCAATATGATGTACTACATTGCAACTAGCGGCATTTTTGGACTTATGTGTTTTTTTGCTCCAGCGCAAGAATATGGTAATATTTTTAAAATTGTATTTGACTTGCCTATAGTATTTTCGTACATAATTTTAATTCTAATAGCAGTTTTGCGAACGAAAAAATCACATAAAATGACAGAAAAAGCGCGTAAAATGACGGAATTAGGGGATATTGAAGCTTCAAAGATTAAAAAGAGTCAAGAAGAAATCGAAAGCATAAAAGCTGAAATATGTAATCTTTCAAAGCAGCGTGATGATTTAATGCAGAAAATAGAGTCATACAGCAATCAGATTAAGCAGTTGAAATCGGAGATTTCAGCAATAAAAACCTCTCGTGAAATTCTGAATAAATAATATAAAAAATCCCCGCCATATTCGGCGGGGACATTTTATACTCAGTACCAATTAAAAACTATACAAAAAATCAAGTATAATCTTTGCATATATGGGTTATATGAGAATTTTTATCTATGGTTTTATTGGTGCTTAGTATTATATCTCGTTAATATCAAAAGTATAGCTTTTCGGCACTGTGGAAGTTTCGCCCGAGGTGTTCAGATAGATATATACGGCGCTGACGGTCAGGATATTGTCCTGACCGCTGATTTTGCTTGTTTCGCTCCACTGAACGGATTCATCAAAGGCAGAGTCGTCAAAATCGAGCCGTCCGTCGAAAACGGTTTTTTCTTCGCCCGAGAACGAAAGCTGCTTCAGCACGCCGTCGGCGGAAAAATACAGAGATTTCCCGTCGCTTATCGCCATTTCAAGAAAATTTGTATTGTACGAACCGAGAAGCGTCAGCTGAGTTCCGCGAAGACTGTAAATTTCGTGATATGAGGAGAAAGTGGACATATCCCGTATGTAGCTTTTGATGAAATAGTATTCGGAATCGCTTATCGGGATATAACTTATGCTGTCAATGTACATTCGCAGATGTCCCTCGTCCCATAAGCGCATTTCATTTTCGCCAAGCTGAATATCTTCCTCGTACTGCTTTGCGCCTGCGCTGATTTCGTACAGTCCGTCGACGTCTGAAAACTGTTTTCCGGTTTCGGAATCGCACTCGGTCGGGAAAGTCCATTCAACAGGCGGCTGCGCCGAGCAGCCCGAGAAAATCAGCGCGAAAAACAGCGCCGCAGCCGTCAGCAAATACACAAAAATCTTTTTCATCATATTTCACCAAAAAAGCGCCGTGCAGGATATACCCGCGCGGCGCCGTTTCAATTACATCTCGATTACAACTTCGTTTACGGGCTTTAAGATCTCGTCGGGAATGAGTATTCCGTCGAGCTTTTCGCCGTTTACGGTCACGGACTTAACGCCGTGCTCGCTGCCGTTCGGGTTCTTTACCGTTACGTTCAGCTTCTTTCCGCGGAAAGTCTTTTCCATGGTGTATTCTTTCCACTCGGAGGGGATAGACGGGTCGATAACAAGTCCCTTTGTTTCGGGGTTAAGACCGAGGATACCCTCTGTTGTGCCTACCATTACAGTCGAAGCGGTACCCGTGAGCCAGTGAACGTGCGCGCGGCCTGCGAACGGGCTGTCCTTACCCTCGACAAACTGACCGAATACATACGGTTCGAGAACGCGGTGCTCTGCGTTGTTGTTGTAGGTCGCGGGGGAAGCTTCTTTCCAGTACTTATATGCACGGTTGCCGTGTCCGAGCTTGGATTCAGCGAGGATCAGCCAGCCCTGCGGCTGAGAGAAGATACCTGCGTTTTCCTTTGTGCAGGCGTTGAAGCACTGCATAAGCGCGCCGTCGAAGCCGTGGTGCTTATAAGGCGGGTACATAACCATTGCGCCGTAGGGAGTGTTAAGCTCGCGCTCTACGCTGTCCATAGACTTTTCAGCCTGTTCCTTGCTTGCAAAGCCCGAGATAACCGCCCAAGACTGCGGGTTGAGCCACATATTTGCTTCGGGATCGGTACGCTGACCGATAACGGTTCCGTCCTCTTTGTAGCCGCGGATCCATCTGTCATCGTTCCAGCAGTCTGCCAGAATATTGTCGAGCTTAGCCTTGATCTCGTCGAGGTACTTGATATATTCGGCGTCGTTCTTTTCAACGGCGTAGGTGCGGAGAATTTTTACCGCGTAAACGAGCTGGAATGCTACGAATGTGGATTCGCCCTTCTTACCGAGGCGCAGGCAGTCGTTCCAGTCGGCGTGCAGACCCGCGGGCATACCGTGGGTTCCGAGGTGGTTCATAGAGAAGTCGATAGCTCTCTTGAGGTGGTCGTAGACCGTACCCTTTTCGCCGTCGTTAGCGTAGGAAATTTCCTCGTCGAGGAACGCGCTGTCGCCGCTTTCGGAAACGTACTTGTAAACCGTCGGGAAGAGCCAGAGCGCGTCGTCAGCTCTGTAAGAGGGGTGACCTGTCTGCTTGGCATAAACGGAGTTCTCGTCGTTTTCGTCGGGGTGATTTTCCTGACCCGCCTTGTGGTCGTACTTAACGAGCGGAAGTCCCGCGCCGTTCGTTACCTGTGCGGAGAGCATGAACACGATCTGCTTCTTCGCCATTTCGGGAGCGAGGTGGATAATACCCTGAATGTCCTGAACGGTATCGCGGTAGCCAAAGCCGTTTCTCAGACCGCAGTACTGGAACGAAGCGGCTCTCGACCAGATAAAGGTGATGAAGCAGTTGTAAGCGTTCCATACGTTTACGATATTGTTGAAATCCTCGTCGGGAGTGTGAACCTGTAAGTTGCCGAGCTTGGAATGCCAGAAATCCTTGAGTGCGGCGAGGTCAGCTTCAACAGCGCCGTTCTTTTCGTATCTTCCGATAATTTCGGTAATTTCAGCCTCGGTCTTCTGTCCGCCGAGAACATAGGTGAGCTCCTTTGTTTCGCCGGGAGCGAGAGTAATGTCGCTCTGGAGAGCGCCGCAGGAGTTGGTGTTGTAGTTGAGGTCGCCCTTAAGACCTTCTTCAATGCCCTTGGGGTTCGCGTAGCTTCTGTAGGAGCCTACGAACGCGTCGCGGTCGCCGCAGTATGCGTCAGCCTTTGCAGCCGCAAGACCGAGGAAGCGTCCGCTTTTCGGGTTGTATATCTCGTTCTGCATCTGGTGGATATAGTTGCCCTTGAAGTAGGTGCGGGTGATGAAGAGGGTGTACTGAAGGTTTACCTGATCCTGTTCATAGTTCGGGTCGTTTACGAATTCGCAGTAGCCCGTTACGGAGAGCTTTCTGGGCTTATCGGAGGTGTTTGTTACCTTAGCCGCCCATACTTCGTAGGTCGCGCCCTGAGGAACGTAGTAGGTGACCTCGGACTTTATGCCCTTGTATTCGGAAGTGATGACCGTGTATGCGGTGCCGTGGCGGCATTCGCTCTTATAGCTGTCGAGCGGCTTGCACACGGGCGACCACGAAGCGGACCAGAAATCGCCGTCCTCGTTGTCGCGGATATAAATGTAGCGACCGGGCTGGTCGGTTGCCACGGAGTTGAAGCGATAACGGATAACTCGTCCGTTTGCGCCGGATTTTACAAAGCTGTAGCCGCCTGCGTTGTTGGAGATGATCGCGCCGTATTCCGGCGAGCCTAAATAGTTTGCCCATGCCGAGGGCGTATCGGGTCTGGTAATGACATATTCCTTATTCTTTTCGTCAAAATAACCGTAGTTCATTGGAAGAACCTCCTGTTCGTGTCAACAATTCAAAGCACTTTTCCGCGCTTTCATAGCTTTATTATACCAGTAAAACGTTTACAGCACAAGGGCGGGATTTTATACAAAGTTTAGCTTGTTTTTTTGTGCATATTGACAGTTTAAAGGGCGGCGCTTTACTTTTATTTTCAAATGTGTTATAATATATAAAATAAACAAGAATTTGGCGCAATGCCGAAAAAAGAAAGCTTTGGGAGAAAAAATGGACGAGGAAATCACATACTTCAATGCGGAGATAATCGACATTATCTATGACCCGCAGAAAAATCGCGACAAGGTCGTGTTCCGTTATGAAAAAAAGGGCGAGCTGCTGCGCGCGTGGTCGTTTGAGCGGCACAATAGCGTTATCGAGGTCGGCGATACCTGCCGAATCGGTCTGCGCGGCGGCGAGGTCGTTTATACCGACGTGAAAAAGCGAAGCGCGAAGCGGCTCGCGATACAGCTTTCGGTCGCGATAACGGCAATACTCATCGTGGTACTGCTCGGGCTGTTTTTCGGGGGACCGCTGAACTGGCAGCGCACCTGAAAAATCACCTCAGCAATGGCAATATATAAATGGTATAAGTGAAAGGCAAAAAATGAGCATAACCGTAAATATCTATTACACCGGCAGGAACGGCAGCGCGCGGAAATTTGCCGAGGAAATGACGGAAAGCGGGATCGCTGTCGATGTCCGCGCCGAAGAGGGAAATGAGCGTTACGAATATTTCTTTCCGATGAACGACCACGAAACCGTGCTTCTTATCGACAAATGGCGCGACCAACACGCTATTGACGCTCACCATAAATCGGAAATGATGAAAAAAATTGCCGCGCTGCGGGAAAGATATAAGCTGAAAATGAGAGTGGAGCGCTTTACGGAGATCGAATAGGCGGTGGAACATGGCTTCAAGCAGGGAATATCTGAATTTTATACTTGAACAGCTATCGGGGCTTGAAGAGGTGTCCTCGCGTCAGATGATGGGAGAATTTATGCTGTATTACCGCGGAAAGCTTATCGGCGGGATATACGACGACCGATTTCTTGTAAAAAACGTAAGCTCCGCGCGGGCGTATATGCCCGAAGCAGCGCTTGAAACGCCGTACGAGGGCGCGAAGGAAATGCTGCTTGTCGATAACGTTGACGACCGCGAATATCTAACGGGACTTCTTGAGGCTATGTATGACGAGCTGCCAACGCCGAAGTCTAAAGAGAGGAAAAATGACGGGTAAAACGGTTTTTTCGACACCGACCCCGTGCGGCGGCGACTGTACGGACTGCCCGAAAAAGGCGGACTGGATTTGCGCAGGCTGCCTTGAAATGAACGGTTATGTTCCCGAGTGGGCTGAATCGGGCAGGTACAGAGTGTTCACCTGCAATGAACGTCACGGCTCGAAATTCTGCGGAGTGTGCGGGGAATTTCCGTGTCCCGAGCTGACGGATATGATACACCGGAATAAGGATATCTTTGAACATATGCGGTCGCTAGCGGAATTATATAAGCTTAAGCAATAGTATAAAATGTCGGTCGGAATGCCGACTTTTTTGTTTTTCACGTCAAACTCAACAAAAAACAGGGTTTCTGATTTTGCCAACTGCCGAAGTTTGCCGTATTTTCACGCAAAAAATTCACGTTTTTGTTGACATATTTTGACAAATGTGGTAAAATAAAAACGTATTTTGAAAAAAGCAAAGGAGTGCTTTACAATGAAATCGGTAAAAACACGCATAATTATCAGAATGGTGACGCTTGTAACGGCGGCGCTCGTTATGGTGGGCGTGGCGTCCACTGTCCTCAGCATAAATTCGACCACCGAACTGCTTTCAAGCAACATGAAGAACCTCGCGGAGGTCGCGGGAGAACGCGTTGCGTGGGAAATCGATTCGTATGTCGGCGTTGCGCGCGAGTCGGGCATGAACAGAGAGTATTCGGACGCGAGTATCGACCCCGAGAAGCGTGTTGAGGCGCTGAACAGCAACGTTCAGGCAAACGGCCTTACACGAGGCGTTATTCTTGATGAAAACGGCGTAAATATTATCACGGGCGTTGATATGTCCGACAGAAAGTACGTTCAGGACGCGTTCGCGGGTAAGGCGAGAGTTTCAGAACCCCTCGTTTCGCGCGTTACCGGCGAAATTTCGATAATCGTCGGCGCTCCGCTCTGGAAGGACGGAACGAAGAACACAACGGTTGTCGGCTGCGTTTACGTTGTTCCCGAAGAAAACTTCATGAACGATATAATGAACTCCATTCATGTAAGCGACAGCTGTCATGCGTACATGATCGACAGTAACGGCGTGACCATTGCGGATACGACCATGGATACTGTTGCGGCGCAGCAGAACATCGGCGTTCTCGCACAGACCGATCCCAGCTACAAGGAAATTGCGGCAATCCACCAGAAGATGCAGGCGGGCGAAAGCGGTTTTACGACGCTTCACGAAGAGGGCAAGCTCAAGGCGGTTTGCTATGCGCCGGTTCCCGACACGGACGGTTGGTCGATATGCATTACATCCGATATGGACGACTTCCTTGTTGGCACATACCGCTCTGTTATCATTATCGTAGCAATCACAATTGCCGGAATTGCAATCGCGATCGTTATCGCAACAATTCTCGGCAAAAAGATAGGCGAGCCTATCCACGGCTTTGCTAAGCGCCTTAAACAGCTCTCCGAGGGCGACCTCACCAGTCCTGTTCCGACAGTTAAGTCGAACGACGAGCTTGCGGTTCTCTCCAGTGCTTCAAACGCTCTCATAGGCGGCATAAGCACGATGATCCACGATATTGACCATATTCTTGAAGAAATGGCGCGCGGCAACTTCAGCGTTGACACGACGAAGAATGCAAATGCGTATGTCGGCGACTTTGCGGGACTTCTTCGCTCGGTAACCGATATTAACCAGCGACTCAGCGGAACGCTTTCGCAGATAAACAATGCTGCGGACCAGGTTTCGAGCGGCTCCGATCAGGTTTCTGCGGGTGCGCAGGCGCTTTCCGAGGGTGCAACTCAGCAGGCAAGCTCAATTCAGGAACTCGCGGCGACCATCAACGAAATTTCGTCGCATATCAGCCGTACTTCGGACAACTGCGAGGTTGCGCAGCAAACCACAAATTCTTCGACCGAGGCTATGCAGTCGGTAATGAATCAGATGCAGCGCCTTATCGAAGCAATGGAAAAAATCGACCGTTCTTCCGACGAAATCGGAAAGATTATAAAGACTATCGAGGACATTGCGTTCCAGACGAACATTCTCGCACTCAATGCGGCTGTTGAAGCGGCAAGAGCGGGCGAAGCGGGCAAGGGCTTCGCGGTTGTTGCGGACGAGGTAAGAAACCTCGCAAGCAAGTCCGCAGAGGCGGCAAGCAACACGACCGTACTTATTCAGGAATCCATTGCGGCTGTACAGAACGGAAACAAGATTGTTCAGGAAACCGCGCAGCAGATGAACGTTGTTGCAGAAGGCTCGCTCAAGGTCAACGAGCTTATCAACCAGATCGTTGACGCAACGCGTGAGCAGGCAAATTCCGCAGGTCAGGTAACTGTCGGAATCAACCAGATCTCGAGCGTGGTACAGACAAACTCCGCAACCGCAGAGGAAAGCGCAGCGGCGAGCGAAGAGCTTTCCAGCCAGTCTGCAATGCTGAAAGACCTCATTGGTTCGTTCACTCTCAAGGATTAAGCTAATTAAAACAAAAACAAAGCCCGTAAACGGCGCAAAAGTGCTGTTTGCGGGCTTTTTTTCATGCTGTGAACGCTTCGCTTGCCGAGGTAAGCGAAAGCGGGCGAGGGGCAAAATCGGCGGGGTTTGGCGAAACACCGCGGCGCGGGCGCGCAATGCGTTTTGCGCAGCAAAACGCATTAGCCGTGCGGCGAAGCCGCACGGCTGCCCCGACCGACTTCGTCGGTCGGGGCGCGCGCCCGCGCCCCCGGGATTTTCGCCGGAGTGCGCCGAAGCGGGGAGGGAAGCAGTATCCCTCGGGCGGCGGCGTTTATCGGGGTGGGAGATAAGCGGGGTTTGTAAAAGCCGCCGTGACGATATAGAAGCAGGCGTCAATCGAGCAGTCTGCCGTCGGTAGAGATCGTGACAACGCGCCAAGGTATGAACTTTCCGCTTTGCTGAAGCGCGCTTTTCACCGCGTTTTCAATTCCTCCGCAGCACGGTACTTCCATGCGGACAACAGTGACGCTCTTGATGTCGTTTTCGGCGATAATGTGGGAAAGTTTTTCGGTATAATCCTGATTGTCAAGCTTAGGGCAGCCAATAAGCGTGATGTGATTGCGGATAAATTCGCTGTGGAAATTTCCGTACGCGTATGCCGTGCAGTCCGCGGCAACAAGCAGGTTTGCTCCGTTGAAATACGGTGCGTTTACAGGGACAAGCTTTATCTGCACCGGCCACTGCGAAAGCATACTGAGTGACGGTACAGCGTTTTCCGCTCCGAGCGAGTGATGATGTTCAATAGTTTTTGAGTGCGTTCCTGGACAGCCGCAGGGAAGTGTTTCGGGAGTTTTCGCGCTCTTTTCTTTTTTTGCTGCAAGAACGGCGGCCTCGTTATAAGCAGGAGCCTCGCGTTCTTCAAAGCTGATCGCGTCGGCGGGACAGGCGGGTAGGCAGTCGCCGAGACCGTCGCAGTAGTCCTCGCGTGTGAGCTTTGCTTTTCCGTTGATCATTTCAATCGCACCTTCGTGGCAGGCAGACGCGCACGCGCCGCAGCCGTTGCACTTTTCTTCGTCAATTTTTATTATTTTTCTTAACATAAATACCTCCTGAACAGTCAAGAATCTCGGCAAGAGCTTCTCTTGACTTACTGACTTGATTATACTATAATGTTACTTGAAAATCGGTTGCTTTTGCAACGAAAGGAGGCTTTTATGAAAGAATATATTCCCATTTTGAAAAAAATGAAGCTGTTCGAGGGCGTTGACAGCGACGGAATAGCCGCAATGCTGGAGTGTCTTAACGCTCGGCTCTGTAATTATAAAAAAGGGGAGTTTATTTTTCGGCAGGGCGATATGATTACTTGTTTTGCTGTTCCGGTCGAGGGAAGGCTTCTTATACAAAGCGACGATTATTGGGGAAATCGCAGCATAATAAGCGCTGTTGAGGTCGGCGAGCTTTTTGGAGAGGCTTACGCCGCGCCGGGGAGCGGACCGTTTCCGAACAGCGCTATGGCGGTTGAGGACAGCAAGGTCATTCTTTTCGATGCAAACGGTATAATGGGCGGATGTGCCGAAAGCTGTAAATTTCACTCGACTGTGGTACAGAATCTTTTTTTCATTATTTCGGAAAAGAACCGCAGACTTATGCAAAAGCTGGGGTATATGTCGAAGCGCACAACGCGTGAAAAGCTTATATCTTATCTTTCCGAGGAAGCAAAGCGAAGCCGAAGCGGTACATTTTCAATACCGTTCGACAGGCAGCAGCTTGCGGATTTTCTTTCCGCCGAGCGCAGCGCTATGTCGAGGGAGCTTTGCAAAATGCGCGACGAGGGACTGATCTCATTCAGAAAGAATACGTTTACGCTGCTTGATAACGGCGGTGAAAAGCTGTAAAAATAAAAACAAAAAATCCGCCTCGTATTTTTGCGAAGCGGATTAATATTAATCACCAATAAAGCCATAGATAAAAATTCTCAACCTATATATGCAGAGATTATACTCAATTTTAATTGGCGCTGAGTATAAATTTTCAGTTATACCGTCAGCTTTTCAAGCTCCTGCGCCATATTTTTTATATCTCGCACCATCGTGCCGAGTGTTTCGGTTCCCGCGCTGTTTTCCTCAATCGCGGCGGCAACGTGCTGCACCGCTCCGCAGTTGCTTTCGATATTCTTGCTTACGCTTATGAGCTGCGCCGAAACGCTTTCGCCGTTTGTGAATACGTTTCCGATAACGCTGTTCATGCTGCCGATATTTTCGGTAACCTCGCTGTTTGAGCGGCTTACCTGTTCCGCCGAGAGCTTTATCTGCTCCATGCTTTCCATGCCGCTGCGCGTAAGCGAGGCATTTTTCTCCATTGCTTCAACTGCGTTGCTGATATTGCTTGTAACAAGTCCGATTATTTCGTCTATCTCCGTTGCGGCTTTCGCGGTTTTTTCTGAAAGAACCTTTATTTCGGATGCAACTACCGCAAATCCGGCGCCCGCTGCGCCCGCATGAGAGGCTTCGATCGAAGCGTTTATCGCAAGAATATTCGTCTGGGTGGCAATATCGGTAATCATTTTTGTTATTTCGACTATGCGGCGCGATTGCTCGGAAAGCTGTCCGATAATTTCTCTGCTTTTGTCCGTGCCTTTACAGATTTCGTCCATTTCGGAATAAGCAAGGGTAATTTTCTTGTCATTTTCGTTGGTCAGCTTGTTCGCGCGGTCGATAAGCCCCGCGATTTGTTCGCTTTTGTCCGAAAGATTTTTAAGGCTTTCCGAAATCTGCGACATACTGTCCTCGACCGTTCTTATGTGATTGAAGTTTGCGTCGCTGTCGCGCATTACATTTGAGGTTTCATCGGTTATGCTGCGGTTTGCTTCGGTCGAAGCGGCTGATATCTTGTCAAGCTCCGTAACGGTTTCAAGCAGCTTGCGCGAAACCTCGAGAGATTTTTCCTGCATTATGCGCTGCTGCTCCGCACCCATAAGGTTTCCGAGCATTGAGGCGGTACGCTTTGTGAGCATTGAAAAAATGCAGGACATACAGAAGAGAATTATTGCGCGGGGAACGATTCCGAAGAGGATGACCCGTTTCATATCCGTAATGTTGTGGTCGGATACAAAATCAAAGCTGTACGACATGAACTGACCGGCGGAAACGCCGATTATCGTGGCGATAGTCGTAAAAAGATTCAGTTTTCCCGAGAAAAACAGGCTTGCAATCGCAATCGGATATATATACAGCAGGACGGCGTGGAACGAAAGTGTTACCGTAAGAATCAGCGTAAAAATGACCGAACAGCTTACCGTTACGAACTTGACCCATTCGCCCTCCATTTTAAGTACGTTTACAACTATTGTCGGAGCGAGTAGGAAAATTTCTCCCAGCACAAACGCCGTAACCATTACGCCTAAATCCACCGTAAAAATACCGACAATGTCTAAAATCAGCACGAGAACAAAAGCTATTCCCGTTATCATCATTACTTTCGCGGCGGCTTTATTTGCTCCGCGCTCATTTTCTTTTAATAATTCCATTTTACTTCCCTTTCCCATGTATCATAAAATTATATACAAATTTATTATATCACGAATGTTAAATATTGTCAATAATTGGGTGAAAAATTCCCCGCAGGTTTTGTAACGTTACAATAGATGTGAGACCGAGAAATAGAAAAAATGATTGAGATCTGTTAGAATAGAGTTCACCACA
>CAKSFR010000003.1 GCA_934454635.1 uncultured Ruminiclostridium sp.
ATCCAAGCTGAAAGACTTTGCGTGGGAGTACTGGTGCCAGTGCCCCTACATCGCGGCGGATAATGCGCCCGAGGTGACATACACGATTACGGCGCGCAGGACGGTGAAAAAGGCGGAGCTGGAAAAAGTGAAAATTATACTGAAAAGCGCAGGGTTTGAGGTTGTGAGTGTGAGAGAGGGATAGGGGAAGTTTAAATGCAAAACAAAAATGTCTGACCCGCATTTTTTAAATATTTTGCCGTTTTTAGCCTATTTTTGCGACAAAAAATCAGAAAGAAAGCTAAACAAAAAATCCCCGCAAAGCGTTTGTTTAAGCCGCTTTGCGGGGTTTATTTTTTGGTACGCCTGATGCGATTCGAACGCACGGCACATAGCGTCGGAGGCTATTGCTCTATCCAGCTGAGCTACAGGCGCAAATATAACAGGGTCGGAAGCTAAGCCGACCCTGTTATTATATCACATTATTTCAGTTTTTGCAAGGGTTTTTATTTATTTCTCAAGTAATTTTTCGACAGAAGCAAGCTTTATGCTTGTGCAGAAAACTTCCATTGCCATTTCAAGCTCCGCAGGCTTCGGGAAAGTGGGCGCAATTCTGATATTGCAGTCCTTGGGGTCTTTGCCGTAGGGGTATGTCGCACCCGCGCCCGTCATTACTACGCCCGCTTCTTTACAAAGCCGGACTATGCGCTTTGCGGTGCCTTCCATTCCGTCGAACGAAATAAAATATCCGCCGTTTGGCTCGTGCCACGAAGCAATTCCGAGCGGCTTGATATCTTTTTCAAGCTTTTCGAGAACAATTCTGAACTTCGGCGCGATGATATCGCGGTGGCGCTTCATCTGTTCCTGAATGCCCTCAAAATTCTTAAAAAATCTTGCGTGGCGGAGCTGGTTGAGCTTGTCGTAGCCTATCGTCTGATAGGTCATCTGGCTCTTTATGAAATCTATATTTTCCTTACTTGCACCGATGCAGGCAAGACCACCGCCTGGGAATGAGATTTTCGACGTTGAAGTGAACATCAGAACCATGTTCTGCTTGCCCGTTTTCTTGCATTCGTCGAGGATATTCAGCAGCTTGTCGGGCGTATCGGTGAGGTGGTGAACGCAGTATGCGTTGTCCCAGAAAATGCGGAAGTCCTTAGCTTTTGGGCTGAGTGCCGCGAAGCGCTTTACGACCGCGTCGGAATAGGTTATTCCCGTGGGGTTCGAGTACATCGGAACGCACCAAATACCCTTTATCGTTTCATCCTCGGAAACAAGCTTTTCAACTATGTCCATATCGGGACCGTCCTCAAGATAAGGAACGGCTATCATCTCGATACCCATGCTTTCGGTGATCGCAAAATGGCGGTCATAGCCGGGCGCGGGACATAAGAATTTTACCTTTTCATACTTGCTCCACGGCTTTTCGCCGCCGAGAACGCCGAGCAGCATTGCTCTTGCAAGAGTGTCGTACATAAGCTGGAGGCTGGAGTTGCCGCCGATAATTATTTCATCTCCCGAAACTCCGAGCATGGGACACATAAGCTCCTTTGCCTCGGGGATTCCGTCAAGTACGCCGTAGTTGCGGCAGTCAATGCCGTTTTCCGATTTATAATCGCCGTCAAGGCAGTGAGTAAGCATATCGATCGAGAGGTCAAGCTGTTCAAGACACGGCTTGCCGCGCGACATATCGAGCTTCAGCCCCTTATCCTGCCACTGCTTGTATTCGGCGGCAAGCTCTGATTTAAGCTGTTCAAGTTCCTGTTTTGAATAATCCTTGTACATCGCAAATCTTCCCTTTCTGCATGGCGCTGCGCACTCTTTTCCGGCTTGGCGCATAATTCGCCTTTTTCTTTACTTTAATTATACACGGTTTACGGGAAAATTGCAAGTTGTTTTTTCGATTCCTGCAAAAATAAAGAGAACTTTCTACAAAATCAACAACCCTCCGACGGAAAACAGCATTATTACTGTTGAATATATTCATCGACCGTGGAAGCGGGATTCACGGTATAGTCTGCCGTAAGTCTGCCGTTTGCGTCCTCGCCGATAGTAACGTCGATGCGCAGGAAGCAGTCGTTCATAACGATTTTTGGGAACAGTGAAACGTGCTCAACGTCAAAAACGTACTGCAAAACGACAGTGCCCGAAGTTCCCGAAAGGTTGATATCGGTATTTCCGCTGTTCTGAAGCTCGACGGTCATACCAGTTCCCGCCTCGTTTATAAGCGGAGTTTCGGTTTTTTCGCTGTTAAGCGCGTTAAAGCTCGCCGCGGTCACGTCCTTTATCGTAACGCCGTTTGTGATCACCTCAAGCCGCAGATTTGCAAGACGGAAGTTTGTGCGCTGCTGATTTTCGGCAAGCTCCTGCATTGTGACGGTCTGGAGGGTAAGCTCGTCCGTGCCGTCGTCGTTCTTGTGGCGCGAAACTGCGGTATAGAACGCGGGGTAGAACTCAGGCGTTCCCGAATCGAGCGCCGCACGCAGGATCTCATCTTCGGTAAACTCAACGGAGATCAGCTTTTCAAGCATTGCGTTATACTTGTCCATGTCAATGTCGGAGCTGTAAAGCCGCTTTACCGAAAAGGAGGTTTTGGTTTGCTCGGACGTGTAATCGCCGACGTAGGTTATTTCGCGGAGCTGAAATTCGTTTAGGGCGTAAAGCGCCACAATTCCTGCGACAAGCACTATCATTATAATAATAACAACTTTTTTCATCTTCGGGTTCCGTCCTTAAATACAGTACAGATTTGTGTCCCATGCGGGGATATAGGGGTGGTGGCGCAGATACATTTTGTATGCGGGGTTAAGCTCCTTTATAAGAAGCGGAAGCTCCGTCATATCGCCTGTGCGGTGATAGAGCGAAACGATAAGGCGGGGCTTGTACCTGCGTATCGTTTCGGCGCTTCCGAGCAGCGCCTGCTTTTCGCTGCCCTCGACGTCGTATTTTATAATGGTAGCGGCTTCTCCGCCGAGAATGCTGTCAACGCTTTTGCCGGGTATTTCCACGGGAGTTCCTCCCGTTTTTTCCGAAACCGTATCGGTCAGCGAGGAGTTTCTGCCAGCTCGGCGGTAGAATGTAAGCGTTTCGTCCTCGTTCCACGCTGCCGCGTTTATATGCTCGAAAACCGCCGAGCCGAGGGCGTAGTGTCTGCGGCGAAGTTTGGAATAATTGCGTCTGTCCGGCTCTACCGCGTAAATTTTTTTGAACCTTCTGTTCGTCAGCCGCAGAAACTCCTCAATCGTGTCGCCGTTGTATGCGCCGAGATCGACGTAGGTTTCGTCCGTGCCGATATTCAGCAGTGTGAGCGCCTCGCTTTTGTCGCTCTCGCAGCCGCGCAGCACGGAAATATCGCCCGTAATGCGGTATTTTATCAGTGAATCGAAAACCGACCGCGATTTTTCGTCCGCAAGCATCGGGCGCAGCGTCATCATATCGACCTCGTGGTCGGACAGATAATCGCTGTCGAAAAGTCCGCCGCCGACGACGGGAACGTCGGGCGCAATAACCTCGTAGCGCTCGGAAAGGCGCTGTATTCTTTCGAGAACCTCGGGCAGAGCGGTTCCGAAGCACACAACTATTATAAAATCATCGTACTGGGCTTCGATTTCGGACAGCTTTTTCACAAGATATCCGTGAAAGCTGTGTCCGCGAACAAATTCGTCGCTCGCCATAAATTCGGCGGGGCGGATATTCATGCTTTCCATAACGCGGAGAATTTTTTCCGCGCCGTCGCCCATGCCATACATGACTATCGGCTTCTGCGTTTCCGAAAGGCGCTCCCATGCGCTCAAAGACGGTTCAAATGCGTTTTCTTCCATTATTTTGACATTCCTTTCGGAGTTATTCGACAGTTACCGATTTTGCGAGATTTCTCGGCTGGTCAACGTCGCAGTTTCGCAGGACAGCCGTGTAGTAAGCGATAAGCTGGAGCGGAACGACCGTTACGAGCGGCATGAGAATGTCGCGGACTTTCGGGATATAAACGGGGCAGTCCACGCTGTTCTCTTCGACAGACGTACCCTCGGGCGCTATCATTACGACTGTTGCGCCGCGCGACTTTACCTCCTTGACGTTGCTCTGTGTTTTTTCAAAAAGGTTGGACTGTGTAGCGACCGCGATAACGGGCATACCCGGGACGATAAGCGAAATCGTGCCGTGCTTGAGTTCGCCCGCCGCATAGCTTTCCGAGTGGATATAGGAGATCTCCTTGAGCTTCAGCGAACCCTCCATGCTCAGCGCATAGTCAAGCCCTCTTCCGATATAGAGCAGGCTTTCGGCGCTCATCAGCCTTGAAGCGACATACTGATACGGCTCCTGATTATCTACGCATTTTTTTATTTCATCGGGTATCGCGGCAAGCTCCGAAACGAGCGTGCGGCATTCTTCCTCGGTTATTTTTCCTCTTGCGTATGCGATTTTGAATGCGAAAAGGTACATGAACGCCGTTTGGACCATATACGCTTTTGTCGAGCAGACGGAAATTTCGGGACCTGCGAGAGTGTACATGACCATTTTCGCTTCGCGGGCTATCGACGAGCCGACCACGTTCACGATAGCGAGCGTATCCGCGCCGGTTTCGTTCGCCAGCTTCAGCGCGGCGAGCGTGTCTGCGGTTTCGCCCGACTGTGAAATTACGATAACGAGGTCGTCGGGGGAAAGAAGCGGGCTTCGATAGCGAAATTCAGACGCGATATCAACGATAACGGGAGTCCGCGCAAGGCTTTCTATAACGTATTTTCCGACGATTCCCGCGTGCATTGCCGAACCGCAGCCGACAATGTAGACGTGGTGGTAATTGCGGAGCATTTCGTCCGTCAGACCGCATTCGCCGAAGTTCACCAGACCGCTTTTTATGCGCGGGAAAACGGCGTTTCTGAAAGCAGTCGGCTGTTCTGAGATTTCTTTCAGCATAAAGTGCTTATAGCCGCCCTTTTCTGCCGCTTCAACGTCCCATTCGGCGATTTGGATTTCTTTTTCGATAACATTTTTATGTATGTCGTAGAAGGTTACGCCGTTTTTGTCGATTTCGGCAACTTCATTTTCATCAAGCAGATAATATTCACGGGTGTGCGCGAGTATCGCGGTGATGTCGGAGGCGATAAACATTTCGCCGTCTCCTTTTCCGACAATAAGCGGACAGTCTTTTCTTGCGGCGAAAATCTTTTCCTTAAAATCGCGGAAAATAATGCCGAGAGCGTACGCGCCCTCAAGCTCGCTTATCGTTGAAATTACTGCGTCAACAGGGTCGCCGGCGTAGTTATAATCAAGCAGCTTCACAACGGTTTCGGTATCTGTTTCGCTCTCGAAGCCGTAGCCCTTTGAAATAAGAAAATCCTTTATTTTACGGTAATTTTCGATAATTCCGTTATGAACGACGGAAACGCGTCCGTTTCCGATAGGGTGGCTGTTTATGTCGCTGGGTTCGCCGTGAGTCGCCCAGCGCGTATGGCCTATTCCGCAGGTTCCGCTCAGTTCGCCAGCCTCATCAAGCTTAGGCATCAAGCCCTCGCGTATTTTGCCCTTTGCTTTAACCGTTTTTATTTTATCATTCTCGAAAACCGCGATCCCCGCGCTGTCATAGCCTCTGTACTCAAGCTTTGTGAGCGCGTCCACAAGAATTTTTGCGCAGGCTTTTTCGCCCGTATATCCGACTATTCCGCACATAATATATTCCTCCGTTTATTCGGCATCAATGCTGTCTGAACCATATATATTATAGAGTATAACACAAAAATGCCGTTTTTGCAACCTTGAACCGCGAAAAAGATGAAATTTCACACATTTTTCGCGGTTGTGGCAGTGCGCGGCGCGCGCCCGTCCGCGAAAGCGGACGGGCGCATGGGGCGGCGGCTTCGCCGCCGCCTGCCGCATTCGGCGAAGCCGAATGCGGCGCGCCGCGCGTGCGGGGAGAAGTATGTGCGGACGGCGGCGTTTCGCCGCGATTTTGGGTATTGCGGGGCTGCCAAAAGCCGCCGAGTGGGTAAATCTGCACTTTTGCGGCTTCAATGCGAACGCCTCCTGAGAGGCTCGCCGCCGCTTTGCTCCGCAAATCGGCTCGGCTCGCCCCTCGTCGGCGTCCGCCGCGGCTTTCAATTTCCTTGTGCTTTTTCGGACGTTTTGTCAACGCCGCTGTGGGAGGCAGTGCGCGGCGCGCGCCCGTCCGCGAAAGCGGACGGGCGCATGGGGCGGCGGCTTCGCCGCCGCCTGCCGCATTCGGCGAAGCCGAATGCGGCGCGCCGCGCGGGAAGCCCCGCACACCATGTTTGAACGCATTTAAAGCATTTACAAATTTAGCGAAAAATGTCAGAAATTTTACCTGTTTTGACTCGTTTTACTTGACAAATCCGCCAAAAAATGGTATCATAACATTGAAAATATCTGCGCTTCGGATTTTTCAGACTGGCATATCAAGGGGAGGAAACTCAATGAAAAAGTTGATTTCACTTTTTTTAACGGCTGTTATTGCGGCGCTTGCGCTTTGCGGCACTGCTGCGGCTTTTGACGCAAACGACTACGACTACTCCGATTACGACAGCGGTTCAAGCTGGGATTGGAGCAGCAATGACGATAACGACTATTACTACGGCGGCACTTCGTCTAGTGACAGCGACGGCGGTTCCGGCGGGGGTATCGGTGTTGTTGCCGGGACGATTATCATTATAATTGTTATAGCGATAAGCATGTCCTCAAAGGGAAAGAAGAACGGCGGCTCAAATAATACCGAAATGCCGACTCCTATCGCCGGCGGTGTTCGTCCCGCAAACGGCGGTCAGGGCAAGAACGTAAACGTTCCCGACAGAACGGGCGAAATTGAGCAGATAATCAAAAAGGACGATCCGAACTTCACCTCGGACGATTTCACCAGCTTCGCAAAAGAAGTGTATATGGATATTCAGACCGCATGGTGCAAGCGCGACCTTACTTCCGTGCGCCCCGTTATGCACAATAACCTGTACAACACAACGCAGAAGCAGGTTCAGTCCAAAATCGACCAGAAGGTCATCTATCATTATGAGAGCATCACGATAAATACGGCTTATCTCACAAGCTATGTGCGCGACGAGCAGTTTGAATACCTTACGGTTTATCTTAACGCACGCTTCATCGACTATCAGACAAACGAGGAAACAGGCGCGGTTATCCGCGGCGATAAGAATACCCGTTGGGATTTCCGCTATAAGATGAAGTTCATGCGAACCGTCGGCGTAAAGACAAAGGAAGCGAACGAATCCGACCACGGACATAACTGCCCGAACTGCGGCGCTCCTCTTGAAATGTCCAGCAGCGGTCAGTGCGCATACTGCGGCTCTGTTGTGACCTCGGGACTTTACAGCTGGGTTCTCAGCGACTTCACGACCGTCCGCGATGATACAAAGGATGACGGTATCCGCGTAAATCAGGACAATAACGGAGACGAGAACTGATGCCCGCGATCGTTACAACGCTTATTATTGTAGCGATAGTGGTGATCGGCATACTGGTTGTGATAGCCGTGATAAAGCGGAACCTCAGCAGAGCGGCTCACAAGTACCTCGGAATGGGACTCGATGAAACCGCCCGTCTTATAAGCGACGGTCTGCGTGAGGAATCCTCGACCCCGAAAGCTATTTCCAATATGTCTGCGGTTTATAAGCCGAAGCTTATGCGCGATTTTCCGCAGATGACCTACGAACAGTTTGAAACACTTGCAAAAACGACGCTGCTTTCAACTCTCGGCGCAATCGAAAACGAAAGCACGGACGGTCTTGAGAATACCACGCGAGGATATATTTCCGCCGTGCAGAGCATTATTTCCGATAATCATGGCAGAAATGTCACCGAATATTTTGACGACATAAAAGTTCATCGCCTGTCTATTGCGGATTATAAAAGCTCTGCGGATTCGGCAAAAGCCGTTTTCGAGGCTTCGTTTCAGTGCCGCCACTATTTTTCGGACACGCCGGAAAATAACAGAAATTCCCTTTCGCAGCTTGCTGCGAAAATAATATTGGTCTACAGCCGCGAATCATTCGAGGACAGCGACAATGCGGTCTTTTCGCATAACTGCCCGAACTGCGGCGCGCCGATATACGGCGTGGGCGAAAACACGGTCTGCAAGTACTGCGGCTCGGGATTTACCGAAAAGGACATTACCAAGGTCTGGCTTGCGGACAGCTTCAATTTCATTAAGTAAGAACATTTTGTTCTCAATTCATAAACGGAAAGGAAAGAATTACTATGGGACTTATTAAATCTGCAATCGGCGCGCTCGGCGGAACACTTGCCGACTCCTGGAAGGAAGCCATACACTGCGGAACGATCGACAACAAGACCCTTTTAAAGGTCGGAACAAGAATGCACGAGGATTCTTCGCGCACGTCCAACACAAAGGGCTCCGAAAATTACATCAGCAACGGCTCGGCTATCATGGTTGAGGAAAACACCTGTATGCTTACCGTTGACAACGGCAAGATCACAAACGTTGTAACCGAACCCGGTCAGTATATCCTCGACAACTCCTCAGCGCCCTCGATTTTCGCGGGCAATATCAAGGATTCCGCAAAGGAACTCATCAAGCGTTTCACATACGGCGGCACGCCCTCTACCGAACAGAAGGTCGTTTATATCAACCTGATGCGCATTCCGAACCTTCCTTTCGGAACTTCAAATCCCATGCCGTATTTTGACCCGCATTACAACACATCTATCGAACTTCGCTTCTTCGGTAACTTTGAAATCCAGATTCCCGACGCTGAAGCTGCCGTAAAATTCTATTCCGAGGTATGCTCGAAGGGAACAAGCGCGGGAGATATGTCTGCAATGTCGATTTTCGGCACACAGATGTACAAAAACGAGCTTGAACAGGCGCTCATGGTGGCTCTTAACGGACTTTCCGAACAGGGCATCATGTACAGCAGAATACAGGGCTCTTTACCGACCCTTACATCTCTCGCGAGAGAGGCTACCTCAAGCACATGGCTCGAAAGAGGCTTCTCTATCACAAGCATTGCTTTCGGCGGACCTATCACGCTTTCGGAGGATTCCAAGAAGCGTCTTGGCGCGCGTCTTGAAGCCGATACTCAGCTTGACCCGAGCGTTCAGCGCGCTATGATGAACAAGAGCATTGCTGCGGGAATCGAAGCGATGGGCTCTAACGAGGGCAACGGCGGCGGTATGATGGGCGTTATGGGTATGAGCTCCATGATGAACATGGGCGGCAATATTCTCAACAGCTACGGTACGCCCCAGCAGACTGCTCCTCAGGCTGCTCCTGCGGCTGACGGCTGGAAGTGCTCCTGCGGCACTGTAAACAACGGAAAGTTCTGTTCAGGCTGCGGAAAGCCGAAGCCCGAAGCTTGGACCTGCTCCTGCGGAACAAGCAACACGACCAATTTCTGCGTCAACTGCGGTGCTAAGAAAGGCGAAGCCGCTCCTGCTCCTGCTGCTCCCGCGGAATGGACCTGCGAGTGCGGTTCAAAGAACACTACGAAGTTCTGTGCAAACTGCGGCAAGCAGAAGCCCGCTGCGCCCAAGAAGTATAAGTGTGACAAGTGCGGCTGGACTCCCGCAGACCCCGAGCACCCGCCGAAGTTCTGCCCCGAATGCGGCGACGCTTTCGATGAGAACGACCTTGTATAAGTAAATAAAATAAAAGCCTCCTTATCCGATTGTGCAATGCATCGAAAAGTCGGATAGGGAGGCATTTTTTCGCAGAAAAATCCCGCAGTACAAAGCTGCGGGATTTTTTATGCTTTTTTGTTTAAGCTTTTACTTCGGCAAGCTCTGCGGCTTCTTCCGCATTGATTGCGGCAGCGTTTTCAGCCTGAATTTCGGGAATTGCCGAGAGAACGGGCTCTACGTCTTTCTTGCGTATCTTTCTGTCAACAAAGTTTTTAGTGATTTTCATAACTATCGGCGAAAGAGCAACTACGCCTATGAGGTTAGGAAGCATCATAAGTCCGTTGAAGGTGTCGGAAATATCCCATGCGATGGACGAGGTCATGATCGCGCCCGAAACCATCATAAGTACGAAAATAACCTTGTACACCTTTGCTGCCTTGAGTCCGAAAAGGTATTCGACCGACTTTGAGCCGTAGTGCGACCAGCCGAGAACCGTCGTGAACGCGAACATCAGCATTGCAATTGCAACGAACATTTCTCCGGGAGCGCCGAACACGTTTTTGAATGCTTCGGCAACAAGAGTTGAACCGTCTGCGCCGGTTATCATGTGACCTGTTTCAAGGTCGATCTGACCCGAAGAGAGAACGACGATCGCGGTCATTGTGCAGACAACCATTGTATCGGCAAATACCTCAAAGATTCCCCACATTCCCTGCTGAACAGGCTCTTTTACGTTCGAAGCGGAGTGAACCATTACGGACGAACCGAGACCCGCTTCGTTTGAGAACACGCCTCGCTTACAGCCCTGAGTTATTACGGTTGAAATCGCAATACCCGTCGCGCCGCCCGCAACCGCGTCAATGCCGAATGCAAAGCGGAAAATAGAAGCGAACATTGCGCCGACTTTGTCAAGGTGAATACAGAAAATAACAAGACAGCCGATTATGTACAGAATCGCCATGAACGGGACAAGTTTTTCTGCGGTCGCGGCGATTCGCTGAAGTCCGCCGAAAATGATAAGTCCGCCTAAAATCATCAGAACGATACCGATAATAAGAGAAGTCCACTTTACGTCGCCGAAAGCGTAGCAATCGCTGAACGAAGAGAAAAACGCGGATTCGAGGTTGAGTGTGATTTTATTGATCTGTCCGCAGTTTCCGATACCGAACGAGGCGAGAACGGCAAAAATCGAGAACAGTATCGCAAGGATCCTGCCGACGACTTTCATGTTCTTATAGCCGCCAAGACCGTACTGGAGGTAGTACATTGCGCCGCCCGACCATTCGCCCTGAGCGTTTTTACGACGGTAGTAGATACCGAGAACGTTTTCGGAGAAGTTAGTCATCATTCCGAAGAATGCTGCGAGCCACATCCAGAAAACCGCGCCGGGACCGCCTACGGCGATTGCTGCGGCAACGCCCGCGATATTGCCTGTGCCGATTGTCGCGGCGAGGGCGGTACATAGAGCCTGAAACTGTGAAACCGAACCGTCGCCGTCTTTTTTGTGAGCCTTTTTGCTGAACATTCCGCCGATCGTGGCTACCCACCAGGTCTTGAGGTGTGAAATCTGGAACACCTTTGTCAAAACCGTCATGAGGATACCCGTGCCGATAAGCAGGATAAGACCGACCTTGACCCAAACGAAGTCGTTGATCGCGTTGTTTACGCCGACAAGAGCGTCAAAAAAACTCCCACCGCCGTCGTTTGCAAGAACGTGCATAAAATCTTCCATTTTTTATCCCCTTTACAGTTGGATTTTTTAAAATACAAATACTATTGTAACAGCATTTTCGCCATTTTTCAACACTTCTTGCAATGTCTGTATGATTAGCCAATTTTGAAATTATTTTTTTGTGAAAATTCACAAAATTTGGAAAGAATGCCCCGGATACCCAAACCGAACGATGAACCGACGAGGTAAGATTTTATCGTGGGGTGCTCTTCAGCGGGCTGCGAAAACGTTTATATGCGGCGGGCTTTTCTGTTTGTCGGAGAAAGTATCGGGTTCGCTTTTGCGAGGTTCGCGAAAGCGGCGGGCGGCGCGCACGCGCGCCCGTTTCGGCGCAGCCGAAACGGGCAATGCGGCGGCTTCGCCGCCGCATACGCTGCGCGGCTTTGCCGCGCAGCGGCGCGTGCGCGCCGCCTACCGCGGAGCAGTTGTGCGCGGTTATGCACGGCATGGAGGGAAAGCGTGAATCCGAGTTTGTGTGAAAAGCATACATATTAATAGTAATTCCTATAGATAGACGTTGTCTATAGGAAGACTGAAAAATAGTATAAAGCTGTAAATTTTGGAAATAATGCAAATTTGCACACCAAAAATTGCTTAGAACGTGATATAATGACGCTAAACGTTGGAAGGCGTTACTCAAAAGTGCAGCTCAGCTACGCTGCATGAATACTACAAATAAGGAGAGATATTTTTATGAGTACAAGAAAAATGCTGAATGCAATCAGCGCTTTGGCTGCTGCTGCGGTTTCTGTCAGCGCCGTTTCCGTATGCTCATATGCTGCTTTACTTGAAGGCTCTGCCGAAAATAAAGTTGACTATGAGATTTTACCCGACCCGTATGTTGATTACGCAAAAGTAGACGCGATCGAAGCGGTTATAACTGTCAAGGGCGGATATGCAAACGGCGGCATTGGCGTAAACGGGATTGACACCGAGTGGAAGAGCCAGTCGTGGGAAACAGACAGCGATACGATTACGGCTCGTCTTGACGACATCGGCGGCGTTTTCGCTCCCGATGAAGGAAAGGGCGCTGTAATTTTTGTTCAGTTTTGGTTTGTTGCAGAAGGCGTTTCCTACACCGTTGACTCCGTAACGCTCTATGACGCTGACGGAAAAGAAGTTACCGCCGGCGAAGAACCGGTCGAAAGACCTGAGGTAAAATTCCCCGACGCTGAACCTTTGGACATTGACAACGACAGCTTCGCATTTTATTCCGGAAACAGCGATGAAAAAATCGATATCGCCAAGGCTCTCGGAGATGATTTCGGCTCTATCGGAAAGATTACCGCAACTTTCAAGTGGGGCAACGACCCGTGGAACGGCACTATGAACGTTAACGGCATTACGCTTGAGGACGGAACTTCCATAAGCTGGAGCAGCTGCGGAGAAATAGGCAATCTGAACGAAAACCTGCATCTTCAGGACGAAGATATACACGAATACACATTCACAGCATTCGACGCTAAGGACTCTTCGCCTATTGTAGAACTTAAATCGTTCGGCGCTACAGGCGAAATAAGCGCATACGGCGTACTTAATTTCGGCCTTTACGGCATCTACGGTGATGAAAAGGACTATCCCGATGTTTCAAACATTACATTCTACAACAAGGACGGAGAAGTGATTAAATCCTTTGATTACGAAACCGCTTATGATAACAGTGATGTTTCCGCAGAAACCGATGAAACAGTTTCCGCTGCTGATAACGCTGCTGAAGCTGTAACGGAAGCTCCTGCAAAGGGCAGCCCCGATACCGGTGTTGAAGATGTTGCTGTAGTGGCAGGCGTTGCATTAACAGCCGCTGCTGCCGTTGTATTAAGCAGAAAAAGAAAGTAATCTCGTTCTCTTTCTTCAATCAGAATTGCAGTTAATATCTATATAGAATGAAAATGGCATAAA
Organism: uncultured Ruminiclostridium sp.; assembly: GCA_934454635.1. Lineage (GTDB taxonomy): Bacteria > Bacillota > Clostridia > Oscillospirales > Ruminococcaceae > Ruminiclostridium_E. The sequence continues at coordinate 13,214 of CAKSFR010000003.1, forward strand.
AAAGCAGACCCTCCGTGTGTGGGTCTGTTTTTTATTATATAAGTGTCGGATTTATATTATTTTTCAATCTTCCCATAGACAATATCTATAGGAAGATTCGCCGCTTCTGCGCAGCCGCCGAAAAAGCCGTCGGCTTTACTTTTTATACTTTAGTATTACTCATACTTTGGTTCGCACGTCAGGTTCACCCCAAGGCGCTTGAATGTCCGCTCGTCAACCGAAGAAAGAATAACGGTCGAGTGAACCTCGCAGCCGCGCAGTTTTGAGAGCTGCTGCATAGCGCATTTGGCGTTGGAGTCGGTATTCGCGCAGATCGCAAGTGCGATAAGCGTTTCGTCGGTGTGCAGGCGCGGGTTGTTGCTTCCGAGATGACCTGTTTTAAGATTTTGGATAGGCTCGATCACTTCCGGCGACATGAGCAGAACGCTGTCGTCTATTCCACCGAAATATTTCAGCGCATTAAGCAGCAGAGCAGAGGACGCACCGAGCAGATTTGACGTTTTTCCCGTAATTATAGTTCCGTCCGGAAGCTCCATTGCGGCGGCGGGAGCGCTTGTTTCCTGCTCCTTTTTTAACGCGGGGGCAATGCAGCGTCTGTCCTCGGCGGTAATCCCCGCCTGCTTGAGCATAAGCTCAAGCTTGTATATTTCTTCGTCGGTAACGGTTCCTTTTCTTCTTCCGCAGAGCGCTGTATAGTAGCGGCGGATTATTTCTGCGTTAGCCGCAGCGCAGACAACCTTGTCGTCAATGATACAGTTTCCCGCCATATTTACGCCCATATCCGTCGGGGATTTGTAAGGTGATTCGCCGAGAATTTTCTCAAACATAGCGTTAAGTACGGGGAAAATCTCAACGTCGCGGTTGTAGTTTACCGTTGTAACACCGTAGTGTTCAAGATGAAACGGGTCGATCATGTTTACGTCGTTAAGGTCTGAGGTAGCTGCCTCGTATGCGATATTTACGGGGTGACGCAGGGGGAGATTCCATATCGGGAATGTCTCAAATTTCGCATAGCCCGCATTTATTCCGCGCTTGTGCTCATGATAAAGCTGCGAAAGGCAGGTTGCCATTTTTCCGCTTCCGGGGCCGGGAGCTGTGATTATGACAAGGCGGCGCGACGTTTCGACATAATCGTTCTTTCCGTAGCCCTCGTCGCTCATTATAAGAGAAAGATTGGACGGATAGCCGTTTATGTGGTAGTGGTGATAAACCTTTACGCCGAGCGCTTTAAGACGGCTTCCGAAAGCGTCTGCCGAGGGCTGCCCCTCATACTGCGTAATAACAACGCTGCTTACATAAAGTCCGATTTTGGTGAATACGTTGAAAAGGCGGATAACGTCTGCGTCGTATGTTATGCCGAGGTCGCCTCTGACCTTATTTTTTTCAATATCAGCGGCGTTAATGACAATGACGATCTCCGCTTCGTCCTTTAGCTGGAGGAGCATTTGCAGCTTACTGTCGGGCTTGAATCCCGGAAGAACACGCGAAGCGTGGTAATCGTCGAAAAGCTTTCCGCCAAATTCGAGGTACAGCTTGTCCCCGAAGTGCGAAATGCGCTCGCGTATGTGTTCGGACTGCATTTTTAAGTATTTGTCATTGTCAAAGCCGATTGCGTTCATTATTGCGTTATCCCCCTTATATTATTTTTCAATCTTCCTATAGGCAACGTCTATAGGAAGATTGAAAAAGCCGTACAATACTAATTCCGTCAAAGCCGTCGGCTTTGACATACCGCTTTTTAAGCGGTAATCAAAATGTAAGACAATGTCTATATATTGATTAGGAATTAGTATTAAAATCATCAATACATTACCATTATATAACAAACTGCGGCAAAAAGCAAGTGTTTCCGAAAAAATTCGGAGCAAAGCCCGCTGTGCTTACTGAGATATTGTGCGGCGCGTTTTATATTGCTGACTTATGCATTGTCAGAGCTGCTCGGGAGGTGTCGCCGCCTTTGCGCATGAAATCTCGAGATTTCCGTTGCGGCAGCGAAGCTTGTCAATAAATTCCTTTTCCTTTGACGGGTCTGAAAGGATAATGCTGTAATGCAGCTTATAAAGGCTGCCCATATTGGTGGTTTTTACGCTTTCAAGCTCGCATTCCGAGGTGTATTCCTTGAACAAATCGTCAAAAAGTCCGCTATAGTCAAGATTTTCGGGAATGGTTATGCGAAGCTCCTTGGGCTTGCTTTTTGTATTTCCTAACAGCGAAAAAGCCGCAAGCCCCAGACACATTATCACAACAAATACCGCGGCAACGCCGATATATCCCGTTCCGCAGGCAAGCCCCGCCGCCATGGCAATAAATATCGCGGCGATGTCGCGCGCGTTTCCCGGCACTGAGCGGAAACGTATAAGGCTGAACGCGCCGGCAACGGCAATTCCTGTCCCGACGCTTCCGTTCACAAGCATTATTACAGTTGCGACTGCGGCGGGGAGAAGCATAAGCGTGACCAGCAGGCTTCGTGTTGTGCGCGTCTTAATTCGTGCTGCGAAAGCGATGAGAGCGCCGCAAATCAGCGCGGCAGCTGTACACAAAAGGTATGAACCGAGGGTGAGCGTAGTTCCGAGAACACTTGAAAATAGATCAGACATTGACTTTTTCTCCTTTGAAAATATTTTTTTGTATATTTAAAAATGCGTTGCCGTATTTTGAATACGACTTTGGGAATATTTCAAGGCGGCTGAGCAGTTCTGCGAGCCAGAGCGGCATTGCACCCGCAATTTTTATTTCGACAAGCCGTTCGCCCGGCTTCGTCAGAAGAAAGCCAGAATCGCCTTCGGTGAGGTCGGGGTCGTCGCACCTGAACCGTATGTTTTCGTCCACGGTCAACCGAAGCAGAGGGTCGTCTATACCGTAAAGAGCCGTCCTGTCGTAAAACAGAGCGGCGGCGGGACGCAAATCCCCGTAGCTGTCAAGAAACCAGCTTATTTCCTCGCCTATTTGCCCCGTATTTTTGGGAGCTTCTCCGCCGCAGAGCCAGTTGAACGCCTCGCGGTAAGGCAGTTTTATGCGTCGTTTATACACAATTCCCTTATATTTTTTCTTCAGCTCCACAAACGCGCTGCTTTCTTCGTTCGGTATTCCGTAGGTGCGCAGTCTTAGCTTTTCCTTATACACGGGCTTTTCTATCGAACGCCTTACCAGCAGCCACTGCGGCGTGTCGAAATAAATGCTGCATATTGTGGTTTTGCCGTAATCGTCCGGCTTCATGTGTCGGAGAACTTCTTCCATAAACTCCCCGAAGCGCTCCTCTTCAACGAGATATTTTATTTCACTGCGTTTGAAAACGCCCTGAAAGTCCGCCATAAGATCACTCCCTGAAAGGCAAAATTTCTTTTACTGCTTTAACTATACGCGTTTTTTGTTCAGCTGTCAATGGCTTTTCCGGAACTTTCAAAGCCTTTTCATTTTTACAACATTTACCTGAAAAACACTTGTTGGATTTGTGAAGAAAATATGTGCGTAATACTAAGTCCCAATAAAACCATAGATAAAAACTCGCATAACCCATATATGCAAAGATTATACCAGATTATTTGTATAGTTTTTAAATTGGTGCTGAGTATAAGGGGCGCGGAGCTGCGAAGCAGCGGAGCGCCGCGGCGAGAGAAGCTGTATCGGCGGGACGCGGCGTTTTGCGGTGAATTTGGGGCAAGCAAAGAAATTGGAAGCCGCGCCGCCCGCCGACGAAGGGGCGAGCGAGCGTTTTGCGGAGCAAAATGCGGGCGAGCTCCTTCAGGAGGCGGGCGGTTCGGCCGTAAATTCGCTTACGCGGCGGCTTTTGTTATCTTCGCTATCTCTCCCACTTCCATTAACGCCGCAGCCGTAAGAATACTGCTTCATTCGGCTTTGCGGCGCACTTAGCAGCGCTATCGGGGTCGGGCGCACGCCGCAGCTTTCAGCGAAGCTGAAAGCTGCGTGCGGCGGCTTCGCCGCCGCTGCCGCGTTCCGACAAAGTCGGAACGCGGCGCGTGCGCCCTGTGCAATATTGCCGGGCTCTGTTCCGCGGCGTTTCACCGGCAGCGAGAAAAATCAGAGCATTCAAAAGCCGCGATGCAAAGCCGATTTCACAGTATAACAAATTTCGCACCATAAATTACCACATATTGCCGCAGAATATTGCCGTATGAGCAGTCAATACTTTTTCTGAAAGATTTTTCGGGGAGTGAACGAAATGTATTACGGAAAAGTTGAAATAAGCGGCATAAATACATCAAAGCTTAAAGTTCTGAAAGAGTCGGAAAAGGTCGAACTGTTAAAGCGGGTTGCGCAAGGCGACCAGAAAGCGCGTGAAGAACTGATAAACGGCAATCTGCGGCTGGTACTGAGCGTTATCCAGCGTTTTCAGGGAAGGGGAGAAAATCCCGACGATTTGTTTCAGGTAGGCTGCATCGGGCTGATAAAGGCAATTGATAATTTTTCTCTTGAGTTTGGAGTTAAATTTTCAACCTATGCAGTTCCGATGATTTTGGGTGAAATAAAGCGTCATATCCGCGATTCGGGACAAATACGGGTAAGCCGTTCGTTACGCGATCTTGCTTATCGCGCAATGCAGGCAAAGGAGCAGCTTATTGCCGAAAAAAAACGTGAACCGACAATAGAGGAGATTGCTGCGCTTATCGATTGTAAGCGAGAGGACGTCGTTATTGCGCTGGAAGCCATAACAGAACCGATTTCGCTTTATGAACCTGTTTTCTCCGAGGGCGGCGATACGATATATATAATGGATCAAATCGGCGACAAAAATGACGATACGAACTGGCTCGAGGAAATTGCGCTTAAAGAGGCTATCGCGGGACTTGGAAGCCGCGAAAAGCGCATACTCAATCTGCGCTTTTTTCAGGGAAAAACTCAAGTCGAGGTTGCTAACGAAATAGGGATAAGTCAGGCTCAGGTATCGCGGCTGGAAAAAGGTGCGCTGAATAAAATAAAAAAGCAGATATAGCGAGCCGCGGCTTTCAAATTCTCTGTCATATTCCCCGCTTTGAAAACGCCGCGAGCACAAGGCGCTTCTCCGTCAGTCGTGCGGTACATCAATTCTTCCTCGCACGGCGGGGCGCATGAGTTTGTGCCGCTTTCAGCGGCACAAACCTCAGGGGCGGCTTCGCCGCCCCTGAGCCGCATTACGTTATACCGTAATGCGGCTCGTGCGCCCCGCTTTTTTTCGCTAATAGTAAAAACGCCCCGTAGATTATTTTCACGGGGCGCAGTCGTCTGAAGCGCTGCACAAAACAATTCCGCCGGAGCTGTCGCTTTGATTGTAAATTAGTATCGGCACATTGCATTTTGCGGATAAACGTGATATAATTGAGATATCACCTCGCTGATTGAGTGCGATTTCGGCGTATTAAGCGGTTCGGCTGAAAACGTGTCATTTTGGGCGGGGACAAACAGGCTGAAAATTGTCGGATACGACTGTGAAAATATTGAACTGACAGTGCGTTTTTCCGCGCAGAAAACAGAAATTTGATTTTACGACGTTTTTGAACAGAAAGGAATTGTGCGATGAAAACCGGACTTGTGCTTGAAGGCGGCGCTATGCGCGGAATGTATACGGCGGGAGTGCTCGACGTGTTTATGGGACGCGGGGTGCGCTTTGACGGAATAATCGGCGTTTCTGCGGGTGCGGTTTTCGGCGTAAATTATCTTTCGGGTCAGAACGGCAGAGTTATCCGATATAACTGCCGCTTCAATACCGATAAAAGCTATATGGGCGTGGGCTGCTTTTTAAAAACGGGCAATTATTTCAACACGGAGTACGCCTACTATCGCGTTCCGCGTGAACTTGACCTTTTCGACGACGAAACGTACAAGTCGTCGGGCGTTCCGTTTTATGCCGTTGTGACAAATATTGAAACAGGCGCCCCCGAGTATATTCGGGTCAAAAGCGTTCTTGAACAAATGGAAACGCTGCGCGCTTCGGCGTCAATGCCGTTCGCTTCAAAGCCTGTTGAAATAAACGGCAAAAAATATCTCGACGGTGGAGTTGCGGACAGCATTCCCTTTGAGAAATTTGCCGAAATGGGCTATGGAAAGCAGGTCGTGATACTCACGCGCGACATGGGCTATCGGAAAAAGCCGATGAACGGAGCGCTTATTTCGCTTTTTTATCGGAAGTACCCCGAGTTTCGCCGCCGCCTCAGAAACAGACATATTGTTTACAACGAAAGCGTCCGTAAGCTTGCGGAGCTTGAAAAATCGGGAAAGGTGTTTGTTATCCGCCCGTCTGTGCCTATTGAGATAAGCCGCACGGAGCGCGAACCCGAAAAGCTGAAGCAGGTTTACGCGCTCGGAAGAACCGATGCGGAGAGAGAGTTTGAGCGGCTTGAAAAATATCTTGGAGAGCAGTATAAGCGAGCCTAAGCCGACGAAAAACGCAGCAAATGAACAGGAGAAACGTATGATTACCGAGAGAAAATGTCCCGCTGCAAAAAAATGCAGCGGCTGTCAGTTATCAAATATGACTTATGAGCAGCAGCTTGAATGGAAGCAGAAGGACGTTGAAAAGCTGCTTGGAAAATTCGGAAAAGTGAACAAAGTGATCCCAATGGAAAATCCTTACAATTACCGTAACAAGGTTCAGGCGGTGTTTCGCAGCGACCGCAGCGGCAGAATAATTTCGGGAGTATATCAGTCCTCGCGCAACGGCGTTGTGGGCGTTGACAGCTGTATGCTCAACGACCCTACCGCGGACAAAATAATCCTCGGAATCCGCGAACTCATGCGTTCGTTTAAACTCATGCCGTATGACGAGGGAACAGGTCGGGGATTTTTGAAGCACGTTCTCGTGCGCGTCGGTAAAAAGAGCGGGGAGGTTCTGGTCACAATCGTCGGCGGGTCGCCGATGTTCCCGAAGAAAAGGGATTTCGTAAATGCGCTTGTAAAGCGTTTCCCCGAGATAACGACCGTGACCTTTTCGGTGAACAAAACCGATGATATGATGATGCTCGGTGAAAAGAACGAAACGCTTTTCGGCGACGGATACATAACCGATGAGCTTTGCGGAAAGCGTTTTAGGATCTCGCCGCGCTCGTTTTATCAGGTCAACCCGACAATGACCGAAAAAATGTACGCTTACGCGATCAGCGCGGCAGCGCTGAACAAAAAAGAAACGCTTCTCGACGCATACAGCGGTATCGGAACTATCGGGATAATCGCCTCAGACTACGCGGGACAGGTTCAGGGAATCGAGTATAACGCTTCCGCAGTGCGCGACGCGGTGCGCAACTGCCAAGAGAACGGGCTTACGCGGAACATTGCGTTCAACAAGGGCGACGCAGGCGAATATCTGCGCGAAAAGGCGAAAATCGGAACGCGTTTTGACGCGGTGATAATGGATCCGGCTCGTGCGGGCGCGGACAGAATGTTTCTTAACGCGCTTGTGAAAATTGCGCCGAAGCGTATCGTATATATTTCGTGCAGTCCCGCCGCGCTTGCAAGAGATTTGAAAACGCTTGAGAAAAAGTATACTGTCGCAGACATTCAGCCGTTTGATATGTTCCCGCATACGAGGCATGTTGAGACAGTTGTATTATTGTCCAAACTGAAATCGACACATCATATCGAAGTTGAACTGAAAACAGACGAGCTTGATTTGACCTCTGCGGAGAGCAAGGCTACTTACGACGAAATCAAGGCTTATGTCAAGAAACATACAGGCTTGACAGTATCTTCACTGAATATCGCTCAGGTGAAGCAGAAATGCGGTATTATTGAGCGTGAGAATTACAACAAGGCGAAATCGAAGGATTCCCGACAACCGAAGCGCACTAGGGAGAAGGAAGAGGCAATAGTCGACTCTTTGAAATATTTTAAAATGATTTAAGTATTGCCATAAGAAGTGTGATACATATCTTATGTAAAATTAATCTTATGGCATGCTTAATTTTAGACAATAATGTACTATCTTAATTAAACTACAACAAGATGGTGAAATATTGTTTTTTTATCATATCTTCAATGTAATTAACTGGCTATGAATCAATGTGAAAGGTAAGGATTAAAATACAGAAATTAGAAAATGGCCAGGGTATTTTATTTTTGTAATTATAGAATATATAAATGCAACTTAATCGACGGATGATTTTTAGCGAAACCTCAACTTGTATTTGTGTTTATAAGCTGTGATTATCTTGAATTCAAGTGTGGATTGTGTTATACTGATAACAACATAAAACAACGGAGAGATAAATGCTATGGAAAACAGCTTCAACATTCACCTGAAACGAATCCGCAAGGAAAAAGGCATAACACAGGAACAGCTTGCAGACAAGGTGGGAGTATCTCCGCAGGCTGTGTCGAAATGGGAGATTTCAAGTTACCCTGACCCACAGCTTCTTCCTGCGATTGCGGATTTTCTCGGCGTTACAATAGATGAGCTTTTCGGACGTGCTCCCGAAAAGAAAATGAGTGTTCACGAGCAGGCAATGCTTGAAATATACGGCTTGCCATATGATGATGACAGGACCAGAAGGTGTCTGGAGTATGCTTATGAACTGGTACGGGCGTCTGTTATGGGCTGTTGTGGCTGTAATGAACTTGGCGATGTTCCTGACAATGTAAAAACCTCGGAATATAGCAATTACACATTGTATTGCAAGGATGCAGGCTTTATTTTCGGCAGACTGAACGCAAATCTTCCGTTTATGCTTGTAATGCCCGAACCCGAAAAGGGGTATGATGATGTGCTGGCTTATGATAAGCGTGCAGTGGAACTCTTCGCCTTTCTCGGTATGCCGAACGCCTTGCGTGTTATGTATTTTCTTGCAGGAAGAAGCACCAAAATTTTCTTTAAACTTGAAACGCTTGTCAAAGAGCTGGATATTTCCCGTGATAACGCAAAGGAAATTATTGATAATCTTCTTAAATTTAATTTTATATGGGAAGCAACCCTTGACGGCGGCACAAAGGAAAATGAAAAAATCTATCAGTATCTTGCGGATTATACACTGATACCATTCCTTACGTTTACAATGACTCTCACATCCCGACCCAGAAGCTTTAATTATTCGACCTCGTGGCGTGAAAAGCCGTTTTTCAGGAATGACACCTACAAAAATGATACCAACCAAAATAAAGAGTAACGCACTATATATGTAAAAGGGGGGATCAAGTTGTTTAAGAAAAAAGAAAAGGAAGATAATTCTTTGCACACCGAATACGGCATACTTAAAAATTCGGTTTACATACTGGGTAAAATCCGTCAGTACAAGCCTTTTTTGCTATGGCTTATGCTGCTGGGTGTTTTCACAGGCTCGCTTATGCAGTATCTCTGGACCTTTATCGGTAAATTTGTTATCGATATTATAGAGCGGCAGGCTTCAACGTCAGAAAAAGATTTTTCGCCATTGCTTTCGCTGCTTATTGTAACAACAATTATTGAGCTTGTTGCTATGGCACTTAACAGCCTTGCAAATAACAGAATATGGTTTAATATGATCAATGTGCGAATGAAAATGATAAGCGAGCGTATCCGCAAGGTGCTTTCAATGGAATATCAGACCTTGGAAAATCCCGATGTGCTGAATATGGCTGAAAAGGCGGCACAGGCTACGGGCGGAAACAATAACGGCGTTGAGGGTATGATGCACTCTGTTTACAGCATCGGAACAAACATTGTGCTTATGGCTGTAACGCTTACCACGGTTGTAACTCTTGACTGGCGGCTTATTATAATACTTTCTGTCGTATCGTTTTTGCAGTTTTTATTCTTTAAGCACACCGTCAAGCGTGATAAAAAAGAAGTATGGGATATGCTTGCACCGACTTGGAGAAAAATCAATTATATGGAGCGGGCAACTCAGGATTTCGATTACGCAAAGGATATACGTCTTTTCGGTATGAAGGGATGGCTTTCAGAAAAACAGCACGACATTCTGGGCGAAAAGCAAGGTAAAATTATGCACAGCCGAAATCTCTGGATGAAAAATTCGGCGTTTTCAAACCTTATCGGTATAGTGTCGAAGGGTGCAGTTTACGCTATACTTATTTATTCCGTGCTTGATACGGATATGAGTATCGGTAATTTCACGCTGTTTCTCGGGCTTTCCTCAACCTTTTCATCAACGCTTACAAATTTTCTGAATTCTCTCGGTCAGTTTAAAGAGCAGTCAATGGAAACCGACGATTTCCGAAGCTTCATAGATTACGAAAACGAGCCTGAAAACGACGCAATTCCGCTTCCGAAAACAGACAGGTACACCTTTGAATTTAAAAATGTTTCATATAAATATAAAGGTGCGAATGATTACGCCCTGAAAAGCCTCAATCTAACCTTTGAAGCAGGAAAAAGGCTTGCCGTTGTGGGTCTTAACGGCGCAGGAAAGACAACCTTCATAAAACTTCTGCTCCGTCTGTATGATGTTACAGAGGGTGAAATTCTCCTTAACGGCATTGATATAAAACGGTTTAAACGAAATGAGTATTACACGCTTTTTGCGCCCGTTTTTCAGAATGTAGAGATTTTTGCATTCCCAATGAGCGAAAATATTTCTATGAAACCGCCCGCTGAAACTGATGTAAGCTTAGCGGAGGAGTGTGCTGTCAAGGCAGGTATGGAGGATAAATTAAACAGCCTGTCCGATGGTATCGCAACCGAGCTTTTAAAGGTTATCCACGATGACGGCGTTGACCTTTCGGGCGGCGAAAAGCAAAAGCTGGCACTTGCAAGAGCGTTATACAAGAACGCACCGGTTATTGTTCTTGACGAGCCTACAGCAGCACTTGACGCTCTTGCAGAATACAGCTTATACAAGAACTTTGATGAAATCATTGGTGATAAATCGGCGGTTTACATTTCCCACCGACTTTCCTCCACACGATTCTGCGACAGCATAGCAATGTTCAAGGCAGGAGAAATGGTGGAATACGGAACACACGAGGAACTTCTTGCAAAGGGCGGAGCTTACTCGGAAATGTTCAACATTCAGGCACAGTATTACAGAGAGGGGGAAAAGGAATATGAAGAAATCGGCTGAAAAGAAAAGCTCCTTTGACATTGCGATAAAAACAATAAAATATTTCTTCCCCATTGTCTGGAAGGCACACAAGGGATTTTTCTTCTTTGGTGCATTGGGTGTAATTGTGACTGCTCTTACTCCCTTTGTGGGCATTATGCTTTCTCCTATGATTATTGACGAGCTTATGGGCGAGCGTAATATTCAGAGGCTTGCTTTATATGCGGCGGCTGTTGTTCTGGCGGAAGCCTTCGGTATGTTTGCAACATCGCTTATAGGTATCGTGATTGAAAAATACGACGAAAAATATCAGAACCTTTTCAGCGAGCTTATGAGCAAGCGTGTTATGGAACTGGATTTTCAGCATACGGAGGATAAAAAGGCTCTTGACCAGATAAATCTTGCCCGTGAGGGTATGAGCTGGTATTCGGGCGGTGTAGTAGGTATCTTTCAGCAGGTTTTTAACATTGCTGTAAACGTTGGAATAATTATGGGAGTTATGATTATTATTCTGACAAAAGCGCCTCTGCTGTTTTTGATTACGGCGGTACTTCTGGTAATCAACGCTCTGATACGAAGCAAGGAAAACAAGATAGATATTGAATTTTACAGCAGGCTTGCCAAGTCCAACCGTATTTTCGGTTATCTCGGATGGTCGCTGACGGATTTCAGATACGGCAAGGATATCCGTCTTTATGGTGCGGCTGATATGATGGCGAACAAGTGGGACGCTTACAACGTCAATCAGATAAACAAATGGAAATGGCAGGCTGACAAACACCTTCCTCTTAATATGCTGTCGGTTGCAGCAGGCGCGGCACGCGATTTCGGCTCATATTTCTACCTTGGTATTTTAGCTATTCTCGGCAAAATTACGATAGGTGCTTTTACACAGCTTCTTGCGGCAAGTGCAACCTTCAACAGCAGTATGAACAATCTGATTTACAATGTGCAAGAAATAATCAAGCGTACAAATTATGCTTATGAATACATTAAGTTTATGGACTATCCTGCGGCTATTGAAAAGGGTGAACGTCACACACAAAACGCACCGCACACTATTGAATTTAGAAATGTAGGCTTTACATACCCTAATACGGATGTCAAGGTGCTTGAAAATGTAAATATCACCATAAAGCAGGGCGAGCATTTATCTGTAGTGGGACTTAACGGTGCAGGCAAAACCACATTCATAAAGCTTCTGTGCAGACTTTATGACCCGACAGAAGGCGAGATTCTTCTTGACGGGGTAAACATAAAGGAATATGACTACGCAGAATATATGTCATTATTTTCCCCCGTTTTTCAGGACTTCAAGCTGTTCAGCTTTACGATAAAAGAAAACATTGCACTGAATGAGGATTGTACCGATGAGGAGCTTAATAAGCTTATTGAGCAAGTCGGTTTGTTCGAAAAAATTGCTTCATTGGAGAACGGTACTGCCACAAATTTATTCAAGACCTTTGACGAAAACGGAATTGAGCCTTCGGGCGGCGAACAGCAAAAAATTGCCATTGCAAGAGCGCTTTACAAGAAAGCTCCCGTGGTTATTTTAGACGAACCTACGGCGGCGCTTGACCCTGTAGCTGAGTATGATATTTATCGTCAGTTCGACACCCTTGTAGGCGGCAAAACCGCTATTTACATTTCTCACAGACTTTCAAGCTGTAAATTCTGCGACAGGATAGCTGTATTCTCGGAAGGCAGGATAAAAGAGTACGGCACGCATGATGAATTAGCTGTACAAAGCAGCGGCATTTATGCAGAAATGTTTGCGGCACAGGCACAGTATTATAGAGAATAAAACAAAATCTATATATGGCAAATAGCCGATGAATATGTGAAATCACAGTTCATCGGCTATTTTTGTATATGCTCCCTACTTAAAATCATATTTTTCACCCTTCCACTCAATTTCCGCTCAATCCTCACACAATGCTTTTTCCGCACCAAAGGAGTATACTTGAATTACGGCGAAACGCTATCGGACTTGCCGGCAGCGATAGCAAGTGCGCCGAATAAGTATATCGAAAGGACAATGTATTTGACAGATAAAAGATACGAACCGCTTTGCGAGCATAACGAAAAGGTCGGCAAAATCATCTTTATCGTAAGCTCCTTTGCGGATAGTACAGCAGAAAAGAAGCCCGAACAAGCTCATTTTGCAGCTGCCTGAAAACAAGATAAATGAAGAAAAAACGGAGGAATCAGCATGAAAGAATTAAGAAATGGTATAGGCAGCACCGCGCAATTAACGGCTAACGCCTTTGCCGCCCGCTTGCTTGCATATTTTCCGCCATCTTGCACGAAAACTCCTTAAAATACGCGAGTATTCCTGCGTCGTTTTCATACAATCTGGCGAAAAATCTGACTGCGCAATCAAACGACAATAATTGTGCGGTGTTACCTATAGGCATTCTTGACAACAATATATGGACATGATGACGCGGCTTTTGGCGTTATTTTTGAAAAAATAAGACGATTGCATCGTAATTGCGGTGTAATCGTCTTATTACATTATAATGCTAAGTCGACGTTTTGCCCATTGGATAGAATTGGCATCGGTAAAATTATTTGTCTTTGACAAGAAAGTTTCCTACGCCGTTTGTTACAAATGAAAAATAAAATTCTCGGTCTTTTTCGCTGCCTCCTATTCGGTTTTCTGAAACCTCGACGGCGAAATTTACCGCCGATTCAAACATAAACAGCCACACGACGTTGTTTTTAAGCGCCGAGCAGCCGCTTTTTTCAATATATTCCGCCAGAACCGCAACGCTTCCTTTCTGCCTGTCGCGGGTTTCAACCGTGTAAAGCGAGGAGTAACGAAAGCTTCGCAGATATCGAGCGTAATCGGGACGGCTGACAAGAAAATCAAAGCACGCCGCCCAAAGGCTGTGAACGCCATCCCTGAGAGGCATTGACAGGGCGGGAACTTCTCCGAGAGCTTCGTTCAGTTTTCTGTGTATATAGAAAAAGCTTTGCGTAAGCAAATCGCTCTTGTTCTCAAAATAATTGAAAAGATAGCCGTCGCTTATGCCGCATTCCGCAGCGATTTTGCGGGTGGAAAGGTTTTCTATTCCTTCCGCCGCGCCGACTCTTATGGTTGCCTCGATTATTTTTTCGGGCGTAGTTGTTTTTTGTCGCATACTTATTCCTCTCTGTGATCTCTGTACTGTCATATTATACACAAAAAACGTACTTATGTCAACTTCGGGAAAAATTGCAGTAAAACTCTTGAAAAAAATTGCCGAATGTAGTATTATTAAAATGGTATGCAAAGGAGGCGCCTACTGTAAAAATGGCACAAAAAAAATATGAAATAGATATGTGCAGCGGAAGTATTCTTCCGAAATTGCTTAAATTCTCGCTGCCGCTCATGCTTTCGAGCGTTTTACAGCTTCTTTTTAACGCGGCTGATATAATCGTAGTCGGAAATTTCGCGAGCGAACATTCTCTTGCCGCCGTGGGTTCGACAACCGCGCTGATAAACTTAATCACGAACCTTTTTCTCGGACTTTCGACAAGCTCTAACGTTCTTTCTGCGAATTATATGGGCGCGGGCGATGACGACCGCGTAAGCAAAACGGTACATACGTCGCTGCTTATAAGCGTTATAAGCGGACTTATCCTCACCGTTATCGGCGTCGCGTTCACCGAACAAATGCTGATATGGATGCAGACGCCGGAAGAAGTTCTCGATTTGTCTGCGGTTTACCTGCGGATATATTTCGGCGGAATGGTCGCAATGATGATATACAACTTCGGAAGCGCGCTGCTGCGCTCAAAGGGCGACACGAAGCGCCCTCTGTACTACCTCGCGCTTTCGGGGGTCATCAATATCATTCTCAACCTCGTTTTTGTTATCTGTTTTAATATGGACGTTGCGGGCGTAGGACTTGCTACGGTTATTTCGCAGTGCGTTTCGGCATTTCTTGTCGTACGCTGTCTGTATAAGGAAACCGACGCGTTTCATTTTGATTTCCGCAAGCTGAAAATAGATAAAAAAATAATGAGCAAGATTTTCAGCATAGGTATCCCGGCGGGATTTCAGGGCGTGGTTTTCTCGCTTTCTAACGTTGTTATCCAGTCCTCGGTAAACAGCTTCGGTCCGGTTGTTATGGCGGGCAGCGCCGCTGCGGCAAGCATAGAGGGCTTCGTATGGGTTTCTATGAACTCCTTTTCACAAGGCGCGCTGACTTTTACCAGCCAGAATATCGGCGCGGGAAAATACAGCCGAATAAATAAAATTGCGCTTATAGCCTGCTCATGCGCGGCGGTCGCGGGGCTTGTTCTTGGAAATCTGGCATACCTTTTCGGAACATTTCTCCTCGGGATCTACGATCCGCGTCCCGAAATAATCGAGCCGGGACTTATCCGAATGGGGCTTGTTTGCGTGCTTTATTTCACCTGCGGGCTTATGGACTGCATTGTCGGTTCAATACGCGGCATGGGCTATGCCGTTACTCCGACTATCGTGTCGCTGCTCGGAGCGTGCGGACTTCGCATACTCTGGATATTCACGATATTTCAGATTCCCGAATATCACACGGAATTTATGCTTTTCGTTTCATATCCCGTTTCGTGGACGATAACTTTTCTTGTACATTTTATCTGCTATATCTTCATGCGGCGCAAATTCCCGAAGCAGGACGCGCCAGCGCAGAATGAGGCTTGACGGGCGGCACGGCAGGGTCGGGCGGAGCCTGAGCCTGCGGGCGGGCGGCGAAGCCGACCGGCGAGCGGACGCGGAGCGTCCGCGTGTGCCGCGAATCGTGCTGAGGGACGCGCCGTCAGCGAAAGTGCGGGAGAAGCGGAAAGCTTTATAAAGGAGCCGAGGGCGCAGCAACTATGAAAGGATTGACTGACATGATGGACTTTACAAGCTTCTATGCGGGGGGCAGCTTCGAGGCTTACGAATACCTCGGCGCGCATCTCGGTAAGAACGGCACTACGTTTCGCACCTACGCGCCGAACGCCGTAAAGGTTTTCGTTATCGGCGAGTGGAACGGCTGGGAAGAAACGCAGGAAATGCTGCCCGTTATCGACGGCAATTTCTATGAGCTGACTTGTCGCGAGGCGAAAGAGGGAATGCTGTACAAATACCGCATTTACCGTTACGACGGAAAATATATCGACCACTGCGATCCGTACGGCTACGGAATGGAGCTGCGACCGCACAATGCGTCGTATATCCGCGATCTCGGGAAATATAAATTCGGCGATAAGAAATGGCTCAAAAACCGCGGAAATATTGCCGAAAAGCCGATGAACATTTACGAGCTGCACCTCGGTTCATGGCGGAAAAAGGATAAAAAAAGTGAAACAGGCTGGTTTACATACGAGGAAATAGCCGTTCCGCTCGCTTCGTACCTGACTGAAATGGGGTATAATTACGTTGAATTTATGCCTGTCTGCGAACACCCGTCGGATCAGTCGTGGGGCTATCAGAATACGGGGTATTTCAGCCCTACGTCAAGGTACGGAACGGCTGAGCAGCTCATGTATCTGATCGACACGCTCCATAAAAGCGGAATAGGCGTAATTCTCGACTGGGTTCCCGTGCATTTTGCCGTGGACAATTACGCGCTTGCCGATTATGACGGGACTCCTCTTTATGAATACAGCTCCCCCGACATTGCGATAAGCGAGTGGGGAAGCTGCAATTTCGACCACAAAAAGGGCGAGGTAAAAAGCTTTTTGCAGTCGTCCGCGAAATTCTGGCTGAAAGAATTTCATTTCGACGGACTTCGGCTTGACGCGATAAGCCGAATGATATACTGGATGGGCGACGAAAAGCGCGGAGTGAACCAGAGCGCGGTCGATTTTCTTAAAGGTCTGAATTACCGCCTGCGCGATATGTTCCCCGACTGCATACTTATTGCCGAGGATTCGACCCAGTACGCGAAAATAACCGTCCCCGTAAACAGCGGCGGACTTGGTTTTGATTTTAAGTGGGATATGGGCTGGATGCACGATACGCTTGAATTTTTTCAGAAGCCCGTTTCCGAGCGCCGAGGCTGCTATCACAAGCTGACATTCTCCATGATGTATTATTACAGCGACCGTTTTCTGCTTCCGCTCTCGCACGATGAAACCGTTCACGGAAAAGCAACGATTTTGCAGAAAATGAACGGCGAATATCCCGAAAAATTCCCACAGGTGCGTGCTTTTTATATGTACATGATGGCGCACCCCGGAAAAAAGCTGAACTTTATGGGCAACGAGTTCGGTCATCTGCGCGAGTGGGACGAGCGGGAGGAACAGGACTGGTTTCTGCTGAAATACCCGATACACGACGCTTTTCTGCACTTTATGCGCGACTTGAACAAGCTTTATCTGAAATACCCCGCGTTCTGGGCGAGGGATTATCGCGAGGACGGCTTCCGCTGGATGGAGTGCAACCGCACGAACGATTTGGTTTATGCCTTTATCCGCAGCGACGGCGAACGGGAGATTCTTGCTGTATTTAATCTTTCCGACTGTGAGCAGACATATCGCCTGCCAAGACCTGCGGAACTGCTTCTTTCTTCCGAAAATGATATTTACAGCGGCTCGGAACATGAACCGGAAAAGCAGCCTGCCGCAGACTTTGTGAGGCTTCCGAGATTTTCCGCGAAATATTACTTGCTTGATTAATACTAATCGCCAATAAAACTACAGACAAAAAATCTTCGTATAACCCTATACTCGATTTTTTGTATAGTTTAATTATTTTGCTGAAAAATTCAGCGGCACTCCGAAACGATTATCATTACCAAGTATCACGGGTCGTTTGGCTTGATAAAATCGGACATTATTTTTCGTCCGAATATTCGATTTTCAGTTTGCTGAACTCGGCACGGTTGTTCCCGACCGCATAAAGTCCGAGAATAACTCCGGTAAAGCCGCCGCATACCTCGCTTGAAAGGAATTTCGTCTGTCCGCCGCCGAGAGGAAGCTCCTTTCCGTCCGCTCTGACATAAAAGCTGTAGTAAAAATTATTTGCCTTTATTACAAGCTCCGCTTTATCGGAAGAAAGCGCGATTGGCTCGTTTTCGTGGTGAATATCGCCGATATTCAGCCGCAGCAGCGCTTCATATCCCGAACCGTTTTTTCTGACGGCAATGTCGTAATGTTCGCCCTCGTCCATGTAGACGCTTACGCCGCCCTCGCCGCTGTCAACAGCAGCGTTTACCGAAAGCTCAAAGCAGAAATCCCGCTGGCGGAGTCCGATAAACGTGGGCGAATCCGCTTCGTTAAGCGTCACGTCTGTTCCGTGAAGGATCGCGCCGCTTTCACTCAGCTCATAGTTCTCCTCGTGAGGGTGCCGCAAATAGCACCAGTCAATGCCGAAATCGGTATTTTCAAAGGTGTACAGCCGCTTTTCCTGCTGTGTGAAATCGCCCGAAATCTCATATTCAGCGTCGGTCGTTCCGTCGTTTCCCGCTGTGAACCAGCCGTCCCCTCCGAACCGCACCGGCGTGAGGAAAACCTCGCGTCCGAGGTGGTGAAACGTCTGCCACATATGTATCTGGCGAAATCCGAGCGTAAGAATATGCCAATCGCCGTTTTTGTCGCAGATAAGGTCGCCGTGACCGATACCCTGAATGACAAAAGGCGCTTTGTTGCGGTTGGTGAGCACGGGATTCGCAGGATTGCCCGAAAAAGGTCCACAGATGCTCTCTCCGCGCGCGCAGGTCACCATGTGACCGTACTCCGTGCCGCCCTCCGCCGCCATGAGATAGTAATACTTTCCGATTCTGTAAAGGTGCGGGCTTTCGAGATAACGTCCGCCCGAACCTTGCCAGATCGTCGTACTCGGCGAAAGCTTTTCGCCCGTTTCAATGTTTATTTCACATTGAACAACCCCGGGGATACCGCGCTCGTCCGCGCCGTTGCTCATAAAATAAGCGCGTCCGTCCTCAAAATAAAGCGACGGGTCGATTCCGCCCTGATCGACCTCGATAGGCTCAGACCATTCACCGTAGATGTCGTCGGTGTAAACGTAAAAATTTCGGTGGGTCGTGTCGTTCGTGGTCACCATGTAGAATCTGCCGTTGTTATATCGTATGGTCGGCGCGAAAACGCCGCCGGAGCTGTTGATTTTTTCAAGCATGACCTGACTTTTCCGAGTCAGGACGTGCCCTATCTGCCGCCAGTTCACAAGGTCGTCGCTTTCAAAAAGCGGAACGCCCGGGAAGTACTGGAACGAGCTTGTGACGAGGTAATATTTCCCGTTGGCAAAGCATACGCTCGGGTCGGGATAAAAGCCTTTTATAACAGGATTTGTGTACTTCATTACGATTTCCTTTCGGACTTTTTTCTTTTATTTTAATTTATTTCAGCTCGGTAGGCAAGCACAAAAACGCCATTTTCTCGCACTATATGGGCAATCATGACTGCTTCTCCGCGCGCTTTTTGCTCAGTCGGTACAGCAGCAAGCCTCCCGTCATAAGCGCGGGGAAGATTATACCGCAGAGAATGCCGAGGTTTAGTCTTCCTCCAAGCAGCTCGGCGGCGTTCCCGACCACGGCGGGCCCCGTTGCGCAGCCGATATCACCCGCAAGCGCGAAGAGCGCGAACATAAGCGTTCCGCCGCCCTTTATCCCCGCGCAGGCAAGCGAAAACGTCCCCGGCCAGAGTATTCCCACGGAAAAACCGCAGATTCCGCAGCCGATAAGACTGAACACGGGGTTCGGCGAAAGCGCGGTAAGCAGATATGCGCCGACGCAGAGGACGCTGCTGAAAAGCATGAATTTCTCGAGGTCGATCTTGTGTCCGAACTTTCCGTATACCGCCCGCGCGGTTCCCATAAGAATCGCAAAAAGCATAGGCCCTGCGAGGTCGCCGAGCGATTTTGACACTCCGAGTCCCGCCTCGGCAAACGCCGAAGCCCACTGGCTTACGCCTTGTTCGGAGGCGCCCGCGCAAAGCATGAGCAGGAACATTATGTAAAACAGCTTGTTCTTAAGCAGGGCAGAGGGCTTCATTCCGATTTCGTCCTCGGGAATGAGGCTGTTTATCGGCACACGCAGGAACAGAATAAGGTTTGCTGCGGGAATAACAGCCCAGATCAGAGCGATCACGCGCCAGTTTTCTATACCGAAAACGGTGAAAAACAGCGTGGAAAGCAGCACGACCCCGACGTGTCCCCAACAGTAGAACGAATGGAGCAGGCTCATCGCTTTTTCTTTGTTGTCAGTCGGGCAGGCTTCGACAATCGGGCTTATAAGCACCTCAAGAAGCCCTCCACCGACCGCGTAGAGCGTTACCGTAGTTACAAGTCCCCAAAAAGGGTCGGGGAAAATATCGGGAAGAAGCGCCAGTCCGACAAGTCCGACGATAGAAAACGCGTGCGCGATAACCGCGGATTTGCGGTAGCCGATACGGTCGATAAAAAACGCCGAAAGCAGGTCGATAACGAGCTGAACGCCGAAGTTTATCGAGATAAGAAGCGTGATTTTCGCGTAGGAAATGCCGTAGCTGTCCTGAAAAGTCAGGAACAGGAGCGGCACAAAGTTGTTGACGATCGCCTGAACAATGTACCCGACAAAGCAGGCGAAAAGAGTGTGTTTGTAATTTATATTCATTTACTCACCCCTCGGAATATTGTCATTTGTATTATATGCGCTTTCCCGCCTCTTCGCTAGCACAAAAATGACATTCGGGATTTTTCACGGAAAACGCAGCAGAGCATTAAAAAAACAAAAACGGCACGGTTTTCGCCATGCCGTTAATGTTATGTTTGAGTCAAGCTTACTTAAGCTCAACAGTTGCGCCTGCTGCTTCAAGCTTGGTCTTGATTTCTTCAGCTTCTGCCTTAGAAACGCCTTCCTTGAGAGCCTTAGGAGCAGATTCAACGAGTTCCTTGGATTCCTTAAGACCAAGACCGCAGATATCCTTAACAGCCTTGATAACGTCCATCTTCTTTTCGCCGAAGGAAGCGAGAACTACGTCAAATTCGGTCTTTTCTTCAGCAGCTGCTGCGCCTGCGCCTGCTGCGGGACCTGCTGCAACCATAGCGGCAGCGGATACGCCAAATTCTTCCTCTAATGCCTTTACTAAATCGTTGAGTTCGAGAACGGTTAATTCCTTAACGTCTTCTACTAACTTTAAAACCTTTTCTGAAGCCATTTTAATGTTCCTCCATATTCAATATTTTTGATGTTTATGCGGCTTTACGCCGCGCTTTTGCATAAAGATTTATGCAACCTCTTCGCTTTCCTTCTTCTTTGCAATTTCGCTTGCTGCGATAGCAAGTCTCTGCATAGGAGACTGGAGCATGAAGAGAAGCTTGGAAACAAGCGTTTCCTTGTTGGGGAGCTTTGCGTATTCTTCAACAACTGCGGGAGCGATAGCTTCCTTGCCGATGAAGCCTACCTTAATGCTGAACTTTCCGTTGGACGCTTCAACCTGCTTGAAGAGAATCTTCGGAGCAGCAATGATGTCGTCCTCGTGGATAGCGATAGCGGTTGTACCCTCGAGGTGTTCGTCGATACCGGTGATGCCTGCCTTTTCAGCCGCTCTCTTTAACAGGGTATTCTTTACAACGAAGTATTCAACGCCTGCTTCTCTGAGCTGCTTGCGAAGTGCGGTATCCTCGGCAACAGTGATGCCTCTGTAATCAACGATTACGCCGCCGGCTGCCTTTTCGAGCTTTGCCGCGAGTTCGTCAACGTACTGCTGCTTGGACTGTAAAATCTTCTCGCTTGCCATGATTTTTCCTCCTTATCGAATTTCGCTGTCCGAAAACAAAGCAGGAAATACAAAAAATCCCGCCGCTAAAGACGGCAGGACGATAATTTCATATCTTCCCATTCCTCGGCAGGCGGTTTCCCGTTAGCGTCTGCAAGCGCAGACGACCTGCTGTCTTTAGAACAGCAAAAATATTATAGCACGAGCGATTCCGTTTGTCAAGTGTTTTTTTAATTTTTTTGCAGCGGCATTCACTGCGGCAAATAAATCCATGAATATCTTTACAAATCCGCACATTTGTGGTATACTAAATATATATGCGTGAACGAAAACAGAAAGGAACTACCGATATGCTGCAATACGAAGAAATCATACTTGAATTTGAGGGGCTGAAGCCCCAGCTTAAAGAGCTTGCCGCAGCGCTTAATCTGGATAATCTCAAAGCGGAGATCGCAAAGCTCGAGGAGCAGTCGGCACAGCCGGATTTCTGGAACGACAGCGAAAATTCTCAGAAAATTCTACAGAAAATGGGCGGACTTAAAGCAAAGGTCGCTCAGTATGAAAAGCTTGCCGAAAATTTCGACGACGTTCTCACAATGGCGGAGCTTGCCAACGAAGAAGAGGACGAGTCAATGCTCGGCGAGATAACCGAGCTTGCCGAAAACGCCAAGCGCGGGCTTGAAGAGCAGAAGCTCGTAACGCTTCTTTCGGGCGAATACGACAGCAAGAACGCAATTCTCACGTTCCATGCGGGCGCAGGCGGAACCGAGGCGCAGGACTGGGTAGAAATGCTTTACAGAATGTATAACCACTGGGCGGAGCG
Source organism: uncultured Ruminiclostridium sp. (assembly GCA_934454635.1). Lineage (GTDB taxonomy): Bacteria > Bacillota > Clostridia > Oscillospirales > Ruminococcaceae > Ruminiclostridium_E. Next base: position 35,672 of record CAKSFR010000003.1, read on the forward strand.
CCATAATTTCAAGGTTTCCCTGCTTGATTATCTCGAGGGCGAAGAAGCGGGAATAAAGAGTGCGTCAATCCTTATCGAGGGGCTTAACGCATATGGCTTCCTGAAGTCGGAAAACGGCGTTCATCGTCTTGTTCGCGTTTCTCCGTTCGACGCCTCGGGCAGACGTCACACAAGCTTCGCGAGCCTTGAAGTAATGCCCGAAATCGACGAGGATACGACGGTAGATATCCGTCCCGAGGATATTGAAATGGAAGTTTACCGTTCAAGCGGCGCGGGCGGACAAAAAGTAAACAAAACGTCGTCGGCGGTTCGGCTTATCCATAAGCCTACGGGCATTGTCTGCGCCTGCCAGACGCAGAGAAGCCAGCTCCAGAACCGCGAATACGCTATGAGAATGCTTGTTTCAAAGCTGGTTGAGATCAAGGAAAGAGAACACCTCGACAAGATCACCGATATTAAGGGCGAACAGCTTCAGATCGCGTGGGGCGCGCAGATACGCTCATACGTTTTCATGCCGTACACTCTTGTTAAGGATCACAGAACGGGCTATGAAGTCGGCAATATCCAATCGGTAATGGACGGCGACATTGACGGATTTATAAACGCTTACCTCAAGAGCAAGGCGCTTGAGAAAAATTCGGACTGATATGCAGAAAAACGAGATTATTACACTTGAAATAACAGGTATGACAAACGAGGGCTGCGGCATCGGCAGAGCAGGCGGAATGGTTGTATTCGTTCCGCTCAGCGCCGTTGGCGACAGCCTTCGTGTGCGTATTGTAAAGGTAAACAAAAGCCATTGCTACGGCAAAATCGAGGAAATATTGACCCCGTCGCCCGATAGGACTGACGTGGACTGCTGCGTTTTCGGAAAGTGCGGCGGATGTGATTTTCGCCACATTTCATACGAAGCGGAGCTTAAAGCAAAGGACGGCTTTATCCGCGACGCATTCACCAGAATAGGCGGGCTTGAACCCGAGTTTCTGCCGATTATCGGGAACTGCAACATCGACAGCTATCGCAATAAAACGCAGTATCCCGTGCGCAAAAACGAACGGGGCGAAACCGTCTGCGGCTTTTTTGCGGAACGCAGTCACCGTGTTGTATGCTGTGAGCAATGTTGGCTCGAACAAGATATTTTTTCGGATATACGCTGCGCGGTTCTTGACCTCGCGCATGAGCTGAAAATTTCGCCTTATAACGAGGCTGAACACAGCGGTGTGCTGCGTTCAATATGCATTCGGCGCGGGTACCATACGGGTGAGATCGGCGTAACGCTGGTCGTGCGGAGAGCAGTGCCGCAGCTAAAAACTCTCGCGGCAGCGCTGAGCCAAAAAATCTCAGAAATAAAGAGCATTGTCGCAAACATAAACAAGGCGGAAACGAACGTTATCTACGGCGATGAAGAAAAACTGCTTTTCGGTGCGCCCGTGATATACGACAGTATGTGCGGAAAGCGGTTTGCGGTTTCGTCGAGGTCTTTTTATCAGGTCAACACGCCTATGGCGGAGATTTTGTATCAAAAAGCGGCGGAGCTTGCGCAGCCCGACGGCAAGACGGTTATCGACCTTTACTGCGGAGCGGGAACTATCGGACTTACTATGGCAGACAGGGCGAAAAGCGTCATCGGCGTGGAAATAGTCGAAAGCGCGGTCGAAAACGCCCGTGAGAACGCACGTCTGAACGGCGCGGAGAACGCGCGCTTTTTCTGCGGCGACGCAGGCGAGGTCACGCATAAGCTTGCAGAGGAAGGCATAACGGCGGACGTCGTTATTGTTGACCCCGCGCGCAAGGGCTGCGACGAAGAAACTATCGGGAATATCGTGAAATTTTCACCCGAACGCATTGTAATGGTGTCGTGTAATGCTGTCACGGCGGCGCGCGACTGTCGGGCGCTTACCGAACGCGGGTATGAGCTGAGGACGGTGCAGGGAGTGGATCTGTTCAGCAGGACGAGGCATGTTGAGTGCGTGGTATTGCTGTCAAAGACACAGGATAAATCGTAAGTTTACAGTTGATAATCTAAACTTGATTATTGAATAAGCAGAAAACTCGAATTTGATGGAGATATTATGGAAAAAATTAAAACAAAAAAGACAATATATATTCTACTCGCTATATTGGGCTTGTTTGCTTTTCAATCTTTTGCAAGTAAGTTAGGTGGTTTCGTTGCTGATTTATTTCAATATGAAGTGATTGATAAAGATGGCACATTTATGAGTGTTTCCGTGCACCACATTGTTCAGATGATTGTGGCTTTAGTACTTATTTTTATTGTTAGTAAGAAAAGCAATTTAGATTTTGGGTTAATACCAAGGCTAAATAAGAGCGGTATACTATATACGGCAATTTTTGCCATCATTATTTTAATATATGTTCTTATTAGTTATGTCGTTGGTTATTCACTTGATACAATTGCACCATATGAATATGAGTTAAATATATCGAATGTCTTGGGAACATTAGGATTTCAACTGTTTTTATCGGGAACATCAGAAGAAATCCTGTTTAGAGCACTTCCTATTACTGTTCTTGGTGGAGTGATTTGCAAAGATAATAAAAAGAGCTATATATTTATTATTGTAATAGCCTCGGTACTATTTTCTGTTGCGCATATCCGATGGACATTGTTTCCCGTTTCAATATCTTTTTCATGGTTTCAATTGATTTATGCGTTTATATTAGGTATAGCGTATGGACTAACATATGTGAAATCAGAAAGTATAATTTATCCTATGATTATGCATGGATTGAGTAATTTCTTTATGGTTGGAATGGGATATATATTTATGGCTATGATGAGCTAGGGAGTGTTGACGCTAAAATAATGCGTAGATTTTCGAACATAAATTTTACACAGACAAGGCAAAAAGGTGCGGGCAGGCTGTCGCCTGTCAAACCTTTTTAACGCAGAATGCGTGAAATTTTGCCAAAAAGATGCGTCATTAGGCTTAGTGTCAACACGACCTAATACATGGTTAAAAGTACACCAAAAATTCAGTTTCATGGACATATTTCGACAAAACCGCAAAGACTTCTCACCTATCATATCAAGCCGTGTCGAAACGGTATGTCTGCTGCTAAGAAAGGGAGTAATATGAAAAAGATAATATGTGGATTTGCTGCTGTCCTGCTTTGTTTTTGTATGGCGGGATGCAGTAACGAGTTTGCGAAAAATGAATACGATTCCGCAGAGAAAATTTCGGAACAGTCTGACAGGTTTGCAAAAGTCGGCGCGTTGTACAATCAGACGGATAACGGCTGTATATTCACGGCTGAAAAATTCGACGGACGTGAGACTGTGTGGACGGCAGAAGCAGAAGAGGAATACTGTGCTTCCGCCGAAATATTGATGAAAATATCGTGCGGAACGGCGAAGTTGGTGCTTATTGACGGAAATGGAAATATTACTGTGCTGATTGAGTGCGATTCCGATGAATTAAGCGGTTCAGCTGAATCGGTTTCTTTTTCGGAGGGGAAAAACAGGCTGAAAATTGTTGGATATGACTGCGAAAATGTTGAACTTAATGTACAGTTTTCAGGGCAGAACGCAGAAAATTGATTTTAATATTGATGTATTTTGAACGGAAAGGATTTATGCAATGAAAACCGGGTCAAGTATGCGAGAATGTGAGCGCATTATTGAAAGCATTGAACATTTTCATGGACATTTGGAAATTGAGTCATGCGGCAAATTAGGTTTGTGCTCCATCGAATATAAAGAAGATGTCGCGGAAAGAGTTGATGAAATAGCAAATTTTTGCAATATGATATTGAAAGCGTAAATTTCAGCTTCATCGGTCTTACCGTAAACGGCAGAACTGCGAAAAGGGAAAAATTAAATGAGAATAAGCGGATAATTTGAATTTTCAAGCGCGGAGGAGCATTGAATTATGGTCAATAAAAGGTATTATGAAAAGCTTGGCGGATTCTCTTATGTCTTGGGTGAACTGAGAAAGAAAATCGGCGAGCAGCAGACCGACATTCTTATCAATGACGCAGTAAACCTGTGCAACGAGTTGTGTGAAAAATATAAAAATCTGTCCAAAAAGGAAAGAGTACATACCGAACAGATGATCTTCCCGCGGGTTGCTTTTTATTTGCAGATGATCAAATATATCCCGCCCGAAGAAGCCGTAAGTCTTATAGAAGAATCTGTAAGAATAGGCGTGGAGCCTGACCTGAAACGTCTGCATTTTGTGACTAAGATTCCTTTTATTCGACCTCTTTTCTTTAAGATTTTCCCTAAAATGATAGACACCATGTTCAACGAAGAAGTGGGCTTTAAAACCAAAGAGCTTGAATCCGACAGCAAACATTACAGAGTCGACGTTCTGCAATGCCCCTATATGAAGTATTGCGAATTACTGGGCTGCAAAGAACTGACAGAAACCTTCTGCTTGAGCGATGACCGCGTTTTTGGAAATATGTGCGGTATTACCTTCGAGCGGCAAGGCACGATAGGGCGCGGCAATGATAGATGTGATTTTTACTTTTATACTATTTTTCAACAACGTCTATAGGAAGATTCGCCGCCTCTTCAAAACGGCGTGCGGCTGCCGATTTTGAGAATAAAACGGGCGTAGCGTTGAAAAATACCCGTAATTGCTGCGAATCCGAAAACGGTGCGGACTACATCAGTTTCCCAAGCTCCGAGTCGAAATCGTCCAGCAGAAGCCGCAGCGCAGTGAAGCCCATCAGGCTGTAATTGTCCGCTCCGCATTTTTTTACGGGGATCTCAAGCGGTTCGATTCTCCTGCCAGAAAGCGCGGTAAGCTCACGGTTAAGCGAAACGAGAAGCGTGTCGTCGGTTTCGCTTGTAAAGGATATTGTGGCGGTATCGGAAAGTCCGCAGGCGACCGTCGGAACGCTGCGTTCACGCAGAATACGGCGGTGAGCCTTATCGTCCGCGTTGATTATTGCCGTGCAGCTTTCGGGGAGCGTTGCGGGCAGCCGCCCGCCCTGTTTAAGCAGTACGATTCCGCCCGAAATTCCCCTGAAAATCGGCGATTCGCAGTCGAAAACAAGCAGATTATATCCCGTTCCGAACCGCTCGACGCGGTTTTCGCAAAAATAAGTAATATCATAGGTTTTGGAAAGTCTGCTGCAAACAAGCTGTCCGATTTTGTCGTTACCGCTGCTGCCGACGATAAAAATATCGGTCATTTTTCCCTCCGAAATCAAAAAATCCCGCCGTGGTTAGTGTAACCGCTGCGGGATTTTTTAAACGTTATTTTATTTCAAATTCTGCGGTAAGCGTAATGTTTTCAATCGGCTTTACAACGCGGTATTTTCCGACCGCGAGCGGCTGTGAATAGAACGAGGGGTCAAGCGAAACAGAGGTCGATTGTTTGGGTGAATACGTCCCGATAAGATAGCCTAAGCTTATAAAAGACGCGTTTTCGGAAAACGGAACCTGAGTCCACACGCCGTTTTCAAGCCGCTCGAGAGTGTAGTCGCAGCCGAAGCCGTAATCGGCATATTCCGCCGAGCCGACATATTCATATTCAAGCGTAAGATTGCGTGTTTCCGCCGTAATTTCACTTTCGGCGATCTTCATTGTAATGTCGCTTTCCGTAAGCGTCGGATTTTCCTTGAGAACCTGAAAATATGTATCGTAATCTTCGCCGTTTATCTGTGTTACAATGCGGTATTCGTCCAGCATTTCAAGCGGTTCGTAATCCGACATTTTCAGCGTTACGGTCAAAGGACTGTCCTCAGAAATAAGCACTTGCGCGGATGGATTTTCGTCCGGCGTGTTACGCTTGATTTCCACCCAGCCGTCCTCAGTTTGCTTTTCTAAGCGGAAAGCGGCGCTGCCCATACCCGAAATATCTCCGTAACAGTTCGCCGTAACGCTTATGCTGTCGGTTTCCGGAGTGATCAGCTCGTCGTTATTCAGAGCAAGGTAGAAGTGGGGTTCAGGCTCGTGCGCGGGAGTGTAATTTTCCTCGGGGAGCTCGGTCGGTGCCTGCGTAGATGTGCTTTCGGAGCTGCACGCTGTCGTTGCGGTAAGTGCGGCAGCTAAACAAAATAATGCTAAAAATTTTTTCATAAAGAGCCTCTTTCTGCTGTCGTATTTACTTATAACACCTTGTGCGGGTCAAAAAGGTTGCGGTTGCCGGGAAAATTTATGCGTCGCTTTTTTATAATTTTTTCAAAAAAGTATTGACTTTTGCGGAGGCGTTATGGTATAATATATTCTGCAAGTTTAAGCGCGGATGTGGTGGAATGGCAGACACGTTGGCTTCAGGTGCCAATGGTAGCAATACCGTGCAGGTTCAAGTCCTGTCATCCGCACCATACATCGAGGTGTGGCTCAGTTTGGTAGAGCGCTGCGTTCGGGACGCAGAGGCCGTGGGTTCAAGTCCCGTCACCTCGACCAACCGGTGAAACCGGCAACAAATTTCGCCCATAGTTTCTGCTATGGGCGATTTTTTCACCCGATAACGGACAAATCTTTTTGGACACGATATCACACTCGACCAAGTCCACTGTAATTTTACAGAATTACGGTGGGCTTTTTCTATGTCTGAAAGCCGCTTGAAACAAGGCTTTCCGTACTGCTGTATGTGCCTGCAATTTGTGACCGAAAAAACCTCCTACGGTATTTCCTTTATACTATAGGAGGTTTTATTTCTCTTTTTCATTGGGCTTGCGGAGAGCAGCCGAAAAACAGAGTTAAATGACTTAGCTTTGGGTGGCGGTGTCCCTATATCGCCGCGGACAACGCTTGCTCCTAATTTATATAGACAATTTCTGCGGTATGCACAAAATTTTCAAAAAAAGTATTGCAATTTATGTGTACCTTATGATATAATAAGTGAAAAGAAAGCGCCGAAAGGCTGCGGAAAGGCAGGGAAACGTATGAAGAAAAATCTTATGGAAATTATTTTTGCATTTGACTGCGGTGCGAACGCCGCCGCTAACATGGATTCGGCGATAAAAAGCTTGAAAAGCTTTGTTCTCGCGCAGCGAAAGCTTGACGGAGAGATGAACGCTTCGGGCGTCGCTTTCAACAGCAGGGTCACCCCTGTCTTTGACAACGTTCCGGTCGAAAAACTTGTCGTGAAGAATTATGGTTTTGAACAGGGTGGTCTGGGCGAATGCCGTATGCTTGACGCGACGGCTCGGCTTATGGATTCCGTGGGTGCGCGTCTGAATGATACTCTGGAGGAACAGCGCCCCTCGAAAGTTGTCTGCGTTATCAATGTTATCGGTCGCGACAATGCCAGCAAGAAATATACATACGACAAGCTTCGTGAAATGATCGCTCTTCAGCGCGATGTGTACAAATGGCAGTTCTACCTTATTACGGACTTCTCCATAAACATGGAAAAGTTGGGTGTTTCACCCGACGATACGTTTATTCTCCGCAGAGATGAGAAGGACGCAATTGCGCAGGCGTATAAAGAACTTAACGAACGCGTTGCTGAGATTCGCAGCAAGCTTTAATAGCTAGAAAAATCTGACGGCTTTGCACTTCGGTGCAGAGCCGTTTTGGTTTGTCGGGCGGCGAGCGGCGAAGCCGCGAGCCGCACGGTTGAAAAAGCACAGCATGGATTTGCGGCGTTTATCGAGGTGTGAGATGAATCCGGGATTGAGAAAGCCGCGGAGTGCGCCGAAAAATCTTTGCCTGCGTGGATGCGTCCGCCTTGTGAGGGGCTTCACCTTAGTCGGCGCGCGGCTTCTGTTTTCTCGGCATCCCCCTATGTTCGGTGAAACGCCGCAAACGGTCGGATAGTGCTTATCCGAATAAATCGGCGGGGATAGTGCATCTTCGCGTGGGGCGCACGTGCCGCAGTCCGCCAAGCGGACTGCGGCGGCAGCGGCGGCAAAGCCGCCGCTGCGCGCGTTTTGGCTTCGCCAAAACGCGCCGTGCGCCCCGAATCTGCACATTTCCCGGAAATATTACGTCTGACAAACTTTTTCGTAGTTTTGACGATAAAACGTTTTCATTGATACGCTTTTATGTAACATATGCCTAATTGAGCGAGTGCTTTTATAGCAAAGTGTTCCAAAAATTTCAAAAACGTGTTGAATTTGTCTGCGAAATAATGTATAATGAAACCGAAGTGTAACGAATGCCATAGCTATGTCCGATACGGGTATATGGGTTTCGGACAGAAAAAGGGGGAGCTATTCATGAAACACGAAAATAAGGGAAAAATCGGCGGAAAAGCCGCAGTAGTTTCTGTTGCGCTATTTGTAGTGGCCGTCATTGTGATAGTAATGTTCATTCTTTTGGTGTATACAAAGGGGCTTAGAGAGAGCGCGATTGAAAGTACATTTTCTTATATGAAGTCCACAGCGGTCTGTACCGCAGATTCCGCGTACGACTATTTCGACGGCAATCTTTCCGCGCTCGAGTATTGCGCCGCAGGTCTTTACGACGCGCAGACGGCGAGCGAAGAAGACATTGCAGAGCGGCTTGTGCAGTACACGCAGAAAAGCATATTTGACAAGGCGGCATATATTGACAAAAACAATAACGTCATAACGTATGACGGAAAAGAGCTGAACGCCGGCACGCGCCTGCTCGCACAGCAGGCTATGACAAACGGTCGCGTTATGCGCTCCGCGTCCGAGGATAGAAGCGATATCGACCTTTATTCGGTTCCTGTGTATTCCGCCGACGGAAGCGTTATCGGAGCTGTTGCGGCATGCACGAAGCCTGCCGAGCTTACCGACAGATACTGCACCATGATTGACATTCCGGGCGCTATATATGTTGTAGACAGCGACGGCGACGTAATTCACTTTAACACCGAAGAAAGAGGTCCTTTTGCAAGCGGCGACAACATTGTTGCAATTCTTGAAAGTAACGGAAACTCTGTAAATTCGCTTAAAACGAGCTTTCTTCAGACCGATGTAAGCGATGTTTTCAGAGCGACGGTTTCAGGCGTGGATTACATAATTTCATACGCTTCGATAAATGCCTTTAACTGGACGGTTGTTTCCGCAGTTCCCGTTTCCGCGGTAATAGGCAGAACCGACGCGTCAACGCAGAACACGGTTTATATGGTTACGGGAATTATTGTTGTATTTCTGATTCTCGGCTTGTATGTCATGTATTACACGCATCATCTTCAGAAGCAGGCGAGAAATGCTATTGAAAACAGCCACAAAATGTATTACGAGGATAGCATTACGGGCTTCCCGTCGTGGCAGGTTTTTGTTGACAGCTATGAGAACCGAATGAAGAACACAAGCGCGAATTACGCTTTCCTTTCGCTTGATATCGATAAATTCAAGGCGGTGAACGATTCGCTTGGATTTGAGGGAGGAAACGAAATTCTCCGCAGAACCGCCGAGATAATCGGAAGAAATCTCGGAAAGGACGACCTTTTCGCGAGAAATTCGGGCGACCTGTTCTATATTCTCGCCGAATATAATACGAAGGAAGATTTGACGGAGCTGGTCAATCATATCATGACCGATATTGATTATCAGATTACGGAAGTTAAGATATTTATTTCGATCGGTATTTATCAGCTTACAGACAGAAACATGAAGATACGCGCTGCGGCGGATCGCGCCGATCTTGCGCGAAAGAGCATAAAAATAATGAAGGAGAGCGCATATTCGTTCTTCGACATTTCCATGATCGAGGATATCAGAAACGAAAAGTCGATCGAGGACGTAATGGAGGCCGCGCTTGAAAAGCATGAATTTAAGGTATTTTTACAGCCGAAATTCGGACTTGACGCAAAGAACGACGTAATTGGCGCTGAAGCGCTCGTGCGTTGGTTCCACGACGGCGAAATAGTTCCGCCCGGAAAGTTTATCCCTATTTTTGAAAAGAACGGGTTTGTAACAAAGCTTGATTTCTATATGTTCAGCGAGGTCTGCAAGCTCCAGAAATCGTGGCTGAGCCAAGGATATGAGCCTAAAATCATTTCCGTAAATATGTCGCGTCTGCATCTGCGCAACGACGATTTTGTGCAGACTCTCAGCAATTACTGCAAGGAATACGACATTGACCCGAAGTATTTTGAAATTGAGATAACCGAGAGCGCCGCGTATGAAAACATTGATATTCTCATGGATATTTTCCGTCAGATAAAGGCTGCGGGCTTCCATGTTTCGATTGACGATTTCGGAACAGGCTATTCTTCGCTGAATATGCTGAAAGACCTGCCGGTCGATGTGCTGAAAATCGACCGTTCGTTTCTTACGGAAAATGCCGACGAAACCGAAAACGCAAGCAAAATTATCGGCTGCGTTGTTTCGCTTGCCTCGTCGCTTAACATTTCCACGATTTGCGAAGGCATTGAAACAAAAGAACAGGCAAGCCTGCTTGAAAAGCTGGGCTGCAATATGGCTCAGGGCTTCTATTTTGCACGCCCCATGCCCGTTGCCGAATATGAAAAATTGGTTTACAATATCAACAGAAAGGAATGACGGCTTTGGCAAACGAAGAGGTGCTGAAAAAAATCGCGTCGCAGATAGACAGCGCGTCGCGCTCGCTTTTTAACGCCATACGCTGCTGTTATCAGATAGCGGACGAAGATTTTTACAACATCAACGTCAAGGACGTGTTCAAAATCGGCTTGAACAACATTACCGACCCGGACAGCTTCCGAAATCTCGGGATAATTCCGAACAGCCGAAAGCTGCGCGAAATGGACACCGAGCAGTTTGACGAGGTGCTTTCGATAATCCGTTACAGTTTTGCGATAAGGCTGCCGTTTATACGTCGTTACGCCGAGGAATCCGCTATGCGCGACGGTCAGCTCAGGCAGATCTATGATATGCTTGAGGAATACGGCTTTGCCAACCCCGACGGTATCCTTGAAGGCAGCTTTAAGTCAATGGCGTGGCTCGTCCGCACCAAAAAGCCCGAACCGCCGTTTGAAACCGAGTGGTTTCGCCGCTGGATATACACCTACGGACACGACCTTGCGGCGATAAACAACCGCAATATGCTTCTCCTTGGCTGTGTTGAAGCGCTTTTCCCGCTTTATTATGCGTCGCTTCAGGAGCTTGTTATCGAACAGATGAATCAGATATAAGAATACCGTCCCTGTCGAGAGATAGGGACGGTGTTTGATTTACAGATCGAATATATCACAGATAAGAAATATTGACGATATCAGCAGAGTTTTCCACAGTTCCGTAATCGCCCTCGCACCAGCAAAGTACCAGATTATTGATCGTTATGCATACTTCGCGAAGCGTTTCATCTGCATTTAATGTTATCCCGCTGTTATTATAATCCTCCGGTTTTCCTAGGTTTATACACGGGGCGTTAGCTATAATCTTATAGTCTTCCTGCATTGTCCATGCTCCCTTATCTTCATAATAAAGCATAGGCAGCCCCTTCCATTCTCCGTTTCCCGGCAAGAAAAGGATGTCCGTGGTATTATCGCCGCGCGTGTAGAGTGTAATATAACCCTTGACAGACAGCTCCCCGTCAAACTGCGCTAATGAATATACAAGACACACCTCATCCGGCACCGGGTAATATACATATCTGGTTTCTGCTTGGGATAACACCAATGTATTGTTTTCGCTGCTTACGCTATCGTTGACCGATAATTTTGAATAGCTGTCTTTATCTGCCATTCTTAGATTCATCAAATCGAAAAGCTCCGGCGATTCTAAAGAGTTCCATGTCTGCCCGTCGCTTATGACTGCATAAACATAGTTGTCGGCTATAATATAGCCGTCTTTCAGTTCGGAAATATCTACGGCGCTTCCATAATAATCATAGCGGATATTACTGTCTGAACTGCACCCGCACATAATGAGTATGACCAAAAGATATAAGAGCTTTTTATACATACGATCTCCTTATTTCTTTATGGCTGGGCTAATAAAATCGAAATAACGCATTTTCGGTTCAGTTCTTATCATGTCTGGGGTGATTTTTTACAAACTCGATCGCGTTTACGCAGGCAACGTTCACGTCTATGGAATGCTGCTTTATCATCGCCTGCGACAGCTTTGAATAAAGCTCGCCTTTTGTGGTAGTGACATATTTGGGCGGGAGAGAGTTCAGCGCCAGACACATAATGTCGTCTACGCACTGCTCGCAGCTGCAGCACCCGCTGCTTTTAATAAGCTCGTTCACGCTTTGACGCACGATTTCCTCCATGGAATTTACGAAAGACATATTGCTCCTCCTTTTCGGGAAATTTTTGTTAATTTATTCGTTAATATTATACAATAACGTTCAACATTTGTCAAGTTTTTTCGTAGCGTTTTGCGCAAAACCAAAAATTTTACAGCTTTTTTATGAAGAAAATGTACGGCACTTGAAATTTTACAAACGGTGTGATATAATATAAGTAATTATATTTTGCGCCGGCTTATTTTCCGGGGCAAGGAAAGGATCGGTAAAAATATGAACGCATTTTCTTATCGTATGCAGGGGCTTCAGCCCTCGGCGATACGCGAAATACTTAAATTCACGGCGGATCCTGCCGTTATCAGCTTTGCGGGGGGAAATCCCGCTCCCGAGGCTTTCCCCGTAGACAAGATACGCGAGATAACCGACTCGATTCTCGAAAACGACCCCGTAGGAGCGCTCCAGTACTCCGTTTCGGAGGGCTATGCCCCTCTGCGCGACTGGATAAAGGACGATCTTTATGCAAAGGGCTGTTTTAACTGGAACAACGACGACGTTATCATTACCGCGGGCGCTCAGCAGTGCATTGAAATGGCGGCAAAGGTGATCTGTAACGAGGGCGACGCGATAATCTGCGAATCCCCGAGCTTTATCGGCTCGCTCAATGCGTTCCGCTCGTATAATTCAAAGCTTGTCGGAGTTCCGATGGACGACGAGGGCATGGATATTGTCATGCTCGAGGACGCGCTGAAGAAAAATCCGCGAACGGCGTTCATCTACATTATCCCGAATTTCCAGAACCCCACAGGAAAAACGACTTCTCTCGAACGCCGCAAGGCTATCCTCGAGCTTGCGTATAAGTATAACGTGCTTATCCTTGAGGACAACCCCTACGGGGATCTGCGGTTCGCGGGCGACGACGTTCCGAATCTGCGCTCGCTTGATACAAAGGGTCATGTTATATATGCGGGAACGTTCTCAAAGACGCTTGCACCGGGACTTCGCGTTGGTTATATGTGCGCGGATAAGAGCATTATTGCAAAGGCAATCTGTGCGCTTCAGGTATCTACCGTTCACACGAGCATTCTTTCCCAGCGCATAGTTCACCAGTTTGTGACGCGTTATGATTTTGCCGAGCATATCCGCGGACTGCGCGAGATTTACCGCAAGAAATGCGACCTTATGCTTAGCTGTCTGAAGTACAAAATGCCGCGTTCCGTGACGTTTACCGAGCCTGACGGCGGGCTTTTTATCTGGGGAACTCTCCCCGACGGGGATATGAACTATTTCTGTAAAAAAGCTATTGAAAATAAGGTAGCGGTCGTTCCGGGAAATGCGTTTCTCGTGGACGAATCGCAGGTCACACGTTCGTTCCGCATAAATTATTCCACCCCGACGGACGAACAGATCGAACGCGGAACGGATATTCTCGCCGCGGTTGCAAAAACAATGTACAAATAAATTATAAGAAAAGGATACATAACCATGGAAGAAACTTCAAAAAAACGCATTTTCAGCGCGATCCAGCCCACAAATACCCCTCATCTCGGAAATTATCTCGGAGCGCTTGTAAACTGGATAAAGCTTCAGGACGAATTTGACTGCGCATACGCTATCGCCGACCTTCATTCGATAACCGTTCGGCAGGATCCTCAGAAGCTGCGCAGGCAGATAACCGAGAGCTTTGCTCTCCTGCTCGCAATGGGCGTTGACCCGAAGAAGTCTATTGCCTTTGTTCAAGGGCATAACCCCGCGCACGCCGAGCTTTCGTGGGTGCTTTCCTGCTCAACGCAGTTCGGTGAGCTTTCGCGCATGACCCAGTTTAAGGACAAGAGCGAAAAACACCCCGAAAATATCAATGCGGGACTTTTCACTTACCCCGTGCTTATGGCGGCGGATATCCTGCTTTATCAGGCTGACCTTGTTCCCGTCGGAGTTGACCAGAAGCAGCACCTTGAGCTTACACGAAACGTAGCTCAGCGCTTCAACTCGGTGTACGGCGAGACCTTTGTGATGCCCGAACCTTATATAATAAAGACGACGGCGAAGATAATGTCGCTTCAGGATCCCGCAAAGAAGATGAGCAAGTCGGACGAAAATCCGAACGCCAGCATTTCCATTCTCGACGATCGGGATACCGTTATCCGCAAGTTCAAGCGCGCGGTTACGGACAGCGACGCGGAGATATGCTATAGAGAGGGCAAGGACGGCATAAACAACCTCATGTCGATTTATTCCGCTGTTACGGGTAAGGAATTTGACGAAATCGAGCGTGAATTTAGCGGCAAGGGCTACGGCGACTTCAAGCTTGCCGTCGGCGAAGCTACCGCGGATATGCTAAAGCCGCTTCAGGAGAACTTCGCACGGATAATCGGCGATAAGGCGTATATCAGCGATTGTATGCGCGAGGGCGCGGAGAAAGCCTATAAGGCTTCGCGCAAAACGCTTCAAAAGGTTTATAAGAAGGTCGGCTTTGTCGAACTGCCCAGATGAAAAATAAAACGAAAATTGCGATTGCGGCGGGAATTGCCGCCGCGGTCGCGATAGCCTGCAATCCGCTGCTCACAGTCGTTGACTATGAGGTCGAGGCGAGAACGGGCGGAACAGTCAAGATCGCGTTTTTGTCCGACGTTCACGACAGTTGGTACGGCGACGGGCAGAGCGAGCTTGTTGACAGCATAAAAAAAGCGGGGACTGATATTGTTGTGTTCGGCGGCGACCTTTTCGACGAGCAGAACGGCGAGAAAAATTCGTGGGCGTTGGTTGACGCGCTTGCGGGCGAGTATCCTTGTTTTTACGCGATAGGAAATCACGAAACGCGGTCGGGCAAAGCCGATTTTTATAAGGAAGAAATGGCGCGGCGTGGAGTCTGCGTCCTTTCGGGCGCTTCGCAGAGAATAGATGTAAACGGCGCGGCGCTGCGTTTTTTCGGCGCGGAGGACATTGACGAGGTTTTTTCGCTTGAAGATGACTGCGATGATAACGCGTACAATATTCTTTTGTATCACTATCCGTCGGATTACCCGTTTATCTCCAACTGCGGCTTCGACCTTGTGCTTTCGGGACACGCTCACGGCGGGCAATGGCGGCTGCCGGGGCTGATAAACGGGCTTTATTCGCCCGACGAGGGAATTTTTCCGAAATATGCGGGCGGGAGATATGACGAAAACGGCTCGGTAATGATAGTGAGCCGCGGGCTTTACCGCCACCTGTTCAATATCGTCGTTCCGCGCATATTCAACCGTCCCGAACTTGTTTTTGTGACTTTGAAAGGGTGATTTAATGCTGCGCATTGTCGCGCTTATAGAAAATACGAGCGCTACCGAGCGCCTTAAGGCGGAGCATGGGCTTTCGCTTTACGTTGAAAACGGCGGTGAAAAATATCTGATAGACGCGGGCGCTTCCGACAAGCTGATAACCAACGCTAAGCGCATGAGAATACCGCTTGAGCAGGTCGAAAAAATTCTTATCACGCATAATCATTCCGCGCATACGGGCGGACTTGAAGCGCTTTTTAAGCTTAATCCGTCCTCTCTTGCGTATGCGCGGAAAGCGGCGAACGACGAATTTTTCGTAAAATACGGGCTGCTGCGCGTTCCGTCGGGTCAGCTCTCCGAGCTTTATGAGGAACACCCCGAGCGTTTTGTGCTTTATAACAGCTTTCAGCAGCTTGGCGAGGGATTTTTCGCTATGTCCAACGAAATTCCCGACTACACGATGTACAGCGAGGACGAACGCCTTTTCCGTAAAGACGGGCGAAAGCTGATTCGCGACGACTATTCGCAGGAGGCCTTTTTCGTCGTTTTCCCGGACGGAAAGCGCGAAAGGTGCTGCGTGATAATAACCGGCTGCGCGCACTGCGGCATTGTGAACGTGCTAAAAACCGTGCGGCTGCGTTTTCCCGACGTTCCCATAATTTCGGTTGTCGGGGGATTTCACATGATGGGCGGCAGCGAAAAATCACTTTGCTGCTCACCGGAATATATTGATAAGACCGTCAATGAAATAATGGCTATCGAAACGGGCGCGATATATACCTGTCACTGTACGGGGCTTGCGGGCTACAACGCTATGAAAGCGCGGCTCGGCGACCGCATACAGTATCTTCAGACCGGAGAGGAGCTTGAGTTTTAATGAATGTTTTTGTAACAGGCTGCGGAAAGATCGGCGCGGAGCTTGCCGCGCGGCTGCATGATATGGGTCATGACGTTGTAGTTATTGACACGGCGGAATCGAATTTCGACAACCTTCCCGACCGCTTCGGCGGGCTTACCTTCTGTGGTATCTCAATTGACGAGGACGTTCTTGTAAAGGCGGGCGTGCGGAGCTGCGACGTGCTTTTCGCCGCCTCGCAGGACGATAACCTGAACCTTATGACCGCGCAGCTCGCAAAGACGGTGTTCGGCATAAAAAAGGTCATTGTCCGCGTAAGCGACAGTGAAAAGGAGAAAATTTTCAGCACCTCGGGAATAACGACCGTCTGCCCGACCAACCTCACGGTAGATTCGCTTATGTCGGCGTTCGAGGGGTATCAGAGCGAGGAATACTTCCGCATAGACAACCACGCTCTGCGTATGTTCAAGATCCCCGTTCCGCCCGAGCTTGTCGGAAAAAGGGCGATCGATATTACGCTTGAAGAAGGCGAGATACTTTACGCGATCATTTCTGCCGATGAAAATATGCGGCTTGTAAGCAATTACAATTTCGTGCTTAACGAGGGCGATACAATGGTGTTTTCGCGGCTTATCGACTGACGGAGGAGATATGGGAAAGAAAATGATAATCGTCGGAGGCGGACGCGTCGGGTATTATCTTACGCGCGCTCTTCGCGAACGGAACAGGGAAATCGTTCTGATCGAAAATAATAAGGCTATTTGCAAGGAAGTCGCGAATACGCTCGACGTACCGGTCGTGTGGGGCGACGGAAGCTCCGCGGGAGTTCTAGAACGCGCGGGAATAAACGACGCCAGCACGTTTATCGCGGTGACGGGGCGCGACGAGGTCAATCTTATTGCCTGCCAGACCGTGAAGATGCTGTTTAAAACGCAGAAAACCGTCGCAAAGGCGAATAACCCCAAAAATGTTGAAAATATGAAGCGTCTGGGCGTTGATATCGTAATTTCCGCTACGGACAGTATCATACGCCTGCTCGAGCGCGAGGTCGATCACAGCACGATAAAGCAGCTTATCCCGCTGAATAACGGAAAAGCGGCGGTGTATCAGATAGACCTGCCCGAAGATTTCGCTTTTTCGGGGCGCGAGCTTCAGACGATAACGCTTCCGGACAGCTGCAATATTGTCTCAATAACGCGCGAGGAGGAGCTTATAATCCCCCGAGGCAAGACTAAGCTCATGGCGGGAGATAAGCTGCTTATCGTGTCGGCGGTCGATTCAAGCGGCGATGTGCGGCGTGCGCTGAGACTGAAAAAAGTGACTTGATACTATAAATTCTGATAAATTGCACGGAAAACGGGCAATAATTTTGTTCAATCGTCTATAATACCGAAAAAACACTTGAAATTTTTGCTATTTTAGGATATAATATGATTGTTTCATTGTATTTTGGAAGAAAGGGTAGGAAAAAAAGGATGATTTCACCTTTTACCGCTGAAGAACTCAGCAAAAAGCTCAGAGATAATCTTGAGTACAATTTCCGCATAAATCCCGAGGAAGCGACAAGCACGCAGATCTATAAGGCTCTGTCGAATATCGTTGTCGAGCACCTCAAGGAAAAGCGCCACAAGTTCATGACGAAGTGCAATTCCGAGGGAAAGAAGCAGGTCTATTACATTTCTATGGAATTTCTTATGGGACGTTCCCTCAAGACCTCTTTATACAACATCGGACTGAATGAAGTTGCGGAACAGGTTCTTAAAAAGGACTACGATCTTAAAATAGATACCGTTTATGACGAGGAGCCCGATGCGGGTCTCGGAAACGGCGGTCTCGGACGTCTTGCTGCCTGCTATATGGACGGTATGGCTACCTGCGCATACCCCGCGACAGGCTATTCTCTGCTTTATGAATACGGAATTTTCAAGCAGAAGATAATGGAGGGCTGGCAGACCGAGCTTCCCGATAACTGGCTTCCCGGCGGCGAATCGTGGCTCATGCCCGTTCCCGATCAGGCTATCGAGGTTCATTTCGACGGCGAAGTCCGCGAATACTGGGACAACGAATATCATCACATCTCCCATGTGAACTATACCCCCGTTATGGCGGTTCCTTATGATATGTACGTTTCCGGCTACGACAGCGAGGGCGTTTCAAAGCTTCGTCTTTGGAGCGCGCAGAGTATGTCGTTCGATATGAGCGCGTTCAACGCGGGCGATTATGCAAATGCTCTTGGTGCAAACAACATTGCGCACGCACTCACAAAGGTTCTTTACCCCAACGACAATCACCTTGAGGGTAAGGCTCTCCGTCTGCGCCAGCAGTACTTCATGTGCGCGGCTTCGATAGGCGATATCGTTATGCGTCATATGAACGTTTACGGAACGCTCGATAACCTCCACGACAAGGTTGCTATCCAGATAAACGACACTCACCCGACGCTCGCTATCCCTGAGCTTATGCGTATTCTGCTCGACGACTGCGGCTATAGCTGGTCGAAGTCGTGGCATATCGTTACGAACACATTTGCTTATACGAACCACACGGTTCTCGCCGAAGCGCTTGAAAAGTGGGACAAGGATCTTATTCAGCGCGTTCTCCCGAGAATTTACATGATAATCTGCGAGATCAACCGTCGCTACTGCGAGGGACTTTCCAATCGCCTGCCTTATGAAAAGGTAGAGAGAATGTCCATTTTCAGCAACAATATGATAAAAATGGCGAACATCTGCGTTGACGCTTCGCACTCCGTAAACGGCGTATCCAAGCTTCACAGTGAAATTATCAAGGAAAGCGTTTTCCACGACGAGTACGAGGATAAGCCCACGAAGTTCAAGAACGTTACCAACGGTATCGCTTACCGCCGCTGGATGCTCCAGTCGAATCCGCGCCTTACAAGCCTGCTTTCCGAGTGCATCGGCGAGGGCTTCAAGAAGAACGCTCAGGAGCTTTCACGCTTCAGAATGTTCGAGAACGACGAAAGAGTTCTGCGCAGACTTTCTCAGATAAAGCACGACAACAAGGCGGATTTTGCGAAGTTTGTTTATAACACGACAGGCACGAAGCTTAATCTTGACAGCATTTTCGACGTTCAGGTAAAGCGCCTGCACGAATACAAGCGCCAGCAGCTCAACGCGCTGAATATCATTTCGGAGTACAACTATCTGCGTGATAATCCCGACGCGGATTTTGTTCCAAAGACATACATTTTCGCTTCAAAGGCTGCTCCCGGCTATTATATGGCAAAGCAGATAATTAAGCTTATCTGGTGTATCGGCGAGGAACTCAAGAAGAACCCGAAGCTTAACGAAAAGCTTGCGGTCGTATTCCTTGAGGATTACCGCGTAACGCTTTCCGAAATTCTTATGCCGGCAAGCGAAATTTCCGAGCAGATCTCCCTCGCGGGAACGGAAGCGAGCGGCACGGGCAACATGAAGCTCATGCTTAACGGCGCAATCACAATGGGTACCTACGACGGCGCTAACGTTGAAATTCATGAACAGGTCGGCGATGACAATATCTTCATTTTCGGTATGTCAACTCCCGAAGTGAACGTCATGAAGCAGAACGGCTATTCGCCGGAGGGCTATTACAACCACAACGATATTATCCGCAGCGCTATCGACGCTATGTACAAGGGCTTCAACGGCGCGAAGTTCGACGAGGTTGCTAACGCTATTCGCTATGTCGACCAGTATATGTGCCTTGCGGACTTTGAAAGCTACCGCAGCACTCAGGCTAAGGCGAGAGAAACCTATAAGGATATCCTCAAGTGGAACAAGATGTCCCTTGCGAATATCGCAGGCTCCGGAATCTTCTCTGCTGACCGCGCCGTTACAGATTATGCGCGCGATATCTGGCATATATTATAATTACTACAACGGCAACGGGGCGCAACTGCGCCCTTTCGCTGTTTTTCTGAAAGGACCCGAATTATGCTACCGATCTACGACGCTTTCAGCGAATCCTATAAAACGCCTTTCGGCGCGGTTGCGAGCGGAACGGAAATTGAATTTAAGCTGCGCTTTCCGGTTGACGTTCTTGTCGAAGAAGTAATGCTTGTTTCATACCGCCCCGGCTATAAGGAGCGCTTTGTGCATCTCGACCTTTCCGAAACGACTGACAGCTTCAAAATGTTCAGCTGCAAGTATGCTCCGGAGGACGTCGGACTGCACTATTATTACTTTTCGCTGCTGCTCAACCGCAACCGCCATTATGTCAAGAAAAGCGGCGCGAGCCTCGGCGTTATCGATAACGGCGAACTTTTCCAGCTCACCGTCTACGCCAAGGATATGACTACCCCCGATTGGCTCAAGGGCGGGGTAATGTATCAGATTTTTCCCGACCGTTTCGCGAAAAGCGGCATTTATCACGATAATGTTCCCGCAGACCGTCAGCTTCACACCGATTGGCTGGAAACGCCCGTCTGGAAGCCCGACAGCCGCGGTCAGATCACCAACAACGACTATTTTGGCGGCGATTTAAAGGGAATCGAGCAGAAGCTGCCTTATCTCGAATCGCTCGGCGTTACCGTAATTTATCTTAACCCGATATTTGAGTCGCACGAAAATCACCGTTACTGTACGGCGGATTATTCAAAGATAGACCCGCTGCTTGGAACGGAGGAGGACTTTGTAAGTCTTTGCAAGGCGGCTGCCGATCGCGGAATAAAAATAATTCTGGACGGCGTTTTCTCGCATACCGGCGCGGATTCGGTCTACTTCAACAAATTCGGAAGATACGGCGAAAATACGGGTGCATACCGTGACCCGAACAGCCCGTACCGCGAGTGGTACAGCTTCTCGAACTATCCGAACACATACGAATCGTGGTGGGGGATAACCACTCTCCCGAACGTTATCGAAAATAATCCAGCATACACTAATTATATCTGCGGCGACGGGGGAATATTACAGAAATGGCTTGACCTCGGAGCAAGCGGCTGGCGGCTTGACGTTGCAGACGAGCTTCCCGACGAATTTATCGACAATCTTAACAAGGCTGTAAAAGCGAATGGCAGCGACAAGGTCATTTACGGCGAAGTTTGGGAGGACGCGACAAATAAGGAAAGCTACGGCGTTCGCAGGCGCTATCTTATCGGCGGGCAGCTCGACAGCGTAATGAACTACCCCTTTAAAGAAGCTATCCTCAACTACGTTAAAACGGGCAACCCGCAGGAGCTTACCGAGGGGATAATGACTATCGTTGAGCATTACCCGAAGCCCTGCACCGATATATTGATGAACTTCCTTTCGACTCACGACACCGAGCGCGCAATAACCAGACTTGCCGGTGAAGAGGTTGGCTGGAACGGCCGCGAATGGCAGGCGGAGCGCTATCTGACAGATGAGCAGTTCGTTTTCGGTATCACGCTGATGCGCTGTGCGATGGTGCTGCAATTCTTCCTCCCCGGAATCCCGTGCATTTACTACGCGGACGAAGCGGGGCAGGAGGGCTATAAAGACCCGTTTAACCGCCGCACATACCCGTGGGGCAGCGAGGACGAGCGTCTTATTGATTTCACAAAGCGGCTCGGTCATCTGCGCCGCAGCATAAAGGCATTTGCAAAGGGCAATCTGCATTTTATCGAGGTTACGAAAGAATACGCCGTATTCAGCAGAACCGACCGTGAAATCGGCGAGCAGGCGGTCGTTATAATGAACCGCTCGCGCAGAGTTGTCGAGCGGCAGATAGATTGTCTTGCGGAATACCGAAATGCGGCGGTTGTTCACGGAACTTCGTGCAGCGACGGAACGATAAGAGTTTCGCCGTTCGATTTCGGGCTTATAGTGTCAAAAGAATAACTCTAAAAGAAAGGATCTGCTGAAATGGCTGAGGTTGTTACAAGATTTGCGCCCAGTCCGACCGGCTTTATGCACATCGGAAACCTGAGAACGGCGCTGTATTCATATCTTATCGCGAAAGCGAATAACGGAAAATTTATTCTGCGTATTGAGGACACCGACCAAGAACGCCTTGTCGAGGGCGCGGTTGACGTTATTTACAGCACGCTTGAAATGACGGGGATAAAGTATGACGAGGGTCCCGATATCGGCGGCCCGAACGGTCCGTATATCCAGAGCGAGCGTAAGGACATCTATATGAAGTACGCAAAGGAGCTTGTCGAAAAGGGCTATGCGTATTACTGCTTCTGCACAAAGGAGCGCCTTGAAAAAATCCACGAGGACGGCGAGATCGGCGCGGGCTACGACCGTCACTGCCGCGACCTTCCGAAAGAAGAGGTCGAACGGAACCTTGCTGCGGGAATGCCTTTCGTAATTCGTCAGAAAATGCCGCTTGAGGGCAGTACAGGCTATGACGACGTTGTTTTCGGGCATATCGAAATCGAAAACAGTGAAATGCAGGATCAGATCCTGATGAAAGCCGACGGCTTTCCGACCTATAACTTCTGTCACGTTGTTGACGACCACCTCATGGGCGTAACGCACGTCGTGCGCGGCTGCGAATATCTCACTTCAACGCCGAAATATGTTTTGCTCTATGACGCGTTCGGCTGGGAACGTCCTGTTTATTGTCACTTGCCGCTGCTTATGGGCAAGAACGAGGACGGCTCGACAAGCAAGCTTTCCAAGCGCCATGGCTCGGTAAGCTTTCAGGAGCTTGTAAAGAACGGTTATCTCCCGCAAGCGATAATCAACTATATGGCGTTTACGGGCTGGTGTCCGAAGGATACGAACGAGGAATTTTTCACGCTCGCGGAGCTTGAAAAGGTGTTTTCAATCGAGGGCATAAGCAAATCTCCCGCAGTTTTCGATTATGAAAAGCTGCTTTGGTTCAACAGTCACTATATAAAGGAAATGCCCGAGGCGGAATTTATCGAAAAGGCGAAGCCGTTTTACAGCGACGAGCTGAAGCCCTTTGCGAACGACCCGAGAGTTGCGAAAATGGTTCAGAGCCGAATTTCAACAT
This sequence comes from uncultured Ruminiclostridium sp., assembly GCA_934454635.1. Lineage (GTDB taxonomy): Bacteria > Bacillota > Clostridia > Oscillospirales > Ruminococcaceae > Ruminiclostridium_E. Next base: position 58,788 of record CAKSFR010000003.1, read on the forward strand.
TCCCCGAAGTAAACGAAAAGGCTGCGTTTTTGGCGGGACTTCCCGAGTTTGGAGCGGAGCTTTATGTGAACAAAAAGAACAAGACTACCGCCGAAATGGCGAAAAGCGTTCTCGAAGCGGCAATCCCCGTGCTTGAAAACGTGAGCGACTGGAACAATGACGCGCTTTTCGAGCTGCTCAAGCAGTTCGCACAGGAAAAGGAGCTTAAAGCGGGCGCTGTAATGTGGATCATCAGAATCGGCGTTTCCGGTCTGGCGGTAACTCCCGGCGGCGCGACCGAACTTATGGAGGTTCTCGGCAAGGAAGAAGCCTTAAAGCGTCTTAAAACGAGCCTTGAAAGACTTTAATGGAGGTTTTGCAGAATGAGTGAAGATAAAAAAGAATTTGTAAAGCACGAAATTCCGCGTCCGGAATTTCCGAAGCGTGCGGTTATCACCGGAGGAATGCCTTACGGCAACAAAACGCTTCATTTCGGGCATATCGGCGGCGTGTTTGTTTTTGCCGACGTTTATGCGCGTTTTCTGCGTGACAGAATCGGCGATGAGAACGTAATTTTTGTTTCGGGGACGGACTGCTACGGTTCGCCTATCGCGGAAAGCTACCGCAAGCTCTGCGCCGAGGGAAATTTTAAGGGCACTATCCACGATTTCGTTGAAATGAACCACAAGGCGCAGAAGAAAACGCTTGACGACTACATGATAAGCCTGAACATTTTCGGTGCGTCGGGGCTTGGCAGAACCGCTGAGATTCACAACGACGTTTCAGATAAGTTTATCCGCCGCCTGTATGAAAACGGACACCTGCGCAAGATAAGCACAAAGCAGTTCTACGACGAAAAGGCGGGCTGCTTTCTTAACGGCCGTCAGGTAATCGGAAAATGCCCAGTTGACGGCTGCAATTCCGAAAAGGGCTATGCGGACGAATGCGACCTCGGGCATCAGTATATGCCGGAGAGCCTTATTGACCCGAAGAGCACGCTTACGGGAGAAACTCCCGTTATGCGCGATGTTGACAACTGGTATTTCGACCTGCCCGCATATAATGCTCTGCTGAAAGAATACACCGCGAAAATTTCCAAAATGAAAAATGTGCGCCCGCTTGTTTCAAGCACTATTTCGGAATTTCTCTGCGACCCGGTTATCCACATAAAAAATGAACTGCTCGACAAATACGAGGCGGTAAAGTCGCAGCTTCCCGAGCATGAATTTTCGGAGGAAAATAAAAAGCCGTCGTTTACTATCGGGTTTAAGACGCTCGACGAGATGAACGAGGCGTGCGCAGTGCTTTCCGCGAACGGAATACGCTACCGCACAGGCAAAACGCTCGTTCCGTTCCGCCTTACGGGAAATATCGAGTGGGGCGTAAAGGCTCCCGTTCTCGAGGGTGAGGACCCGCTCACCGTATGGGTATGGCCGGAGTCGCTCTGGGCGCCGATCTCGTTCACAAAGGCTGTTCTCGAGCAGCAGGGAAAGGACATGGAGGACTGGAGAAAATACTGGTGCTCAAAGGACGCGCAGGTTTATCAGTTTATCGGCGCGGATAACATTTATTTCTACGGCGTTGCCGAAATGGCTATGTTTATGGGGCTTCAGAAAGGCGAAAACGTGGTCGATCCGCCCGACGGAGAAATGCAGCTTCCTATTCTCTGCGCAAACAACCACATACTGTTCCTTGACAAGAAAGCGTCCAGCTCAGGCGCGGTAAAGCCGCCTATGGCTGCCGATTTACTGAATTATTACACTGCCGAACAGCTTCGTATGCACTATCTCGGACTTGGGCTTGGACAGCGCAGCGTGAGCTTCCAGCCGAAGCCGCTCAACCCGCAGGCGAAGCCCGAAGATCCCGACCCTGTTGTTAAGGACGGCTTCCTGCTGTCGAACGTTTTCAACCGCATAATCCGCACCTGCATTTACGCCTGCCAGAAATATTACGACGGGGTTATGCCTGTCGGAGAGGTTGATGAACAGGTCCTTGCGGACGCGAAAAAGGCGATACTCGACTATGAACGTTTCATGTATCGCTTTGAATTTCATCAGGCGACCTACGTTCTCGACAGCTATATCCGCAAGGCGAGCAAGTATATGGCGAAAAATCTCGGCGACGCGGATAAGAACAATGATGACGAGCTGCGCCGCAGAACGCTTATTCAGCTGTTTCACATGATACGCACGGCGGCGGTTCTGCTTCACCCTATGGCGCCGAAGGGAACCGAAATGATACTTGAATATTTGCAGCTCGACAAGAGCTTCTGGAGCTGGGAGAAGATTTTCGATACGATTTCGGATTTCACCGGAGGAAAGGATCACAAGCTGAAATTCCTCGAACCGAGAGTGGACTTCTTTACGAAGCATCCAAGCCAGTTTTCGGGCGCGGAGGAATAATATAATACTAATTCCTAATCAATATATAGACGTTGTCTATAGTAAGATTGAGAAATAGTATAAAAACAAAATCCCGAAAAGAGCTGTCTTTTCGGGATTTGCTGACGTTTTTTATGTTATTTTCAATCTTTCGGCAGACAACATTTACAGGAAGCTTCGCCGCTTCTGCGCAGCCGCCGAAAAAGGAAAAACTGCGGTGCTTTGACGAGCCAATGTTTGACAAAAATCGCTTTGTGTGATATAATTACTCCTATATTCAGCCCGCTGCGGCAGAAAATTTTAACAAATGAGGAAAAAACGGTATTTCCCCACTTGTTTTGCAGTAAACTATTTCATATAACCGGCATGGAGAGGTGATTTGATGCAGAAAAATAAAATCTTTACCATACCTAACATATTATCGTTCTTTCGACTTTTGCTGATACCGATTTTTGTTTGGGCGTATTGCGGTGCGGAGCTTTATGCGGTTACGGCGATTCTTCTGGTTGTTTCAGGTGTAACCGATGTCCTTGACGGGTTTATTGCCCGCCGCTTCAACATGATAAGCGACCTCGGAAAAGCGCTTGATCCGATTGCCGATAAGCTTACGCAGGCGGCAATGCTTTTCTGCCTCGTGACGCGCTTTCCGCTTATGCTCGTGCCGTTTATATTCCTGCTTATAAAGGAGGCTGTTTCGGGCGCTATGGGGCTTCTTGTAATACGCAAAACAGGCGCGGTTTACGGTGCGGTGTGGCACGGAAAGGTCACTACGGTTCTGCTCTATCTCACAATGGTTATTCACGTTCTCTGGTACGATATTCCCGAGATAGCGTCCGATTGCATGATTTTCGCGTGCGTGGGAATGATGCTGCTTTCCATGATTCTGTACAGCTTGCGCAATGTGCGCCTGCTTAAAGACGCAAAGAGAAAGCCGCCTGTAATTGACGAAAATATAGGCACGGAAAAATAATTTCAGGCAACGCGGGAATGCTCGCGTTATCCGTCAAAAACATAAAAGCCGCGGGCTGTTCTGCCTGCGGCTTATTGTTTTAGAGTTATTCAAGACCTTTCAGGGCTGCAATTTCGTCGCGGTTCACACGGATTTTAGCGTCTTTGATTACCTTTACGTCGTCGCGCTTTACCGAAATCGGCGGAGCGTCGGGGCTTTTATCAAGCTTGACTTTCAGCACGCCCGTGAGGATATTTGCGTCCTCGACAACGCCGCGACCCTCGGCGGTTTCAACAAGAGCGCCAGCTTTCGGGGTGATTTTCAGCAGTTCTTCGTAGCAGTCCTGCTCATATTTCAAGCAGCACATAAGTCTGCCGCAGGTTCCCGAAATTTTGGACGGATTGAGCGAGAGCGACTGCTCTTTCGCCATTTTGATTGAAACGGGTTGGAACTCACCGAGAAAGCTTGAACAGCAGAACGGTCTGCCGCATATTCCGAGTCCGCCGAGCATTTTCGCTTCGTCGCGCACGCCTATCTGGCGCAGCTCGATCCTCGTGCGATAAATTCCCGCAAGGTCCTTTACAAGCTCGCGGAAGTCAACGCGGTTTTCGGCAGTGAAATAAAACAGAATTTTGCTGCCGTCGAACGTGTAGTCAACGTCAATAGCCTTCATATCCAGCTTGTGCTCTTCGATTTTCTTTATAAAGGTGCGCATTATCTCGGTTTCTTTTTCGGCGTTTGATTTTATCGCCTGAAGATCGTCCTTTGAAGCGGGGCGGATAATGGATTTAAGCGGCTGGATAACGTTTTCGTCGTTTATTTTTCGGTTAGGTATAACTACCTCGCCGCACTCGATACCACGCGCCGTTTCAACGATAACTTTATCTCCCGCGTTCAGCTTTTTTCCGCCCGGAGAGAAATAGTAGACCTTTCCGACCTCCTTGAAGCGCACGCCTATAATTTCAGTCATAAATTACCTTTCCTTTCATATTCCGCTTTCGATAACGGAAAACAGTTTTGCGCAGCAATGCGCGTTAAAAAGCTGAAGATTCGGGTTAAAATCAAGCTCTGAGATAAGCTCTCCGACCGCGTCGTACAGCTTCGAAATTATTTTTATGCTCATTTTTTGAGACATTTGCTTCGCCTGCTCCGAAAAAGCGCCGTCAGCCTTCGCGCCCGAGGAGATCACCGAAGCCTTGGTGAATATTTCGGAGAGCAGGTTCAAAAGCTGCCCCGCGTCCTCTCGTGTTTTAACGGACGAAAAGCGTATCGCGCAGTCGTATTCTCTGCCGCCGCAAAGCGCGTTCGCAATTTCTGCCGCAGCTCGGAAAAGCTCGGCGTCTGCGCCGTTCGCTCCGTCGATGCACTTTCCGATATTTCCGCCGTAAAGCCCGTAAAGCTCTGCCGCTTTTTCGGCGGGAATACCGCGTTCGGCGAGCGCCGCAAGACATTCGCTGCGGTCTGCGCCGTCGACATTCACTAAAGTAACGCGCGAAAGAATAGTTTCGAGGATAGGCGCTTTGCTTTCCGCGGTGAAAATGCAGCTGTTGAACGGGAGCGGCTCTTCAATGAACTTCAGAAGCGTATTCTGGCAAGCCGCGCTCATTGTATCAAGCTGTTCAAAAACGATTACCCGAAGTTCCCCGTCGTTCGGCGCCATATAGCATTCGGTTATGAAGTCGCGCAGCTCGGCGACCTTATATTTTTCCATTTCGCGGAGCGGATATACAACGTCGGGGTGGATATGCTGCTCGATACGGCGGCAGTTTTTGCAGCTCATGCACGGTTCGCCGCCGTTTTCGCCGCAAAGCCTGAGCATGGCGGTGTAATCGGCGAGGACGGTTTTTCCCACGCCTTTTTCGCCGCAGAAAAGCAGCGCGTGGGGAAATCTTCCCGAACGGCGAAACTGTCCGATTCGTTCAAGCGCAGCCTTTTTTCCGTACAGCTTCATCAGACTTTTTCAAAGCGCTCGATGTCCGTAACGAAAATCGTCGCGCCGCCGACGCTTACCTCAACGGGGTAGCTGACGGGGGCGGCGTCCGCGCTGAACGAAGCCGCGCTCGGAACGTACTGCTTGCGTTTTTTGGAGTGATCACGGATAATATCGATTATATTGTCAACCGAGTCGTCCTCGCAGCAGATAAGGAACGTTGTGTTTCCCGCCATGAGAAATCCGCCTGTAGAAGCGAGTTTTGTGGCGAAAAAGCCGTTTTTTGTCAGTGCGGTGGATACCGCGTGTGAGTCGTCGTTGTTGACAATGGCATAGATAAGTTTCATTTTTAATCAATCCTTCCTGTCAGGAAAAAGTTTTTCGTATACAGTATAGCACAAAACGGGGAAAATGTAAAGTAACTTTAAACGAAAAGCCCGCAGGCGATATACCTGCGGGCTTAGCCGTTGTGTTTTATCAGTTCTGCGCGAGTTCAAACGGGTTTAAGAGAGTGTCGGGGTCTGCGGGGTCGGCGAGGTAGTACGCGCCGTCGGATTTCATAAGCAGCATTCCCGAATCCTTGTCAAAGGCTTCAATGCTGATTTTATCATCGGCATATGTCTTTATTTCGCCTGTTTTGCAGTTGATGATATGTTTAGGAGATAATATTGCATAATCTCCTTTGAAATAGCTGGAATCACGGTAGGCTCCCTCTATCGGGTCTACTATACATTTTCCGTTCTTGTCTGTAATCAAAGTATAGTAATTTCCATTAGGATTAACGGCAGTAAATAGTATGTAATCTTCTGTTGCATCCCATATTGTCTGAACAGAATATTCAGATAAATCAAAATCTAGTGCATTGCAATTGCTGTCAATAATTGCCATTTGATATATGTTGTTGGCATGATCACGATTGTGTATGGTAAATATCTCGTTGGCGTTGTAAATGTCAAAATAGCTGTTTTCTGAACCTATCCCATCAAGTATTTTGGTTTCACCGGTTTGTGTGTTGTATACACCGATATTTTTTTGTTATCAGCTTTATATAATTGCAGTAACAAGTTATTGCCTTGTGCATATTTATAATCCGGATTAATTATTTTGCTGCAATTCAAATCTTCGGCAGACAACAGCTTATCATTTTTATAGTCATAAGCATAGATTTCTCCGTAATCAATAAACAGGTAAGAGTCGTTTTCTCCTACTGTATTGACAGAGTTAGAGCTGATATCGAAATGATCTGTTTTGCAAACAGCATAATCCGCAGACAGCGGAAGAACCCAGTCCCCGTTATTGTCGATTATCCCAAAATATAAAGTATCGCCGTCGAAACTTTTTTCAACTTTATAGACGGGAATAGATTTAAGCTTTAACTCTGTATTTCCGGCAGGTTTAAAATCATACGTCTCACCTGTTTCAATATTGTATAAGTTTCGGTCTAATTTGATAATCTTTCCGTTTATATGGTCAATATCTCTTGCCGTTATATCGCCGCTAAGCTCATACATTTTATTATCGACCGCATTATAGACATAGCTATCATTGTTAATATTGAACACCAGACAGCCGTGCTGAAATAACTTGTAGTCCTTGATTTTCTCGACCTCCTTAGGCGGCGCTTCGGTTGTCGCTTCGGCTGTGGTTTCCGCCGTCGTGGTTTCCTCGGTCAGGTTTTCGTCTGTCGCAGCTTCTTTTGCTGTGGTTTCGTTTACTGTTTCGGTCGCAGCAGTCGTTGTTTCGGTCTTTGCCGTTGTTTCTGCGGGTGCTTTTTCGCCGCAGCCCGCCGCGCTGACGATAAGCGCCGCTATGAGTGACACGCTGATAACTTTTTTCATGTCTTTCCTCCTGTGTCATAAACAAAAAGTGCGCAGCCGAAGCTACGCACTGAAAAATGCACTGCTCCGATTGCTGCGACACAATTCTTTTCGACAACAGTTAGAGTACACGAAAAAAGAGCATGCACTTTTACCGTATAGTAAAAGTGTATACCTAACCATTGTCAATTATTGAATTGTGTCGCAACTTGTATTATATCACATATCATATTTTTTTGCAAGAGTTTTTGGGGGAATTTTGTGAAAATACAGCAGACAGCGAGCGGGGGGGGAGAAAGGGGCGCACGCGCCTGCGCGCTTTGCGCGCAGGCGCGAGCGGCGGCGAAGCCGCCGCGGAGCGGGTTTCAGCTTTGCTGAAACCCGCCGTGCGCCCCGTCCCGCCGATTTTGGCGGAGTGCGTGGGGAGGGCGGAGTCTGCACTGCCTGCGGTTTCGCGGCGTTTTGGCGGAGTGTGGGATAGGATATGCGTGTTAAAGCCGCGGTGCGCCCAAAAAACCGAGCGCGCCCGCTTTCGGCAACGGGTTTGATAATCGGCGAGCGCTTTCCCGTTATGACGCAGCCGCTTTTGCTGTTTGGGCAAAAGCTCTCACACTCGCGGCTTTCAACTTGCTCTGCCCTTTCCCACTTTCCGAAACGCCGCTTGCCGTACGAGCAGCGCAGTCGGCGCATTTGCGCGGCGCGCCGCATACGGCTTTGCCGTATGCGGCCGGCGGCGGCTTTGCCGCCGCCTTATGCCGCCCCGCCCCATTGGGGCGGGGCGGCGCGCCGCGCGGTTTGGGCTGCTTTGCCGTTTTGTACAAAAATAAACCGAGCGTGCCCACTTTCGGACGCGCCCGGTTTCGGTTTATGTATAGAAGTTTCTGCTGTTAGGAAGCCTGTTCGCTTATCGCCTGAGCGAGCGCGTCGCGATAGGGTTCAAGATATGCTTCGACAAGACTGTTGCCCGCCTCGAGAACCTGTGTGTATGACGAGCCGTAGTAAATCGGACCGTCGAAAATCGTGTCCTCATTTCCGATGAAGATCGAAGAAAATTCGTCGCTGAAGCCGACTGCGTTGTCGAAAATCAAGCCGAATTTTTCGGGGTCGGTCATATCCTCGATAACCCGCATCTGGTCCTCGCTGTAAACCGCCTTGAACTTGGTTTTTCTCGCGGTTCCGCATTCGGGGCAGGTCGCAAGGTCGTTCTGTTCGTGTTCAACAAAATTGTATTTGCAGTTGGGGCATTTCGGGTAATAATTCGGTCCGTCGTAGGTTTTTTCGGCGTAATCGGCGGCAACCGTATCGGGGTTGGTTTCATAAATTCGTCCGCAGAGAATCCATGAAATTGCGCCCTGAATATTCTTTGCGCCCGACGGAACCATAAATCCGAACGAGTCGGCTGACAGATAATATTTATCCGCGTTCGGGTCGCGCGGGAAAGGAACCGCTGCGATTTCGGCGTCTATTGCGTTCTTGAACATTCCGTCCTGAGCGCTCTCAAATCCCCAGGTAAGTCCCATTCCGAGGAAAAGCAGCTTTCCGTCTACAAGAGCGGTTGACGGGTCAACAAATCCGTCGCCGATAAATCCGTCGTGCTTTAAGCTTGAGAGCCAGTCCATAGCGCGGCGCACGGGCGCAGATTTAAGGTTGTTGTTTATCTCGGTTCCTGTCATGTCGATAGTTTTTGTGCCGGTCGTATTTGCAAACATCATCGACGACCATGAGCCGCCTGTAAATCCCACATAATCGTCGCCCTTGTTTGCCCACTGAACCAACATATCCTCGAAGGTATCCCATGTCCAGTTGTTTTCAAAATAAAGCTGCATAGGGTCGGGCATTGCGTTTTCTTCAAGCACGCGCTTGTTATAGATTATGGCGAAATTCGTCTGGACGTCGGAGGGGTAATAGTAGTGCTTTCCGAGGTAGTTGAACGACTCGATAACGCTTTTCTCGTCTGCCCAGAGCGGCGAATCCATATCGAGCCAGTCGTCAAGCGCAGTGAACATATTTTTTGAAACACCGTGAGGGTATGCCGTCCAGTCATAGCGCACGATGTCGGGGGAATCTCCCGCCGCGATAAGAACGCCCAGACGTTCAAAGTATGCGCTTCCGCTTTGCGTTATTTCGGTTTCGATAACGCCGCCGTAGCGCTGCGCGAGAAGCTCGGCAAGCTCGGGCTGTGTTGTTGCGAGATCGTAGTAACAGAGCGCTTTCACCGTTCCCGCCGTCTGACCCGGGGTATAGAGCGATCCCGTGCCGATTTCGTTTGCGGCGTCAACCTTTTTGATGCCCGCCATTTCGTTCCAGTCGGTTTCAATGTCAAGCTCGTTCACAAGCGTTGTCGCCGCAGAGGACTGCATTGTCTGTTCCGAAGCGGCTTCACGTCCGTTTGAGCCGCTGCACGAGCACATTCCCAGCGTTACAGCAAGAGCGAGAATACCTGTCTGCGTTTTTTGTATGCGTTTCATAAAATCATTCCTTTCGTTGATGTTTTAGCACTTTCTTTAATTTGATTTTAACACGGATTGAGCCTGTATAATACGATTTTTGTGACATCAAACAGGATTTTTTTGCCATTGTTGTGCGCAAATAATACTGATTCCTAATCAATATATAGACGTTGTCCATAGGAAGAGTGAAAAATAGTATAAAACTGCGGTTCTCCGAAAAGGGAAAACCGCAGTTTTTGTCATATTGAAATGTGTTTATCAGCCTTCATATTCGCTGTACTTGGGAGCGTTTGCAATAACGTCCGCTTCAAGATTTGCGGGGAGCTGTTCATAGCGCGCAAATTCCATTGTGAAGTAGCCCATGCCGCGCGTAATCTGACGGATAACCGTTGCGAAGTCGCCTATTTCAGCCATGGGAAGCTCGGCGCTTATCGCCGTCATGCCGTCGCCTGCGGGAGTCATGCCGAGAACCGCGCCTCTGCGCTTGTTTACGATGCCCATGATGTCGCCCGTATTCTCATCGGGAACGGTTATCGTGAGCGTTTCGATAGGTTCAAGCAGGCAAGGCGAAGCCTGTGTAAGACCGTTTTTGTACGCGAGGTGAGCAGCCATTTTGAACGCCTGCTCAGAGCTGTCTACAGGGTGATAAGAACCATCAACGAGCGTAGCTTTAAGGCGCACAACGGGGTATCCCGCGAGAACGCCGTGCTCAATGCTTTCCTGCAAGCCCTTTTCAACGGCGGGGAAGAAGTTTTTCGGAACGCTTCCGCCGAATACTTTTTCTTCAAAAACAAGGTTATCCGCGTCGCCGGGTTCAAACTCGATTTTAACGTGTCCGTACTGACCGTGACCGCCCGACTGCTTCTTGTGTTTGCCCTCTACGGTTACTTTCTTGCGGATAGTTTCACGGTAAGCGATTATCGGCTCTTCAAGAATAACGTCAACGCCGAATTTGTTCTTCAGCTTCTGAACTGCAACGTCGATGTGCTGTTCGCCCAGACCGCCGATTATGCGCTGATGAGTTTCGTGATTATGCGTATAGCTGAGGGTCATATCCTCCTCAAGCAGACGGCGTACCGCAGCGCTTATCTTGCCCTCGTCGCCCTTTGCCTTAGCCTTTATCGCCTTAAAATAGCAGGGAACAGGGAACTCTATGCGTTCTAGGGTTATTTCGCTTCCCGCTTCGCAGAGCGTATCGCCTGTGTTTGCGTTCAGCTTTGTGAGAGCGATGATATCGCCCGCGTAAGCCTCGATCATTTCCTCCTGCTTCTTGCCCTTGAGCGCCGCCATTTTGCCGAATTTCTCGGGTTCGCCCGTGCGCATATTTATAAGATTGCAGCGCGCCGAAAGTGTTCCCGAAATAATTTTCACAAAGCTCATTTTTCCGATAAACTGGTCGGCAACGGTCTTGAAAACAACTGCCGCCAGAGGCTTTGTTTCGTCATATTCGATACCCTCGAGGTCGCGCTCGTCGGGAGAGGGCAGCATATAGATTATCGTGTTAAGGAGCATATCCACGCTCGCGAGAGTGTCGCCGGAGCAGCATACGACAGGCGTAATTATACCCTGATCGATGCCGTCGTGCAGACCCTTTATGATTTCGGCTTCGGTGAAGTCCTCGCCTTCGTTTTCAAAGAACTTCATCATCAGTTCTTCGTCGGTTTCGGCGATCGCTTCCGCCATTGCCGCGCGCAGACCTTTCAGACGGTTCTCGGAGGCGGGCATAGGCACTTCGGTCGCCTTTCCGTTTGCGTCGTATGTATACGCTTTCATTTCGAGCAGATTTATGTAGCTTTCAACCGTTCCGTATTTGTCAAAAGGAACTACGATAGGGCAGATCGTCGGACCGAAGTTTGTTTTAAGCTCTTCAAGGCACTTATAGAAGTTGGAATTTTCTTCCTCCATGCGTGTTACAACGAACATGGTCGCCTTTTTATGCTTTCTCGCTTCGCGGTATGCCTTTATCGTTCCTACCTGAACGCCGTCCTTTGCGGGAAGAGTTATTATAACGCTTTCCGCCGCGCGCATTCCCTCGTACATTCCGCCGATAAAATCGAACTGACCGGGAGTGTCTATAATATTGATCTTAACGTCCTTCCATTCTGCGTAGGCGATGGAGGTGTTAAGAGAAATTTTACGCTTTATTTCGTCGGGGTCGCTGTCGCAGACCGTGCTGCCCTCTGAAACCTTGCCCATGCGCTCAAGTCCGCCGCTTACATACATAAGAGCTTCCGCAAGGGAGGTCTTTCCGCTTCCGCCGTGTCCGGCAAGGGCGATATTTCTGATGTTTTTGCATTTATAGGTTTTCATGGCTGTACCATTCCTTTCGTTATGGGGCATTCCGATTCAGCCCGAACGCACCATGGAGATATACGGCGGACTAAATCCACCTTGTTTAACATTATACACGATTTTTTTAAAAAAATCTACCTGTTTTTTGTGAAAAATCGGATATGAGTGTAGAAATAAGCAAATAATATTTGTTTATATTGTACAAAAACGGTGATTTTAGGGATAAAATGTGTGAATTTTGACGATAAAAGGCAGGCACAAGCACGGCAGCGGATAAATTCAAAAAATGCTGCGGACGGCGCAGGCAACACGCCGCAGTCACACTTTGTTCATAAATATTCTATTGACATTGCGCAGTAGGGTGAGTATAATAAAATAGTGATAGTGACGGCGCTTTTACTCACGGTGCCGTCAAGTTTTATTATATTATACCGAAAGGATACGAAATGTCATATCAGGAAGATAAAAGAGAGCTTTTAAAGCTTAAACAGGGGCTTATCGAGGAAAGCGAGATAATTCGCGAGGAAAAGCCCGAGCACGCCGAGCTTCACGGCTGGAAAAAGGTGTCAAATTTTTTCTACCACTATAAATGGCACGTTGTTGTGAGCGTTTTTTTGATTGCTGCGGCCGCTTTTTTCACTTATGATATTGTAAAAAAAGAGGCGGGAGATATCCGCGTACTGGTCATAACCAAAAACGATCAGATCTCCGCCGAAATTGCATATAAAACAAAGGATATTGAGCTTGCGCTTGAAAAATACTGCCCCGATTTCGACGACAGCGGTTATGTTCACGTTGAGGTGTTTGCCATTGACCTCAGCGACAATCCGAACGCGCAGTACGCGCTTGCACAGGTATCCAAGCTCACCAGCGAGCTTATGATAGGCGATGCGCAGATGTTTATCGTTGACAAGGAGGGGTTCGAGGACTTTACCGCGGGCAGCGACGCGGTGTTTTACAGCCTTTCCGAGCTTTATCCCGACTGTGAACAGGCTGACGGGATATTCTACAAAATAAAGGGAAGCGGGCTTGCAGCGCTTGCAAATTATGAGGAGGCCTGCCCCGAGGATCTGTATATAGTTCTCCCCGAATATGTAAATACGTCCTCCAAAAAAGAAAACGCAGAGCTTTTCCGCAAGCGCTGCCGCGAGGTAATGGACAATATTGTCGGCGACAAGCTTGCGGGTTGGATAGATGACGACGGACGCGTTTACGGAATATCTAACGAGAAAGACGATAAAAATAAGTAAGGCGCCGCACAAACCTGCACGGCGCAAAAATCAGAGAAATTTTTTCAGTCCGTCGGCGTACTTTTCCTCATAGCTTAAAAGCTGCTCCGCCTTGCTAAGGGTTCTTTCGCCCGCGCTGTGGCAATGGTTCACGGTTTCGGCAATGTCGATTATACCCATGTTCGTACCGTTGTACATCAGCTTAGCGAGATTATTGCGGCTGTCATCCATCATAGTTTTCATGCCTATTCCCATTTTTGCCATTGCGGATTCCATTGCGGGGACGGGCTCGACTTTTCCGCCGCCTTTCTCAATTTCACTTTTAAGTTCCTTGCAAGTTTCCTCATAATGAGCCTGCTGGCGGTCAATGTACTCGCGGAGTTCTTCATTATCGCATTTTTCCGACACCTGCTTTATGCATTCGGACGCCATGCGGCTGTTTTTGTAAATACAATTCAGAATATCAATATCATGTTTATGCAGCATACGGATACCTTCTTTCCGGGATATCGTCCCTGTATCAGTATCTGCGGAAAGGACTTCGGTTATGCAGAGAGAGCCGATAATCAAAAAATTTATAAAGGGCTTCGGCTATATGTTTTTCGGGAATATCCTCAGCGGGATAATGGTAATTTCTACCGCGCCGTTTATTTCGGTGTGGTTTGTTTCGCTTGTTGCGCAGCTTCTGACGTTCCTTATTTACACTTCGCTGATGTTTACTGCGGGTTTTCGCGACGGACAGCGCGAATGCCAGCTCCTCAAAAATCACCGCGTCGAATCCGTTCCGAAATACACATGGATAGTTCTTGGGCTTATTCTCTGGGCTATTATGTGCATTCCGATAGTTATTCTGATGCTTGGCATGAACGGCGTGCTGACGATAACGGGCGAATATATGTTTATCTACCGTTTTATCTGCGGAACAGCCGCGCCGCTTATTTACATCGGTGAGCTTACCGCGGCGGGCGTTGCGGAATATCCGCTCTGGCTGCCGATCGCGAGCATGGCGGTTTACCTTATAAGCACGCCTCTCGCGGCGCATATAGGTTATCGCTTCGGTATTGACGAGGACAAACAGCGCAGCTTTATGTACGACAAAAAGTGAGGCGCCCGCTCTGCGTGAAGCGAAGCGAAACGCTGGGCGGCGGCGAAGCCGCCGCAGGCATTTTCCGACGAAGTCGGAAAATGCAGCGTGCGCCAGAGCGCGGAAGAGAAGCGGAGTTTTGGGATAAGTGCCGGAGTGCGGTGGCGGCGCGCAGCTATGCTGCGCGCCGCGTTTGCGTGGAGAAGTATGTGCGGAATGCGGCGTTTTGACGAGAAATTGGGTATTTGCGGTACACCAAAAGCTGCGGCGCACGCCGACGAAGGGGGAGGTTATGGTCCTTCAGGAGGCGTGCGCCTTAGGGTGAAGCCCTACTTTCGGCTCACACTGCGGCTTTCTCAATCATCGCCGTATTTCCCACTTTCGCCGACGCCGCAGGGGCAATATAGTGCTGATCCGCACTTGCGCGGCGCAGCGATTTTGCCTGCGGCAAAATCGCCTTGCGGGCGGCTTCGCCGCCCTTTGCCTGCTTTTGCCTGCGGCAAAAGCAGGCGCGCCGCGCCTCTCAAACGTACCATTTTACAAAAAATGTCGAAAAATCTGATTTTGTATTGACAAATGCATAAAAATGGAGTATACTTGAAAGGATAAAATATGCCGTAACCGCCGCGAGTGTTTCTGCTGCGGCTTTTTTACGGCAAAAGGAAAGGAAAAATTACCATGAAGCTAATTTTCGACGTCGCAGACAAGCCGAAAGCCGGGCAGTTGGTAGTATTTGCGCTTCAGCAGATGCTCGCAATACTGGCGGCAACAATCGCTGTTCCCGCAATTGTTCAGAATGGTCTTACCCCCGCAGCCGCAATGTTCGGCGCAGGTGTCGGCACACTTGTTTACATTCTGTTCACAAGAAAGAAAAGTCCGGTATTTTTAGGCTCCTCATTCGCCTTTATCAATTCCATGTTTGCAGCATTTGCAGGCGCGACCTCAATGCAGCTCGGAATGTTAGGGTTGATCATAGGAGCCGTTTTTGCAGGCCTTGTTTATGTAGTGATCGCTATAATCGTTAAGTTCGTCGGCGTCGGCTGGATAAATAAGCTTATGCCTGCCGTTGTAATCGGACCTACCGTTGCGATTATCGGTCTTTCGCTTGCAGGCAATGCTGCGGGCGACCTTCTTAAGAGCGACGTGGGCGGCGAAGGTTCTCAGTACGCAGCGCTTATCTGCGGTCTTGTTACTCTCGCGGTAACAATGCTCTGCTCGACCTACGGCAAGAAGATGACACGTCTTATTCCGTTCATTCTCGGTATCCTCGCGGGATATGTTGTAGCTGCCGGCTGCACGATTATAGGCAACGCTGCCGATATCTCCGCGCTTCAGATCATTGATTTCAGCGTTTTTGAAAATTATATGTTCGCCGGCGGCGTTTCTTTAAGCACATTCTTCAGCATTCCCGATTTTACTTTTGTTGAAGCGCTCGGCGGCTTCGGTGAGCTTGATGGAAGCTATATCGCGACGATTTTTGTTGCATACGTTCCCGTTGCGTTCGTTGTTTTCGCTGAACATATCGCTGACCACAAGAACCTCTCCTCCGTTATCGGTCGCGATCTGCTTGAAGATCCCGGTCTTTCCAGAACGCTCCTAGGTGACGGCGTAGGTTCTATGGTAGGCGCGTTCTTCGGCGGCTGCCCCAACACTACATACGGCGAATCCGTCGGCTGCGTTGCTATCACGAGAAACGCTTCCGTAGTTTCGATAATTGCGGCTGCGGTCGGCTGTATCCTCTTCTCATTCATTACTCCTCTTATCGCGTTTATTGATTCTATCCCCGCTTGCGTAATGGGCGGCGTTTGCATGGCGCTTTATGGATTTATCGCTGTATCGGGTCTGAAAATGCTCCAGACCGTTGACCTTAATAAGAACAGAAACCTTTTCGTTGCTTCCGTTATTCTTATTGCAGGTATCGGCGGACTTTCAGTCAGCTTCGGCGCGGTTACGCTTACGCCTATCGCAATGGCTCTTATCCTCGGTATTCTCGCAAACGTAATGCTCTCTAAGGAAAAGGACGAACCCGAGTCTGACGAAAAGCACGAATAATACGGGCTGCACCCGGCAGGTGAACCCGAAAAATAAGAAAGGAAAATTTATTATGGGAAACGTAACGATTATCAATCACCCTCTCGTTAAGCACAAGATTGCGCTGCTTCGCGACGAAAAAACGGGAACGAAAGATTTCCGCGTTCTGGTCGAAGAAATCGCAATGCTCATGGGTTATGAAGCGCTCCGCGACCTTCCTACCGCTGACGTTGAGGTTAAAACCCCGATCGCTACCGCGTCCGTACCTATGCTTTCGGGCAGAAAGCTCGCAGTCGTTCCGATTTTGCGCGCAGGTCTTGGCATGGTAAACGGCATTCTCGCGCTTGTTCCCTCCGCAAAGGTCGGACATATCGGTCTTTACCGCGACGAGGTTACGCACGAGCCGCACGAATATTACTGCAAGCTCCCCGAAAATATCGATGAGCGCCTTGTAATCCTCCCCGACCCTATGCTCGCAACGGGCGGCTCGGCAATTCAGGCTGTCGATTTTATCAAGGCGAGAGGCTGCAAGAACATCAAGTTTATGTGCATTATCGCTGCTCCCGAGGGGCTCAGCGCTCTTATCAAGGCTCACCCCGATATTGATATTTATGTCGGCTGCCTTGACGAAAAGCTCAACGAAAACGCATATATCGTTCCGGGTCTTGGCGACGCGGGCGACCGTATCTTCGGAACAAAGTAAAACAGATATTCATCGCAGAGGGCGGGGGAAACCCCGTCCTTTTTTTGACGAAAAACAAACTGTGCGGGCGCTTTGGGCGGCAGCTTGTCAAAATAAACAAAATAATGTCAAAGGCTTCGTGCAATCTTATGAAAAAACAGGATTTTCTTTAGCACGAAAACGGTGTATAATATAATAATAGTGCAAAATATCAATGAAAGTTTAAAGAAAGAGTGAGAATATGAAGAGAGAAGATTTACGCAATATCGCGATCATCGCGCACGTTGACCACGGCAAGACCACCCTTGTTGATGAAATGCTCAAGCAGGGCGGCGTTTACCGCGAAAATCAGACTGTCGTTGACCGCGTTATGGATAATAACGACCTTGAACGCGAACGCGGAATTACTATCCTTGCAAAAAATACCGCCGTAATGTACAAGGGCGTTAAAATCAATATCGTGGACACCCCCGGCCACGCCGATTTTTCCGGCGAAGTTGAGCGAATACTCAAAATGGTAAACGGCGTTCTGCTGCTTGTTGACAGCTTTGAGGGAACTATGCCGCAGACGCGCTTCGTTCTCCAAAAAGCGCTTGAACTCGGGCACAAAATTATCGTTGTAGTAAACAAGACCGACCGCCCCGACGCGCGTTCGGCGGAGGTTGTTGACGAGGTGCTGGAGCTTCTCCTCGACCTTGACGCAAATGACGAACAGCTTGAAAGCCCCGTCGTTTTCTGTTCGGGAAGAAACGGAACCGCTTCGCTCAGCGCCGACGAACCCGGCGAGAACTTTGTTCCGCTTTTCGAGAAAATCCTCGAACATATCCCCGCCCCCGAGGGAGATGAAAACGGAGATTTGCAGGTGCTCGTTTCGTCTATCGACTATAACGACTATGTCGGGAGAATCGCTATCGGCAGAGTTGAGCGCGGCGTTATCAGACAAAATCAGGAAGTCATGGTCTGCGATTATCACGGCACGATCACGCCTTTCCGTTCCAAAATTGTCAGCCTTTATCAGTTCGACGGGCTTGACAAGGTGCCTGTTCAGGAGGCTACCGTCGGCGATATCGTGTGCTTCTCGGGTATCGAAGGCGTAACAATAGGTCAGACAATCTGCTCGGTTAATAATGTTGAACCGCTCCCGTTCGTAAAAATCAGCGAACCGACGGTTGAAATGACTTTCGCGGTAAATAACAGCCCGTTTGCGGGTCGCGAGGGTAAGTTCGTTACCTCGCGTCAGATACGCGAACGTCTTGAACGCGAACTGCTCAAGGACGTTTCGCTTCGCGTTAAGGAAAGCGACGTTCAGGACGCTTACGACGTTGCGGGCCGAGGAGAAATGCACCTTTCTATTCTTATCGAAACCATGCGCCGCGAGGGATACGAGCTTTCCGTAAGCACTCCGCGAGTTCTTTTTAAGGAAATTGACGGGGTAAAATGCGAGCCTATGGAAAAGCTGGTTATCGACGTTCCCGAAAACTGCGTGGGCGCTGTAATGGAAAAAATGGGCGTCCGTAAGGCAGAATTGCAGCAGATGCACCCTGTCGGAAGCCGCACGCGCCTTGAATTTAAGATCCCGTCGCGCGGGCTTTTCGGCTATCGCAGCGAGTTTCTTACCGACACCAAGGGCGAGGGCGTTCTCAACACGATATTTATAGGCTATGAACCGTTTATGGGCGAGATCCCGATACGCACAACGGGTTCGCTTGTTGCGTTTGAAACGGGAACGGCGAGCGCATACGGCTTGTGGAACGTTCAGGAGCGCGGTACGCTGTTTATCGACGCAGGCGTTGACGTTTACGAGGGAATGATTGTCGGCGTTTCGCCGAAGCAGGGCGATATAAACGTAAATGTGTGCAAGAAAAAGCACCTTACCAACACGCGTGCGAGCGGAAGCGACGAAGCGCTTAGACTTATCCCGCCGCGTCACATGAGCCTTGAGGAAAGTCTTGAATTTATTTCAGATGACGAACTGGTCGAGGTAACGCCGAAGAATATCCGCCTAAGAAAGTGTATTCTTGATAACGAAACGCGCGCCAAGGAAGAGGCAAAGAGAAAGAAAATGTGATAGAAATACCGCACAGGTGAGAACTTGTGCGGTATTTTTTTAAAAATAAAGAAAAAAGCAAAAAAACTCTTGACACTAAACCTCGCTTTATGCTTATAATGCACATAAGGTACCTTAAAAAATTTTCGAGGAGGCTGAAATGAAAATCGGAGAATTTGCGGCGGCTTGCGGCTTGCCGATTTCCATGCTGCGCTATTATGACAGCTGCGGCTTGCTGAAGCCTGTTTATGTTGACCGTTTCACCGGCTATCGGCATTATTCCGAAAGCCAGATCGCGGTTTGCGGGCGCATAGGTGAATTGAAAGAAGCGGGCTTTTCTCTTGCGGAAATTAAACGTATTATTTCCGGAAAGCTTACCGAAAGGGAAATGCAGGCTCTTTTCGACGAAAGGAAAAATCAGCTTAACGAGGCTATCCGCAGCCTTGACACACTTCAGCAAAAAAATTCAGGAGGTACTTTTATGACAACAGAAAAAATTGAACCTTTACGAGAGAACATATCCCTGCCATTTGAAAATGATGAAAAAGTCGTGGGCAAGTGGGAAATTCTCGGCGAATACAACAATCGCGCGGAATTTGACCTTGATAACAGGCTGCCGCAGTCGGATATAGGGAACAGAAACCGCGAAATTTATTTTCTTCCCGACGGCGAAAGCTACTGGTGTTATTCGTGGACAAAGGGCAAGCTGCTTATAAACGATGGCGAAAGCTCTTATGCTAACGAATATTCGGTTGAAAGGCAGTCAGACGGGCTGTATATGTTCGTTAAACTAAAGTCATATGATTATTTGCACAGCGGCAGGACAACGCTGCTTGTGCTTCGTCAGCTCGACAAAAAGAGTTACAAAGCTGACGAGATTGCCCGAAAGGATAATATTGATATGCCGTTCGCGGACGATAAAAATGTTATCGGAAAGTGGAAAGCGGTTGGTTTTGTCCAAAGCAAGGAGGACTTTTTGCCTGCAAACGAAGCGGCGAATACATTCTATTTTAAGGAGATTGAGTTTCTTTCGGGCGGTGAATGCGTCAGCGTTTACGGGGACGAGGTTATCAGCGGCAGAAATATGCAGGAGTGGACGAACGGGTACATTCTCCGCAAATGGAACAAAACCGCCTGCGCTTATGAAATAAAAAATGTCGGCGGCACAGATTATCTGTTCATTGAATGGAAAAGCGGCGATTATCGCTGGGGCGGGTTTGAAACAGATTACTATGTGTTCAATAAATGAACTGATTTTAGCTAAAATGCCTTTGCTCAGCTGTTAAAAATGCGCGGTAAATCAAAAATATCCCCCGTTTCAATAAAACGGGGGATATTTTAACTATGCTGCATTTACAATAATCGCTGCGTGCAATTCATCAATCGAGGAAGCCGTAGTTTGACTTACCGTTTTTCTTGATCTTGTACATTGCATCGTCAGCCATACCGATAATTTCGTCAACACGCTTGGAAGCGTCGTGAATTATCGAAATACCGATACTTACGTTTACGGTCAGGTGGTCGCCGGAGTCGCTGTCGAAACCGTCCTTGAGCGTATTGAGGATCTGCTCGGCGAACTTTGCCGGGTCGTTCTGGTCGGAGTTGCGCAGGCAGATGATAAATTCGTCGCCGCCGTAACGTCCTGCCATACCGTTGTCGCCAATAGCGTTCTTGATCGTTGTAGCGGTAAAGCGGAGAACCTGATCGCCCGTCGCGTGGCTGTAGTTGTCGTTGAAGAACTTGAAGTCGTCAATATCGACAAACAGGATAGCAAACTGATTCTTTCTCGCTGCAATAAGCTCGATTTCGTTATTGATAGCGCTTTCGATCGTTTCGCGGTTATATACGCCCGTGAGCGAATCGAACGACGCACGCGCGGTGAGCATATTTTCACTCTTCTTCGCACGGTCGATATCTACGATTACGCCTACGCACTTGATAGGATTGCCGTCCTTGTCGTTTATGGTCGCGGTACGGATAAGAACCCAGATATAGTCGCCGTAAATGTTCTTCCAACGATATTCGTTGTGCTTGAAGTTTTCGCCCTTTGCAAGCTTTTCAAGGTCAGTGCGGTAACGATCTGCGTCGTCGGGGTGAACCTTGCACTTGAGCAGGAAGCTGTCGGCGAAGTGGTCGGACGGAGCGCGGTAGCTGAACTTCTTGTTAAAGTTGTTCGAGAAAACTACTTCGTTATTTACAAAGTTCCACTCGAAAATGATATTGTCGGACATTTCGATAATGGTTCTGTAACGCGTTTCGCTTACGATGATGTTATCCATGATATCGTTGAATACACGCGCAATGTCGCCGTATTCGTTTTTCGCGATAATATCGATTCGCGCGTCGTGGTCGCCGCGGTGAATTTTGAGAAGCGTTTCTTCGATCTTGTTGAGCGGGCGCATAACGGAGATTATGAGCAGTATTCCCACAACAAGGAAGATTACGATAAGCAGAACGCCGATACCTACGATAGTTCCTCTAGCCGAGTAGGAGTATGCGTGCGCACTTGAAACCTGATTGGAAGCAACAACCACCCAGCCGTCGGAGTTTGCGGTCACATAAGCGATGCTGTCGTCGGTCGTATACTTTGCGGGGGTCGTTGAAGCGCTTTCAACGGCTTCCTTATACGGTGCGTACTGCTGAGTTGCGCTCGACATATTTCCAGCGAGAGTCTGAGTGTTGATGATAGAGCCGTTGGGGTCTACAATGAACGCTGTGCCGCCGGACTGCTTCAGAATGGTGCGGACACCGCAGTTTTCCTGATCAAAAACGAGCGCAATGTTGCACTTATTTACTTCTGCGCGCACGGAAATCGAATAATGGGACTTGTTGTCGCGCGAGGATACCTCGTTGATAACCGGCGTATAGTCCTTCGCTTTAATGTCGCAGACGCCGTCGGCGAGTGTTTCGTTTTCATTTATTCCCGAGCCGATGAGGATCTTTCCGTCAGCGTCGTATATTATGGCGGAGGTTACGGTATCGGTGTCTGTCAGCGCTTTAAGAAGCTTTTCAACGTCATCCTCTCTCTGCGAGGATTTGCCGGCGGTATAATCCTGAACCTCGGGAAGAGCCGCGATCGTTTTGAGTCTTGACGTCAGCTCGGCAAGATATGTTCCGAGGTTTTCCGCCTGACCCTTTGAAAGCTCTGAAAGGTATGTTTCATACATTTCGTCTGCGGTTGAATCAAGCTGAACGCCGAGGAAAATTCCGAAAGCAGTCGTGGTAACAATAAGCAGGACTGCGGTAATGATTATAAGTGTATTTCTGACTTTCATATGTAATACCTACGCTCCATATTATTTCTGAGTACAATACTCGCTTACTATATAATATCACAATTTTTGCAAAATGTAAATGACTCAACAACAATTTGTAGCCTCGCCCTAAAAAAATAACATTTATTTGGTGAATTTCAACAAAACAGCGACCTCATATGTGAAGCCGCTGTTTTCTTTTAATCTTTTTTCAATCCCGCAATGGCATTTACAAGAGCGGTTGTAATATAAGTTAAGATTAAAAACGAAAAAAAGACAGACCGCTGATTTCAGCCGTCTGTCTTTAAACTATCAGTTTTTAAATAGATCGTCTCCGAATTTTTTCAGCTTTTCAAAGAATCCGCGCTGTTTTTCGTAGTTCTTTTCGGTGAGCTGATTGCTGAACTCTGCGAGCGCGTCTTTCTGCTTTTTCGTCAGGTTTTTCGGCACCTCAAGAACGACCTTGACCATCTGGTCGCCGCGTCCCTCGCGCTGAAGCCGCTGTATACCCTTTCCGCGGAGCCTGAATACCGTGTCGGGCTGTGTTCCCTCAGGGATATTGTACTTGACATTGCCGTCGATAGTCGGAACGGTGACTTCCGCGCCGAGAACCGCCTGTGCATAAGTAATCGGGATCTCCGTCCAGATGTCGAAATCTCTCCGCTCGAAAAGAGGGTCTTTGCGGACGGTTATGCGCACGTTAAGGTCGCCTCTCGGACCGCCGTTCGTGCCGATATGTCCTTCACCCGCAACGCGCAGTATCTGCCCGTCGTCAATACCTGCGGGAACGTTGATAGTGATCCGCGCTTTTTTCTGCACGCGCCCGTTTCCTCGACAGGTCGGGCAGGGGGTTTCGATAATTTTGCCTTTTCCTCCGCATTTTGAACACGGTCTGGTCGAGGTCATTGAACCGAGAATCGTGCGCTGCTGGAAACGAACCGTACCGGTACCCTTACAGTCGGGGCAGGTCTTGGCGGTCGTACCCGCTTTCGCGCCGCTTCCGTTACAGCTGTCGCAAACCTCCGCACGGTTCAGCTCGACTTCGTGCTTTACGCCCTTGCAGGCTTCCATAAACGAAATATCGAGGTTTATCGAAATATCCGTACCTCTTTTCGGAGCGTTCGGGTTAGCGCTTCGAGAGCCGCCCATTCCACCGCCGAAAAACGAATCGAATATATCTCCGAGGTCGATACCGTCGCCTGCTGAAAATCCGCCGAAGCCTCCAAAGCCGCCCGCGCCCTGTCCCGCGCCGTATGACGGGTCAACGCCTGCGTGACCGAATTGGTCATAGCGTTGGCGCTTCTGCGGGTCGGAAAGAACGTCGTTAGCCTCGTTTACCTCCTTGAACTTTTCCGCAGCGTCGGGGTCGTCGGGGTGTAAGTCGGGGTGATACTGCTTCGCCATTTTTCGGTACGCTTTTTTTATTTCATCTTCGGTCGCGTTCTTTGAAATGCCAAGCACCTCATAATAATCACGTTTTTCTGCCATAAAATTCTTCCTTATTTTAAATAGGTATGTGCTACCGGCAGATTTACCGGTAGCACCACACTATTTTAGTTTGTTTTAATTTGCGTCGGTGTAATCCGCGTCAACGATATTATCGTCATTG
Organism: uncultured Ruminiclostridium sp.; assembly: GCA_934454635.1. GTDB lineage: Bacteria > Bacillota > Clostridia > Oscillospirales > Ruminococcaceae > Ruminiclostridium_E. Next base: position 82,522 of record CAKSFR010000003.1, read on the forward strand.
CCGCCCTTGGCTGAATTTGTGCCTGCGCCCTGAACGTCGGCAGCCTGCGCAGCCGCGCCCTGTTCCTGATAAATTCTGCCCGCAATGTCGTAGAACGCCTTCTGGAGTTCGTCCTTAGCGGTCTTTATCTTTTCAACATCGCTGCCCTTGAGAGCTTCCTTGAGCGCTTCAAGCTTCGGGTTGACCGCAGCCTTATCCGCGTCGGTAACCTTGTCGCCGAACTCGGTCATGGACTTTTCAACGCTGTATACCATCTGGTCTGCTTCGTTGCGCGCGTCAACTTCTTCCTTGCGCTTTGCGTCCTCAGCGGCATAAGCTTCGGCTTCCTTGACAGCCTTGTCGATATCTTCCTTGCTCATGTTTGTGGAAGCTGTGATAGAGATGTGCTGTTCCTTACCTGTGCCGAGATCCTTAGCGGATACGTTTACGATACCGTTTGCGTCGATATCGAAAGTAACTTCGATCTGGGGGATTCCTCTCGGCGCGGGAGCGATACCGTCAAGACGGAAAGTACCGATAGATTTGTTGTCCTTTGCAAATTCACGCTCGCCCTGTAAGATGTTAATATCAACGCTGGGCTGATTATCGCTGTATGTGGAGAATATCTGCGACTTCTTTGTAGGAATTGTCGTGTTGCGCTCGATCATTCTTGTGCATACGCCGCCCGCGGTTTCGATACCGAGTGAAAGCGGAGCAACGTCGAGCAGGAGCAGACCGGTTACTTCCTTATTCAGAACGCCGCCCTGAATAGCCGCGCCTATCGCAACGCATTCGTCGGGGTTAATACCCTTGAACGGCTCCTTGCCGATGTAGTTCTTAACAGCTTCCTGAACGGCGGGGATACGGGTCGAACCGCCGACGAGAAGAATCTTGTCGATTTCGCTGAGCGAAAGACCGCTGTCGCTGATAGCCTGCTTTAACGGACCCATTGTAGCTTCAACAAGGTCTGCGGTAAGCTCGTTGAATTTAGCTCTTGTGAGAGTTGTGTTCATGTGCTTCGGACCTGTTGCGTCGGCAGTGATATAAGGAATGTTGATATTTACGGAAGTGGAGTTTGAAAGGGCGATCTTAGCCTTTTCAGCTTCGTCCTTTAATCTCTGCATAGCGAACTTATCGTTAGAAAGATCCGTACCGTCGGTTCTCTTGAACTCGCTTACGAGATAGTTGATAATTCTCTGGTCGAAATCATCGCCGCCGAGGTGGTTGTTACCTGCGGTCGCGAGAACTTCCTGAACGCCGTCGCCGATTTCGATTACGGATACATCGAACGTACCGCCGCCGAGGTCGTATACAACGATTTTCTGCTCGTTTTCCTTATCAACGCCGTATGCAAGAGCGGCAGCCGTAGGCTCGTTTATGATTCTGTGAACCTTTAAGCCCGCAATCTGGCCTGCGTCCTTTGTCGCCTGACGCTGTGAGTCGGTGAAGTAAGCGGGGACTGTGATGACCGCGTCGTTTACTTTTTCGCCGAGGTAGCTTTCAGCTTCGTTTTTCAGCTTTGTAAGGATCATTGCGGAAATTTCCTGAGGAGTGTAATGCTTTCCGTCGATATCGACCTTATAATCGCTGCCCATGTGGCGCTTAATCGAGATGATTGTCTTATCGGGGTTTGTGACCGCCTGATTCTTTGCGAGCTGACCTACAAGACGTTCGCCGTCCTTTGTGAATGCAACAACGGAAGGAGTGGTTCTGCTGCCTTCGCTGTTTGTGATAACTACCGGCTCGCCGCCTTCGATAACGGCTACGCAGGAGTTTGTCGTACCTAAGTCAATACCTATAATCTTTCCCATAATAATTGCCTCCTATAATATATAAAAGAAATTTTAACTGAATTTATTTCAGCGCAGTTCAGCTTACAACTGTTACCATTGCGAAGCGAAGAACCTTTGCGCCTAAACGATAGCCGTTCTGGAATACGGAGGCTATCTTTCCGCTTTCAAGCTCGTCGCTTTCGACCTGCTGCACCGCCTGATGCATACTCGGGTCGAAATCCTCTGTCGGAACCTTTTCAACTCCAAGGCTTTCGAGCGCGGATACAAACGACTCATAGATCATTTTTACGCCCGCCTTGTAATTTTCATCGGTACATTCCGTCTGAAGCGCCCTCTCCAGATTATCCATAACGGGAAGAAACTCCGTTACTACTCTTGCCGTAATATCGGGAGTGAGCTCCGTGCGTTCCTTTGCGGTACGCTTGCGGTAATTGTCATACTCCGCCATATTTCTCAAGAGCTGATCCTTGAGCTTTGCTATTTCCACATCTTTCGGGTCGGGCTTGCATTCCTCCTTTTGAGCAGGTTCTTCATTTTTCTGTTCTTCCACAGGGGTTGCTTCTTCCTGTTTTTTTTCTTCCTGCTCTTCGTGATTTTCGTGTTCCTTGTGCTTATTTTTGCTCAAAGTCCGTTTCCTCCTTTTGCGTCGCGACCTCGGCTTCGTCCGCCTGTGACAGCAAATCCGAAACCTTGTCGGTAAAATATTCTATATAAGGTATAATCTTCTTGTAATCAAGCCTCAGCGGTCCGATAACGCCGATGCTTCCCGCACGCTCGCCGTCCTTTGAAAAGGTTCCGGTAATCATGCTTGAATTTGAGATAACGAATGTGTCGTCCTCCTGTCCGAACAGAACGTTTATTCCGTTGAATGTTGAATCAAGAAATCGTGAGAACTCGTTGCGCTGCTTTAGAACCGCTGCGATTTCTTCGCCTTTAAGCTCTGAGCAGGCTATGAGGTTTTCTTCACCCTCTATTCTGACCTTTTCGTTCATCATTTCAGCCGACATATCCGCGACGCCCTTTAAAAGCGGCGACAGCGACATAACGTAGCTTCCGAGCGCTGCCGAAAGGCTCTTAAAAAAGTCCTCCGAAACATTTTCGGGATTAACGCCCGTGAGGTTTTCTTCGGCAAACTGCTGGAAAAATTCCATCTGCTCATGTGTAAGGTCGAACGAAAGCCGACATACGCGGTTTCTGATTCCGCCGCCCGATGTTATCATCAGCAGAACGTACATTCGCCTGCCCGTCGGGATAACCTCGACCTTTGTGATAACCGAAAAGCGGTTTGCGTCGCTTGTTGAAACGATCGCGCATTTGGTAAACTCCGCAAGCGCCTTTGTAGCGTTTTCGATAATCACCTGTTCAGTCTGATGAGGCGAACCTTCAAACATACTGTCGATAACGACCTTTTCCTTTTCGTCAAGCTCATGCCGCCCCGAAAGACGCTCGATGTAAAGCCGCAGTCCCTTGTAGGTCGGGACTCTTCCTGCCGAGGTGTGAGGGTGTTCAAGATAACCCTGCTGTTCGAGCGATGCCATTTCGTTTCGTATCGTCGCCGACGAAACCTGAATGTCGAGCAGTTCCTGAACTGCCTTTGAGCCGATCGGTTCACCTGTTCGGATATATTCGTCAACCACAAGCTCAAGTATTTTCAGCGCCCTGCTTTCCATTCCGATTACCTCCCTCCGCCGGATTTTCGTGTTAGCAGTCTGTTTATCGGAGTGTTAGCACTCTTTCTCTCTGAGTGCTAAACATAATGTATCACTTTTTGCCGGTTTTGTCAATACCTTTTTTGAAAAAATTTTAATTTTTTTTGAAAATGTCAATTTTTATTAGAGTCTACCTTATATAATGCATTGTGCGGTCGGGTGTTATACTTAGCACCAATTAAAAACTATACAAAAAACCGAGTATGATCTTGCATATAGGGGATATACGAAGATTTGTTGTCTATATTTTTATTGGTGATTAGTATTATTCATGGGCGGCGGTTTTTTGACGAATAAGGGGCGCGCGGCGCGCCGTTCTGCCTTAAAGGCAGAACGGCGTTTGGGGCGGCGGCGAAAGCCGCCGCCTGCCGCGTTCGGCGAAGCCGAGCGCGGTGCGCCGCGCAGGTGTGCGAATGGCGGCGTTTGTCGGGGTGAGAGGTATTGCGAGGATTGAGAAAGCCGCCGCGGTCGCCGACGAGGGGGACGAGGCGAGCCGCTTTGCGGAGCAAAGCGGCGGCGAGGTTTCCTCAGGAGGCGACCGCTTGAGGCGCGTTTGTCTGTGTGGTCGGCGAAGTGCTGCGGGTTAGGGGCATTTTATAGTGTGAGGGCAAGCCCTCGCCCCCTCCGCTCACCGCTTCTCCGAAGCGGCTCGGGAGGGCGCTCGCGCTTGCCTGCGCGGCGCAGCGCGGGACGGCAGCCGCCGTCCCGCGCCTGTCGGCGGCTGCCGCCGCCTTTGCAGAAATGTGCTTTGCACATTTCTGCCGCCGCGCAGCCACACCCTTGAAGCTCATTTGTTTAAAATGTACAAAAAAAGTTGCGGTATATTAGCGCATTGCCGATTGACTAATCGTTTACATTTTGTTAAAATTAAATTACGGTTTATGTAAACGTATTCACGCATTGCGTGGATTTTCCGATAGGCTCGGAAAAGAAAGGAGTTTTTATGAAGATGAAGAAAATTGCGGCAGGACTACTTGCCGCAGCAACAGTGCTTGGCGTGAGCGGCTGCAACGGCGGTTCAAGCGGGCGCGGCGGCGCGTCGGTCGAAACCACGACGACCGCTTCTACCCCAAACGCGGCTGACGTGATAATGGAAGAGGCTGAGGTTGTTGATATTGATGAAAATCAGCCCACCGGCGAAATAAAAATACTTATGTATTACGACCTCGTAACGCAGGACGCCGAGCTTGTTGACCTTTTTGAAACAAGATACGGCGGTTCGATAGATCTTCAGCAGTGCGGAAGCGGCGCGGCGTACTTTGAAGAGCTTGGCAAGCTTGTTGCTTCCGATTCTTCACCCGATATCGTAAGATATGAATGGATGTCGTTCCCTCACGGAATGTCAAGAAATATGTACACTCCCCTTGATACATATATCGACCTCGACAGCGATCTCTGGTCGGGTATGAAAGACATTGCGGAGCAGTTCAAGTATAACGGAAAGCATTATTATATTCCTTATAAGGTTACTTCAAACTTTGCGATCAACTATAACCGTCTTTTGCTTCAGGAATACGGGCTTCAGGATCCTATGGAGCTTTATCACAACGGCGAGTGGACATGGGACGCGTTCCGCGATATTTGTATGCAGTGGTGCAATGCTGATACCAACCATATCGGCTATACCGGCGTAAGCGCAATGAGCTTCGTTTCCACAACAGGAACAAAGCTTATCGACGTTCAGGATACGCAGATCATCAATAACCTCAAGAACGAAAATGTTCAGAGAGCAATGGAATTTGTTGAAGGACTTTGCCGTGAGGGTCTTACCGGTGATGGATATGTCGATCCCGCAGCCGCATTCGTTGACGGAAACCTGCTTTTCCTCGGAATGGAGCCTACATGGGCTTACAGCGCTGCTTGCGCAAGCCTTTATAAGAACAAAATCGAGTATGATATGGCGTTTGTTCCGTTCCCGAGAGATCCTTTAGCGGATTCGTACTATCAGGCTTATGACTCTTTCGGCTACATGGTTCCTGCGGGCGCAAAGAATGTAAAGGGCGCTATAGACTGGATCACTCTCAACCGTATCGAAGTTACCGATGAGGAAAATGTTGCTGAAGCAAAGGCAAAGGCAACCGATTCTTCCACAAAGTATTATCCTAAATGCCCCGAATGCAAGTACAGCTTTGTTGAGCATGAAACAGAGGATCTTACGACCTGTCCGGAGTGCGGCGCGGCGAGAAAGGTTAAGTTCAACGCTTACTATTCCGACGAACAGTATGAGGTTCTGATGGACCTTACAACTCCTTCAAGAGAAAAGTTCTCGTTCCTCTTTGATAACTGCAAGGGCTTTAACAGCGATATGTCCAGCTACTTTGAGGGTATGGGCGACCAGTCGCTTATGGACGGACCTATCTTTGTTCCGAACATTTCTTATACACAGCTTCGCGAGGAAAAGTACAACATGATTGAATCGATTCTCGACGAATACCGCGAGAAGATGGCTCAGGGCTGATAAACATTTTTTGAAAAAACAGTAAAAAGGCTGCACAGGCGATTGCTTGTGCAGTCTTTTTGAATTATACTCAGCACCAATTAAAAACTATACAAAAATCGAGTGTAATCTTTGCGTGTATGGGTTATACTAGAATTTTTATCTATGGTTTGTGCTTAGTATTAAACTCCATAAAGAAAAAAGCTGCTGCGTTAACTCCGTAATTAACGCAACAGCCTTATTCAATTAGCAGCCAAATCTGCCGCAGAGTGCCTTTAATGCAGCGTAAAGGTCTGCAAAATTGCACGAGTTAAAGAAATTGCACATTTTTAGTACCTCCCGTATGTATTTCCCCACTGAGGGGATATGTTTATTATACACGACAAGGGGAGGGATTTCAACGCATAAATACTGGAAGAAAAGCCTATATGAAACAGTTGTGGACAATATTGTAAAATTGTTTTACTGATTTTTGAAAAAACACGGAAAAATGCCGTTTGCGCGGTGTTGATATGAAAATATTAACAGAAAAAGCAATGCCCCGAGCGAATATTCACTCGAGGCAAATCTCTTATTTTTGCGGATAAATCAATACATTCCGCCCATTCCGCCCATTCCGGGAGCAGCCGCGGCGGCGGGAGCTTCTTCCTTGATGTCGGTTACGAGGCTTTCGGTCGTGAGTACCATTGCGGCAACGGAAGCGGCGTTCTGAAGTGCGGAACGCGTTACCTTTGCGGGGTCAACGATACCTGCGGAAATCATATCGGTGTATTCTTCCTTGAATGCGTCGAAGCCGTAGCCTGCCTTGTCGGCTCTCTTAATGTTGTCGATGATTACCGAGCCTTCAAGACCTGCGTTTGCGGCGATCTGGCGAACAGGTTCTTCAAGAGCGCGGAGAACGATCTTCGCACCTGTCTTTTCGTCGCCTTCAAGGGTGCCGATAAGCGCTTCAACGGCGGGCATAGCGTTGATAAGCGCAGTACCGCCGCCTGCGACGATACCTTCTTCAACGGCAGCCTTTGTTGCTGCGAGAGCGTCCTCGATTCTGAGCTTCTTTTCCTTCATTTCAATTTCGGTAGCGGCGCCGACCTTGATTACGGCAACACCGCCGGCGAGCTTAGCAAGGCGTTCCTGAAGCTTTTCCTTGTCAAATTCGCTCGTTGTATCTTCAATAGCGTTTCTTATCTGGCTTACTCTGTCCTTGATTGCCTGAGAATCGCCCATACCGTCAACGATAATGGTGTTTTCCTTAGAAACCTTTACCTGCTTAGCACGGCCGAGCATATCGATCGTAGCGTCCGCAAGCTCGATGCCTAGCTCGGAGGTGATTACCTGACCGCCTGTAAGGATCGCGATATCCTTGAGCATTTCCTTGCGTCTGTCGCCGAAGCCCGGAGCCTTTACCGCTACACAGTTGAACGTTCCTCTGAGCTTGTTGAGGATAAGGGTCGTAAGCGCTTCGCCTTCGATATCCTCTGCAATTATGAGGAGCTTTGAACCGGTCTTTACGATTTGTTCAAGCAGGGGGAGTATATCCTGAATTACGGAAATTTTCTTATCTGTGATAAGAATATACGGGTCGTCGAGGTCTGCGACCATCTTGTCTGCGTCGGTAGCCATATAGGGAGAGATGTAACCTCTGTCAAACTGCATACCCTCAACAACTTCGCTGTATGTTTCGGCGGTCTTGCTCTCTTCAATAGTGATAACGCCGTCTGCGGAAACCTTTTCCATAGCCTCGGCAATCAGCTTGCCGACTGTTTCGCTGCCGCTCGAAACTGTTGCGACTCTTGCGATTTCGTCGTTGTTGCCGACCTTGCGTGAATTTTTCTTGATTTCCTCAACGCTTGCGTCAACAGCCTTTTCAATGCCTCTCTTGATAACCATAGGGTTAGCGCCTGCTGTAACGTTCTTCATGCCCTCGCGGATAAGCGCCTGAGCAAGCAGCGTAGCGGTTGTTGTACCGTCGCCCGCCGCGTCGTTTGTCTTTGTGGAAACTTCCTTAACGAGCTGTGCACCCATATTCTCAAAAGGATCTTCAAGGTCGATTTCCTTTGCAATCGTTACGCCGTCGTTTGTGATGAGCGGAGCGCCGAACTTCTTATCGAGAACGACGTTTCTGCCTTTCGGTCCGAGTGTGATCTTAACGGTATCGGCGAGCTTGTCGATACCTGCCTGTAAGGACTTGCGCGCTTCTTCGCCGTAAATAATCTGCTTTGCCATAATAAATCAATCCTTTCTTAAATTCAGTCTACAATAGCGAGAATATCGCTCTGACGAACGATAGTGTACTTTTCGCCGTCAACCTTTACTTCGGTTCCTGCGTACTTTCCGATGAGTACCTTATCGCCGAGCTTAACTTCCATTTTAACTTCCTTGCCGTCTACAACGCCGCCGGGACCTACTGCGAGAACCTCGGCAACCTGTGGCTTTTCCTGTGCAGCGCTTGCGAGGATAATGCCGCCCTTGGTGGTTTCCTCCGCTTCTAAGAACTTGATGACAACTCTGTCTGCTAACGGTCTTATTTTCATTTTAATGTACCTCCTGTGTGGTCATTTTGGTAAAGACGGCACAGCCGTCTTAGCACTCAATCATTCTGAGTGTTAGCACTCAAAGCGGCTAAGTGCTAACCGCTGATTTATATTATATACATTTGCAAGGGAAAAATCAAGCATTTTTTGTAATTTTTTAAAATTTGGTTATCTGTAACAATTTTGACATAAAGTGAGCGAAAAATATATTAAAAATTAACAAGAGCGCCCGTGTCATAATACAGGCGCTTTGCATATAATATTACGTTACTTGATTGCGACGATGTTCATTTTAAGTTTTCCTGCGTCGTCGATATGTATGATCCCGTAGGACGGCTTGTTCTTGCCGCGGGGGGAATCTATCGCTCCAGGATTCATGATATAAACGCCGTCGATGCACTCTGTGCGGTACATATGCGTGTGACCGTAAAGCGCGACCTGACAGCCTCTTGCCTTTGCCTCGTTTATAAGCGCGTCAAGACCGCCCTGAACGTTGTATTCGTGACCGTGGACGCAGAGAAGTTTATATCCGCCGGCTTCAACGATTTCCATGGGCTTGTAGGTGCCGAAATCGCAGTTGCCCTGAACGAAAGTGAACTTTTTTTCGGGAAATTCGCGGGCAACGTCAAGGAACTCGTGTTCGCCGTCGCCCAGATGAATATACAAATCCGCGTCGTCGTTCTTTTCAACGACAGCCTTATAGTCTTTGTAATTCTTGTGGGTATCCGCTACAACAACAATTTTCATTCGTTTTCTCCTGAATCAACGTATATAACGTATATTTTAATATTATTATAACATATACAAAAATGAATGTCAAACTGAAATATATCTAAATTTTGGCTTATTTTTTTAGCTAAGATGTGACAGCAGGTTTCGGTTTGGGTTCACATAGGAATAAGCGGCGCACCGCCGCGCATACACTTTACGGAAAGGAATGGTTTTTATGGGTAATCTTAACATCGACGGACTTATCGAAATGGCGAGCAAGCGCCTGGGAGTTCCGCCCGAAAAGCTGAGAAGCTCTCTGGGCGACGGGAATTTGTCCGAGATCGCGGGGAATTTAAGCGAAGCCGACCGTGAAAAAATAAAATCCGTTATGAATAACCCCGAGCTTGCGAAGCGCTTTAAAAAACAGTTTATGGGAAAATGATCGAGAGAGGGGGATAACTGATGGTTGATCTGGACGGACTTTCCGCGCTTCTCGGTCAGTTTACCTCCGACGAAAACGGCGAAAAGAGCGAAAACGGCGAGAGTGCGGGCGACGGGATCTTCGGGGACATTGACCTCGAAACGATAATGAAGCTTATGGACGCATTTTCGCAGCTTAACAATTCGGATAAGAACACCGAGCTGCTGCTTGCGCTTAAACCGCATCTGCGAGGCGAGAATCAGGCGAAGGTCGATAGAGCGATAAAGCTGATGAAGCTTATGTCCGTGTTCATGCTGCTGCGTGAAAACGGGCTTGGAGATAAATTATTCTGACAGGAGGAAAATTACAGACATGGAATGGAGCAGAAGCAATATTTCGGCGGAGGAACTTGAGCGCAGGCAGCGCGAATATATCGAGGCGGCAATGAACATGGCGAAAAAAGCCATGCCCGCCCCCGAAGCGGTACATATCGTCCGACCCGCGCCGGAACCTGCCGAAGAACCCGAAAAAACGCCCGAAGCGGAGATGATTCCGGAAACCGAACCTGAAATTGTGCCGCAGCCGGAACCCGAACCCCAACCCGAACCGGAGCCGCCCGAGGAGCAAACGCCCGCTCCGGCAAAAGAACCCGAACCCGAAGAAAAAGAGGAGTGCGCCGAAGTGTGTGAAGACGAAGAAAAGACGAAATTCGGCGTGTTCGGCAAGGAAGAACTGCTCGAAGCGGCGGAGAACGGAACTGTCAGCGGCGAGGGACTGAAGCGCGCGGCGGAAATACTTGCGGAAATGAGCAGTAAGACCGAAACGATGAGAAAAATTCTCGAACAGTCAGAGGAGAAGTGCGAAAAAAAGCCTTCTGAACAGCCGCAGACGCTCAACGGCTACGTCAACAGGCATAACGGCGGGAGCTGCCCGAGATGCGGGCAGATGCACAATGGGAATCACCGCTGACCCGCTGGGATTTCTGCTTTCCGACAGCGACCGCACGCTCGTTCTTGCGCTGGCTTATATTTTATATAAGCAGGGAGCGGATAAAATACTTTTGTTAGCGCTTTTGTATATTGCTTTCGATTTTCGCATATCTTTGTAATAATCGGGAAAAATAGGGTTAGCTCGAAAGGGCAATAATCCGAAAAGAGGAATTGAAATGAGCAAGAATAAAAATCAGCAGAACAAGCAGCCGCAGGATAAGCAGAACAAGCAGACTCAGAACAAGAGCAGGCAGCAGCCCGAGGGCTGAACAGAACAAACGCCCATGCCCGAGAAAAGGCGTGGGCGTTTTTCTTGACAAATCAGCCGAATAAGAGTATAATAATAAGGTGTGAATTTCTGCGGAGGGAGGGTTCTTGTGACTGCCGATATCGAGGGTATTTCAACCAACTATGTTAAAGAGGGGCAGGGCGAAAATCTGCTGCTGCTTCACGGCTGGGGAACCAACCTTTCGCTTTTTTCCGCGATAATTGAAACGGCAAAAAAGCGTTATACCGTTTACGCTGTGGATTTTCCCGGCTTCGGCGGTTCAGACGAACCTAAAGAGCCGTGGGACGTTGACGGCTACGTCGATTTTATTATCGCTTTCTGCAAAAAAATGGGCATAGAGAAAACCGTTCTGCTCGGACACAGCTTCGGTGGGCGTGTTATCATAAAGCTGCTTTCCCGTGAGGATTGCCCGATAGAGGTTGAAAAGGTGATTCTGACGGGCAGCGCGGGGATAAAACCGCCGCGTTCCGAAAAGGCTGAAAAAAAGGCGAAAATATATCAGCGGGGGAAAGCGTTTCTCTCGTCAAAGCCGATAAAGGCGCTGTTCCCTAACGCGCTTGAAAATTACCGAAACAGGCACGGCTCTGCTGATTACCGCGCGGCTTCGCCGATGATGCGGCAGGTGCTTGTGAAAGTCGTGAACGAGGATCTTGCGCCGCTGCTGCCGCTTGTGAAGCAGGAAACGCTGCTGATATGGGGCGAAAACGACGACGCTACGCCGCTTTCCGACGGAAAGCAGATGGAGCGTGAAATGCCAGACGCGGCGCTTGTGACGCTCCCGAACGCAGGACACTTCGCGTTTCTCGAACAGCAGTACGCATTCCTGCGGATAATCTCGTCATTCCTCAAAATTGATTAAAAGGACAAAACTTATGCTTATCGGGTCGTACATTTTATTTTTTTGTGCACTTCTGCTCAGCTTTACGCTGAACTTTGTGCATTATATGCATATGTTCCAGCTCAACTCATACTCCGCGTTCGAGCATGGACACTGGATAAAAAACAACCTCGGAAATATCGCTCTGCGGCACGTTTTTCCGCTTATCGCGGCGGTTTACGCACTTGCCGAGGCGCTTTTTATCAACAGCGGTACCGCTCCCGCGCTCTGTATCTGCGCGGCGCTCATGCTTATCGGCTGTGCGTTCTGTAAACGCAGACCAGCTAAGAAAAAGCTGGTGTTCACTCCGCGCGTTATAAGAATGTGCGTCACAAGCACGGTTCTTTACGGTGCAGTATGTGCGCTTTCTATGATTTTTTTGCATGAAAACAGGCTGTTTCTGCCGATTTTGTGTTTCTGGCAGCTATTTTCGGCGGTTATGCCGATGATCGCAAATTTCATCAACAAGCCGATCGAAAAGGGCGTGAACAATCACTATATAAACGACGCGAAGCGCATTATAAACGAGCTTCCGAACACGACCGTTATCGGCATAACGGGAAGCTACGGAAAAACCTCGACAAAATTTTATCTGAATAAGCTGCTTTCCGCGCGCTACAACGTGCTGATGACGCCCGAAAGCTATAACACAACAATGGGCGTCGTAAAGACGATACGCGGCTCGCTCAACGCTTCGCACGAGATTTTCATTTGCGAAATGGGCGCAAAGGGAGTCGGCGAAATTAAGGAGATCTGCGATATCGTTCACCCGAAGCACAGCATGATAACCTCGATAGGCGAGCAGCACCTCGAAACCTTCGGTTCGCTCGATAATATAATAAAGACGAAGTTTGAAATTGCGGACTGCATAACCGACGGAACGGTTTTCCTCAACTACGACAACGAATATATTCGCAGCCACAGCACCGATAAGCGCAAGGTGACATACGGCATAGGCGGCGGAGAATATGATTATAAAGGCACGGATATTTCGGTTTCGCGAAAGGGAACGACTTTCACGGTCGTTCACGGCGGCGAGAGCCGGACGTTCACCACAAAGCTGCTCGGCGAACACAACGTTCAGAACATTGTCGGAGCGATAGCGGTCGCGAACAGCTTCGGGATACCGTTTTCGGAGCTTGTTTTTCCCGTAAAGCGGCTTGAATGCGTTCCGCACAGAATGGAGATCCTCGACAAGGGCAGCGGCATAACCGTTATCGACGACGCGTTCAACTCCAACCCTGCGGGTGCGCGCGCGGCGCTTAAAACGCTTTCGGGCTTTGAGGGACTGCGGATACTGGTCACTCCGGGAATGGTCGAACTTGGCGAGCGGGAATATCAGCTCAATAAAGAGCTGGGCGAATTTGCCGCGGACTGCTGCGATATCGCAATACTTATCGGCGAAAAGCAGGCGCCGCCGATACGCGAGGGTCTGCTTGAAAAGGGCTATCCCGAAGAAAAGATACACGTTGCGGCGACGCTTAACGACGGTCTTAAAATAGCATACGGCGAAAAAGCGGGAGTTCCGCGCGTTATACTTCTTGAAAACGATCTTCCGGACAATTATTGATACAGAAAGGAACAAAAGACATGAAAATCAGAGTAGGCGTATTTTTCGGCGGAAAAAGCGTTGAGCACGAGGTTTCGGTGATAACGGGGCTTCAGGCGTGCGCCGCTGTGAATAAGGAGAAATATGAGGTTATCCCCGTTTATATCACAAAAGACGGTCGTTTTTTTGTCGGCGAACAGGTCGGAAAAATCGAAGCCTACCGTCGCATAAACGAGCTGCTCAAAAACAGCACGCAGGTCATACCCGTTCAGGACGGCGGGCTGAAGCTCATGCGCTATCCGATGAAGAAATTCGGCGAAAATGTAATGGCGCAGATCGACGTTGTGCTTCCCGCAGTACACGGAACGAACGTTGAGGACGGCGCGCTTCAGGGATATTTGCAGACGCTTGGCGTTCCGTACGCTTCGTGCGACGTTATCTCCTCGGCGGTCGGAATGGACAAATATGTGATGAAAACCGTGTTTAAGGACAACGATATCCCTGTTTTGCCCTGCGCGGTCGTGAACGTTAAGGAATACACGAAAAATTCCGACGAGATTCTTGACATTATCGAAAGCAAGACGACCTATCCCGTTATCGTGAAGCCCGTGAACCTCGGTTCGAGCGTAGGAATAAGAAAGGCGAAAGACCGCGAAGAGCTTTCCGAAGCGCTTGAATACGGCTTTACTTTTGCGATACGTGTGCTTGTGGAAAATGCGATAACGAAGCTCAAAGAGATAAACTGCTCGGTTCTCGGCGACTATGAGGACGCGCAGGCGAGCGAGTGCGAAGAGCCTGTCGCAAACGACGAGATACTTAGCTATCAGGACAAATATGTGGGCGGTTCAAAGGGCGCAAAGGGCATGGCGTCGCTTAAAAGAAAAATTCCCGCCGATATTTCGCCCGAACTTCGCGAAGAGGTTCGCACGCTCGCTGTAAAGGCGTTCAAGGCGCTCGGGTGCAGCTGCGTCGCGCGTATCGACTTTATGCTCGACGAGGAAACGGGAAAGCTTTATCTCAACGAGATAAACACGATTCCCGGAAGTCTTGCATTCTACCTCTGGGAGCCGCTCGGCGTAAAATATTCAGAGCTTTTGGATAAGATGATAGGGCTGGCGTTCAAGCGTCAGCGTGAAACGCAGTCGCTCAGCTTTTCGTTCGACACGAACATTCTCGAAAACGCGTCGTTCGGCGGAAGCAAGGGCTGCAAGGGAAAGGCATGAGCATGAAAAAACCTTACATTATCGGTCTGAAATTCGGAACATGGCAGAGCGAGCTTTGGTTTTCGGCTGAGGACGACTCCGAAACCGAAAAAAAGTGGAAAAAAGCGGTAGATTCGCTCACCGCGGTCGGTATCGGCTGCACACATTCCAACGATTTTCTCTCGGCTGCCGTAGATCACTTTGAAAGCAGCGGATTTGTCCGCATACAGCGCTGATGAAGCAGCTTACCGTGAACAAAAACGCGGCGGGGCAGCGGCTTGACCGATTCCTGCTGAAAACCTTTCCCGCATTATCGCAGGGACTGCTCTGCAAGACGCTGCGCAAAAAGGATATAAAGGTGAACGGAGCGCGTGCGAGCGCGGATTACCGCGTCTGCGAAAACGACGTTGTGACGGTGTACATAAAAGACGAGCTTCTTGAGGAGAAGAAACCCTCCGAGGACGATTTTCTTACGGCGGACAGCACCCTGAACATAATTTATGAGGATGAAAACATTCTCCTTGTCGATAAGCCTGCGGGAATGGTCGTTCACGAGGATAACGAAAATTCGCGCGACACGCTGATAAACCGCATAAAAAGCTATCTTTACCACAAGGGGGAATATCGCCCCGAGGAGGAATTTTCATTCGCGCCGAGCCTTTGCAATCGTATCGACCGAAACACGGGAGGTATCGTTATCGCTGCGAAAAATGCGGAAAGCCTGCGCATACTCAATCAGAAGGTGCGCGACAGGGAGCTTACCAAGCTTTATATCTGCGCGGTGCATGGTATTCCCGAGCCGCGCGAAGCCGAGAAAACCGCGTATCTTTTCAAGAACGAGCAGGAAAACCGCGTTGTGATTTCCGAAAAAAAGACCCCGCAGAACCGCACAATAGTGACGAAATACCGCGTTCTTGAAACAAATCAAGGTAACAGCCTGCTGGAGGTCGACCTTGTAACGGGCAGAACTCATCAGATACGCGCGCATATGGCTTATCTCGGGCATTTTCTGCTCGGCGACGGGAAATACGGCTCGAACAAAATAAACCGCGAACTCGGATACCCTTATCAGGCGCTTTACAGCTATAAGCTGATATTCAGATTTACGACTGACGGCGGGATTCTGAACTACCTGAACGGCAGGGAATTTACCGCTGAAAATATATGGTTTCTGGAAAAGTTCAGAAGAAAGGATTAAAAAATGAAGTATGTAGTTTTGCTCTGCGACGGAATGGCAGACCTCAAACGCGACGACCTCGGCGGAAAAACGCCGATGGGCTGCGCAAAAAAGCCGAATATGGACAAGCTTGCGAAGAGATCGGAAATAGGGCTTGTAAAAACGGTTACGGACGGTATCAAGCCCGGAAGCGACGTTGCGAACCTCTCGGTTCTCGGCTATGACCCCTCAATTTACTATTCGGGACGTTCTCCCCTCGAGGCGGGAAGCATCGGTATCGACATGAAGCCGACGGACGTTTCGTTCCGCGCAAATCTCGTAACGCTCTCGGACGAGCCTGTTTATGAGGACAAGACCATTCTTGATTACTGCGCGGACGATATTTCGACCGAGGAAGCGGAGGTTCTCATAAAGTATCTCGCGGAAAAGCTCGACACGGACGAATTTCATTATTACAGCGGCGTAAGCTATCGTCACTGCCTTATCTGGAGCAACGGAACGCTCGACGTCGGAACGCTCACTCCGCCGCACGACATTACGGGCAAGCCGATAAAGAACTATCTCGGATTTAACGAGAAAAGCCGTCCGCTGCTTGAAATGATGAAGAGATCGTACGACCTGCTTAAAGATCACCCGGTAAACAAGGCGCGCGCCGAGCGCGGTCTGCGTCCCGCGAACAGCCTTTGGTTCTGGGGCGAGGGCGTTCGTAAGAATCTTATGCCGTTCACCGAAAAATACGGTCTGAAAGGCGCAATGATAAGCGCGGTCGATCTGCTCAAGGGTATCGGCAAGTTCACGGGAATGGACGTTATCAACGTTCCCGGCGCAACGGGCTATATCGACACGAATTTCAGCGGCAAGGCGCAGGCGGCTATAAAGGTGCTCAAGGACGGCGCTGATTTTGTGTACATTCACGTTGAAGCTCCCGACGAGTGCGGACACCGCTTCGAAGTGGCAAATAAAGTAAAAGCTATCGAGCTTATCGACGAGCTTATTCTCGGACCTGTGCTTGAAGCGTTCAGCGGCGAACCGCTTCGCGTGCTTATCTGCCCTGACCACCCCACGCCTCTCGAGCTTCGCACACATACCAATGCGCCCGTTCCGTACATGATCTACGACAGCACCAAGGAGAGCAGCGGCGTTGACTGCTTCTGCGAGGAAAGCGCTGAAAAAACAGGCAGATATGTCGAAAAGGGCTTCACGCTTATGGAGCATTTCTTAGAAAAGTAAAAATAAACGCAGGAATGAACCGCACCCGTTAAGTGCGGCTTATTTCTTTGCGTTTGAGAAATGTCGAAAAATGCAAAAAAGGAACAAAAGAAATGGAAAAAACAGAACAGAAAGAGAATAAAATGGGCTATATGCCCGAAAATAAGTTGCTTATGTCAATGTCGCTGCCGATAATGATTTCGATGATCATTCAGGCGCTTTACAATATCGTGGACAGTATGTTTGTCGCGCAGCTCAGCCAAGACGCGCTTACGGGCGTTACGCTCGCTTTCCCGATGCAGAACCTGATGATAGCGGTCGGTACGGGTACGGGCGTAGGTATAAGCTCGTACCTTTCCAAAAGCCTCGGTGAACGAAACGGGACGCTTGCTTCAAACGTCGCGAAAAACGGCATTCTGCTGGGATTTTTCAGCTGGCTGCTGTTCGTGATTATCGGAATATTTGCGGCGCGTCCGTTTATCGCTTCGCAGACGGAGGTTGAAGCGGTAATCGGCTACGGCGCGGAATATCTTGCTATCTGCTCCACCTTGTCGTTCGGGATTTTCGGTCAGCTTATCTTCGAGCGGCTTTTACAGGCGACGGGAAAGACGATTTTCACCATGATAACTCAGGCGACGGGTGCGGTTATCAATATAATTCTCGACCCTATCCTGATTTTCGGCTATTTCGGAATGCCGAAAATGGGCATTGCGGGCGCTGCTGCGGCAACGGTTATCGGTCAGGTTATCGCCATGCTCATGGCACTTATGTTCAACCTCAAAAAGAACAGGGAAATTGAATTTTCGTTCAAGGGCTTTCGCCCGTCGGCGCCGATTATCAAGCGCATTTACGCGGTTGGATTTCCGTCGATCGTAATGGTCGCGATTTCTTCGGTAATGACCTTCGCAATGAACAAAATTCTCGACGGATTTTCAACGGCTGCGACGAATGTTTTCGGAATTTATTTCAAGCTCCAGAGCTTTGCGGTCATGCCTGTTTTCGGTCTGAACAACGGCATGATACCGATAATTTCCTACAACTACGGTGCGAAAAACAGAAAGCGTATCCTAAAAACCGTGCGGCTGAGCCTTACCTATGCGTTCTGCATTATGCTTGTGTGCATTGCGATTTTTCAGCTTTTCCCCGAGCAGCTTATAAGTATGTTCGCGACGGAGGGCGAGGCGAACACCGCGCTCTATGAAATGGGCGTTCCCGCACTGAGAATCATGAGCGTAAGCTTCATTCTCGCGGGCGTGTGCATTGTAATGTGTTCGGTTTTTCAGGCGCTCGGAAACGGCGTTCTGAGCCTTATCGAGTCCGCCGCACGTCAGCTTGTCGTACTTGTTCCCGTGGCTTATCTCATGTCGCTTACGGGCAATGTTCAGCTTATCTGGTGGTCGTTCCCGATCGCCGAGCTGATGTCGCTTGCGTGCTGCGTTGTGTTCTATATTTACATTGATCGTAAAATCATCAGGAACATTCCGCTTGAACCCGGCAGGTGAAAAAAAGGAGGAAAAATGAACGATTTCAAAGCGGCGATCTTCGACCTTGACGGAACGCTTTTTGATTCAATGACCCTCTGGGCGGACATCGACAGGGATTTTTTCGGCAAGCGGGGAATTGCAATTCCCGAAGATTACATGGTTTCTATAGCGCACCTCGGAATGTACGACACGGCGGTTTATACGAAAAACCGCTTCGGCTTCCGCGAATCTCCCGAGGAGCTTATCGCGGAATGGAGCGAAATGGCACTGCGATTTTACTCCGAGGAGGTCAGGCTGAAAAAGGGGGCGGCGGAGTATCTGCGGCAGCTTAAAAAAAGGGGGATACCTCTCGCGGTCGCGACTGCCAACGGCAGACATCTTTTTGAACCTGCGCTGAAGCATACGGGGATTGACGGGCTGTTCGACGCGGTAGTGTCGAGCGACGAGGTCGAGCGAAAAAAGGGCTTCCCCGATATTTATCTGCTTGCGTGCAAAAAGCTGGGCGGGATCTCTGCGGCTGAAACGGTCGTTTTTGAGGATATTCTGCTCGGAATAAAGGGCGCAAAGGACGGCGGATTTCAGACAGTCGCGGTTTATGATGAAACCTCGGCGGGAAATGAAAAGGAGCTTCGCGCGCTCGCGGACAGGTATATCTACGACTTTACCGAGATGATGGAATAGCGCTAATTATCGGTCGATACGGATTCGTCACTTCTGCGAAGCGTCGCCGATAACATTAAAAAAATACAACAAAAACGGCTCTGCGCTATCTGCAAAGCCGTTTTGCTATACATTATTTCAGTTTTTATCTGTTTACCGTGAGCGGAATCATACTCAGCGCCAACTAAAAACTATACAAATTTTTAAGCGGTAATCAATATATAGACATTGTCTATATATTGATTAGAAATTAGTATTAGTCTGCGAAAAGGGGAGTTGAAAGATATCTGTCGCCTGTGTCGGGCAGAAGAACTACGATATTCTTGCCCTCGTTTTCGGGACGCTTCGCAAGCTCGATTGCAGCGAATGCCGCAGCGCCCGAGGAAATGCCTACAAGCACGCCCTCCTTCTTGCCGATGAGCTTTCCGATAGCAAATGCGTCCTCATTTGAAACGGGAACGATCTCGTCGTAAACTTTGGTGTTGAGAACGTCGGGAACGAAGCCCGCGCCGATGCCCTGAATCTTGTGCGCGCCGGCAACGCCGGTTGAAAGTACGGCAGAGGTTGCGGGTTCAACCGCAACGACCTTGACGCCTGCGTTCTTGGACTTAAGGAACTCGCCTACGCCCGTAACGGTACCGCCGGTACCTACGCCCGCAACGAAAACGTCAACCTTTCCGTCTGTATCCTCCCAAATTTCGGGACCTGTCGAGGTGAAATGAGCCTTGGGGTTTGCGGGGTTTACGAACTGACCGGGGATAAAGCTGTCGGGGATTTCCTTCGCAAGCTCTTCAGCCTTTGCGATAGCGCCCTTCATGCCCTTTGCGCCCTCGGAGAGAACAAGCTCCGCACCGTATGCCTTCATAAGCTGTCTGCGCTCAATCGACATGGTTTCGGGCATTACAATTATGATACGATAGCCTCTTGCCGCCGCAACGGAAGCAAGACCTATGCCCGTGTTGCCGCTAGTCGGCTCGATAATAACGGAGTTCGGCTTGAGCTTTCCCGAAGCCTCGGCTTCATCAAGCATTGCCTTTGCAATTCTGTCCTTAACCGAACCTGCGGGGTTGAAATATTCGAGCTTAGCGAAAATTTTCGCCTTTAATCCGTATTCCTTTTCAATGTGAGTGAGTTCAAGAAGAGGTGTTTTTCCTATAAGCTGGTCGGCAGATGTATATACGTTCATGATGATTTCTCCTTTTAATCATTTAATGTTTTTTACGGCTTCAAAGCCATGTTCAAGGTCTGCGATTATATCGTCGATGTGTTCCGTTCCGATAGAAAGGCGAACAGTTGTGGGCGTAATTCCGCTTTCAAGAAGCGCTTCTTCGGAAAGCTGCGAATGAGTAGTTGACGCGGGGTGGATAACCAGCGATTTAACGTCCGCAACATTTGCGAGAAGTGAGAAAAGCTCCAGACTTTCGGTGAATTTCTTCGCGGTGAGCGCGCTGCCCTTTATCTCAAACGTGAAGATAGAGCCTGCGCCGTTAGGGAAGTATCTGTCATAAAGTTCTTTCTGTCTGCCCGTCTGGACCGAGGGGTGATTGACCTTGCTGACCTGCGGGTGATTTTTCAGAAAATCAACGACCTTCAGCGCGTTTTCAACGTGACGCTCAACCCGCAGCGAAAGCGTTTCAAGCCCCTGTAAAAGCAGGAAAGAATTGAACGGGGAGATCGTCGCGCCCTGATCTCTCATCAGCGTTGTGCGCATTTTCAGAATATATGCGGCATTTCCGCAAGCCTGCGTGAATACTACGCCGTGGTAAGAGGGGTTGGGCTTTGAAAGCCCGGGGAACTTGTCGTTCTGCGCCCAGTCGAACTTTCCCGAGTCAACGACTACGCCGCCCATTACAGTTCCGTGACCGCCGATAAACTTCGTAGCCGAATGAACTACGATGTCCGCACCGTGTTCGATAGGACGGAGAAGATACGGGGTAGCGAACGTGCTGTCAATTATAAGCGGAATGCCGTGACGGTGTGCGATCTCAGCAACAGCCTCGATATCGAGAATGTCAGAGTTAGGGTTGCCGAGAGTTTCGGCGTAAAGCAGCTTTGTGTTCGGCTTTATCGCCTTTTCAAAATTCGCGGGGTCGGACGGGTCAACAAAAGTCGTTTCAAGTCCCTGCTCGCTGAGCGTATTCGCGAAGAGATTATACGTTCCGCCGTAGACGTTTTCCGATGAAACGATGTGGTCGCCTGCGCGGGTGATATTCTGAACTGCGTAGGAGATCGCCGCAGAACCGGAGGCTGTCGCGAGAGCGCCTATTCCGCCCTCAAGCGCGGCAATGCGCTGCTCGAAAACATCGGAGGTCGGGTTCATCAGGCGTGTGTAGATATTTCCGCCCTCGGTAAGACCGAAGCGACCCGCCGCCTGGTCGGAGTCCTTAAAAACATATGACGTTGTAGCATAAATCGGAACCGCGCGGGCGTCCGTTGCGGGGTCGGGCTTTTCCTGACCTGCGTGCACCTGGAGTGTTTCAAATTTAAAGTTACTCATTTTCTGTTAATTCCTTTCATTATTTAAAATATGAGAATCAACATCGGCGCATTCGTCCGTTGCGAAAATTTGAACGAAGCAGTCTTGTAAAAATGTACGTCATCGTTTTTTTCAGCCCTTTCTTATGTATTGCTGTCATTATAGCACTATAATCCTATCTTGTCAATAGGTTTTTAAGAAAAATTTTTACCGCAATTTCAAAAAATCGCGGAAAGTGTTTATTTAAGCAGGTCTGCGAGGGTAACGCTGTTCAGATAATCGCAGATTATCTCGTCGAGTTTTTCCCACATCGGAAGGGTCTTGCAGCTTTCCGAGCGTTCGCATTTGTTGGGCTTGCAGTCCAGACAAGCCACGGGAGCAAGACTGCCCTCGGTAAGCCTTAGAATCTCTCCGACAGAGTATTCTTCGGGCTTTCTGTTGAGGCGGTATCCGCCGCCCTTTCCTCTTACGCCGTCCACAAGTCCCGCCTTAGAGAGAACGGAAATTATACTTTCAAGATATTTAACCGAAATATCCTGACGTTCGGCAATCTCGGTGAGCGGCAGGTAGCCGTTGCTGCCGAATTGCGCAAGCTCAAGCATTACGCGAAGCGCGTAACGTCCCTTTGTTGATACAAGCACAAAAATTCCTCCTTTTTTTCAACGCCCTTGTCGGGCGCTGCTGCGCAGATTTTTTCGGCAGTGCGCCTGCTGCCGCTATATTGTGTACATATTAAGAATATCCTCATGGTTGAAAATCGGAACGGCGCCGTCGCGCAGAAATCCGACAACTCCGCAGTACCGCGGGTCGAATATATCGGGCGGCGGAACGCAGAAAACATCGCGGTTTTCGTCCAGCGCATAGCTTGCCGTGATAAGCGCGCCGCTTTCCGCTCCCGCCTGAAATACCGCCGTGCCGCTTGAAAGGCCCGCGAGAATGCGGTTTCTCATTCGGAAGTAGTCGGGCGAGGGAGAAGTTCCGGGGAAAAGCTCGGTGAGATATGCGCCGTCGCACATAAGAATTTTTTCGCGCAGTTCGCGGCTGCCTTTTGGGTAATCGTAGTCGATCCCACAGGCGAGAACTCCGACGGTCGGCTTTTCGAGCCGCACGCAGGCGTTATGCGCGACCGTATCCACGCCGTGAGCCATGCCGCTAACGAGAGTTACGCCGTTTTCGGCGAGGTCGGTACAGACGCGGCTGCAAAGTTTCACGATATAGGGTGTGACGGCTCGTGAACCGACCGCTGTTATGCTGAGTTTTTCCAGACAGCCAAGGCTTCCGCGGTAAAACAGAACAGCGGGAGGGTTGTATATCTCTTTCAGCAGGGCAGGGTAGTCCTCGTCCGCAAGCGTAACGATTTTTACGCTGCTTTTCTCACATATGTCCTCAATTTCGGTCGCTTTTTCAAGTGAAATGTTCTGAAGCCGAGAGGCTTCTTCCTCGCTGAGAACGGAGGTGTCACCCTCGGAAATTTCAAGATAAGCGGTCTTAGCGTCGCCGTAATGCCCGATTATGCGGTGAATATCGGGATTGGCGGGTCTGAGAAGCTGTAAAAGCCATAAGTAATATTTAATCATGGCAGTCCTCGCTGGTTATTATTTTGGATATAGTATAGCACAACCAAAATCAAAAATCAAGTGTTTTAGTAGGTTTTTGAGCATAAAAAACGGACAATCGTGAAATTGTCCTTAGTTATAGATAAAGCTCCATATCAACGTGAACTATTCCCTCTTCAAGATATTCGCCCGAGGTCGTGACAAAGCCGAGCTTCAGGTAAAAATTCTCTGCGTGCTTTTGTGCGTCGATATGTATTTTACGGCACGTCATTTTTTCTTTTACAGCTTCAATGCTCTGCTTTACAAGCTCGCTTCCCGTTCCTTTTCCGTGTTCAAGTGAAAGGACTCTGCCGAGCTTTACCGTGCCGCAGTCGTTCTTGTCGGGATATGCGCGAAGATATGCCGTTATTCTGCCGTTTTCCGTGAAAAAGCAGTGCAGGCTGTCATAGTCAATGTCGTCCTCGTCCACATATTTTATGCCTTGTTCATATACGAAAATTTCGGCGCGGGATTTTAGAATCTCGTACAATTCGGCTGATGAAAGTTCACTGAAAAATTTTGAAACAAGCTTCATATTATAAAAAATAGTAGCAGATAATGATGAGCGCCGCGGAAACGCCCATGATGATCCAGTTCGTGACCATA
The DNA here is from genome assembly GCA_934454635.1 of uncultured Ruminiclostridium sp. GTDB lineage: Bacteria > Bacillota > Clostridia > Oscillospirales > Ruminococcaceae > Ruminiclostridium_E. The sequence goes on from CAKSFR010000003.1 coordinate 106,216, forward strand.
CGGCGCTTCAGCCGCTTATCGGCTTCTTTTCTGTCGTAACGTTTTCTCATGACTGTTCCCTGTGATTTCTCCTGTACGCAAGATAATTTTCGAGAATTATCGCTGCCGCGACCGCGTCGATAACGGCTTTGCGCTTTTTTCCGCGCTTATTTACTTCGTTCATGCGCTCGTGCGCGGTGACCGTGGTTGAGCGCTCGTCCCACATTTCAACGGGGATATCGAGCCGTTCGCGGAGCAGCTCGGCGAACCGGCAGCATTTTTCGCTGCGCGGACCGAAGCTTCCGTTCATGTTTACGGGATTTCCCACAACGGCAAGCTCTCCGCCGCCGTTTTTTATTTCTGCCGCAACCTTATCCGCGCAAGCGACAAAATCCTTTTCGTGGACAATGCATATCGGCGTGGCAAGCATTTCGAGCACGTCGCTTGCGGCGATTCCCGTATGGCTGTCACCGTAGTCAACAGCAAATATCTTCATGCTTTTCTTCCTTTTCTTCTTTTTCAAGCAGCGCGAGAATGTATTCCTGATAGCGCGCGCGGCAGGGATCGCAGACTCTCCCCTCGCTGCACAGGGCGAGGTATTCCTCGGAGTTGACCCAGCACGCGTCCGTAGTTTCGCCGTCCTGAAAAACGATTTTTTCAACGGGCGTATCGCTGACCGTATGGTATGCGTCATATATCGCGTGACCTGTTCCGACGGTGCGCTGAACAAATTCAAGAGCGTTCAGCGGGACGGTTATTCCCGTTTCTTCGGAAAGCTCGCGCTGAGCCGCTTCAAGGCTGCTTTCTCCCGAGAGGACGCTTCCGCCGGTAATTTCCCAGCAGTCGCCGTAGGGCTTGTCCGGGTGACGGTACATAAGCAGAAGCTTTCCGCTGCCGTTTGTAACGATAATATCGGTGACGAGATGGCGTTCGCCGCGCCGCATGGGCTTTCCACGCAGGTGCGTATAGCCGAGCGGCTTCCCGGTTTTGTCAAGAACGTCCCAGTATTCCATTACTTTTCAATTTCCTTTAACGCTTGAGCGAGCTGGTCGGGACATGACGTTCCGCGCATTCCGCAACGGATTCCGTCGAGCCTTTTTATCACCTCGTCAATGGGCATTCCCTTTACGAGGGCGCTTATACCCTGTAAGTTTCCGTTGCAGCCGCCGATAACCTCAAGGTCGGTGAGGATCCCGTTCTCAACGGTTAAAATCATTTTTCGCGAACATACGCCGCGGGGAGTGTATTCATAGGTCATTTTCTTAGTTCCTTTCTTTTGTGATATATGTATTATGTGCTTTTTGCGCACTTTTTTCAGCTTTCGCTTCTCTCCAAAATTTTCCGAACCGACGCTTCGGGTGTGAATTTATATCCTAGAGAAATTGCGTAGTGGTTATAGAAGCCGTGAAAATCCGAGCCTCCGGTCGGGAGAATGCCGTATTTTTCGGCGGTTTCTTCAAGCTGCTTTTCAAGCGCTTCGTCGGCGCTTTCGTGATACACTTCTATTCCGTCGATCTTTTCCGCCGCCGCAAGCTCCTCGATAAGTTCGAAGCTGTTGTATACTTTCGGATGTGCGATTACAGCGGTTCCGCCCGCCGAGTGAATTAAATTCAGCGCGAATTTTACGTCGGGAATATTTTCCGTTTCAGAGCGCACTTCTTCGGCGCAAAGTCCGGTGTTTGCATTGAACAGCTCGTCGTATACCTTTCCGTAAAGCTCGGTCGTATAGCCGTAGTCCATAAGAGCGTGCATTATGTGGCACTTGAAGATAGCTTTTCCGCCTGCGGCATAGCGCATTATGTTTTCCAGCGCTATCGGATACTGACCGATAACTTTCAGCGCCATCTGCTTTCCGCGCTGCTTTCGCGCCTCGCAGGTGCGCAGGCAAAGTCCCTCGAGTCTATCGGGCTTTTTGGGCATATAGCAGAGTATATGCACCTTTCTGCCGCGTTCGCTGTCAACGGCGGAGATCTCAACGGCGGGCAGCACGCGGATTCCGTAGCGCTGTCCTAGGACAACGGCGCGCGAAGCGGACGCAAGGTTGTCGTGGTCGGTTATCGCAAGGCAGTCGATGCTGTTGCGCTTTGCCTGCGCAATAACCTCTTCGATTCCGAGCGACCCGTCGGACAGTGTGGTGTGGCAGTGTAAATCAGCTCTCATAATAGACCTCTCTTTCAACCTTGGAATAACTGCGGCTCAGCGTATCACCTTTCCTTTTATTTTCACCTTATCCGCCTTTGTTCCGGGTGTATTTTTCTTAGGGTTAATTTCTGTCGGTTCTTCAAATCCGCCGCGGTCGGTGAAGAGCGTTTCGTCCTCGTTCGTTTCATAGCGGGTATATTCCGGGTTCACCTCTCCCTTTGCTTCGTAATATGGGTCGATGATGAATTTTCTTATAACGGGATATGCGCAGAAGGTCGCGATAAAGCATACCCACGCCGCGGGAACGAGCGGGATAAGCACTATCGAATACGGCAGACCGATGTACACGAGCAGGAACAGGAAAGCCGTCGAAAAAAGCGCCGCAAGGCTGTTTTTAAGACCCGCGATCATCAGAATAAACGAATTTTTGATTATCTGAGGGAGGCGCAGATTAAGCGCGACGATCTGCGGGTATATATAAAAGTGCATCATGTATATCATAATGCCTATCGCGAGCGAAATTGCGAGGAGGATCTGGTTCTGCGAGCCGAAGCCCTCGTTTACCGCCGCCGAATAGAACATAAGGTTGTACACGAATATACCGATAAGTCCGATGTCTATTACGCCGATAATGAACGACTGTTTGAAATTTTTCTTGAATGCGGACTTAAATTCGTCGAAAATGAAAATCGGTTCTCCGATTGAGAATTTGCGCATGACCTGCGTCATTGCCGCGAGCGCGGGACCGAATGTGACAAGCGGTAGACTGAACAGGGTGAATATCAGGTTTATCTGGAAAAATTTCCAGAACTTATCACCGAAAACCTCCCAAAAGCGGAAAAACAGCTTCTTTTTCGGAGCGCCCTTCTGAACGCCGCTGCTTGTCATTTTATTTTTGAATAATGCCATAGTGTGTAACCTTTCTTTGCCGCAGCGCGCCTTGTACAATATCAACAAAAGCCGCCTGTGCCGTGTATCTGCGGGCATTTCTCTGCCCGCTGCACGATAATACCCTATTTATTATACAACATTTTTTTCGGTTTTGCAAGTACTTTTTGTAAAAAATGACAAGAAGATTTGCTTGCCGTACAATTAAAAGGCTGCCGCCTTGACAATATCGCTCTTTTGTGTTATATTTTAATATGTATCTTTGTGCAGTTCGGAAGGAAGTGTCGGAATGTTTGAAAGACTGGACTATCTCCGTGAAAAATCAAACAAGCTGCCGCTCCACCCGGGCGTGTACCAGATGAAAGACAAAAACGGCAATATTATTTATATAGGTAAGGCAAAGCTGCTGAAAAACCGCGTTACGTCGTATTTTCATGCGGTCGAGGCGCATAATGCAAAGACCTATAAGCTCGTTTCAAATATATACGATTTCGATTTTATCGTGACAGAAACCGAGCTTGACGCACTGGTTCTCGAAGCAAGTCTTATAAAGCTCCATTCGCCGAAATACAACATACTTTTAAAGGACGACAAGGGGTTCAACTATATCCGAATTTCGGGAGGGGATTATCCGAGAATTTCACACTCTTTCCGAAAAGACGACCCCGATTCTTCGTATATCGGTCCATTCACGAGCGGCTATACGGTCAAGCAGACTATAGAGGAGTGCAATCGTATTTTTAAGCTGCCGACCTGCAAAAAGGTGTTCCCGAGGGATTTTTTCAAGGAAAGACCGTGTTTGAACTGTCATATCGGCAGGTGCATGGGCGTCTGTCAGGGAAAAGTGTCGAAAGAGGAATACGCGGCGATAATTTCGCAGGCGTTGAATTATCTAAAAAACGGCAGCAAGGAAAGCGTCGAAATGCTTACAAAGGAAATGGAAGCGGCGGCGGAAAGCCTTGAATTTGAACGTGCCGCTCAGCTTCGCGACAGAATAGCGGCAATAAAGCGCGCGGCAAAGGCGCAGTCTATAGAATCGGGACGGAGCATAAGCTGCGACGTGTTTGCGGTTTCGCAGAATATGAAGCTGACGAGCGTTGCCGTGGTTAAGTATCGCAGCGGAAAGCTTATCGACAAGGAAAATTATTTTATAGGCGACGAATACAACGAACAGCTCATGCGCGGAGAATTTCTGCTCCAGTACTACAGCAACGGACGTGAAATACCGGGTGAGATATATCTCGACGGCGACACCGAGGATAACGCGCTTCTTGAAGAATATTTCCGAAAGACAGCGGGGCATAAGGTGTCGATCAGCGTTCCGAAGCGCGGAGAGGGATTGGTTCTGACGACGCTGGCGAAAAGCAACGCAGACGAATATCTTTCACTGAAGGTTGGGCGAACGAGCCGCGAGATAACGGCTTTGCAGGATCTCGCAAAGCTGCTCGGACTCTCTAAAACCCCGACCCTCATAGAAAGCTATGATATTTCAAACCTTGGCGAGCAGACGCGCGTTGCGGGCATGATAACCTATAAAAACGGCAGACCGTATAAGGCGGGCTATCGCAGATTCAACATAAAGGACGTTGTCGGCATAGACGACTACGGCTGTATGCAGGAAGTGATACGGCGGCGCTTCGGGCGCTACCTTGACGGGGACGAAAGCTTTTCGGAGCTGCCCGACCTGATACTGCTCGACGGCGGAGCGGGTCACGTCAACGCCGTGCGCGAGGTTCTCGACGAAATGGGCATAAACGTAAGCCTTTTCGGACTTGTCAAGGACGATAAACACCGCACGCGCGCGATCTCGGACGGCGGCGGGGAAATACAGATAAACGCGAACAAGAGCCTGTTCAAGCTGCTTACGGAGATACAGGACGAGGTTCACCGCTATTCGATAGATTATCAGCGAAAAAAGCATAAACAGACGCAGTACGAGCTTGAACTGACCAAAATCAAGGGCATAGGCGAAAAGAAAGCGCTCGCGCTGCTCAAAAAATATAAAACCAAGCAGGGTATCCGCGAAGCGACGGTCGAGGAGCTTATGGAAACGGCGAAAATCAATCGTGAAACTGCGGAAAATCTGCACCTTTACATTCAGGAGATTTTTTAATGAGAGTTATTACGGGTACCGCCAGAGGGCGGCGGCTTAAAACGCTCGAGGGCGGGGATATTGTCCGTCCTACGGCGGATAAGGTCAAGGAAGCAATGTTCAGCATTGTGCAGTTCGACATAGAGGGAGCGGTAGTGCTCGACCTTTTTGCGGGTTCGGGACAGCTCGGAATCGAGGCGCTCAGCCGCGGGGCGGCGAAAGCCTATTTTGTGGACAGCAGCCCCGCTTCGATAGGAGTTGTCCGCGAAAATTTACAGCACACGGGGCTTGAAGAAAACGCCGTGGTCAGCAATATGCCCAATTCAGCATTTTTAAGGACAACTCCCGCAAGATTCGATGTGGCGTTTCTCGACCCGCCTTACGGGAAGAAGCTGATCCAGAGGTCGCTTCCCGCGCTGACCGAGCGAATGAACGACGGGGGGATAATCGTCTGCGAGCATGAGCGCGAATGCAGACTTCCCGAAAGCGAGGGAGGATTTTCCGTAAGCAAGGTGTACAACTACGGGAAAATTTCGCTTACCGTATACAGAAAAGACGGGGAGGCGGACGAAAATGGGGAATAACGCCGAGAGAATGCGCAAAGCGGTTTATCCCGGAAGCTTTGACCCTGTTACAAACGGTCACCTCGAGATAATCCGACGAGCTGCGAACCTTTTTGATAAGCTGGTGGTGCTCGTGTCGTTCAACGGGGCGAAAAACGCCTGCTTTACGCCCGAGGAACGCGTGAAAATGCTGCACAAGGTCTGTTATGACATTCCGAATGTCGAAATAGACAGCTTCGACGGGCTTCTGGTCGATTATTTCAGCGAACACAGCTGTGATATTATCGTAAAGGGACTGCGCGCGATGTCTGACTTTGAGTATGAATTTCAGATGGCGCACATCAACAAGCACCTATGCGAACGTGCCGAAACGGTATTTCTTTGCGCGGACAGCCAGAGCACATACCTTTCGTCGAGCATGGTGAAGCAGATCGCGTCGCTCGGCGGCGATATAAGCGCATTTGTTCCGGCGGCAATCGTCGGCGACATAAACCAAAGATTTGATGAAGAAAGGAAGTAAGTATATGAGCATTGATGAAATTCTTGAAATGATGGACGATATGCTGGACAAGGCGGTGAACGTGCCCTTTTCCAACAAGAAATCGCTGATTGAAGTTGACAAGATGCGTGAGCTTATCGACGAGGTGCGGCTGAATATGCCCAAGGAGATAAAGCAGGCGCGCGACCTTGTAAACGACAGAAAGGCGATACTCAACGACGCGCGCAACGAGGCGGCAAGCATTGTTTCTAAGGCGGAACAGCGCGCTGCGGCGCTTATTTCCCAGCAGGAGATCGTTCGTCAGTCAACCGCTAAGGCGAGTGAGATAAACGCGGCGGCTCAGGCGCAGACCAAGGAGCTTCGCGACATGACGAACAAGTATGTGGATAATATGCTGAATAAGGTCGAGGAGCTTCTCTCGAACGACCTCAACGACGTCAAGAAGGCGCGCAGCGCTCTCAAAAACACGATAAGATAACAGGACAGCGCAAAAGCCGCCGATTCACTCAGTGAAAGGCGGTTTTTTTATTTTTGTTCAGCCTGCGGCGCGGTTGCGGGGGCGTTACGTCAGCCTTTCCAGCAGCGCTGTGCAGCCACGCAGAACGTCGTCGTAGGTTTCGTCGAAGTTTCCCGTATACCACGGGTCGGCAATATCGCCCGCCTCACCGGCGAACGACAGCAGCTTCCTGACTTTATTCTGCGGGTCGCCGCCGACAATGCGGAGCGTGTTGCGCACGTTCCAATCGTCCATGCATATCAGCAGGTCATATTTGCCGTAGTCACCTTTGCAAAGCTGTACGGCGCGCTTTCCCGAGCAGGAAACGCCGTGCTCCGAGAGCTTTCGGCGCGTCCCCGGGTGGACGGGATTGCCGATTTCTTCGGTCGAGGTCGCGCGCGATTCGATAAGAAAATCGTCGGTCTTTCCGTGCTTTTCGGCGAGATCTTTCATGACAAATTCAGCCATAGGCGAACGGCAGATGTTGCCGTGGCAGATAAACAGGATTCTGTGCATTTCAATTCCTTTCAATCGTTTGGTATCACTTTTTCTTTTTCCATAGTATAAGCAGCACAATACCCGCTGCGACAAACGCTGCGAAAATTCCGAGCATTGATATGCCCATTGTCATGCCGAGCTTGAACTTTTCGGTGTCGTCGGGATTTATGCGGTATCCGTGAAACGAAGCGCCGATTGCGAGCGCTGCGGCGGCTATAATAAAGCAGCCTATCCACGCTGTTTTAAGTTTTTTCATTTTCTTTGCTCCTCGTGTAATTTATATAAGATAATACCATATAATTCAGCGAAAATCAATCTTAAAAGAAAAATTTTCATAAAACCTATTGACAAAACAGGTTTGCGGTGCTATACTGTAAACATAAACAGTTGAACAATCATTCAAGTGTTCAAATTCTAAAATGAGGAGAGGGTAAAATGACAGACAGAGAAGCGGTTCCGTCCTGTGAATTTCACCATGCGCACGACGCGCTCATCGAAAAAATACAGGAAACAATGCCGCAGGAGGAAATTCTGTACGACCTTGCGGAGCTGTACAAGGTTTTCGGCGACAGCACCAGAATAAAGATACTTTACGCGCTTTTTGAAGCGGAGCTTTGCGTCTGCGATATAGCTTCGCTGCTCGGAATGAGCGTTTCGGCGATTTCGCACCAGCTGCGCGTGCTTAAGCAGGCTTGCCTTGTGAAGTACCGCAGAGAGGGAAAAACTATTTTCTATTCGCTTGCCGACGACCACGTCCGTTCGATAATCGGACAGGGAATCGAGCATATTGAAGAATAAAGAGGGGGCGTTTTTATGAGCTTCTGGGATAGTATCGCTTGCTTTTATGACGCTGCGCAATGGTTTAACAGAAAGGTTTACCGCACAATGCTCACGGGAGTGCGGACGCTTGTGCCGTTCGGCGCCGAGGTTTTAGACTGTGCGGCGGGAACGGGTAAGCTTACGCTTGCGGCGGCGGAAAAAGCCAACCATGTTGTGTGTACGGACATTTCACTGCCGATGCTTGAGCAGGCGCGGAAAAAGTGCAGAAAAAACAATATCAACAACGTTTCGTTCGGCGAACGCGACATAACGGCGCTTTCCGACGCAGACGAAAGCTACGACGTAGTTATGGCGGGAAACGTGCTTCATCTTGTTGACGATCCCCAAAAGGCGATTTCTGAGCTGTACAGAGTTACACGAAAGGGCGGACGGCTTATTCTTCCGACATTTTTAACGATCGGAAAAGCGCCCGTGCTTATCGGCTTGTACAAGCTGGTTGGCTTCAGAGTAAGCACTTCGTACACGCCCGAGAGTTATTTTGAAATGCTGAAAAGCTGTGGACTCGGGCGGGTCAAGGTAAAAATTATCCGCGGAAAACTCCCTTGTGGATTCGCGGTTATTGAAAAAAGATAACATTACAAAACGAAAGGACAAAAAGACTATGAAAAAGGTGTATGAACTTACGGATCTCGACTGCGCAAACTGCGCGGCAAAAATGGAACAGGCTGTTTCCGAAATTGAAGGCGTCGAAAATGTTTCGATCAGCTTCATGACGCAGAAAATGACGATAACGACCGACGAGGCGAGCCACAAGGACATTATGAAAAAGGTCGTTAAGGCCTGCAAGAAAATTGAACCGGATTGCGTAATAAATCTGTAATTTCAGAGGTGCGGTTATGAGCAGAAAACAGAAAAAATCGCTTATAAGAATAATTATTGCGGCGGTTTTATTTGCGGCGGGATATATCGTTCCGTTCGCCGATTTCCCCGCGTGGACAGAGCTTTGCAGCTTTGCGGCAATTTATCTGGTCATTGGTTATGATGTTCTTTGGAAAGCTGTAAGAGGACTGTTCAGCGGGCAGTTTCTTGATGAAAATTTCCTCATGGCGATAGCGTCGGTCGGCGCATTCTGTCTCGGCGATTATCGCGAGGCGGTAATGGTAGTTCTGCTGTACCAGATAGGCGAGCTTTTTCAGAGCTGCGCGGTTTCAAAGAGCCGCAAGAGCATTTCCGCGCTTATGGATATCCGTCCCGACAGCGCAAACCTTGAGCGCGACGGAACTATCGCGGAGGTAAGCCCCGAGGAAGTAAAGATCGGCGATATTATCGTTATACGTCCCGGCGAGAAGATCCCGCTAGACTGTACGGTCGAGGAGGGAAGCTCCTCCGTGGATACGTCCTCGGTAACGGGCGAATCGGTGCCGCGCGACGTGAATGTCGGTTCGGCGCTTATAAGCGGCTGCGTGAATATCAGCGGCTTGCTCCGCTGCCGCGTTACTGCGGAATTTGGCGAATCCACCGTGTCAAAGATACTCGCGCTCGTTGAAAATGCGGGTGAACACAAGGCGTGCGCAGAAAATTTCATTACGCGCTTTGCACGCGTGTATACGCCCGCAGTTGTCGGTGCGGCTGTGCTGCTTGCGGTCGTTCCGTCGCTTTTCGACGGGAACTGGGGCGAATGGCTTCACCGAGCGCTGACGTTTTTGGTTATTTCCTGCCCGTGCGCGCTGGTAATTTCGGTTCCTATGTCGTTTTTCGGAGGAATCGGCGGGGCTTCACGCCGCGGAATACTTATCAAAGGCGCGGAATATCTCGAACAGCTTGCAAATGTAAAGACAATGGTTTTCGACAAGACCGGTACGCTCACCGAGGGAAGCTTCAAGGTTACCCGAGTGAACGCCGCAGGCTGTACAAAAGAAAAGCTTATTGAAGCTGCGGCGTATGCCGAAGCATATTCTCACCACCCGATAGCGCAGTCGCTCAGAGCGGCTTACGGTTCCGAACCGGACGCTTCACGGCTTTCAGACGTTTCGGAAGTTCCCGGACAGGGAATTTCAGCGAAGCTCGACAATGAAGCGATTCTTGCGGGAAATGCGCTGCTTATGAAGAACAGCGGCGTTGATTTTACCGTATGCGACGCGGTCGGAACTATCGTTTATGTAGCGCGCGGCGGAAAATTTCTCGGCAGCATAGTTATTTCGGACACGGTTAAGCCCGACAGCGCAGAAGCTATAAAAAAGCTGCGTGAGCGCGGCGTTGAACGCACGATAATGCTTACGGGCGACAGTGAATCGGCAGGGCAGGCAGTAGCAAAACAGCTCGGAATAGACGAGGCGCACTGCGGACTGCTTCCCGGAGATAAGGCGGAGCGCGTTGAAAAGCTTCTCTCGGAAAAGAACGGCGTGCTTGCGTTCGTCGGCGACGGAGTGAACGACGCACCCGTACTCACTCGTGCGGACATAGGCATTGCGATGGGCGGAATTGGTTCCGACGCGGCGATAGAAGCAGCTGATATCGTCATCATGGACGACAAGCCCTCGAAAATTCCGCTTGCAGTCGGAATTTCACGCAAAACACTGCGTATCGTAAAGGAAAATATAGTTTTCGCGCTTGGCATAAAGGCGCTGTTCCTGCTTCTTGGTGCGCTTGGCTTTGCAAATATGTGGGCGGCTGTTTTCGCTGATGTCGGCGTTTCGATAATTGCGATTTTGAATGCCACAAGAGCGCTAAGGACGAAAAATTTATAAGCGCGCGATAAAAGAAGAAAAATCGGTGCGTTTTACCGCAACGCCAAATTTAAACTTAAATCTTCCTACAGACAAAGTCTGCGGGAAGATTTTTTTGCACATAAGCGAACAAAAAAACAGCCGATTAAGCGACTGCTCGTAATAAGATGCGGTTGAGATACTCTTCAATTTGCCTTCAGGCGCAAGCAGGCAACACGTTCTTGAAGGGCGAGTGCAAGCCGCCGGCTCAGCTGGCGATTTTGATTGTTTTTACGAGGCGGTGTGGCGGCGCAATGCTATATCAGGTATCAGCTGTGAAAAAACGCTTAGCAAATCACGGCGCAAAAAAACTGACTCCGCTTTAACTGCGAAGTCAGTTTTCATTTTTAAATTGATTTACTCAACGTCCTGTAAAGCGTCGTAGCCCTCTTCGCCGGTTCTTACCTTTACGACATTTTCAACGTCGTAAACGAAAATCTTACCGTCGCCGATATGACCCGTGTAAAGAACCTTCTTCGCAGTTTCTATAATGCTGCGAACGGGAACCTTGCTTACTACGATATCAAGCTGAATCTTCGGGAGGAGCGTCGCTTCAACTTCAACGCCGCGGTAATACTCGGGCTTACCCTTTTGAGTTCCGCAGCCGAGAACGTGCGACATTGTCATACCTGTGATTCCAAGCTCGACAAGAGCTTTCTTGAGCGCCTCGAATTTCGATTCCTTGCATACGATCTGAACCTTTGTGAACTTCGGAACAGCATTGCCGTTTTCGTCCGTCGCGGGAGCTGTCTTTATCTTTACGGGAACAGCCTGAGTAACGGGAACGTCGCCGCTGATTGCTTCAACCTCAACAGGTTCGTCGGGAACAACAGTATCGGGAAGCATTGCAAAGCCCGCATATGCGGTGAGCAGACCATGCTCGGAAATATCAAGACCTTCGATTTCATCAGCCTTATCCGCTCTGAGTCCGATAGTGTGCTTTAAGATAAGGAATACCGCAGTAATAACAACTCCGACGTAAGCGATAACCGATACAACGCCGAGCGACTGAACGCCGAGGAAGTGGAAACCGCCGCCGTAGAATACGCCTGCTTCGGTAGTTACGCCTGTTGCAAATAAGCCCGTAAGAATTGTACCGAGCGCGCCGCAGACAAAGTGTACGGAGATTGCACCAACGGGGTCGTCAATCTTCGCGATTTTGTCGAAAAATTCAACCGCAAGAACAATAACGATACCGAAAACGATACCCATTATAGCCGCACCAAGCGGATCTACCGCGTCGCAGCCTGCCGTAATTCCTACAAGTCCCGCAAGCGCTGCGTTGTAGGTCATGGAAACATCGGGCTTGCCGTATCTTATCCATGTGAAGATAAGCGTTGTGCAGCACGCAACCGCAGCGGCAATGTTTGTGTTGAAGAATACGCGTCCCGCGGTTTCCATAAGCGCGTCGGTGTCCATACCTACGGTAGAAGCACCGTTGAAGCCGAACCAACAGAACCAGAGAATGAATACGCCGAGCGCTGCGAATGTGATGTTGTGTCCGAGAATAGCTTTAGGCTTGCCGTCCTTGTCGTATTTGCCGATACGGGGTCCGAGAATCTTAGCGCCGATAAGCGCGCAAAGACCGCCAACCATGTGAACCGCCGTTGAGCCTGCGAAATCGTGGAAGCCGAGCTGTGCGAGCCAGCCGCCGCCCCAGATCCAGTGTCCGGAAATAGGATAGATGATAAGTGAAATCGCTGCGGAGTAAATGCAGTAAGCACTGAACTTCGTTCTTTCCGCCATAGCGCCGGAAACGATAGTTGCGGATGTCGCACAGAATACCGTTTGGAAGATCGCGTATGCCCAGAGCGGAACGCCCTCGGGAAGAATGTTGCTGTAGTCGCCCATTATCATCGGGTCGATCCAGCCGAAAAGAGCCGTGCCTGTTCCGAACATTACACCGAAGCCGAAAAGCCAGAAGCACGGCGTGCCGATGCAGAAGTCCATAAGGTTTTTCATCAGGATATTACCTGTATTTTTCGCTCTCGTAAAGCCCGCTTCACAAAGCGAGAAGCCTGCCTGCATAAAGAATACAAGAGCCGCGCCTATAAGCACCCATATCGTGTTCACAGGACTGTAAGTCATATAAATCACTCCTTAAACGTTAGTTAAACGCTGTTTCTTTGATTTGTTTCACATTATAGGGTTGCGTTCTGCGGAGCATCGCCGCCCCGCAGCCGCAGTGTTTTTTCTTTAAAATATCTTTACTTTACGCCGAAAAGCAGGTCGCCGTAAGTCGGGAACGGCCAGTATTTTTCAGCGGTGATTGTTTCAGCCTCGTCGCATACGACTCTGAGTTCAGCCATTTTCTGGAGAAGAACATCTCTTATCATGAAGGAAGCCTCGGTAATATCATCAATGGTCTTGAGCTTGATGATAGTGCTGTCAAGCGCCGCAGTTGCCGCGTCGATCTCGTCGATAAGCGTTGAAAGTCTTGCGATGGTTTCCTTTTCATACTTTCCGCCTACGCCCGGAACGACCGCAGCTTTTGCGGAATATGTATCGGCGAGATCCTTTGCATAAGCTGCAACGGCGGGAAGAATTTCCTTCTTCGCCATGTCGCTCATTGTGAGCGCCTCGATATTTACCGTCTTGCAGTAGTTTTCGAGCATGATGTCATAACGCGACTGGATTTCCGCTTCGGAGAATACCTTGTGGGAAGTGAGCATATCCACGTTCTTCTTTTCTAAGATAGCCGGCATTGCGTCGGGGGTCGTACGCAGGTTCAGCAGGCCTCTCTTTTCGGTCGCTTCCTTGATCCAAGCGTCGTCGTAGCCGTTGCCGTTGAAGATGATGCGCTTGTGATCCTTGATCGTCTTTTTGATCATGTCGTGCAGAGCGGTCTCAAAGTCCTCTGCCTTTTCAAGACGGTCGGCATAAACCTTGAGAGATTCCGCAACCGCCGCGTTAAGCATGATATTTGCGCAGGCAATGCTGTTTGAAGAACCGAGCATACGGAACTCGAATTTGTTGCCTGTAAATGCAAACGGAGAAGTACGGTTACGGTCGGTAGTATCGCGCGTGAATTTCGGGAGAACGTGAACGCCGAGCTTCATTACCGTCTTTTCAGCCGCATTGTACGGAGCGTCGTTTTCGATAGCGTCGAGAACCGCGCTGAGTTCGTCGCCGAGGAACATTGAAACAACTGCGGGAGGCGCTTCGTTCGCGCCCAGACGGTGGTCGTTGCCCGCTGTTGCAACGGAGATACGGAGCAGATCCTGATAATCGTCAACAGCCTTGATTACCGCGCAAAGGAAAAGCAGGAACTGCGCGTTTTCATAAGGAGTTTCACCCGGAGTCAACAGGTTTACGCCCGTGTCGGTAGCCATTGACCAGTTGTTGTGCTTACCGCTTCCGTTTACGCCCGCGAAAGGCTTTTCGTGGAGCAGGCAGACAAGTCCGTGACGTGCAGCGACCTTCTGCATGATCTCCATAGTGAGCTGGTTGTGGTCGGTAGCAACGTTCGTGGTGCTGTAAATAGGAGCAAGCTCATGCTGAGCGGGAGCAACCTCGTTGTGTTCGGTCTTTGCGAGGATTCCGAGCTTCCAAAGCTCCTCGTTAAGGTCAGCCATATATGCTGCAACTCTCGGCTTGATAACGCCGAAGTAGTGGTCGTCCATTTCCTGACCTTTCGGAGGTCTTGCGCCGAAAAGAGTACGTCCGCAGAATACAAGATCCTTGCGCTTTTCGTACATTTCCTTATCTACAAGGAAGTACTCCTGTTCGGGTCCAACGGAAGTACGAACGCACTTTACATCTGTGTTTCCGAACAGACGGAGGATACGGAGCGCCTGCTTGTTGAGCGCCTGCATTGAACGAAGCAGAGGAGTTTTCTTATCGAGCGCTTCGCCGCCGTAAGAACAGAACGCGGTAGGAATGCAGAGCGTCTTATCCTTTATAAATGCATAAGAGGTCGGGTCCCAAGCGGTGTAGCCTCTCGCTTCAAATGTTGCGCGCAGACCGCCCGAGGGGAACGACGAAGCGTCCGGCTCGCCCTTGATAAGCTCCTTACCTGAGAACTCCATTATTACGCCGCCGTCGGGAGAGGGGGTAATGAAGCTGTCGTGCTTCTCGGCGGTAATACCGGTGAGCGGCTGGAACCAGTGTGTAAAGTGCGTCGCGCCCTTTTCAACAGCCCAGTCTTTCATCGCCGAAGCAACCGCGTTTGCAACTTCGCTGTCGAGCTTTGCGCCCTCGTCGATGGTCTTTCTCAGCGAGCTGTAGACCTTAGAGGATAATCTGGCTTTCATCACTCTGTCGTCAAAGACCATGCTTCCGAAATAATCCGATACTGTTTTCATCTGAAATTCCTCCTTGATTTCAAAAGCGAGGCAATGCGCCGTACTGTTCTTCCATACGCCTTAACGCATATATAAGAACAGTATAATCGGGACGTCATTGCCTCGCTTATTATTGATATGAGATTTTAAAAAGAAAAAGAGCGTCTTAGAGCATTACTACTGCTCCAAGACGCCATTGCCTTTTCACAAGCTTTATTATACTCCGCAACATACGTTTTGTCAACCCCTTTTTGCAATTTTTTTCAAAAAATATTTCAGAAATTTCAAATTTGGCTTAATAATGCGGTTTTTCTGCAAAGAAAATCTTTTTTTGAAAAAAGCTATTGACAAATTTGTTCTCCAGTGCTATAATTCATGTGTAATGAGCAATGGCGTTCATTCAAACAAGGAATTTTTATCCCCTGTTTGAATGAGCGCCTTTGTTTTTTTAAAGGAATTGTTGCAATTTACATTTTATATTATTGCAGAATATCCGACAAAGAAAGGAAGAAAGCTATGAAACTTGAAGGTCAGGTCCGTATCCCGTCGGGCTGCGCGATTTCGGCGGTAATTTCCAAAGAGGGAAAGAAAATGACGGGAGAAAAAATCATCGAGAGTATGCTACCGATGCACGACCGTTCAAACGGTCTGGGCGGCGGCTTCGCGGGCTACGGAATTTACCCCGAATACCGCGATTTCTATGCGTTCCATATCTTCTTTAACGGAAGAAGCGCGAGAAAGGAATGCGAAACTATATTAAAGGAAGGCTTTGAGATAGTGAACGAGGGCACAATCCCCGTAAAGAATATGCCGAATATCACTGATGTTCCGCTTATCTGGCGCTATTTCGTCGCTCCGCTCGCTTCCGTTGTCGCAAGGCTCCAGCTTGACGAAAAGGAATACGTCACCCGCATGGTAACGAAAATCAATAACGAGGTCGACGGCGCGTACATATTTTCCTGCGGGAAGAACATGGGCACATTCAAGGCGGTCGGCTTTCCCGAGGACGTGGGACGCTTCTACCGACTTGACGAATACGAAGCGTATTCATGGACGGCGCACGGCCGCTATCCTACGAATACCCCCGGCTGGTGGGGCGGCGCGCACCCGTTCGCGATGCTTGATTATTCAATAGTTCACAACGGCGAAATTTCATCATACGACGCAAACCGCCGCTTTATCGAAATGTTCGGCTATAAATGTTCTCTTCAGACCGACACCGAGGTCATCGCATATATAGCGGACTATCTTTTAAGACGGCAGGGCTTGTCGCTTGAAGAAACCGCTTCCGTTATCGCCGCGCCGTTCTGGAGCACGATAAAGGGAAAAGACCCCGCTGTTGCCGAACAGCTCGGTTATCTGCGCAAGGTCTATTCGGGATTGCTCATTACAGGTCCGTTCTCGATTATTCTCGGCTTTAACGGCGGACTTATGGCGCTTAACGACCGCCTGAAGCTCCGTTCAATGGTGGTCGGCGAAAAGGACGACAAGGTATTTATCGCGAGTGAAGAAGCCGCGATACGCGTAATGGAGCCGAACGCGGAAAATATCTACGCTCCCATGGGCGGCGAACCCGTCATTGTAAGAGTGAAAGAAGGTGCATATTGATGTCAGTTTCATATATAGTTCCCGAATTTGAAGTTATCCGCAATCACGACCGCTGTATTGCCTGCCGCGTATGCGAACGCCAGTGTGCAAACGAGGTGCATACCTACGACGCCGACGGAAAGCTGATGCTCAGCGACGAGGCAAAGTGCGTTGACTGCCAGCGCTGCGTTTCGCTATGTCCTACACACGCGCTGAAAATCGTGAAAAACGACTGCGCGTTCCGCGAAAACGCAAATTGGCAGAGCGATACTATTAAAGAAATATATAAGCAGGCGAGCAGCGGCGGCGTTCTCCTCTCGTCAATGGGCAACCCGAAGCCGCTCCCCGTTTACTGGGACAAGATACTCATAAACGCTTCGCAGGTAACCAATCCGCCTATCGACCCGCTGCGCGAACCTATGGAAACAAAGGTTTTCCTCGGAAAAAAGCCGTCCGAAATAAGACGCGACACCGACGGAAAGATAAAGACCGACCTTCCCCCGCAGCTTGAGCTTTCAATGCCCGTTATGTTCTCGGCAATGAGTTACGGCTCGATAAGCTATAACGCTCACGAAAGCCTTGCGCGCGCTTCAAAGGAGCTTGGAATCTTCTATAACACGGGCGAGGGCGGACTTCACGAGGATTTTTACTGCTACGGCGACAACACGATAGTTCAGGTCGCTTCGGGACGTTTTGGCGTTCATGAAGAATATCTTAACTCGGGCGCAGCCATTGAAATAAAAATGGGACAGGGCGCAAAGCCCGGTATCGGCGGACATCTTCCCGGCGCGAAGATCGTCGGAGATGTTTCGAGAACGAGAATGATACCCGAAGGCTCGGACGCTATCTCGCCTGCTCCGCACCACGATATTTATTCGATCGAGGATCTGCGTCAGCTAGTTTACTCGCTTAAAGAAGCGACGCAGTACAAAAAGCCCGTTATCGTAAAGGTAGCGGCGGTTCACAACATTGCCGCTATCGCAAGCGGTATCGCAAGAAGCGGCGCGGACATTATCGCAATCGACGGCTTCCGCGGAGGCACGGGCGCCGCTCCGACAAGAATACGCGACAACGTAGGTATTCCGATTGAGCTTGCGCTCGCGGCGGTTGACCAGCGCCTGCGCGACGAGGGGATAAGGCACAACGTTTCGCTCGTTGTCGGAGGAAGCATTCGCTCCGCTTCAGACGTTGTAAAAGCAGTAGCGCTCGGCGCGGACGCGTGCTATATCGCGACTGCGGCGCTGCTCGCAATGGGTTGCCACCTCTGCCGCACCTGCCAGAGCGGCAAGTGCAACTGGGGTATCGCAACACAGCGCCCCGAGCTTGTAAAGCGCCTTAATCCCGACATCGGCTCGGAAAGACTTGTAAACCTGCTTACCGCATGGAAGCATGAAATCAAGGAGCTTATGGGCGGCATGGGCATAAACTCCATCGAAGCACTGCGCGGGAACCGACTTATGCTGCGCGGTGTCAATATGACGGAAAAGGAGCTTGAGATTCTCGGTATCTCACACGCAGGAGAATGAAAAGAGTATATGTGAACGAAGAATGGTGCTTGGGCTGCCATCTCTGCGAATATAACTGCGCTTATGCAAATTCCGGTATAAAGGATATGGTAAAGGCGCTCAAGGGCAGGGAAATTTTTCCGCGTATCCGCGTCGAGGGCGACGATAAGATAACCTACGCGGTTTCCTGCCGCCACTGCACAGACCCGATGTGCGTGAAAAGCTGCATTTCCGGCGCGCTTCACTTTGAGGACGGCGCGGTTTGCATCGACCGCGACAAATGCGTCGGCTGTCTGACCTGTATTCTGGTTTGTCCCTACGGCGCTGTCGCACAGGGCGAAAACGGCGCGGTTCAGAAATGCGAGCTCTGCCTTAAAAACTCAAACGGCGCTCCCGCGTGCGCGGCGGGCTGTCCGAACAACGCAATAGTATACGAGGAGAGGTGAACAACGTGAAAAAATATGTTATTATCGGAAACGGAACAGCGGCTGCGGGCTGTGTTGAAGGTATCCGCAGCATCGACAAGGACTGCGAGATCACCGTTATTTCCGCTGAAAATCACCCCGTTTACTGCCGCCCGCTGATTTCCTACTATCTTGAGGGAAAAACCGACGTAGAGCGAATGAAATACCGCCCCGACGATTTTTATGAGAAAAACGGCTGCAAGGTTCTCTACGGAAGAGAAGCGAAGCGCATCGACGCGAAGAATAAAAGGGTAACGCTCGACGACGGTGAAGTTGTCGAATACGACGCGCTCTGCAATGCGACGGGCTCGTCGCCGTTCGTTCCTCCCATGCAGGGACTTGACAGCGTGAAGCAGAAGTTCACTTTTATGACGCTCGACGACACGCTCGCGATTGAAAAGGCGATAAAACCGACAAGCAGGGTGCTGATAATCGGCGCGGGACTTATCGGACTGAAATGCGCCGAGGGACTTCACGGACGCGTAAAGAGCATTACGGTGTGCGACCTCGCCGACCGTGTTCTTTCAAGCATTCTTGACGAGGAAAGCGCGGCAGCTGTACAAAAACACCTTGAAAACAACGGCGTTTCATTCCTGCTCGGGGATTCGGCAACGAAGTTCGACGGAAACACAGCCGAAATGAAGAGCGGCGCGCAGGTCAAGTTCGACATTCTTGTGCTTGCGGTCGGCGTTCGTGCGAACACCTCGCTTGTAAGCGAAGCGGGCGGCGCGTGCAAAAGGGGCATAACCGTTGACGAGCACATGAAAACTACCGTTAAGGACATCTACGCGGCGGGCGACTGCACGGAAAGCAAGGATATTTCAGACGGCAGCGTAAAGGTAATGGCTCTGCTCCCGAACGCATATATTCAGGGTCACTGCGCAGGCGTGAATATGGCGGGCGGAAGCGAGGCTTTCGACAATGCGATACCGATGAACTCAATAGGCTTCTTCGGTCTGCACATAATGACTGCGGGAAGCAGAACGGACGAGGAAAACGGCGGTCAGGTGTTCGACGAAAGCGAAAACGGAAATATCAAGAAGCTTTTTGTTAAAAATGACAAACTCACAGGCTTTGTTCTGGTCGGAAACGTGGAAAGAACGGGAATTTACACCTCTCTGATACGTTCGCAGACGCCTTTAAGCTCGATAAACTTTGATTTTCTGCGGAAAAATCCGAATTTATTCTCATTTAGTACAAATTACCGTAGAAAAAATTTAGGAAGTGTGGTATAATATGTATATTGACGCAAGAGAACTTGATTACTCCGCGCTCAACGAAACTATCCGAAGCGCAGACGAGAGCTGCAAGATAAACGGCTGTATCGGTCAGCGGTTCATAGCATCGGGAATGAGCGGCAAGAACATTGAAATAAACGGAATACCCGGAAACGCGCTCGGAGCGTATCTGAGCGGCTCGAATATCGTAGTAAACGGCAACGCGCAGGACGCGGTGGGCGATACGATGAACTCCGGCAGAATAGTTATCCGCGGCAACATCGGCGACGCGGCGGGCTACGCTATGCGCGGCGGCGAGATCTACGTTCAGGGCAACGCGGGCTATCGCGCGGGTATCCACATGAAAGAATATAAGGAAAAGAAGCCGGTTATAGTTATCGGCGGCAGAGCGGGCAGCTTCCTCGGCGAATATCAGGCGGGCGGTATCATAATAGTGCTCGGTCTGAATACCGACGGAAAGCCGATTGTCGGGAATTTCCCCTGCACGGGAATGCACGGCGGAAAAATGCTGCTGCGCGGTGATGTTTCGGCTATACATTTTCCTCATCAGACAAACGCGCGGGTCCTGGGCAAAAACGAGCTCGGCGAGGTCGAAAAATATATCAGGGAATTTTGCACGCTCTTTGACTATGACGCGGACGAAATGCTGCAAGGCACTTATACGGAGGTAACTCCGAACAGCAAAAATCCCTATAAGCAGATGTACGTTGCAAACTGAGAAAGGCAGAAAGATGAAATATTCAAAGGAAGAGATAATTCAGTATATCGCAGAAGAGGACGTAAAGTTCATACGAATGGCGTTCTGCGATATTTACGGCAGACAAAAGAATATTTCGATAATGCCGCAGGAGCTTGAAAGAGCTTTTGAATACGGCATTGCAATCGACGCTTCTGCAATAGCGGGCTTCGGAAATGTGCATCATTCCGACCTGCTTCTCCACCCCGACACATCTACACTCTCAATTCTCCCGTGGCGCCCCGAGCACGGGAGAGTTGTGCGTATGTTCTGCAATGTTTCGCGACCCGATAATACGCCTTTTGAGGCGGACACCCGCGCGGGACTTATCAGATCGGTCGAAGAAGCAAAGTGCGAGGGCGTAACGTTTTCGTTCGGAACCGAACTGGAATTTTATCTTTTCAAGCGTGACGAAAACGGCGAGCCGACGAAAATTCCCTACGACAATGCGGGTTATATGGATATCGCGCCCGAGGACAAGGGCGAAAACGTACGCCGTGAGATATGTCTGACACTTGAAAAAATGGGTATAATTCCCGAAAGCTCTCACCACGAGGACGGACCCGGGCAGAACGAAATAGACTTCCGCTATTCCGACCCGATAACCGCTGCCGACAACGCGATAACCTTCCGCTCGGTCGTAAACACGATAGCTGCCAGAAACGGTCTTTATGCGGATTTTTCGCCGAAACCTCTCGAGGACAAGCCCGGAAACGGAATGCACATAAATATTTCGGTGAAAAAAAGCGGCGCGGCAGACGTTATGCCGCAGGTTATCGCCGGAACTCTCGAACACATCCGCGACATGACGGTATTTATGAACACGACCGCTGATTCATATCTGCGCTTCGGCAGCAACAAAGCGCCGAAATACGTTTCGTGGTCAAGCGAAAACCGTTCTCAGCTTATCCGTATCCCCGCCGCTTCGGGTGAATATAAGCGTGCGGAGCTTCGTTCTCCCGACCCGCTCTGCAACCCCTATCTCGCGTTCACTCTGCTGATTCAGGCGGGACTTGACGGAATACGCAGCAATGCCGAGCTTCCGCCCGCCGCAGATATAAATCTGTACAGCGCGGACGACGAGGTAAAGGGCAGATATACGGTGCTGCCGCAGAGCCTTGAAGAAGCAAGAAAGCTCGCTGCACAAAGCAGCTTCATTTCAAGAGTGCTGCCAAAGTCAACAGTTGAATTTTATACGAAATAAATTCGGCAAAAACAGCGAAAAGGAGGGGTCCTGTTGGATTTAACGGAACATTGTTACAGCGTTTTACTCGTATCATCTTCTGCCAAATTCAACGAGCTTCTGCTCGACCTTTTTACCGAAAACCGCTATAAACCCGTAACCGTCGTTTCCGACGCGGCAAGCGCAAGGCGCAGCCTGCTCGAAAACAGGTTCGATATCGTTCTGATAAACACTCCGCTGCCCGACGATTTCGGGACAAGGCTTGCCCTTGATATCTGCGAGGACAGCGCGACGGGGGTAATGCTGCTTGTAAAGGCGGAGCATTACCTCGATATAAACGCGCGCGTGTCGCCGTTCGGGGTGCTTACAATATCCAAACCGACCTCCGCGCAGATGATTTCACAGTCGCTGCTTTTGCTTTGTTCAACCTGTGAAAGACTTCGCAGAATGGAGAAAAAAACTGCGACGCTGGAGGAAAAAATGCAGGAGATAAGCACGATAAACCGTGCGAAATGCCTGCTTATCGAACAGCTTAAAATGACTGAGAGCGAAGCGCACCGATACATAGAAAAACAGGCTATGGACAGGTGCATAACAAAGCTCAAGGTTGCCGAAAACATTCTTACGACCTTTAAATAACGGAGAAACAACATGACTAAATATATATTTGTGACCGGAGGAGTTGTTTCCGGTCTTGGAAAAGGGATAACGGCGGCGTCGCTCGGACGTCTGCTCAAATCCAGAGGCATAAAGGTTGCCGCACAGAAGCTCGACCCGTATATAAACGTTGACCCCGGCACGATGAGCCCTTATCAGCACGGTGAAGTATATGTCACGGAGGACGGCGCGGAAACCGACCTTGACCTCGGGCATTACGAGCGCTTTATCGATGAAAACCTGAACAAATACTCAAACCTCACAACGGGAAAGGTATATTGGAACGTACTCAACAAGGAGCGCCGCGGCGAATATCTCGGCTCAACGGTTCAGGTTATCCCGCACATCACGAATGAGATAAAGGAATTTGTATACCGCGTCGGAAAACAGACGGACGCGGACGTTGTCATAACCGAAATAGGCGGAACGATAGGCGATATCGAATCGCAGCCGTTCCTTGAGGCTGTACGTCAGATTTCTCTTGAAGTCGGGCGCGAAAACAGTCTGTTTATCCACGTTACACTGGTGCCGTTTTTGCGCGGCTCTGACGAGCATAAATCAAAGCCCACGCAGCACTCCGTAAAGGAGCTTCAGGGAATGGGAATCAACCCGAACATCATCGTTTTGCGCTGCGACGAGCCGCTTGAGGACAGCATTTTCAAGAAGATCTCCATGTTCGGCAACGTAAAGCCGGACTGCGTTATCGAAAATATCACGCTTCCCTGTCTTTATGAAGCTCCGCTTATGCTTGAAGAGGCGAATTTCTCCGAGGTCGTTTGCCGCGAGCTTGGAATTACCGCTCCCGAAGCAGATTTGCGCGAATGGACGGAGATGGTCGAGCGCATCAAGACCAGCACGGGCAACGTGAAAATCGGTCTTGTCGGAAAGTATGTGCAGCTCCACGACGCATACCTTTCCGTTGCGGAAGCAATGCGCCACGCGGGATTTTCGCTCAACACACACATTGATATAGATTGGATCGACTCCGAAACGCTGACCGAGGAGAACTGTATGGAACGCCTCGGCGGACTAGACGGAATAATTATTCCGGGCGGATTCGGTCAGCGCGGTATCGAGGGAATGATTCTCGCTGCGAAGTTTGCGCGTGAAAACGGACTTCCCTATTTAGGAATCTGCCTCGGAATGCAGATCGCGGTTATTGAATACGCACGCAACGCTGCGGGTATAACCGACGCCCATTCGGGTGAATTTGACGAGCTTTGCAAGCATAAGGTCATCGACTTCATGCCCGGTCAGAGCAACGATATAGACAAGGGCGGCACGCTGCGTCTGGGGGCGTATCCCTGCGATATTCAGCCGGGGACGACAATGGAGCGCTGCTATGGGACTTCGCACATTTCCGAACGTCACCGTCACCGCTATGAGTTCAACAACGACTACCGCGAAGCGCTTACCGCTGCGGGGCTTACCCTTTCGGGGCTTTCGCCCGACGGCCGTCTGGTTGAAACGGTAGAGCTTTCGGACAGACCGTTCTACGTCGGCGTTCAGTATCACCCCGAGTTCAAATCGCGTCCAAATAAGGTTCACCCGCTGTTCAAGGGATTTATTGAAGCGGCTTTAAAAAAATCGAAAGACGGAGAGTAAAAATGCCCGAAAATTTGCATGAAGAATGCGGCGTTTTCGGGGTATATTCTCCGAAGCCTTTTACCGCCGCAGATATTGTATATTACGGATTGTACGCGCTTCAGCACCGCGGTCAGGAGAGCTGCGGAATTGTCGTAAACGACGACGGAGTTTTTTCGTCGCACAAGGATCTCGGACTTGTCAACGAGGTTTTCTCAAAAGACATTCTCCGCAAGTTCCCGAACGGCAAAATGGCGGTCGGACACGCGCGCTACGGAACCACAGGCGGCAACAACACCGCAAACTGCCAGCCTATCGAGGTAAATCACCAGAAAGGCAAAATGGCGCTTGCGCACAATGGCAATCTCAGCAATGCGTACGAGCTTCGCAGCGAGCTTGAGCTTGGCGGCGCTATCTTCCACACAACGAGCGACACCGAAATTATCGCATATATCGTAACGCAGGAGCGGCTTAAAACGCCGTCGATCGAGGACGCAGTCTGCGCGGCTATGAACAGGCTGGACGGCGCATATTCTCTCGTGCTTATGTCCGCCTCAAAGCTCATCGCAGCGCGCGATCCCTACGGCTTCCGTCCGCTCTGCTACGGCATAACCTCCGACGGAACTTATGTTATCGCGTCGGAAAGCTGCGCGCTCTCGTCTGTCGGTGCGCGTTTTGAAAGGGACATTCTCCCCGGAGAAATACTCGTTTTCGACGACAGCGGGATTAAATCCAACCGCACGCACTGCGGAAAATATAAGAAACATATCTGTATTTTTGAATATATCTATTTTGCAAGACCCGATTCGGTTATCGACGGTATTTCCGTTCATGCCGCGCGCAAAAAAGCGGGTCGTATTCTCGCGAAAACGCACCCCGTTGACGCGGATATCGTTGTCGGTGTTCCCGACTCGGGACTTGACGCGGCGCTCGGGTATTCGCAGGAGCTGAATATCCCCTACGGAATAGGCTTTATCAAAAACAAATATATCGGGCGGACGTTCATTTCTCCGGGGCAGGAAAGCCGTCTTGACCAGGTTCGCATAAAGCTCAACCCGATACGCGAGGCGGTCGAGGGAAAGCGCGTTGTACTTATCGACGATTCTATCGTTCGCGGAACCACAAGCGGTCAGATCGTCGGACTGCTGCGCGAGGCGGGCGCAAAGGAAGTCCACATGAGAATTTCATCTCCGCCGTTCCTGAACCCCTGCTACTACGGAACGGACATTGACTCACGCGAAAATCTTATCGCCTGCAATCACACGATCGATGAAATCGCGGGTATAATCAACGCGGACAGCCTCGGATTCCTCCCGCTTGAAGAACTTAAAGAGCTTATCGGCTGCGACGAATATTGCAGCGCGTGCTTCAGCGGCGAATATCCTACAGCGGTTCCGCAGAATACAACAAAGGATCGCTTTGAAAAAAAGCTCTCCGAGCGCAGGCGCGGCTGAACCCGAAACGCGGCATTGCCTATTACAGAGACTTGACGGATAATCCCGAAAGCTCTGATAATCACGATAACCTAAGTGCTGTAAAAGACGAAACGCATGGTGTACAACGTGCGTTTTCGCCGCAGCACGGCGGAAGTCGTAAATATATGAGGTGAATCAAATGAGAGAAAAAAACAGGAAGATCGTTCTTGAGGACGGAAGCGAGTATTACGGCTACGGCTTCGGAAGCGACGCGGACAGAGTATGCGAAATCGTATTCAACACGTCGATGGTCGGTTATCAGGAAATCGTTTCAGACCTTTCCTACACCGATCAGATGGTAGTCATGACATATCCGCTTATCGGAAATTACGGAATTACCGACGATGACTTTGAGTGCAAGAACCCGAGCATCGGCGGTATTGTCGTGTATGATTACAATGATATGCCGTCGAATTTCCGCTACACAAAAACGCTCTCTGAGCTTCTCGAGGAAAACGGGATCCCCGGAATTTCCGGAGTTGACACGAGAAAGCTCACCCGCAGTATCCGAGATAAGGGTTCGCGCCGCGTTATCATCACATCGGCGGATACTCCCAAGGAAGCCGCGCTTGAAATTATTCGCAGCACTCCCGTTCCGCACGACGCAGTAAGCCGCGTGAGCTGCCGCAAGCGCTGGTATTCGAGAACCGCAAACCCGCGCTTTAACGTAGTTGCGGTCGACTGCGGAATAAAGCTCAACATAATCAGAAGCCTGAACCGCTTCGGCTGCAATGTGACCGTCGTTCCGTACAATACCACAGCGGAAGAGATAGAGTTCATGAAGCCGGACGGCGTCTTTTTGTCCAACGGCCCCGGCG
Source organism: uncultured Ruminiclostridium sp. (assembly GCA_934454635.1). Taxonomy (GTDB): domain Bacteria; phylum Bacillota; class Clostridia; order Oscillospirales; family Ruminococcaceae; genus Ruminiclostridium_E. The sequence continues at coordinate 132,448 of CAKSFR010000003.1, forward strand.
ACCCCGAGGACGTAACGCCTGTAATCGAAACCGTGAAGAAGCTGCGCGGAAAATACCCGATTTTCGGTATCTGCCTCGGACATCAGATAATTTCTCTCGCTTACGGCGCTCACACCTATAAGCTTAAATTCGGACACCGCGGCGGAAATCACCCCGTAATGAACCTTGAAACGGGTAAAATCGAAATAACCTCCCAGAATCACAGCTACGCAGTAAAGCCTGAAAGCGTAGAGGGTACGGGACTTGAAATAACGCACATAAACCTGCTCGATAAAACGGTCGAGGGACTGAAGTGCGACAAGGACTGTCTTTTCAGCGTTCAGTATCACCCCGAAAGCGCGCCGGGACCGCAGGACAGCAGCTATCTGTTTGAACAGTTCGTAAATAACATGAAAGCGCGCAGGGAAGGGAGCGTGAAGTAAAATGCCTAAAAGAACCGACATTAAAAAAGTGCTCGTAATCGGCTCGGGTCCTATCGTTATAGGACAGGCTGCCGAATTTGACTACGCGGGAACGCAGGCGTGCCTCGCGCTAAAGGAGGAGGGCTACGAGGTTATCCTCGCGAACTCCAACCCCGCAACGATAATGACCGATACGTCTATTGCGGACAAGGTCTATATGGAGCCGCTTACGCTCAGATACCTCGCGAGAATATGCCGTCTGGAGCGCCCCGACGCTATTGTCCCCGGAATAGGCGGACAGACGGGTCTTAACCTTGCGATGCAGCTGGCAAAAAAAGGCGTTCTGGAAGAATGCGAGATCGAGCTTCTCGGAACTGACGCGAAAAGCATAGAGTGCGCCGAGGACAGAGAGCTTTTTAAGGAGCTTTGCGAAAGAATCGGCGAACCCGTTGTTCCCTCGAAAATAACCTACAGCATCGAGGAAGCGCTTTCGGCTGCGGAAGAAATCGGCTACCCCGTTATACTCCGTCCCGCGTTCACTCTCGGCGGCACGGGCGGCGGTTTCGCCAATAACCCCGAACAGCTCGCCGATATGATGAAGAACGCGCTCGCGCTCTCGCCTGTTCATCAGGTGCTTATCGAAAAGAGCATAAAGGGCTACAAGGAAATCGAGTACGAAGTGATCCGCGACGCGAACGACACCGCAATAACCGTCTGCAATATGGAAAATCTCGACCCCGTAGGTATCCACACGGGCGATTCTATCGTTGTTGCGCCTAGCCAGACGCTCACGAACAAGGAATACCATATGCTGCGCGACAGTGCGCTTAAAATAATCCGTGCGCTGGATATAAAGGGCGGCTGCAACGTTCAGTTCGCGCTCGATCCGCACTCTTTCCGCTACTACGTTATCGAGGTAAATCCCCGCGTTTCGCGTTCCTCCGCTCTAGCTTCAAAGGCAAGCGGATATCCTATCGCGCGCGTTTCCGCTAAGATTGCGGTCGGTATGAATCTGCACGAAATCCAACTCGCTAACACTCCTGCGTGCTTTGAGCCTACCCTCGACTATGTTGTTACAAAAATGCCGCGCTTCCCGTTCGACAAGTTCCCCGCGGCGCAGAATACGCTCTCAACGCAGATGAAGGCTACGGGCGAGGTAATGAGCGTAGGTAGGACGTTTGAAGAAAGTCTGCTGAAGGCTATCCGTTCGCTTGAAGAAAGCAAGAATCATATCCATATGGAAAAGTTCGACTCCAACCACATGACCGTGGACGAGCTGCTTGAATATATCAAGGAGGGTACGGACGACCGTATTTATGCCATTTCGCAGCTTATGTGGATGGGCGTCGATCACTCGCGTATCTGCAATATCACTCAGATCGATATGTTCTTCCTCGATAAGATCAAGAAAATCGTTGACTTTGAAAAAGAACTTGAGGTGAACAAAAATTCACTCGGACACCTTAAGGAAGCAAAGCGCATGGGCTTCTCCGATTCGTATATTGCCGAGCTTTGGGACACTTCCGAGGACGAGATATACAATCTGCGCTGCGCCGAAAAGATTTTCCCGATATACAAGATGATCGACACCTGTGCAAGTGAATTTGACAGCTATGTTCCGTATTTTTATTCGACCTACGCGGACGAAAACGAGTCGGTAGTTTCCGACAAAAAGAAGATAATCGTTCTCGGCTCGGGTCCTATCAGAATCGGTCAGGGAGTAGAGTTCGACTATTCAACGGTTCACGCTGTACGCACCATACGCGAAATGGGCTATGAGGCTATTGTTATAAACAACAACCCCGAAACCGTTTCCACCGATTATACCACGGCGGACAAGCTGTATTTCGAGCCGCTTACCGTTGAAGATGTAATGAACATCGTAAATCTCGAAAAGCCTGAGGGTATTATCGCAACGCTTGGCGGTCAGACTGCCGTAAATCTCGCCGAACCGCTCACAAAGCGCGGCGTTAAGATAATCGGAACGGACTGCGCGGCTATCGAAAAGGCGGAAAACCGCGACGCGTTCGACGCTGTTATAAAATCGCTCGGAATACCGAACCCAAAGGGCGAGGCAGTTACCGATATTGAAAAGGGCGTAAAGGCTGCTGAGCGTATCGGATATCCCGTTCTTGTTCGTCCGAGCTTCGTTCTCGGCGGGCGCGCAATGGAGATTGTCGCAAACGAAGCAATGCTGAGAAAATACCTCAAAAACGCGGTTGAAGTTGACGAAGATAAGCCTGTCCTTATCGATAAGTACCTCATGGGTAAGGAGGTTGAAATTGACGCGGTCTGCGACGGAAAACAGGTGTTTATCCCCGGAATTATGGAGCTTGTAGAGCGCACCGGCGTTCATTCAGGCGACAGTACGAGCGTATATCCGCCTTTCTCGATCTCACAAAAGGTCAAGGATACGATTTATGACTATACGACGCGCCTCGGACTTGGGATCGGCATTGTCGGACTGTTCAATATTCAGTTCATAGTCGATAAAGATGACAGCGTTTACGTTATCGAGGTAAATCCGCGTGCGTCGCGAAGCGTACCCTTCCTCTCTAAATCGACCAATCTCGGACTTGTAAATATCGCGGTAAAGGCTATGCTCGGAGAAACGCTCGAAAAGCAGGGAATAACAGACATGACGCCGCCCGAAAGCAAGCGCTGGTACGTTAAAGCGCCCGCATTCTCGTTCGCGAAGCTTACGGGCATGGACGCTTATCTTTCTCCCGAAATGAAATCCACGGGCGAGGCAATCGGCTACGACGACAAGCTCAACCGTGCGCTTTATAAGGCGCTTCAGGCTTCGGGAATAAAGATGAAGGACTACGGAACGGTTATCGTAACGCTTGCGGACGAGGACAAGGAGGAGGCGCTTCCGCTTGTAGAGCGCTTCTACCGTCTGGGCTTTAATATCGAAGCGACCGTAGGAACGGCGACATTCCTCAAGAAGCACGGTATTCGCACCAGAATACGCGGAAAGCTCAGCGAGGGCAGCGACGAGATCCTGAACTCTATCCGCGCAGGCTATGTTAGCTATATCATCAACACACGCGCGATATTCTCGGGCGTTCATTATAACGACGGCGTTGCGATACGCCGCTGTGCGGTACAGAACGGCGTTACGATTTTCACTTCGCTCGATACCGCAAGAATAGTTCTCGACGTTCTCGAGGAAACTATACCCGGAATTTCAACTATTAACGGATAATTGCCGCTCAAAAATGCATAAAAATAAAGCCACTGACTTGGTCGGTGGCTTTTGCTTTCTTGTCAGATTTGGCGTTCTGCCTATTCGTCTGTGGGCTGATTATAAATTTTCCCGTCAAATGAAAATTCGTCTGTCGAATACAGCACTTCCGCGCTTCCGTCATCTCCGACATAAATCGCGTTCACTGTCGCTTCGCGGTCCGTAAAATCAGGCGCTATATCGCGAAGATATACCGCAGATCCGTCTGCTCTGAACATTCTTGTTACCGAACCTTCGTTGAAAGCGCCTATTGTGGCAACGTAGTAAGTTTCGTTTTTGAAATTGACTTCTTCCACAGAAATCGAATTAAAATTATCGGCGTGTTTCTTTGCTTCCTCGCGGTTGTTATCAAACAGGTCGTACATTGCATTCTCAACAATTTCGTATATTCTGTTTTTTTCTTGGATCTCATTTTCTGAGAGGAACCGAGAGCCAACAACATACATAGAAGTAAAAATGTCATTTTTATACTGCTTTTTAGTCATTGACGTATAAAATAAAGGCTGTTCGGCTGTCGTACACTCTGTTGTAACATAATCGCTGAAATCTCTTGGCTCTAAAACTAAAGTGCGGATATTCCAATGCTCAAGGAAAGGGTATTCATACATTCCTGCGAAATATGAAACGGCGGTAAAATGATCGGGCGGTTCATAACCGCAGAGATCAAAATCTTCGGGAAACAGTTCGTCAAAGCTTTCGATTTTTTTACCCTCGATAATATCAAACACCGCCGTGCGGCAGACATAAACTCTGCTTAGCGCGCCCATTTCCGGCATAACTCCGTCGGTGTATCCGCATACGACGGAGAGATAGCCGTTTATAATGTCGCACCTCAGCACGGGCGAAAGATTGTCCTGCGCAATAAATTTGTCAAGCTCAGAAAAAGACTCGTTTATGAACTTGTCGATTTGTTCTTTCATCTTGCCGTCGGAAAGTCCTTCTGTCGAGTAACGCTTTACGCCGTTGTTGATTTCGATTTTTGCGCTGAGATTGCCATGATAGCAGATATTTTCCGGAATTTCTTCTTCGGCTGCGGTTTCCGCTTCAAAGCTTTCAAGAGGATAATATTCGCGTTTTTCAAGGTCGTATATCCCGCTTTTTATCCCCCACGGATATGTTTGCAGGTATAAGAGCCTGTTGCCCCTGAGGCTTGAATATTCGTCGGGAGCGAGGCATAGGTTTACGTTTTCAAGGCGAAAAACCTCTCCGCTTTTTATCTTATAGGCAAAGACGCAGCCGTTTCCGAAAATGACATAATCGTCGTTTTTTCCAAACAAACAAATCGGTTTGTCGTTAATGACATTTCCCTCGTCATCTTCGGTAATAAAGCTGTACGAGTCGGAAATTGTATCATATATTGCGAGTCCGTTGACTGTTGTCGCGGTATAAATGCGGGTGTCGTCCATTCTGTACCATTCCTGTGTGGGATTTAATGCGGCGGCAGCGCCTGTTCCCGCTAATTCTCCGTCGATAAACCGGAACATACGGACGTAAGAGGCAAACTGCGCATTTTCAAATCCGTACGTTACGGGAAGAATCCATTCCGCTTTTTCGTTTCCGAGGTATACCGCAAAGCGGGAAACGGGCATATCGCATACAAGCTCGGAATAATCTTCAAAATCGGGATCCAATCCCTGTTTGAATACTTCGCTGAACCGAGATAGATCCACGTCGAACACAGGTTCGTCTGCGGGATATTTTATTGCGTTCAGCGGTGTAATATCGCACAGCCGCCATTCTCCGTCCTGCCTTATCGCTTTGTATATATCGACATAGCGTTCCCATGTTACCGCAAATTCCATGCTGTCCTCGGTTTCGCTGAGAACTTTAAGTTTGTATTCTGAGAAAGACGGCGGAAAAATGCCGATGCCCTGCTTTGCAATATCAAGAAGCAGAACGTCGTTTTCACCGCATTTATATATACCGCTGTTCGGCTGATTTTCGGCGTATAAAACGTCCTCCGCGATTTCCTTTTCATAGGTCGAGCGCACAAAGCTTTCAAAAGCCGAATAAGAGTTTCCGAATATGTAGTGATTGGGCTTTACGAGGTCGCCGTTTTCGGGAAATATCAGAGAATCCCCTCTGTATGTCAGACAGCATACAATGTGCTTGTCAATAAGCAGTTCAGCCGCTTCTGCCGACGTCATTCCGTCCTGCGAAATATCTGCGCAGCCGTTGAAGCGTTCCACCGAACCGACAAATCCGAAACGTTTAAGGTTTTCGCCGATATAGCTGTTCGCGGAATCCAAGTTTTCGTTCGGAGCGGCACCCGAAACGGCGGTTGATGAAGCTGTGACTTCCGACGTTGAAATCGGATTTTCGTCTTTTTCCGTAATCGAGGCAGTTTCTGCGGGAATGTCGGCGGCACAGGCACAAAGCAGCAGGCAGCACAAGGTTAATGTGAATATTCTTTTCATAAAATCCCCCCGTTTTTTCAGATGTCTGTATTTAGTATATCATCAGTAAAATTTGATGTCAATAGCGTCCGTTATTTTTTTCGAAGCGGCAGGCGGCGAAAGCCGTGGACCCGATGAATGCTGCGGACGGGCATTCCCTTGACAATAAAGCTCAAGCTATGATATACTGTAAATTACATTAAAGCAATGAAAAGGGGCAGGTCATGAAACTGAGGATTGCTGTTGCCGATGACGTGAAAAGCGATACGCAGCGTCTGGTTTCCGCGCTTGACGCAGCGGCGCAGGGCGTATGCGAAATCGAGTACAAATGCTTTGAAAACGGCGATTTGCTGCTTTTAGACGGAGGAAAATACGATGCGGTATTCCTCGATATATGCATGGGCAGCTCAAACGGCATAGAAACCGCCGAAAGGCTCAGAAGCGGATATCCGAACGTTCCGATAGTGTTCGTTACGTCCTCGGACGAATATGTGTGGAACTCGTTTTCGGTGCATCCGTTCGACTATTTGCTGAAGCCGTTCAGCGAAGAACGCATACGGAAGCTGTTCGCCGACCTGCTTAAAATTATCAATAAAACCGAGCCGGAGCTTACAATAAAAACCGCAAGACGGGAGCTTAGCATACCGTTTTCAAAAATAGCGTATGTTTCCGCTCAGAATCACACCGTAAATATAGCGGCGGAAGAGTCGCTGTACCGAAGCTCCGTGACCTTTTCGTATGTAAAGGAGTGTCTTTGCGCAGACCCGCGCTTCCTTATCTGCAACAGGGGCGTTATCGTGAATATGGACAGGGTGCTTCGGTTTGACAGCGACGTTATCGAAATGCCCGACGGCACCTCGTTTCCGGTAAGGCAGAAAGACCGCGCAAAGCTGTTCGGCGAATTTACGCAGTATCAGTTCCGACATATACGAAACGAGGTGTGATATGAATTTCGAGATATTTCTGAGATATTTTCTCGACTTTTCATCGCTGTACATAGCCGCAGCAATGTGCTTTGCGCCTGTTATCGGGCTGCTTAAACGTCCCGTGGTGACGGCGCTTTCGTCTTTTGCGGCAATAAGCGCGTTTTCTCTGGCTTCGTCGCTTGTCTGCTCCGCTTTTTCACTTGACCCGAATGTTCTGCTGCTGCCCGAGCTGATACTGTACTTTATTCTTTATTTCAGAATATTAAAGGACAGGCTTTCTTTCGGAAAAACGGCGTTTATATTTCTTACCTCGGCGCTTCTTACCGCCGTCTGCGTTATGCTTTCCGTTATCCTCAACGCTTCAGCGGAGGTCGCAAACGCTGATTCGGTCTGCCTTGCGTCAACGTCGCTGATATGCCTTGCCTGCGAAGCGGTCGTAGCCGTGATATACTGTCTTTTTATATCGCCGTGGGTGAAATGGCTCTCAGAGGAATTTCACTACGAGCGGATATGGAGGGTCGTGTGGACAATTCCGCTGGGATTTACCGCGCTTTATATTATAATAGTTCCGAACGACCCCGCGACCATACTTGTAAACAGGATTTATCGCATATCGATCATACTTGCGTTCGTTTCGTTTGGGGCGTTTTTCTTTTCGATATTTTTGTTTTACAGTATTGCGAGGGAGTTTGTTCGCAATATACAGCTTGAACAGGAGAACCGCCTGCTTGCCATTGAGTCGCGCCGCTATGAACAGCTTCGCAGCTATATGGAGCGCAGCAGACACCAGCGCCACGATTTCAGACAGCATATCAGGGTGATCTCGGGACTTGCGGAATCGGGGAAAACGCAGGAGCTCAGCGAATACATAAATCAGTATGAAAAAGAGCTTCGCGACGAGCGCCCGACTCTCTGCGCGAACGCTGCGGTAGACGCTATCGCGGGATATTATGATTTATCGGCAAGAGGGGACGGCGTTAAGCTTTCGTGGCAGCTTGAGCTTCCTCAGAAGATAGATATGTCGGAATCCGACCTTTGCCTTACCCTCGGGAATCTTATTGAAAATTCGCTCAGAGCCGTATGCAGGCTTCCCGAAGAAAAGCGCAGAATTACGGTTATCTGCCGTATGCTCAGCCCCGCGATGATAGGAATTATGGTTGAAAATCCGTATAACGGCGAGGTCAGGCGGCTTGGAGATGAGTTCTTGTCGGACTGCCATAAAGGTACGGGGACGGGACTTGCGTCGGTAAAAAGCGTCGCCAATAAATACAAAGGGAACATGACCGTTGAGGCTGAAAATTATATTTTCAGGGTAAACGTGCTGCTGAATCTTTAAATTAACAGTCAAATTTCCGCCGCAGATTTTCGCTGCGGCGGCTTTTCACGCATTTTCAACCTGCATTCGCGCAGAAACTATTGTAAAAAAACGGATATTGTGATAAAATTTTTTTAAAATATTTTGGAGGTAGTATATGAAGAAGAAAATAATCGCTATTGCTGCGATATTAACCGTAATTTCGGTGGGACTGACTTCGTGCAGCGGCACGGAAGTCGCCGACACTGCCGAAACGACAGGTGAAAGCGCCGCGGTTACAGAAAACACCGCCGCCGAAGAAGAAAGCGCAGCGCCCGAATCTGAAACGACCGAAGAAAACGCTTCCGTACAACCCGAGAGCGCGGACGTACAGCTAAAGGCTTTGAAAGTTAAGTCGCTCACCGCTAAGGCGGTCGATGAAAATCCATATATGGCGAAAAGCGACGCAAATATTCACCACGACTGCTACAATACCGACTCGACGGACGAAATTTTCCCGATAGGGATTTATCCTGAGATCAATGTTTCGTACGAAAAGCAGAATCCGAACGCCTCTCCCGCAGTGTTCTTCGACGCATACGGACATTCGGTTGTGCCGCTGCTCGGCGGTATCGCTATAAGAGATATTAACGCCGAAGAAGCGCAGACTCTCGGATTTTTCTCGCCTAAAATGCACGACGGCGGAGGATATGTTATCCAGAGTTCGTATTCGTTCGTGGACGAGAGCAACAGAATCGTCTGCCCCACTAGTAACAACCACGTTCTTATGCTTAGGGCGACTGACGGGGACGGAAATGTTCTTCCCGAATTTGAAAAGGTTCTTGATATCGACATAAAGGCGGCTGCCGAAAAGGTTCTCGGAAAGACTCTCGAACAGAACCTCCTGTCGGTAGTTTTTGACTACGACGGCAATCTCTGGTTCGCAACGGGCGGATTCAGAATTTATCCCGAAAGAGAACAGCTCGGCGCGGTAGGCTACGTTTCCCGCTCAGCGATAAACGATATCCTCGACGGAAAAGAAACCGACCTTGAAAAGGCGGTATTCGTATACGAGCTTACTCCGGGCGAGGGTGCTGAAAACGGAATCGCGGCTTCAAAAGAGGGCGCTGTTATACTTACGAATCTTAACTGTTATTTATTCACCGCAGAAAACGGCGTAAACAAGGTGTGGAGCACTCCTTATGAGAGCGCGGGCGCGAACGACAGCAAAGAGGGCGCAGCCACAACGGGCGGCGGTCTTGCATGGGGAAGCGGCTGCTCTCCGTCGCTTTCAAAGGATCTTGTAATGTTCACCGATAACCTTGACCCGATAAATCTTATTGCACTTGATATGAAAACAGGCGAAAGGGTTGCGAGTATGCCCGTTATCGACGAGCTTCCGGAGGATATGCCCGTATCCGTTGAAAATTCCGCGATCGTATACGACGACGGAAACGGCACGGTAAGCACTATCGTGTGCAATTGGTTCGGCGCAGGCAGCCCGAATCTCGCAAAGCCCGACAGCGACTCGTCTATCCAGAGTTATGAAAATATCTATGACAAAAACTGGCTTACAAAGGGCAACATTATGATAATGCCGGGCGTTGAACGCGTTGACACGATAAAGACCGATAACGGTTATGAAATGAAGAGCGTTTGGTGCAGAGATGACATAAGAGATACCTCAATGATGAAGCTCTCGACTGCAACCGGCTATATTTACGGCTATGTTCAGGACGTTGAAACCGGAATGTGGCAGTATATCGCGCTGGACTTCGAAACGGGCGAAACCGCTCTTGCGATCGATGTTGCAAACAAGCCCGGCTACAACAATATGGCAATCGGCTTGTACGCCGGAAACAGCGGAAATTCGCTTTACTGCCCTACGGGATATCTCGAACTGGTAAGACTTCAGGACAGATTTGTTTATCTGCCCGATATGCCTTACCGCAAGGTTGACCTTGACAAGGCGATGAGAAGCGTGCTCGGACAGGAGAAATTCACCTCCGACGGCGGTCAGGGAAGCGTCGCGGGCTGGCTGAACACGATAACCGTTGAAAATGTTCACCCGAGAACAACCGCAGCGATCCGCATGAACAATCTTTCGGGCAAGACCGAGGATTTTAAGCTGTACGCTTACGGTGCGGACGGCAGACTCATGGAGGTTCCTAACGAGCTTTGGAGCATCAAAAACGAGGACGGAACAACTCCCGCTGAGCTTTCCGCAGACGAATTGTACGAGGTTCACTTTATTGCCGAGGACGGCGGCGCGTTCGACCTCAGCGAGATCGAAAAGGAAATAAAGTTTTCGGTTGTACTCGGAAAATAAAAATATAAATGAAAAATGCGGCGCAGAGGTTTCTGCGCCGCATTTGCGTCTGCTGAAGAAGTCTGTTTCACTTGCGCAGACAAACTGAAAAATATCATAGAGCAGCATTGCTGAAAATCTGAAAGCCGCGGCACACGGGAAAATGTGCATCGCGGCTTTTGAAATGTTTGCGGCATACCAACGCCCGGTAAAACGCCGCAGTCGGTACGATTGTGCAAATCGGCGGGATAGCGGCGCGGCGCCCTGCTGCCCGCTTCGCGGGCAGCAGGCATGGGGCGGCGGCGAAGCCGCCGCCTGCCGCATTCGGCGAAGCCGAATGCGGCGCGCCGCGCGTGTGTGATGATAACGCTGCTCGTGCGGACGGCGGCGTTTTGGAAAGTGCGGGAGGGCAGGGCAAGTTGAAAGCCGCGATCTTTGCTGCTATTACCGCGGCTTCTCCCGCGTAGGTCGGCTTTGCGATTCGCACATATCCCCCCACGCCATGCGGCTCGCCCGCATTTCGCTTCGCGAAATACCACGCTCGCCGCCCGAAATCGGCAGTGCGCGCTTTACTTTTTGCTTGTCAGAAGAAAATCGAAAACCTCTCCGAAAGAAGCTCCGCTTTGCGCGAATTTATCGAGAGTTTGGTTTTCATACAGCTTTCGGGAGAGCGCGACCGCTTCGGGACAGGTTTTGGCGAAGCAGTCGATAACAGCGTTTTCCGAGCCGCCGCTCAGCTTAAGTTCAAAATACGCCTGCATTGCGAGCTGAACAAATTGAAGCTCGCCGTCGTCGAAAATAACCTCAATTCCTTTGGATTTTATGTACGGGTCGCTTTCACAGCAGTGAACCGCACCGCAGTGTGAATCCCGCGCGGCTACGCGCAGGTGACGGAAATTGCTCATGACGAACGTTCCCATGCACATCGGGCAAGGCTCCATGCACGCATACAAGGTGTAGTTTTTCACGTTCGGAAATGCAGAGGTGTCTAGCTGCGAAAGGCAGTCCGTTTCGGCGTGCGCGATACGGTCGTTGCCGTGTCTGATTTCTCTGACTCTGTTGCGCCCGACGCAGATTATACCCCCGTTTTCGTCGCAGATCGCCGCGCCTATCGGTATCGAGCCGTTTTTGAAGGACTCCCAGCCTGCTTCAAACGCCGTTTTCCATGCTGCGGAGATATCGTTCCACATATTTTTGCGCTCCTTTTTATTTTGGTGTATTTGTGGTGTTGCAAACCGGCTGCCGGTTTCGGATTCCACAATTTATTTTAACATATCACATTGTGGTTTGTAAAGAAATATTCCCATATTTTTGTGAAAAATCTTGTAAATTTTTTTCCGTTATGGTATAATGAAACCATATGTTCAAAAAAAGTAACAAGGAATGGTAAAATGAGCAAGAAAGCATACGACGATAACAGTCTGGTTTCGCTGAAAGGTCCCGATCAGGTTCGTAAGCGCCCGGCGGTAATTTTCGGCTCGGACGGCATTGAGGGCTGCCGCCACTCGGTTTTTGAGATTTTGTCCAACTCGATCGACGAGGCGCGCGAAGGCTACGGAAACGTTATAAAAATAACGCGCTATCTCGACAACTCGATCGAGGTTGCCGACGAAGCCCGCGGCATACCGATAGATTTCAACAAAAACGAGGACAAATACAATTGGGAGCTTGCGTTTTGTACACTTTACGCAGGCGGAAAGTACGATAACAACAGCGGCGACAACTATTCGTTCGCGCTCGGTCTGAACGGTCTGGGACTTTGCGCTACGCAGTTTTCGTCCGAATATATGGACGTTGAGGCGGATAACGGAACGTGGCATTACTCGCTGCGCTTTGAAAAGGGCTTTAACGTTACTCAGCAAAAGGAAGAAAAGGGCTTTATCCGTACCAAATCCACGGGAAAAACCGGCACGATCATACGTTGGAAGCCCGACCTTGACGTATTCACCGACATAAATATCGGCGACGAATATTTTGACGACATTCTCCGCAGGCAGGCTATCGTCAACGACAATCTGCTGTTCATCTACCGCGCCGAGCAGGAGGACGGCTCGTTTTCCGAAAAGCATTTCCGCTATGAACACGGTATAACCGACTATTTAAAGGAAATCGTCGGGGACAGCGCAATCGGAACTCCGCAGGACTGGAGCGCTCAGCGGCAGGGTCGCGACCGCGAGGATAAGCCCGAATATAAGGTCAAGCTGCACGTTGCGGTCGCTTTTTCAAACAAGGTAAAACTTATCGAGCATTACCACAATTCAAGCTGGCTCGAACACGGCGGAAGCCCCGACAAGGCTATGCGGCAGGCTTTCGTTTCACAGATCGACAGCTATCTTAAAGCCAACAACAAATATAATAAGGACGACGGAAAAATAACCTTTGCGGATATTGAGGAATGCCTTGTGTTTGTTTCGTCGAACTTCTCTACTCAGACGAGCTACGAAAATCAGACGAAAAAGGCGATAACCAACAAGTTTATTTACGAGGCCATGACAGAGTGGCTGAAGCACTCGATAGAGGTTTATTTTATCGAAAATCCCGACGAAGCGCTGAAAATCTGCGAACAGATAATGATAAACAAGCGCGCGCGCGAAAACGCCGACCGTATCCGTCAGAACGTAAAGAAAAAGCTGACGGGAACGCTCGACCTCAGCAACCGCGTTGAGAAATTTGTGGACTGCCGCAGCAAGGATACTTCAAAGCGCGAAATATATATCGTGGAGGGCGACTCTGCGTTAGGTTCGGTAAAGCTGGCGAGGGATTCGGATTATCAGGCGGTAATGCCCGTCCGCGGAAAGATACTCAACTGCCTTAAAGCGGGCTACGATAAAATATTCAAAAGCGAGATCATCACCGACCTTATAAAGGTTCTCGGCTGCGGAGTTGAAGTAAAGGCAAAGCAGAACAAGGATATCGCGGGGTTCAATCTGGACGCGCTGCGCTGGAACAAGGTCGTTATCTGCACCGATGCGGACGTTGACGGCTTCCAGATACGCACGCTTATCCTCACTATGCTCTACCGCCTTACGCCTACGCTTATCGAAAAGGGCTATGTCTATATCGCGGAATCTCCGCTCTATGAAATAAACGCAAAGGAAAAGACATATTTCGCTTATACCGAGGCGGAAAAGACGAAAATTCTCGCTGAGCTTGAGGGTCAGAAGTACACGATACAGCGCTCGAAGGGTCTTGGTGAAAACGAACCCGAAATGATGTCGCTCACGACAATGAATCCCGAAACGCGCCGTCTTATAAAAGTTCTCCCGACTGACGCGGAAAAGACGCAGGCGATGTTCGACCTGCTGCTCGGAGATAATTTACAGGGGCGCAAGGATTATATTCAGGAATTTGGCAGCAAATACCTCGACGACCTTGATTTAAGCTGAAAGGAGAGAAAAACGCATGAAAAAAACACCGAAACAGCCCGAGCGTTCCTCCCCGAAAAAAAGCAGCGCTTATATCGAGGGCGCGGGCATTGTTGAACAGAAAAATATTGTCGAAACGCTTGAAACAAACTATATGCCGTACGCTATGAGCGTTATCGTTTCACGTGCGCTTCCCGAAATAGACGGCTTTAAGCCCTCTCACCGCAAGCTTCTGTACACAATGTACAAAATGGGGCTGCTCACGGGCGCGAGAACGAAGTCGGCAAATATCGTCGGACAGACAATGAAGCTCAATCCCCACGGCGATTCGGCTATTTATGAAACAATGGTGCGTCTTGCGCGCGGAAACGAGGCGCTTCTGCATCCGTTCGTGGACAGTAAGGGCAACTTCGGAAAGGCGTATTCGCGCGACATGGCGTTCGCCGCCTCGCGATACACCGAGGCAAAGCTCGACCCGATATGCAACGAGCTTTTCGGGGACATTGACAAGGACACAGTAGATTTTGTCCCGAACTACGACAACACAATGACTGAGCCGTCGCTTTTTCCCGTGCGCTTCCCGTCGATACTTATAAATAACAACATAGGTATCGCGGTTTCGATGGCGAGCAATATCTGTTCGTTCAATCTGCGGGAAATCTGCGAAACGACGATCGCATTGATGAAAGACCCCGAACACGATGTTTCCACGACCTTACAGGGCCCCGATTTTCCCGGCGGCGGATATATTCTCTACGACGACGCGGAAATGCAGCAGATATACCGCACGGGGCGCGGCTCGTTCAAGGTTCGCGCAAAATATACCTACGATAAGGGTGAAAACTGCATTGAAGTGACGGAGATACCGCCGACAACAACGGTAGAAGCGATAATAGACAAGGTTCTCGAACTGGTCAAGGCGGGAAAAATAAAGGAAATCTCGGATATACGCGACGAAACCGACCTTTCGGGTCTGAAGCTTACGTTCGATCTGAAAAAAGGCGTTGACCCCGAAGCGCTGATGAAAAAGCTGTTCCGCTATACGCCGCTTCAGGACAGCTTTTCGGCGAATTTCAACCTCCTTATCGCGGGAACTCCGCGAGTTCTCGGCGTTTACGACATTCTCACGGAATGGATAGCGTTCCGCATGGAGTGCGTAAAGCGAATGGTATTTTTCGAGCTGAACAAGAAAAAGGAGAAGCTGCATTTGCTGCTCGGTTTGCAGAAGATACTGCTCGATATCGACAAGGCGATACGCATTATCCGTGAAACAAAGGAAGAAGCGGAGGTCGTACCTAACCTTATGATAGGCTTCGGTATCGACGAGATTCAGGCGGACTACGTTGCGGAAATAAAGCTGCGCCACATAAATCAGGAATATATTTTAAAGCGCACCGATGAAATAGGAAGCCTTAAAGACGACATTGCGGACATGGAAGAAACGCTCGAAAGTCCGCGAAAGATAAAGCAGCTCATCATCAAGGAGCTTACCTCGATAGCCGAAAAGTACGGTCAGCCGCGCCGCACGAAATTTGCGGAAATTGAAGCGGATACCGGCGACGCCGAGGAGGAGATACCCGATTATCCGCTTAATATATTCCTCACCAAGGAGGGATATTTCAAGCGCGTTACGTCGCAGTCGCTCCGCATGAGCGGCGAGCACAAGCTGAAAGAGGGCGACTCGCTCGTATTCTCCGAGGAGCTTTCAAACCGCACGGAGCTGCTGTTCTTTACGGATAAATTTCAGGTCTACAAGTCGCGCGTAAGCGACTTTTCGGACACGAAAATAAGCACGCTCGGCGACTATATTCCCGCTAAGCTGGACTTCGACGCGGACGAAAAGATAGTTAAGCTTATCGCGACGAACGACTATCACGAGAACCTTGTGATGTTCTTCCGCAACGGAAAATGCGCGAAAGTCCCGCTCTCGTCGTTTGAAACAAAGACGAAGAGAAAGAAGCTCTCGGGCGCGTATTACGACGGTTCTCCGCTGGTGGCAATGTACAAGGTTGACGGCGACGCGGATTTCATATTGCAGTCTGACGCGGGAAAGCTGCTGATCTTCTCGACAATGCTCGTTCTGCCGAAAGCTGCGCGCGATACGCAGGGCGTTCAGGTGATGCGGCTTACGAGAGCGGAGCTTGAAAGCGCGCGGCCGTATGCCGAGGGAATTGTCAAGCACCCCGAGGAATACGTCACTAAAACTATCCCCGTTGCGGGAACGGCGGTCAAATTTAACCTCGACCAGATCGAATTTGAATAATGCTGTTGAAATTTGCGCGGCAGCGTGATATAATAACAGTATAAAATTACGGCGAAAGGATTTTATTATGCTTACTGACATTGAAATTGCACAGGGCGCAAAAATGCTCAAAATTAAGGACGTTGCCGAAAAACTCGGTATTTCGGAGGACGAACTTGAACCCTACGGACATTACAAAGCCAAGATTTCGCAGTCGTGCATTGACCGCTGCAAGGCTCTTCCCGACGGAAAGCTGGTTCTTGTCACCGCGATTAACCCCACCCCTGCGGGCGAGGGCAAGACCACGACGAGCATAGGTCTTTCCGAGGGTATGCATAAAATCGGCGTCAATTCCGTTCTGGCGCTGAGAGAGCCGTCGCTCGGACCCGTTTTCGGCGTTAAGGGCGGCGCTGCGGGAGGCGGCTATGCGCAGGTCGTTCCTATGGAGGATATAAATCTGCACTTTACCGGGGATATGCACGCGATAACCGCAGCGAACAACCTCCTCTGCGCTTTGCTCGACAACCATATTCAGCAGGGCAACGAGCTCGGTATCGACCAGCGGCGTGTTCAGATAAAGCGCTGCCTTGATATAAACGATCGCGCGCTGCGAAGCTGCATTGTCGGTCTTGGAGGACGTACTGACGGCGTTCCGCGCGAGGATCATTTCTGCATTACGGTTGCAAGCGAAATTATGGCTATCCTCTGCCTTGCGGACGACCTTAACGACCTTAAGGAGCGTCTTGGGCGCATTCTTGTTGCGTATACCTACGACGGAAAGCCCGTTTACGCGCGCGATATAAAGGCGGTAGGCTCTATGGCGGCTCTGCTTCGCGACGCGATAAACCCGAATCTCGTTCAGACTCTCGAAAATAACCCCGCGATAATCCACGGCGGACCTTTCGCGAATATCGCTCACGGCTGCAACAGCGTAAGAGCCACGAAGCTTGCGCTGAAGCTCGGCGATTACTGCATTACCGAGGCGGGCTTCGGAAGCGATCTCGGCGCAGAGAAATTCTTTGATATAAAGTGCCGTTTTGCGGGACTGAAGCCCGACTGCGTTGTGCTTGTCGCAACGATACGCGCGCTTAAATACAACGGCGGAGTCCCGAAAGCGGAGCTTTCTTCGGAAAATCTCACGGCGCTCGAAAAGGGCATTGTAAACCTCGGGACGCATATCGAAAATATGCAGAAGTACGGCGTTCCCGTAGTTGTTGCGGTAAATCATTTCTACACCGATACGGACGCGGAGATTGCGTTCGTTACCGATTACTGCAAGGCAAAGGGCGTTGAGGTCGCGTTCTCGGACGTGTTCTTAAAGGGCGGAGAAGGCGGCGTTGAGCTTGCAAAGGCTGTCGTAAGAACGGTCGAAGAAAAGGAAAGCCGTTTTGCTCCGATTTACGACGAAAAGCTTCCGATAAAGGAAAAGCTCGGCATTATCGCAAGGGAAATTTACCGCGCTGACGGCGTTATTTTCACCGCGAAAGCCGAAAAGGAAATAAAAATAATTGAGGAACTGGGGTATGGAAATATCCCCGTGTGCGTTGCGAAAACGCAGTATTCGCTTTCCGACGACCCCGCAAAGCTCGGAAAGCCCGAAAACTTCGAGATAACCGTTCGCGACGTTAAGCTGTCGGCGGGCGCAGGCTTTGTGGTTGCGCTTACCGGCGATATTATGACCATGCCGGGACTTCCGAAGGTTCCCGCGGCGAATAATATCGACGTTGCGGGCGACGGAACGATTTCGGGGCTGTTCTGATGACGATAAAAACAAACTCCGTTGAAGAAACGCTTGCGGCTGCGGAGAAATTCGCGGAGCAGCTCAGCGCGGGCGACGTGATACTTTATACGGGTGAAATGGGCGCGGGAAAAACGCATTTCACAAAGGGCGTCGCGCGGCATTTCGGCATAAAAGAGGGCGTTTCAAGCCCGACATTCGCGCTCGTAAACGAATATCACGGTGAAAAAATGAGTGTTTTTCACTTTGATCTGTTCCGAATCGACAGCTATGACGATCTGTACGCGATAGGCTTTTTCGATTACCTCGACCGAGGCGGGATCTTAGCCGTCGAGTGGAGCGAGAACATTCCCGGGCTTGCCGATGAGCTTGAAAGCGTATGGACGGTAGATATAGCAAAAATCGGCGAAAACAGCCGCGAAATAACCATTCTGAAGAAGTGATGATATGAAAATTTTAGGAATTGACACCTCGGCTGCCGCGGCTTCCTGCGCAGTCTGCGAGGTCGGGGAACGTCCCCTTGTGATAGCGCAGGGTCAGCTCAACACGAAGCTTGTTCACTCGCAGACGCTCATTCCGTTTATGGAATCGCTGCTGAAATGCGGTGGGCTCTCTCTCGGGGACATTGACGCGTTCGCGGTATCGGCGGGACCGGGTTCTTTTACGGGACTTCGCATAGGAGTTTCTGCGGTAAAGGGCATGGCGTACGCGCTGAAAAAGCCGTGCAGACAGGTTTCAACGCTGTTGGGGCTTGCGTATAACTTCACCGTGACGGACGCGGTTATTTGCGCGGTCATGGACGCACGGTGCAGTCAGGTGTTCAACGCGGTTTTCCGCGTGAAAAACGGCGGGGTCGAGCGGCTTACCGACGACCGGGCGATGTTTATCGACGAGCTTGGCGGCGAGCTGAAAAAATACGGCGAACGCGTTATTCTTGCGGGCGACGGCGCCGATCTGGTTTATTCAAAGCTTGGCGGCGGGAATATCGAGCTTGCGCCTGCGATGCTGAAATATCAGAACGCGGTCGGGGTATGCTTTGCGGCGGAGAAGCTGCCCGATACGGATCCCGCGGCGCTTATGCCCGTTTATCTGCGCCTGCCGCAGGCGGAGCGCGAGCGTCTTGAACGTGAAGCAAAGGAAAGGGAAAGTGCAAAATGATTTATGTAGGATGCGACCACGGCGGCTATCAGCTCAAGCTGGAGCTGATAAAATATCTCGAAGCGAACGGCTTTGAGTTCACCGATATGGGGTGTGACGGCGAAAGCGTTGATTATCCCGACATTGCCGAAAAGGTGTGCGAAAAGGTGCTCGAAAGCGAGGATAACAAGGGCGTTCTCGTCTGCGGAACGGGTATCGGTATTTCGATTGCGGCGAATAAGATAAAGGGTATCAGAGCGGCGCTCTGCGCGGATTGGTATTCGGCGAAATATACTCGCCTGCATAACGACGCGAACGTTATCTGCTTCGGCGGAAGAACTACGGGAGCAGGCTCGGCTGTCGAAATGCTCGATGTTTTCCTGCACACGGAATTTGAGGGCGGAAGGCACGCTGTCCGCGTAGGAAAAATTACAAAGCTTGAGGAAAAACATAATTCCTAATCGATATATAGACATTGGCTATAGGAAGATTCAAAAATAGTATAAGCGGCAATCTGCCGTTCACGGGCGCCGCGGAAACGGTGTCCGTTTTTGCATTCCGAATGAAAGGAAAAAAATCATGGAAACAAGTGAAATTCTCGGATATATCGACCACACAAAGCTCTCTGCGACGGCTTCGTGGACTGAAATCGAGCAGCTCTGCAAAGAGGCGCTCGAATACCGCACCGCAAGCGTATGCATTCCGCCGTGCTATGTGAAGCGCGTGCGAGAAGCGTTCCCAAAGCTGAATATCTGCACGGTCATCGGATTTCCGCTCGGATATATGACGACGCGTGCAAAGGCGTTTGAGGCGGCTGACGCAGCGAGCGACGGCGCGGACGAAATTGATATGGTGATAAACCTCTGCGAGGTAAAAAACGGCAATTTCGACGCGGTGAAAAACGACATTGCGGCGGTGCGCGCGGCTGTCCCCGATAAGCTGTTGAAAGTGATAATCGAAACGTGTTACCTTACAGATGAAGAAAAGGTTCGCCTTTGTGAAATTGTCACCGAAACGGGCGCGGATTACATCAAGACCTCGACGGGCTTCGGGACCGCAGGAGCGCAGAAAGCCGATATAACGCTGTTCAAGGCGCATATCGGCAAAAATGTGAAAATAAAGGCGGCGGGCGGCATTCGCGCCAAGGAGGATATGGAGGATTATATCGCGCTTGGCTGCTCGCGCATAGGCACAAGCGGCGCAGGCAGGCTCTGTGGGAAGGAGTAATTATGGCTGAACGTGTTTTTCTTATTGTTCTGGACAGCGTGGGGATAGGCGAAGCGCCCGACGCGGCTGACTACGGCGACGAGGGCAGCAATACCCTCAAGGCTTGCTTTGATACGGGGAAGCTGAACGTTCCCAACATGAAAAAAATAGGTCTTTTTAATATTGAGGGCAACGGCTACGGCGGGGCGTGCGAAAAACCGCTCGGCGCTTACGCGCGTATGAGGGAGCTTTCAAAGGGCAAGGACACCACGACAGGTCACTGGGAAATGATGGGGATTGTTTCGGAGCAGCCTTTTCCGACCTATCCGAACGGTTTTCCCGACGAGGTTATCCGTGAATTTGAGCGGAAAACAGGCAGAAAAGTGCTTTGCAACAAGCCGTATTCGGGTACGGACGTAATACGCGATTACGGCGAAGAACATATAAAAACGGGCGCGCTTATCGTCTACACCTCGGCGGACAGCGTGTTCCAGATCGCCGCGCACGAAAGCGTTGTTCCCGTTGACGAGCTGTACAGATACTGTGAGATCGCGCGCGGGATTTTACAGGGCAAACACGCGGTCGGGCGCGTTATTGCGCGGCCTTTCGAGGGGGAATACCCCTTTACGCGGACTCCCCGCCGCCACGACTATTCGCTTGTTCCGCCGAAAGACACGACAATGGATATACTCAAGGCGCGTGGCTTTGACGTTATCGGAATAGGCAAGATACACGATATTTTCGCGGGCAAGGGACTGACGGATTTCAATAGAATTATCGGAAATGCAAACGATATGGCGGAAACCTCGCGCGTTCAGCAGACCGATTTTCACGGACTTTGCTTCACTAATCTCGTTGATTTCGATATGCAGTTCGGACACCGCAACGACGTCGCGGGCTACACGGGCGCGCTGAACGAATTTGACGTATGGCTCGGCGGATTTATGGAGAAAATGCTGGACGGCGACGTTCTTATGATAACCGCCGACCACGGCTGCGACCCGTCCACGCCCTCGACCGACCATTCGCGTGAGTACACGCCCCTGCTGATTTTCGGCGGCAGCGTGTCCCCGAAAAATCTCGGAACGCTCGACGGCTTCGATAATATCGGGCGTATGATAATTGAGATGATATGTTAAACAGAAAAGTACAAATATTGCTGTTTGAATATCATAGCTCATTTATTTGTTGCTTCCGTAACTGAATATACCATAATTCATGGCGTAATGTCGAGGCTTGGGTTGTGACATACAAAGAAAATTTTTATTTTTATTCGGTTTCAATTCCCCGTCTTTTAAGTCCTTCTTTCATTATTGCTGAAAGCGTATTTGTTTCGGAAATGTTTTCGGCAGCTTCACTGTAAAAGTCTCGCGGGAACAGCATATATCCCATACCGTTTACGACAATATCATCAAGCCTGTATGCTGTACTTCCGCTGTCAAGCAGTGCGTCATTTGTAATGATAATGTTGTTGTCGGCTTCGGAGATATTGAAATTCGTTTGGTCTGATAAACCGCCGTTATCTGCTCGGCGTTTGTAATGTTCGGGTACATATGTATTGTATACGGATTTATGTTTATGAACCGCTTCTGAAAGCTTCTTTTGCTTTTCACATAAATCTTGACAAGATGTGATAACAATGTTATAATAGTTTAAGTAACAGCAAATGCTGTCATTTGTGTCAATCAGAGAAGGAACGCTTTGTTGGTACCTTTAACTATTAAAAGGGCACAATCTTATGTATTTACTTTTGCTTCGTTTATCGCTTTCTTGAAATTTATTCAAAATCCTTGGAGTAAGCTTCTTATATCTTTCAAAAGTGTGTTTTCATTTTATCGATCATTTTTTAAAAGTGTTGTCATGAATAGACAATGTAAAGTAAATGGCTTACTTGTGGAAGTGCAAAAGCTCGCCAAATATCGGTAGAAAACAAAATTATTTATTGATATATCATATTTAACAAGAATTTTGTAAAGAGGCGTAACCGTTATAGCATGAGTAAAAATTGAATCAAAAGGAGTGATAATATGGTTACTTTGGTTGCTGCAATTTTAACATTTATTGTTTCTATTGCAACAGCAATTATAACTATTATTAATGAGCAAAATCACATTAAAACTAAAACTATTACAGCACATAGAGTTGATTGGATAAAAGATGTGCGTAATCTTGTTATGCAATTTTTAGAAGTATATATTGAACCATCTTCAGATAATGAAGAAAGAAGAATAAAGCTAATCACTCTAAGTAGCAAAATTGTTTTATACTTTAGGAAAAATGTCAAATCATATGATGAATTGACTAATATGTTAAATCGATGCATCAAAGAAGAATTTAGTAGCGAAAATTTACACTTGTTAATAGAAAAAGCACAAATTGTTTTTTCCGATGTTTGGAAACGAGCAAAGCATGAATCAGGTATAAGTAACAAGGAGAATGATTCATATGAAAGAATGTTTGGAAACAAGTGAACGTGATGTTTGTGTCCGTTTAAATTCTGAACTTCAAACATTGTAATATGCAGTTCGGACACCGCAACGACGTCGCGGGCTACACGGGTGCGCTGAACGAATTTGACGTATGGCTAGGCGGATTTATGAAGAAAATGCGGGACGGCGACGTTCTTATGATAACCGCCGACCACGGCTGCGACCCGTCCACGCCCTCGACCGACCATTCGCGTGAGTACACGCCCCTGCTGATTTTCGGCGGCAGCGTGTCCCCGAAAAATCTCGGAACGCTCGACGGCTTCGATAATATCGGGCGTATGATAATTGAGATGTTGGGGTGAAAATGAGGGCGGAGCTGCCCCAAAAAGCATAAAACAGACTGATCCCGTTTCTGCGCGGGGTCAGTTTTATTTTATCCGATTCATCTGCGGCGCGCGGTTCGGAATTTCACGCAGAATTAAGGGCGATTCGCGCAAAAAAGGCGCTCTTTCCTTGACAAAACCATTTTTTGGAATTATAATAAAAAGGATAAAGTTAATTCGGCATTATATGGCAGATATATGCAGGAGGTAAAGATGACGAACACGAAGAACAGGTTTTTGGCGGCGCTTGCGGCGGCGATAATCGTGCTTGCAGCGGCATTATTCATCATTCCGTCGGTCAATGCTTCGGCGGCGTGGGACGGAAGCGTTGCAGCAGCCTTCGCGGTCGGCGATGGCAAGACGGAGGGCACCGCATTTGAGATATCAAACGGCGCAGAGCTTGCGTACCTTGCGCAGGAAGTAAACAAAGGCACGACCTATGCGGGAGTATATTTCAAGCTGACCGCGAATATCGACCTCGGCGGCAGCGAATGGACGCCGATAGGTTACAGTAAATACGACAACAATGCTAATCGCGTGAATGATAGTATAATTTTCGCGGGTACTTTTGACGGACAAGGGCATACTATAAGCAACCTTACGATTAGCGAAAACGGTGCCAGCAAGCACTTGGGATTGTTCGGTTACAGCAGCGGCACTATCAAGAACCTTTATCTTGAAAATGCCAATATCACTTCATTGAACGGCATTGGCGGGATATGTAATAACAACAGCGGCACAATAGAGGCTTGCGGCGTAAACAGCGGCGAGCTGAAAATTTCCGGTTATAACGGCGGTAATTTCGGCGGTATTTGCGAAAGCAATGACGGTTATATCGCAAAGTGCTATAATATGGCGGATATAATTGGCGGAAGCGAAAACGGCGGTATTTGCGCGTCAAATAATAGCGGCGCAACCATTGAAAACTGCTATAATGGCGGTAAGGTCGCGGCAGCAAGCGGCATTTCCAACGGCGGTATATGCTCCAGCAACTATGGTACGCTCCAGAGCTGTCTGAATTTCGGAAAGTTAAGCAGCGAGAGCGGAAACGGCGGGCTTTACGGCATTTGCGGCACCGGCGTGGGAACTATGAGCGACTGCTACAACGACAGCAGCGTGAATAATGTCAACGTCAGCGGATACGGCGGCACTAAAACAAATGTTGAGAACAAGACCACCTTGGAGCTTTGCGGCGCGACACTTCCCGAGGGATTTGACGACACAATTTGGACTGCGGGTTCTGACACATTCGAATCCGTTGACGGCAGCAGGTTTTTCGGCACAGCTACATACATATATCCGAGCCTTTCGGGCATTGGTACAACTCATCTGTCCGAGGGGACACTCGTATACGACTTCGGCTCGATGAACGGGGGCTTTCTGGAATATACGCTTATCGAAGACGAAGAAGCTTTTGTCGCTCTCGGACAGAATAGCAAAAGCTGGGATAAAAACTACGTTCTCGCCAAGGATATCGACCTCGCGGGCAGGACGGACGTTATGCCCATAGGCAGCAGCGACACTCCGTTTACGGGCAAATTCAGCGGCAATGGACATACAATAAAAAACGTAGAGATCAACAAGCCTGAAGAGGATAATATCGGTCTTTTTGGCTACAACTCAGGCACTATTATCAGAGTCGGCGTTAAAAACGCAAAGATAGTCGGAAAAGATTATGTCGGCGGCATTTGCGGTTGTAACGAGAGTAATCTCAACGTCTGCTACAGCATAGGTGATGTTGTTGCGGCGTATGATCACGTCGGCGGTATTTGCGGCAATAATGCCGACTTGGGCGATGTTAGAAACTGCTACAGCGTATGCAAGGTTTCGGGAAGCAACTATAGCAACTATATCGGAAGTATAGCTGGTGAAAACCGGGGAATTATACAAGATTGCTGTTACAGCAAAGCTGTTAGCGGCGTTGAAGCTATAGGAGTCGGTAGAAGCTACGCTAATAACATTGTAGATCTGCCTCTTTCTGAGTTGGTTTATATTTTGAATTATCTCCCGAACTCAGGATTTAAGAACGGCAGCTACACCGAGAACGTTAACGGAAAGCTTCGCACGACGACCTGCATTTATCCGAGCATTGGCAACGTAGGCGAGCCTTATACCGTCGTAAAAAATGAGTATAATTTCGGCATGGACACCGCGGCGGACTGGGACGATTTTGAATACATAGACGATAAAGACGGCTTCTTAGAGCTGGTCGGTGATTCCTCACTGTGGGGCAAAAACTACGTTCTCAGAGCGAATATCGACCTTGACGGCGCGGAGATAACTCCTATCGGCAATTATGATACGCCTTTCACAGGCAAATTCAGCGGCAACGGACACGTTGTATCGAATTTCAAGATAAATATGCCTAATGATAACGGTGTAGGTCTGTTTGGAAAAAGCAGCGGTTTGATTATGGATCTCGGCGTTGAAAACGCTGAAGTGAAAGGAAATGATTGTGTCGGAAGTGTGTGCGGAGCTAATGTACAACCGGGCACGGTTATAAACTGCTACAATACAGGCGCAGTCCTCGGCTCTCTTCAAGTCGGCGGCGTATGCGGAATTACCGGTACCGCGACCACTGTCAAAAACTGCTACAACACAGGCGCAGTCAGCGGAGAGGAAGAAGTCGGCGGCGTGTGCGGAAGCAATAGCACGGGTATTGTCGAAAACTGCTACAACACAGGCGCAGTCAGCGGAGAAACTAAAGTCGGCGGTGTGTGCGGATATAACGGCGGCGCGCTCAAAAACTGCTACAACACAGGCGCAGTCAGCGGAAATAGCGAGAAGGTCGGCGGCGTGTGCGGATATAACTATGAAACGATCGAGAACTGCTACAGCATAGGCGCAGTCAGCGGAGGTCCATATACCGGCAGTGTTTGCGGACACAACAAGGGCACAGTTAAAAACTGCTACTATAATATAGACATTGCTACTTGTGCCGCATTGGGAGAATCGGTCGCCAATGCAGCCAACGATAATGAGGATAATAATGTTAAGCGTCTTACTACGGCGGACTTTTGCGGCGGAACTCTCCCGACGGGCTTTGGCTCTGTCTGGGCTGAGGGCAGCACCGCTACGGAGGCGTCGCAGACTAACGTAAAATTCCGCAAGGCGACCTACACCTATCCGAGCCTTAACGGCGTAGGTACGGCTTATTCTGTCAAAACGCAGGAGTATAACTTCAAGGTAAACAGCGCGGACGCGGACGACTGGCAGGAATGCACGATCATCACCACAACGGAGCAGTTCAAGGCTATCGGCGAGAACAGCGAAAGCTTGGGCAAAAACTACGTTCTCAATGCGGATATCGACTTCGGCGGCGCGGAGATAGATCCTATCGGTAACTATTATACACATTTCACGGGCAAATTCAGCGGCAACGGACATAAAATAAAGAACGTGAAGATCAACAAGCCCGATGAGGATTATATCGGTCTTTTTAGCGTTAACTATGGTCTTATTATCGACCTTTACGTTGAAAACGCAAAGATAGTCGGAAAAGATATTGTCGGCGGCATATGCGCGTGGAGTTCCGGGTCTCTCAGCAGCGACCTCGCAATGATCAGAAATTGCGTTTTCACCGGAACAGTGCAGGGAAAGAGCAAGGTTGGCGGTATATGCGGCTTGAACGGTAACAGCGTAATTGAAAATTGTTACAGCATAGCCGATATTACAGGAACAAGCAATGTCGGCGGAATTTGCGGGATGATGACGTATAATCCTCATGGCGTCAGCATCAAGTGCTGCTATAGCGTAGGTAAGGTTTCGGGCGGCGATTATGACGGTTATATCTACGCTATCGGCAGCATAGTCGGCTTCAGTGATCCTTCAAATAGCGGAGTCGGTATAGAAAATTGCTATTATGACAAGAACGTCAGCAGTCTTGGTGCTATAGGAACAGACGAATACGATTCATCTGCCGCCGACAACGAAGCCAATAATGTCAAGGGTCTGACTACGGCAGAGCTTTGCGGCACAACTCTTCCGAATGGCTTTGGCTCTGTCTGGGCTGCGGGTAAGATCAAAACGTCGGAACCCAACGGAAAATTCCGCACGGTAACTTACACCTACCCGAGCCTTAACGGCGTAGGTACGGCTTATTCTGTCAAAACGCAGGAGTATAACTTCAAGATAAACAGTACAGGCGCGGACGACTGGCAGGAATACACCCTTATTGAAAACGAAGCTCAGTTTATCGCTATCGGAAACGACAGCACAAGCTGGGGCAAGAACTATGTTCTCGCGAAAGAACTGAACCTCAGCGGCAAGACAATAACGCCCATAGGCAACAACGGCACTTCGTTTACGGGCAAATTCAGCGGCGACGGATACACAATCAAGAACGTCAAGATGTCGACCGACGAGGACTTATCGGGCGGTTACGGTCTGTTCGGGGTAAATACGGGCTTGATTATGAATCTCGCCGTTGAGGGCGATATCAGCTATACATTATCTAACGGCCGCAAAAATATCGGTGGTATCTGCGGCAAAAACGACATCGGCGGTAAAATTTTCTACTGTTCTTTTGAGGGTACGGTTCACAACAAAGGAAACAACTATGTCGGCGGTATCTGCGGCGAAAATAAGGGCTTGATTGAATACTGCTACGCCTTTGCCGATGTAACTTCGGATAGATATTTCGCAGGCGGTATTTGCGGAAGACATGATGACTACAGCGGCATTGATAGCGATATTTATTATTGTTATTTTGTCGGCAAGGTGAGCATAAACGAAGGCAATGATGATAGTGTTGGCGCAATTGTTGCCTCAAGCACTGCAAGCACTAGATATCTTAACTGCTATTATGACAAAGAACGCAGCGATGTTGCTGACAATGGACTGGGCGTAGGCAAGACCACGAAAGAGCTTTGCGAAGCCGTTAATCTTTTTGGTTCGTATGAAAAAACTTGGACTACGGGAAGCTACGCGGTAACGACTGACGCGGAAAACAGCAATTTACGCACGGTAGAATATACCTATCCCAATCTCGTTTGCATGAAAAAAGCGGCGAAGTCGGGTACTATGCAGCAGTACAACTTCAAGACGGACGGCGCGGACGACTGGCAGGAATACACGCTTATTTCCACAGAAGCGCAGTTAAAGGCAATTGGAAATGATGAAGAAAGCCTTAGCAAAAACTACGTTCTCGGCGCTAATATCAACCTCGGCGGCGCGGAGATAACTCCTATCGGCTATGAATCCGAGCCTTTCACAGGCAAATTCAGCGGCGACGGACGCGTTGTATCGAATTTCAAGATAAATATGCCCGACAGCGGATTCTGTGTAGGTCTGTTTGGTTGTAACGATGGTCTTATTATGAATGTCGGCGTTGAAAATGCGAAAGTGACAGGGTACGAAAATGTCGGCGGCGTGTGCGGACTTAACACAGGCACTATTATAAACTGCTACAACACAGGTTCAGTCAGCGGAGAATATAAGACTGTCGGCGGCGTGTGCGGTTATAACAAAACCAATGGCGCCGGCACAAACAAGGCTATTGTCGCAAACTGCTATAATACAGGCACAGTCAGCGGAAGCGATTTGCAAGTCGGCGGTGTGTGCGGAGGTAATGACGGTACAGTCACAAACTGCTACAACACAGGAGCAGTCAGCGGAACAACAAGCGTTGGCAGTGTGTGCGGAGAAAATTACGCCACAATCACAAACTGCTACTATAATAAAGACGTCAGCAGCCTTGGCGCTATAGGAGCAACCGGCGACGACGAAGCCAATAATGTTAAAGGTCTTACCACTATTGAGATGACCTCGGATAGCGCGCTCACAGCGATGAAGCTTGACGATACGATTTGGGTGAAGAAGCCGAACGACAAGAGCAGGGGAATCGCATATTATCCCTCGTTCTCAGAGAAAAACGCAACGAGCGTTGAGTATACGGCGGAGCTTGAATTTGTAAAAATCGGCGACAAAACGCCTGCTTACGGCGACGACATAACGTTCTCGGCAAAAGCGTTTATAAATTACGAAAACGGCGCGTCCTGCCCTGCTGCGGGCGGCAGCTTCTCAATAAGGATAGGCGGCGCACCCGTTGTAGAAAGCACAGAGTTTACCGACGGAGAGGCGACCTATACGGCAAAAACCGTTGATGAAACAACGTTCACGCTGGTTTATACAAACGCGGATTATTTCGCGGACGAGGTAACTAAAGACCTCGTTGTGGATATTGCGAAAAAGGAGCTTACTGCGGCAGACTTTGATTTCACTCCCGCCGCCGATCTTGTATTCAATAACAAGGAAAAGACAGCGAAAGTTACGGCAAAGTCCGGCATGGAGGGCGTAGGCGATGTCACCGTTGAGTATTACAGCGGCGACGAGAAATTAGAATCCGCACCGATAAACGCGGGCGATTACACTGTAAAAATATCGGTTGACGAGGGCAAATTCTACAAGGCTGCCGAGCTTGAGGATCCCGCATGGGTGTTCGCCATTGCAAAGGCAGACGCTCCCGCCGTTCCCGATATCAGGCTTTCCTATAACTGGCAGACGGACGAGGACATTACGGTATTTGTCCCCGGACTTCCCGAAAACATGGGACAGATAGACAGAGAGGGAATGTCGCTGCCTGTGGAATGCTCTGAATATATAATTAATGGAACGAATCGTGTCTTTTTGTCTGACTTGGATAACATTTATTCCGACCGAGAGTTTACTTTCCACTTAGGACCGTTCATAGAGGAGTTTAAGGACCAAGACAACTGGATAAAGGCGACTCTGTCCACGCAGAACTACAACGATATCGTATTCACGATTCGCGTTGAGCTTAACGACAAGGCAAACAGGGAAGCGCCGAGTCTTGACGATTTTGACATTGTGTTCACCGAAAACGGAAATGATATCACCGCGACGATAGCTACAGCGCTTGAGGGCGTGGAATACAGCTTTGACGGCGTTTACTGGAGCAGCGTAAACACGCTTACCATAGGTCACGACAAGCTTGTAACAGGCTATATCTGTTATGCTCAGACCGACGACGCAAATGCGAGCGCGCCTGTTTCAAAGCAGGCAAACTCAGGTCACGGCACGATGCTTGTTCATCACGACCGCGTTGAACCGACCTGTGTGAATGCGGGAAATATTGAGTACTGGAGCTGTGAGCTGTGCGGAAAGTTCTTCGCGGACGAAAACGCGATGAACGAACTGGCAAGCGAGCAAATCGTGCTTTCCGCTTCTGAAAAATATCATTCGCTCGCTCATCATGACCGCGTTGAGCCGACCTGCCTTAATGCAGGAAATATCGAATACTGGAGCTGTGCGTTGTGCGGAAAGTTCTTCGCGGACGAAAACGCGGTGAACGAACTGACAAGTGAGCAAATCGTGCTTGCAGCTTCGGGAAAATATCATTCGCTCGTACACTACGCGCGGGTTGAACCGACCTGCACGCTCACCGGTACGGTTGAGCACTGGCGCTGCGCTTTATGCAATAAATTCTTCGCGGACGCAAACGCTCTGAATGAGATTACGGATATCGTGATTGCCACTTCCGGCAAGCACCTTTCGTTCACGCATCACGAGCGCGTTGAACCTACCTGCGTAAAGGAGGGCAGCATTGAATACTGGAGCTGCGGCTTCTGCGGCAAGCTCTTCGCCGACGCGAACGCTCTGAACGAGATCACAAGCGCGGATATCGTGATAGCCGCTTCGGGCAAGCACGGCGCGACCGAGATCAGAAACAAGGTTGCCCCGACAAAGGATACCGCGGGCTACACGGGCGATACCGTGTGCGTTGTCTGCGGCGAAACGCTCGTTCGCGGCACGGTTATCCCGCCTTACGGCGGCTATAACCCCGGCGCGGCGGCTACGACCACGACTGCGGCGACCACCACGACTACGGCGACCGAGCCTGACGAAATTGAACCCGAAGACGACGCGGAGGATCTCGGCGACGACACGCTTTCCGAGCCTGAGAACGAGCCTTTCATCAAGGGCGACAACGGAAAAATCGGCTGGGACGTAATTCTTGACAAGATCAGCGGCGCGCGCGAGGGCGACACGATAGACATTGATATGAACGGCACCACCGAGCTTCCGAAAGACATTCTGAAAGAAATAAAGGGCAAGGATATCACGCTCGTTCTCGACATGGGCGGCGGCTTCGCGTGGGAGATAAACGGAAACGGCGTAACCGCTCCGCGCGATATCGA
This sequence comes from uncultured Ruminiclostridium sp., assembly GCA_934454635.1. Lineage (GTDB taxonomy): Bacteria > Bacillota > Clostridia > Oscillospirales > Ruminococcaceae > Ruminiclostridium_E. Next base: position 163,679 of record CAKSFR010000003.1, read on the forward strand.
CATGGGAGTGAGCAAGGGCGCGAATATCCCCGTAAAGGTTATAAACGCGGTGACGGGCGAGTTCGGATACATCTCCATAACGCTTGAACACGACGGCGAATTTGGCTTCAAGGCAGAGCTGAGAGTGGATCTGGGCAAGCGCAACAAGGGACTGTTCGCGAACCTCTACTATTACCTCGGCGAGGACAAATCCGAGCTTATGGGCTGCGGAAAAATCGACAAAAACGGCAAAACGAAGCTGGAATTTACGCACGCTTCGGAGTATGTTATAGTGATTGACGACTACGACCACACGGCGAAGCCTGCCGACGGGACGGACGGCGAAGTTATCACCGTTCCGACCGACGACGAGGACGGAAACCCGCCCACGGGCGTAACGCTCAGCCTTGCGGCGGTGCTTATCGCCGGCGCTGCGGCAGCAGCTTTCAGAAAAAAGAGAGTGTGAAGAGGGAAAGCAGGAAATCCTGAACAATAAATGAAAAGCCCCCGATTGTCTGACAAATAGGGTACACCCGAAAATGTCTGACAAAAGGGGGCTTTTTATGTATTACGCTATCTCACAAAATTCCGTATAGCAGCGTCACTTTGAGCTGCGGAATGTTGTCAGATCAAGCTTTTTGAGCTTGTCCGCAGTTCTGATAAGTACGAACTGACCCGACATTATGTTGACTCCCGTTGCGAGATATTCCATTATCATTTCGATAGGAACCGCCACCGCGAGCCCTTCTGCGGGGATTCCGAGCAGGGTTAATATAACCGAATAGACCGCTATGCCGCCGCCGGGTATCGGGGGCGCCGCAATCGATACCAGAACGATACCGATAACGGCGGTTATCAGCCATGTGACCGTTATTTCAACCTGATAAAAAACAGCCAGATAGGCAACAACGCTTGACATTATCGCCGCTACGCCGGGCATACACACGACCTGCCCGAACGGAATGCCGAAATCCGCAAGCGAACGTTCTATTCCGAATTTATTGCAGCACGTTTCATGGTTAGTCAAATACACGGCGGAAGACGAGCCTGTCGATACGGACAAAATAAAAGACGGAAGCATTTTTTTGACGATGTTCGCAAACGATGTCCTGTATTTTATTGAAAGAAAAATTATCATCAGCAGCATGAGCAGCAGGCAAGCCGCAATCACCAGCAGAACGGTGTTCAGTGAGTTGAAAACAATGTCGGATTCGCCCGAAACGTAAATATGCAGCACCGTAACGCATACCAAAAACGGCATAAGACCGTTCACCCATATCATTAGCTGTTGGAAAATATCCTGAAGCTCAAAAACCATATCGCCGACCACTTTTATTTTCGTGCTCAGAGCGAGAATGACCGCGCCGAATATCATGGCGAGAAAAATTATCTGAAGCGAATTGCCCGTGATGAACGGAGAAAAGAAATTGTCGGGGATTATGTCAAGTATCATTTGAATTATCGCAGAGCCGTCGTTAACGCTGTTTTCGGCGGAAACGATCTGCATATTGAATACCGCGGAAGCCGCCGCAAGAACAGCCGCAACGGTTAGCGACGAGATGACCAGAGTGTCCCTGATTATGCGAAGTCCCGCAGATTTCAGAGTGGATATATCCCCTATCGCAAGTATCCCGGAAAGCACCGATAAAAATATTATCGGACCCGAGATTGCGGTAATAAAGCCGATCATTGTTTCAAACAGCGGGGAAGCCGACGAAGCAAGAAAAGTCTTTACAGACAGCGCGGGGAAAAGCTCGGAAAACAGTATTACCAGCAGGCTGACCGCAAGCGCGGCAACAATCCCCAGCCATGCCGCTTTTTTCTTTTTTGTGACGGGGACGGAAACGATATTATATCCGTTTTTGAAGTGATAGTCGGGAATAAGGTCGTACATTGTGAGCAGCGCGCTCATTTCTCCGCTGTCCATTCGCGGATCGAACGGTTCTCCGCGAAAACGGAGCTGTATAGACGATTTGCCGAAGCGCTTCTTGAGAGCGATCTCCGCTTCACAGTTTTCGCCCGCCTTGCCGCGGATACTCAGCATTATTTCTTCCGCTGTAAGGCATATCCGTTTGGCTTCTTTCGGCTGACACTTGTTTTTGTTTATCAGCTCCGCTTCAAGTTCCTCGGATATTCGGTCAATGTCTGCCCCGCTAAGGGCGGTTTTCTGATTCAAAATCTGTTCCTCCTTTTATTTGTTGACATTTATTGACATTATACATCATCGGCGGCAAATAGTCAAGGAAAAAACGATTGAAACAGCGGGCGCTGTATGGATAATCAATTTTCGGCGGAGATTTGTCCGAAAACAGTTGAATAACGCAAGGGGTGAGAAAATCAAAAACTGCGGCAATAGCGCCAAATTAATCGAAGCTTCGTTTTTTGCGCATTGTCCGATATTCGGGCAATAAAAAAAAGACCCCGCGCGCCGCAGAGCCTTTTGTTTATGCCGTTACTTGATAAGCGTGATTTTTCCGATTATGGGAAGCTCTTTCGCTTCGCCGTTCGCCGCGTTTACGATACCCATTATCATAAGTATAAGGAACGCAATGCTTGCGATACCCATAATTGCCGCGATGATCCAGCCTATAAACGGGATCGCGCCGAAAATACCCGTAACAACGCCCCATATCGTGCTGATGATCGCGAGAACAAGTCCCTGATTAGCGTGGAAACGCGCGAATCTCGACTGAGGCGCGGCAACCAGCGGAATGATAACGAGCCAGCTGAGATATGCGAGAATAGCCATTCCCTTGTTGCTTTCGATATCCTGGCTGTCGAAAGAAGCGGTGAAGTCCGACGCGCCTGCGGAAGCTCCGCAAGAGGGACATGACTGAGAGCCGTCGGGAATCTGCGCTCCGCAGTTTTTGCAGAATGCCATAGTAAAATCCTCCTCATATTTTACGGCGAACGCCGTTTTCATCAATTATATCACATTTTTGCTGCATTTGTCCACAAATAAAAAAGAAAAACGCAAATTGACATAAATTTTTGTGCAAATTCATTGTTAAAAACGGGAATATCCGGGGAAAATTTGTCATACTGCAATATTTAACGTGCATTATGCGCTGCGCACACCCGTCCCGCCTTGACATATTGAATAATTTATGGCATAATATATTGTACAGCTTTACAAAAAATGTTTTGCTGAAATTTTTTGACACGAAAGGATCCTTTTTACAAAATGGAAGACCACATAGCCACGATTATCTTTATTATCATTCTCGTAGCTTTTTCCGCATTCTTCTCGGCAACAGAAACCAGCTTCACAAGCGCGAACAAAATACGCCTTAAAAGTAAGGCGGACAACGGCTCAAAGTCGGCTGCGCGCGCGCTGAAAATAATCAACCGCTTCGACAAAACCCTCACCACTATCCTTATCGGCAACAACATTGTAAATATACTTACCTCGTCGCTCGCGACCGTTATGTGCATTGACCTTTTCAAGGAAAACGGCTCGCTTATATCAACTGTCGCGACCACGTTTATCGTACTTATTTTCGGCGAAATTCTCCCGAAAACCATTGCAAAGGGGCACGCGGAGAGCTTTATCTGCGCGGTAAGCCTGCCCGTAAGCATACTTATAACAGTTTTTACGCCCCTTTCGGCGTTCTTCCTGCTGCTTCAGAAAGGCGCGACCAAGCTTTTCAGCGGCAAAAACAAGGAAGTCAGCATGACCGAGCAGGAGCTTATGCACATCATCGACGAAATCGAGGACGAGGGAGTTCTTGAGGAGCAGGAAAGCGACCTTGTGCGCAGCGCGCTTGTTTTCGACGAAACGGTCGTTTCGGAGGTAATCACGCCGCGCGTTAATATTACCGCTGTCGAGATAAATTCCGGCACTGACAAGGTCAAGGAGCTGTTTCTTTCTGAATCCTATTCGCGCCTGCCCGTTTATGAAAAGACTATCGACCATATCGTCGGCGTTATTACGCAGAAAGACTTTTTCGAGCGCATGGTGCGCGGCGGGACGTTCTATATCCGCGACATTATTCAGGAAACCATGCATATCCCAGATCTTATGAAGCTTTCCGACGTTCTGCGCCAGATGCAGAAAAGGAAAATTCACCTCGCGGTCGTCGTTGACCAGTACGGCGGCACGGAGGGTATCGTTACGCTTGAAGATATTCTTGAGGAACTTGTCGGGGAGATCTGGGACGAGGACGACGAGATAACCGCGCCCGTGAAATTCATCTCCGAAACCGTTTTTGAAACGACTGGAGAGGTGTCGCAGAACGACTTTAACCGCTTTTTTGAGGCGCGCGGAATGGACTATAAGCTTGACACCGAGAGCAACACCGTCGGCGGCTGGATCTTCGAGCTTTTCGGGCGTATTCCCGAGCCGGGCGACACTATCGAAACCGATAAGTTCCGCATAACGGTCGAAACGCTCGACAATTTCCGTATCGGAACGATTCGCTTTGAAATTCTCGCGCCGCAGAGATCCGAATAATGATTTTTTACATTTGCGTCGCGGTAGTCGCGGTTTGCGGCTTTACTGCGGATATGATACTGCGCTACATGGAGAAAATACGCTCGTTCGGAATGGAAACGCGCCTGCATAATATAAAGGGCAAAACCATTCCGATAGAGGATTTTATCCCATATAACATAACCCTGCTTACCGTATTTTTCTCGGCGTTCGGAATTGCGGGAACGCTGCTGAAGCTGCTTGAAATGAACGGCTTTGTGACATTTCCCACCGCTGTAATGTGCGGAATGTTCGCGAACTTTTTCGCCGTGCGGCTGGTGCGGAAAATGCGCGTTAAGCCTATCCCAAAAAACGAGGATCTTAGCGGCTGCGACGCGGTCTGTACGGAGGATATTCCCGCAGACGGCTATGGGGCTGTGTGCGTGACGTGGAACGGGCGGAAATATACTTTTCCCGCAGTTCCGGCGAACGAAAATGAAATCAAGGCGGGCGAAAAGGTCGTTATCCTTTACCGCTCGGACGGGGTCTGCTTTGCCGAAACTCCCGAACGTCTTATTGATGTACTTAACGAATAACCGCGCAGAAACGATTGCTTCTGCGCGGTATAGTTTTACCCAAAATATCTCGGATTCAGCTTATCTTTCGGGATATAGAATGAATCCGCCATCCATGCTGATATATCTTCATCAAAGTAGGTATAGCACACCGTTACGAGTTGATTTTCCACCGAGGCTACAAACGCAAACCGCAGTTTGTTGCGTTTTTCCTCGGGAGCATATTCCCGCCAGTTTTTACAGAGAAGCGTTTCGGGCGATATCGCTTCCGAGGTCTGCGTATCAATATAGATCCAGAAGTCCGGCGCAGAAGGATCGGTGTAAAGCTTATAGTACGGACCGTCGCTGTCAAAAGAACCGAAAAAACGCAGAGAGTATTCTACGCTTGGATCAAGATCGTAAAAATCATACACATACTTTATTGCCGAGCGCTGCGCTTTAAGAATCCGTTCATTTTCCGCGGCGATCTCTTCGTCGGTGTGAATGCGCGAGCCTGTATAATATGTCAGGTAAGAGCCGTTCTCGGAAACAAAACCAATATCATATTCGGGCAGATCGCCGCCGTATATGTATACTGCGTCAACACTGTCGTTTAAGAGAGCGGTGATGTCGCGGTATTCAAATACTGCGCACATTTTCTCAAGTTCCCCCGTACAATCCGCATGAATAACAGGCGAGGAGTAAAAATAAGGATTTTTCGGCTCAAACCAGACGCCGAGCGTTAATTGGGAATATAATATGGTGTATTTCGGCGAAGAACCGAGAAGTCCCGAAAAATCAGCTTTCTGCTCGTCGTCGCATGAATTGAAATAACAGTCCGAAATATTTTCGCCGAGGGCGTTGTTAAGGAGCGGAACAAAGTCCGTTCCCTCATAGAAAAGGTCGGAAAGCTGCGTTATTTCGCGGCGTTCAACAAGGTCGTAAGCGAACGTTTCAAGATAATCGTACGAATCGTAGATAGCATAACCGGCGTAGTGAGCGATGTCATAGGCGGGATAACCGAGAGCTACGAAAAGATAGCCGTTGCTTATTGCCGCCTCCATGACCATTCCGCCCGAACCGCGCCATGCACGCTTGGAAGAATCGGCGCCGAACGGGTCGTTTTCGTCTAATTTTATGTATTTGTCGCAGGAGTATGGGGCGAGTCGATCGCAAATCTCTTTTAATTTTTGGTTCAGTTCGTTCTGAAGCTCCTCGTCGTTGAAGCAGGTGAATTTGAACCGCTTATCCGTAAGGTCGTATACGAAGCCGTTGTTTTTGTACAGGCTCACATACTGATATTTCAGCGGACGCTGAGGGTCGTCGTTCTTTCTGCCTGTTCCTACCGCTTCATAAGGCATGAGATTTTCGGGGAGAGCCATGCCGTTTACGGGGAGATAGCCGCTTTCGAGAACGGCGGTCTGTCCCTCGTCGGAAGCAACCCAGTCCATGAACGGCTTTGCTTTTTCGGCGGATTTGTCCGTGCATATCATATAGGTGCAGCTTGAAAGAGGATAGCTGCCGTCCGCCATAGTCGCTTTTGTCGGCTTAACGCCGTCCACGGAGATGAATCTGACCTTGTTCGCGTTTGCGTACATCTGCGCGGCGTAGGAATATACCGAATAGCCTATCGCGTTTTCGGCATTGTCGTAAGTAGCGACAGCGTCCATTATCCCGCCCATTCCATATTCAATGTATTTGGGTTCGGGCGCAATAAGCGTGTTCTCACCCATAAATTCGGTCATGTAATTCTGGCTGCCCGAATCCTTGTTGCGCTGATAAGCGATAATAGGCTCGTCGTTTCCGCCGACCTCGCTCCAGTTCGTGATTTTCCCGCTGTAAATTCCTCGGAGCTGTTCGCTCGTGAGCGATTCGACGGGGTTGTTCACATTCACGACAAAGACGAAGCCCTCTTTTGCCGCGGGGACTTGGGTCAGCGTAAGCCCCTTGGCTTTAGCGCTTTCCTCCTGTTCAGCCGAAATCGGAACGCTGAATATCATATCGACTTCGCCGTTTATCAGCCGTTCGAACGACTTGTGCGTGGTCGTGTGTTCGACAAGCTCGCGCGCTCTGCTGTATGTTATACCGAGAACATGGGATTTAAGCCCTGCTTCCAGCGGCGCCGCCGAGGTCGAACCGTCCATTTTGGGCAGCGAAGCGGCAATGTCGGGTTCGGGCTGTTCGGTGACAGAAGCCGATGCTTCGCTTTCGGGGGTCGTTTCGGGCGCTGAAGATGTCAACTCGGAGGTCGGCGCAGCTAACGACTGAGAAGCTTCCGACTCGGGAGAAGAGAGCGGGGAAGAAGTATCCTCGGCGGGATTTTGCGCACACGCCGCGAGAAGTGTTCCGCATAAAATAAAAGCAAAAATTTTCCTTTTCATTAGCATTATCCTCTCAAACTTTTTATGCTTTTATTTTAACAAATTATGATATAAATGTCAACCAAAAAACACGGCAGCGGCGGACATTTCTGCCCGCCGCCGTCGTGTAAAGTATATAGGGGGAATCTCGTAAGCTGAATTACTGTGAGCTTTCCGCAAGCTCAATCTCAATGTCAACGCTGTCAAGCGTTCCCGACTCGTTCGCTCTTGCGACGGTAGCCGTTATCTTGTCGCCCACATGGAGCTTGCCGATAATCGACTGTACGTCGGCGACCGTTTCGACATTTGTGCCGTTGATCTTTGTGATAACGTCCGATATGCGCAGGTTGCTTTTGCTTACGGGTGCGTCCTCGCGGATATCCGAAACGAGCAGACCCTTGGTGAGCTTTATGCCGTAAAGCTGCGCACGGTATTCATTGAGTTCAATTGTCGTTATTCCGAGAACGGGTCTGCTCTTTACATATCCGTAGCTGAGCAGGTCTTCCATAACGGGCTTTGCCTCGTTGATAGTAAGCGCGAAGCCTATGCCCTCGAACGTGTCCGTAATGATCTTTGAGTTTACAACGCCGACAACGTTGCCGTACATATCGAAAAGTCCGCCGCCCGAGTTACCGCTGTTGATTGCGGTATCGGTCTGGATAAGGCTTAATTTGTAGCCCTCTGAAAGGCATACGCGGTTAAGTCCCGAAACAATGCCCTTTGTCATTGTGTGAGCGAACATGATATCGCCCGTTACGCCGGGGTTACCGATCGCGCATACTTCCTGACCGACTTTAAGACTGTCGCTGTCGCCGATTTTTGCCGCGATGAATTTCTCGCTGCGGTCAATTTTGATTACTGCGATATCGGTCGACGTATCAGAGCCGATAACTGTCGCTTCATATTCATAGGTTTTTGAGTCGTCCTCGTAGTCGTTTACTTCGACTACCAGCTTTACCGCTTCGTCAACAACGTGAGCGTTTGTGAGGATATAGCCGTCCTCCGTAAACACGATCCCGCTGCCGTAGCCTGCATAAACCGGTTCATTGTTTTTCTGACTGCTGCCATGTCCGTCGCCGTAGCCGAAGAAATAGTCATAATATCCGCCGTAATCGCTAGAGCTTTGGTTCATGTACACCTTGATAAGCACGATCGTGTCGTTTACCGCTTCATAAAGCTCGCTGGCGGTATATGCTCCGTCCGCGCCGGTCGGAACAACGCTTGAAGCGTTCACTTTCTGGCTTGCGCCTGAAGATGTGGAAGCGTTTATCGCGTCGATAGCCGATGAAACATCGCCGGGAAGATTTGCTTTATCTGAGTTGCCGGCAAAATTTGCATTCGATGATGAAGTGCCGTTATCCGAGGACGAAGTTTGCAGTGATGAAGCCAGATAAGCTCCGCCGAAGCCCGAACCTCCTCCGATTACCGCGACCGCGGCAACCAAAGCGACAACAGTTTTCATTTTGCCCTTGTTCTTTTTCGGGGGCTGTTCTTCTGTATACTGAGTTGTGTAATAGTTTTCGCTCATTTTTTTGTACCGTCCTTTCTTTCTTGACTGTGACATCATTGTAACGCAGGATTGTGAAAAAAAAGTGACTGTTTTCTTAACATTAAATAATTTCAGCGTAAATAATGGGTGATTTTTGAGGAATTGTTCGGATAAAACGCTGCAAATCGGCTCAATCGTGCTTCACGTGCCCCGCGCCTTTCCCCGTGTCGGCTTTATCCCGCAGCTTGCCAAACGGCGCGAAAGCGGGGGATAGTGCGCGCGGGCGCTGCCCGCGCTTTCGGCGAAGCCGAAAGCGCGTCTGCGGCGGCAAAGCCGCCGCAGTGCCGCGAAGCGAAGCTTCGCGGCGGCAGCGCCCGCGCGCTGCGCTCTTTCGCCGCAGGCGAAAGTGCGCAGCGTTGCAAAAGCGCAGTATGTCAGTTATTTTCGTTAGCCTGTTCGAGTTTCACGCCAAGCGCTATGCCGCACTCGATGCGCTTGCGCATAAGCTCGCACTGGAGCGGCATAGGCTTGCGGACGTCGCCCTCGTAGATGAACGAGCCGGCATTGCAGCCGCCCGAGCAGTAGAATTTCGCCCAACAGTCCGCACAGCCCTCTTTACTGTAAATGTGCGTTTTCGCGAAATAATTCGCAATGTCGCCGTTTATCTTTCCTTCATATATATTGCCCATTTTCCATTCGTCAATACCGACAAACTGATGACATGGATAAATATCTCCGTCTGGAGTTACCGCGACGTATTCGTTGCCGCAGCCGCAGCCGCGCAAACGTTTTATCGCGCAGGGACCTTGCTGCAAGTCGATCATGAAATGGAAGAAATTGAACGGCTTTCTGCCGGTTTTTTCGACCTCGGAAGCCATTATGTCGTAAAGTCGATCGTAGCCCTTGAAAATTATCGGAAGATCTTTTTCGGTTATCGCGTAGTCCATATCCTCAGGCGCCGTAACCGGTTCTACGGAAAGCTGCGGAAAGCCCAGCGACGCGATATGTAAAACGTCCTCAACGAAATCGAGATTGAATTTTGTGAATGTTCCGCGAACATAATAATCGGTTCTGCCGGGGTTTGTTCTGCCCTCGACAAGCTTCTTGAACTTTGGCACGATTATATCATAGCTGCCCTTGTTGTTTGGCGTAATGCGGATATTATCGTTGACTTCCTTACGGCCGTCGAGCGAAAGGACGCAGTTCGACATCTCGCGGTTGATATATTCGATTTTCCCGTCGTCGAGCAGCATACCGTTTGTGGTGATAGTGAAGCGGAAATTCTTTCCGTGTTCCTTTTCAACGCTGCGCGCATAATCGACCGTTGAGGTCACGGTGTCCCACGCCATGAGCGGCTCGCCGCCGAAGAAATCCAGCTCGAGATTCTGCCGACCCGCGGAGTGTTCAATAAGAAAGTCGATAGCCTTTCTGCCCGTTTCGGGCGTCATCAGCTTTCTGCCCGTTCCGAAATCGCCCGTTTCCGCGAAGCAGTACTTGCAGCGCAGGTTACAGTCGTGCGAAACGTGCAGACACATCGCCTTTATAGGCGCTTTTACGGACATTTCGGCGTATTTGCGGTATTCGTCCGTGCTGAAAAGTATCCCGTCCCGATAAAGCTCATAAATTTCGTCGTAGCACTCATCAAGCTCCTCGCGCGGATATTCGGGAAGCGCCTTTGCAACGGCTTCGGGAAGCTTATTTTCGAGGGGCGGGGTAAGAAAACCGAGCAGGTCGTATACTATTTTATCAACAACATGAACGCCGCCGCTGTTTACATCAAGAACGATATAATTGTCGCCCTGATGAAAACGATGGATTGAATTGTTCATAGTTTATCCTCCTGATAACAAAATTCAAGGGCGGCAAGGTTTTATGCCGCCCTCTGAAATTCTCTTTTAAACAGCTTACTTAGCTGCTTCGCACTGCTGATTAGCGATCGTGCAGGAAGTCTTGCAGGCAGACTGGCAGGAAGTCTGGCACTTGCCGCAGCCGCCCTTTGCAGCGGTTTCCTTTAAGTTAGCCTTATTGATTGTCTGAATGTGCTTCATAATAAAAACCTCCGGGAGATATAATTTTCTTAATTATAACACGTTTTTCGTCAAAATGCAATACCCAAAGCAATATTTTTTCAGCCCGCAGCGTCAAGTCCTTTCTCAATATAAAAAGGCACCTCCTCGGGAGGTATTCCGAGCGCGTAGGATAATTCGCCGCAGACAGAGCCTTCCGTTTCGCGGATTATGCGCTCGTCGGTGACTTTCGGCTTCTTTCCGCTTTGTCTTATCCGATTTTTCATATCGCGTATAGTGACGATGAGCCGTGCGATTTCCGTGCAGCTTCCGCCCGAAAGAATTTCTCTGAAGCGCTTGCGGCGTGCGTTATCGTTTTCGCATTTTATCGGCTCCTGTGCGGGCATAAGCCCGATTATTTCCTGTATCTGCGCCTTTGTGAGAACAAGGCGGATTTTCGGGTTCAGCCGAACCGCTTCAACGGGGATATATACCGTCGAACGCTCGTTTTCAACCGCTCTGAGAACGTAATATTCGTCCGTTTTTCCGTCAAATGTCTTTTCGGCAACTCCTTCAATGCGGCAGATTCCCTCCGCTGCATGAACGACTGCGTCGCCCGTTTTAAACATATTATCCGCCCCTTTCGTCGATATTCTAAATATCTAAATATAAGTATAGCATATCCGGTGAAAAAATGTCATAGGTAGTTTTCACAAAAAGGGGGACGCTGTTTTTTGTGCAGTTTTATCCCAGCGCTGCCGCGTAGGCTGTAGAAAATGCTATCTGGAGATTAAATCCGCCCGTAAATCCCGTAACGTCGATTATTTCACCCGCAAAATAAAGTCCGGGGATTATCTTCGATTCCATCGTTTTCGGGTTTATTTCCTTAACGGAAATTCCGCCGTCGGTTATTATCGCCTCGGCTATCGGTCGGTAGGCTGTCACGGAAAGCGAGAAGTCCTTTATATTTGTGAGAAGCCTGCGGCGCTCCTCGCGCGTTACGGAGTTGCACTGTTTTTCGGGGGGGATCCCGCACTTTTCAAGCAGCGGGAGAATGATTTTTTCGGGGAGCAGCTTACGCAGCGAGTTATCGAGCTGCATATTCTTTCGTTCGGAGAAATCGCGGAGAATACGGCTGTCAAGCTGTTCTTCGGAAAGCGCGGGCTTTAGGTCGATATGCGCGGTATAGCGCCCCTCGCGTATCTCGTCCATGCGCGAGCTTGCGATCAGCACGAGCGGTCCCGATAAGCCGAAGTGTGTAAAAAGCATTTCGCCCTGTTCGCGGAAAATTTCTTTGTTTTTCTCACTGTCGCGGACGGAAAAAGCAACGTTTTTCAGGCTAAGCCCCATCATGCGCGAGCAGTCCTCGGCGGTTTCAAGCGGAACGAGCGAGGGCTTGAGCGGCGTTACGGTGTGACCTAGCCGCTTAGCCATGCGATAGCCGTCGCCGGTCGAACCCGTAACGGGGTACGAGAGTCCTCCCGTGGCGAGGATTATTTTTGCTGCGCGGTGAGCGCCCCGGTTCGTCTTTACACCGACAGCGCGTCCCTCCTCTGTCAGAATATCCTCGGCGCGCTCGCGGAGCAAAGTGACCCCAAGGCGCTTCATTTTAAAAAAAAGCGCGTCCACAATATCATACGCCTTATCCGAAACGGGGAAAACGCGGTTTCCCCGTTCGGTTTTAAGCGGAACACCCTCGCCCTCGAAAAAATTCATCACGTCAGACGGCGAACACATCGAAAGCGCGCTGTACAGAAAGCGCGGATTTCGCGGAATATTTTTCATGACCGCGTCACAGTCGCAGTTGTTGGTGAGATTGCAGCGGCCTTTTCCCGTAATTGCAAGTTTTCTGCCTACTTTTTCGTTCGGTTCGATAACCGCAGTTCTCATGCCGAGCTGTGCGGAGTTTATCGCAGCAAACATTCCTGCCGCGCCCGCACCTATAATAATAACGTCAAAATCCATATTTTTTCCTCTGATATTTTTGCTGTCCTACAATTTTACCACAAAAGGCTGAGTTTGGCAAGTGTTTTTTGGTACTTTTATTTTTGCAGGAATGGTGAAAATGTCTTGCATTTTTTCGATGAATATAGTATACTGTAAATTGTGTGTTAGCGAGGATTTCGGAGGAGGCAGGTAATTCATGCAGAACAGTCTTATTGCGGACATTGAAAGCAAGATGCCCGGTTTTTCCAAGAGTCAGAAGTATCTGGCAGGATTTATAATCGAACATTACGAAAAGGCGGCGTTTATGACTGCGGCAAAGCTCGGAGCAGCGGTAAACGTAAGCGAGAGCACGGTCGTGCGCTTTGCGATAGAGATGGGCTTTGAGGGCTATCCCGAAATGCAGAAAGCGCTTCAGAATTACAGCAAGAACCGCCTTACTTCCGTTCAGCGGCTTGACATCGCGAGCGACAGGCTGGGCGGCGGAAACCTTATAAAAAATGTGTTTACACAGGACATGGAGCGGCTTCGGGTCACTCTTGAAAATATTTCCGAGGAGAACTTCAACGCGGCTGTTGACCGCATTTTCGAGGCGGAAAAGATATACATTTTCGGCGCGATGAGCAGCAGTGTGCTTTCGCGGTTTTTGTACAACTACTTCAGCCTTGCGTTTGACAACGTGATATACGTTGAACCTATCAACACCAGTGGAATTCTTCAGCAGCTTATACGCGTAGGCAGCCGCGACGTCATGATTTCGCTTTCTTTCCCGCGTTATTCAAAAAACACGCTTAATGCGACAGTATACGCAAAAAAGTGCGGTGCGAATATTATCGCGATAACTGACAGCCAGACCTCGCCGCTTGCGGAATACGCTGACGAGTTGCTTCTCGCCAAAAGCGATATGGTAAGCTTTGCGGACAGTCTTGTTGCGCCGCTCAGTCTTATAAACGCGCTGCTTGTTGCAGTGGGAATGCGCTGTCGCCCGAAGCTTGAAAAGACGCTTGAAAAGCTCGAAGAAATGCTCGACGAGAACGAAGCGTACAAAAAGGACGACAACTGAACATAAGGGCCGCTTCCGAATGTGCGTCGGGGGCGGCTTTCAATTTCTTGATTTTTTTGCAGCGCTTTGCGAAACGCCGCGGTACGGGGATAGTGCACGTCCGCGCGGCGCGCGGTTTTGGCGAAGCCAAAACCGTTTTTGGGCGGCGAAGCCGCCCAAAGGCTGCTTTTGCCTGCGGCAAAAGCAGCCGCGCCGCGCGGACCCCGCCGATTAGCCGTTCGTATGCCGGTATAATGGGCGCTGTGGCTGAATCGGTAGCGAGTATTGCTTTCCTACAAAAGAGGAAGCGGGTGGGAGATTAAGCGGCGCACCTGTCCGTTTACAGCAGGCTTCGGCGTAAGCGGATACGCCCGCCTGCTGCTCCCGGCACACTTTCTGCTTTCTAGGGGGGGCGGGGCGCACGCCGCGCGTTTGACGCAGTCAAACGCGCGCGAAGCGGCGGCGAAGCCGCCGCTTCTGCCGCGTTTCAGCTTCGCTGAAACGCGGCGCGTGCGCCCCGCCCGTTCGCTTTGGCTTTTTTACGGCAGAATGACGGGCTTGGAGGTGAAATCCATTCCGCAGACGCGCTTGTTTTCAAAAGCGAGTGCGTACAGGTCGCCGCACTGCGCTTCAATGTGAGCCTGGCGGCGCTCTCGGACGCCTTTTTCGGCGAGTGCTTTGAGCGAGGTGTCGGCGGGGAGCGTAAGATTTGCCGCGGAGAGAATTTCGCGCCCCTTGGCGTTCATGCCGAGAATGTGAATGTAGGCGGGTTCGCCCCTGAGGTCGGTTTTGCGTATGCCGAGAAAGCATGATAGGATAATGCGGCGGATACGCGCCATAGTGTAGCGTTTGGTTTTGGTGAGCAGGAACAGCTCGGCAAGGCTGCGGGAAACGCGGGCAGCCTTGTAGATGCGGTTCTCAAGCCCGATAAGAACGTTTGGAGTTTTCTCGATTTCAGCTTTGGACATTGTACGCAGCTTTGCAAGAATTGCCGTTTCAAGCCGCCTGATATCCGCAGTTTCGGCGGAAAAAGGCTCGGGAAGAAACTCGTCGGCACTTTTTCCGTTCAGGATAATATGGCGGATTTTTGACGCGCTTGCGATATTTCCGCAGGTCTCGTGACTGTCGTGACCTGCTCCGCTTCGCGCGATCGTTACGGGAGAAATGCTGCTGCCAAGCTCTCCGAGAGCTTTGAGGTATTCGACTGCGAGAGTATTGTTCGGCGTTGTGAGCGCGTCGATGATGTCTTTTTCATAATATTTTTCAATAGTTTTTTGCAGGGCGGTGGGAAAGCTGTCGCCGCGGCGCATCAGCGAGTAGAAATCCTCGGTCTGTTGGCAATAGAGAACCGCTCCTGCGGTTTCCTGAAGCAGGTCGATATCTCCGCATTCGCTCCCGAAGCTCAGCAGATCCACGCAGCCGAGCGCGTCGAGCAGCGAAACCGCTCCGCGCGCGAATTGCTCTGCGCTCGCAAGGGCGTACGCGGCCGGCAGCTCTATTACGAGGTCAACACCGTTTCTGAGCGCGGTTTCGGCGCGCTTGTATTTATCGGTGATAGCTGCGTCGCCGCGTTGCGTGAAATTTCCGCTCATTACGGCGACGATATGCGTTGCGCCGAATTTTTCTTTTGTTTCATCAATGTGCAGCTTGTGACCGTTATGAAACGGGTTATATTCCGCAACAATTCCACAGATTTTCATACGAACCTCCATTATATTAAAACGATGTTTATCTAAATCAGTATTCAATATATAATATAACATAAATGCCGTTCTTTTTTCAAGTATTTTGACATTTTTTAGCTGATAAGGCGAATATCAAGTGTCAAAAATCCCTTAAAACAGATATTTTTAAATTTATCGGCAATTTTTCGCCAAAAGACTTGATTTTTTTCGGATTATGGTATAAAATTATTAGGTTGGAACTTATTTTTACGAAAGGGTAATCGCTATGAACATTTTAGTTATCAATGCCGGCAGCTCGTCGCTGAAATATCAGCTTATCGACATGACCGACGAAAAAGTAATCGCAAAGGGCAACTGCGAAAGAATAGGTATCGGCGGACATATCAGTCACAAGACCTTCGACGGCAGAACTGTTTCCGAGGACTGCGAATTTCCGACCCATACCGAGGCTTTTGAAAAGGTTGTTGAGGTTCTCACAAAGGGCGACGCTTCCGTTATCAAGAGCATGGACGAAATCTCCGCAGTAGGACACAGAATTGTCCAGGGCGCGGAAGTTTTCGATAAGACCACTCTCGTTACCGACGAGGTTATTCAGAAAATTGACGACCTCGCAGAGCTTGCTCCCGTACATAATCACCCTCACGCTCTTGCTTTATGGGCTTGTAAGAAGGTAGTACCCGCAAGCGTTCCTCAGTGCGTTGTATTCGATACCGCATTCCACCAGACAATGCCCGCAAAGGCATTCATGTTCGGTATGCCCTATGACTGCTACGAAAAGTATCATGTAAGAAAGTACGGCTTCCACGGTACATCTCACCGTTTCGTTACCGCTGCGCTTGCAGAAAAGCTCGGCAAGGATATCAAGGATCTCAAGATCGTATCCTGTCACTTAGGAAACGGCTCGTCTATTACTGCTGTTGACGGCGGCAAGTCTGTTGACACTTCGATGGGCTTCACTCCCCTTGACGGTGTTATAATGGGAACACGCTCAGGCTGTGTTGACCCCTCTGCTGTAACATTTATTGCAAAGAAGCTCGGCTTATCTCCTGATGAAATGAGCAATTACCTCAATAAGCAGTCCGGCTTCCTCGGTCTTACCGGAATTTCCAGCGATAACCGCGACGTTGAAGCTGCCGCAGACAAGGGCGAAGCTCACGCAAAGCTTGTCGGCGATATGCTTACATACGAAATCAAGAAGTACATTGGTTCGTACACGGCTGCTATGGGAGGACTTGACGCGGTTATCTTTACAGGCGGTATCGGCGAGAACGCCGACAAGGTTCGCTCGGGCGCCTGCGAGAACATGGAATACTTCGGAATCAAGCTCGACGAGGAGCTTAACGCAAAGGTTCACGGCGACTTTGTAAAAATCTCCACGGAAGATTCCAAGACCCAGGTATGGGTAGTTCCCACAAACGAAGAGCTTCTCATTGCAAGAGACACGAAAGAGCTTTGCGGGCTTTAATCCGTAACATACAATTAAACGGTCACAAGACTAAGGTTTTGTGACCGTTTTTCTTTTTCAAAAAGCAAACGTTGTTTGCTTCGCGGCTTTCAATTTCTCCGCAATATCCCGTGCTTTGACAAACGCCGCGGTTCGGGGATAGTGCGACGTGCGCGGCGCGCGATTTTGGCTGCACCAAAATCGCCTGCGGGCGGCTTCGCCGCCCACCCTGCTTTTGCCTGCGGCAAAAGCAGGCGCGCCGCGCTGTCGTGGGGCAGCGGACGTTGAGGGGAGCAGGCGGCTTGAGCGAAGCGAAAGCCGCGCAATGTGCGTAAGAGCAGTGCATATCACGGTCGAAGTTTCTGTTTGATCATGCGCGGCAGCGGACATTGCTCGGTGCAAAAAGCCTTACGGCTTCGCGGCTTTCAATTTCTCCGCAATATCCCGCACTTTGCCAAACGCCGCAGTTCGGGGATAGTGCGACGTGCGCGGCGCGCGATTTTGGCTGCGCCAAAATCGCCTGCGGGCGGCTTCGCCGCCCACCCTGCTTTTGCCTGCGGCAAAAGCAGGCGCGCCGCGCGCTTTAGCCCTCCGCCGCAGGCGGAGGAGCGCTGTTTTTGACAGCCTGCCCCAGCTTCAGCGCTGAAAAGCTGTCATTGGCGGCGTCGTTTTTCTCTTCGTCAACATCCTCGCGCGCTTCGGAAATCACACTGCTGAGCGTTTTGGGCTTGGCAGGAAACTCGGGCTGAGTTTCGTCGTCCGCCGTAATAAGCGAATTTACGCTCTGCTCCATGTTATCGTCAAAATGCTCAAGATAGCGCTTGGCAATGTCCTGAATAGGCTTATATGCCGGTTCTTCCGAGGCAAGAACGTTTTTGAAAGCTTCCTTGATTCGCACGTCGGTCACATATTGCATACGCTCTGCGATGTAACGATAGGTCGGCGCGAGCGTCGGGGTGTTCAGCAGGGAAATGGCAAAGCTTATAAAACGCTGCTTGTCCTTATATTGCAGGTAGTTGCAGGCGTAAACTATGCTTTCGTAATAATTTGCCGAAATTATGTATTTTCCTTCGCACATTGTCTCACCGCTTATAAGCAGGTCGAGCTGTTCGTTGGTGAGCTCGGTGATTGCAAATGCGGAAGCCAGCATTTCCGCGTCCGGATACTGCTCTGCGTTGTGCACGATAGATTCGGGCAGACTTCTTACAGAATGTTTAGAGCTTATTGTTTTATCGGCTTTGCGGCAGAGTTCTTCACGGAAATCAGGCATTGAAAAG
Source organism: uncultured Ruminiclostridium sp. (assembly GCA_934454635.1). GTDB lineage: Bacteria > Bacillota > Clostridia > Oscillospirales > Ruminococcaceae > Ruminiclostridium_E. The sequence goes on from CAKSFR010000003.1 coordinate 181,870, forward strand.
CGACGGTTAAGCAAAAAGCTTTCAATCATGCCGCGTGAAAGCTGCTTTATAGGCAGCTTTGCGTACGGACAGGTGAGCACCGATATATGCTCGTTTCCGTTTTCATCCGTCGCATACGCAGCGTCGCGCAGCGGTTCTATTATAATGCACGGAAACTTTCTTTTAAAAGCGACGGCAGCCGCTGCGTCGGTATGTCCGCAGAGCAGAGCGGAGAACATTCCCGTCAGATGATATGCGATACCGCCGATCTTTTTTCCGCGCTTAATGCGTTTTATTGAGGCGGAGATGGATTTTTCGCTGTATGCTGCAAAATTCTGAGTCGGAACAATAAACGGCGGCGAAAAGTCTCTTTCACGGCCGATAATGTGATTAAACGGCGCTGAACCGTTCAGCTCGTGTTTGACCTGATATGCGTTCCAGAAAAAGTTGCCTGCGCCGTCGGTCGGAACTGTTTTATCGGCGTGTACGACGTAAAGACCGTCCGTAAGCAGCTCCATTACAGGCTGAATCGCCGTACCGAGCGGAGCGGATCTTTCAAAAAAATTCTCGCACGCTTCAGTAAGCTTCATGTCGAGCGATTTGCCGCATTTGTCGATTGAAACGCTCTGCCATATCTGACGGTTTGAGCTTTCCTCGCCCGTTGTTGAAAAAATATTGACAAGACTGTGCGTGTCTGCATAAAGCGTGCGGCGCGTTGTGTGAGGAGCGTGTGTAGTGTCGCAGGTGCCGATTACTCCCGCGCCGTTTATGACGTTTACCAGAATATATTCTCCGAGAGAATTACGGAGTGATTCCATAATAATTGTTGGCTTCATTTTTTTCTCCCTTTACCGCTTTATTTTGCGTCAACTCTTTGTGCGACGAACGTCGAAAGAGCGATCTGCTGATTTTTTGGGAATATCTGCTTGGGAATCCAGCAGACGGATCCGTCCTTGCAGGCGATAACGATAGTTTCTTTTGTTTCAATGCTGTAGGCAGCCCTTGTCCACGGTATAAGGTCGGTTCCCGAGAAAACGCAGCGCTCGGTCAGCCCGAAGCCCTCTTTTGCAACGACTATGACCATTTCCTCCGTGGTTGAAATATCATATTTCAGAAATTCGGAATACCGCATTTTTGCGACTATTCCGCTTATAACATAAATTACCGCGCCTGTACCTATTCCCGCAAAGACAGAAATAGGCGCGTAATAGTACCAGCGTTCGGGGAGATTTCCGAGAGTGATATTAAGAACAATAAATACGATAATGCAGACCAACACGCCAGCGGTTATCAGGTGCCGCCACGCCTTTACATGAACGCGGGCGACATTTCCGGGGTTTATGTCGCGCTCGCCGTATGTACAGCTTGCGGAGAAAGCCTCCTCCGGTACTTCCATTCCGACGTAGTTATATTTTGGCGGGACGATCCTGCGCTGAAGGCGGCAGACCTCGGGCGTAAGCTGTCCCTCGGCAATGCTGCGGCAGCGAATTACCTGTTCGCGATCCGCAAAAGAGTTCATGGGAATGAAATATGTCTGTGAATCGTCGGCGACAAGCTGATATCCAGCAGTCGTTTCCGTATATGATTTTATTTTGTTCCATTCGTATATAGTCGGCACTTCCTCGTTCTGTTCAAACACCGAGAAGTAATCACCGAAAATAAAAGTTCTTGCCGTCTGGCTGACATAAATCTTTTCACCGCGCAGCGAATCAAAAGCCATTTGTCCGACCAATCCTTTCAATATGCAGATATGCGGCAGTGCCGCCATAAATATAATATCGGCAGAAATTTCCAAAACTGAACAGGACGCCGGAAATTTATTCCGACGCCCTGCGGTCACATTCTTTCGCCGAATAGCTGAACCCAGTAAATATAATCGCCTTTTTTGACATATGCTATGCCTACGAGCGAGCCGTATTCGTTCAGGATATTGTCGCGGTGAACGGGAGAATCCATTAAGCTGTTCATTACAAATTCGGGGGTGTTTTTAGAGCCTTGCGTATATGCGAGGTTTTCCGCACCGAAGCAGTATACGAAATTAAATTCGTCAAGCACGGTGATCCATTTTCGTCCGTCGGGGCGGGTATGCTTGATTGAGAAATTTTCGGAAACTTCGGAAGCTCGCTGAGCGGCGGCTTCGCATAGTACGGGGTCGAGCGAGAGCTTAGAGAGTCCGTTTTCTGCGCGGCGCTCATTTAAAATATCAAAAACTGATGAAACTATTTCATCAGCTTCAAACTCGGGTGCGGCAGATTCGGTTTGAAGCAGCGCTTCTTCCGGGAGCGTGCCGACATTTTTTTTCACGGTAAATTTTGAAATCGAACTGTTTTTCCAGTTCTTTTTTACCGCCACGGCGCGAATTATTGTTCCTTTTTTTACGGTGACCAAGCCGTTGTATGGCGTGGAGTCGGTCGTCGGCTTGCTGCCGTCGGTAGTGTAATAGATCGTACAGTCCTCGGTCGGGCTTTCAAGCGCAACTATAAACCCGTCGTCGGTTTTCTCCGCCGCAAGCGTGACTTTTTGGCATTTGCGTTTAAGGCTGAGCTTTACGGAGCTTATTTTTTTGCCGTTTTTGTCAAATTCGGCGGCGCGGACAGTGATCTTTTTGCTTGTTTTTATGCTGTCTGTATACAACTCCGAATCGGCGTTCGGCGCGGAGCCGTCCGTTGTGTAGCGTATTTCGCTGTTTTTTTCCGTTGGGATAAGCGTCAGCACTGTCGAAGCGCTTTTATACGAAATTTTGTAGGAGAGCGCTGTGCTTTGCGCCGAAACAGCGGGCAGGGAAGAGCAAAGCAAAATCGCTGCGGCTGTTGACGCGGCAAATTTTTTCAGAAAGTTCATGTGGTGGAATGTCCTTTCGTATTTGATTTTATCTAAGTGCATCTTTTATTTTAGCACAAAAAGACCCGCCTTGCAAGCTGTACGGGAAATTTTGTGCAGCGCGATAAAAAGGCGGGTAGATTTTCGTGAGAAATGACAAAAGAAAAAGGACTGCTGAATGCAGTCCTTGGAGCGGATTACGAGGCTCGAACTCGCTACCTCCACCTTGGCAAGGTGGCGCTCTACCAGATGAGCTAAATCCGCATATTGGTGCCTCCGGTCGGAATCGAACCAACGACACGAGGATTTTCAGTCCTCTGCTCTACCGACTGAGCTACAGAGGCATCAAATTGGCGACCCGGATGGGGCTCGAACCCACGACCTCTAGCGTGACAGGCTAGCGTTCTAACCAACTGAACTACCGGGCCAATTTGGTGGGAGTTACAGGGCTCGAACCTGTGACCCTCTGCTTGTAAGGCAGATGCTCTCCCAGCTGAGCTAAACTCCCATGTCGTTTTCGGTCTTGCCGCTGACGACTATTAAAGTATACTACAAACTCCGAAAGAAGTCAACCCCTTTTTAAAAAAAAATCACAATTTGTAAAATTTTACAATAATTTTGCAGAATGTTAGGTAAATTTGTTTAAAAGCGTTTGAATACTGTCGGAAAATTGGGTTATACTCTTTTTAAGGGAACAACTCCGCACGGAGCCGAACTCCCTCATGGATTTTTCGGAAAGGAATGGTATTTATCAAAGTGATGGATAAAATCGCGCTGTTTATCCTGCTTATCGGCGGGTTGAACTGGGGGCTTGTCGGTCTGTTCAGTTTCGACCTCGTTGCATGGATTTTCGGCGGTTCAACAAGCGTTATCAGCCGAATTGTCTACATTCTTGTGGCACTTTCCGCGCTCTGGTGCATCTCGCTTTTCTTTAAGAAAAACGAGCTTGTCGAGGCGGAATAGAAACTGTCGGGCTGAATTTTTGGCGGTGTGCGGCAATTGCTGTGCACCGCCGTTTGTGTTTTATATCTATATGGTACAGGATATGTCGCAGGCGGCGAGCGGCAAAGCTGCGAGCCGCGCGTTGAGGGAAGAAGCGCTTTGCACTGCGGCGTTTTGCGTTTTCTCCAAATTGCCGACATGGTGAAAGCCGCGGCGGACGCCGAATGGGGGGGCGAGCGGAGCGAGGCTCCCCGTGAGGGGTCCGCTTGAGATCTGCAATATCGCTGTAAATCCCGAACCGCGGCTTTCTCGATCCTCGCAATCGTTCTCACTTTCGCTGACGCCGCAGTTGTTATGCCGTGCTTTCCCGCACCTGCGCGGCGCAGCGATTTTGGCTGTGCCAAAATCGCCCTTTTAAGCTTTTGCCGCAGGCAAAAGCTTCCGCGCCGCGTGCCGTTGCCCATTTGCGAAAATTTCTCCGAAAGCTATTGACGAAAAAGCCGCTTTGTGCTATAATACAAGCGAAATAAATTTGGCAGCTGTCCGTAAGGCGGCTTTTTAAAAGCCAACAGGTTAGCTTTTGCTAACCTGTTGGCGAATAATGGCACCGTTTTGCGTTTTTGTGAATATGCGAGTTAGCCGGAACTAACTTATATTGATTTGCGCGGCGGTACAGAGTGAAGCGGCTATGAGGACGGTGAAAAACTGACAGAAAGAGGATTAAAGAATGGAAACAAAGAAGAAAAGCTGGACAAAATCCCTTTTCGCTTATGCGGACGGCGAACGAAAAAGAATGTTTTTGTCGGTGGTGCTGTCCGTTATAAGCGTACTGGCGGGGCTTGTGCCGTTTTACTGTATGTACGAGATAATCTGCCTTTTCGTTGCGGGAACTGTCGAGGCGGGGACGGTTATCGGTTGGTGCGCCGTTTCTCTTGCGGCGTATGTGCTGAAAATACTTATGTTCAGCTTATCAACGGCAGTTTCTCACAGTATGGCTTACAGTGTACTTGAGGGACTTCGTCTGCGGCTCGCGGACAGATTTCTGCACGCGCCGCTCGGAAATGTTGAAAATCACACAATAGGCGAGATAAAAGGCATGATGGTCGATAAAATTGAGAACCTTGAGCCGCCGCTTGCACACATGATACCCGAGGGCGTAGGTCATATTGTGCTTCCGATAGTAAGCATTGCGGCGCTTTTGCTTATCGACTGGAGGATAGCGCTTGCCTCGTTGGTTACGTTCCCGCTTTCGTTTATCTGCATGGGTCTTACATTTAAAATAAGCGGGAAAAATTTTGATAAGTACGATCGTGCGAATGCTTATATGAACAGCACTATTGTCGAATACACGGAGGGTATCGAGGTTATTAAAGCGTTCGGCAGAGCGGGCGTTTCTTATGAGAAATATGCGGGGGCTATAAATGATTTTCGTACATTTGTAATAAAATGGCTTGAATCAACTTACGTTACCATGAAGCTGAGCTTTGCGCTTTTTCCCTCAACTCTCATAGGCACGCTTCCCGCTGCGCTTGCACTTGCTTCGGGCGGCGATATTACCGCCGCGCAGGCTGCTCTTGCTGTAATGCTGTCGATTTCAATGGTCGGCTCGCTTGCGAAGCTTGAGGTTTTTTCCGAAAATATGCGTCAGGTCAAATTTACTGTCGAGGGTCTTGAGGAATTTTTGGAAATGTCTGAGCTTTCTGAACCCGCGCAGCGCGCAAAGCTCGGCGGCACGAATGTTGAACTGAAAAATGTTCGTTTTTCGTATTCCGGAAATGAACAGGACGAGGTGCTTCACGGAATTTCGCTCTCTCTTCCCGAGGGCAGCTTTACCGCGCTTGTCGGTCCGTCCGGAGGAGGAAAATCAACGGTAGCGAAGCTGATCGCGCGTTTCTGGGACGTAAGCTCGGGAAGTATAGCGATAGGCGGTGTGAATGTAAAGGATATGCCTCTTTCGCAGCTTTCGGAGTATGTCAGCTTTGTTACGCAGGACAACTTCCTTTTCCGCTGCTCGCTGCTTGAGAATATCCGTCTGGGCAACCCAAAGGCGATCGACGAAGAGGTTATCGCGGCGGCAAAAGCCGCGCAGTGCGAAGAATTTATAAACAAGCTGCCGGACGGGTATAATACGCCTGCGGGAGAAGCGGGAAAGCGGCTTTCCGGCGGTGAAAAGCAGCGTATCGCAATTGCGCGTATGATGCTGAAAAACGCGCCGATAGTTATTCTCGACGAAGCTACGGCTTTTACGGATCCCGAAAATGAAGATAAGATTCAGCAAAGCATTGCGGCGCTTACAAAAGGAAAAACGCTTTTGGTTATTGCGCACAGACTTTCCACAATAAAATCTGCGGATAATATCGTTGTTCTGAAAAACGGTGAAATTCTTGCCGAGGGAAGGCAGGAAGAGTTGCTTGAAAGCTGTCCGCTCTACCGTGATATGTGGGAAGCGCATATAGGCGCGAAAAATTGGGCGGTTTCTTCCGCAGCAAAGGAGGCTGGAGCAAATGTTTAAGACAATAAAGCGCATTATCGATTGGTGCGGCGAATTTCGCGGACGGCTGTACGCAGGCTTTGTTATGACATTCTTTTCGCATATATTTACGGCGCTCCCGATTATGCTTGCGGCATACACGGTCGGTCTGCTTATCGAATCTCAGATGAACGGAACGGAATTTGACGCCTCGTGGATATGGAAAAGCATTGTTATTCAGGCGGTGCTTGTCCTGCTGAGGTTTTTCTTTGATTATATGCGTGCAAGATTTCAAGAATCTATCGGTTATGAGCTTACCGCGCGTGACAGACTTGCCGTGGGCGACGCGCTCAAGCGGGTTTCTCTCGGATATTTTCAGCAGGTAAGTACGGGAAATATCCTAAACTCTATCACTACCGGTCTGGGAACTCTTGAGGGAATGGGAATACGAATGGTTGACAATTTTGTCGGCGGATATCTCAATTTCTTGGTTATTTTCATCTGCCTTGCGGTGTTCAGCCCGATAACTGCGCTGATAGCGATAGCGGCTGCCGCTCTTTCGTTTGTTTTCCTGCTTTTGATATCAAAATACAGCACGAAAAACGCTCCCGTCGAGGCTCAGGCAAACCGTGATATGACCGGCGCGATAATTGAATATGCGCGCGGACTTTCCGTGGTAAAATCTTTCGGAAAAAGCGGCGCTTCAATGGATTCTGTAAAAAAAGCCGTTTCCGACAGCAAGAAGATACATATAAAAATAGAGTGGGGATATGTTCCCTCAAACGCACTGCACCTGTTGGCGCTGAAGTGCGGCTCGGTCGGTCTGGCTCTTTCCGCTTGTCTGATGCATCTTGCGGGAAGCATGGATTTTTCCGTAATGCTTATGTTCATATTCTTCTCATTCAGCGTTTTTGCAAGCCTTGAGCCCATAAGCGACAGCGCGCACACTCTCGGCGTTATTGACGACGCTATGGATCAGCTTGACGCGCTGAAAGGCGAGCATTTTATCGACGAAAACGGCAGAGCTGTCCCGCTTTCGCACTATGACATTGAATTTAAAAATGTTGATTTTGGGTACGATTCGCGGCAGGTGCTTAAAAACGTCAGCTTCTGCATTCCGGAAAAGACCTCGACAGCTATTGTCGGTCCTTCGGGTTCCGGCAAAACGACGATTTGCCGTCTGCTCGCGCGGTTTTACGACCCCGAAAGCGGCAGCATTTCCGTCGGCGGTCACGACCTTCGCGAAATGACCTGTGACAGTCTTTTGTCTAACATTTCAATGGTATTTCAGAACGTTTATCTTTTTAACGACACGATTCGTGCGAATATTTGCTTCGGCAAGCCTGACGCGACAGATGAAGAGATGATAGCTGCGGCGAAAAAAGCGCGCTGCCATGACTTTATTTCCGCTCTCCCGAACGGATATGACACTGTTATAGGCGAAGGCGGCGGAACGCTTTCGGGCGGCGAGAAGCAGCGTATTTCCATTGCGCGCGCCATACTCAAGAATGCGCCTATAATTATACTTGACGAGGCGACCGCAAGCATTGACCCGGAGAATGAACACCTCATTCAATCGGCTATTTCCGAGCTTACCAGAGGAAAAACGATAATTACGATTGCGCACCGTCTTGCCACGATACAGAATGCAGATCAAATTCTTGTTGTTGACGACGGAAGAATCGCCGAACGCGGAACACACGACGAGCTGATGAGCCTTGACGGAATATACAAGCGTTTTATCGGCATTCGTGAGAAAGCGGAGGGCTGGCGGATTGCATGAGAATGGCGGTTTACTTAGCAAACCGTTTGGGCGGCGGCGAGAGCCGCCGCTGTTTTCTTTTGCAGAGCAAAAGAAAACTTGTGTACGGCGGACGCCGAATGGGGGGCGAGCGGAGCGAGGCTCCCCGTGAGGGGTCCGCTTTGGAAAGGGCAGCAAAGCGGAAATCGGCGCACAATGTGGCGGCTTTCTCAAACCTCGCCGCCTTTCCCACTTTCGCTGACGCCGCAGCTGTTATGCTGTGCTTTTGCGTATCTGCGCGGCGCAGCGATTTTGGCTGCGCCAAAATCGCCCGAGGGGCGGCTTCGCCGCCCCACAAAGCTTTTGCCTGCGGCAAAAGCTCCTGCGCCGCGCCTTCGCACATACAAAAAAATCCCGCCGTCGCACAGACAGCGGGTTTTCGTTTTTCTTTTCGGTTGTTATCTTATCGTGCTGCCGTTGGGAATGTCGCTGTCGAGGAATACTACGCGCACCTCGTCGCCCGCGTCGCAGGCAAGCAGCATCCCCTCGCTCATTTCTCCGCAGAGCTTCGCGGGAGCAAGATTTGCGACAAAGATTATTTTCTTTCCGATAAGATCCTCGGGCTTGTAGTAGTTGGCGATTCCTGAAACGATCTGTCGGCCGTTTCTGCCGTCGTCAACCTGAATTTTCAGCAGCTTCTTCGCCTTCGGCATCTTTTCACAGGCGGTGATTTCGCCCGTTCTTAACTTTACTTCCGCAAATTTGTCTATAGAAATTACATTCGCCTTGTCTAAGTCCTCGTCCTCCTTGAACGGTTTCGCAGGGGCAAGCAGAGAATTAAGCTCTTCAATTTCTTTTTCAATGTCAATACGCGGGAAAAGCACTTCTCCTTTGTGAACCGTAACGTTTTCGGGTAGAATTCCGAAAACCGCCGCGTTTTCGTATGTCGTCATGCTTTCGTCAGCGCCGATCTGCTCCCAAACCTTTGGCATAACGCTCGGCATAAACGGGTAGAGCAGGGAAGAGCATATTCTTATCGCTTCAAGCAGGTTGTAGATTACGCTTGCAAGGCGCGGCTTGTTGGCTTCGTCCTTTGCAAGAATCCAAGGGGTAGTTTCGTCGATATACTTGTTCGCACGGGAGATTACCTTGAAAATATCTTCAAGAGCCTTTGATAACTGAGCTTCTGTAATGTTCTTTGCGACAGGCTCACGCAGCGCCTTTGCCATTGAAATAAGTTCGTCGTCGAGCGGTTCGGAGCTGCGTTCGGTCGGAAGCGTTCCGCCGAAGTATTTGTCCGCCATTGCGACCGTGCGGGAAACGAGGTTTCCGAGGTCGTTGGCGAGGTCGGTGTTTATTCTGCCTATCATTATTTCGTTGGAGAAGTTGCAGTCAGAGCCGTACGGCATATCACGCAGAATCTGATAACGAACCGCGTCTGCGCCGTAGCGTTCCGCGAGAACGAACGGGTCGATAACGTTGCCGAGCGATTTGCTCATCTTCTGACCGTTGAAATTTATCCAGCCGTGACCGTACAGATGCTTGGGAAGCGGCAGGTCGAGCATCATCAGTATTATCGGCCAGACGATCGAGTGGAAGCGCACGATTTCCTTCGCGGTCATGTGCAGGTCGGCAGGCCAGTATTTATCAAAATCGTTATATGCGTCATTGTCATAGCCGAGCGCAGTGATATAGTTGCTGAGCGCGTCTACCCAGACATAAACGACGTGACCGGGGTCAAAATCAACGGGAATGCCCCATGTAAAGCTGGTTCTGGAAACGCAGAGATCCTCCAGACCGGGCTTTATGAAGTTGTTCACCATTTCGTTTACGCGGGATTTGGGCTGTAGATAATCTGTTTCTGTGAGGAACTTTTCAACCTTATCGGCAAAGTCGGAAAGGCGGAGGAAGTATGCCTCCTCGTTTGCTTCAATAACGTCGCGTCCGCAGTCGGGGCACTTTCCGTCAACAAGCTGCGATTCCGTCCAGAAGCTTTCGCACGGGGTACAGTATTTTCCCGTGTACTTGCTTTTGTAAATATAGCCCTTGTCATAAAGCTTGCGGAAAATCTTCTGAACAGCCGCAACGTGATAATCGTCGGTAGTTCTGATATAGCGGTCGTAGCTTATGCCCATGGTCGCCCAGAGCTTCTTGAAATTGTCAACGATAGGGTCAACGTATTCTTTCGGCGTAACGCCCTTTTCCTTTGCTTTAAGCTCAATTTTCTGACCGTGCTCGTCAGTTCCCGTCAGAAACATTACATCATAGCCCTGCATTCTTTTGAAGCGCGCGATAGTATCGCACGCAACGGTCGTATAGCAGTGACCGATGTGCGGCTGACCCGAGGGGTAGTAAATAGGAGTCGTTATATAATATTTTTCGCTCATTTTGCCACGTTCCTTTCCGTGTGGGGCAAAATCCGCCCCAAAAACGCATATATTTTTCTTATTATTATACCACATTATGACTATTTTGGCAATATGTAAAAAAAATACGAAGAAAAATTTACATTTTTCACAGAAAAGACTTGATTTTTTCAGAGTTTTCTATTAAAATATAATGTGTATTGGTATAACTGTACAAATTTTGCACCCGAGCGCCGTATATGCGCCGGGGCGTGGCGGTTATACCGCAAGTATGGCTGATATACGGCGCCCCTATGCGTTGCAGACGGCAAAGAGCGACAAAGCGCCACACAGCAAGACGGGCTGAATGCCTGCGGAAAGGACGGAATTTATGTCAAACAGATTATTTCAGGGTGTTGTTCATCAGATGCGCGACACGATTGGACGCGTTATCGGCGTGATCGATGAGAACGCAACGATAGTTGCGTGCAGCGAGCTTTCGAGAATAGGCAGCAGCAGCGACTTCTTCTCTATCGAGCTTGGCGATTCGCACGATATTTTTATCCGCGACGGCTATACCTATAAACCCTTCGGCGTTCATGTAAAGCCCGATTATGCCGTTTTTGTTGAGGGAACCGATGAAATTGCGGGCAAGTATGCGTCTATTCTCGCGATCTCGCTTTCAAGCATAAAGCAGTATTACGACGAAAAGTACGACAGAAACAACTTCATCAAGAATATCATTCTCGATAACGTTCTGCCCGGCGATATAAGCATAAAGTCCCGTGAGTTGCACTTTAACGCCGACATCAGCCGCGTAGTATTCCTTATAAATATCGTTTCGACAAACGACGTTTCCGCTTACGACGTTATTCAGAATCTTTTCCCGGATAAGAACAAGGACTTCGTGTTCAACATCACCGAGTCTGATATTGTTCTCGTCAAGGAGATCAAGAACAATATCGACGTAAAGGACCTCGAAAAGCTTGCGCGCTCGATTTCCGACACGCTCCAGACCGAGTTCTTTACCCGCGTGAATGTCGGAATCGGAACTCCCGTTATGGGCGTAAAGGATCTCGCACGCTCTTTCAAGGAGGCTCAGATCGCAATTGAAGTCGGAAAGGTATTCGACACCGAAAAGAATATCGTAAGCTATGATAACCTCGGTATCGCGCGTCTTATCTATCATCTCCCGACAACGCTCTGCGAAACCTTCTTAAAGGAAGTGTTCAAGAAAGGCTCTATCGACTCTCTCGATCACGAAACCCTGTTTACTATCCAGCGCTTCTTTGAGAACAACCTTAACGTTTCGGAAACCTCAAGAAAGCTGTTCGTACACAGAAATACGCTCGTTTACAGACTTGATAAAATCAAGAAGCTGACGGGGCTTGACCTGAGAGAATTTGACCACGCGATAATCTTCAAGATTGCGCTTATGGTAAGAAAATACCTCTCCGCAGACCCGGTTAAGTTCTGATTTTCCCGCAAAAGCAAAAAAGCAGACTATGCGGAAAATTTGTCGTATTTTTGCATTTCGTGCAATTTTACGGCGGTTTGAATCGTATTATTTAAGGCAGCGCTGTCCGTAGCGGGCAGTGCTGCCGCGAATATGTCGGAATGTGCCGACTTTATATATAGGTGATAAAATGGTAGAATTGAAAAACGTTGACGTACATTACAGCGACGGGGTAAAGGGCGGTATCGACGCCCTTAACGACGTAAACCTGCGCATAAACGACGGCGAATTTGTCTTTATCGTGGGCAACAGCGGCGCGGGAAAAAGTACGCTTTTAAAGCTGCTCACGCGTGAAATTCAGCCCACGAGCGGACGCGTATTCGTAAACGGATATAACCTCGCGAAGCTGCGCAACCGAAAGCTTCCGTATTTCCGCCGCTCGCTTGGAATGATATTTCAGGATTTCCGCCTTATTCCGACGCTTACGGTATATGAAAACGTGGCGTTCGTGCTGCGCGTCATTGATAAATCCAAGCGCTACATACGTCAGAGAGTTCCCTATGTGCTTAACCTTGTAAAGCTCGGGGACAAGGCGAAGTGTTATCCCGGACAGCTTTCCGGCGGCGAGCAGCAGCGTGTCGCGATAGCGCGCGCCTTTGCCTGCGACCCGAAAATAATCATTGCGGACGAGCCTACGGGAAATATCGACCCGGAGCTTTCGTATGAGATCGTAGAGCTGCTCAAGGACATAAACGAGTGCGGAACGACGGTCATCATGGTCACGCACGAGCACGACCTTGTAAAATATTTCGGCGGAAGAATCATCAACCTCAAGGACGGCGCAATCGTCTTCGATGATTTTATTGAAGGAGGCGATTGATATGAGAATGAGCAATTTCAGCTATCTTGTAAAGCGCGGCATAGGCTCCGTTTTCAAGAATGCTATGATGTCGGTGGCTAGCTTCTGCGTGCTTCTCGTAAGCCTGCTTATGGTCGGGCTTTCGTGCCTTGTCGCGCTTGATATCGGCGTTATTCTGTCGAATATCGAGAACAAAAACGAGGTCGACGTATATGTTTACGGCGACGTTGACCAGTCGGTCATAACCCACATAACCGACGCGATAAACGCTAACCCGAATACGGCTAACGTCGTGTTCTATTCAAAGGACGAGGCTTGGGCGGACGAACAGGCGAAACGCCCCGATTACGCCGAGCTTTTTGAATATCTTCCCGAAAACCCCATGCCGCATACGTTCCGCGTTACGGTTCAGGATATTTCGATGATTTCGCAGACGGCGGATGAATTTGAAACGATAGAGGGCGTCGAAAAGGTAAGCGCGCCGTACGATTTTGCTTCCGCGCTTGTAAATATCCGCTCAACGCTTACGTTTATAGCTGTCGCGCTTCTCGCGGTAATGATCGTTACGAGCATTATCATCATCTATAACGCGATACGCAGCAGCGTTTTCGCGCGGCAGAAAGAACTTAATATAATGAAGGTTGTCGGCGCGACCAACTCGTTTGTTAAGATACCGTTCTTTATCGAGGGTATGTTTATCGGCGTTGTTGCGGGCGTTGTTTCGTGGCTCATAACAAAGGTCACATACGAAGCCATTCTCGGACTCTTCGAGGAAAATATAACGATATGGCAGATTTTCGGAATGGTTAACGTTATTTCCTTTGACAATGTAACATGGATAGTTCTCGCGGCGAACTGCGTGCTCGGAGCGCTGCTCGGTGCGGTCGGAACGGTCATAAGCACTGCAAAGTATCTCAAGGTTTAAGGTGATTGTTTTGAAATTCAGAAATAAGTTAAAAATTTTGCGTTCGACAGCTTTCACGGCGGTTTTCTGCCTTGCCTGTGGTATAATAGGTACTGTTGACCCCGGTTCGGTCGTTTATGCGACGACTACGGAGGAGCTTGAACAGAAAATAAAGGATAACGAGGCGAAGATCGCCGAGCTTGACAGTAAGATTGCGGCGACTGAGGGCGATATCGCGGACAGCGAGGCGCTTCAGGGGTATTACTTCGATAAGCTCACAGCGCAGCAGGATCAGATAAACCTGCTCAACAACAAGCTCTACGCAAAGGAAGAAGAAATTGCGCAGAAAGAAACCGAGATAAAGAGCGTCGAAACGGAGATAGCCGATACCGAACAGCGTATCGCGGACAAGACCGCCGAGATTGAAAAGCTCGACGCGCAGAACCGCGAAAATATCTATAAGTTCGGTCAGATAATCCGCACGATGTACATAAACGACAGCGAGGACGTTCTTTCGGTTATTGCGGGTTCGTCGGATTTTTACGACATTTTTGTGCGTACCGAGGTAATGAAGAGCGTCGGCGACCAGAATATGCAGTTCATGAACGACCTGCTCGACAATATCCATAAGCTCGAGGACGACCAGCTTCAGCTTGAAAAGGACAAGGCGCAGCTTCAGGACGATAAAGCGCAGCTCGAGATTGATAAAGAGCAGCTAAAGGCGGAATGGACGGAGCTTGACGAGGAAAAAAATTACACGAATCAGCTTATAACGTCTTACACGAGCGAGTATAATACATATACGAGCCAGATAGCGAACTATGAGTATCTTAAATCGACTTATGCCGAGCAAAAACGGGTAAGCGCGGCGGAGATTGAAGCGTATCAGAAAGAGATCGACGAGATAATCCGACAGGCGCAGCTTGCCGCGAGCGGAACCGTTGTTTATGACGACGGCGATTGGCGCTGGCCGCTCGATTCAAAGTTCACCAAGATAACGACATACTTCGGATACTCTGAATATCATAACGGAAATCACGGCGCGATAGACATAGGAAACGGCGGAATAAACGGCGCGAATATTTACGCTATGAAGGGCGGAGAGGTCATCATCGCGAAAACAACGTACAAACAGGGCTACGACTATGGAATGTATGTCGTAATCGACCACGGCGACGGTTATCAGTCGCTTTACGCGCACATGAGCTCGGTCTATGTAACGGTCGGACAGATGGTGAGCCAGGGCGACGTTATCGGGCTTGTCGGTTCGACAGGCTGGTCTACCGGTCCGCACCTGCATTTCGAGATACGCAAGAACGGAACAAGAGTTGACCCGCTTCAGTATGTCAACGTTCCGTAATAAACGAAAGGCATCTTAGCTTAAATGAACAAAAAAATATCACTCGGCATCACGATAAGCCTTATCGCGATCGCCTGCGCGGTCACATTTGTCGTGACGATGACGGTTTCGCTCAATCGGTACAACGAAAAAATCGCCGGAGTTCAGCAGCGCGAGGAGATGAACACGCGTTTGCAGGAAATAAGCTCGTTCGTGCGGAGCTATTCGCTGTACCCGATAGACGACGAGGCTATAAAAGCGGGCGTTTACGCGGGTTATCTTGACGGTATTGCCGATAAATACGCGCAGTATTACACCACGGACGAATATTATTACAAAACCATGCTCGAAAGCGGCACTATGACGGGTATCGGGCTTGAAACGACAAACGACGGCGGTTATGCGAAGATAACCTCGGTAATGGAGGGTTCTCCCGCGTACGAAGCGGGGCTTTTAAGCGGGGACATCATAACCTCGGTCAATAACGCGAACGTTCTTGAGATCGGCTATAATACCGCGTTTTCGCAGCTTCGCTACGGCGACGAGGGTACGAAAATAACCTTTAAGGCGCGCAGAAGCGGCGAGGAAACCGAATATACGCTGACGCGCTCGGTTTTTGAAATAAAATCGCTCGGTACGTCGCTGCTCGATAACGGAATACTTTATATTCGCATAACGACGATAAACAGCCTGTCGGGAGCGCAGCTTACCGCAGCGCTCGGAGAGCTTCCCGAGGACGCGGAAATAAGCGGGTATATTTTCGACCTGCGCGATTGCAGCAGCGGGAACTACGACTCCGTTTCGGAACTGCTCTCGCCGTTTGTAAGCGCAACGACGCTTGCGACTGCGGCTTATGGCAACAATTCCTCGAAAATTATTGCCGAAACAACTCCGGACAGCTTTACAACGCTCCCTATAAGCGTTATAATAAATGAAAAAACGGGAGGCTCGGCAGAGCTTATCGCAGTCACCTTGCGCGATTTCAACGGCGCAAAGTTGGTCGGAGCGGCGACAATGGGCTATGGAACGCTTCAGGAAACGCGTTCTTTTGGCGACGGAACGGCGATAGACATTTCGGTTGCGAAAGTTACCCCCGAAAAGCAGGAGAGCTTCTACGATGAATCGGGAATAAAACCCGAGTTCGCGGTGGAGTATGCGGGCGTTGCGGAGACAAATCCCGAAAATTATGCAAATACATACGACTCACAGTATAAAAAGGCGGTCGAGGTAATTATCAGCGCTGCCGGTACAGCGGTCGAATAATAAACGAAAGGAACAAAACACCATGGCAAAGCAGACAGTATTAACACAGGAAGGTCTTAAAAAACTGGAGGACGAGCTTGAGGAGTTAAAGACCGTCAAGCGCCGCGATATTGCGGAGAAAATAAAGGTTGCGCTGTCTTTCGGCGACTTGTCCGAAAACTCAGAGTATGACGAAGCGAAAAATGAACAGGGTATGATTGAAGCGCGCATCGCCGAAATCGAAGCTACCCTGATGAATGTAAAAATCATCGACGCGGACGCTCTCTCGACCGAGCACGTTCAGCTCGGCAACCGCGTTACCGTAAAGGATATCGAGGAAAACGAAGTTATCGTTCTCCATATCGTAGGCTCCAAGGAAGTTGATATAAAGGCAAGCAAAATTTCCGATGAATCACCTATCGGAAAGGCTCTGCTCGGTCACCAGAAGGGCGATCTTGTAGAAGTTGAAGCGCCTGCGGGCATTCTTAAATTTGAAATAATCGACATCGGAAAGTAATCTCGAAAGGACACTAAAAAATGGCAGAAGAAATCATTCAGGAAGAAGAATTAACTGCGGAGGAGCTTCAGCAGAAGCTTTCCGAGCAGCACAGAATACGCCTTGAAAAGCTCGAACAGCTTAAGGCGGACGGAAAGAATCCTTATGAGATAACGAAATTCCCCGTTTCAATTCTCGCTAAGGAGATAAGAGAACGCTTTGACGAGCTTGAAAATCAGACCGTAAGCATTGCGGGACGTATCACAAGCTGGCGCGATATGGGCAAGGCGAACTTTATTGATATCCGCGACGGAAGCGACCGTATGCAGGTGTACATCAAGATAGACGAGGTCGGCGAGGATAACTTCAAGCAGTTCAAGACATGGGATCTCGGCGATATTGTTGGCGTTACGGGCTTTGTTTTTAAGACCCGCCGCGGCGAAATTTCCGTTCACGCAAAGGAAATCACGCTCCTTTCAAAGTCGCTTTTGCCTCTCCCCGAAAAGTGGCACGGC
The DNA here is from genome assembly GCA_934454635.1 of uncultured Ruminiclostridium sp. Lineage (GTDB taxonomy): Bacteria > Bacillota > Clostridia > Oscillospirales > Ruminococcaceae > Ruminiclostridium_E. The sequence goes on from CAKSFR010000003.1 coordinate 198,978, forward strand.
TTAAAGGACAAGGAAGAACGTTACAGAAAGCGCTACCTCGACCTTATCGCAAATCCCGAGGTAAAGAATACTTTCGTTATACGTTCAAGGGTTCTCAGCGAGATACGCAGCTTCCTCGACGCTCACGGTTACCTCGAAGTTGACACCCCCGTGCTTCTCCCGCTGGAGATAGGCGCGGCGGCGCGTCCGTTCAAGACTCATCACAACGCGCTTGACATTGATATGTATCTGCGCATTGAAACCGAGCTTTACTTAAAGCGCCTTATCGTTGGCGGTTTTGACCGCGTTTACGAGGTTGGAAGAATTTTCCGCAACGAAGGCATGGACGCTACGCACAACCCCGAGTTCACCTCGATCGAAATGTATCAGGCGTACACCGATTACTACGGAATGATGGACATTATCGAGGAGCTGTACCGCACCGTAACGCTCAAGGTATGCGGAACCGATACCGTGACCTATCAGGGCAAGGAAATTGCGGTAGGAAAGCCTTGGGAGCGCCTTACGATGATCGACGCCGTAAAGAAGTATGCGGGCGTGGATTTTGCGGACTGGACAGATGACGCGGCGGCGCGCGCTGCGGCTAAGGAAAAGCACGTCGAAATCACCGACAACGCTACAAAGGGCGACGTTCTTATCGCGTTTTTTGAAGCATTCGTCGAGGATAATCTTATTCAGCCCACTATCGTTTATGATTATCCCGTTGAAAATTCGCCGCTTGCTAAGCGCAAGCCTACCGACCCCGCATTCACCGAGCGTTTTGAATATTTCATCAACGGCACCGAGTTCGGAAACGCTTTCTCCGAGCTTAACGATCCGATCGATCAGCGCGAGAGATTTACAAGACAGGTTGCCGCAAAGCGTGCGCAGGGCGGAAACGACGCTCAGATCGACGAGGACTTCCTTACTGCGCTCGAATACGGACTTCCTCCCACGGGCGGACTTGGCTTCGGTTTCGACAGACTTGTTATGCTGCTCACAGACAGCGCTTCGATACGCGATGTACTGCTGTTCCCGACGATGAAGCCTATTGATTGAAATTAATACTAAGCACCAATAAAACCATAGATAAAAATTCTCGTATAACCCATATATGCAAAGATTAAATTCAATTTTTTGTATAGTTTTTAATTGGTGCTGAGTATAAATACTATTGGCGCGTTCCTATCAGTCGCAGGAACGCGCCTTTTTATCAATTTTCCAACAGCTTTTTGTACAGCGCGTCCATGAGAAATGCGCCGAGCGGGGCGGTAATTATTATTGCAAGCACGGCGACCGACAGCACGATGTTGCCGCAGGCAAGTCCCGCAGAGAGCGGCACAGAGCCGATCGCCGCCTGAACCGTCGCTTTCGGGAGGTAAGCGATCACACAGAAAAGTCTTTCGCGCCGCGACAGGGGAGTTTTTATCAGGCAGAGAAGCACGCCGACAGCCCTGAACGTCAGCGCGATGAAAATCATTCCCACGGCGGCAAGCCCCGCCCCCGCCATATAGCGAATATCAACCGCAGCTCCAACGAGTACGAAAAGAATTACCTCGGCGGCGAGCCAGAGCTTTCCGAATTTTTCGGACAGCCTCTTTGAAACAGCCTCCGGCGCTTTCCTTTTTATCACGCACGCCATGCCTACGACGGCGAGCAGCCCCGAAACCGCCACAATTCCCTCCAGCCATGCTTCGACCGTCACAAGCAGGAACGAAAGTCCCAGAACTACGATAACCTTGACGCTGTTTCGTATGCAGTGTCCGCGTTTGTAAAAAAATTCAAAAAACAGGCTTAAAACCAGCCCGACAGCAATCCCGAGCAGGATACCCAAAATAATCGAAACGGGAATGTTCAGAAAATCGGCGGCGTTCACGGCTTCTCCCCGCGCCATTCCGAGGAATGCGGTGAACACGACGATTACAAAAATATCGTCGCATGAAGCGCCCGCCATGATAAGCTGAGGGATACTTTTTTCCGTGCCGACTTTTTCTTCCATTAGCCGAACCATTCGCGGAACGACAACTGCGGGCGAAACCGCTCCGAGAACCGCACCCATAATCGCCGCTTCGACCGTGTTTATTCCTAAAAGCGGTGGTGCGAACAGCACATATCCGAGTATCTCAAAGCTAGCGGGCAGGAACGACATAAACACGGCGGGTCTGCCGACCTTTTTCAGATCGCTGAGGTTCAGTGACAGTCCCGCTTTCAGCAGGATTATTATTAGCGCAATTTTTCGCAGCTCGGACGAAATGGACAGAATTGTCGGGTCGAGCAGGTCGAGAACATACGGACCGAGGACAATTCCGGTTGCAAGCATACCAATGATGCGCGGCAGCTTGATTTTTCGGCATATTTCCGCGGCGGAAAGCCCCACGAGAAAGACCAGTGCAAGTGAAAACAACATAAAATCCTCCTTTTGTCACAAAAAAAGCCGACGGCTCCCGTGACAATAAAATCACAGAAGTCATCAGCTTTAAAAAGCGGTTTCGGTTTGACCGAGGGAGAACTTCATTCCCTATACGCCTTAATTATATCACTTTTTTGGTGAAAATGCAATAGCTTTTCTTCAGTTCATGAGATTTTCGGGATATTCGCCGTTTTTAATGTATTCGCGGACGCTGAGCTTCACCGCTTCAACGTCCTCCGCAAACGTCATTCCGAACCAGCGGCTTTCCGTTTTGATAACGCGGACGGTGCATTTTCCCTCGCTGATAAGGCGGTCAATTGCTATCGGGACAAGAAATTCGGGGCTGTTTACGTCGCTTTCGTCCACTTTTCCTAAAAATTCGCGGAACTGCTCCGAAAGCCGTGCCATGTAGTCCTCGGTAAAACACCACATATTCATCGAAGCAACGTCGTTTTCGCTTACTTTGCGCAGTTCGCCGTTGTAGGTCCCGCATATCTCGCCGTTTTCACCGCGCATAATGCCCTTTGTTTCTTCAAGCTCCGCCAGAAAACCGTCTTTTACAGTGCAGATTCCGCGCGTGACTGCGCCGTTTTCGCTGAGCGTGTTGCCGATTCTGAACCCGCACATTGCGTATTCGGGAACTGCCGCCGCGGAGTTGTCCGCACGGGAAAGATACTCAAAAATAACGCGGTAAGCGTCTGAGCCGTAGAAATCGTCCGCATTTATTACCGCGAATGCGCCGTGAACGATTTTTGCAGCCGAAAGAACCGCCTGACCCGTTCCCCACGGACGTGTGCGGAGCGCGGCAAGCTCTTTCCTGACGGGTATATCGTCTTTTTCCTGAAAAACGTAGCTGACTTTCACCTTTTTGGCAAGTCTGTCGCCGATTTTTTCGCGGAACAGCGCTTCAATATCGCGGCGGATAATAAAAACAATGTGGTTGAAACCTGCGCGAACCGCGTCGTAAACGGAATAATCCATAAGCAGCTCGCCGTTCGGTCCGATAGGTTCAAGCTGCTTTATCTTCTGTCCGAAGCGCGAGCCTATGCCCGCCGCCATGATTACAAGCGTTATTTCTTTCGCCATCGCGTTATCCTTTCCCGTATACAAAAATAAGGGCACGTTTCCGTACCCTTATCTGTTTTTGCAATTAGCAGCCGTACTTAGCGGTGCTTACCTTAACGCCGGGTCCCATTGTGGACGAAATGGTGCAGCTCTTGAGATACTGACCCTTTGCTGCCGCAGGCTTAGCCTTAACGATAGCAGCCATGAGGGTTTCAAGGTTCTCTTCAAGCTTGGTCTGTCCAAAGGAAGCCTTTCCGATAGGGCAGTGGATAATGTTTGTCTTATCAAGACGGTATTCGATTTTACCTGCCTTTGCGTCGGTTACTGCCTTAGCAACATCGGGGGTAACGGTACCTGCCTTGGGGTTAGGCATTAAGCCTCTCGGACCTAAAACCTTACCTAAACGTCCGACAACGCCCATCATGTCGGGGGAAGCGATTACAACGTCGAAATCCATCCAACCGTCCATGATCTTCTTAACGGTGTCGTCGTCAGCAACATAGTCAGCGCCTGCGTCCTGAGCGTCCTTGATCTTATCGCCCTTAGTGAAAACTAAGGTTCTTATGGTCTTACCTGTACCGTTGGGAAGAACAACTGCGCCTCTTACCTGCTGGTCAGCGTGACGGGAGTCAACGCCTAAGCGAATGTGAATTTCAACAGTTTCGTCGAACTTAGCCTTTGCGGTCTTGCAAACTAAATCGCAAGCCTCGGGAACTTCATAGAACTTTCCTGCTTCAACGAGCTTTGCGCTCTCAACATATTTCTTTCCGTGCTTCATGTAAAATCCTCCTTGTGGTCAAGCGGTATAAAACCTCCCACGAATAATAGTTTTAATTGGTTAATCAGTCAACAACCTCGATACCCATCGAGCGAGCGGTTCCTGCGATCATGGACATAGCAGCTTCAACGGAACCTGCGTTGAGGTCCTGCATCTTCTGCTCAGCGATCTGCTGAACCTGAGCCTTGGTAATCTTAGCAACCTTGGTCTTGTTGGGTGTACCGGAAGCGGTTTCGATACCGCAAGCCTTCTTTAAGAGAACTGCTGCGGGGGGAGTTTTTGTTACAAAGCTGAAGCTTCTGTCAGCGTAAACAGTGATAACAACAGGAATGATAAGACCTGCGTCGTTCTTTGTACGCTCGTTGAATTCCTTTGTAAACGCCATAATATTAACGCCGTGCTGACCTAAAGCAGGACCTACCGGCGGAGCGGGAGTAGCTTTTCCCGCAGGAATCTGTAATTTAATAAATCCGACTACCTTCTGAGCCATTTTAATTACCTCCAAAAAAACTTAAAGAACTTAATTGATTTTTTCAACCGAGGAAAGTTCAAGCGTAGTGGGCGTTTCTCTGCCGAACATGGATACCGTTACAACGACGGTTCCCGCAGCCTCGTCTACTTCCTTTACTGTTCCCTCGAAGCCTTCGAGCGAGCCGTTTACGATATTGACAATATCTCCGGGCACGACCTTGGCCTCCGCAGTCTGTTTAACAACGCCGAGGTTTCTCGCTTCCTCATCGGTGAGGGGAATAGGCTTTGATCCGGGGCCTACGAAGCCGGTAACGCCTCTTGTATTGCGGCAGATGTACCATGACTCGTCGGTCATGACCATTTTTACATATACATAGCAGGGAAACAGCTTTTCTTCCTTCTGGTTTCCGTCCTTGTCGAGAACGGGCTTTCCGTAATCGTCCGTAGCGGGACCGATCGGAACCATAACGTCTTCAATAAGATGCTGAAGATTTCTGTTTTCCGCAAGCGTTTTAATATCGTTTGCAACCTTGTTCTCGTAACCGGAATAGGTGTGCAGGATATACCATTTTGCTTCTGACATATTTTACCCCTTTAGCCTCTTCGTGTCATTAAACTCACAGATTGCCGAGCAGCAGCTTTATCAGCAGCATGAATATATTGTCCATGCCCCAGATAGCGATACCGCAGACAACCATTGCAACAATAACGACGATCGTATTGTTGATAACCGACTTTCTTGTCGGCCAGACAACCTTTTTGAACTCGGATCTGGCGTCCTTAAAATACTTGACAACAGACTTCTTCTGCTTTTTCGGAGCGGAAGGCTTTACTGCTGCTGCTTTCTCGTTTGCCATAGAATCCTCCTTACTTGGTTTCTCTGTGGAGAGTGTGCTTGCGGCAGAATTTGCAGAACTTGTTCATTTCAATTCTGTCAGGGTCGTTCTTCTTGTTTTTCTTGGTGTTGTAATTGCGCTGCTTGCATTCCGTGCAAGCGAGTGTAATCTTAACTCTCATTTTCGGCACCTCCTATTTTATTATTCATTCTTATGAATGAACTAAGCCTCCCTCGACGGCAGAACCCAACGCTGCCGGGGAATTTTTCTGTAAAAATGCGCACAAAAAAATAGCCCCCTTTTCGAGGTAAATTTATTTTATCATATTCAAAGCGTTTTGTCAAGGGCTTTTCCGCATTTTTGTCATTATTTTAATAAAAAATAAGCGCTTTTTTGTCCGCCGCATTGCCTATTATTGACAAAAATATCTTAATATAGTATAATCATTACAATACGGGGTTATCCCGCGCTGAAACGAAAGGAATGAAAGCTATGAAAATTTGTACCAACTGCGGTTCGCAGTGCATGGACGACAGCAGCTTCTGCACGTCCTGCGGAAGCTCGGAATTTGGACAGTGTGCCGAGGGCGCTGTGCAGCCCGTTCGGTCCGCTCCTCTGCCGCAGCCAAACATAAAGCCCGACTTCACTGTGTTCGACCTTATGACGATATTCGGATTTGTTGCGTCGCTCGTGGGACTTTTCCAGATAGGGCTTATTCTCGAACCGCTTGCGCTTCTCTCGACGATTGCGGGTTTTGCAAAGGGCAAGCGCTGCCTCGGACTAGCTATTGCGGGATTTGTTATTGCGGCGATAGGTCTGCTTGTGCGGCTTTTTGAAACGCTTTACCGCAACAATATTATACCGCAGTGGCTTATAAGCGGAGCGTTCGGATAAGATAATTTTTATAAAAACGGCAATATATGGAGGTAATAATATGAGCCTGTACTATAAGCAGCCAAAATATTATGATGAGTTCAAATGTATCGGCGGCGCCTGTCCGGTCACTTGCTGCGGGTACTGGAGAATTGACTGGCTTCAGGAAGAAATAGAGCGGCTTAAAGAAAAAGACTGTTCCGAGGAGCTGAAGAGCCTTATTGACACTTCTTTTGAAGAGGTTGAAAATGCGCCGGTCGACAATCTGCACGCAATAAGACTGAATGAAGATTGTAAATGTCCTCTTCAGGATGCCGACGGGCTTTGCAGAGTACAAAAAGAACTTGGAGAGGAATATCTTTCCGGAACCTGCGCAGTTTATCCCAGAAAATTTTTCTGGCATCGCGACGCATTTATAAGAAGCTGCCATAGTTCGTGTCCTGCCGTTCTTGATCTGCTGTCCGAAGACGTCAACGCTTTAAGGCTTGAAAACCGAAAAATTGAAAAGGAACTTAAAATAAGAACTTCGACCGGCAGAGACTCTTCCGAAATGATTAAAAATAATCCTGAGCTTGGATACCGTATTCAGCTTGTGGAATTTTATAATAGTATAATAACCTGCCGCGGCGTTTCTCTTGAAACAGCCGTTGTACTCGGCGCTCTTGCTTCAAAGCACTTTGCCGACGCGGTGGGACATGGCAAATATGATGAAATTCCGAAAATTATTGCGGAATATGAAAAAAAGCTTCACGACAGGTCGGTAATTTCGGCTATCGAAGAAATAAAACCGAATCCTGCGGTGCAGTTCAAATTCGTAAACAATCTGCTGCTTACATATTTTGAAGGTTCTAATATTCATATTAACATTTCAAATCTTCACGACGGCGAAAAGGTGATTCCCGAAAGATATAACGAGGGCAAAAAAAATCTCGAAGAAGCTTTTAGCGGCAGAGAATATTTTTTCAAAAATCTTGCGGCTAATATGCTTCTTGAGCAGAGAGTACCTTTTTATATAAAGGACGCTTCGATTCTCGAAAATTACAGCTACTTTGCTCTGACGGTCGCTGCGACGAAGCTCCTTTCGATATCGGCGGCACTGAACGCCGAAAATGTTGAAAGGGATGTTAAGTGTAAAATCGCTGTTTTGTCGAGAGTTATGGCGCACAACGCAAGTAAAGCCAAAGACATAGTTGAGGATATGAAAAAGCACGGTTTTACTTCTGCGGCACATATCGCCCTGTTCATAAAATGATTTTGTGCAATTTCAACAAACAAAAGAGGCTTTATCCTGCATTTTCTACAAATTGAAAAATTTCTCAGAAAAACGCTAAAGTTTACGCGGCGGCGGACGATAAAACGTATGTAAAGGTTAAAGACAGTTTTCCGGAAAACAGTTAAGACCAAAACAAAGCACAAATTTAAGCGGCTCAAACGAGCCAAAACACACAGGATTGATCGAAAGGAGTTCGGTCAATTAAGAATCAAGGAGGAACATTATGGGAATGGTAGTACAGCACAATATTAGCGCTATGAATGCTAATAATGCAATGACAAGAAACGTAAGCGGTTTAGGCAAGTCCACCGAAAAGCTCTCTACAGGTTATGCAATCAACCGTGCGGCAGATAACGCAGCAGGTCTTGCAATCTCCGAAAAGATGAGATCTCAGATCCGTGGTCTTTCTCAGGCTACAAACAACGCTAACGACGCTATCAGCCTTATCCAGACTGCTGAAGGCGGCTTACAGGAAACTGAAGACATTCTCCAGAGAATGCGTGAACTTTCCGTTCAGTCCGCTAACGGTACATACACAGATGAAGACAGAGATCAGATTCAGTACGAAGTTGATGCTCTTAAGTCCGAAATCGACAGAATCGCTGAATCCACAGAATTCAACGAGATGAAGTTACTCGACGGTTCGCTCGACGGCGTATCCACAGGTTCTACCGATTACGGTCCTCGTTACGGTGTTCTCCTTTCTGCTAACACAGCAACAGGCGGTAAGCTCACCAAGAATACTTCTCTTGAGGGCTCTACAATAACCTCCAGCATTACCGGTGTTCAGATTGCGCTTGCTGATACAGCTTCCGGCGCAGGCGGCGAAAGTGCTGAATGGGACGCAGCAGGTAAGAAATTAACCTTAAACCTCGTTAAGGGTTCTACCTATACTCAGAGCCAGATCGATGACCTTATCAAGAACGCTACACAGGCTAAGCACACTACTCAGACAGGCGATCCTGCTAACGTAAGCGTTAAACTTAAGAACGGTGTGTTCTCTTTCACTGACGCTGAAACCTACACAACTCAGACAGGCGTTAGAGCTGATTCCGGCGAAGTAGACGTAACAGGTCTCCTTATGACCGGCGGCACGGCTGCAAACGATAAGTATGCAGACAGCGTTAAGTTTACGTCCAATACTTATGGCGAAGACGCGCGTAAATTTACCTTAAAGACTGACGTTGCAGCAGGTAAGGAATGGGTTGAAACCACAGCTAAGGGCAATGAAGGCACAGGCATCAAGAATGGTGAGTTCACACTTCACCTTTCTACCGGCGTTGAATATTCCGAAAGCGATATCGAAAAGCTCCTCGCTAAGGCTGGCCTTGATTATGATATAACATTATCTGACCAGACTGCTAACCCTGACGGTGATAAGGTTCTCTTCGCTCAGAAGAAGGATACAACCGGTATTGAAGTTGATATGACTGCTGGCACTGCCGGTGCAGGTCTCGGCGCTGATAAGATGATGGGCGCAGGCGACGGCTTAACATTCCAGATCGGTGCTAACGGCGTTGAAGACCAGAGACTTACTATCAACATTGCTAACATGGGCTCTACCGCTATCGGCGTAAACGGCGTTGACGTATCTACACAGGACGGCGCTAACGCTGGTATCAACAAGATTGACGACGCTATCAAGACTGTTTCTACTCAGAGAGCTAAGCTCGGTGCTGTTCAGAACAGACTTGAGCACACAGTTAACAGCTTAAGCACAGCAGAAGAAAACCTCCAGTCCGCTGAATCTCAGATTCGCGATACTGATATGGCTGCTGAAATGATTAAGTACACCAAGTCCAACATTCTTCAGCAGGCTTCTCAGTCCATGCTGGCTCAGGCTAACCAGCAGCCTCAGGGCGTTCTCCAGTTACTCGGCTAATAACAGATTGGTCAAAGTGGCTTAAAAGAACAGCTTAACAGGTGTTGAAAGCAACTGAATAAAGTACAGCCCTCGCATACGCGGGGGCTTCTTTATGTATTTTTTACATATCAGCTATTGCATTATCCGTCGAAATATGATATAATGATTATGCATTTTTAAGAAAAGAGGTGATTCCCGTGGCGCAGTCGCAGTTCTGCTTGTGGTTAGACGGTCAGCGGATATACGACATTCGCGCGCTTCGGGAACACTTTGATACGTCCGTTCTTATCGGCTATCTTGTCGGCGGCGGGCTTGAGCTTTGGCTCGAATCGCTCGGCGAAAACGCGATACTTGAACGCGTGCGGGGAATCGACCGCAGCGGAAATCTCGCCGAACAGTTAGCTTACGCTTTCGGAGTTCGTCCCGAACCGCGCGAGGCGGTAATGCTTAACCTTTCAGCGCTTGAAAAGGGGAGCGAACAGCGGCGTGCGGCGGCGCAGCTTCTTCCTAAGCCCGAAGAACAGCCCGAAAAAGCAGCGGAAAATCTCCCGAAAAAGCCTGAGGAGCTTGAATCGTCGAGTTTCCTTTTCAAAAGCTCGTTTATCGGCGGTTCATTTACTTTCGGTTCGGGGATTTACGGTTCTTTACGCGCAGAGTCATTCAGAAAAGGCTCGTTCGGTTCATTCGGGCGCGGCTCTTTCGGTTCGTTTGGTTCGGGAGTCGGAATGGCGGCTCTTCATGCGGAGTTTATCGGCGGCAGCTTCAGATATTTTTCGGGAAACGCCGAAATAACGCAGAATGAATACAAAAAAACTATGATAAATCTTTCCTCGTGCCCGCTTAACCGCTACGGCTACGGGATAAATCTTATTTAGGCGCAATATGAAAGCTATTCATGTAAATTCAACGTTGCCGTTCTTTGCGAAGCACAAGGACGGCATTTATTCTATTGAAAAATTCAGCCTTTACACTACAGTTATTTCCGCGCTTCAATGGCGGAAAATGAACGGCGAAATTTTTATGTGTACAGATGAAATCGGCGCGGAGTATTACCGAAAACTTGGCATTGAACAGGTCTGGAACGGCATTAAAACGGTTATCCCGACCGATATGGAGGGAATCGACCCCGTGATGTTCTGGGCGGCGGGAAAGCTGCTGGCGATGCGTGAGATGAAAGGCGACTACGCGCTCGTTGACGAGGATTTTATTGTGTGGAATCGACTGGAACTGTCGAAAACGGCTGTTACCGCCGCACACCGCGAGGATATTTCACCCGATATATATCCCGACCCCGACAGCTTCGGTGTTGATTTCCCGCTGCTGAAAAAATTGGATAAATCTATTCTTCCGTGCAACACGGCGTTTCTGTATATTCCCGACGAATCGTTCCGCGACTTTTATGTTAATCAGTCGATTGCGTTCATGAAGTCGGCGGAGAGCTGCGGAGATTATCTTTGCCGCATGGTTTTCGCGGAACAGCGGCTGCTTGCGATGCTTTGCGGGTACTGCAAAATCGGGATAGAAACGCTGCTCAATAAGGAAAGGCTGTTCGTAGCGCAGGAAAATTTCACCCACGTTTGGGGCGCGAAGCAGGCTATGCGCGATGATACGGAAGAGTGTAAAAAATTTGAGGAAAGCTGCCGCAGGCGTATTCGCACGGACTTTACCGAATATGAATATGTGATAGAAAAAATTGATAATTTGGGAGGCGGACTATGAATGAGGAAAATATGACGCTGCGCGTTGCGCTTTTGCAGATAGCGCCCGGAGCGGATACGGCGGAAAATCTGGCGATCAGCGAAAAAGCGTGCCGCGAAGCAAAGCGTTTGGGCGCGCACCTTGCCGTATTCCCCGAGATGTTCAGCAGCGGCTACAATATCCCCGAAAATACAGACGAATTGCGCAAACTTGCCGTTCCCGCAGACGGAGAATTTGTTTCGTTTTTCGGTCGGCTTGCCGAGCAGCTCGACATGGCTATTGCGGTTACATTCCTGGAAAAATACGACCCACTGCCGAGAAATTCGGTCTGTCTTTTCGACCGCCGCGGCAGAGCTTTGTTCACATACGCTAAAGTACACACCTGTGATTTCGGCGACGAGCAGCGGCTCACGCACGGCAGTGAATTTTTTGTCGCTCCGCTTGAAACGCAGGTCGGAACGGTAAACGTCGGCGCGATGATATGTTATGACCGTGAATTTCCCGAAAGCGCACGGATACTTATGCTTAAAGGCGCGGAGCTGATAATTGTGCCGAACGCCTGTCCAATGGAAATAAACAGAATATCGCAGCTTCGCGGCAGAGCCTATGAAAATATGCTTGGAATAGTCACCGTGAATTATCCGTCGGGAAAGCCGGATTGCAACGGGCATTCCACCGCATTCGACGGAATGGCGTATCTTCCCGAACTTGGCGGGTCGCGGGATACAATGTTGCTTGACGCAGGAGAAAAAGCGGGAGTTTACACCGTGGATATGCCCATCGGCGCGATCAGGCGGTACAGAAAATCCGAGGTTCATGGCGACGCTTACCGCCGTCCCGAAATATACGGATTGTTAACCGAAAATATGAAAAAGCCGCCGTTTCTTCGGGCTGATTTCAGGAAATAACGAGCTTTTGTGCATTTTTCAAGAGAAGCGCGCAGTTTTCAGCATAGGAGAATGCATTAAATAATCAAAATCGATTAAACTGTTTTTTCATTAATTGGTTATTTTACACTTGATGCCGTGCGGGCGTATCTTTTTTTAGGTCTGGACAAAAAGCGCATAATACGGTATAATATAAGTATGAGAAAAGCAAAAGAAATAGCAGGGCGCAAATGTC
>CAKSFR010000004.1 GCA_934454635.1 uncultured Ruminiclostridium sp.
AGCGTCCTGAACGATCGCGGGAATCAGGTCGCCTTTTCTGAAAAACTTCTCAATATCCATTTTTCCCTCCGTTATCTCACCGAAACGCCGCAGCCTTTGAGATAATCCTTAACTTCGCCGACGGTAAGCTCGCCGAAGTGGAACATCGAAGCCGCAAGCGCTGCGCTTGATTTTGTTTTTTGGAACACTTCCGAGAAATCCGAAATGCAGCCGCATCCGCCGCTCGCAATAACGGGAATTTTCACCCTGTCGCAGACAAAATTCAGCATCTCGATATCAAATCCCGCTTTTGTTCCGTCTGCGTCCATCGAGTTCAAGCATATCTCGCCCGCGCCTCTTTTTTCAAGTTCGCTTACCCAGTCGCCAAGCTCACGCCCTGTGTCGATCCGTCCGCCGTTGATGAAAACATGATATGCTCCGTCAACCCGCTTTGCGTCGATACCTACCACAACGCACTGGCTCCCGAAAATCTCCGCCGCGTCGCTTATCAGCTTGGGATTTTTCACAGCCTGCGAATTTACGGAAACCTTGTCTGCTCCCGCGCGGAGCGTGTCGCGAAAATCTTCTATCGTGGCGATCCCTCCACCGACACAGAGCGGTACAAAGACCTGCGCCGCCGTTTCGCTTACAACGTTGAGCATAAGCCCGCGCCCCTCGTGTGAAGCCGTAATATCGTAAAAAACAAGTTCGTCCGCGCCCTGTCTGTTGTACTTTTTTGCAAGCTCAACAGGGTCGCCAACGTCTTTGATGCCCTTGAAATTTACTCCCTTTACGACCTTCCCGTCCCTTACGTCAAGGCACGGAATTATTCTTTTTGCAAGCATAAGCGCTCCTTTCAGTGTCAGCCGCCTATCGGTCCGCCTTTTTCCGCCGATTCGGCAATGCCGTTTTCATCGAAATTTATGTAATAATATATCCCTGAATTTGAACCCATAACGCCGAAAAATCCGTTGTCCTCGCCAACATAATAACCATAACGATTCGGGAACTTAAATTTCGGCTCACCGTAAGCTTCGATTATCTCGCTGTGAGATTTGCCGATCGCGTATAAGTCCACATAAGGAAAGCAGGTGGGGAAAAGCACAAAATACGCCGCAGCAATCAAAATTTCAACAAAAAGTATTAAGCCGCAGGTCACGGCAAGCTTTTTCTTTCGATTTACAGCTCCGACAACTGTCAGCACCGCAGGTACAAGAAAAACAGCGGCGCTGAACAGCAATGCTGCAATTACCATAAAATCAAGCATCACATTTATCCCCGAAATATCTGTACCCGAAAAAGCAAATCGGCATAAAGTAAAGGCACCATATTTCAAGAAGTACAGTCCCTGCCGCCGCGTCACCCGAGGCGCCTGTAAATACCGGAAACATCGGCACAAACAAGCATGACAGGAAGAAAACTCCGTGTATCTTCAGCAGCATTGCAAGCGGCTTGCCGCACTTTTTCGATTTATCAACGAGAAATCCGGCAAAAAACGTAGAAAGTGCCATGAATGCGTAACCAAGCAGGTCATAGTTGAAGAAAAGGCTGCCTGTATTGCCGTAATCAATGATGCTTCTAACTTCTTCACTCAATTCGGGGTGAAGATTTATCGTTGTGCACTCCGCAAAATAAGCGATAAGCACAAACACGACATAAACCGCTGCGCAAACCAAACAGACATTCCCCACAGCTTTTCTGTTACCGTTCCTATTCACCGCAGCAAGCCCCGACATGAACAGAATAAACCCCAGCGCAATGAAAATACTGGAAAAACAGCACGCAAACAAGCCGTCGGCAAACAGCCCGTAAATCATGCTGACCGCGAACGCGAGCGTTGCGATCCCCGTAATTCCCGCGCCGAGCTTTCCTATCATCTTATCAGTCATTTCCAGCCTCCTCGATAGCCTGTTTTAGGTCAAGCGTGCCGCTGTAAATCGACTTTCCGCATATCGTTCCGTAAAGTCCGAGCCTGCGGCAGGCGATTATATCTTCGATGGTATGAACCCCGCCGCTTGCAATGATATTCGCGGAGCAGGCGCGGTTTATCTCGTCAAGCTGCGCCGCGTTCACTCCCGAAAGAGTTCCGTCCTTTGAAATATCGGTGAAAATAATGTACTTCACGCCAACGTCCGACATTGCTTTCGCAAGGTCGGTGAAATAAACGTCGGAGCTTTCAAGCCACCCCTCCGTCGCGACATATCCGCCGCGCGCGTCGATACCGACCGCGATCCTGTCGCCGTATTCCTTTACCGCGTCCTTTACAAGCGCGGGATTCTTGACCGCCGCAGAGCCGATAATTACGCGCGAAATTCCGTTTTTTAGGTACATTTCAACCGTGTCGAGCGAGCGTATCCCGCCGCCGACCTCGACTTTAAGACCCGTTTTATTCGCAACGCTTATGAAAATCTCCTTGTTCTGCTGAGAAGCGTCCTTTGCGCCGTCGAGGTCTACCATGTGTATCCACTCAGCGCCCGCCTCTTCAAACGAGCGCGCCGTGTCCATATAATTTTCGGCGACTTTCTGAACCGTGCTGTAATCGCCCTTGAAAAGACGAACACAGTTTCCGTCCTTTATGTCAATAGCAGGTAAAATTATCATTTCTGCCCTCCCAATCAGAAAATTATTTATATTTTAGCGAAATTGCGGAGAATTTCAAGTCCCGCTTCCCCGCTCTTTTCGGGGTGAAACTGACAGCCGTACACATTTCCGTTGAATACGACTGCGGGGACATTCCCGCCGTAATCGGTGTACGCCGCAACATATCCGCTGTCGCAGTGCGCCGCGTAGGAATGCACAAAATAAACATACGGCTCATCCAGTCCCTTCAGAAGAGGGCATTCCGCATTGTTTATCAGCTTGTTCCAGCCTATCTGCGGAACCAGCAAATCGTCGGGCGTCATCAGCTCGACTGTTCCGGGGATAAAGCCAAGTCCGTCCGTTTCGCCGAACTCATAGCTTTTCTCAAAAAGCATCTGCATTCCGAGGCAAATTCCCATAAGCGGCTTCTGTTTTGCCTGCTCGCGCAGTTCTTTTATCAGACCGCTTTCCGCGAGCATTTTCATCGCGTCGGGAAATGCGCCGACCCCGGGAAGAATAAGGCGATCCGCCTTTCGGAGCTGCGAAACCTCGCTTGTGACCGTGTTCGGTATGCCGAGGTAGTTAAGCGCGTTCTGAACGCTGAAAAGATTTCCCGCGCCGTAGTCGATAATTGCCGTCATCATAGGTCGCAATCCCCCTTGAAAATAATATCTTTGTTTATCCTGACGTGCTCCATGATATGCCCGATATTGCCCTCGCCCGCATATTTGCTCATATCAAAAAAATTCTCGTCAAGACCGCTCCAGAGCAGCGGATTTTCCTCGCCGCTCACCGCGGTTTCGTGTTTAAGCTGCCCCGCGTACACCTCGACATAGCACGGGTCGAGCGGATAGCTGAAGTCCATGAGATGAATCAGCTCAATATCGCCCCGCGTTATCCCGCTCTCCTCAAAAAGCTCACGGTACGCCGCAGAAAAGCCGTCCTCCCCGGGTTCGATCTTCCCGCCGACCATGTTCAAAAGCCCCTTGTACGGGTCTTTCACGCGCCTGCAAAGCAGCGTTTTCCGCCCGTCCGCGCTGAACACTGCGATAAGGTTATAGCCCTGCATTACAGCACGCCCTTTGAAGAAAGCGCTGCGCCGCCCGTAGACTTTACAGCCTGTTTCAGCGCGTGTGCAAGCGCCTTGAAAAGCGCTTCGGTTATGTGATGGTCGTTCTTTCCGTACTCCGCGCGCAGATGAAGCGTTATACCCGCGTTGAACGCGAAAGCCCGCATAAATTCCTCAGTAAGGCAGGAATCATAATCGCCTATTTTTTCGTTTGTGAACTGCGCGTTGAAAACGAGAAACGGACGTGCGCTTATGTCAAGCGCGCAGAAGCCGAGCGCTTCGTCCATAGGGATAAAAGCCGAGCCGTAGCGTGCAATCCCACCCTTATCGCCAAGCGCCTGCGCGAACGCCTTGCCCAGACAGATCCCCACATCCTCAACGCTGTGATGTCCGTCAACATTCAGATCACCCTTACAGCTTACGGTAAGGTCGAAACCGCCGTGAACAGCGAGCGCGGTCAGCATATGGTCAAAAAAGCCGATACCCGTGTCGATTTCGTGAACGCCCGTGCCGTCAACGCCGAGCGCGACGCGGATATCCGTTTCCTTTGTTTTTCTCTCAATAACCGAAGTTCTCATATCTACTCCTTTACGCGCGGAAATCCGCAGCAGCAGCCGTAACCGCGCGGTTTTCCTCCGCCGTCCCGCAGGTTATTCTTAAATATCCGTTCATGCAGCGCACCGCAATTGAGCGGCTCAGCAGATATTCATATACTTCCCTGCATTTTTCGCACTTTATGTATACAAAATTGGTTACAGTATCGTAAATTTTCTCGAAATAAGGGCAGTTCAGCTCCGTAAGCATGGTGTAAAGCTCGCGAACCGAGCGCTTTATTTCGGCTATATTTTTTCTGAGCAGTTCACGGTCGGAAAGTACTTCCGCCGCAATAAGCTGCGTTACGGAATTGACATTATACGGTGATTTTGCAGCACGCAGCGCATTTGTTTTTGTCCTGTCCGCAGCCGCAAGACCAAGACGTATTCCCGCCATAGCAAGCGCCTTTGAGCAGGTTCGCAGCACGATGAGATTATCGTATTTTTCAACGTCGCCGAGGAAGCTCTCGCTCTCGTCCCAGAAATCCATGTACGCCTCGTCAAGCACGACAAGCGCGTTCACATTTTCAATAAGCCTCTTCACGTCCGCTTTTTTCAGTCCCAGAGAAGTCGGATTGCAAGGGTTGGAAAAGATTATGCAGCGCACGTTGTTTTCGTTTGCGCAGGCGATAGCCTTGTCCACATCAATGGTAAGATCAGGCTCTTTTTCCATAACAATAACATCAAGCTCGTACAGGTATGAATAAAAGCTGTACATTGAAAAGTCGCGTGAAAAGCAAAGCACCTTTTCGCCTTTTTTTAAAAAGCAGCCGGTGATAATGCCGATAAGCTCGTCGCTTCCGTTTCCCGCAGTCAGCGTGTCGGGTGAAATCCCGTAAAATCCCGCAAAAGCGTCAACCGCGCACTTTGCATAAGGGTCGGGATAACGGTTAAGCGCCGCTTTTTCAGCCGCGCGTTTGATTACCTCGGCGGGCGTAACAAAAAAACTCTCGTTCGCGTCAAGACGTATTTTGTATTCGCCCGAAATAGGCTCATAGGGAACAAGCTCTCTCAATTTTTCGGTAAGCCGGTACATTATTTTCTTAAATCCTCAATTCTGACTTTTATTGAATTTGCATGAGCAGTCAGCCGTTCGCGCTCCGCAACGAGAATTACATCGTCGGCGGCTTCGTTGAGCGCGTCGGGCGTATAGTAGATATAGCTTGACTTCTTGATGAAGCTGTCAACGGAAAGCGGCGAGAAGAAGCGCGCTGTTCCGCTTGTCGGAAGAACGTGATTCGGGCCTGCGTAATAGTCGCCGAGCGGCTCCGGAGAATACTGCCCGAGGAACAGAGAACCTACATTGTCCAGCTTTCCTATGTATTCAAGCGGGTTGCGCGCAACTACCTCAAGGTGTTCGGGCGCAAGGCTGTCCGCAAGCGCGCACGCCTCCTCCATGGTCTTCGTAACAATTATCTTGCCGTAATTTTCAAGCGAAGCGCGGATTATCTCCTCGCGCGACATAAGCTTTACCTGACGTTCAAGCTCGGCAGTGGTTTCCTCTGCGATTTTCTCGCTGGTCGTTATAAGAATTGCGCTTGCCATTTTGTCGTGCTCCGCCTGCGACATGAGATCGGCGGCAAGATATTTCGGGTTTGCGCTGTCGTCCGCAACGATAAGTATCTCGCTGGGTCCCGCGATCATATCGATATCAACCGTTCCGTAGAGCAGTTTTTTCGCCGTTGCAACGAAAATATTTCCGGGGCCTACTATTTTTGACACCTTAGGTATCTCTTCCGTTCCGTATGCCAGCGCCGCAACAGCCTGTGCGCCGCCGCACATAAATATTTTGTCAACTCCGCAGAGCGCAGCCGCAACGAGAATATCCTTGTTGGGCGTTCCGTCCTTAAGCGGCGGGGTAACCATAATTATTTCACCGACGCCCGCGATTTTTGCGGGAATGGCGTTCATCAGAACAGACGACGGATAAGCCGCCGTGCCGCCGGGAACGTACAGACCGACTTTATCAAGACCTCTCACGCGTCTGCCGAGAATAACTCCTCGTTCGTCGGTCATCATATAGCCGTTCTGCTTCTGTTTTTCGTGAAATTTTGTGATATTTTCAACGCAGTTGAGCATCGCGTTCACAAAATCGGGGTCAGCCTCGGTAAGTGCGTCCTGAATCATCTCATCGGGAACGCGGTAGCATTTCGTTTCGGCGCAGTCGAACTTTGCGGTGTAGGATTTTACCGCCTTATCGCCGTTCTGCTTAACGTCCGCGATAATATTTTTTACAATTTTTTCTACGTCTTCGTTTATTTCGCTGCTGCGGCGTTCAACTTCCTTTAAAAAAGCCTTTTCGCTTCCATCAGCATAGATAGTTTCAATCATTTTTCGTTCCTTTCGGCTTATTCAAGCGCTTTGATCATCTTTTCGGTCAGCTCGTCAATGCTTTCCTTTTTCAGCTTCATGCTTACCGTGTTCACGATAAGTCTGGCGGAGATAGGTGCAACGTCCTCAAAAACCACAAGCCCGTTTTCTTTCAGCGTCGTTCCCGTTTCAACGATATCAACGATACCGTCGGCAATCCCGAGCAGCGGCGCAAGCTCTACCGAGCCTTCGATCTTCACTATTTCAACGTCCATTTTCTTCCGCTCGAAAAACGCGCGGGTCACGGCAGGATACTTCGTAGCGACGGTCTTTACTCCATAGCCGCCGTAAAATCCGTCCCCGCGCCGCACCGCAAGCGCAAAACGGCATCTTCCGAAACCGAGGTCGGCAATTTCAAAATATTTTCCGCCATGCTCCATTATCGTGTCTTTTCCGACAACGCCAAGGTCGCACGCGCCGTGTTCAACGTAAGTGATAACGTCCGCCGCTTTCGCGAGGACTACCTCGATGTTCTGTCCGGGAACGGGAAGAATGAGCTTTCTGCCCTTTTCGCGAAGCTGGGTAACGTCAAATCCTATCTTCTCGAAAAGCCCTACCGTGTCCTTTTCAAGCCTGCCCTTTGTAAGCGCAATTCTGAGTGTTTTATTTTCGCTCATTTCACTCTTCCTTTCCGTCGGAGAGGTTCATTATCGTTACATCTCCGCCCGACACAACGTCAAGCCGCGGTATTCCGCGTTCTTCAGCATAAGCCTTCGCCTCGTCAAGCGTTTTGAAGTCCGCGTGATCGGCAGTCAGACCGTCGGAAATAAGCTCGCGGCAATGCAACATACCTTCTACAAGGCTGTCCTCCTCAGCGAATACAGCGACATCGGGAAGCTTGGTCAGCCGCCCCTGCGCATTGTTCATTATAAGACGCGCAACCGCGTTTACATTAACCGCAAAGCCCGTCGCGGGCATATCGACTCCGAAATCGGAGATAAGCTTGTCGTAGCGTCCACCCGTGAGAACAGGCATTCCGTAACCCGCCGCATAGCCCTTGAAAACAACACCCGTGTAATAATCCTCGTTGCGGCTCACCATGCCGAGATCGACCGTAACGCGTTCGCCCGCGCCGAGAGCGCACAGGTTGTCATAAAGCTCACGCAGCCTTTTAAGCACAAATTTCGTGTTCTCGTCGGGAAGGATTTTTTCAGCTTCGTCGAACACCTCTCTGCCGCCGAACAGCTTCGGTAGCTGCGCGAGCGCAGTCGCATACGGATTTCCGCAGTGGACAGAAAGGCATTCCGAAAGCTCGCAGTAGTTTTTGTTCTGTACAAGCGTGCGCACCTCGTCAAGCTGCTCCTCGTTAAGTCCCAGCTGAGAAGAAAGTATCGCGAAAAACGCGCTGTCGCCTATTTCAAAGCGGTAATCCTCCGCCTCGAACGCCGCCATTACGTCGATTGCTACGGACAGCGCCTCAAGGTCGGAACGGCGCACATCTCCACCGATTATTTCTATCCCGCTCTGGAAAAATTCATCGTCACGTCCGCTGTTTTTCGGATTTACGCGGTAGATCGTCTGACTGTAAAACAGCTTCAGCGGAAATACCTCTTCGCGCAGACGAGTTCCGACAAGGCGCGCGATAGGCATTGTCGAATCGGGGCGCATTACCATAAGGCGACCCTTCGCGTCGGTCAGCTTATACATTTCCTCCTGCGAAAAATAGCGCGATTTTGAGCTGAATACATCGTAAAATTCAAGCCCGGGCGTTACCGCCTCGGTATATCCGCGGCTGAGAAAAATGCCGCGCAGCTTTGCGTCCGCCGCTCTGAGCGCAACGCATTCGTCAAAGAGCAGGTCGCGTGTTCCCTCGGGGGTAAGCAGGTCGTATCTCTTCATTGTTTTATCCTCACTTTATTGTACTAACGTGCTATTACAATAGTATATTACCATATTATTGCAATAATGTCAAGCTGACATGGATATTTTGTAGCAATTCCCAAAAAAGTTAAATAAGAATAATTTTTTCGGTACAATTTCACATATCAAAGAACGAGATTTGCGCGGATTTCGGAAGGTCGCCGAAAACCCCCATTTCCTCAAGCTTATCCATAGTCGAGCCGTTAAGCCCCGACTGACTGCGCAGATCCTCAATGCTGATATAATCATGCCGCTGAATAGCGTCGTAGAGCGCGTTCGCCGCATTTTCTCCGCAGCCCTCGACCGACAGGAACGGAAGCCGCAGATCGCCGTTTTCGATAACATACTTCGTTGCGTGCGATTTCTCAAAATGCACCGGCAGGAACTTTATCCCGCGGCAGAGCATCTCGTGAACAAGCAGGAACGCTTCGTAAGTGGACTTTTCTTTCGGCGTTGCGTCGGGATTCGCCTGAATCTGCTGCATTCTCGCCTTTACCGCGTCCTTGCCCTGAAGCGCGATGCGTATTTCGATATTTTCCGTGTGCTTCGTGAGTATTGCGGCGTAAAATTCGGACGGGTGATAGATCTTGTACCAGCCAAGCTTTACCGCGCCCGTAACATATGCGGCAGCGTGCGCTTTCGGGAACATATATTTGATTTTTTTACAGCTTTCAACGTACCAGTCGGGGACGTTGTTGTCCTTGAATGCCTGATAAATCTCGTCGGTGAACAGCTTCGTCGCGTTTCCCTTTCGGGTTATTTCCATTATCTTGAACGCAAGGCTCGGTTCAAGCCCCTTGTGAAGCAGGTAGACCATGATGTTGTCACGCGTTCCGATAACCTCGCTGATAGTGCAGGTCCCGTTGGCGATAAGCTCCTGCGCGTTGCCGAGCCATACGTCCGTGCCGTGAGAAAGTCCCGAAATCTGGAGCAGGTCGGAGAAATTTTTCGGCTTGGATTCAAGCAGCATTCCGATAACGAAGTTCGTTCCAAATTCGGGCAGCCCGTATGTGCCGACCTTTATTCCCGTTTCAGCTTCGGTTATCCCGAGCGCTTCGGGCGACGTAAACAGGCTGTACACCCTTTCGTCGGAGGTGGAAACATCGGCGATTTTTATCCCTGTCATGTCCTCAAGGTGCTTATACAGGGTCGGAACATCATGCCCGAGCTCGTCGAGCTTCAATATGGTGTCGTGCAGAGCGTGGAAGTCGAAGTGCGTTGTGATAATGTCCTTCGTCGCATCATCGGCGGGTCGCTGAACTGCCGAGAAATCGTAAATATCATAATCGTTCGGAACAACGACCATTCCGCCCGGGTGCTGAGAGGTCGTGCGCTTTACGCCCGTACAGCCCAGCGAAAGCCGCTTCAGCTCCGCGCTGTTCACGGAAAGTCCGCGTTCCTGAAGATATTTGCGGACAAATCCCTCGGCTGTCTTTTCCTGAACGGCGGAGATAGTACCCGCCTTAAAAACGTGGTCGGAACCGAACAGATCCTCCGTGTATTTATGTACCTTTGACTGGACTTCGCCCGAGAAGTTAAGGTCGATATCGGGCGCTTTATCGCCCTTGAAGCCGAGGAATGTTTCAAAAGGAATATCGTGTCCGTCGCGGAACATTTCTTCGCCGCATTTCGGACACTTTTTCGCCGGCAGGTCAAAGCCCGAACCGACCGACCCGTCGGTTATGAACTCGTTCCAGCGGCATTTTTTGCAGCGGTAATGCGGCGGGAGAGGATTTACCTCGGAAATACCCGACATTATCGCAACGAACGACGAACCTACCGAACCTCGCGAGCCTACGAGATAGCCGTTTTTTTCGGAGAACGCAACCAGCTTCTGCGCGATCATATAAAGTACCGAGAAGCCGTATTTTATAATGGACTGAAGCTCGCGTTCAAGCCGATTTTTTACGATATCGGGAATAACGCCCTCATAGCCGTACCAGTCCATCGCTCTGTCCCAGCAAAGCTGCTGAAGCTCCTCCTCCGCGCCGTCGAGGTGCGGCGTGAACGTGCCTTTAGGAATAGGACGTATCCGCTCGACCATGTCGGCGATTCTGTTCGTATTTTCAACTACCACCTCGTACGCCTTTTCAGCGCCGAGATAGGCAAATTCCTCAAGCATTTCGTCCGTTGTACGCAGGTAGAGCGGCGGCTGATTTGAAGCGTCCTGATAGCCCTGCCCTGCCTGTAATATCTCACGGAAAATGCTGTCCTCGGCGCGCATGAAATGCACGTCGCAGGTAGCCACAACGGGTATGCCCAGTTTATCGCCAAGCTCTACGATACGTCGGTTTATCGCCTGAAGCTCAAGCTCTGATTTGACCGTGCCGTTGCGGAGCATAAACGCGTTGTTACCGATAGGCTGTATCTCAAGATAGTCGTAGAATTTCGCAATTTCTTCGATTTTTTCCTCGGATTTTCCCTCGACAATTGCGCGATAAAGTTCGCCCGCTTCGCAGGCGCTTCCGAGAATAAGTCCCTCGCGGTAATTTTTAAGTTCCGACATGGGTATGCGCGGCTTTTTATAGTAATAGCTGAGGTTCGACATACCGATAAGGCGGTAAAGATTTTTCAGACCCGTGTTATTCTTAACGAGGATTATCTGGTGGAAGCTCGGCATTTTCTTTACGTCCATTTTTCCCGCCGCGAGGTTAAGGTCGCCCAGCTTTTCGATCGTGCGCCCCTTACGGCTCTCTCCGACAAGACTTATAAAAATGTTAGCAAGCATCTTCGCGTCGTCGATAGCGCGGTGGTGATTGAAATTGCCCAATTTAAAGTGCGCCGCCATAGCGTCAAGCGTATAGCTTTTTTTGTTGGGGATTATCGCGCGGCAAAGCGCAAGGGTATCAATGCTGTCCGCCTTGTAGGGTATGCGGCAGCGGTTGCAGCCCGCGCGCACGAACGACATATCGAACTTTGCGTTGTGTGCGACAAGCGGAGCGTTCCCGCAAAATTCAACAAAACGGTGCAGCGCCTCATGTTCGAGCGGCGCGTCGGCAACCATGCTGTCGTCAATTCCCGTTATCTCGGTAATGTTTGCGGGAATAGGCTTTTCGGGGTTTACAAACGTCTGAAATTCGTCCACGACCTCGAGATTTTTCAGTTTTACCGCGCCTATTTCGGTGATGCGCTCTTCTCCCGCGTTAAGACCCGTCGTTTCAAGGTCGAAAATGATTATCTCGTCGTTGACCGGCCGCGAGGTGCAGCCCTCGATAAGCGTGCTCTCGTCGTTTACGAAATACGCCTCCATGCCGTAGATAACTTTGAACTTCGTTTCCTTGTCGTTCTTCATTATCTTGTCCCAAGCGCCCATAACTTCGGGATATGCCTGAACATTTCCGTGGTCGGTTATCGCGACTGCGGGGTGTCCCCACTTATACGCCTGATTTATCAGGTCGGCGGGCGGCGTTACCGCGTCCATATCCGACATATTGCTGTGCATATGCAGCTCGACGCGCTTCACCTCGGCGGTGTCCGCTTTAGCTATGGTTTTTACGAGCATTGCGGATTTCGGCTCGATAAGCAGCGCTTTTTCAAAGTTGTCGAACTTCGCGTTTCCGTTTACGAGCACTGTCGCGCCCACTTTAAAGAATGAATAACTCGCAAGCTTTTCCGTTTTTGTGAACACTTTGAGTATCTGCGATGAGGTGCGGTCGGTAACGCTCAGCATAATAATGGTGAACTGACCGTCTTTTATGGACTTTTCCGTGCGGTCGAAAATTTCGCCCCAGACGGTAACATTTTCCATATCGCCGTATATCTCCGCCATAGGCACGGGCGGGTCGTTTATCGCTTTTCCCATAACAAGGTCAGCCTCGTCGCGGAAGCTGCTGTGACTGAACATCAGCTTGACCGAAACAGGCGGTTCGTGTATCTGCGGGTCGCGAGAATATGTCTTTTTCTGGGGTTTGTCCTGCGGCATATAACCGCTCGGAGCAGGTGCGGCGGACGGAGCGGGCGCAGGAGGCGGAACAGGCAGCGCGGCAATCTCCTTCGCAAGATTTTCGTTGTATTCCGCAAGATCAATCTCGGTTTTTCCCGTAAAAACGACCTCTTTATCAATTCCGAAAAAGCCTTTTGTATACTTTCGTATCTTTGCGGGAATACCGTCCTCGGTCAGAATAAGACCCCCGCCGCTTTTCAGCTCAATCTCAACGGTGCTGTCCCCGATAGTTATTTCCGAGCCGTCAAAATATCCGTTTACATTTTCTCCCGAACGGCGCAGGAACGTGATAACGTCCCACACTGCGTCAACTCCGTATTCGGACGAGGGGTATTTCGGGTATATCTCGACTCCGCCCGCGTTTATCGCAGCGCGTATTTCTCCCGCCGCCGCAGAAAGAACGTCATACGGAACGCGCTTCGGGAGAGCAAGCTGTATAATAAGCGAACGCGACGCTTTTTTATGTAAAATCGAAAGCACCTCGCCGTCGGCAATCGCGCTGTCGAACTCAATATTCCCTAACAGATTCTTTAATAAAGCTGCCAATTTTTTACCGCCTTTTCACTACCGTATTTTCTCGATTTCCTTTAAAAGTTCAGCGACAATTTCACTTTCGGGAACTTTTCGCAGTATCTCGCCCTTGCGGAAAATAAGTCCCTCGCCTTTTCCTCCCGCAACGCCGAGATCGGCTTCGCGCGCCTCGCCGGGACCGTTCACCGCGCAGCCCATTACCGCAATTTTTATATTTTTTTCAATTCCTCGCGTAGCTTCTTCAACCTTATTCGCAAGCGCTATCAGATCTATCTGCGTTCTTCCGCAGGTCGGGCAGGAAACAATGTTCACTCCCCCTCCCAGACCTATCGCCTTGAGAATATCGCGCGCCGCATATATCTCGCGAATCGGATCTGCGGTAAGCGAAACTCTTATGGTGTCGCCTATCCCATCGCAAAGCAGCGAACCGATTCCGACGGCTGATTTTATTATTCCCATGTGCTCCGTTCCCGCCTCGGTAACTCCGAGGTGAAGCGGATAATCACACTGCTCGGCAAGCAGACGATACGCCGCGATAGTCGTCTTTACATCGGACGCTTTTACCGAAATGACAATATCGTCGAAGTCAAATTTTTCAAGCAGACGGACGTGATACAGCGCGCTCTCCGCAAACGCCTGCGGAACAGGCGCACCGTATTTAGCCAAAACCTTTTTTTCGAGCGAACCCGAATTTATCCCTATTCTTATCGGGATATTCCTGCTTTTGCAGGCCTTCACTACCTCGGCTGCATGGTCGTCGCTGCCGATATTTCCGGGGTTTATCCTTATTTTGTCCACGCCTGCGGCGGCAGCCTCAAGCGCAATTTTATAGTCAAAGTGAATGTCCGCGACGAGCGGGATCTTCACGCGCTCCTTTATCGCGGGAATGAGCCGAACGTCGCTGCAATGCGGAATCGCGGCGCGCACGATTTCACAGCCCGCCTTTTCCAGTTCTTCAGCCTGTCTGACGCTTCCCTCAACGTCCTCGGCAGGGCGGTTGAGCATGGACTGTATATAAATTTTTCCGTCGCCGAGCGTAAGTCCCCCGACTTTCACTTGCTTTTTCATCTGAATTATCCTCCCGAAGCGAGCCGAACGATGTCATTAAACGTAACGATAAGCATAAGCAGCATAAGCGCCGCAAAGCCGATAAAATGTACCATTCCCTCTTTTTCTGCGGGAATCGGCTTGCGCCGGATAGCCTCGATAAGCAGAAAGAAGAACCGTGCGCCGTCAAGCGCGGGGATCGGCAGCAGGTTGAATATGCCTATATTTATCGTGATAAACGCAACAAGCGTAAGAAACGCATTCATGCTCATTGTGCGGTAAGCCGTACTCATTGTCGTAACTACGCCGATAGGTCCCGAGAGGTCGTTTACGCCGTAAGTTCCCGTAACCAGGTCGATAAGCGTCAGCCATATAAGCCGTCCCTCCGTCAGCGCCGTGCGGAAGCCCATTGAAAGCACGCTTCCGACCGTTTTCGCTTCGGGAAGAACCGCGAAGTCGATAACGATTCCCGCCGACTGGGTTTCGCTCTGCTTAGCAAGCGCAAACGGTACGTCGTTAAGTTCGACCCGCTTTCCGTCGCGCATTACCGTCATATCGAAATACACCCGCTCGGTCTGTTCATCGGCTTTCGCCGCAGTGTTCTGAAAAAAATACGAAATATCCATCGTTGTCCAGACGGGCATTCCGTTCATTCCGACAATTTCATCTCCGAGCATAAGTTTTTCGGAAGAAACGCTTTTATCCGAAAACTGCGAAACCTGCGTTGTCGCAATATCTCCGCCGACCGAAACGCTGATAATGCACACGATAAGCCCGAGGATAAGGTTCATAACCGCGCCTGCAACAATAACTATCATGCGCTGCCACACGGGCTTGTTTCTGAACGAATTTGGGTCGTCGCTTTCAATATCCTCGCCGAGCTGGACCGCCCCGCCTATCGGCAGGAGCCTGAACGAATACAGAGTCTTTTTTCCGCGCACTTTAAACAGCCTCGGACCCATGCCTATCGAAAATTCGTCCACGGTCATGCCGAAAATACGCGCTGCGGTAAAATGCCCCAGCTCGTGAATAAGAATAATTGCGAAAAAAACCAGAATCGTTATAACAATATCCATACTTAGCCTTCCTGAATGCGGCTCTGAACAAATTCCCCCGCCTGCGCCGCCGTCCGCGCAATAATATCGAGGTCGATATCTTTCGTTTTGGGTACATTTTCAAGTGCTTCGCCGACCAACTCGCCTATCCTGTAAAACGGTATTCTGTCGTCCAGAAACGCCGCGACAGCCGCCTCGTTCGCACAGTTGAGAATACAGGGCGCGTTTCCGTCCTCGCTTATCGCCTTTTTCGCAAGCGCAAGGCAAACGAAAACCTCCTCGTCCGCTTTTCCGAAAGTAAGCGTTCCCGCGTCGGTGAGCGAAAGCCGCTTCGTCCCCGTCGGAAAACGCTTCGGATAGGTCAGCGCGAACTGAATCGGTATTTTCATATCGGGAACGCCGAGCTGCGCTATAACCGCGCCGTCCTCATATTCGACCGCCGAATGAACTATGCTCTGACGGTGAACAACGACCTCGACCTGCTCGGGTCTTACGTCGAAAAGCCGCACCGCTTCGATAAGCTCAAGTCCTTTATTCATCAGCGTCGCGCTGTCTATGGTTATCTTCCTGCCCATGCTCCAGTTCGGGTGTCTGAGCGCCTGTTCTTTCGTAACCGCGCGAAGCTGCTGCGCCGAATAGCCGTAAAAAGGTCCGCCCGAGGCTGTCAGAAGAATCTTTTCAATTTTATTATCAGTATTGCCCATCAATGACTGAAAAATCGCAGAGTGTTCGCTGTCGATAGGTAAAACCGAAACTTTTTTTGCACTCGCTGCCGCTTTCACCAACGCGCCGCCAACTACAAGCGTTTCCTTGTTCGCAAGCCCTATGTCGTTGCCCGCTTCGATTGCCGCAAGCGTCGGTTTCAGTCCCGCCATTCCAACGATAGCATTGACCGTCATATCGCACTTTAACGAAGCAAGCTCACAAAGCCCCTCTTCGCCGCAAAGCACCTTTATGTCAGTGTCCGAAAGCCGCTGCTTTAAATCGGGATACGCCTTTTCCGAAACAATGCATACCGTTTCGGGCTTAAACTCCCTTGCCTGCTGCTCCAGAAGCGAAGCGTTGAAATAAGCGGAAAGACCCTTTACCGAAAAGCCGTGCATACGAGCTGTTTCGAGGGTCTGCGTGCCGATCGAGCCTGTTGAGCCTAAAACAACAATATCTTTCATAGAAACGAATAATGCCGAGCAAGCCCGGCATTTTTACCTCCATGTTAAAATCGGAGCAAGTTCTGATACTATTTTTCGATCTTACTTTAGACAGTGTCTATGTGAAGATTCGCCGCTTCCGTGCAGCCTCCGAAAAACCGTACAATTAATCATTCTGCGGCGGGGTTATATGGCAACAATGGGATAGAAAAGCTGGAAAACCAGATAAACAAAGGGCGAAACGATAATAACGCTGTCGAATCTGTCCATTATCCCGCCGTGTCCGGGCAGAATATTGCCGAAATCCTTAACTCCGCACTGACGCTTCAGAAGCGAAGCCGAAAGGTCGCCGATAAGACCTAGCGGCGCGCTTAAAAGACCCGTTATCACAAGGATCGGAATGCTGACGCTGAAATGATGCGAGCCGGTGAAAAGCAAATCCCAGAGGTCGTAGCCGAAGCCGAGGAGAAAGGCGAAAATACCCGTGCAGACAATTCCGCCGATAAAGCCCTCCCATGTCTTTTTCGGACTGATTTCGGGACAAAGCTTGTGCTTCCCGAAAAATGTTCCGACAAAATACGCGCCGCCATCCGCGATCCACGTTTCCACAAGCGTGTAGACAATAAAGAAAACTCCGTGCTCGGGGTAACGGAACATGAAAAACGCAAGCGTTGAAATTGCAAGCGGTATGCAGACCGTCACAAACGATATAAGTCCTATTTCCTCAAAACGCACTTCCTTGTGATTGATAAGCATTGCGCAAAGCATTGCCACAAGAAAAACAAACGACACAATTATTGCGCTCCCGCGAATTTCGTCGTAGCAGAAAAGCAGCGGAAGAATAAATGCGAAAACCATCGCGGTTACGCTTACAGCCTTGTGTGCGAGATATTTTCCCGCGCTGAGTATTTCATAAACCGCAAGCACCGACAAAAGGGCGCAAACGCCCGCCATGAGATGTGCGTTGTTCAGCCAGAGGATAAATACGCCGATCGGTATCCCGATCGCGGCGGTAATAAGTCGTTTTACCATAGTTTCGGATTTCCTTCATGTCTAAATCCCGCCGTATCGGCGGTTCCTTTTTGCGTATTCGGACAGTGCGAAATCGAGATCCTTTTCCCCGAAATCGGGCCAAAGAACGTCTAAAAAAACATATTCCGCATACGCAGCCTGCCATATCAGAAAATTAGACAGGCGCTGCTCTCCGCTCGGTCTTATTATAAGGTCAACCGGCGGAAGTCCGCTTGTATAAAGCCGCTGTTCGACCGTTTCCTCGGTTATTTCTTCGGGCGAAATCCCCTCGGACACGATTTTCCGCACGGCGTGAACAATGTCGTCGCGCCCTCCGTAATTTATCGCTATACAGCACACAATTCCCTCGTGATTTTGCGAAGCGAGTGTGACTTTTTCGATTTTCCGTTTCAGCTCATCGGAAAGCGGGGCGGGGTCGCCAAGGAAAACGAACCTTGCATTTTCCTTGGTCATCTCCATCGCGTCGTCGAGATACTGACTGAACAGCTTCATGATAGCGTTTACTTCGGACGCGGGGCGCTTCCAGTTCTCGGTCGAAAACGCGTAGAACGTCACTACCTTTATTCCGCGCTTTCTGCACGCTTCAACACACTTTTTGAATGTTTTCGCGCCCTGAACATGACCTGCCGTGCGCGGAAGTCCGCGCTTTTTTGCCCAGCGTCCGTTTCCGTCCATGATAATACCGACATGAACGGGTAAAAACTCGTTTTCCGCCATTATACGGTCATTATTTCCTTTTCCTTGTCCGCGCAGACAGCGTCGATCTTATCGCAGAACTTGTCTGTAAGGGTCTGAACCTTCTTTTCGCAGTCCTTAACGTCGTCCTCGGTAATTTCGTTGTTCTTTTTCATTGCCTTGAACTTATCCATAGTGTCGCGGCGGGTATTGCGGATAGTTACCTTAGCTTCTTCGCCGTATTTCTTGATCTGCTTGCAGAGTTCCTTTCTGCGCTCCTCGGTAAGCTGCGGGAAAACGAGGCGCAGAGCCTTTCCGTCGTTTGTGGGGGTAATCCCGATATCGCTTGCGATAATAGCCTTTTCAATAGCCTTGATAGAGCTTGCGTCCCACGGCTGGATAACGAGGATTCTCGCTTCAGCAACGGAAACAGCCGCCATAGCGTTGATCTGGGTCGGAACGCCGTAGTAATCAACCTGAATCTTGTCGAGAATAGCGGGGTTTGCTCTGCCTGCACGGATCGTTGAAAATTCGTTGTTGAGCGCGTTTATGCACTTGTCCATTTTTTCTTCGGTAAGTTTAAGTGTTTCCTTCATGGTGTTTCGTCCTTTCAAAATCAGTTCTGATTGCTTACAAGTGTGCCTACCTTTTCGCCCATAACAGCGTCGTAGATGTTATCGGGACGGTGCAGATCGAAAACGATAAGTGGAATATTGTTGTCGATGCACATTGCCGCCGCGGTTCCGTCGAGAACGCGCAGACCGTTTACGAGAATATCCTTGTGGCGCAGCGTTTCATACTTGACCGCGTCGTCGAATTTAAGCGGATCCTTATCGTACACGCCGTCAACCATGGTCGCCTTTAATACTATTTCCGCGTTTATCTCCGCCGCTCGGAGCGCTGCCGCCGAGTCTGTCGAGAAGAACGGACTTCCCGTGCCGCAGCCGAATATAACGATTCTTCCCTTTTCAAAGTGACGGAGCGCTTTTTCGCGTATATACGGCTCGCAAATGGCGTTCATAGCGATAGCAGCCTGAACTCTTACCTCACAGCCGAGATTTTTTAGCGCGTCGCCTACTGCAAGCGCGTTCATCGTGGTCGCGAGCATACCGATATGATCGGCGGTAACGCGATCCATGTTTTCGCTTGAACGACCCCTCCAGAAGTTTCCGCCGCCTACGACGATGCCTATCTGAACACCCTCGTCATAGCAGCGCTTGACGCTCTTGCAGATACTGTTTATCGTGGGGAGGTCAAGTCCTGTTTTCTTCTCGCCCGCAAGCGCTTCGCCGCTTAGCTTGAGCAATATTCTTTTGTACTTCGGTTCCATACAGCTTCCTTTCCTGTCGGCTTCAGCCGCAGTGTATTCAGTTTTCAAGCACGCGGATCTTTCCGTGCGCGCCTATTTTCTTGTACTTTTCTTCAAATTCGGCTTCGTTCATCTCGTTTGTGATAAATGCGATCTCGTCAGCGGGCGCATTTTCGCGCGAAAGCCGACGAACCTCGCCGAATACGGCATTTACCTCGTCCATTGTGCAGTTCGCACGAACGTAAAATCTCGACGAAAGTGATTCAAGAGGAAGAATAAAGTCCTGCGCGCTATCCTCCCAGAACATTGTGCGGGAAGAGCCGTTCGCCTTAACCGCCTCAACAATATCCGAAACGACTGCGCTGGCGGTGGGTAGCTTGCCCGCGCCCTTTCCGTAGAACACAACGTCGCCCGTTGCGTCGCCCTTTACGAGAATTGCGTTGAACACGTCGTTCACTCCCGCAAGCTGGCTTTCTCCGTCGATTACGGCGGGACAGGTTATAACGCTCACCTTGCCGTCCTTTTCACAGGCTCTTCCGATAAGCTTTATGACAGCGCCCATGCTTTCGCAGTATCTTACGTCCGCAAGAGTTATCTCGGTTATGCCTTCCGTGTGGATATGTTCGGGGTAAACGTGTCTGCCGAACGCAAGTGAAGCAAGAATACATATCTTTCGGCAGGTATCAAGACCTTCAACGTCCGCAGCGGGATTTCTCTCGGCATATCCGAGATCCTGCGCGATTTTAAGCGCCTCGTCGAAGTCCATTCCTTCCTTTATCATTTTTGTAAGTATAAAGTTCGTCGTTCCGTTAAGGATTCCCGTTATCTCGTCGATCCTGTTTGCCGACAGACAAAGGCTCAGCGGACGGATTATCGGTATCCCGCCGCCGACGCTCGCTTCAAAAAAGAAGCTGACGTTCTTTTCGTGCGCTATTTTAAGCAGCTCGGCGCCCTTTTCGGCAACAAGCTCCTTATTCGATGTTACAACGCTTTTTCCCGCTTCAAGAGCCGCCTTTACATAAGGGTATGCAAACTTCAGCCCGCCCATTACCTCGACAACAACGCTTATTTCGGGGTCGTTGACGACGTCGTCAAAGCTTTTTGTGAATTTATCGGCGTAAGGGCTGTCGGGAAAATCGCGGATATCAAGGATATACTTGATGTCCATTTCTTCCTTTGCTTTTTTTTCGAGAGCCTCGCGGTTCTTATAGAACACCTCGACGGTTCCGGAGCCGACCGTTCCGAAACCCATTACTGCAATCTTTTTCATAGGGTTGCCTTTCTTTTCGTCTTATCTTACAGGGAGCGCCTCCCAGTATATACTGACTTATTATAGCATATTTCGCGGAATGTTACAAGCCTTTTTGCATATTTTTAACAAAAAGTGTTCTTTCGATAATTACGGCAATTATTTTCCGCGCTGCTCAAGCATTTTTTTAGATACTGTCCCGTATATGATTTTTTGCACTTGCATATTTCTTCGGGCGTTCCCTGTGCGACTATCGTTCCGCCGCCGTTTCCACCCTCGGGACCGAGATCTATAATATAGTCCGCAGTCTTTATAACATCAAGGTTATGTTCAATAACTATAACCGTGTTCCCGCTCTCCGCAAGCTTCTGAAGAACTTCTATCAGCTTATGAACGTCCGCTGTGTGAAGTCCCGTAGTAGGCTCGTCAAGGATATAGACCGTCCTGCCTGTCGGACGCTTTGAAAGCTCGGTCGCAAGCTTTACACGCTGCGCTTCGCCGCCCGAAAGAGTTGTCGCGGGCTGTCCGATTTTGACATATCCGAGTCCCACGTCATAAAGCGTCTGAAGCCGCCTTGCAATCTTCGGAATGTTCTCAAAAAATTTCAGACCCTCTTCAACCGTCATTTCAAGCACATCGTAAATGCTCTTGCCTTTATACTTCACTTCAAGCGTTTCTCGGTTATAGCGATGCCCCTTGCACACGTCGCACGGAACAAAAATGTCGGGCAGAAAGTGCATTTCAATCTTGATTATACCATCGCCCTCGCACGCTTCGCAGCGCCCGCCCTTGGTATTGAACGAGAAGCGTCCGGTTCCGTAGCCGCGCATTTTTGCGTCGGTCGTCGAAGC
The DNA here is from genome assembly GCA_934454635.1 of uncultured Ruminiclostridium sp. GTDB lineage: Bacteria > Bacillota > Clostridia > Oscillospirales > Ruminococcaceae > Ruminiclostridium_E. Next base: position 21,292 of record CAKSFR010000004.1, read on the forward strand.
GAAAAGATCACGTATATCGGTGAAAAGTCCCGTATATGTCGCGGGATTCGAGCGCGGCGTTCTGCCTATCGGCGCCTGGTCGATCGCGATTATCTTGTCGAGCTGTTCAACGCCGTCTATCGAATCAAATTTTCCCGGCTTGGTTTTCGCACGATTAAGCGCACCCGCAAGATATTTGTACAGTATTTCGTTCACAAGCGAGCTTTTTCCGCTTCCCGAAACGCCCGTTACGCAGGTAAAAAGTCCCAGCGGTATCGAAACGTCGATATTTTTCAGGTTATTTTCCCTCGCGCCCTTTACCGTGAGCCATCTTCCGTCGGGCTTACGGCGCTCTGACGGAACAGGAATGAACTTTCTGCGGCTGAGATACTGCCCCGTAATCGATTTTTCGCAGTTCATTATCTCCTGCGCCGTTCCCGCGCAGACGACCTCGCCGCCGTGAACTCCCGCGCCGGGACCTATATCGACAATGTAGTCCGCGGCAAGCATGGTATCCTCGTCGTGTTCAACCACAATGACCGTATTTCCCATATCGCGCAGGCGGCAGAGCGTCCCTATCAGCTTGTCGTTATCGCGCTGATGCAGACCGATACTCGGCTCGTCGAGAATATATAAAACTCCCATAAGCGAGCTGCCTATCTGCGTCGCAAGGCGGATACGCTGGCTTTCGCCGCCCGAAAGAGTACCCGCAGAACGCGAAAGCGTGAGATATTCAAGTCCGACGCTTTTCAGAAAGTTCAGACGTTCGCGTATCTCTTTCAGAATACGCGCGCCTATCAGCTTTTCACGTTCCGAAAGCTCCATTTTGTCAATAAATTCAAGCGCTTCGGTAATGCTCATCTTGCAGAAATCGCTTATGTTCACTCCGCAGACCGTTACGGCAAGCGATTCCTTTTTAAGGCGTTCGCCGTGGCAGTCCGGGCATAGCGAATCCGACATATAGTTACTTTCGATATCATCACGGGAATAGCTGCTCGAAGAGTCCTTATAGCGGCGTTCAAGGTTGTTTATAACGCCCTCGAAAGCGGAATTTCTGTACCCCCCTCCAAACGAATCGATAACGTCAACGCGTATCTTCTCCCCGCCCGTTCCGTAAAGAAACAGGTCAAGCTGTTCTTTCGGCAGATCCTTTACGGGAACGTCGAGCGATACGCCGTAGTGCTTCGATATCGCGTTATAGTACATCATCGCGACCGAGCTTTCTTCAAGGGAGTTCCAACCGCTCGCCTTTATTGCGCCCTGTCGGATAGTAAGCGACGGGTCGGGAATAACGAGCGCAGGGTCAACGTGCTTGAGCGTACCCAGACCGGTACAACTCGGACACGCACCGAACGGGTTGTTGAACGAAAACATTCTCGGTACAAGCTCCTCGACGCTTATGTTATGCTCGGGGCAGGCGTAGCTCTGCGAAAAGTGCAGTTCTTCACCGCCGATAACGTCGATATAAATAAGTCCGTCCGTCAGCGAACCCGCCGTTTCAAGGCTGTCCGTAAGGCGCGAATCCATTTCTTCTTTTACGACGAGGCGGTCAACAACGACCTCGATATTGTGCTTTTTATTTTTTTCGGGCTTGATTTTTTCGGAAAGATCGTACATTATCCCATCAACGCGCACGCGCACGAAGCCTTGTTTTCTTACGCCGTCAAGCTCTTTCTGATATTCGCCCTTTCTGCCGCGCGCAATAGGCGCGAGAACCTGTATCTTCGTCCCGACAGGCAGACTTTTCACCTTATCGACAATCTGGTCGATAGTCTGCTGCTTTATTTCTCTGCCGCAGACGGGACAGTGCGGAATACCTATTCTTGCGTACAGCAGTCGCAGGTAGTCGTAAATTTCGGTAACCGTTCCGACTGTCGAACGCGGGTTCTTTGACGTGGTTTTCTGGTCGATAGAAATTGCGGGAGAAAGTCCCTCTATACTCTCGACATTCGGCTTTTCCATCTGTCCCAGAAACATTCTCGCATACGACGAAAGGCTTTCCATATAGCGCCTTTGCCCGTCTGCGTAAATCGTATCGAACGCGAGAGAGGATTTTCCCGAGCCCGAAAGCCCAGTCATTACGATCAGCTTATCGCGCGGGATAGTCAGGTCGATATTTTTCAGATTATGCTCTTTCGCGCCTTTTATAACTATTTTATCACTTGCCATTTTTCTCTTGTTCCTGTTCTTTAAGCTCCGCAATCTTGTCGCGGAAGTACGCCGCCTGCTCAAAATCAAGCACGCGCGCCGCTTCGCGCATCATCGCGGTATATTTCTCTATCAGCTTTACGCGCTCCGCTTTCGGGAGCTTCTTAGCCTTTTCCTTTTTACTTTTTTCATCGCCCGAGGGCGCGGAAATATCAATAACGTCGCGGACTTCCTTTATAATAGTTTTCGGGATTATTCCGTGTTCCTCGTTATACTTCATCTGTATCTCGCGGCGGCGGTTCGTTTCAAAAATCGCGCGTTCCATACTTCCCGTAACGCTGTCCGCGTACATTATTACCTGACCGTTTGCGTTTCTCGCCGCTCTGCCTATCGTCTGTATCAGCGCGGATTCGCTCCGCAGGAAGCCCTCCTTGTCCGCGTCGAGAATCGCCACAAGCGAAACCTCGGGAAGGTCAAGACCCTCGCGCAGCAGGTTGATTCCGACAAGAACGTCAAATTCACCCAAGCGCAGATCGCGTATTATCTCCATTCGCTCCACGGTATCAACGTCGTGGTGCATATACCTTACCTTTATATCGAGCCGTTCAAGGTATTTTGTGAGATCCTCAGCCATTTTCTTGGTGAGAGTAGTCACAAGCACGCGCTCGTTGCGGCTTGTGCGGAGGTTTATCTCGCTCACGAGATCCTCGATCTGACCCTCGGTCGGCTTAACGATTATTTCGGGGTCAACAAGCCCTGTCGGACGGATTATTTGCTCCGCAACAGACGCCGCGTGTTCTTTCTCAAACGGTCCGGGCGTAGCCGAAACGTATATCGCCTGATTTATTTTCGCGTAAAACTCGTCAAAATTCAACGGGCGGTTGTCATACGCCGACGGCAGACGAAATCCGTAATCTATCAGATTTTTCTTGCGTGCCGCGTCGCCGCCGAACATTCCTCTTACCTGCGGCAGAGTAACATGACTCTCGTCCACAAGCAGCAGAAAATCCTTCGGAAAGTGGTCGATAAGCGTTACGGGCGTGCTGCCCAGCTCGCGTCCGCTCAGCACGCGCGAATAGTTTTCAATTCCCTTGCACATTCCGATTTCGCGCAGCATTTCCATATCATAGCGCGTGCGCTCAGCGATTCTCTGCGCTTCTATCAGCTTGTGCTCGGCAGTGAACTTTTCGACCTGCCGTTCCATTTCCTTTTCAATTTCTTCGAGCGCCTTTTCTTTTTTTTCACGCCCTACGATATAATGCGAAGCGGGAAAAACTGCCGCGTGAACAAGCTCGCGCTTCGCCGTTCCCGTTACCGCTTCAAATTCCGAAATACGGTCTATCTCGTCGCCGAAAAACTCCACGCGCAGCGCCGTTTCAGCCGTCGCTCCCGCAGGAAAGATCTCTACGGTATCGCCGCGCACGCGGAATTTATTTCTCACAAAATTAATATCATTGCGCTCATACTGCATCTCCGTCAGCCGCGCAAGCACCTCGTCGCGCGAAATTTCCATTCCTTTTCGCAGAGAAAGCGTATTCGCGCGGTATTCCTCGGGGCTTCCCAAGCTGTAAATGCAGGAAACGCTGGCAACTATGATGACGTCGCGGCGTTCGGCAAGCGAAAACGTTGCCGAGTGTCGCAGACGGTCGATATCGTCGTTAATAGCGCTGTCTTTTTCAATATAGGCGTCGGTCGAGGGAATATACGCTTCGGGCTGGTAGTAGTCGTAATACGAAACGAAATATTCGACCGCGTTGTCGGGGAAAAATTCGCGGAACTCGCTGCAAAGCTGAGCGGCGAGCGTCTTGTTGTGTGCGAGAACGAGCGTGGGGCGATTGACCCGCTCGATAATATTCGCCATCGTGAATGTTTTTCCCGAACCTGTTACGCCAAGCAGGATCTGCTCTTTTTCGCCGTCCAGAACGCCTTTTACCAGCTTGTCTATTGCCTGCGGCTGGTCGCCGGTAGGCTTGTACGGTGATTTTAAAATGAATTTATCCACTTTCTATCTCCCTGCGCACTTCCTCCCATATTCCTGCCGCGTGCATTGACGCACGGAGAGAAACGCTCCCCGTCCTGCCCACGATAATATGGTCGATAAGCGATATTTCAAACGCTTTAAGCAGGCTCACAAGCTGCTTTGTCGCGATTATATCTGTTTTTGAAGGTATTGCCATGCCTTTCGGGTGATTGTGAGCAAGTATCACACGATTGCAGCCGTTTTTTATCACAAAATCAGCCACCCGCCTCGCGCTAAGCTCGACTTTTCCGATAGTTCCCTCGAGTATCACACGCTCGCGCACCATGCAAAGCTTGTCGTCAAGCACCATGGCGCGTATCTGCTCGTCGCCCATTCCGAGAAAAACTCCCTCGAAATACCGCCGCAGGCAGTCCGTATCCGAAATGCGCATTGCCTTTTCGTCCTCAAAGCTCGACGAGCGCAGATATCTGCCCGAAAGCAGCTTTGAAAAGCATATCAGGCTTGCCGCGTTTTCGCCTATGCCCTTTACTTCTTTAAGCTCGGAAAAATCCGCCTCAAGAACGCCGCGAAGCGAACCGAAGCTGTCTATGAGCCGATGCGCTACGGGATTCGTGTCGCCGTTGGGTATCGCGTAAAAAAGCAGCGCCTCAAGCACCTGTATATCATTGAGCGAATCAAGCCCGTGTTCGAGAATTTTTTCTTTCACGCGCTGTCTGTGACCCGAATGAATACTTTTCTCCTCCGCTATCTCCGCTCACCTCTTTTCCGAAATGCTGTTTAGTCAATAAAAACCGCGCCCGTGCTTGCGCTTCCTACTATTTTTGCGTAGCGCTTCAGATAACCGTCAAGAGGCTTCGGCGGGAGTATTCCCTTTTCCTTGCGCTTTGCGATTTCTTCTTCCGAAACGAGCAGCTCCATGCTTCTGTTGGGAATATCAATGTGGATCTTATCGCCGTTTTCAACGAACGCGATAAGTCCGCCGTCCGCAGCTTCGGGGGAAACGTGTCCTACCGCCGCGCCGCGGGAAGCCCCGCTGAATCTGCCGTCAGTGATAAGCGCAACGCTTCCGTCCAGTCCCTTTCCGACTATCGCAGCGGTCGGGGCAAGCATTTCGGGCATTCCGGGACCGCCTTTAGGACCCTCGTAACGGATAACGACAACGTCGCCGGGGATAATCACTCCGTCAAGAATAGCGTCGCAGGCAGCCTGTTCGCCGTCGAAAACCTTTGCCGTTCCCGTAAAGTCCATCATCTCGGGCTTTACTGCGCCCTGTTTTACAACCGCGCCCTCGGGAGCAAGATTTCCCTTTAAAACGGCAATTCCTCCGTCCGCGCGGATAGGAGCTTCAATGCTGTGGATAACAGTTCCGTCCGCCGCTGCGGCGTTCTTGGTGCGATCGCCCTGAGTGCCGCTTACCGTTGTAACGTCAAGATCAACTATTCCCTTTTTAGAAAGCTCGCGAAGGACAGCCTGTATTCCCCCGACCTCGTTCAGATCCTCGATAAAAATGCTGCTTGCGGGATTAAGCTTCGAAAGCTGCGGAACGCGTCTGCTTACCTCGTCAATATCGTCAATTGTGACGTCAACTCCCGCTTCGTGCGCTATTGCAAGCAAGTGCAGAACGGTATTCGACGAAGCGCCGATAGCCATATCCGTCGCGAGCGCGTTGAGCATATTGCGGCGCGTGATAATATCGAGCGGACGGATATTTTCCTTTACCAGCTCGACCGCGCGTTCGCCCGTTTCCTTGGCAAGTCTGCGGCGCGCGGAGTTTACAGCAGGCTCGGTGCCGTTAAACGGCAGCGCAAGCCCTATCGCCTCGGTAAGGCAGTTCATGGAGTTCGCCGTGTACATGCCCGAACATGAACCGCAGGTCGGACACGCTCTGTTCTCATATTCAAGGATTTCCTTGTCGCCGATTTCGCCGTCGGTATATTTTCCTATCGCTTCGTATATTTCGGAGTAGCCGAGCCGCTTTCCGCCGACAACTCCCGCTTTCATCGGTCCTCCGCTCACAAAAATCGAGGGGAGATTCATTCGCGCCGCAGCCATTATCATACCGGGGACTATCTTATCGCAGTTCGGAATAAATACAACGCCGTCGAGCGGATGCGCTGTGAGCATTACTTCAATGCTGTCCGCGATAAGCTCTCTCGACGCAAGCGAATATCTCATTCCCTTGTGGTTCATGGCAAGTCCGTCGCATACGCCGATCGTAAAAAATTCAAAAGGAACGCCTCCCGCATTGCGGATCCCGTCCTTGACCGCGCGCGAAATCTCGTGCAGATGCATATGCCCCGGAACATAATCGCTCGCCGCGCATACCACCGCTATAAACGGCTTCTTCATTTCACTGTCGGTAAGTCCGAGCGCCTTGAGCAGTGCGCGGTGAGGCGTACGGCTTACGCCCTCTTTTATCAAATCGCTTCTCATAATTTGTTATCCTTTCTTTTTGCTCTTATTTGCCGCCGAATACGCTTTTCAGTATACCCGGCTCGGCAAGTCTGCCAAGCATTGCGGCGCCTATAATTCCTGCGTCATTGCCAAGCCTGCAAAGACAGATTTCCGTATTTTTTTTGCTGTTTTTTGAATATATCTGCTTTGCGACCTCTTTTTTAAGCGGCACAAGCAGGTTGTCGCCCTCGTTGCAGACTCCTCCGCCGATACACAAAATGTCGGGCTGAAATACGTTTATCGTGTTGGCGATTCCGCAGGCAAGATGCTTTATGTAGCGGTTCACAACTTCAATTCCCGTATCGTCCATCATTTTCGCCGCGTTAAAAGCGGTGCGGGCGCTTATCCGTCCGTCCGCTTCGACAAGCTGACGAATTTTGCTTTCGGGGTGCTGCTCGGCAGCCTCACGCGTCATTCTCACTAAGCCTGTCGCCGAGGAATAAGCTTCAAAGCAGCCCTTTCTTCCGCAGGTGCATTCATATCCGTCAACCGCAATTACAGTATGCCCGATTTCGCCGCCCGCAAAATTTGAACCGCTGAAAATTTTTCCGTTTATAATTATTCCTGCGCCGACGCCCGTTCCGAGCGTTATTATAACGGCGTTTTTCGCACCCTTTGCCGCGCCTGCGAGATATTCTCCGTAGCCCGCCGCATTCGCGTCGTTGTCGAGATAAGTCTTTCTGCCGAGCGCGGTTTCAACGTCCGCAAGCAGAGGCGCATTGTCCCAGCGCAGATTGTTTGAATATTCAACAACGCCTGTTTCGGGATTGCAAGTTCCCGGACAGCCTATACCGACCCATCTTATCTCTTCAAGCTCAAGCTGCGCGTTTTCCGCAGCGCTGCGAACGCTCTGAATAATGTCGGGAAGAACCCCATTGTACCCCTTGCTTACGTCTGTTTTTATTTTCGCACGACCGACTATCTCATAATTTTCGTCAACAATGCCGGTCGATATATTTGTTCCGCCGATGTCTATTCCCGCGTAATATTTCATATTTTCCCCCTTTGTTCCGCCTTTGCGGCATTTAAACTATATCCGTAAGAATGATCTCGCCGCTGCCCGTTACGGTATATTTTCCGTATCCCGCAGGCACAAAAGCGCTGTCGCCCTTTTTGAGCTTCAGATCTCCGACAGAAAATTCCCCGTCGAGAACAAGCAGCGAATTAAACGAATTTTCATCCGCCTCAAGCTCCGCTTTTTCGGATACATCAAGACGGTTTACGTTAAAATATTCGCTTGTCGCAAGCAGCGTTTCGGTATAACCGTCCTTTTTAACGGGCGACCCCATAGGCTTTGTCGGACGCGTAGGAGGAATAAGCTTTGTTACCTCGCACGCCTTTTCGACATGAAGCTGACGCGGCTTTCCGTCCGCGCCTACTCTGCCGTAATCGTAAATACGGTAGGTCGTGTTCGAGTTCTGCTGGATTTCGGCGATAAGGATCCCCTTGCCGATAGCGTGGAGAGTCCCGGCTTCGATAAAGAAAACATCCCCCTTATGAACGGGAACGTTGTTGGTCACTTCAAGCAGGGTGTTGTCCGCGATACGCTTTGCAAATTCCTCGCGGGTTATCTCATGCTTAAAGCCGTAGAGCAGCTCAGCGCCCTCTTCACAGTCAACAATGTACCACATTTCGGTCTTTCCGTATTCGCCCTCGACGCGCATTGCGTATTCATTGTCGGGGTGAACCTGAACGGAAAGATTGTCCTTAGCGTCAATCAGCTTTATTAAAATAGGAAAATATTCAAAACGTTCACACTTTTTGCCGAGTACGCCTTTTCCGCATTCATTTATATATGCGGTCAGGGTCTTTCCCGCAAATTCGCCGTTTTCTATAACGCTTTCGCCGTCCTTGTGGCAGGAAAGCTCCCAGCTTTCCGCAAGCTTATCCTTGTCGGACTTTTTTCCGTATTCATCTCTGAGCCTTGTGCCGCCCCAGATATAATCCTTACAGGGCGCAAGAAGTTTCATAATGTACATAAAATCATTCCTTTCATAATCTGAAAAATAATTACGCAAAATCAAAATCATTACACAGAAATTATTATATCACATTCCGCAAAAAAAGTAAAGGTTTTGCACAGAAAAAAAGCGCGGAAACTAAGCGGCATTTTTTTGAAAAAGCCTTGAAAAAGCAGCTCTTGCGTGGTATACTCTTTTTACGCGGAGTAATACCAAGCGCCGATAAAACCATTGATGCCGGGCATAAGCCGCGAAGCGTGAACAAAAGAAAGGAAAAGCCTATGAAAAACGAAGAACTTCTCCATGGAAAGAACATATACGACCCCGGTGATGAAGCGCTTACCGCCGAGCAGGCGAAGTGCCTCGACCGACTTTACGACTTTAACCACACCCGTCCCTCCGAGCAGGAAAAGCGCGACGCGCTTATGCGCGAAATGTTCGCGGAGGTCGGCGAGGACTGCCATATCGAGCCGCCTTTTTATGCGAACTGGGGCGGGCGTCACATTCATTTCGGCAGCCATGTATACGCAAATTTCGGTCTGACCTGCGTTGACGACACGCATATCTATGTCGGCGATTATACTATGTTCGGGCCGAACGTTACGATCACCACGGCAAATCACCCCGTACTCCCCGAACTGCGGTTAAAGGCGCTGCAATACAATCTCCCCATAATTATAGGCAAAAACTGCTGGTTCGGCGCGGGAACTGTCATTGTCCCGGGAGTTACCGTCGGCGACAATTCCGTTATCGGCGCAGGCAGCGTTGTCGTCTGCGATATTCCCGCAAATTCTGTAGCAGTCGGAAATCCCTGCCATGTTATACGCGAAATCGGCGAGCGCGAGAAAGAATATTACTATAAAGACAAAAAAATCGACTGGGAGAGCGTGAACGAACTGCTCAAAAAGTAAAAGTCCGAAGCAGTTGACAAAAATCGTGAAATAGGATATAATAATAAAGTTACATAAAAATCCGCTTTCATGCAAAAGGATATAAACATGAACAAAATCGCAATAACGACAGATACAAACTCGGGAATAACCCGTGAAGAGGCGGAAAAGCTTGGCGTTTTTCTGCTCCCTATGCCGTTTCTTGTGAACGGGATAGAATACTTTGAAGAAAAAACCTGTACATACGAGCGTTTTTTTGAAATGCTCGGAGCAGGAAGCGACGTTTCGACCTCACAGCCCTCGCCCGGTGCGCTTACGGCTTTCTGGGACGAAATTCTAATGGACTACGACTATATCATTCATATTCCGATGTCGTCGAGCCTGAGCGGAAGCGTTTCGACTGCAAAAGCGATCTCCGCAGCCTATAACGGCAAGGTTTTTGTTGTTGACAACAAGCGAATTTCAATTTCTCAGCGCCAGTCGGTCCTCGACGCGCTTTATCTCGTTCAGATGAGCTGGAAGCCCGCCGAAATTGTCGGCAAGCTTGAAGAATGCGCATACAACGCAAGCATTTATCTCGCCGTAAACACGCTTGAGCTGCTTAAAAAAAGCGGACGTGTAACGGCTGCGGGGGCGGCGATTGCCACGGTTCTGAACCTGAAGCCTGTGCTTCAGATTCAGGGCGAAAAGCTTGACGCATTCGCCAAGGTGCGCGGAATGGCAAACGCCGAAAAAACCATGCTCGAGGCAATGGAAAAAGACCTTGCAACGCGCTTCGCGAACACAAAGGTGAGCCTTCAGACGGCGTATTCCGGCGACCCCGCACCCGCCAAGGAATGGCTTAAAACCGTGCGTGCGAGATTCCCGAAATACAGCGTGGAAATGTATCGCCTGCCGATAAGCATTTCGTGCCATGTCGGCGCGGGAGTAAAGGCAATCGGCTGTATGGAAATAGTTGAATAAAAACACGGCAAGCAGTCACGAGGATTGTTTGCCGCTTTTTTTGTTCAGTTTTGTTACCGCGGCGTAAACCGCAAGGACGAGCATGATCCCGAGCGATATGAACTGCGAGGTCGAAAGCCCGAAAAGATAACCTCTGTATGCGTCTCCGCGCAAAAATTCAAGACCGAACCGCGCAGGAGCGTACAACCCGAGATAAAGCAGGAACAGCCTGCCTTTTAGCTTTTCTTTTTTGAGCATCATGAACAGTGCAAAGAACAAAAGCAGGTTAAAACCCGCCTCGAGAAGCTGAACGGGAAAGCGTCGAACGCCGTTTGCCGACTCAATGAGCGAATGCGTAAACGTAAAGCCGAAGTCGCTTTCTATGCCATAGCAGCAGCCGCCGAGAAAGCAGCCTATCCGCCCGAAAAAGTGAAAAAGCGGAACGGCGGGAGCAGCGCAGTCGGTTATCTCCGCGCGCGGATAGCGATTGGCGCGTATCACGATAAGCGCGGCAGCTATTCCGCCGAAAAGCCCTCCGTAGAACACCGAACCACCGAAAATCGCCGTAAGATACTGCCAAAACTGCCCAAAATCATCTGCCTCAAACAGCAGATGCCAGTACTGCACATTCGTGATTCCATAAAGAAGCACTCCGCCGACAAACACGCCGATTGCCGAAATAAGCAGCGTTATAAGCATCGGGTAGCCGTCGCCCGTTTTCTTTTTGTACAGCAGAATTGCGATCAACCCAGCGATAATCGCACCTATCGCCGCCATTATCGGATAGCTGCCGTAAAAACGACCGAATAAAGTAAATCCCGGGAACATAAGACCTCCGAAAAAAGAACAGCCCCGCCTTTAAGGCAGGGCGTTTTTGCTGTAGTTAAATCAATATAACTGGCTAAGACCGCTTGCAATAGTAACACAAGCACAAGCAGCGCAAGCGATAGCAATGATGGTCAGCGCAACTGCAACGATACCGCATACAAGACCTGCAACTGCCATACCTTTTTCGCTTCCCTCGGGCTTATCCTTGAGAGCAAGAGCACCGAATACGATACCTACGATAGAAAGAATGCCCGTTACATACTGTACGACGGGAATATATCCGCCTACGATACCGAGAATGCCGCATACAAGAGCAACTATAGCCTTATTCTTTGTGGTCATGAGTTTTTCCTCCTAAAATTTATACAGCCGCCTAGGCAGCCGAGTTATTACACTAGTTAAAATATACCACACATCGTAATAAAAGTCAACATTTTCCTGTAAAATACACCATTTTCAGCACTTTTCACAAATTCATCACACGGACTTTTCTTTATTTCACATTTATCACGCTTTTTACACAATCACTCCGTCTGTCTTTCCCTTATACTTATATAATAGTGTTCAAACGGCAGCCCCGACTCCTTTATTTTACCCGCATAATATACCCCGACAAAGCGATAATGCCACGGCTCGTATGTATAACCCGTTATCTTCTCCGCGCCTTTAGGATAGCGCAGGATAAACCCGTATTCATGCGCGTGCTCCGACAGCCACCTGAACTCCTCGGTGTTTTCAAAATCGGCGGTAACGTCGTCGTGACTCTCCCACCAGTCCTCCGTGAGAATGTCCAGCGCAAGACCCGCGTTATGCTCGCTCGTCCCCGGCTCGGCAATCTCGCTCAGCGCGATCTTCTCCGCCTCTTTGGCGCTGTGACCCTCGTTTTTCATGCGTTCTATGTAGGCATCAAGGTTTTCCTGCTGCTTTTGAACGCTCCTGTACGCGGAAACGACTTTCAGGTCTATCCCCTCAGACTTTGCCGCCGCGATCATCTGCCTTGCATACTCCGCACAGCGGCTGTCCATACTGAAATCGCCCTGAACGCGCTCGGTCTGCGGCTCATATCCGTCGGGCAGCGGCGTTTCCTTATTTATAATAAAGTATGCCCACGCGTTGTCAACTTCGCTTTCGCCGCTGCGGGAATAACTCTCCTGTTCATACCGAAGGCGGTCGGAGCTGTTCGGAAAGTGCGCAATGAAAACACGGACTCCGAAAAACATCACGATAAACAGTATATCAACAATGAATATCGTCCTTATTTTCACGCGCACACCCCCTCAGAAGTCCTTGTTTTGGTTCTATTATATCAAAACTGCACAAAAAAATCAAGAGGATTTGTTTAATAATCTGCAAAGAAAATTATATAATACTATTGACAAGTTATGAAAAGCGTGCTATAATGATAACAGTTCAGAAGAAAGGAGCGCACCCGATGAAGAAAAGCGTATATAGTCTGGTGCTGTCTGACGAGGTCGTCGAAGCGGTCGATAGGTTTGCGTATTCTATGAACACGAGCCGTTCCGCGCTTATAAACAGGCTTCTCGCGCAGGCAGTTTCCTACACGACGCCCGAACAGCGCATGAGCGATATTTTCGGGGAAATAGCACAGCTTATGGACAGCAGCTTTCAAGTTCAGACGCAGCCGTCCGACGCAATGCTTTCTATCCGCTCGGCTCTGAAATACAAGTATAAACCCGTCATAAGGTACAGCCTTGAGCTTTACCGAAGCTTTGAAAAAACGATAGGACAGCTTCGAGTATCTTTCCGAACGCAGTCAGAACAGCTAAAAGCCGACCTTACGGATTTTCTGAAGCTCTGGGCAGAGCTTGAAAACAAATATATTGTGCAGTTCTTTCCCGAGGGGATTTCCTACACGATAGAGGACGGGCGATTTACGCGGACGTTCAGACTTCCCGCCGAACATGAACAGCAGACAAACGAGGAGATTGCAAAAGCAATTTCGGAGTATATAAAAATGTTCGACGAGATATTAAAAATCTATTTTGCGAATATTGCAAACAGGCAAACCGCGCGCGAACTTACCGTAAAAAAATATTACGAATATCTCACGAACGGAATTGTCGTTATATAGAAAGGGGATGTTGTTATGAATACACAAAAATTGACCCAGAAATCCATTGAAGCAATACAGAACGCGCAGAGCCTTGCGGTTTCGCGCTCAAACCAGCAGATTGACCAGCTTCATCTGCTTCTCGCGCTGCTAACACAGCAGGACGGACTTATCCCGCAGCTTATTCAGAGCATGGGCGTAGATGAACGGGCAATGACGGAGGAAACCGAGCGCTGCGCCGACGCACTTCCGAAAGTCACGGGCAGCGGCCGCCGCGCGGACGAAGTATATGTAACCGTTGACGTTGACAAGGCGCTTACCGAAGCGGAGGAACAGGCAAAGCACATGGGCGACGAATACGTTTCCGTCGAGCATCTTTTCCTAGGCTTAATTGATAAGGCACGCGAAAAAACAAAGGATATCCTGACCTCGTTCGGCGTTACCCGCGATAAATTCCTCGCGGCGCTGAAAAGCGTGAGAGGAAACGCCCGCGTTACCGGTGATAACCCTGAAAGCACCTACGACGTGCTGAAAAAATACGGTCAGGACTTAACCGAGCTTGCGCGCAACAACAAGCTCGACCCCGTAATCGGACGCGACAGCGAAATCAGAAACGTTATCCGAATCCTTTCGCGCAAGAGCAAGAATAACCCTGTTCTCATAGGCGAGCCGGGCGTAGGTAAAACCGCGATTGCGGAGGGACTTGCGCTTCGTATCGTAAGAGGCGACGTGCCAAATTCACTCAAGGACAGACAGCTTTTCTCGCTTGATATGGGTTCGCTTGTCGCGGGCGCAAAGTATCGCGGTGAATTTGAGGAGCGACTGAAAGCGGTTTTGCAGGAAATCAAAAAAAGCGAAGGCAAAATAATCCTGTTTATTGATGAACTGCACCTTATTGTCGGCGCGGGCAAGACCGACGGCGCAATGGACGCAGGCAATATTTTAAAGCCGATGCTTGCGCGTGGCGAGCTGCACTGCATAGGTGCGACGACGCTCAACGAATACCGCCAGTACATTGAAAAGGACGCCGCTCTCGAACGTCGTTTCCAGCCCGTTATGGTCGGCGAACCGAGCGTTGAGGACACTATCTCCATACTCCGCGGCTTAAAGGAACGCTACGAAGTTTTCCATGGCGTAAAAATCCAGGATACGGCGCTTATCGCTGCCGCGACCCTTTCCAACCGATATATCTCCGACCGTTTTCTGCCAGATAAGGCGATCGACCTCGTCGATGAAGCGTGCGCATTGATAAAAACGGAAATGGAATCCATGCCGACCGAGCTCGACGACCTCTCGCGCCGCATTATGCAGCACGAAATTGAAGAAGCCGCGCTTACAAAGGAGAACGACAAGCTCTCCGAAGAGCACCTTGCCGAGATCCGCAAGGAGCTTTCCGATATGCGCGAACAGTTCAAGGAAATGAAAGCGCGCTGGGAAAACGAAAAAGGCTCTATCACAAAGGTTCAGGAGCTTCGCAAGCAAATCGAACAGATAAGCGGCGAAATCGACAAAGCCAAGCGCGAATATAACCTCAATAAGGCGGCGGAACTGCAATACGGAAAGCTCCCGCAGCTCAAGGCTGAACTTGAAAAAGCCGAACACGAGGCTGAGCAGCGCAAGTCAGACGGCTCTACCCTGCTCCGCGACAAGGTGACCGAAGAAGAAATCGCCCGCATCATCTGCCGCTGGACGGGCATTCCCGTTGCAAAGCTGATGGAGGGCGAACGCGAAAAACTGCTTAATATGGAAAACATTCTCCACAAGCGCGTTATCGGTCAGAACGAGGCTGTCGAAAAAGTAACCGAGGCAATCCTGCGTTCACGCGCGGGTATTCAGGATCCGAACCGTCCGCTCGGCTCATTCCTGTTTTTGGGACCTACCGGCGTCGGCAAAACCGAACTTGCAAAGGCTCTCGCGGAAGCGCTTTTCGACGATGAAAACAGCGTTGTGCGTATCGACATGAGCGAATATATGGAAAAATTCAGCGTGTCGCGTCTTATCGGCGCGCCTCCCGGATATGTCGGCTATGACGAGGGCGGTCAGCTCACCGAGGCGGTTCGCCGCAAGCCCTACGCGGTCGTTCTTTTTGATGAAGTGGAAAAGGCTCATCCGGACGTGTTCAACATTCTGCTTCAGGTTCTCGACGACGGCAGAATTACCGACAGTCAGGGCAGAACGGTAGATTTTAAGAACACTATCCTTATCCTCACGTCCAACCTCGGTTCGCCGTATATCCTTGACGGCATAACGCCCGAGGGCGAAATAAGCGACGAGGCAAAAGCAAAGGTCGACGCGCTCTTAAAACAGTCGTTCCGTCCGGAATTTCTCAACCGTCTTGATGAGATCGTTTATTACAAACCTCTCGGCAAGACTGAGATCTCCGGCATTGTCGATCTGATGATAAAATCGCTCGGCAAGCGCCTTGCAGACAAGCAGCTTTCGATTGAGCTTACCCCCGAAGCCAAGAACTATATCATCGAGAACGGCTACGACCCCGTTTACGGCGCTCGTCCGCTGAAGAGGTTCATTCAGCGAAAGGTCGAAACGCTGATCGCGCGTGCGATAATCGGCGACGAGCTTTCACCCGGTCAGACGATAACCGTTGACGCAAACGAAAACGGATTGTATCTGAAAAATATCAAGGCATAACAAATTACCCCAACTAAAGTTGGAGTAACTTAAGATTTCGCACTCCCGAAAAATATCGGCATAGTCGTGTTATACGGCTATGCCGTTTTTCTTTGCCATCGGGCTGCGACGGAGCGAATGAGCCGATACAGTCCCATTCTACCGCCCTTCCAGCGAAACCGTGCAGTAATTTCGTTCGCCGTACAGCTCATCTTTTTAGCTGATGAGCCGCATGACTTTCCGCAGGAAGCGACATTTCAAAGATAATTTCTGCGTTAGTTTTTGATTCGGTTCATTATCGCAAGCAGTCCGCCAAACATCCAGAGATTTCCGAAAGCAATCCACGCGCAGGCAAGCGCGTTGAATAACGGCAGATTGCCGCATACACTCAACAGCATAGCGATAAGCATACCGATCGGCAGAGAGAAAACCCAGCCCCATTTTGGGCATGGCGTCTGCCCCACTGCGAAGGCTTTGATCTGCGTGATCTCCAGAACGGCGAAAAATATCCAGAACAACACAAACGCAGGCGGAATGAAATAGGCGGCGTACCGCAGAACCAGCTCGTCCGCAAGACCGTGTTTTATCAGAAATACGAGGGCGCAGGTCGGAACATGAAAACCGCACGCGCCGAACATCAGATAGCCGAATATACCCGCGCGAAAGCTGTGGGCATACTTCGTTGAATACGGCGCAATCATTCGGTATATGCCGAAATAGGCGAGTCCCTCAAGAGCGCCATACCGAACAACCCGAGCAGCGCTGCGGCTAAGATGCCGCCGTCGGACGTGTCGGTGTATGCCGAGATCATTCGTAAAATTCCCGTAAGCGTTTCGTCCTCTACGCCCCAGCCCAGTATCACATCGCCGATCAAATGCAGCACAGACGCGAACAGACCGATCGACAGCAGCTTTTTTATACGCGGCACATCGAGCTTTCGCGAAATTCCGATATCATTGAAATCACTCATACATTTTTCCTCTTGTATCCACAGTCGCAGTACGGCCCGCCGGAGGCGAGCGTGTAGTCGCGCACAAAATCCGTCGCACCGCCCGCCTCGCTCATCGTGTAGTCAAGGCGACATAGGGCGGGAGTGAGATCGTACAGCCCCAGCTTTTGCATCAGAACACATACGCCGCATTTTGTGAAGCGTCCTTCATACCCGCTGCCGTCCGCATATTCGTAAAAATCCATGTTCCAAGAATAGGGATTGCGATCAGCGGCTTTCAGTGCGGCGGTCGCCTTCATTCCGGCGATATCCTTTTCGGTGAACTTGCTCTTTCCGCTCTTGCGGCAGAACCACTTCATCGGCTTTGTCATCATCGAATCGGCATAATATACAGTCAGCCGCTCCACATTCGGGCGCTCAGGCATGGAAAGGATAAACGCCCCCAGCATGGCACAGTTAACGATATTCATCTTAAAGCGGTCGCTCTTTTCAAACTCCGGCAGACCTGCGATAATCTCCTTGTATTTTGGCTTCGCCTTTTTCATGACAGCTTTCGCCGTGTCCGCGTCATAGCTGAATACAGCCGTAAGCTGTTTCCGAAACGATTTGGCAAACAGCGTCCACATTCCCATTGGCATACCTGCGTATTTCATTTTACTTCCTCCATTTTCGGTTCCGAAGAAACCGGATATTTTATAAGATCATACAGCACGCCGTTTTCACCGAAGCGGCGCGTTCCGGCAAGCTCCATGCCGAGATGTACATATTTATCGCACTTGGATTTTGCGTCGGTGTCGAGAATCACCGGTACGCCGAGCCTGTCGCCCTCGGCGAACGCCATATCAATGACCTTACGCATATATCCCTGCCCCTGATACTGCTCCCGCACGCAGACAAGACCGACATAGATATACGGCTTCTTTTCCTTGTCGAACCGTTTACCGAGTCCCGATCCGCCCTTTGACATTATTCGCATAAAGCGGATAATTTCCGTCATCTTCATAGAGCCGAGAAAGCCCTTGACCAAAGGCATTGCGGCTTTCAGGCTAACCTTCTGCCCGGGGAGCTTATAGGCAATATAGCCCTCGCCGTTTTCGCTTGTGGCATACAGCATTCCGCTTTGAAACGCCATGCGCACATATCCGCAGATGAATGCCGAAACAGCATCTCTACTCGGGAACGCATTGATCATTCCGTGCTCCGCGCCGTAATCATAGTAGCCGAAAGCGTGACCGATGTCCTCAACGACGCTTTCGTCCAATGTTTTGATCTTCATACGATTTTACTCCTTTTCACTTTTCTTGAGAACGGCTGCCGTGCGCGGGTTTCTGCCCTCGCACAGCACTCAGCCTGTATCATACAAGGAGCCGACACCTGCTCCATAGATTAACGCGTTCTCATCTTCCAACGCCTTTCAGAAAGCCGTTTTTTGCATTTTCCTCGGTGTCGTCCGATTCATCATAGGCATCATAAGGGGCGCTCGGGTCGTGTACCTTTTTCCGAAACGGCGAACAGAGCTTGTCTTTGTGTGCAAAAGCAAACTCGAAATTGTCCGTCCAGCCGGTGTGACCGGTGATGAACAAAGGCTGCGCGCTCATTTTCTTCAGCTTAGTTTCCAGAACGGCAAGCGATTTCACAGCCAACTTGTTGTCCTCTGCAAGTGCGGAAATAAAGCTGTAGCCGCCGTCCGCGCCAAACCACAGCGTATCGCCGGTAAACAGATACTTATCGTCAATGAGATAGACCATATGCCCCCATGTATGACCGGGGACGAGGAAGCACTTAATCTTGATATCCCCTATACGAAGCGTTTCGCCGTCTTTCAGCAGTTGTTTGCGATTGTTGATTGTGACCTGTGGCAGCTTGTACAGATGATATATCACCTTCCTGCGCACCTCTCCCGTCAAATAGCGATTCTCGACCTCTCCGATATACAGCTTCGCCTTTTTGAACAGTCCGGGACTGTCGGCTTCCACAGCACCGACATGGTCAGTGTCCTGATGCGTGATGAGAATATGGCGGACGGACTTCGGGTCGATGCCGAGCCAGCCCATTTTCTCCGCGAGGCGTTCGTAATTGTATCCCGCGTCTATCATAATCGTCGTATCGCCCTTGCGGTAGAAGAAAATGTTCGCCACCCATTCCCGCACACAGGCGACATTTTCATCGATCCAGCCGGTATTAAGCGGCTTAAATATCTCCTTGCCGCGGTACATTTTGCTCATTGCTTTTTTCTGAAATTTGGTTGCCTTCTTGGACATTTCCGTTTCTCCTTTAGTTTCCTTTATTACGATTTGTCGGTGCGTGAAAAATTCCGTTACACGCCGATAAAATTCCTGCGGATAGACCGTTATGAGTTCTTATTCTCCGCGACAATAACACGATTTGTCCTCATTTCAGCCATGTCGGCGCACCTCGCCGTTTATCTTTTTCATTTGCCTGCCCGCCCAGACGGCATTCGCAATCATCCAGATGCACAACGCCGCATTGCCGGAGCCTTGGCTCAGGACGAAATCCCATGTTGAGATATCTGCGCCGAGCGCTTGACGGATATCGGGAATCAGCACAAATATAATCTGAAACACAATTATATGAAACGCAAACATCCGACGCGGCATAACGGTCTTTTTTGTCAGCAACGCAAATGCGCTTGCAAGGATCAGCAAAATCATTCCCACATACGCAAAGTACATTGCAGGCATCAGACGGCTGTAATACTCCTGCATCAAAGCTATCGTTTTCTCACTGCCAAGCAGCGGTGAAAGCGTGGTCGTCCAATCGGCAAGGCTGCCGATAAAAAGATGCAACGCACCGGCTGTGGCTATGTATATCACACCGCACACGAGAACCGCTAAACGCGTCTTGCGGTACTGCGGCTGTATCTGACGGTACGAAACGCGCACGGTGAAAAAGCCGAGCGCCATTCCGGGAAGACCCGCCGCGACCAGCAGCGGCAGACGCCACGCTTCCCACGAGCCGTTCAGATACGCCTCTCTTGCAAACAGCCCGCTGTCATCAAGACTTGCCGGGATCACGCTCAGACACAGATCGCCAACAAGCATCAGAAAAGCGCCAAGCGCGCCGAGCAGAGCGTCTTTCTTGTAACTTTTCAGTTCCTTAAGGTTCATATTTGTCGTCCTCTATTCAGTTAGAAAATGCTAACCGTAATATTTTTTAAAAGCTGCCCTGCGGCAGCTTCCGCTCTTTATGAAAATATTTCAGTGCAGGCACCGCGTACCAATAAATCCAACACCTGCGGATAAAGCGGACCGATTTGCGCCTTATGCGAGATCGTTAAAATCAATCCACGCACTGTAGCGGTCGCCAGTTCCACTCCGCCATTCGGAATAAGTGCGTTCGATTCAAGCAAAGCGCGAATATGCGTTTCATCATCGTGATAATGCTCTGACTTGATATTTTCGGGAAGTCTTTGCAGGAGCGACGCCACATCATTTTCGATAAAGGTCATCACGCCCGTATCCGACATACGCTTACAAACGGCGAGAATTGCCGTCGCTGCACGCTCTGCCGCAGGCAAGCCGACATTCTCATGAAGTGCTCTATCGGCAACATCATAAAGCTCAGAATGAATATCTTCAAGAACTGCAAAAAATAACAGCTCTTTGGATTCAAAAAATTTGTAAAAGGAACCTTTTGAAATTCCTACAGCCTGCGTCAACTGGTCAACCGAAGTTTTTCGCATTCCGAGCGTAACTGCACAACGCCGTGTTTCTGCAAGCAGCGCCTTGTAAATCTGCTCGGTTTCAAAATCGGAAAAAGCCAAATCCATGCCCCCCTGTAAATATGACCAAATTCGTTCACACAGTCATATTATAACATATAGATGTATTTTTTTCAATAGGAAATTCAAAATTTTAACACAAAATCACAAAACATGAATGTTTTTGCCCATGTTTTCACTCATTTTGGAGTATCGCATTTACTCAGAGAGGTCTATGTACTAGGGACTAAAAAGCGTGAATATGCTGCGCCTGATCATAAAAAATTAAACAATTGAATATATTGCATTTTTACTTGACAAATTTTTCAGTATATGCTACAATACAGATATGTGTAAAACAATCAATCCAATAAAAAGGGAGCTGGGTATTGCATGAAAAAACAGTTATTTGGTGTTGCAGCTGCAATTCTGACGGCAGCGGCAATTAATATTACAGCGGGCGCTGAGTATTACATTAAAACAGAAAGCAATTCAAACGAGGTAAAAGCAGAAGTTATCGCTTCGGGAGCAACTCTTCCCGCGATGGAGTTTACCGTTGAATTGCCCGAAGATATTGAAGTAAACGACGTTGATACCGTCAGCGGCGCCGTGTACAACGAAGAAAACGGACGTTTCGCATGGGCGGATGTTAAAGCGCCAAAAGACGGCACGGTGATGTATTCGGTCACGTTTACGATTGACGACGGATACGTCGGAGAAATCACAATAACTCCCGCCGAGGGATATGAAGATGATATGCCTTCAGCACTTACGGCGGAAATCATCGGCGACGACACCGAAAACGACGATGAAGAAGATAACGAAGAGAACAACCAGAAAGACGACGAAGAAGATAACGCGGACAGCGAAATTCCTTCTTCGGATAACAGCGAAAGCCCTTCCAATAACAACAGCGGAGCGCTTGATGACGACTCTAATCCCGCTACCGGAGTTGCAATAAGCTGTGCAGGAGCGGCAGTTGCCGGCGCAGCGGTTTTAGCTACATTAAAAAGAAAGAAAAAGTAAGCGTATATTAAGCCTGTCGGACATTAAATGTTCGGCAGGCTTTTTTGTGTTGGTTTTCGTATATACTCCCAATAATACTAATTCCTAATTGATTGCCGCCACATCGCTTTGCAGAAGCGGCGAATCTTCCTATAGGATTGAAAAATAGTATAATGCATAGCAAAAAAGCCCGGCTATCAGCCGAGCTTTTTTCAATTTTCCTATAAATTTCAATAGGAAGCGCCGCTTCTCAGAAGCTGCCGAAACCCATCACGCCATATTGACAAGCATCTTCAGAATTGCCGAAGCGTCAAGCGCATTTACAATTCCGTCACCGTTGAAATCTGCCATAAGCGGATTGCCTGCTTCCTCAATATCAACGATATGTCTGAGAACAGCGGAAGCGTCCAGCGCGTTCAGTACGCCGTCGTTATCCGCGTCGCCGAGCAAGTCGCTGCCCGCGCCGATCATTATGACATATTCACCCTTGGCATTCGCACCTGAGAGCGTTACCGAGCCGTCCTTGCCGATTTTTGCAGTATCGACAAACTCAGCCTTACCGTTTCTGATGATATACAGATTTGCAAACATTCCTGCGTTCTGCGCCTTTAAATTTACGCCGAGCAGAGCGTTTATGCCAATGTCATTAACGCTGAACCTGAAGCCTACGCTTCCGCGTATACCCTGCGCTCTTGAATTTCCCGCAGATATTCCGAGATTCGCGGAACGCGCGGTCGTTATTTCAGAGCCCTTTACCGTCCAGCTCTTCGCCGCGTCAACATTGAATACCACAGTGATATCCCTGTTCTTTATCGCTCTGATTACATCAGCGGGAACAGTCGAGGAACCGTTCAAATCAATGGTTACGGTGCTGCCGACAGGCATTACCGTAATATCGGAAGCGCTTTCCGACCAGCTCTTTTCAGTGCCGTTAATTTTAGGATTGCTGCCGCTCGTCGAACCGCCGCCGGAATATCCGCCGCCGCTCGGTATCCTTGCAAATTCAACGCGGAATACGCTGTCCGCTTCTGCTGTAAATGTATAGCGATTGCCCGAAAGCGATACCAAATTTCCGTTAAATGTTGCGCTTCTCACATAATATCCCGAATCGGGAACGACCGTGAGCGTTACCTGAGAACCTACAGGATAGCTTGAGGTTGTGGGCGTAACCGTACCGCCAATTCCCGCTTCGACCGTTACAAGCACCGAATTTGCGGGTACCGCCTCAAATTCTGCTTTAAATACGCAGTCCGCGTTTACAGTAAATGTATATTTTCCGTTTGTAAGGGTAACTGCCGCGCCGTCAAGCGTTACCGCTTTTACCTGATAGCCCGTATTGGGAGTTACCGTGAGCGTTACCTGAGAACCTACAGGATAGCTTGAGGTTGCGGGCGTAACCGTACCGCCCTCGCCGCTTATTACGGTGAGCGTAACGTCGCCTGCGGGTATCTCCGCAAACTCTGCGGTAAATGTCCAGTCAATCAGCTGCTCCGTTGTAAGCGTATAAGTGTTATTTACAACCGTTACCGCACTTCCGTTAAGCGCTGCGGATTTCAGCTTATAGCCTGCGTCGGGAACCATCGTCAGCGTAACGTCCTCCCAGCTTCCGATATTGTAAATCTGCGTTCCGTCAGCCGAAGTTGTAAAGCTTCTTCCGCCGTCAAGTCTGCCGCTGAACACTACCGAGCCGTTCGCGGGCTTAGGTATTCTGAGTATTGAAAGATCGCTGTAATAAAGAGCAAACTTGTTTACCCCCGCAGCCAGCGTTACCTTGAAATGGCAGCCGTCGCTCTCTAAGCTGTATGTTTCAACAGGAACACCGTTGAAATCAACCGTGCCGATAAACTTATCCTCGGTCACTACCGCCACAAGCTCGCACTCCGTACCGATCTTGTACTGACCGAGCGAGTTTACAGGCGCGTTCTTTACTATCACCTTATCGCCCGGGTTCGATATATTCATAATAAGCAGGTCAAGGCTGCAAAGCTCGGAAGTTTTTCCGATCTCTGCGGTAACGGTCGTGTTGCCGTCTATCGTAACGTCGGCGGAATATGTGCCGTCAGCGCTGTTATAATCAGGCACAACGCCGTTAATGGTGGCTGCGCTGTAGTCCGCCGTCGGGGTAACGGTCACCTTGACCTTGGAGTCGTTCTTGACCTTTATGGGGAACGGGTCAGCCGAAGCGTCAAGCGTTTCTTCCATTCCGTTGTCGAAGCCGATAGTTACCGAGCTTATTTCCCCGTCGGTAAGGCTCTTGCGCAGTTCGCCGGATATGTCTACCTCGACATACTGCTGATTGTACGTCGGGTATATCAACAAGTATATGGTTTCATCGCCGTTTGCAGTCAGATGATATTTACCGTTCGGCGAAATATCAAGCTTCTTCCAAGCGGAATAATCTGAACCTGTTCCATATCTTATATCCTCAAATCTATATCCGTCTTTCGGTATGATCGTAATATCAAAGGATTCTCCCAGCGGAACAAGATAATAAGCGTCTACGCCCGTGCCCTGCATTACTAAAGGAGAACCGTTGTATTCCGCAGATACTGTATAGCAGTCCGTTGCGGGGTAATCATAATCTCCTTCGTGATAAAAGCCTACCTTTGCATAATCAACTTTAACTTTAAAAAATATCTCGCCAGTGCCGTCTGCTTTTACATTCTGCCCGTTGATGTTGAGGTAAAAGAAATAAGTACCTTCTTTAGCGCCGCTGTTTGCTTCAAGGCTCAGCGTGAGTTCTTTCTCGCCGCCCGTGTTAGGTATTTTAAGGTCTACTCCGATATCGCTCCAGTTTAAGGTATAATTGCCGTCCTCATCATGCAGACTTATATCAAGATCCAGAGTACCGTTTGAAAAGGGGTAAGTGAGCGGCACTTTGATTGTCGCGGGCTTGCCCATGCTTACATTCATCGGGTTGCTGAATACGGCATTGCCTGCAATGGGGTTAAGAACCGTTTTTCCTGCGTATATTTCGTTAGTGCCTGTGTATTTTATGTTGCCGTTCGTGTCGGGCTGTATTTCTGTGTAAACCCAGTCCGAGCCGCTCTTTTCGTGAATGTAAGCAAGCGAGTTGTCGAATATAACGCCGCTGTCGTTGCTCTTAATATTTACTTCGTAAGTTCCCGAGCCGTCAAAAGTGCATCCGCCCGCATGAACAGCAATAAAAGAATCTGCAAAAACATTACCGTGAATAACGAAAGAACCTGATACCAGATCTTTAAGAGCATTTGCGGTTATATTTGCATATATCTCTTTAATATTGGGTCTGATATTTACTCTTCCATTTGGCGCGTAAAAATTGTTTTCGGTTTTTATATTAGAATCATAGGAAACATAAATGCTTCTGGTATCGTTAAGACCAGTAGCGTTTGAATAGATATTGCATTTATTTGTATACGGACCGTCAATGCTCATGTGGCATTCTGCCGTGTTGTCGTTTGTGCTTACAATCGTACAGGAGTTAAACGAAGCCTGACCATACCCACATAAATCAACATCCCTGTTATAACCGTTTGATACAAAGGCTAAAGTAGCGTTTTCCGCCTGCACGCTTGTATTAGCAATAAGATCATTGGGGCAGATAAATAAATTACCGCCTGTTAGTTTCACGTTTGTTAAATTAAGCGCCCTTGTGGAGGATTGATTAGAGTCAAAAAACACGCCGCTAAGTTCATTGCCAACGCTCGCTGTATTGCCGTTCAAATCGGTAGTGTTAGTTCTGTCGTTGTCGGTAAGCACCTTATTACAGAATACATAACCGCCCGACGTAACCTTATGCTTAACAGGCGCTTTAGAAAGCGCGTCCGTACCCAGCCAGTCAATGTTCACCATTTCGGGCAGGTACACAACGGAATTTTCTCTGGATTCAAACAGCGGCCTGCCGCTTTCGACAAACTCGTCCACTTTAGCCTTGCTGCTCAGAACGCTGTCCACAAGCGTATATGTCGGCGTTGAACGCGGATACAATGATGTTCCTGAAAGGAGCGTGGTCGTTTCAACATAGCTTCTGTCAATTTTAACAGTGATGTTTTCATTCTTGCATGATTTGAAACCGTCGATAACAACGTAGCTGTTTTTTAGCTCAGTTTTTTGCGCGAAGAAGACGGAATTTGCCGCCTCAATATAACCCTGTGTTATTGTAAGTTCGTCGCAATCGAATATGCTTGTATTGCTGCTTGAGATTATAGCGCCGCCCGCATATTCAATCGAAGGTGCGCTGAATAATGTGCTTGTATTTGTAGCATCTATTTTGCCCGCGCCGCAGATTTTAAGCGGAACATCTGCGTCAACAAACGCGGCAGAACCCGTGACGCTTATTGAGCTTGCTATGTCAATAACCGCAGCTTCGCCGTTTTTTGTCGATGTTATATTAAATGTTATGTTATTTAAGTCAAACGAGCGGCTGCCGTAGAAATGCAGCGTCTGACCGTCCCATGTCCAGCCGTCACCGTAAAAATAATTGTCTGCCTTAAAGTCTGATAACGCCGGGTCGGATATCGCTACCGTATCAAAAGATAATGCGGGAATCAGAACTATGATCGCCGCGATCGCCAGCAGCAACCCCAAAAGTTTGCCGCTAATTGTTTTCAATTTGTTCATAACTGCCTCCTGTAATGAAAAAGCTATCATGTATACATAAATTTATTATAACCGATTTAGAAGAATTTGTCAATGTCATTTCGCTAAAATATCGCAATTTCCGCAAATACGCAGAAGCATGAAAAAAAGCTGCGTACCCGAGCGATACGCAGCCTTTTTTATGAAATATATTTACTTTCAAATTCAGAAACGGGTATCGGGCGGTCGTACAAAAAGCCCTGTATTCCCTTACAGCCATAGTTGCTTATAACGCTTTCTTCCTCGCTCGTTTCAATGCCCTCGCAGACGATTTCAAGCTGAATTTCGTTGAGGATTTTTATAAGCCCCTTTATAACGTCGTTGCCGCGCTTGGTTTTAAGGCTGTCTTTAACGAAGCCCTTATCAAGCTTGATTATGTCAACCGGCAGGATTCCGATAAGATTAAGCGAAGAATAGCCTGCGCCGAAGTCGTCCACGCTCACCTTATAGCCGAGGCTTCTGAGCTGCTCGACCTTTTCAATGATAGTTTCGGTTTCCTCGAAGAACACCGACTCGGTGACCTCGATTTCAACATATTTAGGCGGAACGTTATACTCCTCAACAAGCCCCACGATCTCATCAACAATATCATCGTTAAAGAAATGCACTCGGCTCAGGTTGAACGAAATCGGAACGGGAGTTATACCGCGGTCTATCCAGCTGCGGATAAGCTTCAGCACGAACCGCAGCACATAGAAGTCAAGCTCGACTATTTTTCCCGTCTTTTCAAGCGCAGGAATGAACAAGCCGGGCGAAATCATCTTTCCGTCCTTGTCAACAAGGCGCGAAAGCGCTTCCGCGCCGATGACCTGCTTTGTTTCGGCGCAAATTTTCGGCTGGAGATAAACGCGGATAGTTTCATTTTTATAGGAATCGTTAAAAATCGGGAGAATCTTCGCGCTGTTTTCCTTTATGTCCATCAGATGCTCGGAATAAACAATGCACGGAATGCTGTAATTACCCTTTCCGGTTCTTCTCGCGACATTAGCCTTATCAACAGCGGAAATAATGCTCTCGGAATGGTCTTTGATGTAATAAATTCCAACGTTTACGTTCGGCGAAAAACCGCTTATCTTATCGGCAAAAGCACTCATAAGACGCAGGCGGAAAATGCGGAGCATAGGATAGATAAAATCCTCTTCCTCGTCGTCATAGCTGCAAAGAACCGCAAAATGGTCGGAATATTCGCGGCAAGCCATAACAACAAAATCACCCGAACCGTTTATGACATCGGCAATATCCTTAAGAACCTCGTCGCCCATGTCATACCCGAACTGGTTGTTGATGTAATGGAAGTCGCAGACATCAAGCGCAAACACGAGATAATTCTTTTTGTCGTTTTTTATGATATACTGCGCCTCCGCAATAAAATCTTCAAACGACATAAGACCTGTTACATTGTCTTTATGCAAAAAAACACCACCAATCAATGTAATAAGCGGCGCACCGACCGCAAACAGGTTACAAAACCGTTACATTGCATACATTATAACAAATTTTTTCTGATTTATCAATAGTTTTTGTGCATTTTCGTTATTTGTAACAATAGATTGTTAATTTTTTACTAATCTGTATCCAAATTTTCTCCGTCCGCGTCAAAAAATATCACACAAAGGCATAACCCTCTGTGTGATATCTTTTTTATCTTTCCTCGCGGAAATAATTAAGACCGATTGCCGCAGGCTCAGCGCTTTTCTTGCTCTTTTTAATGCAGGAAATGATAAGAACCACCGCGGTGATGAAAAACGGGAGCATCTGATAAAATTCGTCGGGAATAGCGTTCAGCCAGCCGAGAACCTCGGGAAACGCGGACGAGAGGTTGCCTTTCCACGGCTGAAGCGTTTTCAGCATACCGAAGAAGAAAGCTCCGAAAATCGCACGCACAGGACTCCAGTTGGAGAAAATAACAAGCGCGACCGAAATCCAGCCCATGCCGTTTATCCAGTTGTCGTTCCATGCGCCGCTGTTTGTTACACAAGCGAGATACATTCCGCCGATGCCGCAGATTCCGCCGCCGAGCAGAATGTTCACATACTTGTACAGATTAACGCTTACGCCGCAGGCGTCCGCAGCCGCAGGATTTTCACCGATTGCGCGGAGCTTCAGACCCGCGCGGCTCTTTCTTATATAGATCCAGCAAACGACCGCAATCGCAATCGCAATATAAACGAAAATATTATAGGAGAAAAGCAGCTTTCCGATATACGGAATGTCGCGCAGGAACGGGATACCGTTGTCAGAAACGACTTCTTTAAGGTGCGGAACGCTGTCGAGAGTCGGGAAAGTACCGTCTGTCGTCAGGCATCTTCCCCAGAAGCGGTAAACGCCTACGCCGAACGTAGTGAGCGCAAGACCCGTAACGTTCTGATTCGCCTGCATTGTGACAGTGATAAATGCAAAGACAAGCGCGCCGAGCAGACCGAACAGAAATGCTCCCAGAATGCCGAGCAGCAGGCTGTTTGTCGAGCAGCCGATAACATATCCGCCGATAGCCCCCATCGCCATCATACCCTCGACGCCGAGGTTAAGGCTGCCCGATTTTTCGGTGATTATTTCGCCTGTCGTGCCGAGCAGCAGCGGCGTACCCGCTCTTACCGAATAATAGAGAAAATTGATAAGAATATCCATTATGCCTTACCTCCGTTCTTGTGACCGAAAACAATGCGGTAACGAATAAAGAAGTCAGCCGCAAGTACGGAAAACAGGATAATTCCCTGAAGAATTTCGGAAGCTGCGGAGGAAATGCTGAAAGCGCTTTCCGCAACAGCCGTTCCCTTCTGCAAAATACCCATCAGCGCCGAAACAACAAGTATTCCGACAGGATTAAGCTTAGCAAGCCACGCAACCGTTATTCCCGTAAAACCTACATCTCCCGTAATTCCGTCGGCAAGCGTATGGCTGGTCGCAGAGCCGGAAACCTGTAGCATTCCCGCAAGACCTGCAATCCCCGCGCTTATGAACATGGTGCGTACAATTATCTTCTTAACGCTCATGCCCGCATAGCGCGCGGTGTTCTGACTGTCGCCGACAACCGAGATTTCATAGCCCTGCTTCATGTAGTTGAAATAAACGAATATCAGAGCCACAAGAATAATCGCGATGAAAAGCGAAATATCGACCTTAACGCCCGCGATATTAACCTCATATAGCCATGCGTTATCGGGCAGGACCTTGAAGTCTGGACGGAAAACCGAGCCGTCCGCCGCAAGCTTTCTGAAGAACATAGTGTTTTTCAGATACGTCAGAATATAGTAACAAACGTAGTTGAGCATAAGCGTCAGCAGCGTTTCGCTTGTGCCGAGCTTGACCTTGCAGACTGCCGGGATAAGCCCGATAAGACCGCCGCCGATAATTCCCGCAAGCGCCATAAGGATAAGCGTGAGCCACTGCGGAAGACTGTTTCCGCAAAGGTTGGCTACCGTCGTTGCGAGTATCGCACCCGCAATAAACTGCCCGTTCGCGCCGATGTTCCAGAACTTCATCTTGAACGCTACGGCAATACCGAGCGAAGTTATCAGAAGCGGGATAACTATGCGGATAAACCCGCGCAGATATATCGTGTTTTCAAAGCAGCCGACGATTACCTTTGCGTAATATTCAAACGGATTTACGCCGTTTCCCGCCACGAAAATCCCGCCGAGAACCACCGCCACAAGCACCGAGATCGCATAAAGAATTATCGTCTGGTGCAGCTTCAGGTCGCCGCGCTTGGAAATATGGAAAAGCGGCTCTTTTTTTGTTTTAACAGCTGCCGCGGTTTTTTCGGCAGTTTTTGCGGCAGAAACTGCGATAGCTTCATTTTCCGAAGCAAGGCTGTCGCTGTTGTTCGCGTCGGTCATCAGCATTCCGACCTGCTCTTTTGTCGCGGTTCTCGCGTCAACGATACCCGTGACTCTGCCGTGGCAGAGAACAACGATCCTGTCGCAAAGCTCGAGCATTACGTCGAGATCCTCTCCGACGAACAGAACTGCGCTTCCCTTTTCCTTTTCGCGGTTTAGCATATTGTAAATCGTATATGACGAGTTTATATCAAGCCCGCGAACGGGGTAAGCTGTTACGATAATATCGGGTTCGGCGAGAATTTCGCGCCCGAGCAGCACTTTCTGCACATTTCCGCCCGAAAGACGGCGAACGGGAGTTTCGATTCCGGGAGTAACGACTTCCAGCTCCTCGACGACCTTTCTGGCGCTCTCACGCGCCTTTTTACGGTCAACAAACGGACCTTTTCCCTGCGCATAATTCTTGAGCATCATGTTGTCGGTAATGCTCAGCGACGCGGAAAGCCCCATTCCCAAACGATCCTCGGGAATAAAGCTCATGCTTACGCCTCGGGAAATTATCTGCTTTGGAGGAAGTCCCTCTATATGCTCGTTCTTACAGATTATTGCGCCGTTTTCAAGCTTGCGCAGACCCGCAATAGCCTCGCAGATCTCCTTCTGACCGCTTCCCGAAACGCCTGCGATACCGAGTATCTCACCGCTGTGAACGGTAAACGAAACATTGTTTGCCGCAAGCGCGCCCTCGTCGCCGAGAACGGAAATATCCTGCAATTCAAGATACGGATCGCCGGGATTGCAATCCGGACGGTTTATTTCAAGCTTTACGGCGTGACCTACCATAAGGTCTGTAAGCTCCTGCGCGTTCGTTTCCGACGTTTTCACGGTCGTAACGCTCGTACCTTTGCGCAGAACCGTAACGCGGTCGCTTATCTCCATTACCTCGTTAAGCTTATGAGTGATTATGATTATCGCGCAGCCCTTGTCGCGCATCACTCGCAGAATTGAAAACAGCTTTCGCGTTTCCTGAAGCGTAAGAACGGCGGTAGGCTCGTCCAGAATAAGGATATCAGCGCCGTAATAAAGCACCTTCAGTATCTCTACCGTCTGCTTTTCGCCAACGGACATATCGCAGACATATTTTTCGGGGTCGATATCAAAAGAAAACTCCTCGCTTATTTTCTTTATCTGCGCGAAACGCTCCTTTGTGAGAAAAACGCTCTTGTCGCGCTCGGAAGCAAGCAGGATATTATCCGCGGCAGTAAATTTCTCGACCAGCTTGAAGTGCTGGTGAACCATGCCTATTTTCAGATGCTTTGCGTCCTCGGGAGAATGTATGGAAACCTGCTTTCCGTCAACAAAGATTGAACCGCTGTCGGGCTTATAGATACCCGAAAGCATATTCATCAGCGTTGTTTTTCCCGAACCGTTTTCGCCGAGAAGCGCGAGGATCTCGCCCTTATGGACCTGCAAATCAACAGAATCGTTTGCCCGAACAGAACCGAACGACTTACAAATACCTTTCAGTTCTATTGCAGGTATGCGTTCTGCCATAAAACCACCACATTTCTTAATAATTTGACGGAGGCTTTTTCGGAGGCTGCGCCGCCACGCCGCTTCCGCAAAGCGGCGGAACATTCACAGAATGTTCAGAAACCACGAAAACACCCTTGCTGCCACATGGCGGTAAAGGTGCTTTCGCAGTGGCGCAGACCGTGATCTGCGCCTGAAAATTGCCGTTTTTTATGCGAGCTCTACGCCCTTAACAAAATAGTTCATTGTGCCGGTGATAGTTGCGTCGTCAACGGGAGCAACGGCAGCGCCGGTGTTGTCGGTAAGGGGAGAATCGGTCTTAACAACGTTTCCGTTTTCATCAAAGGAAAGTGCAACACCGCTGAATACGTCCCATTCGCCGTTCTTGATGAGTTCTGTTACAGCATCGATATAGCCCTGTGTCTTTTCGTCGCAGTTCTTGGAAACGGGAGATACGCCTACAAGTCCTACTTCCATACCTGCGTAGTAGTTGCCGAGTTCAGCCCATGTGCCGTCGATTACAGCCTGTACAGCAGCGGTGTAGTAAACGTCCCAGTGCCAGATAGGAGCAACGAGGTGAGCGTCGGGAGCCTGTGCAGTCATATCGGAGTTGTAGCCGCAGCCGAATACGCCTGCGTTCTGAGCAGCAACCTGCGGGTTAGCTGTATCGCAGTGCTGAGCGATAACGTCGCAGCCCATTTCGATAAGAGCTTCAGCGTATGCCGTTTCGTTTGCGGGGTCAAACCAAGAAGAAAGAGTCTTTACATATACGGTAGCGTCGGGGTTTACCGCCTGTACGCCGAGAGCAAAAGCGTTGATGCCGCTGCAGGTTTCTGCAAGCTCTGTGCCGTAAGCGGAAACGTAGCCGATCTTGTTGCTTGTTGTCTTTAAGCCTGCTGCGATGCCTGCAAGGTAACGAGCCTGATAAATTCTGCCGAAGTAGTTATTGAAGTTCGTGCCGTTGGACTTATAGCCTGTGCCGTGAGAGAAGTATACTTCGGGGTATTCAAGAGCCAGAGCTTCTGTTGTATCCATGTAGCCGTAGCTGGTTGTGAAGATGATGTTGCAGCCTTCGGCAACGCACTCTTCGATAGCTGTCTTTGTAGCGGCTGTATCGCTGTCGCTGATATTGATCTTGCGAACGATCTGGTCGTCGTTAAGTCCGAGGTTCGCCTGCATTCCCTGAATGCCGAGGTCGTGTGTGTAAGAATAGCCGGAGCCGTCTGCGGGGTCGCCGATGTGGATTACGCCAACCTTGATCTTGTCCTTTGCAATGCCGTTTGTTGCTTCGGGAGCTGCCGCGTCGTCAGCGGGCTGTGCAGCGTTCGTAACTGCCGCGTCATCGTTCGCAGCGGGAGTTGTTGTAGTGGTTTCTGTGCCGTTGTTGCAGGCTGTAGCCGTGAGCAGCATTGCCGCAGCAGCGAGAATTGCCGTTGTCTGCTTGATCTTCATTGTAAATCTCCTTTGTTTTGCGCTTTGGCGAATGTTCGCCGCAGCTTTTATTTGAACAAGCCGCTTCCGATCAGTCGCGGAAAACGATCTTGTTTCCAACGTCCATACTGTCTATTATCGCAAGGCTCTCCACGCGTATTCCTTTTTTGCGGATAAGATCTCCGCCCCTCTGAAAGCCTTTTTCGACAACTATGCCCGCGCCGACAAGCTCCGCTCCGGACTGCTCCACAAGCTCCATAAGTCCGAGCAGCGCGCAGCCGTTAGCAAGAAAATCGTCGATAATGAGCACCTTGTCGCCCTTGCCGATAAACTTCTTTGAAACGATTACATTATATTCTCTGCCTTTTGTAAAAGAAGTGACCTTTGTCATATACAACTCGCCGTCAAGGTTCTTGCTTTCCGATTTTTTTGCAAAAACGACGGGGCAGTTCCCGAAATATTCCGCAGCAACACAGGCGATCCCGATTCCCGACGCCTCTATCGTAAGAATTTTGTTCACTTCACAGTCGGAAAAACGGCGGCGGAACTCCATACCGATCTCCTTATAAAGCGAAATATCGATCTGGTGATTCAGAAAGCTGTCAACCTTCAGAACGCCGCCTTCTTTAACGACGCCGTCTTTAAGAATACGTTCTTTGAGAAGCTGCAAAAAATATCACTCCTTTTGGGAAACTGAAAATACATTCCTTATTATATAAGAAATCGATAAATTTTGCAACTGTTATTTTTCATAGAATGAAAAATATATACGCAAATATTTTGTCGCTAATTGCCAAAAAAGAGAAAAACGGCTGCCGCTTTTGCCCGACAGCCGTCATATTCACATTTTAATTGTCACTCTGTGCGCTTATCTGAAGCTCAACCTTATACTCCTCGCCCGTTACCCACGCCTTTGTATTCGCTCCCGCAAGGCGGAACGTAACCGAAACAGTCTTTGTTCCCTCTGAAAGCTCAAGTCCGAGCAGGTTTACCGTCGCATAAATATCGTCCGACGTCATCTCCTGAATATACGACGAAAGACCGACCACATTCACGGTAAGCAGGTTCGTCAGCACCTTTACGTCGAAATTCGACGGCGCATTTATCACGTTTATATTATCGCTGGGAACGGTAAAGCCGAGCTGACCGAAGTTGTCGTAATCCTCGAAATACAGCATTACCGTCTTGTTGCCGGAAATGTTCTTATAACCGTCCGGAAGCTTTACGGGAAGCGCAACACCGCCCTGCAAATCCTTGAGAGTGAGCGAATTGAGCGAAATCTCGCCTATATCGATCTCATCGAGATTGTCTACCGAGCTGTCCGGAGAAGCAATCGTAAGCTCCGTCAGCGACATGGAATATTTCAGCGTATCCGCGTCAAAATTCGCGGGATAATTCGTGAATTTAACGTTCAGCGGAAGCGTTTTTACTTTATAAACGGGTATGCTTACGGTAAAGTTTTTCTCATTCGTTGAGATTTCGGGGCTTATCATCTTTACTCCCGCCTGATTGTAGAAAACAAGCTCGCCGCGAAGCTCTGCGCTCTCTCCGAGCGGCTCGGTGTAAACGGGTTCGGCTTCAACCTTTCCGATAGAATTTACAAGCTTTTCTTCGCCCGTTACAACTACCGTTGACGGCGAAACCGTGAGCGCGCCCTCGATCTGCATTCCGTCGGAAACGCTTACCTTATTTGCCGAAGTTGAAATCTGAAATTCGCGCGAAACAATTTTTTCAACAAGCACCTTTGCGGTGATGTTACCGCTAAGAATTTCACATTCCGTAGACTTGTCCGTCGGCTCGACAACAACGTTCACCGTATGCTCGCCCGATTCGTATATTCCGGAAAGGTCGCAACTTGCCGTAAAATCCTCATTCGTAAGATTGGTTATCGAATACCGCTTTCCCTGTATCTGAATCGTCACATTTTCGGTATCGACCGAGGCGATCTGCAAATTCTCGTTAAGCATATACTGGGTCGGCGTGCAGGACAGCTTCACATTGCTGATATGCAGCGTGATATTCGGGAAAATCTGAATTGAAATAACAAACCAGATTATTATTGAAAAAACTACCGCCTGAATTATCGTTTTCAGATTATTGAAAAATCCCGAGGCAAATTTGCGGAATAAATTACTCATGCTCTTCCGCCCCCTTTTTTCTGCCGCGTCTGTTCTGCTTTTCCTTTTTATTTTTAGTTTCAACCGAAACGGGCATCAGCTTTCCGCGCAGATATGCGCTGAGCCGTTCGCGGTCGAAGCCTCTTTCAAGCGTTCCGTTTTCCGCGATCGAAATTATTCCCGTTTCCTCGGAAACGATAATTACGATAGCGTCCGAAACCTCGCTCATGCCTATCGCCGCGCGATGACGCGAACCAAGCTCCTTATTTATAAGTTCCTCTTTCTGCGGCTTAGGAAGAAAGCACCCCGCCGCATAGATCAAATTGTCGCGGATAATTACCGCGCCGTCGTGCAGAGGAGTATTCGGGAAAAAGATGTTGCGGAACAGCTCCTCGCTCGGCAGCGCTTTTATAATAGTACCGGTTTCGATCTGCTCGCCGAGCTTGGTCTGCTGTTCAACAACGATAAGCGCGCCGGTAGCCGTGCGCGAAAGCTTTTCACAGGCAAGTGAAATCTGATTTATTGCGTTAGTGCAGTCAGCCTCGGCGGGCGCGGCATTCTCAAAAAAGGCAATCGGCTTTACGATTTTCGACCGCCCGACCTTTTCAAGCACACGACGCAGTTCGGGCTGAAACATTACGACAAACGCGATCGCTCCGACATTGAACACCATATCGCTTATAACGCCCATAGCCTTGAACTGAAGCTGATTCAGCAGGAATAAAACGATAACGAAAACGAAAATTCCCTTTATAAGCTGTTCGGCGCGCGTTTCGCGTATGAGCTTTATGACCCAGTACAGAACGACCGCGAGAAGCGCCATATCCAGCACATCAATGAACGTGATCGAGCTGAAAACGTTGACGATCGCGTCCCAAATATCCATTAAATAGTAAATCAATTCCAACACCCTAACCGTAAATTAATATAAAATGGTTTATCATTACTATTTTATCATATTTTCAGAAAAATTCAAGTACCTGCGTATTATTTTTAAGATTTTTTTGCGGCAATTCTCGCGACAGCCCGTACAAGCGCGGAAACCTCGTTCGACGTGTTAAAAACCGACGGCGAAAAACGTACTGCGCCCTGTTCCGCCGTGCCGATCTTCTTGTGCGCGGAATATGCGCAGTGAAACCCTCCGCGCAGGCAGAAGCCCGCAGCGCTGAGCGCGGCTGAAACCTCCTCCGACGACATATCGCCGATATTGAACGGTATTACCGGCACAAATCTGCTGTCAAAAACGTCGCTGTAAAGCCTTACGCCGTCTATTTTTTTCACCTCGTCAAAAAAGCGGCGGCAAAGCTGCATTTCGTGATTATATATAACTTCCCTGCCCTTATTGTTCAGAAAATCGATTCCCGCGCCGAGCGATATTGCCCCCGCGGTGTTTATCGTTCCGCTTTCAAAGCGGTCAGGCATAAATTCGGGCTGAGCAAGCTCCTTTGAAGCGCTTCCCGTTCCGCCCTCGACAAGCGTTTTTAAGCGGAATTTCCCGTCGGTGACCATAAGCCCCGTGCCCATAGGCCCGTATAAACCCTTGTGCCCCGCCGCGCAGATTATATTTATATTGTCCGAAAGGCGAAGCGGAAGAATGCCCGCGCCCTGCGCCGCGTCAACGATAAAGCATATCCTGCGTTTGCGGCATATTTCACCTATTCTCTCGACGGGAAGTATCTTCCCTGTTACATTTCCCGCGGCAGTACAGACCACGGCAGCCGTTTTCGGGCGGATAAGCCGCTCAAATTCCGCCGCCGTTCGCTCGTCGTCGTCATATGTCTGCGCAAACGAGCAGGCAGCGCCCCTGTCCTTTGTACAGGAGTAAATAGGACGAAGCACGGCGTTATGCTCGATATCGCTGCAAACTATGTGCGAACCGCTTCCCAGCAATCCCTTTATCGCCGTATTCAGCGCCTGAGTGCAGTTGGGCATAAACACGGTATTTTCCGGCTCTGCTCCGAAAAACTCAGCACATTTCTCACGCGCGGCATATACAGCCTCGGACGTTTTTGCCGAAAGTCTGTGCCCGCCCCGCCCGGGGTTTGCGCCGTATTCTATCATCGCTCCCGACATAGCCGCGATAACGGAATGGGGCTTCGGATAAGTTGTGGCGGCATTGTCAAAATACACCATTTACATAACTATCCTTTTACACTCGATACCCGCGCCGGAAAGCAGTCTGCACACCTTTTCCGGCGGTTCCCAAACGCGGATTCCGTAAGCACAGCCGCCTTTTTGTATGCTCTTCTCCACGGTTGCTTTTATTCTGAGCGATGCAAGATATTTCACCGCCCGTCGGCAGACGGTATACGAATCAAGCATCAGCAATGAACCTTTCAAGCCTTTTCCCTCCTTTAGACGCCGCAAAATATACGGCGTTATTTCATTTTATGCCGCCGCGCGCTTTTGGTGTATCGCCGAACCGAATAATCCGAACCGGAAGCACCATAATATATAAAAAATGCAAAGGAAGAAATGCCATGAAAGCTGTAATTCTCGCAGGCGGCGAAGGTACAAGACTGCGCCCGCTGACCTGTAATCTGCCAAAACCGCTTGTTCCCGTCTGCACAAAACCCGTGCTTGAATATATTCTCGACCTGCTCGCCGAACACGGCTGTACAGAAGCCGTTATCGCGCTTCGCTATAAAGGCGAAAAAATCGAGCGCCACTTTTCTTCGGGGACATATAAAGGTATAACGCTCGGTTTTTCGACGGAAAATTCCCCGCTGGGAACTGCGGGCTGCGTGAAGATCGCCGCTGCCGATTTCGACGAGGATTTTATCGTGATAAGCGGCGACGCAATGTGCGATATCGACCTTTCCGCCGCTCTTGAATTTCACCAAAAAAACGGAGCCGACGCAACGATAATCACAAAGCGCGTGGACGACCCGCGCGAGTACGGACTTATTATCGAGGAAAAAGGCAGCGTTACAGATTTCAGCGAAAAACCGTCTTATATAAACTGCCGCAGCGACAGGGCGAACACGGGCATATACGTTATCTCTCCGCGCGTTTTAGGGCTTATTCCCGACGGTGAAATGTGGGATTTCGCCAAAAACGTTTTCCCCGATATGCTGAACAATAAAATGAAGCTTATGTGCTGCGAATCGGAAGGGTACTGGTGCGATATAGGCGATATTCCCGCGTATAAGCGGTGCTGCGCAGATATGCTCGGCGGCAGAATCAAAGCGAAGCTCCCCGAAAATCTGCGCCGCGATAAGAATACGCTGATCTCGCAAACCGCGCAGATCTCCGACAGCGCGCTGATAGCGGGCGAAAGCGTTATCGGAAACAGCGTATGCGTCTGCGAGGGAGCAAAGCTGCGCAGCGCTATTGTCATGGACGGCGCATTTATCGGCGAAAATGTAACGCTCAACGACTGCATCGTCTGCACAAACGCGCATATCGAAAGCGGCGCGGCGGTTTACGAAAACGCAGTTGTCGGAGAGGGCGCAGAAATAGGCGAAAACGCCGTAATATGCGGCGGTATACGCGTATGGCAGGATAAAAACGTTGAAAAAGGCGCGTTTGTGAACAGCGACATGAAGTACGGCGCCAAAAGCTCGGTCGATATTACCGAGGACGGCATAAACGGCGAAACAAACACGGTCATCACACCCGAATTTGCAGGACGGCTGGGCTGCGCGGTGTCGAAAATCTCCGACAGCTATATCGCGGTTTCGTGCAGCGAGGAAAACGCTTCCGAAACGCTCAAAAACGCGCTTCTCAGCGGAATTTCCAGTACGGGCAGACAGTGCTTCGACTGCGGAAACGCGACCGTCCCAATGCTTTCATACTCGGCGGCGCTGCTGAACTGCGACATAATCGTTCATATTTCCGCAAGGACAAGAACGCGAATGCTCGTGTACGGAACAGGCGTTCTTCCGCTTACGCGGGCGCAGGAAAGAATGCTTGAAAATGCGCTGAACCGCGGCGAATACCTTAGCGCAAGCTGGAACAACTTCAGCAGCATAAACAAATTCACAGGCGCCGCTTCGCTTTACTGCGCAATGCTCGAGGGACTCAGCGATTTCTCCGTGCCGTACCGCATAACGCTCAACTGCCTGAACACCGCCGCAGTATCCATGTACTCGCCGTTCTTCGGAAAAATCGGCACGGGTCGCACGGAGCTTGTCGTGAACATGAACGAAAAAACTACAAAAGCCGAAATCCTCACCGAAAGCGGAAAACGCTGCGATTACGGAACGCTGATCCTGCTTGCGGCGGTGCGGCTGCTTGCAGCGGGAGAGGACGTTGCTCTTCCGTTCGCCTTTCTCAGCGCCGCAGACTATGTAGCCGAGCGCTACGGCAGGAAAATTTACCGCTTCTACGCCAGCGCAATGGACGACAGCGACCGTTTCGCGCGTAAGCTTGCCGCGAAGCAGATGTTTCTGTACGACGGCTTTGTACTTGTCGCAAGCGTTCTGAAATATCTCTCAGAAAGCGGTCAGACATTGGACGAAGCAATATCCTCACTGCCGAAATTCACGGCGAAAAACCGATTCGTGCATATAAGCTGTCCGCCGCAGAAGATATTGAGCAAGATCGAAAACGGCAGACACGCGGAAAAGGAGGGCGTTCTTATTTCCGAGGACGGCGAGCGTGTTTTTCTCCGTTCAAATAAGCGCGGGGACGGGCTTTATCTTTTCGCGGAAAGCTTCAGCAGTGAAACCGCCGCCCAGCTCTGCGAAAAAACCGAGGACATGATACGAAAAATTATGAAAAGTATGAAATAATCAAGCGCCGCAAAAGTCCGTCCGCAAAGATAGCCTGCGGACGGATTTTTCTGTCGGTAGGCTATTGACCCGCACGCGCTTTTGCGATATAATTAAATCAAACGGAACGCGCGGCGTGCGGCTTTTAACCCGAGATAAAAAGTAAATCATCGACAGAAATCGTGTTATTTATAGATTAAAAAATTGAGGTTGACAGGCGAGGTAATAAAATGATTAGAATTATGAAAGACAGTGACTTAGCACAATGTGGCATGATTTATGCAAAAGCATTCCCTATGGAGCATTGGGGAATAGATTGGACGACAGAAAACGCAACAGAATATCTTCAAGATTTTTTTGAACAGAAAAGATTTGTTGGGTATGTATATGAGGAAAATGAAGAGGTATCAGGATGTATATTTGCACTTTGTAAGATTTCCGGAAGCAAAAAGGAGATTTACATTAATGAGATGGCGGTACTTCCCGAACGACAAGGGCAAGGAATAGGTAAACAGCTATTGAATGCTGTTAAAGGTTACAGCAAAGATAAAGGACTTGCAGGAATTGTTCTTTATACAAGTGAGTATGCCCCGGCAGCTAAGTTTTATGAAAAAAACGGATTTAAGTTGTCAAATGGGACTATTTGTATGTATTGCGAATAATTGAAAAGCTGTTTTAGTTTGTCAGAGCGATAAATTTCAGTTCTACGGCGCCTTTATTTTGCTGAAATGCCGATTGATTTAAAGGAACACCCTAACGAGTGCAAAGCGGCGCGCATAGATATCGACAAGCGCATTACAAGCGCCGTGAGAAAATGGAAAGCCGCGCGGCTTTCAGACCGAAACGCTATATACCGCTTTTAAAAGGCGGCACCGTACAAAGCAGACCCTACGGCTTGTGCGGCGCCGTCTTATTTTTTGCTTCGCACAAAAATATTGTTTATTTCACTTGATTTAAGCGGGATTTTATGCTAAAATAAAAAGGTATCAATTATTCGCGGAAGCGGAAAGGAAACAACAAATGAACATCGCAAGGCTACTCGGAGGATTCGGAATTGCAGCAGTCGTATTTGCGGCAGCCGCCTGCGGTTCTGCCGAATCCGAAAATATAATGACAGAAAGCGAGAATACAATGAAAAATAACGTATACGCGGCAAGCATGGAAAACGTAAAGCCGCTTGGAAGAACTTTATTTGACGAGGGGCTGCTATGGTGCGCTTTTTCGGGGACGGGCGCGGAATTTACCTGTACCGGCAGCGAATGTACCGTAAAAATTCAGGGCGACAGGGTGAGCCAATCGAGCGGCAACGACGGAAATTACGCAAGGATTGCTATCTATGTTGACGGCGAGCGCGTTATCGACGACATGATCGACCAACCCGAAAAAAGCTATACGTTTCAGGCGGAAAACGCTGACGTTAGAATAATCAAGCTCTCCGAAACGGCAATGTCATGCTTTGCTGTAAAAGAAATTTCGGTTACGGACGGCGAGATCAAGCCGGCGGAAAACCGCAGTCTTTTCATCGAATTTGTCGGCGACTCGATAACCTGCGGCTATGGGGTTGACGACGAGGACAAAATGCACCACTTCTCAACCGCGACCGAGGACGTTACAAAAGCGTACGCATATCAGACCGCGCAGGCGCTCGGAGCGGATCACAGCATGGTTTCGATAAGCGGATACGGAATAATTTCGGGATATACCGACGGCGACGAGCCTGTAAAAACGCAGACGATTCCTCAGTATTACGAAAAACTCGGCTTTTCGTACGGCGATTTCGGTCTGGACAAGCCGCACAATTATAAGTGGGTTTTTTCACGTCAGCCCGACCTCGTTGTGATAAATCTCGGGACAAACGACGACAGCTACTGCAAGGACAACGCCGACAGGCAGAATGAATACCGCGAGGGGTATATTGAGCTTCTCAAAAAGATCCGCAAAAACAACCCCGACGCAAAAATCCTCTGCACTCTCGGCATAATGGGCGACCGCCTTTTCCCGACAATTCAGCAGGCGGTTTCCGATTATACTGCGGAAACGGGCGACGCCAACATTGACACAATGAAATTCACTCCGCAGTCCGAAGCGGAGGACGGAATTGCCGCGGACTGGCACCCGTCATACAAGACCCACACGAAAGCGGCAAAAATGCTCACCGAAAAAATCAAGGAAATCCTTAATTTAAACTGAACATAAATCAGCGCGGCAGCGTGAACAAAAAAATCTGAAAGGAAATAAAATATCATGGCAAGTGAAATTCGCGACGAAAATCTCTGGGAAAGCGGAAAAAGAAAAATCGACTGGGTAGAACACAATATGCCCCTGCTCAGAAGCTATAAGGCTGAATTTGAAGAAACAAAGCCCTTTGCGGGACTTAAAATAG
This sequence comes from uncultured Ruminiclostridium sp., assembly GCA_934454635.1. Taxonomy (GTDB): domain Bacteria; phylum Bacillota; class Clostridia; order Oscillospirales; family Ruminococcaceae; genus Ruminiclostridium_E. The sequence continues at coordinate 63,424 of CAKSFR010000004.1, forward strand.
CGCTTTCGGTTCACCTTGAAGCGAAAACGGCATACCTCTGCAAAACGCTCGCAGCGGGCGGAGCGGAAATGTACATCACGGGAAGCAATCCCCTTTCCACACAGGACGACGTAGCGGCTGCGCTGGCGCACGAGGGGCTGAACGTTTTCGCGTGGTACAACGCTACCGAGGAGGAATATCACCGTCACATCTCAAAAGTTATCGAGGTCGGTCCGAACATTATCATTGACGACGGCGGCGACCTCGTAAACCTTATCCATAACGAATATCCCCAGCTTATCCCGAACGTTATCGGCGGCTGCGAGGAAACTACGACCGGAATTATCCGCCTTATTTCGATGAACAAGGCGGGAAAGCTGAAATTCCCGATGATGCTTGTAAACGACGCGGACTGCAAGCACCTTTTCGATAACCGCTACGGAACAGGTCAGTCGGTATGGGACGGCATAAACCGCACGACAAACCTTATCGTTGCGGGAAAGAACGTTGTAGTTGCGGGCTACGGCTGGTGCGGAAAGGGCGTTGCAATGCGCGCCAAGGGACTCGGCGCAAAGGTGATCGTTACCGAAATCGACCCTATCCGCGCAATGGAAGCGGTAATGGACGGCTTTACGGTAATGCCTATGGTAAAGGCTGCCGAAATCGGCGACTTTTTCATCACCGTTACGGGCTGCCGCGACGTAATTACCGAGGACTCGTTTTATAAGATGCACGACGGTGCTATCTGCTGCAACGCGGGTCACTTCGACGTTGAGGTCGATGTGGCAAAGCTCCGTGAGATCGCCGTTGAATCAAAGCTTGCACGCAATAATATCATGGGATATAAGCTCTCGAACGGCAACACGATATACGTTATTGCCGAAGGCAGACTCGTAAACCTTGCAGCGGGCGACGGTCACCCCGCCGAAATAATGGACATGAGCTTTGCGATACAGGCGCAGTCAGCTCTTTATCTCGTCAAGAACAAGGATAAGCTGAACAGCATGATAGTAAACGTTCCTAAGGAAGTTGACCGCGCGGTAGCGGAAAGAAAAATCAAGTTCTGGGGCTTTGAAATAGACAAGCTCACCGACGTTCAGGAGAAATATCTCAACAGTTGGAACGCAGAATAATCTCAGGGAACGGGCTGCCGTTCCCGTTTTCTCGGAAAGGTGCGTAAAAACGTATGCAATCTGCATCTCTGGCTGTACTGAACCAGACCGTTATAATGTTCATAATTCTTATTATCGGCGCGGTATGCTATAAGGTGAAGCTTATAACCGACGAGGGGAAAAAACAGCTTTCCTCGCTCGTTATGTATATTGTTAATCCGCTTCTGATTTTTCTGGCATATCAGACCGATTTCCGTGAGGAGCTTATCTCGGGATTGCTCTGGACGACGGTAATGGCAATAATCACCTACGCGGCATTTATCCTGCTGTCGAAGCTGATTTTCCGTGAAAAGGCGGGGCGCGAAGCCGCTATCGAGCAGTTCTCCGCCGTGTATTCAAACTGCGGCTTTATGGGAACTCCGCTTATCTTCGGCGTTTTCGGCGGCGAGGGCGTGTTTCTTCAGAACGGATTTATCACGGTATTCAATCTATGCGTATGGACGCACGGTGTAATGACAATGCGCGGCGACAGAAAGGCTTCGCTGCTCCGCGCGGTAAAAACGCCTGCGGTGATCGCCGTTTTTCTCGGAATGATACTGTTCTTTTTACAGGTCAGAATCCCCGAAATCCCGTACACCGCGCTGAATAACGTCGCGGAGATGACAACTCCGCTGGCGATGCTGGTCGCGGGCGCGTCGATAGTAAGTTCCAACCTTATCAAAAGTCTGAAAAATCTGCGCGTTTACGTTGTCGCGGCATTCAGGCTGATCATTTTCCCGATAATCGGTTTTCTGCTTGTAATGTGGCTTCCCGCTTCGGATATGGCGAAGCTGATAACGCTGATTGAAATTGCCTGCCCGACGGCGACGATAGGACTGATGTTCGCGATAACGTACAATAAAAACGCCGAGTACTGCTCGCAGATTTTCGCGGTCACGACGCTTCTTTCAATGGGAACTCTGCCGCTTATCGTATGGCTTGGTTCAACCGTTCTTGGACTTAGTTGAGGAGTTTAAATGGAGATTTTTGACATTGCGGTAATCGGAGGCGGCGCTTCGGGGCTCACCGCCGCGATATGCGCGAAGCGCGCTGCGCCAAAGCTGCGGGTAGCCGTTCTTGAAAGGCTGCCGCGCGTCGGAAAGAAGCTGCTCGCCTGCGGAAACGGCCGCTGCAACTACACCAACATAAATATAAGCAAGGAAAAATATCACGGGAGCTGCGCGGAGCTTATCGACAAAATCGGCAGCTTCGACGTGCGGGATTTCTTTGCTTCGCTCGGAGTTTATGGGTTTTCCGATTCCGAGGGGCGCGTTTATCCGCTCAGCGAAAATGCAGGCTCGATTCTCGACGGACTGCGGCTTGAAGCGGATAAGCTCGGCATTGAAACGATCTGCGAATGTTCCGTTGACGAAATCAACGTCGGGAAAGTATTCCGAATTTTTTCGGGGAAGCGCGAATTTACGGCTAAATGGGTGATCCTGGCGGGCGGCGGAATGTCGCAGTCAGCGCTCGGAAGCGACGGCTCAGTGCTTCGGCTCGCAAAAAAGCTGGGGCTTCAATGCGCGCCGCTTCGACCCGCTCTGACGCCGCTTAAAACAGTTCCCGAGCTTGTGCGTCCGCTTAAAGGACTTCGCGCAAACGCGCTTGTTACGCTTTTCTGCGGCGAAAAAGCTGTCGGAAGCGAGGTCGGAGAGGTTCAGTTCGGCGACGGAACGCTCTCGGGCATCTGCGTGATGAATCTTTCGCATTTTTACCGCGAAAACGAAAGCTTTTCCCTCTCGCTTGACCTGCTTCCCGAAAAGACGGAAAGCGAAATTTTATCGCTTCTGTGCGAACTGAAAAAAATACGCGAAAAAGCTCCGCTTGAAGATTTTCTGAGCGGACTTTTTCACAAGCGCGTCGGTATTTACCTGCTGAAAAAATGCACATCTCACGCGCTCACCGAGCCGTCGCGGGTAATTTCCGAAAAGGAGCTTGAAAACGCCGCAAGGCTGATAAAATCGCTTCGCTTCCCTGTTGTCGGCGCGGCAGGATTTGAAAAATCACAGGTCACTGCGGGAGGGATACTTTTCTCTGAGCTTACCGCTCGGCTTGAGTGCAGAAAAATCCGCGGACTTTTCTGCTGCGGTGAAATGCTTGACATAGCGGGCGACTGCGGCGGTTACAATCTGACGTTTGCTTTCGCAAGCGGAGCGGCTGCGGGCAAAAACGCGGCGGAGGGCTTATGATACGCATTAACGATATTTATCTGCCGCCGGACTATACCGAGGAAACCCTCGTCAAGGCGGCAGCAAGCGCCGCAGGCTGCAAAAAAAGCGAGATACGTTCTCTGCGGCTTGCAAGGCGTTCGGTTGACGCACGAAAAAAACACGACGTACATTTTACAGCGTCGGTCGAGGTCGAACTGACTGACGAAGCGCGGGTGCTTCGCAGGCTTCCGCCCAATAAGGCGGCGAAAATTACCGAGCAGCCGTATATTCAGCCGGTGGCGACGGATTTCTCCGAAAAATCACCGGTAATAGTCGGGTTCGGTCCCGCAGGAATGTTCGCCGCGCTGACTCTTGCGCGCGCGGGGCTGAAGCCGATCGTCCTCGAACGCGGCGGGGACTGCGACAGCCGTATCGAAGCGATAGAGAAATTCAGGAGCAGCCGTGTTCTCGACGAGAACAACAACGTTCAGTTCGGCGAGGGCGGCGCGGGAACTTTCTCGGACGGAAAACTCACCACGGGCATACGCGACCCGCGCATACGCCACGTTTTCGGCACATTTACGAAGTTCGGCGCGCCGAGCGAAATACTCTGGCAGGCAAAACCGCATATCGGGACGGATATGCTGCGCACGGTGATAAAAAATATCCGAAATGAAATTATCCGTCTTGGCGGGACTGTTATTTTCGGCGCGAAATTCGCCGATTTTACAGTAAAAAACGGACGAATTTCGAGCGCCGTCTATGAACATAACGGCGTGAAAACAGAAATTGAAACAAAAAATATTATTCTCGCGATAGGACACAGCGCGCGCGATACTTTCGCTATGCTGAACGAAAAACAGGTGCAGATGTCACGGAAATGCTTCGCAATGGGCGTTCGTATCGAGCATCTCCAGAGCGAGGTGAACCGCTCGCTGTACGGTGATTTCGCCGCGCACCCTGCGCTTCCGCCGGCTGATTACAAATACGCGGTTCACCTCCCGAACGGACGAAGCCTGTACACGTTCTGTATGTGCCCCGGCGGGTACGTCGTCGCGGCAGCTTCCGAAAAAGAAACCTGCGTAACTAACGGAATGAGCCTTTTCGCGCGCGACGGAGCTAACGCAAATTCCGCGCTGCTCGTCAACGTCGAAACCGATGATTTCGGCGACGGAGGAGTGCTTGCGGGAATCGAATTACAGCGAAAAATCGAGCGTGCGGCATTTATCGCGGGAGGCGGGAACTATAACGCGCCCGTTTCGCTTGTCGGCGATTTTCTGAAAGCGAGAAAATCGGACGGCTTCGGTGCGGTCTTACCCACCCTGCTTCCGGGAGTGGCTTTCGCCCGACCCGAAAACTATCTCCCCGAATTTATTACAGAAACGCTGTGCGCGGGAATCCCGCTGATAGCTAAAAAAGCGGACTTTTTCCGCGCTGAGGACGCAATTCTTACGGGAGCGGAAACGCGAAGCTCATCGCCCGTGCGAATACTTCGCAACGAATCGCTCTGTTCCTGCTCGATTAAAGGGTTGTATCCCTGCGGCGAGGGCGCAGGCTATGCGGGCGGAATCGTTTCAGCGGCAGTTGACGGAATCAAGTGCGGCGAGGGGGTAATCGAAAATGGCTAAGACAAACTGCGACGAGTGTGCATTCTACGTCTACAATGACGATTTTGAATGTTATCAGTGCGAAATAAATATGGACGAGGACGAAATGTACCGCTTCATGAACGCTTCTGACTACGCCTGCCCGTATTTCAGAGCGGAGGACGACTATTTTTTGGCAAGAAAACAATAAAATATATTAAGGAGAACGAAAGATGCATTTTGAAGAATTTGGCAAAGAAAACGAAAAAACCATTGTGATGCTTCACGGAGCGAACTTTGTTCACACGTTCGGGAGCCAGTACTGCCTGGCGGACAGGTATCGCCTGCTTATCCCGCACATTCCGGGGTACGGAAATGAAACAGAACAGGTCTTTCTTACGGAAAGCGCTATTGAACAGCTTTATGAGTTTATCGCTAAGCTCGGTAAAAAGGTAACGCTCGTCGGCTTTTCGCTCGGGGCGCAGCTTGCGGTAAAGCTTATCGCCGAACACGGGGAACTGTTCAGCGGGGCTATCATCGTAAGTCCGTGGCTTATCAAGCCGGAAGAAATGCTCGCGGAGGTCGCCAGACAGAACGAGAAGCAGTTCAAAATGTTCAAAAATAAATTTATGTGCAATTTGGTCGGACTTATGAACGGGCTTCCGAAACCGCAGCGCAAAGAATTTGTTGAACAGATGCAGCGCGTTAAGTATGAAACGGCTCAGAATATTCTCAACAACGGCATTACGACAGACACGATACAGGGCTTTGAAAACGCGGATTTCCCTATCGTGGCAATCGCAGGCGCAAAGGAGCAGAAGGAAGTTCACGACAGCCTGACGGCGCTCGCAAATCTGAACAGCAACTGCAAAACTGAGATATGGGAAAAGGCGGCGCACAATATTCCGCCGTTGTTCGCAAAGCGCTTTAACGAGCTTATTTGCGAGGTTGCTAAGTAAAAAAACGCAGAAAAGCATATTTCCTGCGTTTTTTAGGGGACGCCCTCTCTTGCAGGGCGTCCCCTCTTTTAAAACAGTCCACAGGACTATTTTCATTCACCCCTTGCGGAGCGCTTTTAACGTAAAGAATTTCGCCCTCTGCGGAGTGCGACAGGGGCGCCGCCCCTTGACCTAAACTTTCTTTTTAATCTTCACCAAGCTTCAGCGCCTTGTTCACGTTGATTTTCTTTATAAGCCTGCCGAGAATCGCAAATCCTCCGCCAAGCATAAGCACAATTATCACATAAATTTTTATGTAATCGCTCTGTGCGGCAGCAACATGGAACGGCGGCACTTGATCCGCAGGACTGTACATAGAACGGAACAGCGGCACGAACAAATCGCTCACAACTCCGCCTATAATAAACGACATCGCTATCGAAACGCCCGATACAAGAAGCTGCTCATAGCCGATCATACCGATTATCTCCTTAAACGTCACGCCCATGGCGCGCAGTATTCCGAATTGAAGCGTGCGGCTGCGTATCGAAAGTATCCAGTAAATAAGGAATCCGATTATCGTCATTACCATGATTATCACAAAACTCATGGTAAGCGCGCCGTTCATTCCCTGAAGCTGAGGGTCGTTTTTCTCCTGAATAAGAAGCTGCGACGAGTCCGTGATATATTCGATCGGAATGCGCTTTTCCTTAATATCGCTGTACAGCGCTTCGCTGGTCGCGCCGTCCGCCATATCGATCCACACCTCATACGGCTCAATGTCCGTCAGATTATAGATATAGTTGTAATTCATCACTATAAAGCAGTTTACCGCGTAAGAAGTCTGTTCTTCCTCGGTTTCCTCCTGTTTTTTGGAGGACTTCGCGTCGCCCGAGGCTTTCGCCGACTCGTTCGGATTTATTCCCGGCCAGTAATCCACAACTGCAACAACAGTCGCGGTCACGCTGTCGTTTCCCGACCATTTGGCGGAAATCTTATCGCCGAGCTGAAGCTCGTATTTGTCCGCAAGCGCTCTCGAAATAAGAACTCCCGAGGGATAATTCTGCAAAGCGCCGCAGTAATTCCACCAGTGAACAGGCAGCAGGTCATTTCTGAACCAAGCCGTTTTTGCGAATTTATACGGCTCGATTGCCATAAGCATTACGCCGTTTTCGGTCTTTTTATCGACTGTCACTTTAGCGCTTTTATTTATAAGCACGCGCGTTGCGGTTTCAACGCCCGTAAGCTGTTCAAAACGCTCAAAATCGCGTTCAACATAGCCCGTGACCGTCATGCTTGAATCCGAAGTCGTGGTTTCCGCCCAGTATTCTTTAAGCCGTATATCAGCGCCCGTCGAGTAATAGATCCTGTCCTCTTTCTGGTTATTTATCGTGCGCGCCGTGTTCGCCGAAAAAATTCCCAGCGAAAATGTCACAATCAGAAACAGCATAAGAAAGCGAACTTTTCCGCCCTCCGCGCGGCTGACCGACGTTATTGCCATATACTGCGACGGGGTCCAGAGCGGGCGGAACACGGTATAGATTCCGCGCAGAAAATACGGATAAACGCGTATGAAAAGCAGTCCCAGCCCCATTACAAGGCAGGTCGAAAAAATGAAGAAGAGCGGGTTTATCTCGCCCGTAGACGTTTCGGAAGCGACCTCGTTTGCGGTGTAAATTCCGTAGAAAACAAGTCCCGCAGTGATAAGAAAAAGGTCAATGCAGCATTTTTCCCAGAGCTGAACCTTGACGACCCTAGTTTTGCTTGCTTTATATTCAACTATCGAAAGCTTAGACGCAGGAATTATCGGTATCATCGTTGTAAGGAAGAATACAACAACCGCCAACAGCGCGTAAAGCACCGCCGTACCCGTTATTTTCGCCGAAATTCCCGTGCGGTTGACAAATTCCAAAAACCCGTTTGAAACGCCGAGGAAACGCGTAAGAACAAGCCCGATAAACGGCGCGGTCATGAGCGTTATCAATCCCAGAATGCCGGATTCCGCAGCATACAGGAAAAAAATCTGCAAAGAGCTTGCGCCGCGGCTCTTGAACACGGCGATCTCGTTCTTTTCCTGCTCAACATTAAGCTGTGACACCATGAAAAGATAAAACGCAAGCATTACCATTGTCGGTATCTGAAGCGTCCAGAGTATACCCGTCAGCTTCTGCGCTTCTACCGCATATTCGTCAAGAATATCCGAAACGCCCATGCTGAATGAATATCCGAGCGATTTATAATAATCAAAATCCTCGGAAATAGCCGCAGTTACGGACGGAAGGTCGTTCATATCCATAGATTGATATGAAAATGCATATCTTACCGCTATATCGGTAAGCTGAATATTGCCGCCCGAGAGCAGCTTTTCCGAAAAACAGCCATAATCAAAAAACAGTGCGTTTATATACCTGTCCATGGTTTCCGACCAGTATATGTCGTTTGGGTCGGATTGTTCATATATTCCGACAATTCGCACCTTCAGCGCGGGACGCGAGGTGTCTACCGAGCGCACATCATATTCCCCGCCGAGTATTATGCCAAGCGATTTAAGCGCCGCTTCGCTCGCGACAGCCTCGTACACTCCGTCCTCGGAAATCCCGCCCTCGCAGTACATACGCCCGCTTTTAATAACCGTGTGCTCAGAAAAACCCGTCATCGAAGCAATTTTCACGCGCGTAGAGCTTTGCCCGCCCGCAGTAAGGTACTGCAAATTGTCAATAACAACGGTTTTTTCCGCGCCAACGGGTATTTTTATGCCGCTCACGCGCTCTCTTACCGTCTGCGGAAGCTGATTTATCAGATTGAGCTGTTCGCCCGCCGAAACGTTTGAACCGATAGCCTTTTCAACCGAATAAATTCCGGGAAATTCTCCCGTCGAGAGCTGATATGACTCCATATCCTTTATAAGCATACGCTGAAGCGACGCGTCCATGTAAATAGGCACGGCGCTCATCATTCCCGCAGCCATAAGAAAACCGATAAAAAGGCAGAGAACCATCCACTTGGTCTTGCACATTTTTCTTATAAGTAATGTTAACAAGGTCTGCTCCTTACTTGACGATCACCTGATCGCCCGCTTTTAATCCGCTTTTTATTTCAATTTCAGTTGCGTTGGATATTCCCGTAACTACATCGACCTCGCGTTTTTCGCCGTTATCGTACACCTGAACGTATTCGCGGTCGCCGTCGTTTTTTACAAGATGCTTGGGTATAACCACCGCGTTTTCCGCCGTCGCGTTGACCTTTATGATATCCGCGAGTGCGCCGAGATATGCAAACGCGGGCTTATCGCCGTCAAAATCGGCGTGAAGCGCGTTTACATTGCTGTCGCCCGCCTCGCGCGCGTCCTCCGGACTGTACGTTATCGTTGCGTCATACGAAAGACCGCTGATGTTTATGGTCACCTTGTCGCCTGTTTTGAATGTTATCGACTCGGGATATTCCGCGTCAACATAAATGTCGTCGGGGTCAACTATCCGAGCAAGAACCTTATACGGATCCATTTCCGTGCCGGGATTGAGCTTGTACACATACGAAACCTGACCGCTTATCGGCGCGAATACCATTGAGCCGTCATATTCCGCCTGATACATATCAAGCGTGTTCTGCTCGATTTCAAGCTGAAGCCGGTCAGCCTGCGAGCCGCTCGAATTGTATCTCAGCTGAGCTGCCTGAACCTTTAGCTTCTGAATCTCAAGCTCGTATTCAAGCGCCCCCGTGTTCATATCGGCAATAAGGTCGCCCTCTTCGACAAAGTCGCCCGCCTTTACATAAATATTCTTTACACGCCCCGTATAATCGGTGAAATAGCACTCTTTCTCCGTGCGCGATTTAACGTATCCTGTGACAGTTGCGGTGTTCTGTATCGTCTTGATTTTTGCGGTATATGTAGAATAAGCCACCTCGTCGGGCGCGATCACGGGCGGTTCGAGAAGCTCCTCCTCCGCGGGGAAGAAATAACAGCCCGATGTGCCGAGTATAAGGCAGGCGGCAGCGGCTGCGGCAATTTTCCTGTTCATAAAATTCTCCTATCAAAGAGCGGTTAAACGTTTTCACGGCATTTGTCAATACCTTTTTTATAATAACATTTTTTTCGTTTTTTTTCAATCCCTTTTGGTGAATTTAGTAAAAGAAAAAAGACCGCTTCCTAAGAAACGGTCTTTTTACTATCAATAACGGTATAAATTTCTGTGTCGAATCCTGAGAACGGCAATCGGAATTACCGCGACAATAAGGAATGCAGCAACCGCGCATATCAGCGCAAGCAGGATCGGCGGAAATCCGCCCTCGCCTGTGTTATCAACAGCCGCTGCCGCTTCGGTTCTGCTCGTCTGCGCGGTTTCCGAGGTCTGCGGAGCCTGTGTAACGGGGTTGGTAATGGGTTCTTCGTCAATGCTCTCGGGAGCGCTTGTTTCAGCTTCCGTTTCGGAAACAGTCGTTTCCTCGGTCTGCTGCGGTTCTGTCGCAGCCGGCGCTGCGGAAGTCGTTGTCTGCGGCTGAGTGTCGGAAAGCAGGCTCGCCAGTATGAAGCCGGTCTGTCCGTTATATGAAACCGCAAGCCAATCGCCGCTGCTGCCTACTACCGTAACCGCAGAATTTGCGTATACAACGCCCAGCTTGTCATAGTCCGTTCCCGGGCCGCTTCTGACATTTATTACCTGTGGAGCATACATTGTGTAAGAATCCGTGGGAGCGTACGAAGGCGCGGACGGCTGGGGCGGCTGTGTTGTGATCTCCTCAGATGCCGATGAAGCAGGCGCGATTACGACCTCCTGCGTCGTTGTGGTTTCTTCTGTCGGAATCTCTTCCTCGATATCCTCGGAATCCGTGGTTTCCGGCTCAATGTCGTCGATAGCGGCGTCGGGAGCAGTCTGCTCGGTGGTTGGATTCGTTATAACGTCCCCTGCCGCAGCAGAGGTTTCGCTTGTTGCCTGTGACGCAAACGGGTCGTTGTTCCATGCTCCGACGTTTGCCGACGCGGAAAAAGCAAATACAAACGCCGCCGCAGAAGCAAGCCAGATATTCTTAAAGCAATTTTTCTTCAAAATGCATCTTCCCTTCAATTAATCATATATTTTTCAATCAAAACGAACAGTGCGCATTCGATAAGTATATTATAATATATTTTTTTTGATTTGTAAAGACTTTCATTGACAAAACTTGCGGCGCGTGATATAATTTCCGAAAGAAAAGAAAGGAGCATCGGAGAATGGATAAACAGAAAACTGCCGCGGCAATTCACGATATGTCGGGATTCGGGCGGTGCGCGCTCTCGGTGATACTGCCGACGCTTTCGGCAATGGGCGTACAGTGCATTCCCGTTCCGACTGCGGTAATGTCAACCCACACGGGCGGCTTCACGGACTTTGTTCTGCGCGATATGACCGATTATATAGACAAGGCGCTCGCGCATTATCTTGAGCTTGAGCTGAAATTCGACTGCGTTTATACGGGTTTTTTAGCCTCAGAAGAACAGGCGGACAGCTGTATAGCTTTTTTTAAGGCTTTTCCCAATGCCCTTAAAGTCATTGACCCTGTAATGGGCGACAACGGCTCGGCGTATCAGACCTACACGGACGGACTTATCCGCCGCACAAAGGAACTTATCTCCTACGCGGACGTTATAACCCCGAATATAACCGAAGCGGCGATAATCCTTGACGAGCCGTACCCGAACAGAATGTCAGAGGAACAGGTTTACGACTGGCTCAGGCGTCTTTGCGACCGCTGTCCCGCCGCTATAATCACGGGCGTTCAGCTCACCGACGGAAGCTGCGCCAACGCCTGCATGGATCGCGAAAACGAGCAGCCCTCGCTTATCCGCTGGGAACGAGTACCCGCCTCATATCCGGGAACGGGCGACATTTTCGCAAGCGTTATCACAGGCGGGATTTTACAGGGCAGAACTCTCGGAGAATCAATGCGGCTGGCGACCGATTTCTGCTCGCTCGCAATACGCGAAACGTATAAGACGAACGAACCCGCGCGAAACGGCGTACAGTTTGAACGTGTGCTTTCATATCTTACCGAACAAAAATAATTTCAGCCCGAAAAGAATGCAGTCTTTTCGGGCTTTTTGCTGCCTTATACTATTTTTCAAGCTTCCTGTAGACGTTGTCTATAGGAAGCTTCGCCGCTTCTGCGCAGCCACCGAAAAAGCCGTATAATACTAATAGGAATCAGTATTATCTCAATACTGAACCCCATAAGCCTCTCTGTACGCTTTCATGGCTTCGAGATATTCCTTTCCGGGAATAACTTCGTTTTCGATTGCGGCTATAATGTCGTTGATATTTACGATAGAATATACCTTTACGCCAAATTCCTTATATGCAGCCTGAACCGCGCTCATATCGCTGTCGAGCGCCTTTTCCATGCGGTCTACGGTGATCACCATTCCCGTAATGTTCACGTTCGCAGCTTCTTTCAGCTTCGGAAGCACCTCGCGCAGAGCCTTTCCCGACGTCATAACGTCCTCGATTATAACCACCTTTTCACCGTCGGAAAGCTGCTTTCCGACAAAAACTCCGCCCTCGCCGTGGTCTTTGGCCTCCTTACGGTCGAAGCAGTAGCTTACCTCCATTCCGAACTTGTCGTAAAGCGCTATCGCCGCGCTTACGGAAAGCGGAATGCCCTTGTATGCGGGTCCAAACAGGGTTTCGGCTTCAACACCGTTGTCCTTTATGCACTCGGCATAATATTTTCCGAGCATGGAAAGCTGCGCGCCGGTTTTGTAATTGCCGGTGTTTATAAAATAAGGCGCTTTTCTTCCGCTTTTAAGCGTAAAATCGCCGAATGTCAGCACCCCGCTGTCCGCCATAAACTTTATAAAACTTTCTTTGTAGTTCATTTTCGTAGATCCTTTCATTTTTACATTTTTTACAGTATAGCACAATTTTTCCGATTTTGCAACTCCGAAATATTGCTAACCTCAACTTTTTGTGCTATAATTATGGTATTATCAAGCAAGTCAGCAGACGGAAAGGATTTTTTATGAGCACTTCATTCAAAGCGGCGGATATTCTTCTGCCGAAGAACGCCGATATGGAAAAATGGGCGGTCGTAGCCTGCGACCAGTATACGGGACAGCCCGACTACTGGGAGCGCGTAAAAACCACGGTAGGCGAAGCGGATTCCACGCTGAAGCTTATTCTGCCCGAGGTTTATCTGGAAGAAAACGACGTTGAACAGCGAATCGACGCTATTCACGCCGAAATGAAGCGTATGCTTTCCGAAAATCGCTTTGCCGAATACAAAAACAGCCTTATTTACCTTGAACGCACGCAGTCCGACGGAAAAATCCGCGCGGGTCTTGTCGGAATGATCGACCTTGAGGACTATGATTACCGCAAGGGCAGCGCCTCGCCCGTCCGCGCGACGGAAGCGACCGTCGCCGAGCGTATTCCGCCCCGTATAAAGGTTCGCCGCGGCGCGCCGCTGGAGCTTCCGCATATAATGATACTCATTGACGACGAGCAGAAAACGGTTATCGAACCGTGTGAAGCCGTCAAGAATACTTCTTCGCCGATTTATGATTTTTCTCTTATGGAAAAAGGCGGAAAAGTCAGAGGATATATTCTCCCGCAAACGCAGTGCGAACGCGTTTTTGCGGCGCTCGACAAGCTTGGCAGCCCCGAAGCGTTTGAAAAGCGCTACAGCCTCACCGATACGCCCGTACTTCTGTATGCAATGGGCGACGGGAACCACTCGCTGGCGACCGCGAAAGAGTATTATGAGGAACTGAAAAGAAATAATCCCGAAAAAGACCTCTCGGCTCACCCCGCACGCTATGCTCTGGCGGAAATCGTGAACCTGCACAGCCCTGCACTTGAATTTGAAGCTATTCACCGCATCGTTACCGAGGTCGAGCCGCAGCAGCTTATCGCGGAAATGACAGAAGCGCTCGGACTCAGCGAACAGCCCGCCGAACAGAAATTTACGATCGTGCTGAACGGCAGCGAGGAGGAGCGGTACATTCACAAGCCGACCTCGCAGCTCACTGTCGGCAGCGTTCAGGAATTTCTCGACGGCTTTATTCGCCGCAGCGGCTGCAAAATCGATTATATCCACGGCAAAGACGTTGTTTATAATCTTTCAAAGCAGGAACGCAGCGTCGGATTTCTTCTCCCCGATATGAAAAAATCCGAGCTTTTCCCGACTGTAATAAAGGACGGAGCGCTTCCCCGAAAAACATTTTCAATGGGGCACGCCGAGGATAAGCGTTTCTACATAGAATGCCGAAAAATAACGGAGGAATAAGAAATGAACGAAAATGTACAGAAGGTCATCGACCTGCGCGTTGAAAAAACTATCCGCGCGCTCGAAAAGAACAATATGCAGGGCTATTATGTCAAGTCGCGCGAGGAGCTTCTCTCGCTTATCGACGAGCTTATTACAGGCGACAGGCTCATCACTTCGGGCGGCTCAATGACGCTCTCCGAGGTCGGAGTTATCGCACATCTGAACGAAAAGTACGGCGATATTTTCGCCGACCGCTCTAAATGTACAACTCCCGAGGAAACGGAGGAATGCTTCAGAAAAGCGTTCATCAGCGATACGTTTTTCGCGAGCAGCAACGCAATAACCGAGGACGGCGAGCTGTACAACGTCGATGGAACGGGCAACCGCGTTTCGGCAATGATTTTCGGACCGAAACAGGTCGTTATAGTCGCGGGCGTGAACAAAATCGTTCGCGACAAAGCAGAAGCCGAGCAGCGCGTTGAAAAAATCGCCGCACCGTCAAACACTATCCGTTTGTGCCAGGAAACCCCTTGTGCGAAAACAGGCGAATGCGCCCACTGCCACAGCCCGCAGCGCATCTGCTGCTCTTATGTCCGTCTGGGACAGCAGCGCAGAAAGGATCGCATAAAGGTCATTTTCATCAACGAATGTCTTGGCTTCTGATCGTGTAAACGATCGCTTTCCCACGTTTTCCCGAGCGGCTCACCGCCCCGACATATCCCAGAACTTCCAGCATCAGCGAGGGGTCGGTCGCGGGGAGCAGCTTATGAAGCTCCTTTTTGGTAAATTCCGCGGGAAGTCCGCACGGCAATAAATCAAGGTAATCCGTCTTGCTGTCAAGGCGGATTTCTTTTATGTACCGCTTGGGAGTTTTCTCCTTTTTCATGCCCTTATACCGTATGCGCCGCTCGTCCTTATAATAGGTTTTCTGCTCGATCTCAAGCTGCGCAACGCATATCGTAAGGTTCGGATTCGTCAGAAACGCTTTTATGCGGTAAAGTTCCAGAAACAGCTTTGACAGCGACGAATTACGGCGCGTTGATGACGAAATCACTTCTCCCGTCTGTTCGTTTATCGAATAATTGTGAACGATTTTCGGGTATGGATACACGACCGTAACGTGACAGGCACGCAGCATTTTTGTAAGCTTTCTGCCAAGCTTCGAGAACGACGCCGTCTGTATCTCGTAAATGCCGTCCTCCCCCGCTCCGTCGGCATAAAACGACCCGATTTTCGCCTCGTGGTCAACATCATTGCAATAGTAGCACTTCAGCGCATTGTGAATGGTCTTTTCGTTGAGAGTGCCTATCGTGCTGCGTTCCCGTGCAAGCGCTTTTCCGACAGCTTCGGCAAAACGGACTTCGTCCGGTTCATCCGATTCAGGGCGGGTATAATCAAACCTTGCAAAATGCTCGCGTTCGATAAAAACAGGAACGCCGAGCGAATCGTTTGAGCCGATTACGCCGTCGGCGGCGCTTTTCACATCGTCAAACGCATTTTCGACGGCATAACAGCGGTCGGAAACCGAAAACATCGAAATATCGTTGTGATTATCGCCAAAGCTGACTATTTCGTCCGCGCCGAGCAAGGCTTTAAGCTGCAAGACCGCATTCGCCTTGCCGGCGGAGCTGCTGAAAACCTCGTACCAGTAATCGTCCGTGTAGACATCGCGGTAATAAACGTGAGAAAAGCCGTTTTCCGCCGTAAAAACCTCGTCAAGCTCGGCTTTATGCACGGGATTTATGAAAACCGCGTAAAAAAATTCGCCGTCGAAAAGCCCGCCGTAGCCTTCAAGAGGACGAAGCCGCTCGTCGCCCTCCCTGTTTTTAAGGTAATTTTTCAGATTTTTCGAGCCGCCGAGATAGCTTATCCTGATTTTTCCGTCTATGAACGAGTGGATCATCGGCTGCTCTTTAAGGCGCGTAACAGCCTCGGAAAGCAGCTCCGTCTGCCTCTTTCCCGGAAAATTTTTAACAACAAATTCTTCTTTTTCGGGGTCGTATATGAACACGCCGTTCTGCAAAATCACCGGCAAACCGATTTTTACATTTTTCATCAGATTTCCCGCAGAATTGATGCTGCGGGCGGTGCAGTATGTAAAATTCAGACCGTTTTCGATCATATCGTTCAGCATTTCCTCCGCGCGGGGCTTCATTTTCCCCGACGAGGTCAGAAGCGTTCCGTCCAAATCACTGATATAAAGCGTCATTTTATATTCCTTTCCGAGTCAGATTATACAATATATTGTATCACATTTTCGCGGAAAATCAATACCTTTGGCAAAATGCACAAAAAACGTCATTCTTTTTTTACGTCTATTTTTCGGAAAAATGTGTTAATTTTTTGTCAAAGCACTTGATATTCACGGACAAATCTTGTATAATAATACATGGTACAAAGTATCAATTTTTTTCAGGAGGATAAATCCAATGTCAGTTAAAGTTGCAATTAACGGCTTCGGCCGTATCGGACGTCTTGCTTTCAGACAGATGTTCGGCGCTGAGGGCTACGAAGTAGTGGCTATCAACGATCTTACCAAGCCCTCTATGCTCGCTCACCTCTTAAAGTATGATACCGCACAGGGCGGTTACTGCGGAAAGATCGGCGAAGGTCTTCACACAGTAGCGGCTGATGATGAAGCAGGTACAATCACAGTTGACGGCAAGACACTTAAGATTTATGCTGAAAAGGACGCTAAGGATCTTCCTTGGGGCGAAATCGGCGTTGACGTAGTTCTCGAATGCACAGGCTTCTACTGCTCTAAGGAAAAGAGCCAGGCTCATATCGACGCCGGAGCTAAGAAGGTTGTTATCTCCGCTCCCGCAGGCAACGACCTCAAGACTATCGTTTACAGCGTAAACGAAAAGACCCTTACAAAGGAAGACAACATTATTTCCGCTGCTTCCTGCACAACAAACTGCCTCGCTCCCATGGCTAAGGCTCTTAACGACTTTGCTCCTATCCAGAGCGGTATCATGAGCACTATCCACGCTTACACAGGCGACCAGATGATCCTCGACGGTCCTCACAGAAAGGGCGACCTCAGAAGAGCAAGAGCAGGCGCTGCTAACATCGTTCCTAACTCCACAGGCGCTGCTAAGGCTATCGGTCTTGTTATTCCCGAACTCAACGGCAAGCTCATCGGCTCCGCACAGAGAGTTCCGGTTCCGACAGGTTCCACAACTATCCTTACCGCTGTTGTTAAGGGCAGCAACGTAACAAAGGACGCTATCAACGCTGCTATGAAGGCTGCTGCTTCCGAATCCTTTGGCTACAACGAAGACCAGATCGTTTCTTCCGACGTTATCGGTATGAGATACGGCTCTCTCTTCGACGCAACTCAGACAATGGTTGCTCAGATCGCTGACGATCTCTACGAAGTTCAGGTTGTTTCTTGGTACGACAACGAAAACTCTTACACATCTCAGATGGTAAGAACAATCAAGTACTTCGCAGAGCTTTAATCGCGATTATACAAAATTAAAACATTAAAGCCCCCTTACGGCGCGTTGGCATTATACCGACGTTGGCGTAAGGGGGCGTTTTTTACAGTATTTTTGTCATATAGCCGCAGGTGAACGGAAAAAAATCAAATTTCTGCGTGCCGGTATGTTCAAAGCCGAATTTCTCATACCATTTCCGAAGCTGCGTGTTCTCCTCAACAATCCCGATATTCAGTTTACCGAATCCGAGCTGTCGGGCGGTTTCAAACGAGTGCAAAAGCAGCTCGCCGCCTGCCCCGCCGTGTCTGAACCGAGGAGTTACGCATAAATTGTTAAGCTCGCACTCGCCGTTTTTGAGCAAAGCAAGCGAATAGTACCCGATTATTTCGGACTTCTCAACATAAACAAACATTGGTCTGCGCTCGGCGTTCATCTGCCATTGCAGTCTTTCCGCAGAAACCGAAAAAGCTGTAAATCTCGGCGCGTTTTCCGCTGTAATGCCAAACTCGCGGGCGACTGTCATAAAGCTGTCGCGTATAACCTCGGCGCACCTGCCGATTTCCGCTTCTCTAACCGCTCTTATCACGCCTGTTCACCTTCAAGCAGCAAATCCGCAAATTGCCCGCGAATCGCCTTAACGAGCCGCTGCGGTGAAACGCATATCTGGGTTCCGAGCCGACCGCCGCTGATATAAAATTCAGGCAGATTTTCAGCCGAATTGTGAATAACAGTCGGAAACTGCTTTTTCATTCCGATAGGCGTACAGCCGCCGCGGACATACCCCGTGACCGCGTTTATGTCCTTAACGTGGAGCAGCTCTACCGATTTTTCGCCGACGCTTTTTGCCGCCTTTTTTAGGTCAAGCTCCTCCGCAACGGGCAGCAGGAAGCAGTAGTAGCCGCCGCTTTTCCCGTGCGCAACAAGAGTCTTGAACGTAAGCGCAGGATCCTGCCCCATTTTTTCAGCGACGGTTATTCCGTCAATAAATTCTTCGCATTCGTATGTTCCGATCGTATACGGAATCTTCTCGCGGTCGAGAAACCGCATTGCGTTGGTCTTAACTTCTTTAGCCATCAGAGTCACCTTTTATAATTATTACCATTTTTGTGTAATTTTTTCCGCTTCGTCAACCCAGCTGTAATAACCCGTCATATTTTTCGGGAGCGAATCCGTATTTACGCGCAGCGTGCTGAAAAGAATGCATCCCGAACGCTGATACATAGGAATTTCCACGGCGTATTTGTCGTACAGCAGGTTATAAAACGCAGTATATGCGTCTGAAATCGTTTCTGAATCAGCGTTGTCGGCCGCTGCCACCGCTTCGTAAAATTCCTTTGCGGAAATTCCGCAGAAGTTGTCCTCGCCGTACATTTCCGACGACGAGAAGCGCGGCTGTGCGCCCGTTTCCCACACGGAAGCCCATATCTCCTGAGTTCCGCTGCTCAGAACGCTCCAAAGCTGCGCAGCGTCCGCCGCGTCGCTTATTACCAGAGTTATACCGATTTCGCGAAGCAGCGCAGAAGCCGCTTCAAGCGCATAATAAGACGGGTGTCTGCCCGTTCCCTCAGCCGCTATCATCGCATGGAAAGTCGTAGTTCCGTTTTCGGGAGCAGCGGTAACGCGATTGTTTTCAACGGTATATCCGGCAGCTTCAAAATACCCAAGACACGCCTGTTTCGCCGCGGAACGGCGCACCTGCTCGTTCATTCCGTCGGAATAAATCGACTCTCCCTCCGCGTTTTTGGAATACGGCGGAACGCTTAATTCTTCGGAATCGGTTTTTATATATCCGCTCACCGCTGCGGGGAAATCCACGGCGATTCCGATATCACCATAATAATTACGCACCGATTCGTCACGGAAAAGGTATATTGCGGTTGCAAGTGCCTTTCTCAAGGCAACGCTCTGCACCGATTCCGCTTCTCCGCCGATATTTACGGTTTTTGCGTTTATCCCGATATAACCGTAGCCGTCGCTGTTTACCGTGCAGGCATACAGCTTTTCGATAGCCTCGTTCGCCTCGTCAATTTGGTCGGAAGCCTCCGCAGAAGCCTCAGGATAGCTTATATCGGCGGTGCCGTCCGAAACGGCTGAAACCGCGCTGCCGGAAGAGACCTGCGAGATTTCCAGCTTTTTCGTTTCGGGAGCGCCTTTGTAATAGTATTCGTTCGCGGTAAGGTATGCAACGCCGTTTTCGCTTCGTTCAAAAGCATATGCACCCGCACCGAGCGGCGCGTCAGCCTTGTTTGCGGCAAGCTCAAGCGCCGTGCCTTTTTCAAACCCGAACCTGTTCGCCGCGTAATCATAGCTGCTCTCGTCGCCGTAATAATGGAGAGGAGCGACTATCACGCTGTTAAGCGCGGAAAGAAAGCCTGTCCCGCTGCCCGAAACGGTAACGTCAACCGTATTTTTTCCCGTTTTGATTATTCCCGAAATGCTGTCCACATTTTCGGAAGCGCCTTTTTCCTCCGAAAGATATTCAATGGCGCATATTTCCGCGTCGGTCTTGAAGAATGTGGAATCTCCCTCGTACATACTTCCGAGCAGCTCGTAATTTCCGCCGTACATATCCGCAAGGTCGGATAAAACCTGCTCCTCGCCGACCGCCGTTGAGTCGTATTCACTGTTCACCGAATAGAAAAACGCCATAAGATCCTTCGCTTCGGGATAAGTCGTTGTATATACGGAATAGCTTGCGTCGCCGTAAAGCGACTTTACCCATTCCAATTCGCGCGCGAGCATCGGTTCAACGATCTCGGCGCGGATCTTCTGCTGAACCTCCTCGGTTTCAAGCGCCGCCGCGATATCCTCGGGCGAAAGCGTGTCCGCAATCGTGCTGTTAAGGCGATAATTTATCGCTCCCTTTATGTCCACGCCCTGAAACGGGCTGCGCTTGGAAAGCGACGGGTCAAGCAGCATATAAAGCGTAAAAATAAGGTCGTCGGCGTCCATAGTTTCACCGTCGCTGAACTTAACTCCGTCGCGCAGCTTTATAGAATACACCGTTTCGTCCGCTTCCTCGTCATATTTTTCGTCAACGTCCGCAATTCCCGTATATAAATAGTAGCTGCCCGCGTATATGCGGCGTTCGCCCTCTATGCCTTTCGTAACCGCTTTTCCGCTGCGATCAAGTCCGAGCAGGCGCGTTCCCGTAAGGTTATTTATAAGAACGTCAAAGCCTCCGTCGGAATAAAACGGACTGTATGTATAGCTGTAATTGCCTGCTGCAATTTTAAGCGGCTGTTCCTGCGCCGGCGGCTGAACGTCCTCTTCGTTCGCAAGAGCCTCGGCGTGAAGAGTTGTGACCTCGGGGGTACTTTCCGCAGCGGAAGTTTCAGAGGTTTCTGTGCCGCCGGGCTGAGTACAGCCCGAACAAAACACTGCCGCCGCTGTAAGCGCGGCGAAAAGCCGTTTTCCGAGCCGATTCGTATATTTCAAATGCAATCCCTCCTTCCGGGGTTGTACTCGTTATTATATACCATTTAAAGCCAAATGTCAAACAAAATGGCTTATTTACCGTATTTTTCCTTATTCGGACACACTTTTTTCACCTTTTTTGAGCATTTTATTTCAAAAAATCTCAAGGCTCGTCAGCATACGCGGTTTATCGGATTTCCGCTGAGAAACGCCGCAAGGTTCTTTTCAACGCACTCGACCAACCTTTTTCTTGTTTCAAGCGCCGCCCACGCGATATGCGGAGTTATTATACAGTTCTTCGCTCCGAGAAGCGGGCAGTCCGCCGCCATAGGCTCTTTCGTGAGTACGTCCAGACCTGCGACGAGCAGCTTCCCGCTGTCAAGCGCGCTGCGCAGAGCGTGTTCATCAACAAGCGGACCGCGTGCCGTATTGATGAACACCGCGCCGTCCTTCATTTTTGCGAACGCTTCAGCGTTCATCATGCCCTCCGACTGCGCATTCAGCGGACAATGCAGCGAAACTATATCGCTTTCGCGCAGCAATGTATCAAAATCAACAAACTCAGCCGCGCTTTCTTCGCGCACCGTTCTTGTATGAACAAGCACTCTCATTCCGAATGCACGCGCGATTCCCGCAACAGTTTTTCCAATAGCGCCGAACCCGACTATCCCGATAGTTTTACCCGAAAGAAGCGTTATCGGGTACGGAAAATATGAAAACGTCGGACTTTTTATCCATTCGCCGCGTTCGACCGAGCTGCTGTAGTTGCAGACCCGACTGTATAAGGCAAGGATGTACGAAAAGGTAAGCTGCGCCACACCGTCGGTCGAATATCCCGGAACATTTGTAACAACAATGCCGCGCTCCCTTGCATATTCTGTGTCAACATTGTTCCAGCCGGTCGCGAAAAGCCCGATATATTTCAGATTTTCCGCTTTTTCAAGCACTTCGCGCGTCATAGGCGTCTTGTTGCAGAGGACAATGTCCGCGCTGCGTATGCGCTCGGCGGCGCGTTCAGGCTCGGTAAGTCCGTAGCGTATGACCGTGCCATAGGCGGCAAAGCCGGAAAAAGCAATATCACCCGTAGAAACGGTGTCGCTGTCGGTAATAACAATTTTCATATATGTCAGCTCCTTGTGTATTTTTCGCATTACAAGTATACCATATTTTTTCACTTACCGCAACATAAATGCTCGTATATGAACATATTTTTTGGTTTTTCTTAAAAAAATTTTATTAAAAGTGTTGACATTCTAAAAAAGTTGTGCTATAATCATAAGCAGAGGAACTTAGAAATATAACGCACATACCAAATTTTTAGCACATGGCTTTAAGCCGGAAAAGGAGTACAATTATGAGCGAATTTGATTTCAACAAGTTTATGATCAAGCTTTATCACAACGCAATGAAGCTTGAAGAAAAAACACTCAAGCTTGAGCGCAGCGTTAACCTCACAATTAACGAAATGCACCTGCTCGAATGCGTTAAGTGCGGCACAAAGGGCGAAGAAGGTCCCACAATAAGCGCTATCGCCGCAGAAATGGATATAACCAGACCTTCGGCAACAGTTGCCATAAATAAACTTACTCTCAAGAAATACGTTGAAAAGACAGGCTGTGCAAACGACGGCCGTTCCGTAAGAGTAAAGCTTACAAGCAAGGGCGAAAAGGCTTACACAATGCACCGCAAGTACCACAAGAACCTCGTTGAAGAAATGAAGGGCACATTCTCTGAGGAGGAAATGAAGAGCATGATCGAATCGTGCGAAAAGCTCGGCGATTTCTTCGGAAAGAAGCTTGAGGCTCTCGCAGAAGAGGACGACGAATTTTAATCGGATAGATATATAAATCAAAAGCGGATTTACCGATGTAAATTCGCTTTTGTCGTATAATTAAACGAAAGGAACAAAAGAAGATGGGAATGAACTTCAACAGAAAGCTCCCTATTCCGAAGGAAATCAAGGAGCTTTATCCCGTTACCGAAAAGGTCGCGGAAATAAAGGCGCAGAAAGACAAGGAAATCCGCGATATTTTCGAGGGCAAGGACAACCGTCTGCTGCTTGTGATCGGTCCCTGTTCCGCAGACAAGGAAGAACCCGTTCTCGACTATATCGGCAGACTTGTCGGCGTTCAGGAACAGGTCAAGGACAAGATTTTCATTATCCCCCGCATTTACACAGGTAAGCCCCGCACGACGGGCGAGGGCTATAAGGGTATGCTGCACCAGCCCGACCCTATGAAAAAGGAAGATATGCTCGAGGGACTTATCCGCGTGCGCGAACTGCACTCCCGCGCGATAAAGGAAACCGGCTTCGTCTGCGCAGACGAAATGCTTTACCCCGAGAACTACCGCTATCTCTCCGACCTTCTTTCGTACGTTGCCGTCGGCGCACGCTCGGTTGAGGATCAACAGCACCGCCTTGTTGCAAGCGGAATGGATATCCCCTGCGGAATGAAAAATCCCACGGGCGGCGATTATTCCGTAATGCTCAACTCTATCACTGCCGCTCAGAACAGCCACATTTTCCTCTACCGCGGCTGGGAAGTCGAAACAACGGGCAATCCGTATGCTCACGCTATCCTGCGCGGCTTTGTGAACAAGCACGGACAGGCTATCCCGAACTATCACTACGAGGATCTCAAGCTGCTGCTTGAAATGTACAACGCGAAGAACCTCGTAAACCGTTCGGTTATCGTGGACTGCAACCACTCGAACTCCAACAAGCATTACCTCGAACAGATCCGCATTGCTAAGGAGGTTCTTTTCAGCAAGCGTCACGACAACGACCTCAACGGCTTCATCAAGGGACTTATGATTGAAAGCTATATTGAGGACGGCGCGCAGAAAGCCGAAGAAGGCGTTTACGGAAAGTCTATCACAGACCCGTGCCTCGGCTGGGAAAAGACCGAAAGGCTCATTCTCGACCTCGCTGACAGCTTATAATTCAAACCACAACGGGCAGTATCGCTTAACCGCGTTACTGCCCGTTTTGTTTATTCTGTTACATTGACCTTGATTTTTACCGAAGATTTGCCTAGCTTTGCTTCAATCGTTGCTTCGCCCTTGGACTTTGCCGTTATTTTTCCGTCGGAGCTTACTGCCGCGACCGATTTCTTTGTGCTGCTCCATTCGACAGCTCCCTCGCCCTCGATAACCGCGCCAAGCTGCAAACTCTCGCCCTTTTTCAGCGACACGCTAAGGCATGAGATCGTACCGTCCGCCGCTTCTTCCTCGGTTTTCTGGGGGTATTTGAATGAAATACTTACTTTACCCACATCATTTGGGTAATCAAGCCACGTTCTTACATAATATGTACCTTTTTCAAGAGATTTGTAGCTGAGCTTTCCGCTAAATTTTTCTACCGCACTATTCCAACGCAGAATTGCACTTCCCGACCAGGTGCTTGCTGTTCCAGAAGAAGCACTTTTATCTGAAGGCTCAACAGTATTTCCGTTGCTATCCAATACTTTAACGTTTATCTCTTCTGCCTTAGAAGTAATTGACAACCTCAGTGTGCCTTTTTCCGAAAGAACAACCTTAAAATCCTTATACTTTCTGTCCCAATAGGTAACTTCCGGCGTAAACGAAACCTTTTTTCCGCTGTCGATTGCCTTTGCGGTGTCCTCAATGCTTTCAGCTCCCGCGGAAACGCACAGCGCCGCGACAAGCATAACCGCAGCCATGATAACGGACAAAATCTTTGTGATTTTTTTCATAAACTTCCCTTTCTTCTCCTTGTTTTTCTGTACATTCGGAGAGCAATGCACATTTAACGGTTTACCGTTATTGGATATATAATACCATATTTTATCGCAGCTGTCAACGCTGTATCGTTAATAATTTAAATATAATTCGATTAATTTACTTGCATAGTTGCATTTTTGTTTATTTTTAACATATTAACGTGTGCAAATTCTCCAAAATAGGTTAAAAGCAAAGATATTTTTTAGAATTATTCTAAAAAATTCTTAAAAAGACTTGACAAACGCACTCAGTTAATGTATACTTAAATCAACGGCACGAGAGATGTGCCAAATGAAAAAACAAAAAGGAAGGTATTTATTATGAAAATTTTTGTATGTCCCATCTGCGGTTATGTTCATACAGGCGACAGCGCCCCCGAAAAATGTCCCCAGTGCGGAGTTCCCGGCTCTAAGTTCATCGAAAAGGAAGCCGAGGAAAAGCTCTCTTTCGCCTGCGAACACGAAGTAGGCATTGCAAAAGCTGTTACCGATAAGGAGATCATCGACGGTCTGCGCGCTAACTTTGCGGGCGAATGCACCGAGGTCGGTATGTATCTCGCAATGGCAAGAGTTGCCCACAGAGAGGGCTACCCCGAAATCGGACTTTACTGGGAAAAGGCTGCTTACGAAGAAGCTGAACACGCTGCGAAGTTCGCGGAGCTTCTCGGAGAGGTGGTTTCTCCCTCGACAAAGGAAAACCTCGAAAAGAGAGTTGCCGCAGAACACGGCGCAACACAGGGCAAGCTCGACCTCGCAAAGCGCGCTAAGGAGCTTAACCTCGACGCCATTCATGATACTGTCCACGAAATGGCAAAGGACGAAGCGCGGCACGGCAAGGCTTTTGAGGGACTTTTGAAGAGATATTTCAACAAATAATCGCCCTCTTTATCTAATTTTAAAACAAACAACCCGACGTCGCATAACAAACGGCGTCGGGTTTGTTTTACCCTAAAAGCACTTTTTTCGGGGTCATTTGTTTTCATCGGCAAACAGCGCTCCCTGATAGCTTCCGCGCTGTTTCTGGAGCTTATCTATAGCGCCGAGAACTGCTATTTTGTCGCGGCTCCAGAGCGGCGCAAGCAGCTTATCCTTGTCGCCGTCGCCCGTTATCCGCTCGATCACGGTTTCGGGCGGGAGCAGTTCAAGCTGCCGCACAACAATATCAACGTACCGCTCTTTTTCAAGCGGTGCGTATTCCCCGCAAAGAAATTCATCGGCAAGCGCAGTCCCGCGTATAACGTGAAGCAGGTGAATTTTCACACCGTCGGGACGCAGCGCACCAAGCCTGCGCGCCGTTTCTAGCATCATTTCGTCGGTTTCACCCGGAAGTCCGTTGATGATATGAACGCAAATTCGCAGTCCAAACGACCTCAGCAAAGCAAATGCACGCAAAAAATCTTCGTAGCTATGGCAGCGGTTTATCCGCGCCGCCGTTGTATCATGAACCGTCTGCAAGCCCAATTCGACCGTCACGGGTACACCGAGTCCCGCAAGCAGTCGGCACTTCTCCTCGTCAAGACAGTCCGCACGCGTCGCGACGGCTATCCCGCATACCCCAAAAGCGACAGCCTCGTAATAAAGCTCCCGAAGCCGTTCAACGGGCGCGTATGTATTTGTGTGAGCCTGAAAATAGGCGATTATCTTCGCGGTCGGGTGCTTCGCCGAAATTCTTTCCTTTTCCTGTTCAAGCTGCCGCGTTACAGAACCGGAGGATGTGAAATATCCGCTGCCTCCGTCGCAGTAAGAGCAGCCTCCGACGCCCTTTGTGCCGTCGATATTCGGGCAGGTGAACCCACAGTCAAGCGCTGCTTTGAACACTTTTTCGCCGTAAGTGCGGCGATTGTAAAAGCTGAGCGTGTGATAGCGCTTGTTGTCGTCCGAATACGCGAACGTCATACCGCAATCACCCTGCCGTGACCCTGAACCTCGGCAATTTCCAAAAGAAAATCACGATTAACCTGCGCGCCTATCGTACCGAGCGAGGTTATCATGCTGTCATACGCAAGCTGCGGCGTGTTGTTCTGCGGGCTGAGGTGTCCGAGAAGAAGCGAGGTAGTTCCGCTTCGGAGAAGCTCGCGCGCAAACGCACCGCTATCGCCGTTTGAGAGATGTCCGCGGTTGGAGCGGATACGTTCTTTCAAAACCGTGGGGTAATTCAGATTTCTGATGAGCATTTGCGGGTCGTAGTTGGATTCAAGCAGCACAAACCGACAGCCAAGCAAATTTTCGCGTACCTCGGGGGTAACGTGCCCAAGGTCAGTGCAAACCGCCGCCTTTGTACCTCCAGCTGTGAACGTATAACCCACGCTTTCGGCGCTGTCGTGCGGCGTGTGGAACGCCTGCGCGGCGAAAGAAATCGGCGCTTCGGAAATCTCCCCGATAAGGTGAAGATTTGCGGGGCGCGAAACCTTTTCGCCCGAAATCAGCCTGTCCATAGTGCCCTCTGAAGCATAAACGGGAATATCTGTGTTTTTGGTGAGCTGGAGCAGTCCCGCAATGTGGTCGGTGTGCTCGTGCGTTACGAAAACTGCCCTTACATCGTCAATTCTGCGGTCGATTTTCGCCAACCCATCACGCAGCGCCTTGAAACTGCACCCTACGTCAACCAAAACACCCTCGCCGTCCTGCTCTATATATGTGCAGTTTGCCTTACTTGAACTGCACAATGATACGATTCGCATATGTAACCTCATGAAAATAGCGGGAAATCCCATTTGTTCATTCCCGCCTTGTCTTATTTTATAACGCTTTTCTGATCGCGTCGGGGAAAGTGCGCTTTGTAATATCCGCGCCCATTTTCCGAAGCTTTAAATCCATGTTTTCATAGCCGCGCTCAATATGGTAAATGTCCTCTATCTCGGTCGTGCCCTGCGTGCTGAGTCCCGCAATTATAAGCGCTGCGCCCGCGCGAAGGTCAGCCGCCTTAACTGGTGCGCCCGTGAGGTGATCGACTCCTTCTATTACAGCTACCTTGCCGTCCACGGAAATATCCGCGCCCATTCGGCGAAGCTCGTCCGCATATCTGAAACGGTTGTCAAAAATTCCCTCGTTTATGATGCTTGTCCCCTTTGCAAGGGTAAGAAGCGCGGCAAGCTGAGGCTGCATATCGGTCGGGAACCCGGGGTGCGGCATTGTCTTTACGGAAATGCGCTCGTAAGAATCCTGCCCGATAACGCGCACGCTGTCGTCATATTCCATAACTACCACGCCTATTTTGCGCAGCTTTGAGGTAATAGGTTCAAGGTGCTTCGGTATAACGTTTTTGATTATTGCGTCACCTTTGGTTGCGGCAACCGCAATCATGAATGTTCCCGCCTCGATCTGGTCGGGAATAATCGAATAAGTTGTCCCGTGAAGGTGCGGAACGCCCTTTATCTTGATAACGTCGGTGCCTGCGCCCATAATATCGGCGCCCATCGAGTTGAGAAAATTTGCAAGGTCAACAATGTGCGGCTCCTTTGCCGCGTTTTCAAGAATGGTAAGCCCCTCCGCCTTTACTGCGGCGAGCATTGCGTTTATCGTAGCGCCGACGGAAACCTTATCGAAGTAAACCTGCGTTCCGAAAAGGAAATCCGCCTGAATATCAACAATACCGTGTTCGATAGTGCATTTTGCGCCCAGCGCACGGAAACACTTAAGATGCTGATCCATCGGTCTGTCGCCGAGATCGCAGCCGCCCGGCATAGGAACGCGGGCATGACGGAACTTGCTGAGCAAAGTTCCCAAAAAATAATAGGAAGCGCGCATCGAGCGTGCAAGCTCATAGGGAACGGCAACATCACGGACGTTTTTCGGATTGATGCGTATCGTGGAGTTGTTCAGCACGGTAACCTCCGCGCCAAGCTCCCGCAGAATACGCAGATCGATCGAAACATCGTTGATGTTCGGAACATTTTCAAGTGTACAAGGTTCGTCAGCGAGCAGAGCCGCTGGGATAATCGCAACCGCCGCATTCTTTGCGCCGCTTATTTCAACTTCACCGGTCAGACGCTTTCCGCCGTTTATAATAAATTTTTCCAAAATATTACCTCTTGAAATTTTATTTTTGCCGCCTATTCCCCATCTGCGCCGAGCACAGAAAAGCGGCGCAGTGCGCTTGCAGAGGAGCAAAAGCACCATCTGAAATGGTATCCCGATAAAAAGAAATGCCTGATTTATCTTTATCCGGACACCGCAGTATAGTACTAATTTCTGATCAAAGCCGGCGGCTTTGATTGAAAAATAGTACAAGGCACGCTTATTGGTATATTATAACACATAATGCGCCGAAAGAAAAGGCTTTTTTAACAAAATCTACGTTTTCACCATATATTTTTGACATTTCATCGGAATATATGCGGCGAGAATGTCAGCTTTAAACCTAAAAAATATATTCGGAAATAAATTTCATCGTCAAAGCCTTATTTTACGCGAAACAATGCGTCGGTTCGACAGCATTCTCAGAACCGACGCAAAGTAAATGTCATTTGTGCACAATCACCAAAAACATATGTCGCAAAGCCTTATTTTCAGAATAAACGGTCAATCTGCCGATGTTTCAATGCTCACCAGCGTATCGAGCGAATGTTCGGTAACGGGAGCGGTCGTTTCCGGAACTGTTGTTTCAACCGTTTCGGCAACGATCTGCGTTGTCGTGGTAGTTTTCGCACCCTTTTTCGTTGTGGTTTCTTCCGTCTGAGCAGGCTCAATGCGGATTATTTCCACATTTTCAATAACTATCGCGTCAAGAGGCTTTGAGGAAATCCCCGCACGGTCGTCAATTTCATTACCAGTAACGACCTCGCAGGAAGAAATTTTTTCAAGCACGTCAAACCCGTCTATAACCTGTCCGAAAACGGTTTCCTTTCCGTCCAGCTCATACAGACCGCCCTTTGCCTCATATTTTTCAAGTACGGGCTGCGGCATCTTCTTGAGATTATTAAGATATTCCTCATAGGTTTTCTTATCCTCGGGAAGAAGCCTTGAAACAATCGACTCGTCTGCAAGCTGCGACGAAAGATTTTCTATCGCACCCGTTATGTCCTGCGGAGTTTTGTTATCAACGATATAGAACTGCGCAAAGCTGCCCTTTGAGTTTGCCGCAAAGCAGAGCGCGCCGTAAAAATGCCTTGCATTTTCGTTTATTTCAATCGGCACATAATCCGCGTCGGGTATTTCGCCGTCGGTTCCGTCGCCGTTCAGCGAACCGCCCTGTATCGCAAAATTGTCAATAACGCGGTGAATTGTTTTCATATCGTAATAGTCGCGCTCGGCAAGCTCAATAAACTTTTCTACCGACTTCGGCGCAGCCTCGGGGAAGAGCTTCGCCGTAATATCGCCGTAGTCCATAATGCTTATTACCGCGTAAACGTCGCCGTCCTCAAGCTTTACATCGCCGATATTTCCGACCGCTTTTTTTTCACCGCCGCAGCCCGCAGCCATACACATAAGCAATGCCGCAGCCGCAGCCGCAGCGCCCCTTTTCAGATACCTTTTCATTCGGAAATCCCCCTCTCAGCCGCGTGATATTCGCCTATCGTTATGCTTTTTACCTTTATTTCTTCAATCGGACGCGCAGTTTCTTCGTCAACCTCCGAGGTCGCAATGTCCTCGATAACGTCAAGCCCCGAAATCGCCTGTCCGAAAACGGTGTAGCTTCCCGCAATGTGGATAACGCCGCCCTTTTCAACGTACTTGTCGATGACCTCGTCGGGGACGTAGCGGTTACCGTCGCTGTCCTTGAACGAACGCAGTTCTTCAAGCTCCTCGTCGGTGAGCTTCTTGTTGTTCACCATGAAAAATCTGCTGTCGCCGTAGCCCGCATTCCCGTTAAACGAACAAAGCGCGCCCTTGAACGTCCAGAGATTTACCGAATATTCGTTCGCAATAAGCTTTCCGTCGTTGGTATAGCCCTGAGTTCCCTCTTCATTGCACGCACCCGTAAGGAACAGTGCCTGCTCAAAAAGTCCGTAAATGTCCTTATCGTTGTAGAAACCCTCGTTTGCGCGATTCACAAAATTGTCTACGGTATTCGGCGCATATTCGGGATAAAGCACGGCTTCGACAGTGCCCTTTGTGGTTTCAATAACGGCAAGCGGCTGCCCCTCGTAAGGTTCGTCGAACTGGACGAATTTCATCTGACTGTAATCATAGCCCGCAAGAGCGTTGGTCGTGCCCGTTCCCGAGCCGAAAAGCGAACAGCCGGACAGGGTAAGCACACCGACAGAAACTATTGCCGCTATACATCTTTTTAACTTCATTTATTTTCCTTTCGCGGTATAACTTTCTTATTATTATAATACCTTTTTCGCTTTTCGTCAAGCCTTGCGGATATTCGTTCCCTGTCTTGTTTCCTCTATAACATAACCGAGCTGCGTGATTTTTTCTCTCAGCTCGTCTGCGAGCGCGAAGTTCTTCGCCTTTCTCGCCTCCGCACGCTGAGCCGCAAGGCCGAGCACCTCCTGCGGAATGTCGTCAGCCTTTTCTTCGGCATTCGCTCCGCGCTGAGCCGCTTCAATAAGGTCAAGCGAAAGAACCTTGTCATATTCGCGGATAAGAGCAAGCTTAGTCGCAGCCGTGGTATCGGCTTTTAGCGCGTCGTAAAGCGCGGTTATCGCAAGAGAAGTGTTCAGGTCGTTGTCCAGCGCCTCGCGGAAGCCTTTCATCAGCTCGTCATACTTTGCCTGTTCTATTTCGCCCTGCTCATCCTTGAGAACCGCCGCGATCTTAGCAGTCAGCTTGTTGTACGCAACCGCCGCGTTGTCAAGATTTTCGTAGGTGAACACCAAAGATTTGCGGTAATGCGACTGGAGGCAGAAGAAGCGGTAAACGACAGGGTTGTAGCCCTTTTCTTCAAGCAGCGAAACGGTCAGGAACTCGCCCTTCGACTTGCTCATCTTACCGTCGTTTGTGTTGAGGTGAAGAATGTGAAACCAGTAATTGCACCACTTATGTCCGAGGTACGATTCGCTCTGTGCGATCTCGTTTGTGTGATGCGGGAACGCGTTATCGATGCCGCCGCAGTGTATATCAAGATATTCTCCGAGGTGCTTCATGCTTATGCACGAGCATTCAATATGCCAGCCGGGGTAGCCGACGCCCCACGGACTGTCCCATTTAAGCTCCTGATCGTCGAATTTCGATTTTGTGAACCAAAGGACAAAGTCCGCCTTATTGCGCTTGTTTGAGTCCTCTTCAACGCCCTCGCGAACTCCGACCGCAAGATCTTCTTCCTTAAAATCGTTGAATACATAGTACTGCTTGAGCTTCGAGGTGTCGAAGTAGATATTTCCGCCCGCCTCATAAGCGAAGCCCTTTTCGATAAGCGCGGAAATAACCTTTATAAAATCGGGAATGCAGTGCGTCGCGGGTTCTACAACGTCCGGGCGTTTGATATTCAGCTTTTTGCAGTCCTCAAAGAATGCGTTCGTATAAAATTCCGCGATCTCCATGACTGTTTTATGCTCGCGCTTTGCGCCCTTGAGCATCTTGTCGTCGCCCGTGTCGCCGTCGCTCGTCAGATGTCCTACGTCGGTAATATTCATTACGCGCTTTACGTCGTAGCCGACAAAGCGCAGATATTTTTCAAGAACGTCCTCCATGATGTAGCTGCGCAGGTTGCCGATATGCGCGTAGTGATATACCGTCGGACCGCAGGTGTACATACTTACCTTGCCCTCGAAGCGCGGTACAAATTCTTCCTTTTTTCTTGAAGCCGTATTATAAAGCTGCATTTTTCTTACCTTCCTTTTTGATTATTTTTGGTTGTTCCTAAGTTCTTCAATCTGCTTTTCAAGACGCTCTATCTCGCCCTGAAGGTGACAGAACTGCTGAGAAACGGGGTCGGGGATATGGATCTGGTCAAGTTCCCGCGCAACGTCCACCCGTACTCCGTCGCGCTTTACCACGCGCGCGGGAACGCCTACGGCGGTGCAGTTCGGGGGAACCTCGCTTAAAACTACCGCGTTTGCCGCTATTTTGGCGTTGTCGCCGACCTTAAACGGTCCGAGAACTCTCGCGCCCGCCCCGACAAGCACGTTATTTCCAAGCGTCGGGTGGCGCTTTCCGACGTCCTTGCCCGTTCCGCCGAGCGTAACGTTCTGATAAATCGTACAGTAATCGCCGATTATCGTTGTTTCGCCGATAACTACGCCGCTTCCGTGGTCGATGAACAAGCCCTTTCCGATAGTTGCTCCGGGGTGAATCTCAATGCCGGTTTTATGCAGCGCGCGCTGAGATATCCAGCGTGCCAGAAAATAATGCTTTTTAAGATACAGCTTGTGTGCGCGGCGGTATGCGCGTATCGCCTTAAAGCTCGGGTACAGGAAAAACACCTCAAGGTCGCTTTTAACGGCAGGGTCGCGCTCGCGAATGGACTGTATGTCCTCTTTTATTCTTTTGAACATTTTGCCCTCCAAAAACAAAAACCTCCGCAGTTTTCCTGCGAAGGTGTAAATACACGGTTCCACTTCGGTTCCCTGTCCGCGCGCGAAATACGGCTTACCGAACAGGCTCAAATCCCTTAACGCGGGGAACGGACGGGAATACTCGCTTCCTCCCGACGGCTCGGCAAGCGCACTTCACCGCAGCCCGTACCTGCCGCTTTTCACCGTCTGCGGCTCTCTGTTAGGCGGTACTTCGGATACTCTGAATGCCTCAGCGCCTTTATAGATATATTTTATCATATGCCGCACCGGTTGTCAAGTGTGTTCACGCAAATATAAACAGAATACTGTTCAAGCCGTAGGTCATACAATATTGTAACAATATATTGCGGGGTGATGATATGTTTGCGGATCTTTTTGAATTTGCGATAAAAAATCTGCTGTTTTTTGCGCTTCATCTTGACGGCGGAGCTTATCCCAAGCAGCTCTCAAAAAAAGAGGAACAGGAATGCCTGCGCGAAATCGCGGCGGGCAGCGAAAAGGCGCGAAACAAGCTGATCGAACACAATCTGCGGCTCGTAGCGTACATAGTCAACAAGCATTACGGCGATTCGCGCGAACAGGAGGATCTTATTTCGATAGGCACGATAGGTCTTATAAAAGCGGCGGAAACCTTCGACGCGGAAAAAGCGATCAGCTTTTCGACCTACGCGAGCACCTGCATAAGAAACCAGATAAAGATGTATTTTCGTAAAACAAAGCACCAAAGCTCCGAGGTTTACATGAACGAACCGATAGATACGGACAAAAACGGGAACGAAATAACGATTGCGGACATTTT
The DNA here is from genome assembly GCA_934454635.1 of uncultured Ruminiclostridium sp. Taxonomy (GTDB): domain Bacteria; phylum Bacillota; class Clostridia; order Oscillospirales; family Ruminococcaceae; genus Ruminiclostridium_E. Next base: position 97,276 of record CAKSFR010000004.1, read on the forward strand.
TAAGGACAGTGTGTGCGTTGACGACGAGGTTGACCTGAAAATAAACATGGAGAAGCTTTACCGATTTGTGAACACCGCGCTCGACGACCGCGAGCGGCTTATCATATCCAAAAGATACGGGCTTACCGACGCCAACGGGGTCGTTTCCCGTCCGATGGCACAGCGCGAAGTAGCAAAGCTGCTGAACATTTCGCGCTCATACGTTTCGCGAATCGAAAAGCGCGCGCTTGAGAAGCTCAGAAGCGAGTTTGAAAAGGCTGAAAATTCCGTTTCGTAAAAAATATCGAAAAAAATCATATTTTTTTCAAAAAGGTATTGACAAGCGCGTTATAAAGTGATATAATTTTTAACTGTAAGTGGTGCTGATATGGCTCAGTTGGTAGAGCACATCCTTGGTAAGGATGAGGTCATCGGTTCGACTCCGATTATCAGCTCCAATACAGAGGCTTGACAAACGGCTTGATTATGCGGTTTGTCAAGCTTTTTTATTAATAATAAATCAGCACCGCTAACGGATTTGTGCGGTGCTGATTCTGTTTTTATATCAATTTTACGGCGTGTATTATTTTCGGTTGTAATAAAATTGTAATAGTTCGGCGTATAGATATAGCCTTTGCCGATATGTCGTCTGACCGAAAAGTATAATTCACATCAGCCTGTCGAGCTGTTCGACAATATCGTCCACGTCCTCCTCCGAGAGGAGTCTTGGCGGCTTATATTCACTGATAAAACGGATAAGCTCCTGCTCGCCCGAAACCACGAACGTATTATCTCCGACAAGGTTAAGGCTCAGCTTTACGAACGGATTTGAGAAAAAAACCACCCCGTCCAGCCACACGTCATGTCCCTCCGCTCGGAGTATGTGCTTCAGTATATCACGCTGCCGCGAGAGCTGGCGGAGAGGATTGTGCATTTCGCTTTCGGCAACTTTTCCGTCGCGATAATGCTTTGTCTGAACCCAGTGTTCGTCCTTTTCGCTTCCGCATATCATTCCCGAGTGATTCTTTACTTCAACTATGAGCACGCCGTTTTCGCTTACCATAAGCATATCGATTTCAGAGCGGTTGTGCTTATAACGTATCGGAACATTCAGAAATATATGATATTTATTTTTGAATTTTTTTGCTATCTTGTACAGTACCCGTTCGCCCTTAAGCCCCGAAATAAGAATGTTATATTTTCTTCCGAGTATGGTGTATGCAAAACCGCAGAGGATAATTGCCGCAGCGGAAATATAGCCTCCGACAAGCATATTGCTGTCATCGACATTGATCGCAAATATCACCAAAAGCACGGCGGGCAGCGTTCCGAAAACTACCTGAAGCACGAAAAGCAGACCTACCGAGCGCTTATTCTTATTTCTCGCCTTATGGATTTTCATGATTAAACGTTGAACCTGAATACAACGACATCTCCGTCGTTCATTACATAATCCTTTCCCTCAAGTCTGACAAGACCTTTTTCTTTTGCGCCCGTCATTCCGCCGTTATTCACAAGGTCGTCGAAAGAAACGACCTCGGCGCGTATAAAACCTTTTTCAAAGTCTGTGTGTATCTTTCCCGCAGCCTGCGGCGCCTTTGTTCCCTTTGTGATAGTCCACGCTCTGACCTCAGTCGGACCCGCCGTAAGGAACGAGATATATCCGAGCAGGCTGTAGCCGGTCTTGATTATTCTGCTTAAACCCGATTCGGTCAAATTAAGGTCGGAAAGGAACATTTCCTTTTCCTCGGGCGACATATCCGAAATATCCGCCTCTATCTGCGCGCAGATAGGAAGCACGGCGCTGTTCTCCTCAGCAGCTATCTCCGCGACAGCCTTATACTGCTCGTTCGTTTCGTAATTGCTCTTGAAGTCGTCCTCGCTGAGATTTGCCGCGTAAATTACCGGCTTGTTCGAGAGCAGCGGAGTTGACTTTATCAGTTCCGCCTCGTCCTCGGTAAAACCGAACGAACGCGCGGATTTTCCGTTTTCGAGATGAGCCTGAAGCCGCTCAAGAAAATCAACTTCCTTTTGAAGCGACTTATCGCCCTTCATCAGCTTTTTGGTTCTGTCGATACGTCTGCCGAGAATTTCAAGGTCGCTGAAAATAAGCTCAAGATTTATCGTTTCGATATCGCGCTTTGCGCCGATGCTGCCGTCAACATGGATAATGTTGTCGTTCTGAAAGCAGCGCACAACGTGAACTATTGCGTCAACCTCGCGAATATCTCCAAGGAACTTGTTTCCGAGACCCTCGCCCTTGGACGCGCCCTTTACAAGTCCCGCAATATCGACAAATTCGAGCGTTGCGGGCGTGAATTTTGCGGGATTATACATTTCCGCAAGCTTATCGAGCCGCTCGTCGGGGACGGAAACTATGCCCACGTTCGGTTCTATCGTGCAGAACGGATAGTTTGCGGATTCCGCGCCCGCGTTTGTAAGTGCGTTGAAAAGGGTGCTTTTTCCCACGTTGGGAAGCCCTACCATACCGAGTTTCATTTATTTATCTGTCCTTTCATTACACATTTTTCATAATCATTTTAATTATAACAGATTTTCGGTAAAAAATCAACCATTTCGGTCATTTTCGCCGTATTTTTCGTTAAGAAGCCACTTCATGCAGGAATATCTCAGCATTTTGCGGTCGTTCGCGACCATTCTGCGTACGATTTCACGCGTCCCTGCAAGAATAATATTTTCCTTGGCGCGGGTTATTCCCGTATAAAGCAGATTGCGATAAAGCAGGTTGTCCGACACCGCCGTAAGCGGCATGATAACGGCTCGGTATTCGCTGCCCTGACTTTTGTGTATCGTAACGGCGTAAGCGTGTTCAAGCTTGTTCAGCATTTCCGAAGCGTAGTTTGCAATACGTCCGTCAAAGTCGATCGTAAGCGTTCCGCTTCGCGTATCAACGTCCTTGATTATGCCTATGTCGCCGTTGTAAATGCCCATTCCAGTTTCTCCGCTGTTCTTCTTCCACGAAACGTCATAGTCGTTCTTGATTTGCATGACCTTGTCGCCCATGCGGAACGCAATGTCAAAAAATTTCACTTCTTTTTTATTTCTCGCGGGCGGATTAAGCGCAAGCTGAAGCGCGCGGTTAAGCTCCTTTGTCCCCGCGGCGCCAAGCTTTGTCGGCGAAAGTATCTGAATATCGTCTATCGGGTCGTAGCCGTAGCTCTTCGGCAGCCGCCTTCCCGCAAGCTCAACCACGAGCCGCGCCGTTTCCTCGTCGGTCGCGCACGGCATAAAGAAAAAGTCCTTTTTCCGCTCGTCAAGCTCGGGCTGCTCGCCCTTTACGATTTTATGCGCGTTTGTTATTATAAGGCTCTGCGCCGCCTGTCGGAAAATCTCTTTAAGCTCGACAGTCGGGATAAGTCCGGTTGAAATAAGGTCGCGCAGAACATTCCCCGCGCCGACGCTCGGAAGCTGATTTGAGTCGCCTACCATTATCAGCTTGCTTTCGGGCTTTATCGCGCGCAGCAGCGCTTCAAAAAGCAGCGTATCGACCATTGACATCTCGTCAATGATTATCACGTCCGCGTTAAGCGGATTAAGCTCGTTGTGTTTGAATTTTGCGGTATTTTCCTTAGCGAAATCGACCTCGAGCAGTCGGTGGATAGTTTTCGCAGGCTGACCTGTAAGGTCGGACATACGCTTTGCGGCACGTCCCGTCGGCGCGGCAAGGCAGAGCCTTTTCCCCTTACTCTTGCAAATGCGTATCACCGCGTTGAGCGTAGTGGTTTTACCCGTTCCGGGGCCGCCCGTAAGAATAAACAAATTATTGCCGAGCGCGGCATTTATCGCCGCTTTCTGCAAATCCTCATACTGTATTCCCTCTGTCCACTCAACGCCCGCTATTTCCTCGGAAAAGTCCTTTTCAAGCGGTGCGGAAAGCTTCAGCATTATAGCTATTTTTTCGGAAATATAGTTCTCCGCACGGAAAAATTCGGAAAGATAGATGTATGTGCGCCTGTCCGTTTCAAGCTCTGAAAAAGTACCGTCCGAAATCCCCGCAAAAAGAGCCTCGTCAAACACGTCGTCCCTGACGCTCAGAACCGCGCAGACGCGCTCGCGGAGCCGTTCTCTGGGCAGGCAGGTATGTCCCGCAAAAGCGTTTTCGCGCAGAACATACGCTGTTCCCGCTTTTATGCGGTTGCTGCTCCAGAAATCAAGCCCCATGTCCGCCGCGATCCTGTCCGCGACGCCGAAATCCACGTCGATACCATATTCGCAGAGCAGGTACGGATTTTCGCGCACGAGCGCAACGCTGTCCTCCTCGTAATTTTTCCAGACAAGCGCCGCAGTAACGGGACTTATGTCGTATTTCTGCAAAAATTCGACAATGCTTTTCATTCCGCAGAGCCGACGGAACTCTCCCGATATGTACAGCGCCTTGTCGGGAGTTATTCCGTTCAGCTCGGAAAGGCGCATGGGGTCGCTTTCGATTATTTCGAGCGACTGCGCGCCGAAATTGTCAACTATTTTCTTCGCCAGCGCAGGTCCCATACCTTTTATAATACCGCTGCCGAGATATTTGCGTATTTCGGACGGCGTTGTCGGAAGCGTGCGTTCGCAGGTAAGCGCCTTAAACTGCCGCCCGTACTTTGCGTTTGAAACATACGCTCCGTGCAGGCGCAGGCTCTCGCCCTCAACAATGTCCCCGAGGCTCCCGACAACGGTTTCGGGCGAACCGTTCACGTCCATCGTCAGCACTATGTATCCGTTTTCGCTGTTTTTATAGACAACCTCGTCTACCGTTCCGGTAAGCACCTCGAGGTTCTGACCTGTTTCATGTTCCGTGCCGTTCAGCCTCCCTTTCGTCCGTTTTTTTCGCCGAGCCGCCTGACAACGGCGCGGTACAGCAAGCGCAGCAGCTCCGCCGCGCCGAATATTCCGCAGAAAACGACCATAAAAAACATTACGCCATGCATACCGCCGCCCCCTTCTATACTATTTATACAGTATATGCAGACGGGGAGCTTTCTGCGAAAAAACAACTCCACGGAAAGCCCGTGAAGTTGTCAAAAATCAGTTTTTCAGGCTCTGGAGAGGCGCGGGAATATGTCCGCCTCTCGAAATAAATTTTGCGGGAGAGAATTTGTTTATGGACATTACGGGGCCGCTTCCGAAAAGTCCGCCAAATTCAAGCGTTTCACCCTCTTTTTTGCCTATGGCGGGAATAACGCGAACAGCCGTTGTCTTGCTGTTCACCATGCCGATCGCCGCTTCGTCCGCGATTATCGCGGAAAGGATCTCTGCGGGAGTATCTCCCGGAACGACGAACATATCAAGTCCGACGGAGCACACCGCCGTCATTGCTTCAAGCTTTTCAAGGCAAAGCGAGCCGCGGTTCACCGCGTCGATCATTCCTGCGTCCTCGGATACGGGAATAAACGCGCCCGAAAGTCCGCCTACGCGCGAGGAAGCCATTACGCCGCCTTTTTTAACCGCGTCGTTGAGAAGCGCGAGAGCGGCGGTAGTTCCGTATGCGCCGCAGCTTTCCAGTCCCATTTCTTCAAGAATGTGCGCAACGCTGTCGCCGACGGCGGGAGTAGGCGCGAGAGAAAGATCAACGATTCCGAAAGGCACGCCGAGAGCCTTGCTGGCTTCGGTTCCGACGAGCTGACCCATACGGGTGATCTTAAACGCGGTCTTTTTGATAACGTCCGCGATTTCATTGATAGAAGCGTCCGGCATTTTGGAAAGCGCCGCGCGCACAACGCCCGGTCCGCTTACCCCAACGTTTATAACGCAGTCTGGTTCGCCTATTCCGTGGAACGCGCCCGCCATGAACGGGTTATCCTCTACGGCGTTGCAGAAAACAACGATCTTTGCCGCGCCGAAGCAGGAGTTATCAGCCGTTCTTTCACTCGCCTGACGTATGATGCGCCCCATAAGCTCGACAGCGTCCATGTTGATGCCCGCACGGGTCGAGCCGACGTTTACGGAGGAGCATACCATCGAGGTTTCGGCGAGAGCCTCGGGGATCGACTCGATAAGTTCTCTGTCGCCTGCGGAAAAGCCCTTGTGAACAAGTGCGGAATAACCGCCGACATAGTTTACGCCCGTTTCCTTGGCAACTTTTTCAAGTGTTTTCGCGTACTTTACGGGGCTGCCCTTTGCCGCAGCGGAAACGATCGCGATAGGCGTTACGGAAAGGCGCTTGTTGATTATCGGAATGCCGTAGCGCGCTTCGATCTCTTCGCCCGTCTTTACAAGATTGCACGCCACGCGCATCATCTTATCGTAAACCTTTGTGCAGGACTTGTCGATGTCGCTGTCGATACAGTCGAGAAGCGAGATACCCATGGTCGTTGTGCGGATATCAAGGTTCTCCTCCTGTATCATCTTTATCGTTTCGAGTATATCGTTGGAATTAATCATCATCTGTCGGTACCTGCCTTATATTCTGTGCATGGAATTGAAAATATCCTCATGCATTACATGAATCTGGAGGTTCATCTCCTCACCGCACTTCTTGAGCTTATCCGCAAGAACGCTGTACTGCTCCGTGCATTTCGTTATGTCAATAAGCATGGTCATCGCGAAAAGATCCTGCATGATCGTCTGCGTAACGTCCATAACGTTCGCGTTGCAGTCCGCGCAGATCGCGCTTACCTTTGCGAGAATGCCTACCGTGTCCTTGCCTATTACCGCTACTACTGCTCTCATAAAAAAATAAACCTGACCTTTCTTTTTTTGTTCAAAACGCTTTATGCCATTTTATACAAATAACATTATACTACTTTTTTCTGAAATTGTAAACATTTTAATAGACAAAAATTAAAAAATATGATACAATATAATGTATCATTTGCATTAAGGAGGGAGAAAACGGCAAAATGACTGTTCCTTTTGACTTTCATACGCACTGCGAGCTGTCGTTCGACGGAAAGGACTCGCCCGAGGAAATGATATGCGCGGCTATCAATCTCGGAATGAAGGCGTATGCGCTTACCGACCACGTTGAAGCCGAGCGTTTCACCGAGCCGGACTATCGCTGCGATATAACGGTGCGCCGAGCCGCCTCGCTCCTCCCGCCGCTGAAAGAAAAATACCGCAGTAAGATCGATTTTCTGTACGGCGCCGAGCTTGGACAGCCCGTTCAGAACACCGCTCTGGCGGAAAAGCTTCTCGCGGAAAACGACTATGATTTCGTTATCGGTTCGCTCCACGCAATCGCGGGCTATGAGGACTTCTATTTTCTCGACTACCGCGAAAACGACCCCGTTTTCCTGCTGGACAGGTACTTCGACGAGCTTCTCGCCATGGCGGAGTGGGGAAAATTCGATGTTCTCGGACATCTTACCTATCCCTTGCGCTATATCTGCGGAGAACACGGCATAGACGTGGATATGCAGCGGTACGACAAAATAATCGACGAGATTTTCCTCACACTTATCGCCAACGGCTGCGGAATTGAAATAAACACCTCGGGACTTCGGCAAAAAATCGGAAAAACGATGCCGGACGAGAAATATGTAATGCGTTACAGGCAGCTCGGCGGCGATATTATCACGGTCGGCTCGGATTCTCACGGTAAAGCGGATCTCGGAAAGGGCGTTGCCGAGGGGATCGCGCTCGCAAAAAAAGCGGGCTTCGGGAAGATAGCCTGCTTCAAAAAAAGAAAAGCGGAATTTATAGACATCTGAATACGAAAGGAAGAATTGTATGAAAAAACTTGCAGATTTACTTCGCAGCAACGCAAGACTCACAAACGAACAGCTTGCGGTAATGCTCGGAAAAACAAAGGAAGAAGTCGAAAAGGAGATAAAGCAGCTTGAGGACGACGGAATAATCATCGGCTATTCCGCGATAATCAACGAGGAGGAATACGACAAGAACTGCGTTACCGCGTTCATTGAGCTGAGAGTTTCGCCTCAGGCTGACTGCGGCTATGACGAAATTGCGCAGGAAATCGCGCAGTATCCGCAGGTTGACAGCGTTTACCTCATGAGCGGCTCGTTCGACCTGTCGGTAACGATACGCGGAACAAACCTCCGCGAGGTCGCGCTGTTCGTTTCTGACTGCCTTGCACCTATCGAGGGCGTTCTCTCGACAACAACGCACTTTATCCTCCGCCGCTTCAAGGAAAAGGGAACAGAATTTCCCGAACGCAGCAATGACGAAAGGAGCTTGGTTTCTCCGTGATAGACTATGAAAATATCCTTTCGGAAAAGGTTAAAAGCATAAAATTCTCGGGAATACGGAAATTTTTCGATATTGCCGCTTCAATGGACAATATTATAAGCCTTTCGGTAGGCGAACCCGATTTCAAGACCCCGTTCATTATCCGCAAGGCGGCGATACGCACCCTTGAAAAAGGCAAAACGGCGTATACCGCAAACGCGGGAATGGCAGAGCTTCGGCAGGAGATCGCCGGCTATCTCAAGGATCGCATAAACGTTGAATACGACCCTGCGCACGAGATAATCGTGACCGTCGGCGGCTCGGAGGCTATCGACGTTTCATTCCGCGCTATCCTCAACGATGGCGACGAGGTGCTTATCCCCGAACCGAGCTTCGTATGCTACGCGCCGCTTGTAACAATGGCTGGCGGCGTTCCCGTTACGATTGAAACAAAGGCGGAGAATCTTTTTAAGCTCACTCCCGAACAGCTTCTCGAAAAAATCACTCCGAAAACAAAGGCGCTCGTTCTTCCCTACCCAAACAACCCGACAGGTGCGGTAATGCGCCGCAATGAGCTTGAAGCTATCGCCGACGTGCTGCGCGAACGCAGCATAATGGTAATTTCCGACGAAATTTATTCAGAGCTTACCTTCGGCGAAGAACGCCACGTTTCAATTTCCGAAATTGACGGCATGAAAGAACGCACCATTGTAATAAACGGCTTTTCAAAAGCGTTCGCAATGACGGGCTGGCGGCTCGGCTACGCGGCGGGTCCCGCGCCGATAATGCTCCAGATGCTGAAGCTCCACCAGTACGGCATAATGTGCTCCCCGACGGTCAGCCAGTACGCGGCGATAACCGCGCTCCGCGAGTGCCGTTCGGACGTTGAATATATGGTTAGCGAATATGATATGCGCCGCCGTCTTATCGTTGACGGCTTCAACCGCATGGGGCTTCCCTGCTTTGAACCCGAGGGCGCATTCTATGTATTCCCTTGCATAAAATCCACAGGGCTTACCTCACAGGAATTTTGCCAGCGCCTTATTTACGAAAAGCAGGTCGCGGTTGTTCCCGGCGACGCCTTTGGAAACTGCGGAGAGGGATTTATCCGCGTAAGCTATGCATATTCGATAAATCACATAACGACCGCGCTTTCGCGCATAAAGGAATTTTTAGATGAGCTTAACGGTTAAGGCGTACGCGAAAATAAACCTTTTTCTGGACATTACGGGACGCCTGCCGAACGGCTACCACACGCTGAACACGGTAATGCAGCAAATTGATCTTTATGACAATGTGCGTGTTTCGCGTACCGACGGCGAAATAACCGTGACCTGCAATAATCCGAACATTCCGTGCAATGAGAAAAACATTGCATACCGCGCGGCTGCCGCTTTTTTCGCCGAATCGGGCATACGCGGCGGCGCGGAAATCGATATTGAGAAGAATATCCCGCTTGAAGCGGGGCTTGGCGGTTCAAGCACGGACGGCGCTGCGGTCCTCACGGCGCTTAACAAGCTTTGCGGCGAGCCGCTGAGCGTCGGGCAGCTTTGCGCTGTCGGAGCTTCGCTCGGCGCGGACGTGCCTTTCTGCCTTACGGGGGGAACGGCGGTCTGCGGCGGAACAGGCGAGAAAATCCGCTCGATACCGTGTAAAAAGGACTTTTTTATTGTAATCGCAAAACCCGATTTCTACTGCAATACCACACAGGCGTACAAAAAATTCGATATGTCCCCTCTCCCTGTGCGCGAAGGCTTCGACCGCTTTGTCGGGCTGCTCGAAAACGGCTGTGAAGCGTGGAGCGGCATGGTCTATAACGTCTTTGAACAGCTTTACCGCGATAAGCGAATAGAAGCCGCGACAAATGAACTGAAAGAAAAAGGCGCGCTCTGCGCAGCCCTTTCGGGAAGCGGCAGCGCGGTTTTCGGGGTATTTTCGGACGAAAATAAAGCAAAAAAAGCGGCGGAAAGCATAAATTTGCCATTCTGCCGAATGATAAATCCCATATAAGGGTTGAAATTTCCCAAAAAATCGTGTATAATAAAAGAAAGTGAACTTCACTTATCTGAAAAAGGCGCTGCCGCCGCTCCTGCGTCGGGCGTTGAAGAAAGGAATGGTATTATGATTATTGTACAAAACCACTGCGGCGGTATCCGCTACACAAAGGCTTTCTTTGACGAGCTGGTAAGCCAGACGGTCGTTTCCTGCTTCGGCGTTGCCGAAATGAATGCTTCAAGTCCCGCAGAGGACATTATAAGCCGTATTCCCGGCGTAAAGAATATTTTCAGCGCCGGAAAGGGCGTTTCCGTCAGAATTTCCGGCAAAAAAATCAGCATAAGCATTCATATTTCGATTTCCTACGGAACAAACGCAGCGGCAGTTACCAACAGCATAAAGCATAAGCTGAGCTATGCTGTCGAGGAGCAGACGGGGCTTCCCGTCGAGCGCGTGAACGTTTATATCGACGGACTTGTGTCCTGATTTTCCGGCATTCAATCAACTTAACATAAAGGAAGTGTAGTTTTGGTAATCAGCGGTAAGCTATTAAGAGACAGCATCTTATCGGGTGCGAACAACATTATCAACCATAAGAAAGAGGTAGACGAGCTGAACGTATTCCCTGTTCCCGACGGCGATACGGGTACGAATATGTCTATGACTATCGGCGCGGCGATCCCAGAGCTGAAGCGCATGAGCGACGACATAGGCGCAGGCGCGGTCGCAGAAACCGTTGCGGGAGCAATGCTCCGCGGCGCTCGCGGAAATTCGGGCGTTATTCTTTCTCTTTTGTTTCGCGGAATTTCAAAGGGGCTGGCAAAAGCGCCGACAGCCGACGGAAAAACGTTTGCGGCTGCTCTTACAAAGGGCGTCGAGGCGGCTTATAAGTCCGTAATGAAGCCGACCGAGGGAACTGTACTTACGGTTTCACGCGAGGCTGCCGAAGCGGCAGTAAAAAAATCCGAAGAAACCGACGATATTGTTGAGATATTCACGGCGCTCATCGAGGAGGGCGAAGCCTCCCTCGAAAGAACTCCCGAGCTTCTCCCCGCGCTTAAAAAAGCGGGCGTTGTGGACGCGGGCGGCATGGGCTTCCTTGTAATTTTCAAGGGAATGTTACAGGTAATCAGCGGCGGCGCGATAATCGAGAACGAAGAAGAAGCTGCTGAAAAGAAAGCTGTCGTCGTAGCAGGGAACGCTGCGGGAAACGCCGAAGCGAACATTGAATTTACTTACTGCACGGAATTTATCGTTATGAAGAAAGAGGGCTGCGGCGACGCCATGAAGCTGCGCGCATACCTCGAAAGCATCGGCGACAGCGTTGTTGTCGTTGACGACGAAAGCATAATCAAGGTTCACATTCACACCGAACACCCCGGAAACGCTATCGAAAAGGGCATAACTTTCGGCGCGCTGACGAACCTTAAAATTGAAAATATGAAAGAACAGCACAAGGCTCAGACCGAAAAGGCCGAGCTTGAGCGCAAGAGCAAGCTGGCTCCCGTAAAGCCCGAAAAGCAGTACGGATTTGTGGCGGTCGCAAACGGCGCAGGACTTGAGGCGCTTTTCCGCGACCTCGGAGTTGACAGCATTGTTCGCGGCGGTCAGACTTCAAACCCCTCGACCGAGGATATTCTTGAAGCGATCGGCGCAACTCCCGCGCACAATGTGTTCGTTCTTCCGAATAACAAAAACATAATTATGGCGGCTGAGCAGACAGTAAAGCTTGCAGACAGAAACGTGATCGTGCTCCAGACGCGCTCTATCCCGCAGGGAATAACCGCAATGCTCACATTCGACCCCGACGCTGACGTCAATGCAAACAGCGTTGCGATGACCGAAGCGTTCGACCGCGTGGGAACAGGCATGGTTACATTCGCAGTCCGCGACAGCGAGGTTGACGACAAGAAAATCAAACAGGGTGACATTCTTGGCATGGAGAACGGGAAGCTGACGGTCGTTGACCGCGACCTTACAAAGGTTCTCTATAAGACCACGAAGCACCTGATCAGCGGCGAAAGCAGCTATGTTACCGTAATGTACGGCGCGGATGTTCCCGAGGATAAAGCGAACGAAGCGTTTGATTACCTCAAGTCCAAGCTCGGCGACAACATTGAATTTGTACTTGTCAACGGCGGTCAGCCTGTATATTACTTTATCGTTTCGGTAGAATAATTTAAGAGATTTCTATTTCCGCCCACGTTGCGAAATGTGGGCGGTTTTTTCGGAGAAAAAATGAACTTTAATGACGACATAACCTATCTGAAAGGCGTGGGCGAAAAGCGCGCAAAGCTTTTTCACAAGCTGGATATACGCACCGTCGGCGACCTGCTGTCGCACTACCCGCGCGACTATATCGACTTCACCTCGCCGATCCCCATGTCGGAGCTTATGCCCGACGACAACGCGGTTTTCTGCGGAATTGTAACAAAAAAGCTTAAACCGTATATCGGGCGGCAGTATTCGATATACAAGGCGGTGGTTTCGGACAACACCGACGATATAACCCTCGTTTTTTTCAACAGCGAATATGTTTTTGAGCGCCTGAGCGTCGGACATGAGTACATTTTCTACGGAAAATTACGCGGAAATATAATCGAAAAGGAATGCAATTCCCCCGTTTTTATCGACGCTTCCGAAAAAAACAAACTTGCCCCGAAATACAGCCTGACGGCGGGGCTTACCACGCGCATGGTTTCAATCTGCGTAAGAAATGCGCTTCGCGAATGTACGACGACCGACCTGCTCCCCGAAAATATCCGCCGTGATTACTGCCTTACCGACTATCGCACGGCGCTTGAATGGATACACTTCCCCGAGAACGCCGACCAACTCATCGACGCGCGACGACGGCTGGCTTTTGAGGAGCTGCTGGTGCTTCAGCTTGGGTTAAAGCTGCTCAAACGGCGCGGCAGAACCGAAACTCCCGCAGCAATGGAGGAAGCCGACCTATCTGACTTTTTTGAACATCTCCCGTTCACACCGACAAACGCGCAGCTTCGCGCAATAAAAGAGTGCTGCGAGGATATGCAGGGGGAAATCCCCATGAACAGGTTGCTTCAAGGCGACGTCGGCAGCGGCAAAACGCTTGTCGCCGCAGCGCTTTGTTGCTTTGCCGCCAAAAACGGCTATCAATCCGCACTTATGGCGCCTACCGAAATTCTCGCAAAGCAGCATTACGACACGCTCTGCGGTTTTCTTGAACCGCTCGGGATCCGCGTTGTTCTTCTCACAGGAAGCAGCCGCAAGGCTCCCGTCTACCGCGAACTTGAAAGCGGCGAGGCTGACGTCGCGGTCGGAACGCAGGCGCTCATTCAGTCTGCCGTGCATTTCAAAAACCTTGGTCTTGTAATAACCGACGAGCAGCACCGCTTCGGCGTTGAACAGCGCGGCATACTCGCGGGAAAAGGCATGAAGCCGCATACTCTGGTAATGTCCGCAACGCCCATTCCCCGCACGCTCGCGCTGATAATCTACGGCGATCTGGAAATCTCCGTGCTTGACGAGCTTCCTAAGGGCAGGATTCCGATAAGAACCTACGGGGTGGATACCTCTTATCGAGAGCGGCTGTACAAGTTTATCCGCAAATATGTCGCAAACGGCTTTCAAGCGTACATTGTCTGCCCTGTTATCGACGAAAGTGCAAGCGAAAAAGTAAGCGCGGTAAAATATTTTTCGGAAATCAGCGAGAAATATTTTTCCGATATTCCGCTGGGGCTTCTCCACGGAAAAATGAAGCAAAAAGAAAAAGACGCCGTTATGCAGGCGTTCAAGGACAATGAAATAAAGGTGCTTGTTTCGACGACAGTTATCGAGGTCGGCGTTGATGTGCCGAACGCGGTCGTTATGGTTATCGAAAACGCGGAACAGTTCGGTCTTTCGCAGCTTCATCAGCTTCGCGGACGCGTCGGGCGCGGAAACGAACAGTCGCACTGCATTCTCGTCACCGACAACAAAAGCGAATACACCCGCGCGCGTATCGACACTATGGTTCGCACAAGCAACGGCTTTGAAATCGCGAATGAAGATTTGCGGCTGCGCGGTCCGGGAGATTTTTTCGGAGCTAAGCAGCACGGTCTGCCGAATCTGAAAATCGCGGACATGAGCTCGGACATTGATATTTTGCAAGAAACACGCCTGCTGGCGGCGAAGCTGCTTGAAAAGGACGAAAGCCTGTCGCTGCCCGAAAACCGAGGACTTCGCACGCTGACCGAAGAGCTTTTCAAAGGAATCATAGATTAAGAAAGCTGTACAGCCGCTCGACTGTACAGCTTTTTGCTATTTAAGTTATACTCAGCACCAATTAAAAACTATACGAAAAATCAAGTATAATATTTGCATATATGAGTTATATGAGAATTTTTATCTATGATTTTATTGGTGCTTAGTATTAAACCTGCGCAATATCATAAATTTCGCAGTCATCGGGAATAAACACCCGCAGTGTTTCTGCGCCCCCGACGCGATACGCACGGTAAACGTAGTCGCCTTTCGGGGTTACAATATGCTTTTCATAAGCGGTTTCGCCCTCAAGGATAAGTGGCTTGAGTGCCTCGCCGAAGCTGTTTTCCGCTTCAATTTTCGCGTCGGGATTGCTGATAATATTTCCGCCTGTAATTACAAGACGATGACCGTCGTTTCCGAAGCAGTTTGCCTCTGCCGCAAGAATTTTCGATATGACAGTTCCGCCGGAAATCGTAACGTCGGCAAGTCCCGAACCGTTTCCGATGCCCGTTATCTTTGTGCCCTCACCGTACGCGTTTATTACGTCAGCTCCGCACACGATCTCAACCGCGCCGCCGAGCGAACCCACGCAGACACCCTCTGAACCGCGCACTTCCGAATGAACATTTCCACCCGTAAATACGATACGTCCCTCTCCGCCGTCGTAGGATCCTATTCCCGCGAGCTTATCGCCGTCAACCCGCGAATATATCTTGCCGCTTGAAACAATGTCAATTTTGCCCGAATATCCGCCGATACCGATAACCTCGTTGCCGCTCATTTCGACCGTAACATCAGCCTCGGTGTTCATAAACGTGAACTTTCCGTTCGCTGCGCCAATTCCGATTGCCTTTATGCCTCTGCCCTTTACAAGGATATTGCCCTTGAGAAAACGCACTGCGGCATTTTCTCCCTGAGAGCCGCCGCCGATACATATTGTTTTATCGCCCGAGCAAATGACATTTATACTGCCCTCGGTGTCAATGATGATCGAGCCGAATTCGTCCGTAAACGCCGCGCCGATACCCGCTCCGTTATTGCGGCTGCCGTAAATATTCAGATTGCCGCTGCCGCATATATGAAGCGTTGAATCTCCCGGAACATAAATTCCGTCCTTGTGCAGATTGCTTTCTCCGACGATATTAAGGGTCAGCTTTGAGTTTTCGCCTACCTGAACAGTTGCGTCGTCAAAGCCCTTGAGATTGACGTTTTCGAGATTTATCCTGCATTCCGAGTTGTTCTGCGTGCGTATTGTCATGTCGATCGTGTGCTTCTGTTCGCCGATAAGAGTAACTTCGCCGCCCGTAACATTTATTATCGCATATTTTTCAAGCGCCACGTCAAGCAGCTTTATCTTCTCGCCGTCGCCCGCGCTGTAAATCTTGCGGTCGTTGTCATAGCGCGAAAAACGTATATTCTGCTCGATTATGTAGTCGCGCACATCTTCGGGGATTTCCTGCAATATCTCCTCAGAAGGCTTTGCGATATAAAAGCCCTGTATAAGATCAACGCCCAGTTCGATTAGCTTTTTAAGCTCTTCCTTTGTTTCAACGCCCTCCGCAAGCACCTTTATGTCGTACTTTGAAGCGAATTTGATTATATTTGAAACAAGAATCTGCTTCTTCATATCGCTGTCAATAGAAGAAATAAGCGAAATATCTATCTTTATGAAATTCGGATTGTTGTTTATAAGCTTGCTCTCGTTTGAATAGCCGCTGCCGTAATCGTCAATGGCTATCTGGCAGCCGAAAAGCTCCCTGATATGCTCAAAGGCACAGCAGCTCTCATCGGTATCATCATCGTCCTCAAGGATCTCAATAATGGTGTTCTTGGTGATATCGCCGTACAGCTTTATAAGCATATTCAGGTCTTTCTGCGAAAGGGTAATGCTCGGAATACTGTTGATAAACAGCTTTCTGCCGCAGAACTTATCCTGGTTTTCGTGATAATAGCGCAGCGAGTTAAAGAAAGTGTAAAACTCAATGCTGTAAAGCTGCTGGCTGATTTCGGCGTATTTCAATATATCGCGGGGGAAAAGCCCGATTTCCGAGGGGCTTCTCATAAGCGATTCATAAGCGAAAATCTCGCCGTTTTTCGCGTCAATTATAGGCTGGAAATTGTACTTGAACGAATTGTTGTCCACAAGGCGGTTGAATTTTCCGAATTTCTCTATTTCGACGTCCTTTTCTCGGTAAATACTCCGTATACCGGTGTTGCGGAGCTGAAGATAGGTTCGTATTTCAAACACCATTACAAGCGCAACAATAAGAAGTGCGACAACATTTATAATGGTATATATATCGCTGTTAACCGTATTTGGGAAAACGCAGCGGAACACAATCGTCCCCGCAATAAGCAGTATAGCGACTGCAAGCAGTATGCATTTTATTCCGAAATACTCAATACTCCGACCCTCGTTTTTTCTTTTCTGCATTAAAACTCTCCTCGGTTATTTCACATAATTCTCATATTTTGCCATTCATAAGTATATCCTATATCATGCGCGTTGTCAATAGAAAAAAATCACTAAAAAGTAACGTTATAATGAAGAACACTGCACAGTCAAAGTGAATTTTTGTGCAGTATAACATAATTTCTATTCGTTTTTAACAATTGCACCAACATTTTTCCATCAAAACCGCGTAATGTAACCTAAGTGAACCCAAAAATCTTCACTTTATTACTTAATCACAGCTAATTGCATAAACAAGTAACTGAAATTTTGTTAAAAAGAACAAAAGCCGGACTGACTGAACAGCCCGGCTTTCACTTCGTTTTTTATTTCATCTTAAAAGATAAGCAGTCTGTGCACTGCTTCTGCGTGGGGTCGCATTCGTGTGTGCCGACCTTGATCTTGTCAAGGCTGCAATAATCGCAGTCGCAGCAGTGGTGCGCGCAGTTTGCGATTGAACATTCGATACTCATATTTGCTCTTTCTGTGCTCATAATAATATAAAATCCTTTCAAAAATAATTTAAGGCTGCGCCTTATGCTGTTATTATCCGCACAAAACTCCGCAATATGTATCACACAAGCCGTAAAATATCGGCAGCAAAATTCACGATATAATCCGCGCCGCTTTCTTCAAGCTCTTCCCTGCCGCCGTAGCCGCAGAGCAGTCCGCAGCAGGCAATCCCGTTATCCTTCGCGCCAAGCACGTCGTTGTCACGGTCGCCGACCATCAGCACTTCCCGCTTGTTGGGATTCCCGAGATTTTCCAGAACATAGGCAATGACCTGCGATTTCTGCATTCTTTCCTCGGATTTTGTCGCGCCTCCGATAAATTCAAATTCATCGGCAAGCCCCGCGTGCTCAAGCATAATTTTTGCCGTTGTTTCGGGCTTCGCGGTCGCGACCGCAAGCGTGCAGCCCTTTTCGCGCAATTCTCTGAGCACTTTCTTTATATCCTCAAATCGACCGTATTCGTAAACGCCCTCAGTTTCATAGCGTTCACGGAATTTCCCTACCGCTTCTTCAGCCTCGGGTCTATTCATTCCCGCAATTTTTTGGAAAGACTCGACAAGCGGCGGTCCGAGATAACGCCGCATTTCCTTTCCCTGAGGAACAGGCTTTCCAAAATATTCCAACGCGAACGCAACCGACTGCGACACGCCGACAAACGTATCGAGAAGCGTTCCGTCGAGGTCAAACAAAATGTATCTATACATTATTTTTTGTCCTTTTCAATGAGAATTTTTATCGCTTCAACGGCGCACTTTATCGCTCTCGCGCTGCTTTCGCACACGGGGTCGGGCAGACCCGCCTTTGTGCGCTCAACGTTCCAGAGCGCGGTAAGAACCGCTCCCGCACGGACTCTGCGGGCGGTCGCAACCGAGAAAAGCGTTGCCGCCTCCATTTCACTGGTAAGGCAGCCGCAGCGCACATACGCTTCCCAGCGGCTTGTGAGATAGTCCGCAACAGGCATTTTTTCAGGCTCGATTTCGCCGTAAAAGCTATCCTTGCTCTGAATTACTCCGACATGATAGCCGTTTCCTAGTTCGTCGGAGGAAAGTCCCTTTGCCGCTTCAACAAGCGCGCTCAGCACGTCAAAATCGGGGACTGCGGGATAATCGGGAGGAAGATATTCCTTGCTCGTTCCGTCGCCGCGTATCGCACCGTTAGCGATAATAAGATCGCCGCCGACAACCTTTATATCAATGCCTCCGCTCGTTCCGATTCGGATAAACGTATGCGCGCCGCAGCGGATAAGCTCCTCGACTGCAATAGCCGCCGACGGTCCGCCGATACCCGTAGAAACGCAGCTTACCTTTTCACCAAGAATCGTTCCCGTCCATGTCGTATACTCGCGGTTTGACGCAACAAAATGAGCGTCGTCAAAATTCGCGGCAATTTTTTCCACACGCCCCGGGTCGCCCGGAAGAATGACATATTTCCCGACCTGTTCGGGAGTGACCTTTAGATGAAACTGAATCCCGTCCTGTAAAAGAGCCATAATAATACCTCCTATTTTTTATCATCGCTGAAAATCGAGGGCGCAATTTCTTCTTTCTGCGCCGACTTCTTTTCAAGCCGCGCCTTGATCTTGTCGAGATTTTCAAGAACGGCAATAATAATTATCAGTATAGTTATAAGCACGCACGGAAGATAAAGCTCGGTAGGTCCGACATTTTCTTCAACGCCCGCATAAAGCACCGCGAAGCGTGCATAAACAAAAAGTATTCCCGCGAAGCCGGCAATCGACAGTCCCGCCGCAGTTTTATAAAAACGGCACATAACAAGCGACGCGGGGATAACATAGCCGATAACCGCGGTTATAAGCCACACGACGATAACCGGGTCGGAGGCTATCGCCTCGTGCACTATCTCGCTGCCCGCGCAGAGAATGAACACGGGAAAAAGAACGCCGCAGCCAAGCCCCCATATCGCCGTTAAAATAAGCATTAAAATTTTCAGAATTATTTTTAAAATTTTCATATTTTCTCCTTCTGCGGAATAGAATGTATCAATATTATAATAGCACAATTACGCTCAAAAGGCAATATGCTGAATCAAAAACTTCCTCTCATATAAAAGCGTGCCGCGCAGATATTATTAAGGCAGACGATTCAGCATTCAGGAGGAAGAATTTTAATGAAAATGAAGTTAAAAGCATTTTATCTCTCGGCTCTTGCGCTTGCGGCTTTTACAGCTATCGGCGCGGCGAGTGAGATAAACGAAGCCGTTTATTCCGCGCCTGTAAGCTCGCAGTCGGTTTCTCAGGCGAGGCTTGTCCCTTGCGGAACGCCTTTCGGCATAAAAATGCTGACCGACGGCGTTGTAGTAACGGATTTCGGATATGTAAACGGCTCGGTCAGTCAAAATTCTCCCGCAGAAACGGCGGGAGTTAAAATAGGAGATGTCATTACCGCAGTAAACGGCAAAAGCGTTTTCACCAGCGAGGAGCTTACCGCCGCCGTTCAGGACGACCCCGAGCAGTGCATTATAAGCCTGCTCCGTTCGGGAGAGGAAATGGAAATTTCCGCCGCGCCCGTAATTTCGTCAGAGGACGGGACATATAAAATAGGCTTGTGGACTCGCGACAGCTGCGCAGGGATAGGCACAATGACGTTCTACGACCCAGAAAAAAAGGTGTTCGGCGGACTTGGACACGCGGTAAGCGACGCGTCAACGGGTCAGAAGCTGCCGCTGCTTGAGGGAGAAATTACCGCCGTAACGATAACGGACGTCCTAAAGGGAAGCAGCGGAACCCCGGGAGAGCTTTGCGGCGCGTTCGTTTCGGATACCAAAACCGGAAGCGTTGAAATAAACAGCGAATACGGCGTTTTCGGGTATTCGGAAATAGCGCCCGTACTCAACGAGCCGCTCGAGCTTGCCGGAAAAGATGAAATAGAAAAAGGAAAAGCGACGATTTATACAACCGTCGCGGGAATGATGCCGCAGGAATACGAAATCGAAATCGTAAAAATCGACAAGGGCAGCAGCTCCGCAGTACGCAACATGACTATCCGAGTTACGGACAGAGAACTGCTGAGCCGAACGGGCGGCATAGTTCAGGGAATGAGCGGAAGCCCGATAATCCAGAACGGAAAGCTTATCGGCGCGGTAACTCACGTCCTTGTGAACGATTCGGCAATGGGCTACGGCGTATTTATTGAAAATATGTACAGCGCTGCCGCCCCTCTCGGCGACAACTTTGCGTGAAAACACCGCACAATAGCTTTTATACTCAGCACCAATCGGTGATTAGTATTATACTCAGCACCAAGTAAAAACTCCACAAAGATTATTTGTCTGTAATTTTATTGGTGATTGGTATTAGGAGCCGTTGTGCGGTGTCGTATTATATTCTCTGTTCAAGAAGCGGCGAATAATACGCTCTGAACTGCGCGAACTCGCCCTTGTCAAGCGCGTCGCGTATCTTTTCCATGAGCGTATTGTAAAAATAAAGGTTGTGCTGAACCGCAAGCCGTCCCGCAAGCTGTTCGCCTGCTTTGAACAGGTGGCGCAGGTAGCTTCGGGAGAAGTTGCGGCAGGTCGGGCAGTCGCATTCCTCGTCGAGCGGCTTGTCGTCGAGCGCATAACGTTCATTTGTCATGTGCGTAACGCCTTTCCATGTGAACATAGTAGCGTGGCGGGCGTTGCGGCTCGGCATAACGCAGTCGAACATATCAATTCCGCGCGCAACGCTCTCGATTATGTTGGTCGGAGTTCCCACGCCCATGAGATAGCGCGGCTTATCGACGGGAGCGTGCGGCAGTACAACGTCGAGGATATGATACATAACGTCGGTCGGTTCGCCTACCGCAAGTCCTCCTACGGCATAGCCGTCAAGGTCTAACGCGGCAATATCCTGCATATGCTTTATGCGCAGGTCGTCAAAAGTCGCGCCCTGATTTATTCCGAAAAGAAGCTGATTTTTGTTTATCGTTTCGGGCAGGGAGTTGAGCCGCTCCATTTCTTTTTTGCAGCGTATCAGCCAGCGTGTTGTACGCTCGACCGAATGCTTCGCATAATCGTACTTTGCGGGATTTTCAACGCACTCGTCAAACGCCATGGCAATCGTTGAACCGAGGTGGGACTGTATCTGCATACTCTCCTCCGGTCCCATAAAAATGCGGTGTCCGTCGAGGTGACACTGGAAAGTTACGCCCTCCTCTTTTATTTTACGGAGTTTCGCGAGAGAGAACACCTGAAAACCGCCGCTGTCGGTAAGAATAGGTCTGTCCCAGTTCATGAACTTGTGAAGTCCGCCCATTTTATACACAACGTCGTCGCCGGGGCGAACGTGCAGATGATATGTGTTGCAAAGTTCGACCTGACATTTCAGTTCCTTGAGGTCAAGCGACGAAATGCCGCCCTTTATCGCCCCGCAGGTGCCGACGTTCATAAAAAACGGCGACTGGATAACGCCGTGCGGAGTTGTGAAAACGCCTCTGCGGGCGCGATCCTCGGTTTTCAGAATTTCAAAGCTGCTGTTTCCCATAATTTTCCTTTCATATACATTCCTGCGGAATCATTCCGACCTGTCCGTTTTGGTGGATTCCGAAGGCGAAATTTCCGATATTTCCGTATTGATAGAACGTTTCGCCGACCTTTACGCTTACGAAGCTGTTCAGATTTATCCAGCCATGAAGCGCGCCGTTCCAATTCCCCGTCATGCATTTCGGAATTGCGCCGACCTTTTCGCTCCCGATTATCCTGACCTTAAAAAAATCGCCGTCCTCGCCGATTATTTCAAGGTGATCCTTTTCGTAATCGCAGTAAATCACGGCGTTCGGGCTGTCCCAATCCTTTTTAACGGTTTTTCCGTCCGAAAGCGGCATAAAAACCGTTTCATAGCTGTATTCGCCGCCGTTTTTTTTCATCACAAAAGCGTTGAGCTGTCCCGCCCACTTCACCTCGCAGCCGCCGTCAATGCCGATTATCCGCTTTTCCCTGTCGATTATGGGGAAGTTTGTATTCCCCGAGCGAGAAAAGTTATAGGTCGGGAAATGCCCGACGACAACGTATTTTTCGAGAGTGTGACTGCTCCGCAGAAACCACGGTGCAGAAAGAAAAGTCCACATATCGCTGTTTTCCCAATCGACGCGGTTTTCTATGCCCGCGTGAACGAAGATGTGTCCGTTGGTTTCCAACGCAAGGGGAAGCTGCTCGAGAAAATCCAGCTCGTCCGAATAGGCTTCTGCCGTCCTCCGCCGCTTTTCGTCAAAATTGTCCCCAAAATCCGTTATTCCAATCGTCTGCGCCATTTCGCAGAAAGTGTTTTTCGGGCGGCTTTCAAGCCTTTTCATAAACCGCTCGCGGTCGTCCGAAAACGCCATATACCCGCACATTGTGTCGTTATTGCCTTTCAGCACGACAACGCGGTCGCTCTGCTCCGAAAGCGACTTCACAAGACGTATCGTTTCAATATTTCGGCTGCCCTTTTCAACGAGGTCGCCGAGTATAAAAAGGTAGTCCAAGTCCGCCCTGTACCCACATTTTTCAAGCAGCGCGGCAAACTCGCCGCAATGCCCGTGTATGTCGCTCACGCAGATAATGCGACAGCGCTCCTCAAGATTTTTTCTTATTATTTTCATTGTATTGTTATGATATTTCTGACGTTTTCCGAGGGATTAAGAAGCTCCGTGCGGAAAAACTCGGGAAAGAATTTCACTCCTCCGCAGTCTTTCAGGTCTATCCAGCCGAGCGTTTCGCTCTGACCCGCGTCATTAACGCCGCAGCTTTTTATCAAGCTGTAATCAAAGGGTTTGATATAGTAAAAAAGTGAAAGTTCATGATAGCGCAGTCCGCAGTTCAAGCCGAAATCACTTGTAAAAAAATTCTCGTGAACAAATCCGAGCCGCTCGATTTCCGTATGAACACCAGTTTCTTCAAACACTTCCCGCAGAACAGCCTGCTCCGCCGTTTCACCGAGCTTCACCCGACCGCCGACCGAATAATAATAGCCGCAGCCCTCGCTTTTCGTCATCAGCACGCGCGTTCCGTCTAGAATTATCGCCCCAACGCGGTAATTAAAAACACCGTTTTCCGTACGAAATGTGCAGTCCATGCCAGCCTCCGGTCAAATGATCATCATGCTGTCGCCGAAGCTGAAAAAGCGGTATTTCTCGCGAATTGCGGTCTCATACGCCGCAAGCGTTTGCTCGCGCCCCATAAACGCGCTGACAAGCATAATAAGCGTGCTTTCGGGCAGGTGGAAATTTGTGATAAGCCCGTCGATCGCCTTGAACTCGTAACCGGGATAAATAAAAATCCCCGTGTCCTCCGTGCAGGCTATGACCTCGCCGTATTTCTGCGCGGCGGACTCGAGCGTGCGGCAGCTTGTCGTTCCGACAGCTACGACCCGCCCTCCGCGAGCCCTGCACTCATTTATTTTATCCGCAGTTTCCTGCGGGATTGTGAAGTGCTCGACGTGCATTTTGTGGTCGAGAATGTTGTCCTCTTTAACGGGGCGGAACGTTCCAAGCCCGACGTGCAGCGTCACATAAGCCGTATCCACACCCTTTTCGCGCAGCGACGCGAAAACATTTTCCGTGAAATGAAGTCCCGCCGTCGGCGCTGCCGCAGAGCCTAGCTCATGCGAATATATGGTATTATAGCGATCCTTGTCCTTGAGCTTTTCGGTTATATACGGCGGCAGTGGCATCTGACCTATACGGTCGAGAATGTCGAAAAACACTCCATCAAAATCAAAACGGACAATGCGGTTCCCGTCGTCTACCGTTTCAAGCACCTCTGCGCTGAGTTCTTCGGAAAAATCCACGACCGCGCCCTTTTTCAGACGTCTTCCCGGGCGAACCATAACCTCCCATGTGTCGTAGCTCTGCTGTTTAAGCAGCAGAAATTCGCACGGAACCTGCGTACGCCGCTTCGTACCGTAAATTCTCGCCGGAAATACCTTTGAATCGTTAAGAACAAGCAGGTCGCCGGCACTGAGATATTTTGCGACATTGTAAAAGTGGTCGTGCGTGATTTCGCCTGTCGCGCGGTCAATTTTCATAAGCCTTGAACTGTCGCGCGGCTCAAGCGGAGTCTGCGCAATCAATTCCTGCGGTAAATCATAGTAAAAATCGGATCTCTGCATAGCTTGCCTTCCATTTCAACAATTTGCGTCATATTTTCTATTATACCATTTTCACGCGGTTTGTCAACCGTTTGCGTGGATTTATTGCCGCAAAAGATGGGGCGCACGCGTGCGATACGGCGGCAAAGCCGTATCGCACAGGCGGCGAAGCCGCCGCCAAGGATATGCCGCGCGAAGTGCGGCATATCCGCGTGCGCCCCACATCGGGAGAAAGCACTTTCCGACCCGAAAAAGCGGGAAGAACTATCCCACGAAACGCGGCGTTTTGCTACGTTTGCGGGGAGCGCTAAGCATACAAAAGCCGCAGCGCCCGCCGACGAGGGGTTTTCCCTCAGTCGGCGGGCGCTCTGCGCTTTCCCAAAGCTTTACTTTATTTCGCACAAACTCGCGGCTTTCAATTTCATCGCGATATTCCACCGTTTGAGCAACGCCGCGCTTTTAACGCTGTATAAACTCCCGCACACGGCGCTCCGCTGCTTCGCAGCTCCGCGCCGCCTCACCAGTACGTTTTCGGGTGAGGGCAATACTGCCCCCTCTTTGCCGCGCGCAGTTCAACATAACAGCCGCACACCGCGCACATACCGCTGTTCAACTGTTCGCATACCGAACATATACCGAGCCTACGGCGATATTCCGCTTCGTCGGCACGCTGTTCCTGCGGCATCGCTGCGATTATTTCACGAACGGTCAGGAGCGCGCCGTCAGGGTCATATTCCTCAAGCAGACATTTCCGACAAAACGGCTTGCTCATGACAGAGTTATCCTTACTATCGAGCAAGGCGGGAGAACGATGGAAAATCCGCCGTCTGTTAAGCACGCTGAATACGGTTTTATCGTTACATTTTCGGGCGTATCGAAATCGTTTTTGTCCGTAACATTCCCCGTGAGAATTTCAGCTGAAGCCAATGACGGCAAAAATCCGTTGAGTCCGCACGAAATTTCAGCCTCTTCCGAGAGCGAGCAGTTAGCAAGCGTAACCGTTATCACATTTTCCTTTATTGAAGCGGAACAGCTTATCATCGGTATCTCAGCGCCCTCGCCGACAGTCTCGTTTTTAATGTGCGAATAGATAAGTTCGCCGTTCTGGTGTTCCTTAAACAAGTCGAAAACATGATATGTCGGCGTTTTTATCATCTTTTCGCCCTCGGTAAGAATCAGTGCCTGAAGAACATTTACCGCCTGCGCGAGATTCGCCATAACCACGCGGTCGGAGTGATTATTGAAAATATTCAGATTGCACGCGGCAACAATAGCGTCCCGCATGGTGTTCTGCTGATATAGAAAACCGGGATTCGTTCCGGGTTCAACATCATACCAACAGCCCCACTCATCAACGATAAGTCCTATCTCATGATTTTTATCGTGGCGCTCCATAACCGCCGTGTGACGCTTGATAAGCTCTTCCATAAACAGCGTTTTAGAAATTGTTTCATAGTATTCGACGGGGGTAAATTCCGTCGCGCTTCCTTTTTCACTCCAGTTCCCCGTCGGCAGTGTGTAGTAATGCAGAGAAATAGCCTTTGTGTGCCACGGCTTAACGCTTTCGAGCAGCTTATCCGTCCAGTTGTAATCGTCCGCGCTCGGTCCGCAGGCGATCCTGAACAGTTCGTTTCCGCTGAAATTCTTGCAGAAGCTCTGATAACGGCGATATTCGTCCGCATAATATTCGGGTCGCATATTCCCGCCGCAGCCCCAGTTTTCGTTGCCTATTCCGAGGTATTTCAGTTTCCACGGCTTTTCGCGGCCGTTTTTCCGACGCAGCTCCGCCATAGGTGAAACGCCGTCGAAAGTGATATATTCTATCCATTCCGACAGCTCCTGAACCGTCCCGCTGCCGAGATTACCCGCAAGATACGGCTCACAGCCGATTTCCTCGCAAAGATTAAAGAACTCGTGCGTACCGAACGAATTGTCCTCCGTTACGCCGCCCCAGTTTGTATTCACCATCTTTTTTCTTGATGACTTTTCGCCGATACCGTCTTTCCAGTGATATTCGTCCGCAAAACACCCGCCCGGCCAGCGAAGAACAGGCATCTTAATTTTTCGGAATGCCTCGATAATGTCGGTGCGCACGCCGTTTTTATTGGGAATTTCCGATTCCTCCCCGACATAAATTCCGTTGTAAATGCAGCGCCCGAGATGCTCGGAAAAATGTCCGTAAATTTCAGGATTTATGTGAGAAATTCGATCCGCAGCGTTCAGTGTAAGCTTAATATTCTTCATGGCGTTCACCATTCCTTTCGTTTTTATTTATTTTACACCATTGACAACCCGCGTACAATGACATATAATATCTTTATACTGATATATCATACTATTTTATTGAGGAGCTGCGCTATGACTCTGCATGATATGGGAATGAACTATCGTCACGAGCCTGATTTTTACATTGACCGTCCGAACGGCTCGGGTGACAATCTTATACTGATATTTAAAACGCCTGCAAAAATAAAACTTCGCGGAGAGGAAAACGTTGTTCCCGCAGATACTGCAATTATATACAAAAACGGAACTGAACAATCCTACGGCGCAGGCAATTCTACATATATAAACCACTGGCTTCATTTCGACGCAGACGAAAGCGATATCTTTCACTTCACGTCCGGAGTGCGGTTCGATACGCCAATTTTATTGAAAAACTGTATTGTCTGTGAGAAAATAATGAACGAGATCAATCTTGAACGGCTTTCGGGGAATCCAACCGCAAGCATATGCATCGATATTCTGCTGCGGCTGCTGCTTATACGCATGGGCGAGAATTTTCCGACTGCCGACGGAAATGAAACTTCCTGCGAAAATCCGCACAGCCAAGCGCTCCGCGAACTTCGCGCAGAAATCTATGAAAACACTTCTTCAAATACCACGATAAATGCTCTCGCGGCAAGGCTCGGACTAAGCCCGTCATATTTTCAGGCGCTCTATAAGGCGCAGTTCTGCGTAAGCTGCTACGAGGACGTGATTACCGCACGGATACGCGCCGCAAAATACTACCTGCGTACAACGCGGCTTTCCGTCAAGGAGGTCTCCGCGCTTTGCGGCTGCGATAATCCAGAGCATTTCATGCGCCAGTTCCGCGCAAGAACGGGACTTACTCCGACCGAATACAGAACTAACATATAGCCGTACATTTACCCGCAACGCACGACAAAGCGCCTGCCCGCTGCTTCGCAGCGGGCAGGCGCTCCCACACTTTCTGCTCCCCCACGGGCGCGCGGCGCGCCTTTCATTTGGCAAAGCCAAATGAAAGTGCAGCGGCAAAGCCGCTGCCGCCGCTGTTCGCTTCGCGAACAGCGGCGCGCGCCGCGCGCCCGCCCGCTACAGCTACATCTGCCGCAGTGCAGCGGGATCCGCCATCCGCTTTGTCGAGCGCCGCCGATACGCACCGCTCGCAATAGCAAGCGAAAGCCCATACCCCGCCGCAAGCACGGCGAGGTAAATGCATACCGCCGCAGGAACGGAAAAGCCGAACCCATGCGTCGAAAATTCCCTGAACGCCGGAATACCTTCGCAGGCAAAAAGTCCGATCATCAAAATCGCGTCGATAAGCGGCGCAAAATACCAGCAGAACACAAAAGAGAGCTGCGTAACGAGCGTGCATATCGCACTGAGTACAAGAATATCGCTTATCTGCCTGACTGAGGCGATTCCGCAGGAAAATGAAACTACGTTAAAAATCATTTCCAAAACAGTCACGGCGAACAATATAACCGAAAATATTGTCGGTACCGTTCTTGTCATTAGCTTTCGCGCGTACGGAAGCGAGTAGAAAAATCTCGATGAATATACGCCACCAACGCCGAAAAGCATTACCGCAGAGTAAGTGGATATAAGAAAATTCACCGCAGTCACGTCGATTTTCGATATATAGTCCGCGTCGCCGTATCCTGTCGAATCAAAAGCTATGCACGCAGTCAGTATTATCGCACACAGCGTAAATGTTATAACAAAAACTTTCGCAAACGTATTTCCGCGCAGCATGACTCTGATTATTCCCGTTGGTGATTTCATATAAAAACCCCTTTTCTTTTTGAAATTTTAATCGTTGTACACTTTCGGCAGCTTTTTATAGGTGATTATCAGGCTTGCCGCCTCGCTTATTACGCCGACTGCACAGACAATGCAGACCGCCGCGATTTGTCCTTCGAACAGCTCCGAAAGTTCATCGCCGATCACTGAACCTGCCGCAAATCCGCTGAGAAATGCCCCGAATAATCCCATTACAAGCGACAGCGCTACGGATTTTTTCACAAGCATAGTTATCGGGCGCATCAGCGCGTGAAAAACAAAGACCAAAGCCGCCGTCGATAGCACCGCGCACGGCTTCATTCCCATAATAAGACCTCCGCCTACGCCGATAGCTACAGCGATAAAAGCTCCCGTTTCGAGCTTCAGCCACGCTCTTTTTAGGCAAGAAAACGCTTCGGGTACACTTCGGAAATATTTGTTTCCGGGAAGGTCGCGGTGAATAGCTGCGCGAAGCAAACCATAGAAAGCAAATTCCGCCACAATGAAGAAAATCGTGTAAACCAAAGTCGCAACGGCGGCAGCCTTTTCGGGCGGCACAAAAAACATTTCCACAACTATGACCGCAGCCGCCAGAAGCACGAAGATCACTGTATCCTTTTTACTGATGAATCTGAAAAGTGCGTTCGTTTTCATTTTTGGTCAACCCCTTTTTCACGCTCTTCTGAGAGCTTCAGAAGCTCGATGCTGAGCTGCTGAAGATTCGGGATTTCCGCCGCAGCCCCGAACGCTTCTATCGCCGAACGCTCCGAAGCAAGCGCAAGTCCGCTGTAGGTCATACTGTTTTTCGACCGCGTGAGCAGGCGCGTTTTAACGCGCTCGTATGTAGCAATATCATCGCGCACTATTATGTATTTTTCCTTAAGATCCTCGGTGAAGCCCTTCTCGATTATCTGCCCGCCCGACATGAAAATGATATAATCCGCCGCATTTTCCATATCGGAAATGTTGTGCGTTGAAAAAAGAATGCTTTTCTCGCCGTCGCCCTCGTCAAGATAGCTTCTGAAACGGTCGCAAAGCCTGTCGCGCATAAGCGGATCGAGGTTTGAGCCGGGTTCGTCGAGAACCAGCAGCCTCGTGTCGCGCGCAAAAACCGACGCAAGCGCCGCGCGCATTTTATTGCCGTCCGAAAGCTTGTACATTGGCTTCTTCTTGCCGCTAAGCTCCGAGCCGATGCCCATTTCTTCGCATATCGCGGCGAATTTGTCGCGGCTGAACCCTCTGAAGCCCGCCTCGCACGAAAGCGCAATATCCCTGACGCTCCACGAAAAAGGATACATAGCCTGCGCCGCGCAGTAGCCTATTTTTTCTTTTACATTTTCAACATTGGTTTCCTCGCCGAAATATGTTACAGACCCGCCGCTAATGCCGGTTATCCCGCAGAGCAGATCGAGAAGAGTTGTCTTTCCCGCGCCGTTTGCGCCGATAAGCGCAGTTGAAAAGCCCTCGGGAATAGCGAAATCCAGTGCGCCCAAGGTAAAATTCCTGTACCGCTTTGTAAGCGATTTTGCTTCGATTGCATTTTTCATAATGTCATTTCCTTTCCCGAATATCATTCAACATTGCTCAGCAGTTTAAGCATTTCGATCACTTCGTTTGTTGAAAGCCCCGCCGTTTTTGCCGCGTCAAGCGCGTTCAGCAAGTGCTGTTCGAGCAGGCGAAGCTGCTGCTCGCGCACCATTTCCCTGTCCTGCGGATTTACGATATAGCCCTTTCCCTGAACCGGTGAAACAAGTCCCTCAGCCGTTAGCTCCTCATACGCTTTCATTGTTGTAATAACGCTTATTTTCAGGTCTTTCGCAAGCCCCCGTATACTCGGCAGATATTCTCCCTCGCTTATCCTGCCGTTCATTATATCGTCGCGAAGCTGCGAGGAGATCTGCTTATAAATCGGAATATCCGAATTTTGGAGTATCTTCATCTGTGCCTCCTTTTCAGCTGTTAATGTGTTATATATACAGTATAGACTGTTATGGCAATTTTGTCAATACCTTTTTAGATTTTTTTCAAAAATAAAAACGGCTCAGCAAAACGCCAAGCCGTTTAGTGCCGCTATTGTTTAAAAAATCGTTTCTCTGCTGTCCACAATCCGGTTTCTGCCCGACTGTTTTCCGTCGTAGAGAAGCGCGTCCGCGCGATTGACCACACAGTCGGGAGCTTCGCCGACAGCCGACTGCGATGTGCCAAACGTCATTGTCACGAAAAACTGAGTTTTCCCGTCCGAAAAGCTCGTATGACGTATTTCCTCTAGGATTTTAAAAAGTATCTGCTTCGCCTCTTCACAGCCGCAGCCCGGGAAAATCAACAGAAATTCTTCGCCGCCCCAACGCGCCGCAGAACCTCCGCACGCCGAAACGCCGTCGCTGATGATCGAAGAAACTTCCGTCAGAACAGCGTCGCCGCAGGCGTGACCAAAACGATCGTTCACACTCTTGAAATAGTCAATATCGCCCATAGCCACGCAGTATTCCCTGCCCGCCTCGGTCAGTTCGTCCATCACCCGACGCCCGCTTCGACGATTGAGCAGAAGCGTGAGCGGGTCGCACTCAATAAGCTCGCGCAGGTTGCGGCTTACCTTATCGGCGGTCCGTGCAATGACCGCTATCTCGTCCTTTCGGTTCAGCGTTTTTTCGGTAAGACTCGTTGAAAAATCACACTCGGATATGCGCACCATAAAGTCGCGTATATCCAGCAGTGAATTGACCAGACGCCGCGCATACAAGTGCGAAAAAACGAGCGAAACTATCAGCACAAGTATATCGATCAGCATGAAAACGCACGTCATATCGCCCGAATTATGGAACGCCTTATCAAGCGTTTTCCCCGCAAAGAACATTCCTATCGCGTCGCCGTCATCATTAAAAAAAGGTATGTAATATCCCACATAATTTTTCCCGTTTACAAGCACTCGTTTATAAAAAAACGCTTTCTTATCGTTGAGAACGTTTTTGATCACTTCGTCGGCAGCCCGCGTTCCGACAGCTCTTGTGCCGTTGTCGCTGCGTATGCTTGTAAGCAGGCGCGTATCGTGCCAGAAAATTGTGAAATCAACATTCTTATCGCAGCCGATTATCGAAATCATACGGTTAAAGGTTGCGTCGTCCATAATTTCTCCACCTTTGGTAAGTATGGCGTCTTTATAGACAAACTCGCCCTCGAACATTTTATCGTAAAGGTTTGAAAGGGTCGTTGCGGCGCATTCAATCTCGTTTTCAACGGTCTCCTCGGTTATCCCGTAAATGAAAAAAGCCCCCGCAATCGATGTCACGAAAAAAAGCATTATTGAAGTAAGACAGACGATCGCCGAAATACGCGCGACAAGCCCTCTTTTTTTATCTTTCATATCTTATCTCCCAAAAGATACAATTAAATCTATAGATATTATACAACAAACACTCTGTTTTTTCAACCCTTTTTCGTTAAAAAAATCAAATTGTGAATATTTTCACCGAGTATTACAAATTTTCGGAGTAAAAATTTTGCAGTATTAACAAATTCCGTTGATTTTTTTGAACATTTGTGCTATAATGAACTCATAAGTGCAATCGGCACAATTTTTCGGCTGTATTTGTGCAAACAGCAACAATCCGCGGGCGAATTTGCTGTCGTTTTTTGTCAAATTTTCCGATTTTTTGTATAACGTGCAACTTTTTCCGACCGCGCATTGTTCTATTTATGTGAAGAAAAAGATATAAATAATGCAGCACTGCTTCCGTGTGAACGGTGCTTACAGAATGGGGTGAGACATTGTCTTTTATTGAAGTAAGGGGACTGCGAAAGGTATATCGCCTTGGACAGGAGAAGGTATACGCTCTGAAAAATATCAACCTGAACATTGAAAAGGGCGAAATATGCTGTATTCTCGGTACGTCCGGCTCGGGTAAATCTACCCTTCTCAATATGCTTGCGGGGCTTGAAAAACCGACTCGCGGCGATATTTTCATAAACGGCGTAAATATCGCGAAGCTTTCCGAACGTAAGCTTGCGAAATTCCGACAGGAAAACACAGGCTTTATCTTTCAGGCGTATAACCTGCTGCCGCAGCTTTCGTCGCTCGAAAATGTCGGAATGCCGCTTATGTTCAAGGGCTACAGCCGCTCGAAGCGCGACCGCGAAGCCAAAAAAATGCTGAAGCTGGTCGGGCTTGAATCGCGTATGAAGCATCGTCCGAGCCAGATGTCCGGCGGTCAGCAGCAGCGCGTCGGCATTGCAAGAGCCTTTGTCGCGAAGCCGAATGTAATATTCGCGGACGAGCCTACGGGAAACCTTGATACAAAAACCACAACCGACGTCATGGAGCTTATGGTGCGTATGTGCCGCAAGCACAATCTGACGCTGATACTTGTAACGCACGACCTCGACATTGCGAAATACGCCGACCGTATCGTTCACTTGATAGACGGCGATATTCACAGCGACGAGATGAACGAAGCAATCTATAACCCGGACGAAGCACAGAGCGAATCCGCGGAAAAAACCGAAAATACAGGAAAGGAACCAGCAGAAAATGAAATTAAAAAGTAAAATTGCGGCGTCGCTGATTGCCGCTTGTATTATCACGGCTTCAATGCCGCTGAGCAGCTTTGCGGAAAGCGGCACAGGAACCGGAACGGGTACAGGAACGGGAAACGGTCAGCAGCAGACCTCGACCACCCCCGCGCTTTCGGGTGGAGCGTTCTCGGGAGGCTACAGCGCTTCTTCGGATAAAATCGAAAAAAGCGAAAGCGGCTATTCAATTACAACCATAACCTACATACCGATCGATAACTTCAATAACGGCGTTACATTAAATGATTTTGACACGAAGAACATTTTTGCAATTGCTACGGCAAGCGATGTGTTCAATCCGCTCACCCAGTATGCGTGGGACACCGAAACAAAAATTGTCGGCAGCTTTCTCTGTGTAACGACGCGCTTTATCGACGTTGTTTATCTCGGAAAAGGCAATACCTTTAATTATAGCATATGCTATACGGCAAACGGAAGCAGCATGAACGTTCCGCTTTCGGTAACCGTTGCGGAATGCGTTGAATATACCGAGGAAACCAAGGACGAAACTCCTCCCGAAACCGTAAACGCCGCATTCACGCTCAATTCGACTGGCACGATTTCCGTAAAAGCGGGAACGAGCGCGAATATTTCCGCTGCTTTAAAGCGCATCAACAGCGGCGAGTTCTCGAACGTTGCGGCAACGCTCTCTTCTGCGGATAAGTCCATTATCGTAGAGGATACGGGCGCAAAGACAAGCGCTTCCGTTTCACCCTCGTTCAGCTTCCGTATTTCCGTTCCGGAATCCACTCCCGAGGGCGTTTATTCCCTCACGCTCAGCACTACCGTTTACGGCAAAAACGGCGCGGCAGCTTCCACCGAAAGCTATCAGATCCCCGTAAAAGTCACAAGCGACGTCGTTTCGGCTGGACTTTCCGTGACCGACTATAAGGTAAGCAAGTCCACCGTAAAAAGCGGCGACAATTTTAAGCTCACGCTTACTCTCGCCAATAAGTGCGGTATAGACCTCAAGGGCGTTAAGGTTTCTCTTGACGGACTTGACAGTTCAAAATTCGTTCTCGACGGCGGATTTTCCGCGCAGAGCATCGATATAAAGGACGGAAAGACCGCGACCGTTACATTCCCGCTCGTTGCGTGCAGCGGAATTACAAACGTCCGCGAAAGCATTCCCGTTCAGGCGGCATATCAGATCAATTCCTCAGACGCTTCTACCGCACAAACGCTAAACACCTCGGTCATTATCGAGTGCAAGCCCGAGGACGAAAAGCAGGAAGTCGGCAAGTACGACGTTACAATGACCGATTACTCGTTCAGCAGCAATGCTGTTGCAAAGGGAACGAAGTTCACACTTAATTTCACGCTCAAGAACGTTTCCAAAAAAGACGTTACCGGCGGCAGAGTTTCCGTTCAGGAGCTTACGGGCAGCAAATTTGCTATCGACAGCGGGCTTACCTATGCGAACTTCGACTTAGCCGCAGGAAAAAGCAAAACCTTCTCGTTCCCGCTCGTAGGCTGCGAGGGAATTTCTTCAATTCGCGAAGTAATTCCCGTAGAAATATCTTTCGGAACCGAAACTCAGACGGTCTATACCACGGTCACCTGCGTTCCGTCCGAAACAACGTCCGACGAACAGGTTTTCGCACCCGCAATTATCATTGAAAGCTATGATTTCGGCGGAGATTATGTAACGGGCGGCGTAACGTTCCCTCTGAACGTTACCGTTAAAAACACCTCCGGCACGTCCGCTATCGAGAACCTCAAAGTCACCGTAAGCGGCGGCGCAGGAAACGGCGACAGCGGTATTGCATTCTCGCCCGCAAACTCCTCTAACTCGTTCTTTATCGAAAATCTCGGCACAAAGCAGACCACGAATATCGCGCTCGACCTGCTTCCCCGCGCGGATTCAAAGCCCGACAGCTACCCTGTTGTTCTGACCTTTGAATATGAATATCTTGCAAACGGAAAGCGTGCAAAGGCAGATACGATTACCGAAACGATAACAATTCCGCTTCAGCAGGAGGACAGATTCACGATAAATCAGCCCGAATATCCCGAATCCTGCGGAGTGGGCGAAATGGCATACATCAGCGTAAGCTTCATCAACAAGGGCAAGAGCGGCGTCTACAACGTTGTTGCGGACATTGAGGGCGAGGGCTTTACAAAATCCTCGGCAGCTTACTATGTCGGAAACGTAAACAGCGGCTCGGAAGAATACTATGACGTTCAGATTACTCCCGACATGGAGGGAACTATCGAGGGCAATATCGTAGTTACATACGAGGACGCAAACGGAACGGCAAAGGAACAGCGCACGCCTTTCACTATCAACGCAATTTCCTACAACTATGATTATAATTTCGACTTCGACGACAATATCGGAATGGACGAAATTCCGACAGAAGAGGGCGGCGATATGACATGGCTCTGGTTCGTTATCGGCGGAGCAGTTGTTGCGGCGGTTGTCGTTATCATTGTTATTGCAGTTGTAAAAAAGAAGAAAAAGAAAAAAGAACTGGAGCAGGACGATGAAGATATCTGATATGATCATCATGTGCCTTCGTAACCTATGGAGGCGCAAGGGACGTACCATGCTTACGGTTGTCGGCGTTGTTATCGGCTGCTGCGCTATCATTGTAATGATTTCGCTGGGTCTTGGCATGAACGAGGCTATGGACAATATGCTCTCGACGTGGGGCGACCTTAACGCCGTCACTATCTACGGCAACAGCAATTATATCAACTACGTTGGCAGCGATAGTTCAAGCTCAGAACGACCCGCCCTGAACGACGAAGCTTTGGAAATGCTTAAAAATATTGAGCACGTCGATATCGTTTTCCCGAAAATCGAGGTCAACTCCGAGTATGTCACTCTTTCGGCGGGACGCAACGGCCGCTACCGCGCAAGTTGGATGCAGATATACGGCGTTGATTTCTCGGCGCTTGAAAAAATGGGCTACAGAGCCGAACAGGGCGAGCTTCCCGGCGACGACGCAGAGCTGCACACGATAATTTTCGGAAACGAGGCGGCATATCAGTTCCGCGACACCAAAAAGCGCGGTCAAAATTCGTACACATGGAAACAGCAGCTTGCAGACGGATCATATTCCGAGCCGTTCTTCGACCCAATGACCGAAAGTGTTCTGCTTTATGTGAACAATACGAAAAAGCAGAACGACGACGGCTCATATCAGAGCGGCGGTCGCGCCTATGAGTTCAAAATGACAACGGCGGCGGTTCTTGAACAGGACACAAACTGGGAAACGGTTTACTCCGTTATGATCGATATGGAGCTTGCCAAGGAGATCATCAGCAGCTACAACCGTCTTAATAGCGTAAAAGACGCCAAAGACCCCGAGTATTCGCAAATCAAGCTTTGGGTGGACGACATCAACAACGTTGATGCGGTTCAGGCGCAGATCGAGGAGCTGGGCTTCAATGCTTCAAGCATGGCTTCCGTAAGAAAGGAAATGCAGGGTCAGCTCGGCGTTATCCAGATGGTTCTCGGCTGTCTTGCGGCGATAAGCCTGCTGGTTGCGGCAATCGGCATCACAAACACTATGATAATGTCGATTTACGAGAGAACAAAGGAAATCGGCATCATGAAGGTTCTCGGCTGCTATATCAGCAACATCAGAGTTGTTTTCCTTATGGAAGCGGGTATGATAGGCTTGCTCGGCGGCGCGATAGGAACGGTTATCAGTTACATCATTTCGGCGGTAATGAACTCGCTTGGCGGCGGGATTTTTGCCGATATGTTTGGCATGGTGGCAGGCGGCGAGGGCTCGCGAGTTTCGATTATCCCGCTCTGGCTGGTACTTCTTGCACTTGCATTCTCTACCGTTATCGGTCTTATTTCGGGATTCTACCCTGCAAACCGCGCGGTAAAGATAAGCGCTCTCGAAGCGATCCGCAACGAATAATGCTGTTTTCAATCAACATACAGCAGTTCTGCTATATAAAAAAAGTGCCTGGAAACAGGCACTTTTTTATTTGTGTGATAAATTTGCCGCTTACGTCCCGAAGCTTCCGTATTTCTGCACGAACTGCTGCGTGTTAAGATATTCAAACCCAAGCACGTCCGCAGAAATATGACAGCTCATCGAATACAGCATAACGCCCTCCCAATCGCCCTTTTCGTAGCAGCAGGAAAGGTGATATATGTCGCTGAAAATTCCGCCGCCGTGGATACTCTGCTTAATTTCGTCTGATACAGGCAAGTCGTCAAGCGCCTTTGAAAGCGCCGCGTCAGTGCTTCCCGTTACTATGGAAATAAGTCCCATAAGATACGCTTCCATGCTTCGCGAGCCTACTCCGCCGCCCGAGTTGAGAGAAATTCTTTCACAAAAACGTGCGCGGAACAACGCAAGGCGCAGTATTTCCGCAGGCGCGTTGCGGTTCAGGCGCTGAAGTCCGACAAGATATATCCACTCTTTAAGGCGGTCGATACCGAGCATTACGAGCGCCTGCTGAACCGTCGAAACAGTATTGCTCTTGTCAGCGCAAATCTGATTGATTACCTTCAGTAGCTTTATCGTAAGCACGGGGTCGGTCGAAATGACCGCCGATATGTACGCAATGTTAGGTTCGGGGCTGTACAAAAGCGCAAGTATCTGCAAAAAAGTCTTTATCATAGGACCGCCCGAGCGCTTTGTTTCAAGCACCGGCTTTGAATAAAACTCTCCGCGCACATAATCTATGCCGTTTTCGCGGGCAAATTCAAACTGATCCTGTGATTCAACATTTTCCGCAACGCTCAGCTTGCCCTTTTCGCGGCACTTCTTCACGGTAACGATTATATCGTCAGCGTCGGAATTTATATCGAATCGAATAACGTCCGCAAAGTTGAAAAGCTTTGAATGCTCCTCCGAATAAGTCATTCCCGATATTGCGATTCTGTATCCGAGCCGTTTAAGCTGCATACACTTCTGGAGCGTTTCCGCGTCGGCAAGCATTTCCGTCGACGCAGCGATTATCAGCTTTTCTTTTAAGAACAGCTCCTGAAAATTCTCTTTCAGCAGGCGCGGCGAAAAGCGAACATAAACCGTTTTCCTCTCAAAAAGCGTCTGCATATTTTCTTTCAGAAACAGCTTTGCGCTTTCAACCTCTTCATCTGTCGCAAGTTCGTCGGACATTGCGGGATTTTCGGGCGAAACAAAGCAATACAAAAGCTCGTATGCGTCGGTTGCACCCTGCTGATTGAAAATAGGCTGTTTTGAAATCAAAAAGCTCATATATTCAAGGATTCCTTCCGTAATATTTTATCTATACGCCGATTTAAAATTAGCATTACCACTCAATTTCTTCGACCGGCGTAGGCTTTTCGTTAATGGCAACCTCTCTGACCTTACTGTTTTTCAGCCGTATCACCCTGTCAGCCATAGGCGCTATCGCCGAGTTGTGCGTAACGAGAACAACGGTCATGCCGCTGTTCCGGCAGGTGTCCTGAAGCAGCTTCAGTATCATTTTGCCCGTGTTATAGTCGAGAGCGCCGGTCGGCTCGTCGCAAAGCAGCAGCTTCGGCTTTTTGGCAAGAGCTCGGGCTATCGCGACGCGCTGCTGTTCGCCGCCGGAGAGCTGCGCGGGAAAGTTGTCCATTCTCTCCGAAAGCCCTACCTGCGCAAGAATTTCCTCCGCAGGAATAAAGTCCTTGCAGGTCTGAGCGGCAAGCTCAATATTCTCCTTAGCCGTGAGATTCTGGATAAGGTTGTAGAACTGGAAAATAAAACCGATTTCATACCGACGGTACGAAATAAGCTCTTTTTTTGAGTATT
Source organism: uncultured Ruminiclostridium sp. (assembly GCA_934454635.1). Lineage (GTDB taxonomy): Bacteria > Bacillota > Clostridia > Oscillospirales > Ruminococcaceae > Ruminiclostridium_E. The sequence goes on from CAKSFR010000004.1 coordinate 135,961, forward strand.
TTGCAATGTCTTTCCCGTCAACAAGTATGCTTCCCTCGTCGATAGTGTCCATTCCGCCAAGCATATTAAGCACGGTCGTTTTTCCCGAGCCCGACGGTCCGAGAACGATTGCCAGCTCGCCTTTTTCTATTTCAAATGAAATTCCGTCCGAAGCGTTTATGGTTATTTCGCCCATACGATAACGCTTATAGACGTCCTTTACGGTCACAAAACCCATTGCCTGCTCCTTATCTTATCTTGATTTCGCCGTCGCTGTCCATACGCACCACGCACTGTCCGTTAAGCTTATCAACGACAAGCTGTTCTCCGTTTATTTTTATTACAACGCCGGGGAAAAGGCTTCTGCGAATGCGTATGCAAAGGTCGCTGTTGTTATCGATCTCTTCGTCTATCTGCTTTATGCGGTCGAGCATATCCTTTATCTCGCGGCGGTGAACAAACTTCGCACGGATAGAGGTCGTGAGCATTTCCTCGCGTTCCTGCGTAATTCCGCCTGCTTTTTTCTGTTCCTGAAGCGCTCTGCATATTTTTTCGATTTGGTCAAGCTGTCGCCTAAATTCGGCGATGCGCTTCGTTTTATCGTTTTTCTCTTCCGCGAGAATTGCGACATTTCCGAGAACCAGCATAGTTTTTGCATATGTATCGGAGCCGATTATATTAGCTTCAATATTCGACAGGCAGGTATACTTCCCTCCGACTATCGCACCCTTTCCGTTTGAAGCGGAAAGCTGTCCGTTACAGAAAGCCTGACACGCGACAAAGCTCTGCGCTGTCAGCTTTTCCTTTGCGTTAAGCGTACAGTTCTCAAAGAACGACGCGGAAATATTTCTTCCCGAAAGATCCGCCGCAACCGCCCCGACGCGCACGGATATATCGCCGTCCGCTCTGATTTTCGTTCCCGTAACGGTTCCGAGAACGGTCACGCTTCCGTTTGAGTGGATTTCATACCCTTCGTTCGTGTTGCCCTTTACGGTAACGTTTCCGATAAAATCTATATTTCCGACTGACGCGTCAACGTCGCCGTTTATAACGACTTCTTTATCAACAACGAAGTGATTCTTGTTCCAGCGCAGATTTCCCGAAACTGCCGCAATAAGCTTTCTGCCGTCCTCGGTAAGCGCAACGCCGTTTCCGACAATGAATGTCGGCTGTCTGCCCGGGTACTGTGCAACTGTTATTCCGCGTATATCAATTCCCGGTTCGCCCTGCGTTTCGGGTGTGATTTCGGCAATAACGGCGCCCTCTTGGATATTGCGGATAAAACCGAGGTCGCGGTAGTTCACGTTACCGAACTCGTCCTCGACAAATTCCTGCGTATCCTTCTGTTCAAATTTATATTCAACAAAACCGTCCTTACCGTCCACGGGGCGTTCGCCGCGGGCAATGACTATACTGCGACCGTACTGATTTTTTTCAAAAATATCGCGCATTGCCTGCTCGTTAAGGTTTCGGCGAATACCGTTCTTCGCAGCTTCCGCGCAAAGTTCGTCATATGTAACGGGCTTGCCGCCGAACTGCGCCTCGTTTACGATAACGCTTGCCGACATATATTTATCGTCAATATTGAAAGTGATACTTCCGTTGATAGGTTCCGGCATATCATTCCCACCTTTCCTGCGGAAAATGTCATTTCTGTATTTCGCGGTACTGCAAAATACTTCCCCTTATATTATATCACATTTTTTTCGATTTTTCCATACTTATTGATGAAAAAAATCCGTATTATTATATTTTTGTCATTTTTGCAAAATTTGCCATGAGCTTTTTTGTGCCAACCGTATCAAAGCTTATCTCCAAGAACGTATCGTTTCCGACAGGCTTGCACGAAACAATGGTTCCGTCGCCGAAAAGCTTATGGTGAACACGTTCTCCGGCAGAATAGCTCTGCGCGGGCGCGGTTTCGGGTTTTACGACGCTTCTGCGAACAGCCTGCTCCTTGAGATAATTCGGCTTGGGCGAAATCCCCCCCGCGCGGCGCGGCGAATCGGAAGAAGCGGGCATGACGCGCTTTGCCTTATCAACAATTTCCACATATTCCTGCGGTATTTCACCGATAAAGCGCGACACGCGATTGCGCATAGTCTGACCGTAGAGAAGTCGGTTCTCCGCCGTTGTTATATAAAGCCTGCGCTTTGCCCGCGTTATCGCAACATAGCAAAGACGGCGTTCTTCTTCAAGCTCAAACTGGTCGGAAACGCTTCTGAACGACGGGAAAATATTTTCCTCGGCACCGATAAGGAATACGCTCTCAAATTCCAGTCCTTTTGCGGCGTGCATGGTCATAAGAACTACCTTGTCGTCGTCCGCGTCATAGCTGTCCATGTCCGTGATAAGCGCAACCTGTTCAAGGTAATCAAAGAGGCTGTGACTCTCGTTTTCCTCGCAGAAGGTTATCATCGCGGACTTCAATTCCTTGATATTTTCAAGGCGCCCCGCGCCCTCCTCGCCCTGCGCCGTAAGCATAAGCGAATATCCCGACTGTTCTAGAACGTCGTCGAGTATATCGGTCAGCTCGCGCTCCTCAGCCGTGTCAATAAGCTCACGGAACATCTTCGCCACGGGAAGCAGCGCCTTTGATTTTTTCGATATGCTCGAAAATTCCTCACAGCGCTCCATTACCTCGATAGGACTTATGCCCAGTCCGACCGATATGCGCACGATTTCCTCCTGCGTTGCGTCGCCGATACCGCGCTTCGGCTCGTTTATTATTCGCGAAAATCTCACCGTATCATTAGGATTGCAGATAACGCTCAGGTATGCGAGAACGTCGCGGATCTCCTTGCGGTCGTAGAACTTTGTGCCGCCGATGATCCTGTACGGGACAGCCATTTTTCCGAGAACAAGCTCGAAAGTACGCGACTGCGCATTCGTTCTGTAAAGAATTGCGTTGTCGCTGAATTTTCCGCCGTTTTCTTTCGCCGCGAGTATCTCATTTCCCACAAAAAGCGCTTCCGCCTGTTCGTCCGAAAAGCGACACACCTTTATCTTTTCGCCGTCGCCGAGATCCGACCAAAGGTTCTTCTCCTTATGCTGCGTATTGTTGCGGATCACAGCGTTCGCCGCGTCGAGAATATTGGTCGTCGAGCGATAATTCTGCTCAAGCTTTATGACCTTGCTGTCGAACTCATTCTCAAACGAAAGGATATTTTCGATAGTTGCGCCGCGGAAGCGGTAAATCGACTGGTCCTCATCACCTACGACGCAGAGATTCCCGCGTTCGCCCGCAAGCTGCTTTACAAGACGATACTGCGCCGAGTTCGTGTCCTGATACTCGTCAACCATTATGTAATCGAAATGATTCTGCCAGTATTCAAGCGCGTTTTTATCCTTGTCGAACACCTCGACCGTTTTCATGATAATATCGTCGAAATCAAGCGCGTTTGCAGCTTTCAGACGGCGCTGATATTCAATATATATTTCGCGTATCGTAGAAAGCTGAAAGTCCCGTTCGCCTTTTTGGTTCACTGCGGGGAACTGCTCCGCGGTTATCAGCTTGTCCTTTGCGCGGGAAATTGCGTTCTGAATAACTTTTTCGGGAAACGTTTTGTTGGAAATGTTCATCGCGTCGAGAATGGATTTTATCACCCGCTTGCTGTCGTCGGTGTCGTAAATCGTGAAATTTGAGCTGTAACCGAGCGCTTCAATGCTTCTGCGGAGTATTTTAACGCAGCAGGAATGGAACGTCGAAGCCCACACGTCAGCCGCAGGCGCGTTCATTCTCGCGAGGCGCTCCTTCAGCTCCGCAGCAGCCTTGTTCGTAAACGTTACGGCAAGAATTTTCCACGGACGAACGCGGTTGAACCCGATAAGCTCGGAAAGATGCCCGATAACCTCGGGAGAATTTTCATATCTCCCCTCAACGTAAAAATTCAGAAAGCGCTCGTCGTCAGCCGAAAGCTGCGGAACATAGTCGCTGTGGTAGGCGTTCCCGAAAAGCAGCATATTTGCGATGCGGTTACAGAGAACCGTGGTCTTTCCGCTTCCCGCGCCCGCGATTATAAGCACCGCGCCGTCAAGCTGAAAAACAGCCTTGCGCTGCTGCGGATTCATTCCCGAAAAATAGCGTTCGAGAGCCTTTTTCTTGATTGTCATGTAGTCCATAAAAATCCTTTCATAAAAACAGCACAAACCCGACGCACATTTCTGCACGTCAGGTTGTTTTGCTTTTTAATCGTTATTATTCCTGAGACTGAGCTTCCGTTGCCGAACGTGCTGCGGAAGTCTGCTGCGACTGCTCGCCGTCGAGCACCAGAAACGGATTAATCCCGTCGCTCATGACCTGCGGAAGCACACCGTTCCAGTTGGTTATTTTGAGGTATTCTATGTAGTTAGGGCTGTTCTCAAGCTTTTCCTGAACCACTTCGATAGCATAAGCCTGTGCGTCTGCGGTAAGCTTCTGGCTGTCCGCCTCCGCCTGCGCCGCAATAACGATCTGCTTTGCTTCCTCTTCCTTTTCCTTTGTCTTATTTTCCATTTTCAGAGCGTCCTGTGCCGCGATAACCTTTGCCTGAATCGAGCTTTCAAACGCGTCGTCGAAGCTCAGGTTCTCGATCGCAAACGACTGGACGATAATTCCCTTGTCCGCAAGCAGCGGCTTCAGCTCGTCCTCGATGCGCTGCTGAACCTCACTTCTGGACTGAACAAGCTCCTCTGCCTTGACCTTGCCTATCTCATTTTTCGTTATCTTAGCAACGTTCTGAACCAGCAGCTTAGATTCAACGTTCGCCACTCCGACCTCTCTTATAATGTCCGAAAGCATTGACTTATCGTAGCTGTAGTTAAGCTTAAGTTTAAGCTCCTGAACTGTCTGAGTGTCGCTTGTATAGGCGTCCTCAACAGTCGAGTACACCTGCTCGCGTATATCTACCTGTTCAATTTCCTCGACAAACGGTACCTTAAAATTAAGACCCGCCGTGAGGTTGTCCTCAACAATCTGCCCGAAGCGATATTTCACACCGATAAAGCCCTCGTTAACTATTGTGAAGCAGCTGAAAATCACCATGACCGCGAGAATGATTATGATCAGCGCAATAACTATCTTGCCGCTGCCTTTCTTGACTTTTACTCCCTGATTCGGATTTGTAGAAAACTTGATATCTGCCATGTTTTTTCCTTTCCATTCGTCTTTTTATGTAAATTTAATTTACTGCAATTTCATTTTAGCATATTTTCTCAGTAATGTCAATAGCTTTTTTGAAATAAACGTAAATTTTATTTACAAGATTATGAGGTGAACAGCTGCGACCAATATATTCCGTATCCTCCGCCGTAAGCTATGCCTACTCCGAGGTATTTATACTTGCTGTTGAGGATATTCGCGCGGTGCCCGGGCGAGTTCATCCAGCCGTCAACAACATCTGCGGGAGAAGCATAGCCTGCGGCAATGTTCTCTGCGGAAGCCCATGAAGTTATGCCGAAATCGTCAAGAACCGTAAAGCAGGCAGAACCGTCGGGGCGGTCGTGACTGTAATATGTCACAAGCTCGTCCGCGCGAACCTGTGCCGCCTTTTGCAGCGTTTCATCATATTCAAGCGCCGCAAGACCGTTGTTTTTGCGTTCGATATTCACAAGGCGCAGCACCTCTGCGGCAAAGTCGTCGGACGGCGCCTCGCCCTCGTTTTCGCTGTAACTCGACTGATTATCCTCGTCGGCTTCGACCTTGACAGTGCGTACCTTCGACTTTTTCCAGCCCTTTTTATACGCCGCAAGCTTTATCTCGCCGCTTCCGTAAAATTCCGCAAAAGAATCCTCCGTGATGCTCTCGCCGTTGGTTTTTGACGGAGTCGAGCCGTCGAAAGTGACATAAACCGTCGAACCGCTCGGTACTGAAATGTAATAATATGAATAATCTCCAACGCTGTCGGCAAGCTCCGCCGTAGGAGCTTTTACCCTCACGTCGATTTTCGCCTTGACCGAAGCCTTGCGGCTGCCGTTTTTATAAGCGGCGACCCGCAGAGTCAGCGGCTTTGTGATTTTAATCTTTCCCGTGTATTTTTTATCGCTGCTGTCGGGCTTTGAGCCGTCGGTCGTGTAATACAGCGTATAACCGGAACAGGAAACCGTAACGTTTGTATAACCGTTTTCATACGAGCGCAGAACCTTGATTTTCGGGGCTGCGGAAACGGAAATCGTAAAAAACGGAACACAAAGCGCAATTGTCAGCAGTACGGAAACGATCCTTTTCATTTTCTTCCTCCATTCAGGGCGGCTCAGCCGCCGAAAAAGCCGCACAATACCAAAAGCCGCAGATAAAAAATCCGGTATAACCCACACTCGATTTTTTGTATAGCTTTTAATTAGTATTATACGTTTAACAGCTCGTCGTATTTATCCGGAATCTTCGCTTCGGGCGCGGCGGGCTTATCAGCATTCTTTATTTTGCGCATTGCCTGCGTAAGCATAAGCTTTATGCGGTTTATCTGGTTTACTTCCGACGCGCCCGGGTCATAATCGACTGCGATAATGTTAGACTCGGGGTTGCGGCGGCGAAGCTCGCCGATAACGCCCTTTCCCGTAACGTGATTGGGCAGGCAAGCGAACGGCTGCATACAGATTATGTTGTTCACGCCGCTGTGCATAAGCTCGATCATTTCCGCGGAAAGGAACCAACCCTCGCCCGCGATATTTCCCGTCGAAACGATTCCTTCAACCATTTTGCGCATTTCCGCAATTTTTGTAAATTCGCCGAACTTCGTGCCCTTTATCGCTTCAAAATACGGCTTTTCAAGCCACTCGAAAAGCGAGATCGCCTTATTGCTGAAATAATAGCGCGCTTTCGACACGGTAAGCAACTCGTGACGTGAATTTGCATGGTCGCAGAAGAAGTAGATGAAGCCCATAAGGTCGGGAACCACCGCTTCTGCGCCCTCCTGCTCAACGATGCCCACAACATCGTTGTTCGCAATCGGGTTGTATTTTACCAGAATTTCTCCTACGATACCAACTCTCGGCTTAACGATATCAAGCGTCGGCAGTGCGTCAAATTCCGCAACGATATTGCGTATATTCTTCTTATAGCGCGACAGACTGAGGTGCTTCAGATCCTCGCGCAGGTATTTGTTCCACTTTTCCCAGAGCCTGTCGGCGCTGCCCTTTTCGGCTTCGTAAGGTCTTACGCGGTACAGACAGCGGCAAAGCACGTCGCCGTATATTACCGCCATAAATCCGCGTACCGCAAGCGCGGGAGTGATCTTAAAGCCGGGCTGCTTTTCCATGCCGTTGAAGTTCAGCGAAAGAAGCGGGATATTGTCATAACCACCGTCGATAAGCGCCTTTTTGATCATGCTTATGTAGTTCGTCGCACGGCACGCGCCGCCCGTCTGGGTTATCATAAGAGCAGTGCTGTCGAGGTCGTATTCGCCGCTTTCAAGCGCGTGCATAAGCTGTCCGATAGTGAGGATCGACGGGTAGCACGCGTCGTTGTTGACATATTTAAGTCCCGTATCAACTACCTTTTTTGAATAGTCCTTGAGAATTACCAGCTTATAGCCCGAATAGTTGAACGCGCTTTCGAGCAGTTCAAAGTGATACGGAGCCATCTGCGGCGCAAGTATCGTGTATTTTTTCTTCATTTCGGGAGTGAACGTGGGCTGGCGCTTATAGCCCGTGTATTCCTGTTCGGAATGATAGCCGTTGCGCTCGCGCTCTTCCATTACCGAGAGAAGCGAACGCAGGCGTATTCTCGCCGCGCCTAAGTTGTTCACCTCGTCTATTTTCAGCAGCGTGTACATTCTTCCGCTGCCCTGCAATATCTCCTGAACCTCGTCGGTCGTAACCGCGTCGATTCCGCAGCCGAAGCTGTTAAGCTGAACAAGCTCAAGCTCGGGGTGCTTTCCGACGAACGCCGCCGCGCAGTAAAGACGCGTGTGGTACATCCACTGGTCAACAACGCGGATAGGACGCGGAAGCTCGCCCATGTGCGCAACGCTGTCCTCGGTGAGTACCGCAAGGCCGTAGCCGTTTATCATTTCGGGGATTCCGTGATTGATCTCAGGGTCGATATGATAAGGTCTGCCCGCGAGAACTATACCCTTTTTGCCCGTTTCGCGGAGCATTTTTACAACCTCTTCACCCTTTTTGCGAATATCCCGCTTAAACGCCTTGTCCTCGGCGTAAGCTTTCGCAAGCGCTGCGCCGATCTCCTCGCCGCCTATTCCCAGCGGCAGAAATTCTTCGACAAGTCTGCGCGCCATTGCCTTTTCATCATAAATAGGCAGGAACGGGTTCATAAATCTTATCTTTTTATCGCGCAGCTCGGGGACGGAGTTCTTGATAACCTCGCTGTATGTCGCCACAACGGGACAGTTGTAGTGATTATCGCCCTTTCCGCCGTTGTCCATTTCGTAAGTGAGGGACGGGTAGAAAATAAAATCAACGCCGTCCTTCAGAAGCGACACGATATGCCCATGTGAAAGCTTCGCGGGATAGCATACCGACTCGGAGGGCATTGTTTCAATACCCATGTCGTAAATATCGCGCGAGGACTTCGGCGAGAGCTTTACGCTATAGCCGAGAGAAGTGAAAAAAGTGAACCAGAAAGGATAATTTTCATACATTCCGAGAACGCGGGGGATACCCACAACGCCGCGCTTCGCCTCGTCTGCGGGGATAGGCGTGTAGTGCTCGAAAAGGCGCTTGTATTTATACTCGAAAAGGTTCGGCAGACCGGATTTCTCCGCGCCCGTACCCGCTCCGCGTTCACAGCGGTTGTTGGTGATAAAGCGCTTTCCGTCCGAGAATTTGCTTATCGTGAGCAGGCAGTTGTTCGAGCATCTTCCGCAGCGCGCGGTCGATTTCTGTATCGTGAAATTCTCAAGGGAATCGGACGTCGCGATAGTCGAGCCTGCCCCGTCGTCGCGCTGCATTGCCACAAGCGCGCTTCCGTACGCGCCCATAAGCCCCGCCTTGTCGGGACGTGAAACGTCGCGCCCGCAGGTAAGCTCAAACGCGCGCAGAACCGATTGATTCATGAACGTTCCGCCCTGAACGATTATCTTTTCGCCCATAGCTTTCGGGTCGCGGATCTTTATAACCTTGAACAGCGCGTTCTTTACTACCGAATAGCTCAGACCCGCCGAAATATCCGCTACGCTTGCGCCCTCTTTCTGTGCCTGCTTTACGCGGCTGTTCATGAAAACCGTGCAGCGTGAACCGAGGTCAACGGGATTTTCCGCCGTAAGTCCTATTTCGGCAAATTCACGGCTGGTCATTCCCAGCGCGTTCGCAAAGTTCTCGATAAACGAACCGCAGCCCGACGAACACGCTTCGTTGAGCAAAATGCTCTCGATCTCGCCGTTCTTTACGCGCATACACTTCATATCCTGACCGCCTATGTCAAGGATAAATTCAACGCCCGGCAGAACCTTTTCCGCCGCCTTATAGTGCGCCATCGTTTCGATCTCGCCGTAGTCAACTCCCAACGCCGCCTTTATCAAATGTTCGCCGTAGCCCGTCGCGGTAGCCTTCGCTATGTAAGCGCCCTCGGGCAGCAGCGAATATATCTCCTTTAAAATTCCTATTACAGACTTCAGCGGGTCGCCGAGGTTATTATTGTAGTGCGAATAAAGTATCTCCGCGTTTTCTCCGATAAGGCACGCCTTTGTCGTGGTAGAGCCTGCGTCGATGCCGAGATAGCACTTTCCCTTGTATGCCGAAAGCTCCGCCGTCGGGATAACGCACTTTGCGTGACGCTCGATAAAAGCCTGCTTTTCCGCTTCGTCCCTGAAAAGCGGCGCAAGGCGCTCAACTTCGTGAACGATAACGCTTCCGAGCTGCGCGATTTTTTCTTTCAGTTCGGCTGCCGAAACAACAGCGCGGTTGTCCGCAAGCGAAGCGCCCGCCGCGACGAACAGATTAGCGTCCGCGGGGAAAATAATATCCTCGTCAGACAGCGCAAGCGTTTCGATAAAGCGCTTGCGAAGTTCGGAAAGATAGTGGAGCGGTCCGCCGAGAAACGCGACTTTTCCGCGTATCGGTTTGCCGCAGGCAAGCCCGCTTATCGTCTGATTTACGACCGACTGAAAAATCGAAGCCGCAACATCGGACTTCTTCGCGCCGTCGTTGAGAAGCGGCTGAATATCGCTCTTTGCGAAAACGCCGCAGCGCGACGCGATAGGATATATCGTTTCGTAGTCCTTTGCAAGCTCGTTCAGACCGCCTATGTCCGTGTTGAGCAGCGCCGCCATCTGGTCGATAAACGCGCCTGTACCGCCCGCGCAGGAGCCGTTCATTCGCTGCTCGATACCGCCGCGCAGATATGTAATTTTCGCGTCCTCTCCGCCAAGTTCGATAGCGACGTCGGTTTCGGGGATAAGCGTCTGGATAGCCGTCGTTCCCGCAGAAACTTCCTGAATAAACGGAATGCCCAGCCATTTCGCTGCGGAAATCCCTCCCGAGCCTGTTACCGCAACGGTAACCTCGGATTCGTCTATTGCGTCAAATCCGCCCGTAAGAACCTCTGCGAGCGTCTTTTTTATGTCGGAATAGTGCCGCTGATATTTTTTGTATACAAAATTGTTTTCGTCGTCAAGAACTGCAATCTTTACAGTCGTCGAGCCGACGTCAAGTCCGATATGAAGCATATCTGATAATCCTTTCCTTGCCATGCCTGAATTATATATAAATATGAATACAGTCAATTATACACTATTTTTTTGTTTTTTTCAATGCCTTTCGGCGATTTTTTCGCCAAACTTTCACCCTAAACGGCAATTTTTGCGTTTTTTTCCTTAATTTATGCTTTTCTCGGGTTATTTTTTGCTTAAACGCTTGTAATTTCTTCCGAAATGTTATATAATACTTATTGTGTATGCATTTCTTCTTGCATTACACAAGGAATGTCACAATCGGAAAGGACTGTTCAGAATGATTATCACAAAGGACACAATTATCGGAGATATTCTCGACGCTGACGCTGAAGCTGCCGCTCCCTTTTTCTTTGAAATGGGAATGCACTGCCTCGGCTGCCCCTCCGCAAGAGGCGAAAGCGTCGCAGAAGCCTGCGCGGTTCACGGCGCAGACCCCGACGCTCTTGTTGAAAAGCTCAACAAGGCTCTTAACGGCTGATGTCCGTAAGGCTTGACGAACGGCTTTCCGCTGCCGCCGCACTGGTGCGCAGCGGAAAAAGCGTCTGCGACGTAGGAACCGACCACGCCCTGCTGCCCTGCTTCCTCTGGGAGCGGGGAGAGCGGCGGCTTTTTGCCTGCGACATAAACGACGGCCCGCTCGAAGCGGCAAGGCTCACCGTTTCGCGGAATAACGCCGAGGTAACTCTGATAAAATCGGACGGACTTAAAAACGTTCCGCCGTGCGACGACGTTGTGATAGCGGGAATGGGCGGCGAGCTTATTGCTCGGATAGTTTCGGAGTGTCCGTTTACGACCCCCGACACGCGCTTTATCCTCCAGCCTATGACAAAAACCGAAATACTTCGCCGCGAGCTTTACAGAAGCGGCTTTGAGATAATTTCCGAAACCTGCGCAAGCGCGGGCGGAAAGGTCTACACCGTTATGCTTGTGCGTTTTACGGGCGAAAAGTGCGAAATCGACGATTCGTTCGCCTTTTTCGGAAAAAACAGCGCTGCCGCATACATCACGGCGGTGAACGCGCGGCTTAAAAAGCTGTCGAATGGCGACAAAAAGTACGCAGAACTGATACGCAGCACCGAGGTTTAAAATGAAACTGAACGAAATTTACAATTACATAGATACATTCGCGCCGTTCTCGACGCAGGACGGCTTCGATAATTCGGGGCTGCTCGTTGACAGCGGCGAAACCGAGATAACAAAAGCCGCCGTATGCCTTGATATAACCAACGAGGTCATTGAGGAGGCGCACGGCTGCGGCGCTCAGCTTATTATTTCTCATCACCCCGTTATTTTTCACAAGCTCGCGGCTCTCGACCCGAAAAGTCCCGTTTTTCGCCTTGTGAAATACGGAATGTCCGCAATATGCGTGCATACCCCTATTGATATGGCGAGCGGCGGAATTTCCGACATGATGTACGGGCTTATGGACTTCGGTTCGCCCGAGAACGCGCCGGTTCTGCACGTCGTTCATCACGGCTCGGGGATAGGCTACGGCAAAGTGAAAACGCTCGAAACGCCGATTTCCGCACGGGAACTGGCTGAAAAAGCAAAAAATGTTTTCGGCTGCACTTCGCTGCGCTTTACCGACGGCGGAAAGCCGATAAAAACCGTTGCCGTCTGCTCGGGCGCGGGCAACGACGAGATATATACCTGCATCGAGAAAAATATTGACGCGATAATAACGGGCGACGTTAAGTGGCACGGCTTCGTTGACGCGAAAAACGCAGGCGTGACCGTTATCGACGCGGGGCATTACAACACCGAGGTTATTGTCTGCGAACTTTTCCTGCAAAAACTCGCGGAGCGCTTTCCCGAGGTCGGCTTCTTTATTCCCGCGGCAAACCGCGACTGCACCGAATTTATTTAAATTCACTTAAAACACTTAAAATAAAAAAGGAGGGATAATATGTCGCTTGACGGAGCTTTTCTGCACTGCGTTCTCGGCGAGATCGAGGCGCACGGACTTATCGGCGGACGCGTGGATAAAATCCACCAGCCCTCGCGCGACGAAATAATCATTACCCTCCGTACCTTCGGCGGCGCGGAGAGGATACTTTTCTCCGCAAATTCGTCTTCTGCGCGCGTGGGTCTGACCGAGCAGATACCCGAAAACCCGAAGCAGCCGCCGATGCTCTGTATGCTGTTCAGGAAATATCTTTCGGGCGGACGGCTCACCGCCGTGCGGCAGGACGGACTTGAACGCATACTCAATTTCGACTTTGAATGCACAAACGAGATCGGCGACACGGTGCACAACCGCATTGCCGCCGAAATTATGGGCAAGTACAGCAACATTATCCTGCTCACCGAAAAAGAGGACGGCTGGCGCGTTGTTGACAGCGTGAAGCGCATTACCGACGACATTTCCTCCGTCCGCAGGATACTCCCGAACGTGCCGTATGAGCTGCCGCCGCGCGAGGAGCGGCTGAGCCTGCTTGAATACGATTTTTCGGACATTTCCGAGCGGCTTTCTCCCTTTGAAAATCAACGGCTCGCAAAGGCGCTTCCTTCGATTTTTGAGGGAATTTCGCCGATATTCGCACGCGAATGCGCTTACAGCTGCGCGCGTGACACTGACGCACTCGTAAGCGACCTCACGCCCGACCGTCTTGATAAGCTGGTGTTTTTTCTTAAAAAAGCGCGCAGCTTTATCCTTGACGGGAGCGGCTGCACGGTAGTTACCGACCGATACGGAAAGCCGAAGGATTTCTGTTTTATGCCTGTCGAACAATACGGCACGGAAATGACCGAAACGCACTTCGACAGCCCCGGCGCGCTGCTTGATAAATTTTTCGGCAGCCGCGCGGACGCAGACCGCATAAAGCAGCGTTCGGGCGACCTTATGAAAACTATCCTAAATATATACGAACGCATTTCCCGCAAGCTTGAGCTTCAGAAATCCGAGCTTGCGCAATGCTCCGAGCGGGAGGTTTTCCGAGTCTGCGGCGACCTTTTAAGCGCAAATCTCTACCGAATGGAGCGCGGAATGAACGAAATAACCGTTGACGACTATATCAACGGCGGAACTCGCACGATACGCCTCGACGTTCGTCTTACACCGTCGCAGAATGCGCAGAAATACTACGCGGAGTACAAAAAGCTCGACACGGCGGAAAAAATGCTGTCGAAGCTGATTGAACAGGGCGAAAAGGAGCTTGTCTACATTGACAGCGTTTTCGACGCTGCAAGCCGCATCGGAAGCGGCTCTGGCAGCGACGCGGAGCTTTCGGAGATAAAGCGCGAGCTTACCGAGTCGGGCTATCTGAAGCACTCGAAAAACGACAAGCGCAAGCCGGAAAAAGCGCTTCCCCCGCTTAAATTCCGCTCAGAGGACGGGTTTGATATTCTCGTTGGGCGCAACAATTATCAGAACGACAAGCTTACGCTCAAAACCGCACGACCCGACGACTTGTGGCTGCACACCCAGAATATCGCAGGCTCGCACGTCATAATCTGCGCTGACGGAAAGAAGATCCCCGACAGCACGATCGAGCAGGCGGCAGTTCTCGCGGCGTACTGCTCAAAAGCAAGAAACGGGACAAAAATACCCGTCGATTTTACCTTGGCGAGATATGTGAAAAAGCCGAACGGCGCTAAGCCCGGCATGGTGATATTCACGAATAATCAGACTATTCTCGTAAATCCCGACGAGGGACTTTACGAAAAACTCAAAGTATAAAGGAGACATCGCAGGATGAAAAAGGAACTCGCGAAAACATACGCTCCGAAAGAATTTGAAGAGCGTATATACAAAAACTGGGAGGAGAAGAAGTATTTCCACGCGGAGCGCGACCCGCATAAGAAGCCGTATACTATCGTTATTCCCCCGCCGAACATCACGGGGCAGCTTCACATGGGACACGCCCTCGACAACACGCTTCAGGACATCATTATCCGCACAAAGCGTATGCAGGGCTATGCCGCGTTATGGCTTCCCGGAACCGACCACGCTTCTATCGCTACCGAGGCGAAAATAGTCGGCGCAATGAAAGCCGAGGGACTTACAAAGGACGACGTCGGCCGCGACGGATTTCTCGAAAGAGCATGGGAATGGAAGCGCGTTTACGGCGGACGTATCGTTGAACAGCTCAAGAAGCTCGGTTCAAGCTGCGACTGGGACAGAGAGCGCTTTACGCTTGACGAGGGCTGTTCAAAAGCGGTTCAGAAAGTATTCATCGACCTCTACAACAAGGGGCTTATTTATCACGGCGAACGCATAATCAACTGGTGTCCGAACTGCAAGACCTCTATTTCCGACATTGAATGCGAATATGAGGAGCAGGCGGGCAGTTTCTGGCACATCAACTATCCTCTTTCGGACGGAAGCGGCTTTGTTGAAATCGCCACCACCCGTCCCGAAACGCTTCTGGGAGATACGGCAGTTGCGGTTCACCCCGACGACGAGCGCTATAAGAATATCGTCGGAAAGACTGTAAAGCTGCCGCTTACCGACCGTGAGATCCCCATTATTGCGGACGAATATGTTGAGATGGACTTCGGAACGGGCGTTGTAAAAATTACGCCCGCGCACGACCCTAACGACTATGAAGTAGGTCTGCGCCACAATCTCCCCGTTATCAATGTAATGAACGACGACGCGACCATTAACGCCGAATACGGCGGAAAATATGCGGGAATGGATCGTTATGAGGCGAGAAAGGCTATGGTTGCCGACCTCGAAGCGCAGGGACTTCTCGTAAAGGTCGAGGAGCACGTTCATAACGTCGGAACCTGCCAGCGCTGCCACACGGTAGTCGAACCCAAGTGCTCAAAACAGTGGTTCGTTAAAATGAAAGAGCTTGCGCAGCCCGCTATCGACGTTGTAAAAAGCGGCGAGCTTAAATATGTTCCGCAGCGTTTTGAGAACGGCTATCTGCACTGGATGGAAAATATCCGCGACTGGTGCATTTCGCGCCAGCTCTGGTGGGGACACAGGATCCCCGCGTATTACTGCACCAACGACGCGTGCGGATATGAGGAAATAAACGCGAACGGCGTTTCGGTATGCCCGAAATGCGGCGCAAAAATGGTTCAGGACGAGGACACTCTCGATACTTGGTTCAGCTCCGCGCTCTGGCCGTTCTCAACGCTCGGCTGGCCCGAAGAAACCGAGGATTTGAAGTATTTTTATCCGACAAATACGCTTGTAACCGGCTATGATATCATTCCGTTCTGGGTTGCGAGAATGATTTTCTCGGGACTTGAACACACAGGCGTAAAGCCGTTCTCTCACGTTCTTATCCACGGTCTTGTTCGCGACGAGCTTGGCAGAAAGATGAGCAAGTCGCTCGGAAACGGCGTTGATCCGCTCGAAGTTATCGACAAATACGGCGCGGACGCGCTTCGCCTGACGCTTGTTACGGGCAACAGCCCCGGAAACGATATGCGCTGGACGGACACAAAGGTAACCGCATCCCGCAACTTCGCAAACAAGCTCTGGAACGCTTCGCGCTACATTCTCATGAACCTGCCGGAGGATATGGAAAAGGCGGTTCTTCCCGAAACGCTGCCTATCGAGGACAAGTGGGTTCTTACTCTTTACAATAAGCTTATCCGCGAAGTCACCGACAATATCGAAGCGTTTGAACTCGGTATCGCTATCGGAAAGCTTTATGACTTTATCTGGGATGTTTACTGCGACTGGTACATTGAGCTTACAAAGCCGCGTATCGCCGCAGGCGGAGAAACCGCAAGAGCTGCGCAGAATGTTCTTGTTTACGTTATGCAGGGCGTTCTGAAGCTGCTTCACCCGTTCATGCCGTTCATTACCGAAGAAATCTGGCAGTCCATGCCTGTTGCGGGACAGCCTGAAAGCATAATGATCGCAAAGTGGTGCGAATACGACGAAAAGCTCAATTTCGCCGCAGAAGCGGAGGCGTTCACAAAAATTATCGACGCTATCAAGGCTGTCCGCGTTCAGCGCAACGAGCTTAACGTTCCGCCATCAAAGAAGGTTTCCATGCACATCGAAACTGCGGACACGGCGCTGTTCGATTCCTGCCGCGTATTCTTTGAGCGCCTTGCGGGAGCGGGAGAGCTTGAAATCGCGGAAAAAATCAACGCGGCGGACGGAATGGTTACCGTTGTAACCTCGGCGGCGAGAGTGTTCATGCCTATGGGCGAGCTGGTAGACGCCGAAAAGGAACTCGTTCGTCTTGAAAAAGAAAAGAAAAACGCGCAGAAGGACATTGATTTCCTTTCAGGAAAGCTGAACAACCCCGGATTTCTCGCGAAAGCGCCTGCGCAGCAGGTTGAAAACGAGCGTGCAAAGCTCGCAAAAGCACAGGAAAAAATGAACAAGATCATAGAATCCATCAACGCGCTGAAAAAATAACCCGCTAAGGAGAGAAAACATGACCCGAAATATCATCTTCTCTATACTTTTTGTTATTGTTTACGCAGGTGCGATTTTTCTCGGAACAAGCCGCGAAACGACCGAAAAAGACCGCTACGGAAACGGTGTTTTTACGGGAAACAGCTATGTCAGCGAGCGCTTCGGGGTCGGCGCGGAGTTTAATTCCGGCTGGATAAGGCTGGACGGACCCGGAGCGCAGCTTATCGACGAAGAATATGATTATTCGGGCGAGGAGCTGACCCCTCTTTTCGGATACATTTCAAAGCATTCTACGCTTCAGGTGTGCGTTTCAATAGCTGCGCCATACTCCAACGATGTATTTTCGACCACATACTGGAACAGATATGTTTCGGAAACCAAGGCTAACCTTGAGAACATGGGCGCGCAATGGAAAAACGGCGCAATCTACGAAATTACCGCAAAAGGCAGCGGCGATCCCATTATTATGTACTATATGTCGTACACTTTCGGGGGCGAGGAAAGCAGCATTTTCTTCGCGCTCTCAAACATAAACGGAAGCGGTTTCATGTTTGACGGAACCTATACCGGTTCGGAGGGACTTTTTGAGGTCAAGAAATTTCTCACAGAAAGGTTCTACGTCAAATCATCGGCAATCGAAAACTGCTGAATCGACGCAAAGCCGACAGTGAAAAAACACTGTCGGCTTTTTTTGTTTTTTCTATTGACAAGGCGCGCGCCGTATGCTATAATAAAAACGAAATTTGAGTTAGCTTTAGCTAACTTGCCGAAGCTGATATTTTCAGTGAAAGGACTTGAAATACGGTTTTCGCTCGCGAATATACACTTGCGGGCAGCGAACCGTACTGCGACTGCGACTATGACCACAAGGTATGATAAATAATACTAATTCCTAGTCAATATATAGACAATGGCTATATATTGATTACCACTTAATACTAAGCACCGAAAAAACCATAGATATAAATTCTTATATAATCCATGTGTGCAAAGATTATATTCGATTTTTTGTATAGCTTTTAATCGGTGCTGAGTATAAAAAGCGGTATATCAAAGCCGGCGGCTTTGACGGAATTAGTATTGTACGGCTTTTTCGGCGGCTGCGCCGCCACGCCGCTTCACAGAAGCGGCGAATCTTCCTATAGACGTTGTATATAGGAAGATTGAAAAATAGTATAACAGCCTTCGGGCTGTTGTTTTAAGCATTTGGGTTAGCAAATGCTAACTAAAACGAATTGTACGGCGAAAAAGCCGTTCAAAATATATTAAAAAGGATAGGTAGACATTATGAAGAAGGTTGCAGTTGTATACTGGAGCGGAACAGGAAACACGGAGGCTATGGCGGCTGCCGTTGCAGAGGGTGCAAAAGAAAAGGGCGCGGAAGCAGAGCTTATCACAGCAGGTCTTTTCGGCGCGGAAGCGCTTGATTCATATGACGCAGTTGCTTTCGGCTGCCCCGCTATGGGCGCGGAAGAGCTTGAAGACAGCGAATTTCTCCCGATGTTCACAGCGTGCGAAAGCAAGCTCAGCGGAAAGAAAATCGCGCTTTTCGGCTCTTATGGCTGGGGCGACGGCGAATGGATGAGAACATGGGAGGATACCTGCCGCGGCGACGGAGCCGTTCTTGCCTGCGACAGCGTTATTTGCAACGAAATGCCCGATGATGACGGTCTGGCTTCCTGCAAGGCTCTCGGAGCGGCGCTGGCAGTATAAAGCTATAGGCAAAAATCTTCGTATAACCATATACGCAGGATTACACCCGATTTTTGCATAGCTTTTTATTAGTGCTAAGTATAACATAAAACACAACGCAAAAAGCGTCGGTATCCGTTCGGGATACCGACGCTTTTTATGTATGCACATCAATCAAAAGGCAAGCAGTACAGCGCAGACTACAGCGACAATTCCGCCGATCGCCGCAAGAGTGCCGTAAATTTTCTTTGAGTCCTTGTCGTCCTTCTCCTTAACGAGATAAAACACAGAAGCTCCGAGAACGAGCGCACCTATTACAATTCCGATAATTTTTACCGCCATTTTATACTCCTTTCACTCCTTTCACTCTTTTCTTCCATTTCAGAAGAAACGCCGAATTAATTATTACAAATACCGAGCCTGCATTATGTACAAGCGCGCCTACTACCGGATTAAGAACTCCCGTTATCGCAAGCGCGATCGCAAGAAAGTTCAGCCCCATAGAAAAGCTAAGATTAAACTTTATCGTTGTCATCATGCGCTTTGAAAGCGCGATCAGGTGCGGCAGCTCCTTTACCTCGTCGTCCACAAGCGCAATATCCGCGGCGTCAACGGCAATATCGCTTCCCGTCTTGCCCATTGCAATTCCGACGTCGGCAATTTTCAGCGCGGGAGCGTCGTTTATTCCGTCGCCTATCATGCAAAGGTGACGTCCCTGCTCGCCGTAAGCCTTTATGCAGATCAGTTTATCCTCGGGCAGACAGCCGGAACGAATTTCGGATATGCCGACCCGTGAACCTATTGCCGCGGTGGCATTTTCATTGTCGCCGGTAAGCAGCAGAGGCGTTATTCCCGCTGCGCAAATATCCGCTATCATCCTTGAGCTCTCGGCGCGAAGCGTGTCAGAAAGAACAATAAAGCCAAGCGGCGCGCTTTCCGCTATATAAATAACCGTGCAGCCGTCGGAGAGGAATTTTTCCGCCTTTTTGCTCAGCTCACCGAACTCGGCGATTCCGTTCAGAGCAAGCAGCTTCTCGTTGCCCGCAAGTATTCGCCTGCCCGCAACGACCGCCGAAATGCCTTTTCCTATGTTCATTTCAAAGCTTTCGGGGACAGTCGGCTCAGCGCCGCTGCGCCTGCGAAATTCGCTTACTATCGCTTTACCGAGCGGGTGTTCGCTCATACTCTCCGCGCTCGCAGCCAAAGACAGCAGTTCCTCCAAAGAAATTTCGCCGTTTGTGACAATTTCCGCAACCTCTGGAATGCCTTTGGTAAGCGTTCCCGTTTTGTCGAACGCTATCATGTCCACCGCAGCGAGCCGTTCAAGCGCGTCGCCCTCTCGGACAAGAAATCCGTGTTTCGTTGCATTGCCGATCGCCGCCATTATCGCAGTAGGAGTGGCAAGAACCAATGCGCAGGGGCAGAACACAACAAGAATGGTAACGGCACGGATTATTTCGCCGCTGAATATCCACGTCAGAGCGGCGGCAGTAAGCGCAATAATTACGATCCAAGTCGCCCAGCGGTCAGCGATCTCGACAATTTTGGCTTTTCCCGCGTCGGCGGACTGAACCAACCGTATCATGCGCTGTATCGAACTATCCTCGCCAACCTTTTCCGCCCGCATATCAAAAGCGCCGAGCTGATTTACCGTACCGCTGGATACTTCGTCGCCGACCGTCTTGTCTACGGGCAGGCTTTCTCCCGTCATGACCGCCTGATTTACCGAAGTTTGCCCTGAAATAGAGCCTGTTGACACTATTTTAGCCACATGAAGACGCACGCGATTTGAACGAACGACAGGAAGATAACATCGAGTT
>CAKSFR010000005.1 GCA_934454635.1 uncultured Ruminiclostridium sp.
GGTGGGAGTTACAGGGCTCGAACCTGTGACCCTCTGCTTGTAAGGCAGATGCTCTCCCAGCTGAGCTAAACTCCCATACAGATTTTACCGTCACCCTCAGGCGACTTTTATATTATACACAACATCACGCGTTTTGTCAATACTTTTTTTCAAAAAAATCAAATATTTTTTCACGTTTTCATTTTTTTCTTTATTATTGCGCTTTTGCGAAGATATTGAAGTTCTGCCGCGCCGAATTTCAGCAACTGTTTCCGCGCCGAATACGATAAAAGACAAATTGCCTTGAATAATTTTCTGAAGAAAACGGAAAAATACTTTCAAAAGGGACGGCGATTTTCGTTTGCCCAAAAACATTATCGGAGGATTGGATTCGGCGCAGTTTCCGGCTTAATTATGAACTGCCTCGGTCTGCAATTATATGACCAAATTTTTCCGTTACGGAAGCTTTGCGGCAATATGCGTGTTTTTACAGCTCACACTGCTTGTCGCCGCGATTTTTCTTGCGGCAACGCTTCCGCTCATGCGTTTTTTTCTTCACATTCTTACAATTATATGCGTTTTTGTTCAATTAAATAGCGACATCAGCCCCGCGTACAAGCTATGCTGGGCTGTTTTCATGCTGATTTTCCCGTCTTATGGCGGAATCTTCTTCCTATTGTTCAGCAAACGGCATTCCGTGAACAGTATTCACAAGAAAATGAAACCGTTTTTCACAGAAAATCCTCCCACTCGTCGCGTCCTCCCCGAAAAGGGTGTACAGACATATCTGGAAAGCGTTGGCTTTCCGCCCGTGCCGTGTGCCGAGCAGCGGTATTTCGGCTTCGGCGAGGATTTTTATTCCGAAATGATGAAGCAGATTGAAAATGCTCAAAAATATATTCTGTTGGAATTTTTTATTGTAAGCGAGGGCGAAATCTGGCGAAAAACCGAACAGCTGCTTTCTCAAAAAGTGCGCGAGGGCGTGAAGGTTTACCTGATAATAGACGATGCCGGCTGCCTTTTTACAAAACCTGTCGGTTTTGAAAAAAGAATGACTGAACTCGGAATCGAGGTGCGTAAATTCAATCCTGTTACGCCCCGCCTGACCTCGCGCGTCGGATACCGCAATCACAGAAAAATGGTTATCTGCGACGGAGAAATAGCTTTCTGCTGTGGGCTGAACCTCGCCGACGAGTATATGAACGTCAAAGAAAAATACGGTCGCTGGAAAGACAGCGGCGTAATGGTTACAGGCAGCGGCGCGGCGCAGTTTACGCAAATGTTCCGCAATATGTGGGCGTATCTTAGCAACGATAACAGCATCTCGTTCACGGTGCCTTTAAGATATGAACAAAACCGGCTTGTTCAGCCGTTTTCCGACACTCCGCTGGATAATGAGTCGGTGGGACTGCGCGCATACCTTATTTTAATAAACAGCGCCTGCGAAAGCGTACAACTCACAACGCCGTATCTGATATGCAGCGATGAAATGCTGAACGCCCTTTGCAGCGCGGCTCTGCGGGGAGTCAGAGTTCAGATAATTACGCCGCATATTCCCGACAAAAAGGCTGTGTTTATGCTTACACGCGGTTTTTACGGCGAACTGCTGCGCGCAGGAGTTGAAATATACGAATACGCACCGGGCTTTATACACGCCAAAAGTCTGCTGATTGACGGCGAAACCGCTGTTGTCGGAACAGTAAACTATGACTACCGCTCGATGTATCTGCTTTTCGAGTGCGGGTGCGTTTTTTACGGCGGCGATGTCCCGAGGCAGCTTTCCGACGGCTTTCGGCAAACTCTCGCCGAATGCGCCGGAATAACTTGCGATAAACTTCCGAAAAACAATATTTTTGTCAAACTTGCACGAGGATTTCTGTATTTATTTGCTCCGCTTGTCTAAAAAGAACAAAATTAAACTTGTCCATAACTTTTGCTTTCCAACCCCTTGAAAAATATTTTCAAAACAGTTATAATAGAATTGTATGTATTGAAGATTAGGAAAAGAACAAGTAAAAAGAAGATGTATTCAAGGAGTTTTTATGGACATTTTCGACATTTTCGGACTTCTCGGCGGGCTTGCGCTGTTCCTTTACGGAATGGACATGATGGGAAAGGCTTTGGAAAGAAAAGCCGGAAGCAAGCTTAAAACAATTCTCGGCAATTTTACCTCAAATCAGTTCAAAGGTTTTCTGCTCGGACTTGCCGTTACGGCGGTAATTCAATCCTCATCGGCGACAACGGTCATGGTCGTCGGCTTTGTTAATTCCGGTATCATGACGCTGCGCCAGTCTATCGGAATAATCATGGGCGCGAATCTCGGCACCTCGGTAACGGCGTGGCTTCTGTCGCTGACAGGTATTCAGGGCGACGTATTCTGGGTTCAGCTTTTCAAGCCGTCAACGTTCACTCCCGTAATTGCTTTTGTAGCAATCTTGGTTGTCATGTTGTTCAAAAACAATTCCAAAAAGCAGGATACAGCCACAATTTTCATCGGCTTCGCTATACTTATGTACGGCATGGAGTTTATGTCGGACGCAGTTTCCGGCTTAAAAGACGTTCCCGAATTTACGGAAATACTCCTGCTCTTTAACAACCCGCTTCTGGGCGTTCTCGCGGGCGCTGTTCTGACGGCAATTATCCAGTCCTCGTCCGCTTCTGTCGGCATTTTGCAGGCACTCTCGATAACGGGACGCGTAACCTTTGGCGCATCTATCCCGATCATTCTCGGTCAGCATATAGGAACCTGCATTACAGCCATTATTTCCTCATTCGGCGCCAACAAAAACGCAAAACGCGCCGCTGTTATTCATCTTAGCTTTAACGTTATCGGCACGGTGATATGTCTGATCCTGTTCTGCCTTATCACGTCGTTCACAAATCTTATTCCTGTGAACGACGCAGTAAATCCCTTTGCCATAGCGGTTATCCATTCTTCGACCGCGCTTATATCAATAATTATCCAGTTCCCGTTTGCAAAGAATCTTGAAACTATCGCCAAAATAATAATTCCCGACGGAAAAGACGGGAAAGACGAGGACTTTTCTCTTCTCGACGAGCGTCTGCTCTCTACCCCCACTATCGCAATCGAACGCAGCCGTACCGTTACCGTAAAAATGGCGCAGACTGCGGTTAAAACAATGAAAAAATCGTTCGAGCTTTTGTTTGATTACAGTGAAAAGGGCGCTCTTTCGGTGCGCGAGGGCGAGGATAAAACCGACAAATACGAGGATTGCCTCGGCACCTATCTGGTTCACGTCAGCAGCCGCAGCATGAGCGAATCCGACAGCCACGAGGTCTCAAAGCTGCTGCACATGATAGGCGATTTTGAAAGAATCGGCGACCACGCCGTAAATATCAGCGAATCTGCCGGAGAAGTTGCGGACAAGGGTCTTTCATTCTCACCCGAAGCGAAGAAAGAGCTGAAAGTCATGATAAACGCGGTTTCGGAAATACTTGACCTTTCGCTAAGCGCCTTTGTGAACGACGACCTCGCAAAAGCCTATGAAGTAGAGCCGCTTGAACAGGTAGTTGACGCGCTGAAGCTCCAGCTCAAATCGTCCCACGTCAACAGACTGCGCAAAAACGAGTGTACAATTGAAATGGGCTTTATTCTTTCCGACCTGCTCACTAACCTTGAACGTGTTTCCGACCACTGTTCAAATATTGCCGCCTGCATGATCGAGGTTGCGCACAACAGTTTGGATATGCACGAGTATATTCAGAGCCTTACTCAACAGCACAACGAGCAGTACAATCAGAAGTTTGAATATTATCTCGACAAATATTCACTCACAAACGCACAGGCATAATGCAAAAACAGTTCGCCCCTTTCCGTTTTTTGGGAAAGGGGCTTTTCTTTATGAAAAGATTTTCGCGGTCTTATCTCCCCGCTTAAACAGCAGCGCAACAAGCAGTCCGAACAGCACGGCGGCGGTTATTCCTCCCGCGCACGCCTGCAATCCGCCCGTAAACGCTCCCATTAATCCGCTCTCGGAGACAGCAAGGTACACGCCCTTTGCGAGTTGATATCCGAAGCCCGTCAGCGGTATCGTTGCGCCCGCTCCGGCAAACCTTGTCAGCGGTTCGTACCAGCCCAAGGCTCCGAGAACTACCCCGCTCACGACGTAAATTACAAGTATCCGCGCGGGAGTAAGCTTAGTAAGGTCGATAAGAAGCTGACCGATAAGGCAAAGCGCGCCGCCCACGAGAAACGCGCGCAGATATTCCATAAACATTTCCATTTGTTTTATCCTTTCCGTTATTCCGAACTTATATGAACCGCGTGCGCGATTCCGGGAATACTTTCTCCCTGCTGAACGAGCGTCGGCGACATAAGCGCGCCGGTTGCAGTGAACAGAACGTTTTTAAGCTCGCCGCTCTTTATTCTTCCGAGAATATGCCCGCAAAGGACCGAAGCACTGCATCCGCAGCCCGAACCGCCTGCGTGAACGTCCTGTTTTTCACGGTCGAACAGCATAAGCCCGCAGTCGTTGTGAACATTTTCAATATCAACGCCGTCCTTTTTGAACAAGTCACACAGTATGCGTGTACCGACCTCTCCGAGATCGCCCGTTAAAATAAGGTCAAAATCATCAGGCGCGAGTCCCGTATTCTCAAAGTGCGTCTTTATCGTCGCGTATGCCGCAGGAGCCATCGCCGCTCCCATATTGTTTGCGTCCTTGATGCCCATATCCTTGATCGTTCCTATCGTGACTGATTTCACATACGGCGGAGCACTGTGCTGTTCTACAACGATACAGCCGCTTGCCGTTGCGGTCCACTGCGCCGACGGCGGGCGCTGTCCCCCGTAAGTTTCCGGAAAGCGGAACTGTCTTTCGGCGGAGCAGAAATGCGACGAAGTAAGAGCAACATTGTACTTCCCGATACCGTTGTCGGAAAAAATGCTTGCCATTGAAAGGCTTTCAGCCATTGTCGAACAAGCGCCGTACAGTCCCACGAACGGCACTCCTATATCGCGGACGCTGTACGCCGAGCCTGTACACTGGTTAAGCAGATCTCCCGCAAAAAGCAGGCTTATCTCGCCCTCTGATATTCCACCCTTTGCAAGCGCGTGTTCGAGAGCGTGCTGCTGAAGCCTGCTTTCGGATTTTTCCCATGTGTTCTCCCCGAATGTCGAATCCTCGCTTACATAATCAAAGCAGCTCCCGAGAGGTCCCTCGCCCTCCATTCGTCCCGCAGCCGCCGCAAACGAACGTATAGACGGAGGATTAGACATCACAATCGTCCCCTTGTTCAAGTAAACACTCATCGGAACACCTCCCTAAACCAACCGCACAAGATAAAGAATTATCCCGTACAAAACCGACGCACAAAGTCCGTAGACAATTACGGGACCCGCGATAACAAACATTTTTGCGCCTGTTCCGAGAACATAGCCCTCGGTTTTAAATTCGAGCGCAGGCGAAACCACGGCGTTTGCAAAACCGGTGATAGGTACAAGCGTTCCCGCGCCGCCAACCTTAGCTAGTCTGTCGTACAATCCGAATCCCGTAAAAACAGCGCTGAGAAACACCATTGTGATAGAGGTCATTACCCCCGCGTCGGACATATTCATTCCGAAGGATTTGTAAATATTCATAAAGCCCTGCCCTACGCAGCAGATAAGTCCGCCGATGATAAAAGCCATAGGAAGCGTTTTGTACATTTTTGTGTTCGGCGAGCATTTTTTTGCAAGACTGCCGTACTCGTTGTCAGTCATTTTCATTGTTTTTTATCTTCCTTTCTGAAATCAGACATTTTTCGAGTCTGTACCGTTAATTTGTACAAAAACGAACAGATTATTCCGCTCAAATGTAAAAAAATGAGCATAAATTATAAAAAAACTTGACGTTATCGGCATATAATGCTATAATTGTAATAAAATGGACAGCAAGGGCGGTCCCGATCTCGCACGAAAAGGAATGGAACAAATGGCAGCAAACAAATACAGCTATAAACGGCAAAACGGCGGCAAGGCTAAGCCTATCCTGATATCGGCAGGAGCGGTCGTCGCAGCCGGCGGCGCGGTTATCGGCTGGATGGCATATCAGGCGAACCGCGAAAATCAGATTGCGGCTTTAAGGTACGATTTCAACTCGGCTTACCCGAAATCCTTCAATGCAGCGGTTTCAATCGACCCCGCAGACGACTTCGACCGCGACGGACTTTCAAACGAAGCCGAACAGCTTATGAACACGAGCGGAAGCGTTGCGGACACCGACGGGGACGGAATAATCGACGGCGAAGAAGAAAAATACGGAACCGACCCTAACAGTCCCGACACAGACGGCGACGGAATTTTCGACGGAATAGAAATTCTTGCGGGGCTTGACCCGCTTTCCGCTCAAAGCGATTCTTCAACTCCCGACGCAGAGCGCAAATTCACAAGAAAAATCGAATTTGACGAGGGATATGTGACCATAAGCGGAAATGCCGATATTTTCGGCGCGACTGTTGAAAAGCTGTCGCTTTACTCGGTCGCTTCAAACTCCGGAGCGTTCTCTTTTCCCTATGAAATATACTGCAAATCCCCCTTTGATTCCGCTGAAATAACATTTAAGTGCAGCCCCGGACTTCTCGCTGCGGCAGGACTTACGGCAGACGATATACATATCTATCGGTTCGATCCTCGCTCAAAAACGTATTCAGACGCAGGCGGAACAGTCGCGGGTGAATCCGAAATTACAGGTACGACGGATTCAAACGGCGTATTTCTTATAGGCGCAGAACACGTTGTGGATTACGTTATCGACGAAAATACAAAAATAAATATTCATCTGCTCATTGACAACTCAGGTTCAATGTATCCCTCCAGCGCATACTACGTTTCCGAGGAAAACGACACCGAGTTCAAGCGCCTTTCGTTCGCCGAAAACCTTGTTTCAAAGCTGAATAACAACACGGATATCGCTATAACGATCTTTACGGCGTTTACAAATACTTTGTGTGAATTTACGGACAACAAAGAGGACGTAATGGCGGCGATCGAGCAGATAAGAACAATCGGCGCGGACTATGACGGAACAAGCGTTGAACGAACGCTCATAAATGCTCTCAAGAGCTTTCCCGAAGAGTCGCAAAGCGAGCGCAACATAATCGTTCTGCTCACCGACGGTATTTCGACCGAAACGGGAAATTACACTATCGATACAATAATCGACAGCGCGCAGGCAAAAAACGTTTCTATAATGACAATAAGCCTCGGAAATGATATTGACCGTGCACTTCTTCAGGAAATTGCCGACAGAACGGGCGGAAAATATTTCCCGATTTCCGAAGCAAACGCGCTTGAGGGGCTTTATTCTACGCTTATCGCAACAATGGAAAACGACATTGTCGATGAAGACGACGACGGAACTCCCGATACATACTCCCTGTTCGATACAGGCTTTAAAATTGAAGAAAACGGCTTTAAATTCAGTAATTTCAAAACGCTTGACCACGCGACCTCCGATTTCGGAATGGCAATGCTTGCCCGCGACTGGTTCAAAGGCAGCGTTAAAATAAGCACAGACAGCTACGACCTCTCAAAAACCGCATTCAGCCTTAACGAACCGCTGTCAAAGGTTATTTTGGCCTGTATGAACGCGTCATACACCACGCCCGACAGCTATCTTGATTTCAAGGAAGGCGAACTGCTTGAGGTTGACGAAAAAATACTCAAAGAGGCGCAGAGCAAGGGGTGGTTCGTTCGCGAAGAGGACTTCTCTGAAAATAAAAACGGCTGGAAAAAAGTGCAGTACCTCGTTCCGAGATATAACGGTACCGCGCTCGCAAGCAATTACAGCGAAAACGACGTTCAAATCCTTAGATTGATTGACTTCTATAACAGTTTGCGCGACACTGGCGAAAGTTTTGCGCTTTCCGACGAAGCTGACCTAAATCGTGTAAAAAATATTCTCGGCTCGGGTACTCCTATGCTCATGAAAATGATATGGGAAGAAAACGGAAGCTATCACAGCCGATACGTTGACCTCATAGCCTTGCGCAGAGATATGGATAACCCGAACCTGTTCAACCTCAAAATCTACGATCCCAACTTTGGTTATCCCACAAAGGTTACGCTGAACAGAACAATGGTATGCGAATCCGGTTCAGCCGAAAGCGACTATACATACAGCGCAAATTGGGACGGAAAACAGGTCGCAATCGAATTTTATCTCACGGAAGCCGAATAAAACACGGCAAAATCAAACGCAAAAAATCCCGCCTAAGGTTCAAAACCATAGGCGGGATTTTTTTATTCTATCGTTTCAAGCAGCACATCATACGCTTCGCTTGCTTCACACGGAATATCGGGAGCAACCGCAAGTTCGGGATTATCTGCGTCAGCTCGAATAAATTGCTTTGTCGAACAGGACAAATAAAGTCCGCTTTCGGGCATACGCCACATTGTGACATCCCCATAGGAATATGCGGCGTTCCCGGGTATTTCGCCTATAAGCGTGCCGAGAGAATTATCCTTGATATACTCCGCAAAAAGCATTGCCGAGCTGAAAGAGTCGTTAGAAGTCAGCAAATAAACATTACCTGTGAATGTCAGCTCACTTACACGGTCGTTGACTTCGCCGCCGTTAAAATACGGCATTAAAAATCCCAGCCGCCAGCTATATGAGTCCGTTTTATAGCTGTCAATGTCAAGATAGCGTATAAATTCGTTGGCGACCAGCGAATTCCCGCCGCCGTTGCTGCGCAAATCCACTGCAACATTGCGAATGTTCATATCTTTGACTTTTGAGAACATTTCGCGCAGGGTATCCTTGTAAACATCATTGTAAGTGCAGCTGTCAAGAGTCAGAACCGCAAGCGACTTTTCTTCGTCAATTTCATAGTAAACAAACGGTTTCTCTTCTGCCCTATCAGCATAATACTCCGCGTTCAGCTCCATATATTTATCAAACGGCAAGAAATCTGCGTCCGAGTACGTTATCGTCTGAACTTCATCACCGCGTGTAAATTCAAGCGTCAGGCCGTCTCCGTCAAGCTCGAGATAGTCAAGTCCGAAATCATTGTTGAGCGCGTAAATAACGTCCTTTTCAGCCCATTCCGGAAACTCAAAGCTGTAACGGTCGCTGATTGAATCGAAAAAATCGGCAAAATCAACGCCGTTCACCTTGGTTATCTCCCAGCCTCCCTTGACCTTCTCGGCATAATCATACCGAAAAACATCATTTTCTCCGTCGCGACTGCTAAAAACGTTTGTGTGTGCGTCGCGTAACGGTGAAACCGTCTTTTCCATTGAAATCAGCAGATCCATAACTGTTATTTCGGGCATTTCGGACAGCTTTTTCAGCTCATTTTCATAGGCAGCCGTAACCTCCGCAGGCGTTTCCGAGATAAATTTCGGGTGTATGCGCTTCAGCGTGTTCATCAAAGTGTTCATATCGCTTTTCGCCTGCCCGTATGTAATTACAGTGCTGCTGTCCGACGAATACGGTTCATCAATGAACGTCGCACTGCCCCAGTACGGGTTGCAGAATGTGCCAAGAAAGCATAACCCGCCTATCAGAAGCGCGCCAATAAGTTCAAGCGAAACAACGTGGCCTTTCGGCTTCCGCAAGACAGCAAACAGAATAACTGTCGCGGCGGGAAGCAGCGCGCAGACAGCGCAGACCCAAAGCGGTAACGTAAACAGGAACATTCCGATAGGTATTGCCCCGAGCGCAATCACCAGCGAAAGCACATACGGCACAATAAATGCAGCTTTTTTCATTTCTTCTCCTTAACAAAACTGTGCAGACTTTCGCCTGCACAGTCATTATTTTTATTTCAAATTATTATTCAGCGTCCTCTGCCTTTTCTTCAGCAGGAGTAAGGAGTTCCTTTATAGAAAGGCTTACTCTGGACTTTTCGGGGTCGATTTCGGTAATCTTTACATCAACAACCTGTCCGACAGAAAGTACCTGAGCAACGTTTGTTACACGCTCAAGAGCAATCTGGGAGATATGGATAAGACCGTCAACTCCGGGGATAATCTGTGCGAATGCGCCGAAAGGTGTGATAGAAACGACCTGCGCCTTAACAACGTCACCCTCGGAAAATTCAGCAAGGAACTTCTTCCACGGGTTATCGTCGGGATTCTTAGCGCTGAGAGATACGCGCTTCTTTTCAAGGTCGAAGCTCTTTACATATACGTCAAGCTTGTCGCCGATAGAAACAACTTCCTTGGGGTGCTTGATTCTGTTCCATGTAAGCTCGGAGGAATGAACCATTCCGTCTACGCCACCGAGGTCAACGAATACGCCGTAGCTTTCCATAGACTTAACCTCGCCTGTGAAGTGCTTGCCAACTTCAAGCTCTTCCCAGAACTTAGCCTTTACTGCGTCGCTTACTTCGCGTTCAGCCGCCTTGATAGAACCTACAACTCTGCTTCTGCCCTCGTTTACTTCGATAACCTTGAAGCCAACTTCCTTCTTGAGGATATCTTCAAGCTTGCCGTTTCTGGAAACGCCGGTCTGAGAAGCGGGGATAAATACTCTTGCGCCGTCCTCGCTTGTAACGATAACGCCGCCCTTAACAACAGCGGTAACTGTACCCTTAACGGTTGCGTTTTCTTCCTTAGCCTTGATGATCTTTTCCATACCCGCCTGAGCGTCAACCTGCTTCTTGGAGAGGTATACATAGCCCTCAGCGTCGTTTACCTTTGTAACGATGCAGTCGATAACGTCGCCAACCTTTACAACGTCTTCGGGAGAAAGTGCGGGATTTGCTGAAAGCTCTTCGGCAGGTATGTAGCCGGAATGCTTAGTGCCGATATCTACGACCGCTTCGGTCTTGTTTACAGCAACAACCGTAGCCTTAACCCTGTTCCCCGTATATACTCTGACCCGATCCATCTGGTCGAGTGCCGCCATGAATTCCTGATCCATAGCTTCGTCTTTAATAATTTCGCTCATAGTAACATGAACCTCCTTAATTATATACGCAGGGGTTGAAGCTCCTGCTGTTATTCCTATTTTAACATCATGCGATGATAAAAGGCTTTTCAATTCGCTGCGATTCAGCGCTGCCGCATTCTCCGCGAACAAGGTAGTGCAATGCTTTGCACATATCTCCGCCAGCTTGCGTGAATTGCTGCTGTGCGAACCTCCGACAACTATCATAAGATCGCTTTTCCGCGCAAGCCTGTCCGCTTCCTGTTGGCGATTCGTAGTAGCACTACATATTGTATCAAAAAATTTTGCTTTTGTATAGTGTTTTTTGATGATTTTTTTTAATTCTGCCCATTTCACCATATCAAAGGTAGTCTGAGCTACTGCAATTAGTGCATTTTCACCAAACATTTTCTGTGCTTTCAGCAGTTCATAGAGTTCGTCGGCTGAATTTACCGCCTCTGCCCTGCCCTGCGCATGACCGAGAATACCTATTACCTCGGGGTGATTCCTGTCGCCCGCTATCAGCACATCAGCGCCGCGCGCAGATTCCTCCGCTACTATCCTGTGTATTTTTTCAACAAAAGGACAGGTCGCGTCAACATATTCCATATTCTCGGCGGCAAGCCTGTCGTATACCGACTTTCCAACGCCGTGGCTTCTTATAATAAGCGGGGCTTTATCCGCAGAAATCTCTTTCGTGACATAAACGCCCTCTTTTTCAAGCTCGGCGATAACGTCGTTGTTATGTATCAAAGGACCGAACGTGTACGCTCTGCCGAAGCGCCCGGCGGTTTCGCCCGCAAGCTTTATCGCACGCGTTACGCCAAAGCAGAACCCCGCCGTCTTTGCAACAGTGATCTCACTCATTTTCTTCCGCCGCAGCTTCCTGCGCACCGAAAAGCTCGTCGTGCAGGCTTTGAAGTTCGCCTTGGATACGCTTGCTTACATTTCTCATGCTCTTTCTGTCGTCGGGGTCGATTTTAAGCTGGTCGGCGGGAATGAGTTCGCCTATCGTAAGGTCAACCTTACGTTTTCCCGTGTATTTCAGGCAAACGGGAAGCACGGGAGCGGCTGCCTGTGAAGCGATAAGCGCGATTCCCGATTTTACACGGCCGAGATTGCCGTCCTTAGAGCGCGTACCCTCCGGGAAAATAACGAAAATGCGCTGTTCTTCGAGTACCTCGACTGCTTTCTGTATCGGCGCTTCGTCGCCCGAACCACGAACGACGGGAAACGCTCCGCATTTTGTAATTACAAACGTTATAAACGGATTTTTGTGAAATATTTCATCTTTCGCCATGAACGAGAACTTACCGCGGATACACGCGGCAATCATCGGCGGGTCGAGCATTTTCAAGTGGTTGCTCGCGATAATATAGCCGCCCTTCATGTCGGGGATATTTTCCGGATGGTGAACCGTTATTTTATATTTTATGTGAAAAACTATCGACAATAGCTTTCTGAAGAAAAGATACATAACTGTACCCCTTTACATTTTTGATTTTACGAGCCGTATTACCTCGTTTACAGTCTGTTCAAAATCAAGAGCCGAGGTATCGAGGAGTACCGCGTCGTCGGCTTGTTTAAGCGGAGCTTCGGCGCGGTGACTGTCGTTATAATCGCGCTTATTGAGGTCGCTCAGAACGTCGTCAAACTTCACATCGACGCCCTTCGCGATAAGCTCGTCATATCGGCGCTTTGCGCGTATTTCGGGCGCTGCTGTGATAAATATCTTAACGTCGGCATTCGGCAGTATCACCGTGCCTATATCTCGGCCGTCCATTATAACGTTGTTCTTTGCGGCAACGCTGCGCTGTGTATCAAGCAGAAAACGGCGAACGGCGGGGATCGCCGAAACGGCGCTTGCCGCCATGCTGATTTCGGGCAGCCGTATTTCCTCGGAAACATTTTCTCCGTTCATGAATACGAGCTGTGTTCCCTCTTCAAGCTTAATCTCAAGAGAAACGCTGTCCTCGACCGCTTTTTTTACAGCAGGTTCATTCTCCGCACTTATTTCAATGCCGTTTCTAGTGCAGTAAAGACCTACCGCGCGGTAAAGCGCACCCGTATCAACATATATGAAGCCGAGCCGTTTTGCGCATTCTCTCGCGACCGAGCTTTTCCCTGCGCCGACCGGACCGTCCATTGCAACGTTAATCATTCCGTTTCTCCGTTCCGTTATACAAATTATAATCAGTATAGCATATTTTTCTTCAAATAGCAACAGATTTCACACTATTTTCAACTGATTTTTAAATTATTTTGCCGAAAAAGCGCCGACAAACAGCTTTACATATCCCGTTAAATGTGATATCCTTTAAGTTGTAAAAAATTTGCCTTGATTTGTCCCCAAATACAGCGGGACTTCGTTATAAATACAGAAGCATAATTCGGAGGAAAGGAAAAAAGCATCATGATTGCAATGTTTGTGTCCATGATAGACACGCCCGAGGAAAAAGCGGACTTTGAAACGCTTTACAGCACCTATAAAGGAAAAATGTTTGCCGCCGCCTTTGCGGTTCTGCACAATCACCACAACGCGGAAGAGGCGGTCAGCCAAGCCTTTTTTACGATCGCGAAAAATTATTCCAAGGTTTTTCCGCTTGAAAAGGCACAGCGCGAGGCGTACATAAAAATTGTTGTCAGAAACGCCGCCATTGATATTTACAGAAAAGAAAAAAGAGATACGTCCGTATCGTTCGACGAGGTTCAGGATTTTGAAGCTGCTTCGGACGATATTTCGGACGAAGTTCTTTCGCAGATAAGCTATGAAAAAATTATCGCAGCAATACGCGCTCTGCCCGAAAAATACGCCGAGCCGCTGTATCTTTTTCACGTCCGCGACATGAATGTCAGAACGATCTCCGAACACCTCTGCGAATCTGAAGAAACAATAAAAAAGCGGCTTCAGCGCGCAAGGCAAAAGCTAAGAGAAACGCTTTCCGCTGATATTGCGGCGCTTTGACGTGAAAGGAGCGATAAGAAATGTACGATATAATTAAAAAAGCTCTCGACGAAGCTCTGAGCGAGCAGTATGCGGCTCAGCTCATGGGCGCGGCAGATGAAAGCTACAGCTTCTCGCCCGGCTTCGAGAAAAAAATGAAAACGCTTGTCAAAAAAACAGATAAGCCGTATATCAAATATATGCAGTATCTCGGCGTTGCCGCCTGCGCCGCCGTAGCCGTCGGATGCAGCATTCTCATGCCGAAGCTTCTGAACCGAAACGTGCCTGTCGAAACCACCCCGTCGCTGACCGTTTCAGTCGAACCCGTCACGGAAGAACCGCCTGTTTCGGAAACAGATGACAACAGCGTTATCCCGCCGACGACATCAGACGCAGCAACCGAAACCGAACCGACCGAGAGTGAAACCTCCACCGAAATATCCTCCGCGCCCGACAGCTCGGAGAATATTACGTCTTATCCCGAAGATGAAAATCCCGGCACGGCAGGCATAAACGCCGTCACCACCGAAACCGACGCCACTAAGCCGATTGATGATGAATTTCCCGCAAGAGGCGACGATACGCCGATAGACAGCAGTGAAGATGAAACGGCGGATTGCGAAGATGAAATTGACGATTCCGCAGACGACTATGATGACGACGCAGACAGCGGCGATTCGGACGGCGATGTAGTTTGGGAAGATGATGTTGATATTTCTGATGATGAAGATTATGACGCAGGAGATGATTCAGCTTTCCTCCCTGCCGTTCCGAAAGAAAGTACTCTCGGCGCAGAGATAAATTCCCTTATCGGCTGCAAGCTTTCGGAAAGCTATCCGTACAGCGTGATACTCTATCAAAACGGCGATAATTACTACGATTTCTCAAGCGGACTTACCATTCCCGAAACCGCAGAACGCTTCCGCGATAAGACAATTGCCGAGAAGCTTGAAAAAGCGGAACTTATAACGGATTCGCCTGAAATATCGGACAGATATATAACCGTTGAAATTTCCGATATTTCGCCCACTCTCTGGAACAGCGCTTTTACATACGCACGCAGCGCATACGATTATTCCCCGCGCAACAATTATAATACACTGTTCCTCGGCGAAACTGACGAGGACACAGATGATGAGGACGATTATATAGAACCGAATGCGGAATACAAATCCTGCGTCCTCGTTATATACGACAACGGCGTGATCGCGGCAAACAGCCCCACCTACAGCGGAACAGTGTATTTCCGCGCAGACAGCAAGACCGCAGACGAAATTTTCGCCCGAGCGGAGAAAAATATCCTGCCCGATAACATTACCGATACAGCGGCGCTGCTCGAAGCTGTGGCAAGCTCGGAAGCCGACATCCAAAAGACGTATTTATGCACAATGAGTACGGTTTATGATATAAGAATGGGCGCGCCCTGCGACGGAAAGTATCTGTACGATCTGCTGAAAGATAACGCTTCGTCGGCGCTGATTCCCACGGGCGCCGTTCATCGCAGTGGCATCCTGCTTTCATTCAGCTTCGTTTCGGCGAAAACAGCGCAAAGCTATTCCGTATTTCTCTATTCCGACTCAAAAGCTGAGCTTTACACACAGCAGAACTGCGGATACTTGTTCTCTATTTCTCCTGAAAAAATGTGGGATACCCTTGATTATCTATGCAGTCTGAACGGAAAACCTGCCGCAAAGCGGTATGCAAACCTCGAGGAATATCTTGAGGGGAAGAATTTTACCGGATTTTCATACCTCGGGACGACGGATTACAGCACGATTGAAACCGACGAGGGCACAAAAACCGTCGTGACAGACGTAACGATAAACGGCGTTGATTCCAAGGTTTCAAAAAAAGTAACCGAACTGATTCTTAAATATGCTTCAACGTCCGAATATGTTCCGTCGGGACTAAAGAATGAAAACGAACGGCATATTCTGGTGAAAGTTCCGAACTGGACAGCTTTTGTATCATTTTACGGCGACTCGCTCGTTATAGCCGGAAACACGTTCAAGCTTCCGGACGGACTCACCGAAAAAATATTCAAGGCAATGTACGCAGGCGGCAGCAGGACAACCAGAACATATTCCAAAAGCAACGATTTAATGTACTATAATCTTGACAATGGAAGAAATATATACGAAGAAGCCTCTTCCGATGTCCATATAAAAACACTTAGCGATGATATTTACTCGTGTCTTGGCGCAGAAATTTCAGAATGTACTGTTGACGAAGTGAATTATTACAATTCAGAAACCGATACCGTCCGCAAAATATACCCCAATTCAGATCTCAGCGCAGGATACATCACTGACAATTTGCTTAACGTCATCTCAAACGCAGAATATGAAAGCGTCGGAGCGTTAGAAAACATTGATATTTTTCTGACGCTTTCACATAACGGAAAACGCTGCCGCATTTGGCTGAATGCGGACGGAAATGTCGCGGCGCAAATCCACAATGACGAAAATATCTACACAACGGGAAAGAAAAATGCAGAAAGCATAAAAGCATTCCTGAAAAATATACGAATTTCGTAACGAAAACCGTATCTTACGTCTTAAATCGCACTGAAACGGCAAATTCAAACGCTGAGCAAAAACAAGCAAATTCAAGCGATTTTAAACGATTTTGCGAGATATTTTAAAATTGATATTTTTAGCGAAATTGCAGAAGAGAAACAGAGAGAATAAGAGAAAATAAGCAAGAATTAGAGAGAAAATGAGATATATTTTAAAAAAGCTTAAAAAAGCTATTGACAAACGTTCCCAAAACCGCTATAATATCATTCGTCAGCGTAAAACGCACAAAAAATTCAGGAGGAAAAACACTATGTCAACTTATATGCCCAAAGCTGAAACAGTAGAGCGCAAGTGGTATATTTTAGACGCAGCGGGTAAGCCCCTCGGACGTGTTGCGGCTCAGGCGGCAAGCATTCTCAGAGGAAAGAACAAGCCCACTTTCGCACCTCACTGCGACTGCGGCGACCATGTAATCATCATCAACTGCGAAAAGGCAGTATTAACAGGCAAGAAGCTTGAAAACAAGTACTACAGATGGCACACCGGCTATATCGGTCACCTCAAGGAAGTACAGTATAGCAAGCTTATGAGCGAAAAGCCCGAAAAGGCTATGGAACTTGCGGTTTACGGTATGCTTCCTAACACAACGCTCGGTCGTAAGGCTATGACAAGACTTCGTCTTTACAGAGGCGCTGAACACAAGAATGCTGCTCAGAAGCCCGAAGAATTCAAATTTTAAGGAGGGGAAACAGTATGTACGAATCTAAACCTTATTACTACGGAACAGGCAGAAGAAAGCATTCTGTTGCAAGAGTACGCGTTTACCCCGGAAGCGGTAACATCACAATCAACGGCAGAGATATCGATGATTACTTTGGTCTTGACACCTTAAAGCTTATCGCTCGTCAGCCGTTAGCTTTAATCAGCGCAACCGACAAGTTCGACATCGTTTGCACAGTTGCAGGCGGCGGCGTAACCGGTCAGGCAGGCGCGATTCGCCACGGTCTTTCCAGAGCGCTTCTTCAGTACAGCGACGAACTCCGTCCCGTTCTCAAGAAGGCAGGCTTCTTAACTCGTGACCCGAGAATGAAGGAAAGAAAGAAGTACGGCTTAAAGGCTGCACGTCGCGCTCCGCAGTTCTCCAAGAGATAATCATTATCCCTTTCGGGAGCTTACAAAACGCTTGGTTATGCGGTTTGCGGCATTGTGTGTTTGTTTGGAAACAGGCGAATCACGGGTTACAACTAACATAAAACTAACAAGCAACTAACAATAATCAAGGCATTCATCGTTTGGTGAATGCCTTTTTTATTTCATATTCTGTTTATAGCTCTCAATAATTCCTGCACATTGACATGAGTGTAAACCCTCTCCGTCAGCGACATAGCACCGGAATGCCCGACGATTTTCTTTATCATCGTGGGAGATACTTCCTTTTCAGTAAGCATGGAAATGCAAGTGTGGCGAGTATCGTGAGGCTTGTGGGAGCACCCGATAAGCTCCATGACAGGTGTCCAGTAGGAATCATAGTAGTTCCGATAGTCAAAATGAGCGCCTTCTGGCGTGTGCAGCAGATACTCACAGCCGTCGTCATACCACTTTCTGAAAAATGAATAGGTCTTGTCCGCTATGGGAACTATTCGTATTCCGTTTTCAGTCTTGCTTTCAACGATATTGAAGTAATGCTCGTCAATATTAACATTCTCCCGTTTGAGGTCAAGCAGTTCCGATACACGAACACCGCTGTATATTAACATCAGGACGATCTGTGCATACAGGTTGTTTTTCTGCACCCAAAGTGCCTCGATTTCCTCATTACTGAACGGACTGCGGTCTGTGCGGTTAGGGTTCCTGTTTTTGTATTTCAGTATATCGACATACTGCGAATAGTCCTTGTTGCAGTATTCGTATTTCATAGCATACTCATACATCTGACTTAGCAGAACTTTCAGTTTGCGTAGAGTGGGATAATTCTTGCCGCAGGTATCTATTACCCCTTGCAGGTCGGTCAGCTTCAGTTCTTTGAAAACTCTGTCATGAATAGCTGAACAGCAGTTATATGAGGCGTTGTAGCCCTTAACATTGGAATCGGAAATCGTGGGAAATTTTTCGGCTGACCATTTGCTGAATATCTCCGCAAAGGTAATTTTCGACGATTCAACATCAAAGGGATTCTTGTTATAGTCCATCAGCATTTCAAGACCCTTTGCTCTGGTCGGCGCATAGCCGATGGTGATGTACTTCTGCTTTGCTTTTCCGCTTTCCTCATCGATCTCCCAGCCTGTGGTTTTGCGGACTATGTAAGGATTTCTGCGGTTTCCGGACAGCTTGTAAACAGAACCAATCCCGTTTGCTAACCTCATTTTAACCCTCCTTATATTGCTGAAAAGAATAATTACTGCGCTCTATCTGCGGGTATGCAGCTTTCAGAAATTCAATTACGCTGACACCAGATTTCTCTGCGGCTCTGAATGCCATCAAATCCTCGTTCCAGTCCTTGTACTGTGAAATAACCCTTGACACCGTTATTTTTCTTTCAGTAAATTCAGCGTTTAGCTTTTGCTCTATTGTGTCTGCGGCGGTGTGACCTGCTTGGTCGTTATCAAGCGAGAGGATAACTGAGGATATTCTTCTGTGTTCTTTCAGATAGCGTAATACTGATGTATGTCCGCAGCCATTTGCACTCAATCTATGATCTGATTTCCAGTCAACACCGAGCAGCTTTGAGAACGTAGCGTGTGACATAGCGTCAATCGGGCTTTCAAAAACACGCAGCTTGTCTGAACTGCCTGTTATCGCAAAGCTGCAAGACTTGTCTCCTCCCGAAACCTCTCCACGGAACTGTGTTGACCCCGTTCCGCGTAAGGCACAAGAGCGAACCGTTCCGTTTCCGTCTTTACCTATGAACATACAATTGTGGTGTGCATTATCCTCTCCGACAAGGCTGTCCGCAATAAGGCAATTCACTATTTCCTCGTCTATACCACGGGTTTGCGTGAGATAGGCGCGAACCCGTTCGGGAGAAGTCTGCGCCGGTAATCTAAAATCAGAAGCTCTGCTTGGAAATGTGGGGGTATAGCTTACGGGGACGTTTTTCTGAATAAATTCAAGTGCATACTCTTTTGAACAGGACAGCGTATCCATCACCAAATCAATCGGAAAGCCGCCTCTGCTGTCTGAATGACGATACCAATTATTCTTTTCAGGAAATATGTATAAGCCGCCGCTGTGCTTAATATGTACAGCTTTTGTAGTAGTTTGCTTGCCCTCGTCAACCTGCATACCGAGAGATTTTGCAACAGAAATGCAGTCTGCGTTTGCGAGTGCATAGTATTCGTTTGCGGAAAACCTCATCTTCTTACACCTCTATTCTGTTTTCTGTTTTCGTTGCTCTTTAACTCCGAAAGAGCCTCGTCTGAAATCCCTGCTTTTTTCTGAATGATATCTGCCTCCTTGTCGAAGCCCAGCGACCTTACAAATCTGCCGCAAAGCCGACGGATAACGTTAGCAAGGTTTTTGTGCATCAGAGTGGCTTTCTCTGCCAAATCTTCATATCCCGAAATGGGGGCAAGCATACAGTTGCTCAGTTTTGCGATGTCGGTTATATGCCTTACGGCAGCTAGAATCTTATCCTTAGCTTTGCTAAGTTCACTCTCTGCCTTTTGGCAGCGTTCTTCAAGCGCCTTGTACCTCGGAAGAAGTTTATGATATGCTTTGCTGTCATCAAGCAGTTCGTCTGCAAGCTCGTTATACTTCATATAGGAATTTTCTGCCTCCGTCAGCTTTCCGGAAAGCTCCGCCTCTTTTCGGGACAGTACGGTTTCTTTTTCAGGTGTGACTTTTTCTCGTTGGTCAAGAGTAGTTTCTCTCACAGCTGCTGTCTTTTTCGCCGCTTGAAGCTTGCTGAACTCCTCCTCGGAAACCACTCTTTTGTTGAAAGGCAGTTTTGTGCTTTCAATGCCCTCGCTCTCGGCGGCGGCACTCAGCAGTTTCAGCTCGTCCAGATTATCTGAAAGCTCCGCCTTCTGCTGTTCAAGCGCGGCTATTGTGTCCTTGTGCTGCTTGTACTGCTCAACGGTGTAGGTGTAGCCCCTGCCTTTTTGCGTTTCGGCAATTTCTATTCCGTGCTTACGGCATATTTCAGCGAGAACATCACGCTCCGCCAGCCTCCAACGATTTATGGTGTTCTCGCCCTCGCCGTAACCCATTTCTTTAAGAGCCTGCGCCAAACCATTCTGCGTATCAACGCCACGCTTGTAATGCCCGATAGGGATATAGTCAATATGCAGGTGCGGCGTAGCTTCGTCAACGTGGAGAACAGCGTTGAAAACAAAGAAATTCGGATTGCGCTCGGAAAATCCCTGCATATATTCGGTAAGACATTTGGCGGCAGTTTCTGCGTCAGCCGTGCCTATCCCCGTATCGCTCCTGTCGCCTATTTGCACAACATCTTCGTAAAAGCTCTTACGCTTGTCTGCGGCGGTAATCACGTTATTGCTGGGTGCATGGGAGAATGCATAGCGGAAATACCCTTCTTTGATACGGCGGTCTGCTCGTTTCTGTTTTGCATTGTAACGCTCAACTGCTTCCAAAAAGCACTTATCATAAGCTTCTGTTATGGGTATCTTTACAAAGATGACATTCCGACTGCTGCGGGAGTTGTCAACGTTTTTCGGCTTGAAAGTCCGGTTATTGTGGGAAAGGCTGCCCTTGCCCTGACAATGGGATATGGTTTTCGCTTTCACTAATTTTCTCCTTTCGCTGCGGTATTTTTACCAACGGCTCTGCCATTGGTAACCCCTTAATACCTGTGACAGCAAGCTATCACAGATACGGGGCTCTCCGAGGGGCGGGGGATTCGGATAATGCAAAGCATTATCCGTACGTTTGCTGCCGAAACGACAGCCGTATTTGCTGAAAGCAAATTCAAGGTTGCAACATTGCAAGAATTTTTTATACAGGGGTTTTGCAATCTTGGGTTTGCAATGTTTTTTCAAAACTGAAAAAGAATTTCTGAAAGAAACTCAACAGCTGCGGCAGCAAAGGACAACCTGCTCCATAACCTCGTGTTCAACGTAAAGGCTGCGTGTTTTCTCCCACCCTACTATTTCAGTAAAGGTTTTCGGACGGGGATTCTTTTCTGCATACTGCCTGCGGAGCAGCTCCCACATTTCCCACGCTTCGGCGTCGATTTTCCTCGCCAGTTCATTGAACTTCTCTCCGACAAGTTCGGCAGTAATAATGTCGGGATAGTTTTCTCTCATAAACCTTTGCCACTCCGTTCCGAAGCGACCAATGGGTTCTGAATTATTCATAAATGTTCCTTTCCCAGCAAGATTGCAAAGTACCTATACTGGAAATTCTTGCAACCTTGCAATGTTGAAATTAGTCGGACAGTTTCCAATACCACTTGTTATCAGCTTTTATTGATAATACCTTAAGGTTTTTCTTTGCCTCGTTCAGCGTTCTTGCGCTGAAATCGTAGTCTGAGGCTGCGGCGGCAATTTCTTTCTGGCTAACCTTTCCGTTCTTAAGGGTTTCGAGTAGAAACTCGGTTGCTATTTCCAGCTTGCTTAATTCTGCACCGCCATTTTCGAGAAACTGTTCGGCGGTTATATCAACCTCGCCCTTCCATTCGAGCGCTGAATTCTCGTTTATCTCGAACAACAGTGATTTCCCGACAGGAGCAAGGCTGCTCTTGGCTTGCGTCATTATACGTTTTGACGGTGAATCTCGCATCTTTCCAACGATAAGAACGCTGCGGGCAACTGCGGTTATATCTATCGAGCCCAACCCACGATATGAGCTTTTCTGTCCTGCGGCTTTGTTCATGTGTCCTATCAGGACAACTGCGCAGCCGTATTCTTCTGCAATTCTGCCGAGCTTGGACATTACAGGGCGTATCTCGTTGGCTCTGTGCATATCCACGTTAGCGCCGATATACGCCTGTATCGGGTCGAGGATTATCAGCTTGGCGCCTGTCTGCTGTATTGCTTTTTCTATTCGTTCGTCTGTCATTGATAGTTCTTCTTTGCTTTCATCAATGACAAGAACCCTTGTGCAATCAGCATTTACGGCTTCCAAGCGGGGCTTGATCGTATCGGCAAGCCCGTCCTCGGCGGTCTGATAAATAACGTTCACAGGCGCTTTGGATTCCGCCTCGTTTGGCAGCTTTTCGCCTTGTGTGAGCGCTGCGGCAATCGAAAGGGCAAGAGTTGTCTTGCCCTCGCCGGGGTCGCCTTGAATAATGGTTATCTTTCCGAGCGGTATGTACGGTTTCCACAGCCACTTTACTGCAACCGCTTCGACATCTGCCATGTTGATGATATTGAGTTCAGGGTTACTCATCCATCAAGCACCACCTTGTCGTTGAAGTAGCCCGTTGCCTCCCACACCAGCTTATCAGAGCAGTAGTAGGTATACTCGGACGAACCCTCATTCTTCATAGCGATTCTGAACGGGAGTATTCCACGCTGCAAGCCGATACGGATAAACTGAGGGTTCTTGCCTGTTGCACGGGCAATTTCGGCGATAGGTACGTTGCGGCCGGTGAATTTTGGGTGGTCTGTGTAAGTCATGGTAAATACCTCCTTTGATATTGACTATTTGACATGAGTG
Organism: uncultured Ruminiclostridium sp.; assembly: GCA_934454635.1. Lineage (GTDB taxonomy): Bacteria > Bacillota > Clostridia > Oscillospirales > Ruminococcaceae > Ruminiclostridium_E. Next base: position 22,938 of record CAKSFR010000005.1, read on the forward strand.
TGATATAATAACACTATAAGCATTTTGGAATAACTTGTTGTGTGTTATCTACCGTGTTTATTATAATCCACTATAAGTGATTTGTTAATACTTTTGAGTGACTATAAATAAACCAAAAGTGATTTTTGTGAGGATTTCACAACAACTCAGGAGGTTTTTGTGTTTTATAACCAGTTAATTAAGCTCTGTGAGGAGCATAATGAAAAGCCAACCCCTCTGCTTAAGTCATTGGGGTTAAGTGCAACAAATCTGAAAAGATGGCAGAACGGCTCAACCGTAAATTCCGATATTCTTGCAAAATTATCGGAACACTTTGAAGTGCCTGTTGACTATTTTTTTGAGGAAGATAACACTGAAAACAGCATGGTCATATCAAATGACGGAAACTCGATCAAGAAAGTATATAGAGTTATGACAGCACATCCAGATCATATTGCGAGCATGATTTCGGGAACGGATATTTCCTTTTCAGACTTGAAAAGAATTGCCGAATATATTAACTGCTCCGTGGAATATCTTGTTCCCGCTGGACTAATTAGCGATAAAAATGCTGAACAGAAAACGGACTCCGTAATTCCGGCAAAAGACCTTGTTCTCAATGTCCTTGAGAAGCTTTCCGGCAATGTGGATTACAGCTACCTTCAAGTAAGGATCTCCTCCGTTATTATTTCTAACCTTGCTAAGAAGAATATCACTATGGAGAACTTATTAGGTATAAAGCTGTCTGCAAAGAAGATACGAAACTTGTACGACCTTGCTTTGCCTGCTGAAAAGAAAAAAGGTCTGAATTTCTCAGACCTTGTAAGAATATCGGAAGCGTTCAATGTCAGCTATGATTTTATGTTGACGGGAAATGGCATATAATATTTATTAAGTAGGAGTATCGATTATGAGTAACATTAAAGGTGGAGAATATCCTCTTTCCAAAATCTTTAGTTCTGAATTTGTTTATAATATTCCATCATATCAGCGCCCATATTCTTGGACAACAGATGAAGCAGGAAAACTGTTTGATGATCTTTATGATTTTTATATTAGTGAAAATTCAGAGGAAAACTACTTTTTAGGGAGTATTGTACTTATAAAAAAAGACGATATTCCGTCATCAGATGTAATAGATGGTCAGCAGCGATTGACAACTCTGACCATCCTTTTAGCTATAATTGCACACAACCTAACTGATAGTGATGAAAAAGAAGAATTCAAGGAATATATCAACGAAAAAGGCAAGAAATCTCAGGGTATCAAACCAAAACCAAGACTGAGGATAAGGGAAAGGGACAATAATTTCTTTCACAAATATATTCAGGAGCTCAAAATCAGCGAATTGATTGCTTTGAATCCGGATATAGCTGAAACAGAAGCGCAGAAAAACATAGAAATGAATGCCAGGGAACTTCAAAAGAAGGTGACAGAGCATTTCTCTAATGATGATAGTTTATTTGAATTTGGCTCATTTTTGGTTCAGAGATGTTATTTGGTCGTGGTTTCAACGCCAACACAGGATTCTGCATTTAGAATTTTTTCAGTAATGAATAGTAGAGGAATGAGCCTTCTTCCAACAGATATAATCAAATCTGACATAATAGGAAATATTGACTCTGATGTCAGAGATGATTATACAAACAAATGGGAAGAAATTGAAACATCCTTGGGTCGTGACGGTTTTAATGATTTGTTCAGTCATATCAGAATGATCAAAATGCGATGCAAAGCCAAAAAGTCTTTGCATGAAGAATTTAACAAGTATGTTCTTTCAGATATCACCAATGATACTGCGATTAGCTTTGTTGATGATACCCTAGAGCCTTTTGCAGAAGCGTATAGAATAATAAAAAAATGTTCTTTCTCTTCTACAAGTGGGGCTGAGAATGTTAATTACATACTTAAATGGTTAAACAGGATAGATAATTCTGACTGGCTGCCATCGGCAATGGTGTTTTATTGTAAGTATAAGAATAACTCAGAGTACCTGTCTGTCTTTTTCAAAAAACTTGAGAGGCTGGCTAGTTATATGAGAATAACTTCATACGATATTAACCACCGTATTGACAGATATGCAAAAGTACTTTCTGATTTGCAGGGCGATAATACTGGAAACATTTATGGAGATAATATTGAACTTACACCAAGCGAACAGAATGAATTTATTGCTGAACTTAATTCCGACATATACAAGATGACATCTCAGAAACGCAATTATATTATTCTTCGCCTTGATTCATTCATGTCTGATGGGGCTGCAGTTTATAATACCGATGTTCTTTCTATTGAACACGTTTTGCCACAGACGGTTTCAAGCGGAAGCGAATGGGAAAAGATCTGGGTTGATGTCAATGAAAGGGAATTCTGGCTTAACAAGATTGGTAACCTAATTCCTTTGACTAAGCGACACAATTCGCAGGCTCAGAATTATGACTTTGCAACTAAGAAGGAAAAGTATTTCAAAAATCAGAAGACAGGAGTTACTTCTTATACTCTTGCGACTGATGTGATTAATTATTCGGAGTGGACACCCGAAATCGTCAAGGAAAGACAGAAGAAGCTCATTGACATTTTCAAAGATGGCTGGGATCTTAGTGAATCTTCAGCGGCAACAGGTATTATCAAGATTGATAAAGTGATTACAGAAAATGATATTCGTGCGAAAATACTTCGAATTCCAAATATAATTCAGAAAAGAATCCCAGATACAGTTTCTTCATATATGGTATTGTTCAATGGAAATATATCACAAGAGCTTACTATTTCTAAAGAAAGAACCTATTTTGCCAAAGTGACAGGCTTATATAAGCAGCTTGGGATGATTGATGATACTGATAAGACATTGTTCCATTCAAAACAGATCCATTGGAAAATGGAGACTGATGGTACTTTATACGCTGATATTACATGATATAACGCGATAACTTACTGAATTTTTTTGCATATACTTTACAAAATTTTCAATAATAACATTGACTATTCCTAAAAAGAAGAGTATAATATAATCAGGCAAATGAAAATTCTCTCAACAATATGCAAAAAAATTCAGCAGGAGCACACGCCATGGAAATAAAACGCGATCATTACCTGAATAAGCTGATAATGAAAAAGCACAACGGCTTGATAAAGGTCATCACCGGAATCCGCCGATGCGGAAAGTCGTATCTTTTGTTTTCTCTTTTCAGAAATCACCTTCTGGAAAGCGGAGTTGACGAGAGCCACATAATTGAGCTTGCCTTTGACAGCTTTGAAAACAAGAAATACCGCGACCCGGAGGTGCTTTACCCGTTCATAAAGGCGCAGCTCACGGATGATAAGATGTACTATGTCATGCTTGACGAAGTGCAGCTTCTTGGCGAGTTTGAATCCGTTCTGAACGGGCTTATGAGGATAAAGAACGTAGACGTTTATGTTACCGGAAGCAACGCGCGCTTTCTCTCAAAGGACATAATCACGGAGTTCCGCGGGCGGGGCGATGAACTGCATATTCAGCCGCTTTCCTTTGCGGAATTCATGTCCGTGTATGACGGAAACAAGTACGATGGCTGGAACGAGTATGTCCTGTATGGAGGACTTCCTCCTGTTGTTCTGCTTCCAACTCCGGAACAGAAGATAGAGTTGCTGAAAACACTGTTTCAGGAAACCTATATCAATGATATTGTCGGCAGACACAGCATCAAGAACAAGGAAGAATTCGAGGAGCTTATAGACATTCTTGCGTCCGGAATAGGCTCGCTGACAAACCCGAAAAAGCTCACCGATACTTTCAAGAGCAGGAAGAACAAAACCATAAGCTCCAACACTATTAAGAGCTACCTTGATTACCTTTGCGACGCTTTTATTGTGAGCAGAGCAACCAGATACGACATCAAGGGGCGCAAGTATATAGACACTCCGCAGAAGTATTATTTCAGCGATGTTGGGCTGCGGAATGCACGCATAAATTTCCGGCAGATCGAAGAAAACCACACGATGGAAAACATCATATACAACGAGCTTCTTGCAAGAGATCTCAATGTTGATGTGGGAATAGTAACGGTAAGCCAGAAAGACAAAAATGACAAGCTGGTGCGCAAGCAGCTTGAAGTAGATTTCGTGTGCAATAAAGGCTCAAAGCGGTATTATGTTCAGTCCGCTTTTTCGATTCCGGACAGAGAAAAAATGCAGCAGGAATCCAACTCCCTGCTGCGGATAGACGATTCTTTCAAGAAGATAATCGTGGTAAAGGACGCTCCTGCTCCCACCTATACAGACGATGGTATTCTGGTTATCGGGGTGTACGATTTCCTGCTTGATCAGGACAGCCTTGATTTTTGAAAGGAGAATGGATTGTGAATAATGCGGGAAAAAATATGAACAGGGAAATATATGCTGCCGGAGATGGTTATATATTATATCCGCTGTCTGATATCGACAGGGATAATCATGTTGAACTGAAACGTCAGGTCAATGGAGATAATACTCTTTTTCTAAATCCGGCAACCAAAGATATTATGTGGAACGCGGCGATAAGGCGGGATAAAGATATACTTTTTTCGATATATGAGGAAAATGGTGAATACTGTGGCTGTATTGAATTGCAGAACTTTCGGAGTACCACTCCGGAAATAGGCATTGATCTGCTAGAAAGCAAAAGAAATAAGGGGATAGCTGCAAAGGCGGTCAGACTTCTTGTTCAGAAAGTTTGCGCGGAGCAAAGTATTGATTATTTTCTGATAAAGATAATGTCGAATAATCCGCATAGCCGTTACGTCTTTGAAAAAATGGGTGCAGAGTTTATCGGAGAAGAAGAGCGTCCGTTTATTGCAATGATGAAAGAGATAAATCAGTCCAAGTTAAAGGAATATATCAGCAGCATGGCTGACACGATTAAAGCACAAATGAATGATACGGACGATAATGCAGTCGTGTATAGGTATAAGCTCCTGCCGGATTCTTTCATTAAAACATCGTGCGCCCTCAACACCTGCAATAAAGAACTAACAAGCAACTAACACTCCTGCAACTAATCCGCATTACAGAGCCGTTTAAGGTTCTCCAAGAGATAATCAGATACCTCAAAACTTGCGTATTTACGCACTTTGCGAGTGGTCAAATACTCTTTGGTCAACAATTGGTCAATTCAAAACCTCCTTGTTCGCGCAGGGAGGTTTTTTATTTGCCTTTATGCAAGGCACAGCTCAATCTGTTCGGCAGTTCGGGCTTTTGTTTTACGCAGAACATCAGCGTAGATGTCAGCAGTTACGTTCACATCACAGTGACCAAGATGCTCAGACACGACTTTCAGGTCGATACCGCTGTTTAAGAGCATTGTAGCGTTGCAATGACGGATCTGATGAAGAGTCATATCCTCAAACTCCGTTCCTTTGGTGAAGCGTTTGAGTGACTGATAGACTGAATTACGGTCACGGTAGTTTCCTCTTGCTGATACGAACACCATTTCAGGATGAGCGAAGTCATCACTGAGGGCATATTTCAGCTTTTCGATATACTCTTTCTGTGCAAGAAGAACCTTTTTCAGCTCCTGCCCCATACCGATGATGCGGATACTGCTCTCGGTCTTAGGATCAGTCAGTTCATGCTTTCCGCCTATGTCGGTCAACGTGTGGTTTATCGAGATAGTGTTGTTCTCGAAGTCGATATCCTCCCAAGCAAGTCCAAGGCACTCTCCCGAACGCATACCCGTGTAAAGCAGAACCTTGATGATACGCTTGAAGTCCTCGTCCCACGGCTTACTTTCGAGGTATTCCATGAACCTTTTGAGCTTGTCTTCCTCTAAAGCCTTGTTTTTACGACTTTTCTTACGCTTCGGCAGTATCACGTTACGACAGGGAGTGTCACGAATGAAGCCCTGCTCTGCTCCTCTGCGGAAGATGCTCTGCACTATGACGTACAGCTTCTTTACCGTCGCAGGGTTTAGATCATAGGACTGCATTATCTGCGTCAGCCTGGGAGCATTGATGTCCTTTACCTTGATGTTGCCAAGAACAGGCTCGATGTGGTTCTTGTACTGCCCCTTGTAGGTGTAGATCGTGCTTTCTTTCAGCTCCTGCGGAGCGTAGTTTGTGAAATACCAATCTGCAAGCTCGGAAAAACGCATATTTTCGTTCAGCTGAGAGTAACCTTTGCAGTGTCTCTCGAACTCGAAAGCGTACTCCTGGGCGAGCTTTTCAGCTTTCTTTGGTGTCACTCCGTCGGGCGGAGTGTAGGTTGTTGATTTTACAAGCTGTTTGCCGTTCATATCGCAGCCGACAAACACCCTGATGCGGAATGTGTTTCCGCGTTTTGTTATATTCGCCAATGTAAATCCTCCTAAATTTACACTACGGCATATCTCTGTATTTAGCATTGTAGCGCACTATTCTATCTTTGTCAAGCACTTTCGGAGATATGCCGTAGCTTTTTGTCTTTTATTCTAACTCTGCATTTCTTGTTTTGTTAAACTTATACCGAGCAAAATCCTCTGCAAGTCCACAAGCGGATATGAACGCCCTTGCTTTCTGTAGATCACGGGATAGCTGATCTTCACGCTTGATGCGCTGTGCTTCGGTGTTCAGCTTCTTACGGCTAAGGTAATGAGCATCCTCCTCTTTCTTCTTGTAGTCGGCAAGCTCCGAGGAAACAGCTTCAAACTGCTGTTTCATAGCACTAAGCTCCTGTACGGCTGCGTCACGCTCTTTTTTCAGCTTCTTGATGTTCTTCTCCATGGCTACATACTTCTTTGCGGTGTCGCTGAGCTTGTCATAGTCCTCTTTAAAGAGTGTGACCTTTTTGCCGAACATAGACTCCTTGGCTTCGATGCTCTCAATCTCACCTATGTTCACTTTTTTCTTTGCCAGTTTCTCAAACTTGGCAACAGTCTCGTCACGTTCGGCGGTGAGCCTTTCGATCTCAGCATTGAGAGCATTTATCTTGTCCTGATGTTCGCCGTACTCCTTGACTTTATAACTGTAACCCCTGGACTTCTTCGGTTCGGAAATTTCAATGCCGTGAGCATTACAGATATTCTTTAAAATATCCCACTCGCTGCGTCTCCAACGGTCATTCGCTTTCGCATCATTTCCGAAGCCCATTTCTTCCGTAGACTTGTTCTTCGCATTGCGGACTTCAAGCCCACGAGTGAAGTGACCTACGGGGATATAATTGATGTGCAGGTGCGGAGTTGATTCATCAAGATGAAGCGCCGCATTGAACACATAGAAGTTAGGATTTCTCGCCTGGAACCCCTCCATATATTCACGCAGGCACTCAGTCGTTATCTCGGCATCGGGAGTGCCGACCGCCGTGTCTTTTCTCGTTCCTATGTAGACAAGGTGTTCATAGAAACTTTTGTGCTTGTTTGTACCTGTGATAACGCTCTTGCTCGGCAGGCGGTTGAACAGGTGTTCAAAGTAGTTACCGATCTTACGATCTTTTCTTTTCTGATTAGCGTTATATTTCTCTACCGCTTCATCGAAAAGATGATGATAAGCGTCGCTCAAAGCCTGCTGAACGAACACAACATTGTTCGGTGTTCTGGAGCTGTCGATATTCTTGGCAGTGAACTCTCTGTTGTTATGTGAAAGGCTGCCTTTACCCTCACACATCGAGATAGATTTTGTACTCATGTTATAGTCTCTCTTTCATAAAAATTTATCATCATGTAAGCCCTGACGGGCTTGAAGAATTACGCACAAGACAGAGCTTGTGCTACTAAGAACATTTACGCCCTGTCGGGCTTTTAAGAATTTTCCATATAGCCCTGATGGGCAAATTGGCTTGCAACGATAAGGATATCGGCAACCCAAACGGTGCGAAGCACCGGATTTACTTGCGGTGCGCCGCCAGTAACCCCAAAGCACTTTTGACAGCCGCCTACACGACTATCAAAAATGCTGGGGCTCTGCGAGGCTTTTATCGGCTGGCGGAGCAGCCGAAATTGTGGGTACGGTTATTCTGAATCGCACCCGTGAGAGCTGCGGAAATCCGCATTACAATTTTGAAAAATCAGCTCTCATTTTTTTCTGAAAATCTACTATCTCATCAACGATATTTTTCATGAAAAGCCGACAAGCTTTATTGTAGTTTATGAACTCCAAACAGAGGTACTCTGCATAGTCCAGATGATGCAAAGAATATACGAATCTTTCATCACATTTTTCTTCGGGAGATGCAGGAGCATACTGTCTCCATTCACGCATCAGCCACAGGTAATCATTGAGTGTTCGCCACGCTGACTTCTCCCATTCTTCATAGGCTCGTTTCTCTGCAACTCGCTTCTGATATTCGCTCACTTCTTCCGCAGTCGGAGTTTTGCCGATTTCAATGTGAAGATCATAATCATAATTGAGCTTTTTCACAGCATCAATAGGCTTGTCCAGCCCGAACATTTTCTGAGTGAAACCGATAACATCAACGTGCGTTCCGCAGCCGAAGCAATGAAGAGCATCGGGATAAATTTTTGCAGAGGGAGTACGCTCATTATGAAACGGGCAAAGTGCCATACCGCCACGGGATATTTCAAGACCATATCCCTCCGCAACCGTTCTCATATCAATAGCAGATTTTACTTGCTCGAATACCGTCAATTCTGGAAATAGTTAAGCAGATCAGCTTTGTTGACAAGTATCTTTCCACGAACACCTTCGCCTGTGCGGATATACTTGATCTTGTTCTGAGCTACAAGCATACGGACAGTGTGTTCGGAAAGCCCGTCAATAAGCTCGGTACATTCCTTGACGGTCAGCATCTTCACCTTTTCGGGTGCAGGAGCTTTTGTTGTTTCTGGGACTGCGACCTCATTCGGCTCTCTGTCGTAAGCGACAGCGGTCATGAGTTCAAGTATCTGGTCGAGAAGCTGTTCTTTTCTTTCGTTTGTCATAATTAAAATCCTCATCTTTCTATCTAAGAGTTTTGTGTTTTATGAACTTTGAACATTTTGAGCATTTTGCAGTTTCAAAGTGTGCAAAATGCGGAAAGTTCATGTTTCATCATCTGTAAATGTTCGGGTTGACGATCACGTCAGTCATTGTTTTGTTGTTCGCTCCCTTGCTGGTAGTGCGGACGATGTAGTTGTATTCCTCCAGCATATCCATTGTCTCAGCAAAGTCAGCGGCGTTCTTGAAAAGTGTACATCTGCACAGCTTGTACAGGTCATTCTGCCTGATCTGCTGAATGTGTTTCGAGCGTATTTTGTTCAGTACTCTCTCAGCCTTGACCGTTCCGAGGTCAACATCTCCGAGACTGTAAGCATATATCGCCTGCTCTCGGAAATACTCACCGATCTCGATAGCGTTACAGAACGTATCAAGCGTGACACGGTTCTCCGCTGGCTCAACACCATTCAAAGCACACTTGATACAGTGAATGATACCGCACAGGCGGAGCAGTTCGCCGTGATACTTACCGCCCCAGTCCTTGCAGAATGCCATATCCGTGACGAGGTGCGGCTCAATATAGTTATTGTAGTAGTCAACGAACTCCTTGTACGTCTTTTCATCGAAGTGGAGATACAGCTCCTTTTCGTCGTGATAAGCAAACTTCTTACTGAGGAGTTTGTATATCAGCTTCTTGTAATTCTCTGCAACAGTTTCGGGAACAGCCTGTGTATCGTACTTACGATGACCGATATTGCTTACGGGGAAACAATACAGAAACCTCGCTATCAGTCCGCTGCCACGGAACACGGGATTGTTTATCATACTGTCAAATATATAAGGCTGACACGCAAGGCAGATGCTCATATAGGGCTTTTTCAGCACGATGCTCGCCCTGGTCGCTCTGTCGCTGATATACGTTTCACCGTTCCACGACTTTAGGAGCAAATCGAGGTTCGGTATATTGTTGCTGTAACGTCCGCTGAAATTACCGAGCATTCCCGCTTCATCGGAGATCATAAGCAAAGTGCCGTTTTCTTCAAGCAGGTTCACAAGGGATTCGGGTGTAACATCGTCCACCGCTATCCTGCGGAAGTTGCTCGGTGGCATATTGCTCAGCTCTGTCCGGAGATTGGCTATCTCCTCGGCGGTAACGTCTTTCTTCTTTTCAAGTGCTTCGAGCTTGCTCTCAAGCAGCTTTCGTTCTGCCTGCACCGTGTAGATGTCCTGCTTGTTGTTCTCGTTCCAGTCGTGAGCGAACTGGATATACGGTCGCTTTATAAGAGAGATAACAGGAGACTTCTTGAAGCTCGGCTCTGCTATCGTCATGGTGTCGAGTACCAGCGGCTCCGTATGGTCACGCTTGGCTGACATTCTGTACACTCCCGAAAAGCAGTAGCTCACCGCTGAGAGTATTGAAGTGCCTGCCATTGCAACGTCCGTTGAAGTGGTAGTCGCTATTGCGTCTGCCATATCACCTATAATAGGTGGAAGTGCGTTCACAGGGAACGGCAGGAGGTTTGTCCCGTCGGGACGGAGTGGTGTGGGCTGCGCCCACGTTGTTTCGTTGTTCAACTATCATCTTCCTTTCAGATGTATTTATAAAAGTGCTTTTATATGTATAGCGGTCAGCATCTCGTATGCAATACCGCTGTCAGCCGACCTTTGCCTGCTGACATGACCATTGTAACATTTCTTTCGGAGGTCCCGTGCGTGTATTGCGTATTTACGCAAAGAAATACGCATAATATTTTTAAATACGCTGTATGTTACGCTATAATACGCATTCAAATTGACATATTGCGTGTGATGTGTTATAATATCAGAAGATACCGAAAGCGAGGAGAGCGTATGGGAACTACGACAATTTACCGTATAAACGAAACAGACCGCACGATAAATATCGCACAGTCTGTTAATGATACCGATGAAAGCTTACACGGCGCAGTTTTGAATACGAGAATGTACACTTTCGATGAGCTGATGAATCAGCATAAAGTGTTCTGCGAACATACCGAGCCTTATGACGCTTTCAAGGACAGGCTCAACAGCGCCTTGCGTATTGACAAGAGCATTGAAGTCAGCACCGATGATATGATAGCAAGGTTTATAGCTGAATATGGGGAGAATATCTTTTTCAGAGGATATGTCAGCTCTGTTATTGAGTTCTATGACAAGGAGAGGCACGTCCTACTGAAACCGAATGACGTTGTTATCGCCAAGCTCAACAGAAGAAAGATACAGGACGAGGTTTCCCGAAAGCTAATGGAGTTCATGGATACGCAGTTCGCCCTGATGTGCAGTGATGCGTATTTCAGCCATAAGTCTACTATGGAGCATTTTATGATACAGTCCGGAAGAACGATAGTTGCTGCCGATGATTACACATTCAATGTGTTCCGTGAGAGCGACAACTGCCTGCTTACCATCCTTGCAGAGATCGGACAGCTCGTTCATCATAACAAGTGGATTGTCTGCGAGTGCGGATTCTGCCATAAGCTGTTCCTCGGAACGGAAGGGGCGGTCTGCTGTCACGCAACTGAGTGCATCGAAACTCAGAAACAACAGAAAGAAGCCATATACAAGGAGAACACCAAGGCATATTCAGCCGTGAAGCGTGATTATGATGCCTATGTCCGCAGATATAAGAAGGTGCTTGTTGAAGCAGGTATTGAGAAGTATCACCCTGCTGAGTTCGACGAGTTTATGCAGGCGAAACAGGAGCGTATGGAAGATATGGACAAGCTCAAAAAACGCCTGATACGCAACGGTCTGCCGACCAAGGAGCTTGAAGACCTCTCAGCTAAGTATAAGACGGAGATCAAGGCTGTGGTCGAGGAGCTTGTGGAGAACTTTGGGAGGAAGGTATGAACTTTGAATCCGGTCTGGGGTCAAAGTTGCTTAATAACAATATAAGGAGATGATCTTATGTTTTTTATCAGTTATGATACATGGAAAGAAATATGTGATATGTACTTTTCTCTATCATCTGGTTCAAAAAAATCATATTTACAATGGTTTCCGCTTTCTAAGCTTTCTAAAAACGATGAGAAAACAATAAGTAGCTTAGATTTTTATGAAAAATACATAGAAAAAGGCAGTTTTATACTTTTTGATAGGTCATCAAATGTCACAGAAAACTATATACTAAAACCAGATGGAAGTTTTAGAGATGCTACATTGATTGATCCGGTTTTATACTTGGTATTGCAGTGTATAGGTAGAGAAATAAATAAAAAGTATAACTCTTTAAGACAGAGCAACATCTTAGTTCATTATGCTGGCAACTATGATAACAACGATTGCAAGTATAAAGCAGAGTATGACACCTTTTTCAAAGAAATCAATGCCTCAGCGACTGAAAACAGTTATTTTATAAAGACTGATATTCGCAATTTCTTTTCAAACATCAATGTTGACAAATTAATGAGGCAAATTGATAAGGTGTGTAACCAACCATCGCTTACAATCTCGCAGACTCAATTATTAGTATACAAATCATTATTGTTATATTGTGGTGATGGACGTTTTTCATTAGTGGAAAACAGTATAGCTTCATCATACTTAGCAACAATTGTTTACCTAGATGTAATTGATGAAAAATTATACAAATATTTATCTAATAATGTAAAGTGCTTTTCTTCATTTCAAATGATAAGATATGTTGATGATCTTTATATACTTTTTAACTCAGATAGTGATTTCTCCGAGATACGTGAAGCATATAATGAAATAAGGAATTATTACTCTTCGTTACTAAAAGATTTTGACCTATCGCTCAATACTAAAAAATGCAGTTTGAACAAAATAAGTATGATTAATGAAGAATTAAAAAAATCATTATATGACGAATTCTATAATGGCGAGAAGAGAAACATTGAAGACTTGTTTGAAGGTAGATTGCTCAAATTTTTAAATGATATATCATTCAACCTCATCTTTGATAGCATTGATGTTGACAAATACAACGCCTTAGTAAATGAACATTTTTCATCAGACGATATAGAATTCACACCTTCTGAAGTATATAATTACTTTGTTTACGAAAGCTCAAATATCATTCGAACTAAAGAAATAATTGATGTTATAAAAGATATCATAGATCAAAGCATATCATTTATAAGCCTTGATCCGAAAAGACTAACGGTGTTAATATTGAAAACCAGAGATGAAGAAGCAATAAAATCACTGCTTAATCAATTATTTTCAAGAAACAGAAATGATGTATGGAATGCGTATGACACATCCATAGCAATAACATATTTGATTCAACGCCAATTTCAGCATCCAGACCTTCTGCTTATCCTAAAGAATAAGTCTCCTTTATTATATTCTTATTATGAAAACAATTGTCAACAATCATTTATAGATATATTTGAAGATGATGAAATGACAGAATTCTGCGATATTCTTGATATAGATCAAAAAGCACAATTTTTGTATTTTATGTACTTATGTGAGAGGCAAAAAAATAATATAATGGCAGCATATGCATACTATAAAAACTTTTTCGATAGGATGACAGCTGATTTGGATTTCAAATATGTAAGCAAACTTAAAAAGCCTAATTATAAAGGATTTTATAAAGAAGGAGCAATAAAAACATTTTACAAAAATATCACTGACAGTGATTTGATAATAAAAACTGCACATGATCTTAGAAACGCCAATCCCCTTTCGCATTCGTCATCTGAATTACTTGATCATACAAATACGACAAAGGAATTATTGGATACAATTTGCAAATTAAGAGAAATTATAAATGAATACATTGAAAAAGGCAATGATAATCAGATTTAGTTCTTGTATTGTGATAGGCGTCAAATTATAATAGTAAATGCAAAGCACGATTTTACAAAATCAGTTGTGACGAAATTGATAGAGTGAAGTCAAATTTAGATGGAGGATAAAAATGAATAACAATGCTAAATGGCTTAAAAATCTTGTTGATGATAAAATACTTAGTGATAACTTGATATTTATTTCGTTATTTATTGCAGTTTATGAGAACTTTTCGGATTATGTAGTATCTAATATTGAATCTTTCTTATGCGAAGAATCCATTGAAAATGGCGAATATGTAATAAAGAAAACGCAGGTTTATCGTGACGAGATCAAAAATAGAGTTGTTGATGACAAAAACAATAAAGATATCACTAAAGCTTCGTTTCTATGGCTTAAGGATAATACTGCTATTTCTAGTGGCGACTATGAACTGTTTTTGAAATTAAAGGGTATAAGAAACAAATATGCACATGAATTGACAAGTATTATACTTTCGGGTATAGATGAAAAAGAAGATATCAAATTGTTTTTTGATATGATTGCCTTATATAAAAAGATAACAAAATGGTGGTTCATCAATATTGAAGCACCCATATTGGGATGTGAAGTAGATGAAGAGGCTGAGATTTATAATTCTGCTAATGGAGCTTTTGATTTAATTATCAATGTGCTGTATAACGGAAAATCAGAAGAGTACAAAAAGATGCTTGAAGAATTAGAACAAAATGGAGTACCTCTACACGGACAAGGGCAGCGGTAAGATACATAACTACGGTCTGAACTTTACGGATATGGATTTTCTCACGGAGTTTACGGGGATGAGTTAAATGAAGCTCTATGGATTCAGTTTATCCATAGAGCTTTTTTGTATATTGATGATAAGAATAGCATTCGTAATTTGTGCAAGCATACAAATTTATCATTTTAATACTACAAGTGCTTGCTTTTACTACATTATTGTGTTATACTACATTTTGAGAGGAGGTATTATATGAATACTTATACCGTTAAAGAAATTGCAGATATGCTCAAAACGAATCCTGAAACTGTCAGACGTTGGATAAGGTTAGGAAAACTCGAAGCCGATCAGTCATCTCGAAAAGGTGGCAATGTTGTTTCTGAGCAGAGTTTAAATAAATTCTTGAAAACCACTCCCAAATATGCGGGAATAGCCGCCAGCACAATAGGTTTGCTTGGTATCCCTGGATTAATTGCAGGCGTTCCTATATTAACTGCTACTCTTTTAGGAACAATGGTTGCTCAAAAAAGCATCACTGAGGAGCGTTTGAAAAATGCTCAAATCTCTGTTTCAGAAATGCTTAAATTCATAGATACTTCAATTAAAAGTTCGGAAAAGACTATTTTAGCAAAAAAGGAGGAGATAAGCAAACTTGACCTTGAAATCAAAGCCGAGGAAAATCATGTACAAGAGCTTAGAGCACTGAAAGAAAAGCTGAAATCACAACGTAGTCAGGCAAGTTCTGACAGAGAGGAGAAATAAATCATGGCTTGGAATCCGAATGAAAAAGGTAGTTGGGCGTGGTTTACTAAAGAAGCGAGTGAACATGGAGGAGTGGAACCATATATCAATGATATAGAGGAGAATGCGAGAGCGAAAGCTCATGATGCAGACATGAAACTTTTACCGTTCATCGTTGCAGGTGCCATCGGAGTTGGTGCTTTAGGAAAAACCGCATACGATAAGATTAAGCAGAAAATTGTTGATCGTAAAGCGTTAAAACAGAAATCTGATGCAGCTAAGGAAGCACTTATATGTGGTGCTAATAATTCTAAGGATTCTGACGAAGAGGAGGAAACAAAATGAAATTAGGTCTTATGAACAAGGGCGATAAAGTCTTATTCGTTAACGATAGATTTGTTGCTATCCAAAGGAAAAATGGTGAAGTCGACTTGATTCCATTTTTCTTTAATGATAATGGAATTCCGTGTGTGGATACACAAAACATAACTACTATCACATATGGAACGAATATGGCTGAAATAAATGTAAAAACAGATGACGGCGGAGAAATCACCATCTCAACATTTTAAAAGGGGGGATAAGGAATGAGCGGAAAGAAAGATCAGGCTGTTGTATTTGTTATTGATGGGCTAACAGCAACTCAGGCAGGTAGACTAAAAGGAGCAATCTCTACGCAAAAAAGTAAAGTTGCTCCCCAAGCAAGAGGCTTGGCTTTTTCAGGTAATAGAAAAGATATAGGAAAAAACCTTACCGCCTCTACACAAAAGCTTTTGACAGATACAAAAGACCAGAAGTGAATCAGCGGAGGTGAATACGATGGCAAAGCGATCATCGGAGCATATAAAGGCTCAACGTCAAGGTAAAGAACGAGATAATTATACCTGCCAAATATGTGGCAGCACCGATAGAGTTCATGGGCATCATCTTTTAGATGTTCAGTTTAATGGCATAGCAAGTCCAGATAACATAGTAACCCTGTGTGAGAAACACCATAGAATGGTTCATCAAGGGTTAATTGATATAGATAAGTTCTGAAGTTATCTCTCATTTGTACATATAAAAATAAGGCAGGCTATTTGCATAGTCTGCCTTGTGTATTATTCTGCTTTCTTTTCTGCTGCCACAGTATGGTTAGCATATGTGTTCCAATCAGGTTCATATGTATCATCAGCCTGATTTCCCCACATATCCCAACCTTCTCTGTCACCACGAGCAAATAATTCAAGCCTCGGACCAGAGGAACACGCTTCAATCAAGCTGACAAATTCGTCAGGCTTTCTGCTATGCTCTCTTTTCATAGTCCTCAATAAATTCACCTGTGAGCGTCCTGGCTGCAACGTTCTGTTCTTATCTCCCTTTATTCCAAATAGTAGAATCTCAGTCACATTTCGGAAATAGAAACCAACACCTCTGCCGTCAGGTTGTCCATCTTTGCGAACCTTTTCCCATATCAAATTGGTTTTATACTCGAACCCCCACGCTTTCATTACTTCAAGTCCTTCAGGTAAAAGAGCATTCGGCACCCAAAGGTAAAGGTGACTCTTTTCGTCAGCAACCTCTGAAACAGGCAGAGCCTTTATTTCATCAAGTGTCATTGTGGAGTATCTACTGAGTCTTTTATGCTCAGGAGCGACCTTACCAGTCCTGTTCTGAAACTGCCATGGTGGATCGGCGTATATAGTCTTATATTTCTTTCCGCTTGTAAAAGAAATAAAATCAGCAATCGTTTCGTCTAATGTACTCATTATTCGTAACCCTCTATACAAGATTTCTTTATTCCGACTGCCAAAATAGGACAGCCGCCGTTTCTTCTTGAATCAAGTCTATAAGTGAGCTTACCCATCCAAGTGGTTGACGCACCATATTTAGATATAATGTCTATCTTCTTGAATATGTCGTTTAGTTCCTCCGACCTTGTAACGATTATTCCAACATCTATGATGCCGCAATCAAAGTATGTACGCATCGCCAGCAAGTCACGGTCAAATGTCTGATCTTTACTGTTCCATTCAAGGTCAAAAGCGACCTTATTCTTTAAGAAGTCAATGTTATGACCGTCAATGTAACCCTCAATCATTTTTTCTTCAAACGGCTCATTTGCAAAACGTCCTCTGCGCTGTGCATTCTGTCTCGGATACATCTTTACAAGGAGATCGCCCGTAATACGAATTTCTCTCCAACCATATGGGTACAATACATCATCGAATTTCTTTGGTATCGGACTTTCATTTCCACCGGCTTTTTTCAGATCATCTACCGATATTTTCAGCTTTCTCAAACAATCCTGTATTTCTTCCCATTCTGTCGGGAAAGCATCCGACAAAATCTCTAAAGCATGACCATAATTGTGAAATTCATATTTATTATTCAAATCCTCTGGTATAGGTAACATTATAGACACCGCCTTTATCGAAGCTAATAGCTGATTGCTAATGCAGTTTTCAACGAAGATATAACTATATAATTATAGCACATTTTAGTTGCCTTGTCAATCAGCAAATCGGCTATTTTAGCCTGATTTAAAGCAAGTATAAATAATCTCAAATATAAACCATATACTCAAACACTGTTTCTCTCGCCATACTTACGAAGCAGTTTTCAAGACCGAGCATTTTCTCGGCATCGGCGGCGATAACAGCTTTCTGATAGCAGCTGTCAGTCTGCTTCCAAAGTTCAACCTGGCGAGCGATAGCTTCACCGACTTTCAGCTCCATATCATCGAGGTACTGTATGATCATACCCTCATTGACGAGCCTGCGAAGTCTATCAGGGCAATGGCTGTCAGAGAAATGAAGATGATACCTGATGAAATCGGTGTGGTAAGTCTTGCTCTCCTCGTTCTGCGTATCGTCATTGAATTTGGTGACGGTCATTGTGTTTGTGTCAAGTCTCCACAGCGGAACGTATTTCCTTTTCAGCGAGCTGTATGCGGTTTGTTCACTCTTGTATCTACTCATAACTCATACCTTCTCAATTCCACTGAAATAGCAAAGCAGGCTCTCTTTGTTGACGAGATATTTTCCACGGATACCTTCACCTGTGCGGAAAGCTTTGATTTTTCCTTGTGCTATCAGCATACGGATAGAATGTTCAGAAATACCCTCTATCAACTCAGTACACTCCTTGATAGTCAGCATCCTAACCGACTGCACCGGAGCTTTGACAGACTTTGAAGCGGTTGCAGGCTGTTCCTGAACTTCTTCCTCGGCAGTCAGTTGAAGTAAAAGGTTAATGATGGTGTTTACGATCTCACGTTTTTCTGCTATTGTCATAATGATCTTCCTTTCGTGGGCGGAGTTCTCATAGTCTCTCACCACAGTTCTCAAAATTGATACAGAGATATGCAATAGCGTTGGTCAATTAAGGTCAAGTAGTGGTCAACTGAGTTACAAGAGAACGGCAGAGACTTTGAAATCCAGCAGAACCGAAGTTCTTGTAACTCAATCCAAACGCCGTATTTACGGCACTTTTTGAAGAAAAGGATAATTTATGTGAAGATGCCTGAATACCAGTTCTGGGTTAGCCGAACATTCGGGGTAAACTCGAAGAGATAATTTATTTATCCTTGTCTGTCTGCTCGCGCAGCACAAATGTGGATTTAAAGCGGTTTGCATTTATATTGCAAGTGAAGAAAATTCACCCGTGTGTAACAAGTGTGCAGCAGGTGTGCAACAAAACAATATTAACGCCTCTCTGTTTTGGGAGGCGTTTTTTTATGTTATATGTTTTTTAAAATTCGCCACTGGCGAATCAAAGCCACCAGCTCAGCTGGTGGTTTGCACCCGCCCTTCAATGGCGTATTACCTGCTCACGTCTGACGTATTGAACTTTTGCCATACGCACTGCAATCAACAAGCCGATTAAGCTTACTATATTATCACTGCTTTTTCAGCTCTCTGATTTGTCAGTCGCTACGTTCTTAGCCTTACGCTAAAATGAAAACACAGTTTGGAGAGCGTATTCAAATAATACGCAAGAACGCAGGGTGCAGTCAGAAGAAGTTCGGCTTGGAGCTGAATATACCACAGACCACTCTATCGGCATACGAAACGGATAGAATGCAGCCTACGGTTTCTACCCTTATAAATATAGCCACAAAATACAATGTGTCAATGGACTGGCTATGCGGGTTAGAACCGAAAGAGCCGCAGCTCAATGTTATTAAGCTCAAAGGCAACGGTTTTACAGCTGAAATTCCGATAGACATCTCCCCAGGGCTTCTGGCTGTCTTTCTCGATAAAATTGTAAAGGAAAACGACGTCAAGAGTAATTCCATTGTGGATACATAAAGCGAAACAGCCTTGCTTACTGGCAGGGCTGTTTACAATTCTATGTTATTCGATTTGGTCTTGCTGCGCTGATGAGAGCGGTCGGGCTTGTCCTGCGCCTGTTCTGCCTTTATGGTCTTTAGGTCTGACAGAACAGATGAGCGTTTTTCCTGCTTCTGCTCCGATTGCTTCACAGGAGCAGCAGGACGAGCCATTTCATGGGCTAGTAAAATTTCATCAATCATTAACTGTTCAAGTTTATTTACGTCTGAAAAAACTACTTTCTTTCCTTTAGATATAAGCAGCCTTGCCTGCTGGACATGAGATTTAATAATTTTCTGTATAGAGTATTTCACCGGAACAGGGTTGCCGTTTCTTGTATGTATATGGTCGAGATACTTTTCAGTAATAGGAAACATGTTCTGTATCAAGAAAGCGGCTTTTTTGCCGTCAAATTCTCCTAATACAATGCCCAGACATTTCCCGTATTTTGCACTTTGCTTTTCAGCAATTTGTTGGTATTTTTCGTATCTGGAACTCATAGGGACAACCCACAACAGCGAAGTGGTTTCATCTTTAATGCAAAAATACGTTGGTCTGTATTGACCGTTCTCTTTATTTTGCATAAGTTTATCATCATTAGCTTTTATAAAGTACTCATCTTTTATATGATAAACATATCCCTCTGCATACAAATTAACCACACCTCTTTATTTATAATTATAGCCCTATTCTAAATAGAATAGGGCTGATATTTTCGAGCCGTACATTTATTAGTCGCCAACGGTGAGCGAACAATATTTTCGAGCCGTACATTTATTAGTTGCCAACGGTGAGCAAACAATATTTTCGACAAAAGCTAACGGATAACTTTCATCACTTATATTATATCCGATAAATCCGAATTTGTCAATACCCCAGATCAAATCTTGTTTATAGCCTAAAGCAGTTCCTTAACATCCAGGTGCGTATAAACTCTCTCTGTCAAGCTCATCGCACCACCGTGTCCAACAATTTTCTTTATAATTGTCTGATTTATATTCTTTTCCGTAAGCATAGAAATACAAGTGTGCCTTGTGTCGTGCGGTTTGTGCTTCAAGCCTAAATCTTCCATTACAGGCGTCCAGTAACTATCGTAATAATTGCGGTATTCAAAATGTGTACTTGCTTCTGTATGCAGGAGATATTCACATTCGCTGCTTTCATACCACGAAATAAAGAAGGGGAGAGTTTTATCGGCAATAGGAACACGGCGTATGCCTGCTTCGGTTTTTGATTTTATTATATCGAAATACTGCTCGTCCAGATTAACATTTTCTTTTTTGAGGTCAAGCAGTTCTGATATTCGTGTTCCGCTATATATGAGCATAAGAACAATTTGATAATACTTATTACGCTTGTTCTTCCATAAAGAATCTATTTCTTTTTCGGAAAATTTTTCACGATTGAAAGCATTTGGGTTCTTGTCCTTGTATTGCGAAATGTCAATGAATTTGGAATAATCCTTATTACAGATTTCGTTTTTCGTTGCAAAAGTATATAGCTGCCCGAACAAGACCTTGATTTTCCGTAGGGTAGGATAATTCTTCCCGCTGCTATCAATGACTTTTTGTAAATCAGCAAGCTTTAATTCTTTAAAAACTCTGTTGCAGATAGGTTGACATATTGCATAAGAAGCGTTATAGGAATGCTGATTTGAAACGGAAATAGTAGGGAATTTCAGTTTCTTAAATTCTTCGTAGACTTCAGCAAAGGTCATTTTAGCGGCTACGGTGTCGTAAGGGCTTTCATTGTATTGTGCAAGCATTTCCAAACCCTCTGAACGTGTCCGTGTGTAACCGATTATAGCAACCTTTCTTTTTAGCTTATCAGTTTCCTTATCTATTTCCCATCCGATTGTTTTTCTTACTATGTACGGTTTTCTGCGTTTTCCGGAAAGTTTTGTAACGCTTCCGTAGCTGTTTGGTAATTTCATTTTAATTCCTTTCGTTAATGCTCAATATCTTTGCTCTTTACATTGTTGTGCACTTTTTTATGTGTGCTTTGTTCAGCTTTAATTGTTGCAATATCTTTCAGAACAGAAGATTTTGAATTATTGGCCACTGGCGAATTGCCTTTATATGTGTTCAGTTTAACAGGCTTTCTTTGGGAATTCGCCATTGGCGAATTCTTCTTTGAAGTTTTCTTGGTTGTATCTTTATTTGTCACTGGCGAATTCGGTAATAATATGGTTTTGATTTTATCCGTTAGCCTTTCGGTAACCGTTTTTTCTGATTTTGCTTTATCCGATTTTTTCAGTTCTCTGATTCTTATGTTTTTGGAAATAGCTTTTTCAATTGCTTCAGCGGTATATTCTTCGCCGAGCTTTGCACCACGCACAGGTTTTTCATTTTCTTCAGCATCATTTCTCAGAAATGAAACGGTTTTATTGGTATTTCTCGGCATTGTTACACCATAATGTTTATACAAGTATTCCGAAAATTCCTGTCTGCTATATGAATGTTGTTTCGCTTCGTTTATTTGATGTCGTAGGGCTTCTTTCCAAGATTTTTTTTTGAAATCTTCGGGGTTGTTTTCTTTGATGTGTTTTTCAGCAGCTGTAAGCTTATTTTTAACAGGAGCATTTCTTTTTGCTTTTACACGCTTTTCTTTTACAGCTGAGCGCCAATCAAATGCGCTTAATCCATAATTTTCGGCAATCTTATTGATTTCATATTTTTCATCTGATAAGTCTTTATTTGTGTGGTGGATTTTTTTGCCATCAATAAAACTGACAGCATTGACGATTGCGTGGATATGGAGGTGTTTTGTGTCATTATGGCAAGCGAAAACGTACTCGTAATCGGAGTAATGATTTTGAAGAAAATCAGCCGCTGTCTTCATAGCGGTTTCAATATCAAGATTACCGCCGTTTTCGATTCTGTCCTTCGGCTCAAAACTTATTTTAACGTGATAATATTTCCGTGTGTCGTAGCTTTCTTTTTTACCAAAGCTGCGGGACGTGGTAAGAAACTGGTTTGAAAAGTTTACGGCGGAAAAATCCTCTGAAAATAATCCATTTGTATCTGCGGCTACAGATTTTTTCAGTACATATTCCAGAGCTTTTCGCGGATATGATTTACAGCCGTTTGTAATTATTATCGGCATAGCTTTTCTATCTTTCCTTGAGTTTCTTCCAGAATCGCACTTGCACAGTCATACGCTCTTGAGCATTTACGGCTTGCTGTAATTAAATCCTGTGGTGTTATACGACGTTCGCGGAAAAGTTGTATGGTCTGCCATAAATTTGAGCCTTGTTTTTTCAGCTCAGCTGTTAATTCCTTGTGACTGTCAATAAAAACAAACGTTTCCGAAGAGAGCAAGGCAGATATTATTTTACGGCGTGATACGTTCATATGTTTTTGAACATACAGTATCTTCGCCATTTCTGAATCTGACAGATATACAACCAATCTGTGAGGTCGGGCGAGCTTGGATTTGTCCTGCGGAGTTTTACGTTTATTTGCCATAAAGCACACCTCTTTTCTGCGGTGAATTCTAAGCGGTTTTGTCGCTTTCTTTTTGGGTGGATTGAAGGAGGGTATTCCTCCTCACAAGGAGCGTGAACTACAGTTCAGGCGCTCCTTGCTATTATAGTTAATTACTGCTTTGGTGAGCAGCAATTAACTATGTAGTGGCGTGAGGGATTATGGAATTGTACCGTCGGCTTTGAGCTTGGACGTGTAATACATATCCTTTGTACTGACTGCATTATACAATGCAGTACGCAGATATGACTGAATGTGGGTCATGTCTGGAGAATGTTCCTCAATCATTTCTAAAACATACTCGATATGCTCGGAGTCGAGCTGCAAGAATGTGTCCTTTACAGTTGACTGCGGAACATTGCTGCTGTTGATTCGCAGTGTGGCTCTCGTCGAACAGATTGAATCAACGATTACGGAATACATCGCCTTTACCAGTTCTGCCCGGTATCCGCCCTCCGACTGATACGCAGCATAGTCTATTCTCTCCGCAATCAGTTTTTCATAAGCCTGTCTTATATGGCTTTCGTTTACGATAGATTGATTGTTATTTAATACATTGTTTATTTTATCATTATTAGTATTTAATTGTGGCGGATTTACCGCATGCGGATTTTCCGTATACGGTAAATCCGCATAAAGTAAATTTCCTATTTTACAGCCTCTGCAGGTTATGTAATCAATACTATCATATCTACCACGAGAATTTCTGTTAAATACTCGGCGAAGATAATCTTTTTCTTCTAATTTTTGGAGGGATCTTTTTATTTTGTCTTTGCCGCAGGGCAATATTTTGCAGAGTCCAGCAATAGAAAAAATCCAATCATCGGGTAAGGATACCAAGGTTAGTAATAATCCTCGTTCCTCAATATCTAATTCTTTATCCTTGAGGCAGTCGTTGTTGATTATGGTATAACCTTGTCGCGAAATGTGGCGCAACTTCCCCATTAGTTTATGTAAGCCGCCGGATTGTAATAGCCGAGTTGTTCATAGCAGTCCTTGTCGCTCAAATAGAAGTTATATTTGCTCTTTCCCGGCATTTTAATCGCTGTCGCCCAGGCCCATACACCTGTTGTTACGCACACACGGACAAACTGCTGGTCTTTGCCTATCCCTGTGGCAAGTTCCTTGACAGGAACGTTTCGTCCCGTTAATACTATTTTAGCCATTTTATTTTCCTCCTTGATTTTATTTGTTTTTTGTGATACAATAAAAAATAATAAGACAATATCGAAGTTGCTAATTAATAACAATCAATATCATTTAATTACAGATTAATTATAATATGGAATTCCGCATATGTCAATATTCTACGTTAGGAAATCCACCAAAAATACACAAATTTGTAGTTTTTGACAAAAAACAGGAGTCGACTATGTACATTATAGATAATATACAAAAGGTGCTTAAAATACAGGGTGTTACACAAAAATATTTGTTGGAATCTTTAGGATTAGCACCCACCGCTTTTGTCGATTGGCGACGGGGCAAATCGAGTTCTTATAAAAAATATTTGCCTCAGATAGCGGAACTTCTCGGTGTTACGCAAGAATGTTTAATGGAAGAAAAGCTTGATGAAAGTAAAATTGCTAAAATACCCAAAGCTGTATATGCAAAAACATATGAATGCGAAATAGTCAATTCTTTAAGAACGAAAGAAAGTATGCTTTCTGAAAGCGAGCTTAATGAAATTGCTAATTATATTGGTTGCAATATAGCGTACTTATATGGTATGCAGAGCGATAGTCAAGCTGCTGATTTAGGCAGAGAAATAAATTCTGCTGAGATGAATGTAAAGCTATTGGCTATTCTTATGTCTTTATCCGCTTCAGAGTCATATAGGACACTTCAAATTCAGATTTCAAGAAAAATCATATCGCATATACAGAATTGGGAAATTCCGATTACTGCGGATATTATGAAAACAGAAATAGGAATAAATGCTAAACGTGTGGATTTCCTTTGTTCTAATAAATCTCTGGATATGCGAAGCAGATACGATGTAGGCTTGAATATTTCTGATTTAGACCGTTTAAATGAAAAATACGGCATATCCTACACCTATATGTTCACAGGCAAAAATTAAAACACAGATGTATTTCCTGTGTTTCGAATGTTTTGTTGATATTTTAAGATAGACTGTATTAATAGGCGTTAAAAATTCTCTGTGTGTAACGTGTGTGCAACAAAAATGGCTAAAAAGCCTTTTGTTAAGCGGTTTTGAAATTACCCAAGAGATAATCACAGCCCTCACAAACAGCTTTGCAAAGCGGTTTGGGGCAACACGGATCATCATTTGGTCTTTATCAGAAAACTATTCAAATCCTCTCCGATTTTCGGGGAGGATTTTTTTCTCTGCGCTTAAAAACAACAAAAATCCGCCTTTCCACAAAAGCAGAAAGGTGGATAGACGGCTAATTAAACCGCTTGTATTTATCTATCATACTGGTGATAAACAACCTGATTTTTCCCGTTGCGCTTGCCCTTGTAAAGGCGAGAGTCTGCAACAGAAACCAACTTTTCTATATTCATCGCTTCGCCGTAATCGGAAAAACCGAATGTCATCGTAACGTGTATTTCACGGCGATTGAAAGTGAGCTTTGCATTCTGTATCTTCAGACGAATATTCTCCACAAGCTCCATGCATTCATCGCTTGTTCCGAAAACGATCATCAGAATTTCTTCTCCGCCCCAACGACAGACTGTTCCTCGATCTCCGACGCCTGTGTTGATAATATCCGCAACAGTTATAAGCACTTTATCACCGCAGTCATGACTGTATGTATCATTTATACGCTTAAAATCGTCAATATCTCCGAGGATTACGCAGTAAGGCTTTGTTCCCTGCTCATAAATATGAAATTGCTCGGAAATGTGATGGCGATTTCTCAGCATGGTCAGCGCGTCATAATTAGCAAGAAAATCCAGCTCGGCATTTTTCTGACTCAGCGTTGCCATTGTGCTGCGTATACTGTAAACATAAAGCACAGAGAAAAGTATGAGCGCACTCGCAGAGAACAGCATATTCAAACACGACATAAACTGTTCAAGGTCGTGCGGAAAAGCGGCCCGCGAATTGTTCTTTTCAACAAAATACGATACGAGCATCACCGCGATGTCCATAAAAGCAAGCAAGGTTGAAAATATCGTCGGACGCGGTACAGATTCGTCAATGTAGGAAACATAGAACACCACAGGAATTATCAAAAGTCCGTAATATGAAAAGCCGTAACTCCAGCCGAGTATGACATTACAAAGATAGGCGTGAGCAACAATTTCCGAAAACATAAGAAAAAGCCAAACCGCGCTTTTCCTTGTGCTGTTTACGCAAAGACAGCCAACGAGATACATGAGTACGCTTCCAATATTAAAAAAAGCGAGAAGCTTAATATCAAGCACGAAAAAAACAATTATAAAAACAGAATGCAGAATAAGACAGCAGCTATACAAAAGCCGATACAGCGAGTTCTTTCCGTTATGTCCGTCTATAAACCTTCTCAGGATTTTTTGCATACATAAACCACCTTTTAATTATTTTTGTATGGCATTGACCCTATACTTTAATTATACAATATCATGTACCAAAAATCAATACTTATTGAAGCAAAAGTAGATTTTTATGTAAAATGAGCGACAAATCCGATTGCTCATTGTTTATTTTTTTGTACGAAAAGTAAAAAAATAATTATTTTTCGGTTATTTTTGCGGTTAAGGCAAAGTGTTGGTTAGCTGTATATATTGCCAAAACTCAACGTAAATAACCCTCCCATGGCTGCTGTATGCCATAGGAGGGTAAATTTATACTTTTACTGTATTGGCTTTTTCCCTCTTCACACTCTCTTTTTTCTGAAAGCTGCTGCCGCAGCGCCGGCGATAAGCACCGCCGCAAGGCTGAGCGTTACGCCCGTGGGCGGGTTTCCGTCCTCGTCGTCGGTCGGAACGGTGATAACTTCGCCGTCCGTCCCGTCGGCAGGCTTCGCCGTGTGGTCGTAGTCGTCAATCACTATAACATACTCCGAAGCGTGCGTAAATTCCAGCTTCGTTTTGCCGTTTTTGTCGATTTTTCCGCAGCCCATAAGCTCGGATTTGTCCTCGCCGAGGTAATAGTAGAGGTTCGCGAACAGTCCCTTGTTGCGCTTGCCCAGATCCACTCTCAGCTCTGCCTTGAAGCCAAATTCGCCGTCGTGTTCAAGCGTTATGGAGATGTATCCGAACTCGCCCGTCACCGCGTTTATAACCTTTACGGGGATATTCGCGCCCTTGCTCACTCCCATGTCGATATCGCGCGGAGCGGTTACGCCGTTTCCGTTTATCTCCCACGCGAAGCCGCCGCCCATGTCGAGAACGAGCGTGATATCCTTGCCCTTTATTTCTTTCAGAATGTCTTTCGGAAGCTCGGTGGTGCCGTTCATATCAATGTCTATCGTGTCGCCCTCGCGCGCGCCGCTGATCTTGTCAAGAATTACGTCCCAGCCGATTTTTCCGTTGTCGCCCTTGATGAAAGGCTCGTTCTCAGGCTCGGAAAGCGTGTCGTCGCCGAGATCCTCCGCGTCGTCTTCGGGTTCAATTTCGTCAGGCTCGGTCGCCGTAGTCGTGGTGGTCGCCGCAGTCGTGGTCGTAGCCGCCGCGCCGGGGTTATAGCCGCCGTAAGGCGGGATAACCGTGCCGCGAACGAGCGTTTCGCCGCAGACAACGCACACGGTATCGCCCGTGTAGCCCGCGGTATCCTTTGTCGGTGCAACCTTGTTTCTGATCTCGGTCGCGCCGTGCTTGCCCGAAGCGGCTATCACGATATCCGTGCTTGTGATCTCGTTCAGAGCGTTCGCGTCGGCGAAGAGCTTGCCGCAAGCGCATTCATAATGCGCCTTAAAGCCGTTTTTCGTACAGCTCGCCGCAGTTTCGGGAACGTATGTCAAGTGAGCGGAATGAACGTGCCCGAGCGAGGGGTTAAGCACACGCTTACAAACTGCGCATATCTCGTCCTCGGTTTCGGTCGGCGCGCCGCTTGAAATGTGCGCCGCAATGTCGGTCTTATCGGCACATTCCGAGCATTCGTGCCAATGATTATCCGCGTCGCTGAGCCATTCCGCCGAATAATTGTGCGGCAGCTTGCTTCCGTATTTTCTTCCGCAGGTCGTACACTTTGCGTATTCCGTGCAGGTCGCGGGCGTACCCGAATGCTCCTCATAATCAAATTTTATCTGGCAGTTTTCTTCGGTAATGCAGGCGTACCAGTGTCCTTTCTGGTCGGCTGAATATACCGTGTCACGTTCTCCCTCGACAAACGCACCGTTTATAAAATGATAGTGCGTTTCGGCGTCGCCGACTTTTACCAAATGGGTTTTACCGGTCAGATAAGCGTAAAGATTTCCGTCTGCGGGGTCAATGCCCTTATGATTTATGGGCGTATAAGCCGCGCCGTCGATTTCTACAGGCTTATCGTCGGGGTTCGGTATTGTGAAAAGGTAAACAGGGGTCGTACCGTCTGCGAGAGTGGGAGTCACTGCGCCGCTATAGTTGCCGATAGTGTTTGCGCATAAAACGCCTGATTCTGCTTTAACAGAACCGCCGCTTATGATAACATTTGAGCAATCATCGCGACAGCTGCCGATTCCTGCGCCGAGCCCACCACCTGTCGCAGTCACAGTTCCACCGCTTATAGTGATATTTGAGCAACTGCCTCTTAAGCCGCCGCCGATTCCTGCGCTGTTATTACCACCTGTCGCAATTACATTACCTCCGCTTATAGTGATATTGGAACATCCGCCGTAACAATCGCCGCCGATTCCTGCACCGTTATCACCACCTGTCGCAATTACATTACCTCCGCTTATGGTAATATTGGAACATCCGCCATTATAACCACCGCCGATTCCCGCAGCGGCAGAGCCACCCTTGGCAACTATATTCCCGCCTCTTATTTCAATATTTGAGGCTTTGAATATATCGCTGCCGAGTATTCCTGCGCCGAATTCACCGCCTATCGCTTCAAGCGAGCCTGTGCCGTTCGTTTCTCCCTGAATAATAAGCTTTCCCTTATCCTCGGAAATATAATCGCCGTTTTTTTGCAGACCTGCACGGCAATATCCGCTTTTAAGCACATTAACCGTGTCGTCTGCAAGCGTTATTGTTACATTGCCTGTGCTGTTGTCAGCGATCTTTATTGCAGCAGTCATTGCAATCGCCGAAACGTCGATATTCACTCCCGCAAGCGTTATATTCGCATTTACGCCGTTTGGAATCTCGATACAGTCTGACGTTGCCGCAGTCCGGTCAACGTTCGCTATCGTTATCGCCTTGTCGCTGAGTATGTTAAGTTTGCCGTCAGAAGCGGGATATGTGAAGTCCGTGCCGTAAGCGAGGGCTTCTCCCGAAACGGTCGGTGTTACCTTAAACGCCGTTCCCACTTCCTCAAAACTATTATTTGTATTATTATAGTTATATCTCGCCGCAGTATCGCCAACCTTTACGGTATGAAAATCGCCCGTGAGGTAAGCGTAAAGTTTTCCGTCTGCGGGGTCAATGCCCTTATGATTTATGGGCGTATAAGCCGCGCCGTCGATTTCTACAGGCTTATCGTCGGGGTTAGGAATTGTGAAAAGGTAAACGGGGGTCGTGCCGTCTGCGAGGGTGGGAGTCACTGCGCTGTATTTGCTGCTGCCGATAACGCTTACGTCGTTTCCGCCTGATTCCGCTTTAACAGAACCGCCGCTTATGATGATATTACAGTAACCGCCGTCAAAGCCGCCGATTCCTACTCCGTCATTACCGCCTTTTGCTGTTACGGTGCCGCCATTTATAACGACATTTGAACATCCACCATTATAACCGCAACCGATTCCTGCGCCGCTACCACCGCCTATCGCAGTCACATTACCGCCGCTTACAGTAATATTTGAACCGTTTCCCACGCCGCCGCCAAGCCCCGCAGCGTACTCACCGCCCTTGGCAACTATATTTCCGCCTTTTATTTCAATATTTGAGGCGTTGGATAGACCGCTGCCGATTCCTGCGCCGCCTGTGCCGCCTGTCGCTTCAAGCGAGCCTGTGCCGTTCGCTTCTCCCTGAATAATAAGCTTTCCCTTATCCTCGGAAATATAATCGCCATTTTTATGCAGACCTGCGCAGTACAATCCGCTTTTCAGCACATTAACCGTGTCGTCCGCAAGCGTTATTGTTACATTGCCTGTGCTGTTGTCAGCGATCTTTATCGCAGCGGTATTTTCAATCGCCGAAACGTCGATATCCACTCCCGCAAGGGTTATATTCGCATTCACGTCGTCCGCGATCTCAATGTGTTCCGCAGTCGTCGCACCCGAAATAGTCAGCGGCGTATCGGTCAGTATTTCTATAATGTTGTTTGTAAAAGTATAGTCCGTGCCAATCGCGCCGCCCGTGACTGTGAGATCCGAAGGCCCCCGCAGCACCAAATGAATCGTTGCGTCTTTCTGGATATTATATCCAGCCAGCGTTTCGTCATCTTCAAGAATTTTCCCCGCAAACATGAGTCGCTGACAATCTGCGGGAATACCCTCTTTTTCACTTATTTTCGTTTTAACGTCTGCAATTCTGTCACCCGGTTCAACTTCCAGAGTAATATGTTTTCCCGTCAGCGTTTTGACGAATATCTGCATAGCCGAAGCGGATATCGCCAGCGCAAATGTAAGCATTATTGATACAGCTGCCGCGAAGAAAATCCTCGCTATTTTTTTAATCTCCATATTTACCTCCCTAAAAGTAAGCATTCGATTTAATCTATACACAATTATTGTACCATACAGGCTTGCATTTGTCAAATTTTTCCGCAAGACCGCGCGAAAATATCCACCTAAGCAAATTATAACATAATCGTCGGGACATTTCAAATCTTTTCACGCTGTTTTATGTGCGATTTACGCATAATCGCGGCACAATTCGCTTTTTTATCTTGCAATTTTTAACTTTTTCTGATATACTGTAAGGAATGGGGAATTTTCTAAAAACCTACCATAAAGGACGGTCAGAAATTCCAATAATAAATTTTGCGAGGAAAAAACAATGACAATTGAAAAAAAAGCAAACGGAACCGAGCTTACCGTAAATCTTACAGGCAGACTTGATACAATAACTGCGCCTCAGCTTGAAAAGGAGCTTGACGATCTTTCGGGCATTGAAAAGCTTGTACTTGATTTTGCGGGACTTGAATATCTCTCTTCGGCAGGACTGCGAGTTCTGCTCGCCGCGCAGAAGACAATGAACAAGCAGGGCGAAATGATAGTCAGAAACGTAAACGAAACGATCTCCGATATTTTTGAGGTAACAGGTTTTTCTGATATTCTGACGATAGAATAATGAAAAAAAGCACTTTATGCGAAAAGAATGCCGACGCAAAATTTGCGGGCAGCGCATACACGCATTTTCTGATATGGGGTATCTGCGCTTCGCTTGCGACCGCCGTATGCACAATTGTTGACGCGCTACTGGTCGGAAATCTTATCGGGAGCGACGGACTTGCCGTTGCAAATATCTCTACGCCCGTTTTCCTGCTTTATGCCCTGCTCGGAATAACTACAGGCATAGGCGCAAACGTGCGGATCGGGCGGCTGCTCGGTTCGGGAGATATCGGCGAGGCTAACCGCGTTTTTTCCGCTCAGCTTTCCTTTGGAATTTTACTCGGCGCGGTATGCCTTTTGCCGCTTCTTTTTAAGGACGCATATTTCTCTTTTCTCGGCGTTACAGATTCGCTCTATCCACTTGCCGAACGCTATCTCACCGTTGTTATGTGGTCTGCGCCCGTGTTTATAATGTACCACATTCTTTCCGCTTCGGTAAGAACGGACAGCGATCCTGCGCTTTCCGCAGCCGCTTCCGCGGTGGTTATTATTGCAAACCTTTCGCTTGATATAATTTTCATGAGCCTTCTTGGCTGGGGAATAATCGGCGCTTCCGCGTCGCTCTGTATAGCTGAAGCGCTCGGCACGCTCGTTCTGCTCGCCCATTTTCTTAAAAAGAATCGCCTGCTTAAGCTGCGCCTTGTTCTTCCTACGCCCGCAGACGTGCGAGGATTCATCGCAAACGGCTTCGGAATAGGTTCGGCGAATATTTTCGGCGCTATCGTTATGCTTGCATTCAACACAATGCTGATACGCTTCGGCGGCAGCGACGGAACTCTCGGCGTTGCCGTATACGGCGTAATTTACACGATAAGCACGGTTCCCTGCTCCGTATTTGACGGCGCTTCAAACGCTCTTTCTACGGTCACCGCGTTTTTCGCCGGCGAATCCGATATCAGAGGAATATTCGCCGTGCTGAAAAAAGCCGTCTTAACCGCGTTGATCGGCGGTGCGGCGTTCGCTGCGGCTTGCGAAATATTTCCTGATTTGCTTGTAAAATTTTTTGGCATAAGCGATTCCGCTGTGCAGTATGCCTCGGGTGCTCTGCGTATTTTTGCGGTAAGCATAATATTTACGGGAGTAAATACGGTCATAACCTCGTTCTGGCAGTCAATCGGCAGAGCGAAGCTTGCGGGCACAATGTCTGTTGTACGAAACTGCCTGCTTATGCTCGCCGTCGGAGCTGTTTTTATTCCGCAGGCAAATATAAACGGTCTTTCGGCTGCGTATGTCTGCACTGAAATTTTGTGTTCACTTATATGCGTCGGTGTGCTTATCTTCAATCCGTCGAAAAAATATATGTCAGAAAAATACGGCTCGGCGGGAAGAACATTTGAAAACATCTATGTCATCAAATCCACAAGCGCCGAACAAATATCGGGCGACCTTGAAAAAATCTGCGATGAATGGGAAATCGGGACAAAGCAGACTTTTTTTATCAATTTCATCTGCGAGGAGCTGCTTTTAAATATCACAAAATTTGCCCTCGGAAACAGCGGCAAAGACTATTATATCTCAATTAAGCTGATGGAAAAGGACGGGGATTACGCTCTGCGCATACGCGATAACGTCAGAATGTACAATCCATTTGAATCAAACGGCGACAATATCGACAACGGCGTTCTGCGCCTTATAAAAACAAAAACCAAGTACTGCGACTATCAGCGCAAAATGATTTTCAATTATCTGTATGTCATAATCTGACCCAAAAGGAGAACAATCGTGCAGGGGCAATACGTTTTTCAGGACAAAAAGGAACGCGAACGTCTGGCGGTTCAGAACAGGCTTCTTTCAAGCCTCGAAGCGCCCGCTCTCGAAAAAATATTTTTTAAAAAAAATAATTTATGCGTTCTGGATATCGGCTGCAACGACGGAAATAAAACCGTTAGCCGCTTTTCCTCGCCGTCTGTTTCAAAAGTTATCGGGCTGGAGTATAACGCCGAGCTTGCGGAAGCCGCCCAAGAAAAATACGGCGACGGCAAGTACGCTTTTTATTGCGCCGACGTTGAAAACGCCGCCTTTTCCGAGCAGCTCTCGGCGCTTGCCGCCGAAAACGGCGCTGCGGACTTCGACTTGATATATCTTTCTTTTGTTTTGATGCACATGCGCGACCCGCAGAGACTGCTGAAAACACTCAGACGGTTTCTGAAACCCGACGGGCTTCTCTTTATTGTTGAAACAAACGACGGAGCTTCCTCGCTTATGCCCGATAAAAACGGTCTTTTGGCGGACTTTCTCAATATCCTGCGACAGGATATGTATGCGGGAAACCGCAACGTCGGCGAAAAGCTGCCTGAGCTTCTGACCGCCTGCGGATACGGTAACATTACGGTTTGGAGCGAAAAAATCTCCGCTTCGGAAGGTGAAGTCGAATTAAAAAAAGATATATTTAAAACATTCTTTTCATATCTCCCCGACGACGTGGCAATCCTTACCTCGGAATATCCGAAAAATGCCGAATACCGTGCATGGTCGGCATGGCTTGACAACAGCTTTGCGGCGCTCAAGCAGCTTGTCGAAAGCGAAAGCTCCTCAATTTCCATGGGTATGAAAATTCTTTCGTGCGCTGTAAATAATACTGATTGAAAAAAGTATGACTGAACAAGGAGAACACAATGAAACTCAGACTTTTACCGAAATTTATACTTTCACTCGGCGCAGTCGGGCTTATACTGACAATCGCAGTTTCCGTTTTCGGTTATGCTACCTCGCGGTCATACCTCGAAGAATTATTTGCCGAGCGCGTTATGACGAACAGCAACGCAATCGCCGCAATGCTGCCGATTGAAGATGTAAAGACAATTCTGGCGGAAAACGGCGATAAAACCGAGGAATATGCGAATATGTCTAGCCTTTTCAACAAGCTGAAAAAAGACGGAAATATAACATACCTGTCGCTCGTTATCCCCGACCCGGACAGCGTGCATTTTTACATTGACGCAATGGTCGAAGAAATGGGCGACAAGCCCGAAAATCAGCTTCCCTACGGCAGCGATATCCCCTATGCGCAGGCGGCTAATCCCGACGACCCGTCGGATATGGAAAAATACATAACGATATGGAATCTGTACGCGCAAAACAAGGGTCTTGAAAAGCCGCTCGTGACCGATAACAGCTACGGCTTTAACTACACGGGCGTTTCCGCGATTCTCGACGAGAACGGAAAAGCAATCGCCGAGATACAGTATATCCTTGATATGAGCGAGGTAAGAACATATCTCAACTCATTCCTCGTTAATATGCTGCTTATTTCATTTGCCATAATCGGCGTTACAATCATCGCATATATCATCTTTGTCAGAAAGACCGTTACAAAGCCTATCGGGCAGCTTGCTGCGTTTACAAGGAAAATCACCGATACGGGAGTGTTTGAAAACCAGCGCATTAGCATGAAAACCGGCGACGAGATCGAATCGCTCAGCAACTCGTTCAATTTCATGCTCGCCGAGCTTGAAAATTATATTGCAAATCTTTCAAAAGTTACCGCCGAAAAGGAAAGAATAGGCACTGAGCTTGATATCGCAAAGCATATCCAAGCGTCTATGCTTCCGTGCATTTTTCCTGCATTTCCGGACAGAAAAGAGTTCGACATTTATGCTACAATGTCCCCTGCAAAGGAAGTCGGCGGAGATTTTTACGATTTCTTCATGGTCGATAAGCGTCATCTTGCGATCGTAATGGCTGACGTTTCCGGGAAAGGCGTTCCCGCCGCGCTCTTTATGGTAATCGGAAAAACGCTTATTAAAGACCACACAACGCCGCACAGAGATCTTGGCGAAGTTTTTACGGCGGTAAATAATCTCCTTTGCGAAGCCAACAGCGAAGGGCTTTTTATTACGGCGTTTGAGGGCGTGCTGGACCTTGTTACCGGTGAATTTAACTTCGTGAACGCAGGTCACGAAATGCCGTACATCTGCCCCGCCAACGGAGAGTTTGCACCCTATAAAATAAAGCCCGGATTCGTGCTTGCCGGCATGGAAAACATGAAATATCGTTCGGGAAGCATGAATCTTAATGTCGGAGATAAAATATTCCAGTACACCGACGGCGTAACAGAGGCTACAAATTCCCGCAACGAGCTTTACGGAATGAACAGGCTCTGCGCCGTTCTTAACAGCGCAAAAAAAGAAGCGCCGTCTGAAATTCTCCATGCGGTAAAGCGGGATATAGACAAGTTCGTCGGCGACGCGCCGCAATTTGACGACGTAACAATGCTTTGCCTTGAGTTTAAATCGAAAATGACGGCAGACGAGGGAGCGGAGAATGAGTGAATTAAAAATTGAAGCAAGGCTCGAAAATGTTGAAGCTGTCACGGATTTCGTGAACGAACAGCTTGAAAAAAGCGATTGCCCAATGAAAGTGCAAATGCAGATAGACATAGCGATCGATGAGATTTTCTCGAATATTTCGCGTTATGCATACGCGCCGCAAGTCGGCTTTGCGGTCGTGCGCGTTGATATCCGTAAAGCTCCTCTCACGGCAGTAATCACGTTTACGGACAGCGGTATTCCCTACGATCCGCTTAAAAACGCAGACCCCGACGTTACGCTTTCCGCCGATGAACGTCAGATCGGCGGACTTGGAATTTATATGGTCAAAAAAACAATGGATAGTATTGCCTATGAATATAAGGACGGCTGTAACATTCTGACAATTCAAAAAAATCTGGAATGAGAAAATTTTAAGTAAAAACCGCAGAATATTTGTAAAAAAAAATCCCGTATCATCTCCAAACGATACGGGATTTTAAATTACTCTGTCTACTTTGCAGCCTTTTTGCCCGAGGATTTTGAACTTCTCTTTGCCTTTTCGCCGTGAACCAAAGTCGGTTTCTCAGTGCCGTCAACGCAGCCTGCGGTCACAATTACCTTAACAAGCTTTGAGTCGCTCGGAGCCTCAAACATAGTTTCATTAAGTATACCCTCGAGAATCGTGCGAAGTCCGCGCGCGCCTGTTTTTCTCGCAATAGACTTCTTCGCGATTTCACGAAGAGCGTCGTTTTCAATCTCAAGCTCTACCCCATCAAGACTGAACAGGTAGCTGTACTGCTTTACAATTGCATTTTTCGGCTCGACAAGAATTTTTATGAGCGCGTCCTCGTCAAGCTCGTCAAGAACCGCAATGACCGGAAGTCTGCCGACAAGCTCGGGAATAATTCCGTACTTTACAAGGTCGTCAGGTTCAACCGAATGGAATGCCTTCGTCAGCGACATATCCTTTTTATCGCCTATTTCTGCGCCAAAACCAAGCGTTGATGATTTAAGGCGAGCGGAAATAGTCTTATCAAGCCCGTCGAATGCACCTCCGCAAATGAACAGGATATTTTTCGTGTTTATCTGGATAAATTCCTGATTCGGGTGCTTTCTGCCGCCCTGAGGAGGAACGTTTGAAATCGTTCCCTCGACGATTTTCAGCAGCGCCTGCTGAACACCCTCGCCGCTTACGTCGCGTGTTATCGACGTGTTTTCCGAACGGCGCGAAATTTTATCTATCTCGTCAATGTAAATAATCCCGTGTTCTGCCGCTTCTATGTCGTAATCTGCCGCCTGAATAAGCCGCAGGAGGACATTTTCAACGTCCTCGCCGACATATCCCGCCTGCGTAAGTGTTGTAGCGTCGGCAATTGCGAACGGAACGTGAAGAACTCGCGCAAGAGTCTGCGCAAGCATTGTTTTTCCGACGCCGGTAGGTCCGAGCAGCAGTACATTGCTCTTCTGAAGTTCAACGCTGCTGTTTTCATCATCATTTGCCAGAGTACGCTTGTAATGATTGTAAACCGAAACGCAGAGCGTTTTTTTCGCTTCCTCCTGACCGATTATATACTGGTCAAGAATAGCCTTTATATCAGCAGGCTTTACGGCTGCGCCCTCGGGATTGATTTCAGGCTCAGCCTCTTGTTTTGCAGTGCCGGAACGCTTTCTCTGTAGCTGCTCGACATCGCCCTCTTCAAGCAGCATACGATATGAGGTTACCACACATTCATTGCAGATTGCCGCGTTGTTGGAATATATCATTCTTGCAACCTTATCGTCGGGCTTTCCGCAAAAACTGCATCTTAACATATCAGAATCCTTTCTTATCTTTTGTCAAGAACCTTGTCAATAAGTCCATATTCAAGCGCTTCTTCGGCGGACATGAAGTTGTCGCGCTCGGTGTCTCGGCAGATCGTTTCATAGTCTTTGCCGGTATTTTCACTGAGAATGCGGTTAAGGTTGTCCTTTGTGCGCTGGAGATATTTCGAGCGAATCTGAATATCGGTCACCTGACCCGAAATTCCGCCGCCCGCGATAAGCGGCTGGTGAATCATTATCTCACTGTTCGGAAGCGCAAGACGCTTGCCCTTTGCGCCCGAGGAAAGAAGAAATGCGCCCATGGAAGCCGCCATACCCATGCAAATTGTGGAAACGTCGCACTTAATATAATTCATGGTATCATAAATAGCCATGCCGTCTGAAACAGAGCCTCCGGGGCTGTTGATATAAAGACTTATGTCCTTTTCGGGATCCTGTCCCTCGAGGAACAGAAGCTGAGCAACTACCAGACCCGCCGTAACGGAATTTACCTCTTCATTAAGCATGATGATGCGGTCGTTCAGCAGTCGGGAGTATATATCGTATGCGCGTTCGCCGCGTCCTGTCTGCTCAATAACGGTAGGCACAAGGCTCATGTTGTAATTCATAAAAATCATTCCTTTCTTTTCTCGACAAAAGCCGCATTTTCCGCAGATACAAATATTCAGAGCTTCCCGTTTTCAGAAGCTCTGAATTTTATAGTTGATTATTCAGCCTTTGCTTCGGTTTCGGTAATTTCCGCGTTAGCTCTTACAAAGTCGAATGCCTTCTGGATTTTAAGGTCAACCTTGAGGCTGTCTGCGGGAACAACGGACTTAACCTTTTCAATGTCCATCTTATGTTCTTCAGAAAGCTCCTTGTAGTGCTGTTCAAGCTCTTCCTCGGTAGCCTCGATATTCTCGATTTCCGCGATCTTTTCAAGAGCAAGTCTGAGCTTTACCTGAACCTCTGCGGGCTTCTTGAAGCTTTCCTTGAACTGGTCAATTGTAAGACCGGTGTACTTGAGGTATGTGTCAAGGTTTATGCCTGCATATCTGTTGCGGTATTCCCACTCGCGGATCATATCTGCGATGCGGTGTTCATACATAGCTTCGGGAACCTCCGCTTCGAGAATTTCAGCGAGCTTTTCAGCCATTTCGTCGTCAAGCGCACCCTCTGCCTGCTTGCTTGCATTTTCGGTAAGCTTTGCCTTGATATCAGCCTTGTATTCGTCAAGCGTATCAAATTCGCTTACGTCCTTTGCAAATTCATCGTCAAGCGCTGCAAGCTCCTTGCCCTTGATCTCGTGAATCTTGCACTTGAACACTGCGGGCTTGCCTGCGAGTTCGGAAGCGTTGTAGTTCTCGGGGAATGTAACGTTTACGTCGAAATCTTCGCCTATGTTCTTTCCGACAACCTGATCTTCAAAACCGGGGATAAATCTGCCGCTGCCGAGTTCAAGGCTGAACTTTTCAGCCTTTCCGCCGTCAAAAGCCTTACCGTCGCAGAAGCCTTCAAAATCGAAAATAACAGTGTCGCCGTTCTGAGCAGCTCTGTCGGTAACGTCGATGATTCTTGCGTTGTTGTTTCTTACGCGCTCAACTTCCTTGTCAACGTCCTCGTCGGTAATAGTCTTGACAGGCTTTTCGAGCTTTAATCCTTTATATCCGGAAATTGCAACTTCGGGCTTTACGGTATACTTAACCTTAAAGGACACGCCGTTTTCCTTGGAAACTTCGGTAACCTCGGTATCCGGAACGTCAACAACGTCCAACTTAAGCTCTTCCGCTGCGTCTGCAACAACCTTCTGGTACATACCGTTTACGGCGTCCTCATAGAAAACGCCTTCGCCGTACTGCGCTTCGATCATCTTGCGGGTAGCCTTACCCTTTCGGAAGCCGGGGATAGAGATGTTCTTTCTCTTCTTTAAGTAAGCAGCCTGTACGGCAGCTTCAAATTCCTCGGGGCTTACCTTGATTTCGACTTCGACGGTATTTGCCTCAGTCTTGTTGTTAGAAATAATTTCCATTTGTTTATCCTCCGTTTTATATTAACGTATAAAAATCAAACCGAAAGGCGCTAAGCCTCAGCTCGGCGAAGATTTTCAGCAGCGTTACCGCCGTCCGGTAACAGTCATTTTACATTATAGCATATTTTTTAGGAAAATACCAGTACTTTTGTAAAATTTTTATCAATTTATCAAAATCGGCATAAATCCGAGATAATCTGCGGACACCATGCGGTATTCCGTGCCGTTTTCAACGCCTTGAAAGGCATATTTGTGCCCGACGGCGCCGTGAATATGCCCATAGTAGCAGCGCTTTATCCCATACTCACGAATTATCGAGAGCAGATATTCATTGCGTTCGCCGTTGTAAATAGGTGGGTAGTGGAGAAAGGCGGTAAGCTCGCCGCCAAGCTTCAGTCCCTCCTGAACCGACATTCTGAGCCTGCCTGCTTCCCTGTTGAGCACCTTTGCGTCGCAGGGCGAACCGTCGTCGTTTATCCAGCCGCGCGTCCCGACAATGCACATCCCCTCGCGCAGAAACGCATTATTGTTCAGAATTTTTATCCTGTCGAAGCCGTTTTCGGAAAGAAATGCATTCATTTTTGAAATCGTGCTCCACCAGTAGTCGTGATTGCCCTTGAGTATTATTTTTTCGCCGTTCAGAACATTGTTAAGATACTCAAAATCCTTCTGCGTTTCGGACAGCGACATCGCCCACGAAATATCCCCGGGAACGACCACCGTATCCTCGTCCGAAACCAGTCTGTTCCAGTTTTCCGTAAGGCGTTCAACGTAGTTGTCCCAGCCGCGGAAAATGTCCATCGGTTTATCGCAGCCAAGCGAAAGGTGGAGGTCGCCGATTACATATACGCTCACTTTTTCAGGAATCCAAGCACAACCTCGGGCATATCCTGCTTTTCAACAGAGCCGGTAAAGCGAACCGCCTTGTTCTTTGTTGCGGCAAGAGGCGCGGGAATTGTCGTGCCGGTTTTCTTTTCGAGGTTTTCGATAATCGTAAACTCGTCCAGACCCTTTGTTTCGCCGCCGAGCGCGTCCATTACAGCCGCTCCGAACTTATAGGGATTTGCCGTCGAAGCAACGATAGTCTTTGTGGTATCGCCGGTAGCCTTCTTATAGTCCTGATATACCTTATACGCAACGGCGGTGTGAGTGTCCATAAGGTAAGAATACGACTCGAAAACTTCCTTTATGGCAGCCTTTGTCTGCGCGTCGTCGCAGTAGCCCGCATAGAAATCAGCGCGGATTTTTTCGAGGACTTCGGGAGTAACGCTGTACTTTCCGTCCTTAGCGAGCTTTCCGAACCATTCGCGTATCTGTGCGTCATTTTCACCCGAAAGGTGATATAAAAGACGTTCAAGGTTGCTTGAAATAAGTATATCCATCGAGGGAGAAACTGTCGTATAGAACGCTCTGTTTCTGTCGTAAACGCCTGTGTTGATGAAATCGGTAAGAACATTGTTGGCGTTTGAAGCGCAGATAAGCTTGTTTACGGGGATTCCCATCTGCTTAGCGTAATACGCCGCGAGAATGTTGCCGAAGTTGCCCGTCGGAACAACGATATTCACGGGTTCGCCGTACTTTATCTCGCCGTTCTTGATAAGCGAAGCATAAGCGGAAATGTAGTATACGATCTGCGGAGATAGTCTGCCCCAGTTGATTGAATTTGCGCTTGAAAAGACAACATTCATCTTTTCAAGCTCGGCTTTCAGCTTTGCGTCGGTAAAGATAGCTTTTACGCCGTTCTGGCAGTCGTCAAAATTACCCTTGACCGCGCAAACGTTGACATTGCCGCCCTCCTGCGTGGTCATCTGGCGCTTCTGCATATCACTTACGCCGTCCTCGGGATAAAATACCGTGATGCTTGTTCCGGGAACGTCCTTAAAGCCCTCGAGAGCAGCCTTTCCCGTATCGCCCGAAGTAGCGACGAGAATAGCGATCTCCTTGCCCGCGATTGTTTTTTTAGCCGAAACCGTGAGCAGATAGGGCAGGATCTGAAGCGCCATATCCTTAAAAGCGCAGGTCGGACCGTGCCAAAGCTCGAGGATATATGTACCCGTCAGCAGGTGTGATATTTCCGAAACATTTTCCGTATCGAAATTGCTTCCGTACGCATTGTTTACGCAGTAACGGATTTCGTCGTCGGTAAAGTCGGTAAGAAAAAGCTTAAAAATCTCAAACGCGCGTTCGGGATACGACTTGTCGCAAAGTCCCGTTATATCAGCTTCCGAAAGCTTCGGAAGCGACTCCGGAACGAACAGTCCTCCCTCGTCGGAAAGCCCCTGAGCAATCGCTTTTGCGCTTGTTACCTCGACCTGATTGTTTCGTGTACTTCTGTAATTCATACCGGTTCATTCCTTTCTGTGGTTCTGCACATCAGTATAATTTCAGACCCGTTCCATCGAACGCGTCCTTATAATAGTTCATTTCAAGAACCCTCGGGTGTTCCTCGGTCGTTATCGTCAATTCTGCAATATCAAACCGCATTACGCTTGCTTCAAGCCCGTTTTCCGCCGCATATTCAAGCAGCGTAAGCGCGATTTTCCGCTTTTTTGACCATGTGACCGCGTCTGCGCCGTATGTCATGCTGCCGAATTTCCGCGTTTTTACCTCTACGGCAACCAGCTCGTTATCATTGTCGATTGCGACTATATCAAGCTCGCCGCAGCGTTTGCGGTAATTTCTCGCAACTATCCGCCAGCCCTTTTGTTCAAGCTGCCGCGCTGTATATTCCTCGCCGAATTTCCCACGCGTCTGCCTGATTTTGTTCATATTGCTGTTCATATCTTATGCTTTTTGAAGAACGAACGCCTGTGCTCGGGGCACATTCCGTACTGCGCCAGAAGCTCGTAGTGCAGCTTCGTTCCGTAGCCCTTATGCTTTGCGAACTGATACTCGGGGTAGCGCTCATCAAGCTCTTTCATGTACCTGTCACGCGCAACCTTTGCAAGAATTGACGCGGCGGCTATGCTCGCCGATACGCTGTCGCCTTTAACCACCGCTTGAGCAGCGCAAGGAAGTTCTGGCAGTCTGTTACCATCGACCAAAGCAAGCTTCGGTTCAGCCGAAAGACCCTCGACCGCCCTGCGCATTGCCAGAAACGTTGCGCCGAGAATATTCAGTTCATCTATTTCCCGCGCCGTTGCAGTCGCAATGCAATAGCTTTCCGCTTTAGCCGTTATTTCATCAAAAAGCGCCTCGCGCTTCTTCTCCGAAAGCTTTTTGCTGTCGTTAAGTCCGTCGATAAACGTGTTTTCACCGAGAATTACCGCTGCGGCATAAACGCTGCCCGCAAGGGGTCCGCGGCCCGCCTCGTCAATTCCGCAGATAACTCCGTAATCGCGGCGAAATCCGCTGTCGAAAGCAAAACGCTCATTCAGCAGGATGTTCGAGAGTGATTTTTCCAATTTTGCCGCTCCTGTATTCATCAAGAAGAGTTATCGCGGCGCGTTCCGTATCGGGTACGCCGCCCGACATCATCATTCCGCGCTTTTTCGCGATAAGCTCGATTATTCTGCCGTCCGTATCGTCCAGCTTGTACCGTTCGCGCAGGCGCTCGGGATAAAATTCGCGCAGATATTCGCCAAGCTCCTCAGCAAGCGCCTCAACGTCCATTACGTCGTCTTTTATCGCGCCCGTAAACGCAAGATTTACCGCGACGCGCTTATCGTCAAATTTCGGCCAGAGTATTCCCGGCATATCCAGAAGCTCGACCTCTTTATCTATCGTCACCCATTGTTTTCCGCGGGTAACGCCCGGTCTGTCCTCGACCTTCACCTTTTTTGAATTAGCCATTCTGTTGATAAACGAGGACTTTCCGACATTCGGTATCCCGACAACCATTATGCGCAGCGCCTTGCCGATCATTCCCTTTGCGCGCCTGCGTTCGAGCAGATCGCCGAGCTTCTGCTTCAGAAGCGGTATAAAACGGTTCACGCCTTTTCCGCTGCGGCAATCGCATACCAGAACGGATAAACCCTGTTTTTCGTAATATGCTTTCCAGCGGCTTGTAACGCTGTCGTCCGAATAGTCGCACTTATTCAGCAGCATTATGCGCGGCTTGTTTCCCGTAAGCTCGCCGATTATGGGATTGCGGCTCGATTCGGGAATACGGCTGTCAACAATCTCGACAACCGCGTCCACAAGCTTCATATTTTCCTCAATCATTCGGCGCGTCTTGGTCATATGACCGGGAAACCACTGAATATCTCCCTCGTAAGCCATCAGACAACTCCTCCGAAAGCGCTCAGCGGCGAAACACGCAGATAAACCCTGCCGACAACGTCGCGCATATCGATAAGACCTATTCTGCTATCGCGGCTGTCGCTTGAACCGTTGCGGTTATCTCCCATAACGAAAAGATACCCCTCGGGCACCGTAACCGCGCCGTTCATGTCGATTCTCGACAATGTAAGGTCATTTATGGTGTGACCGTCCTCATAAAGAGCGCCGTCCTTTACTTCAAGCGCGAGCGCCTCGCTGTTGCGGTATACAACG
The DNA here is from genome assembly GCA_934454635.1 of uncultured Ruminiclostridium sp. Taxonomy (GTDB): domain Bacteria; phylum Bacillota; class Clostridia; order Oscillospirales; family Ruminococcaceae; genus Ruminiclostridium_E. The sequence goes on from CAKSFR010000005.1 coordinate 66,783, forward strand.
CCCGTCGAAAAATCGATCTCAATCGTATCCCCGGGAAGCCCGATAATACGCTTTACGATTGCTTTTCCCATGCTCTGCGTATCCTCGTTGTAAAGATTTCCCGCCCAGAGAACAATAATGTCGTTATGGTCGGGCGTATAGCAGAAGTCGCTTACGAGCATACGTTCCTTATCGTGCAGCGTAGGCAGCATCGAAGAGCCGTCAACCGTCGAAAGACGCGTGAAGAATGTGAATATTACAATAATTGCAAGCACCGAACCGACAACCGTATCAAACCAGTCGAGCAGCTCCGATTCAAACATTTTTTTCTTTGTTGATTTTTCATTTGCGGAAGCGGATATTTCCTCGGCAGAAGCTTCCGGACGCTCCGTTATTTTCTGTTCTTCCATAGAAAAGCTCCCTTCCCGTGAAATTAATTTCCCCAAAAATGAAGAAAAAATAGCCAAATTGGAGTAATAACGAACCGAAGCCCGTTATTACCGCAATCGTCTATTTTTACAGGGGGTATTGGCTTAATACTTTGCCTTAACCTTAGCAGCCTTACCAACTCTGTCTCTGAGGTAATAAAGCTTAGCTCTGCGGACAATACCTTGTCTAACGACCTCAACCTTGTCAACCGAGGGCGAGTGGAGCGGGAATACTCTTTCGATTCCGCAGCCGTGAGCAACACGTCTTACCGTAAAGGTTTCGTTGATACCGCCGTGCTTCTTTGCGATAACGGTTCCCTCGAATACCTGAATACGGGACTTGTCACCTTCGGTGATCTTTACGTGTACCTTTACGATGTCGCCGACATTGAACTGAGGTACGTCGTTCTTCATGCTGTCCTGTGCGATGAGCTTGAGTGCATCCATTTTATGTTCCTCCTGTTTTTTCGGCATTCTTATGCGATAGGATTACAGCCGCGCCCTTGCGCGGAGAAGCGCCGCTTCGACGCTTTCACACAGCGGAATACCTATTTAATGTGTGGGCAATAGCCCGGCATTAACTCTCGTTGCGTCTGCAACGGTTACAAATGCTTTTATATTATAACACTTTTTTACGCGGATTGCAAGGCTTTTTCAAGAAAAATATGAAATTATCTGAAAATTTCACCGTTTTTGCAGTAAACGTTCGTACGTTTTATCTTCAGCGAGGCTGTTTCCTCGCCCGAAAAACGCTCAAAAGCGTCGAAAACAAGGTTCGGGCTGATATTCGTTTCGGTGCCCGACGGGAGCAGCATTCTTATAAAGCCCTCTCTGCGCTCCGCGATTTCAATAACAGGCTTCAGGTCGATTTCGGCAATCCCGCGCTTTGTTTTCTTTTCGGTGATTATCTTTTCCTGCGCAAAAAACTCGGTCAGCTTCGCTTCGTCACAGGATATTTCAATCTCATACTCGGATTTTTCAATATCGGTATTCTTGTACACCGGCTCTGCAACTTCAAGCACGCGAATCCCGCCCGGCAGAACAGCGTTCAGCCGCTCGCGCACCTCGTCGAAAGTCAGTTCCTCGGTAAGCCGCGTGTCAAGGCTCTCACGCACGCCCTCTGTCCCGAGCGCAAGCGGAAGTGCAAACGTGATATAAACGTGCGGATTGAAGCCCTGCGTTTCCCATACGGGCAGCTTGCAGCGCTTGACCGCGCGCTGAAAAAGCCTGTACAGGTCAAGATGAGAAATATAAACGGCGCGCCCCGTCTTGCTAAAAAAAATTCGGATATTATTCAAAGCAGTTTCCTCCGATACACTTGTTTACGCCGCAGCCCGCGCACTGTTCGCGGCAGTTTTTTGTCGGAACTCCCTCGTGCGCGCGCTTATTCTCACGGATAAGAAAATCCCTCGAAACAAGAATGTCCATGTGGCTCCACGGCATTATCTCATCATATTCACGGCGGCGGTTGACATAAAACGACATATCTATGCCGCACTCGCGGAACGCCTCCTGCCACAGGTCAAAGCGGTAATATTCATTCCAGCCGTCGAGCTTGCAGCCCTTTTTCCACGCGGCGTAAATAACCTCGGAAAGCCGTCTGTCGCCGCGCGCAAGCGCCGCCTCAAGCACCGTTATCGGAAATCTCGACCAGCTTATATTTACCTTTCGTGAATTTATTATGCTCAGAATGTACTTCTGGCGCTCGTCTATGACGTCCTCGGTCGGCTGCGGTTCAAACTCGAACGGCGTGAAAGGCTTCGGTATAAAAGTCGAAAGCGAAACCGAAATCTGAACGCTTTTGCCCTTTTGGCGGTTCGGTATAGTATAATAAAGGTCGATTATTTTTTCACACAGATCCTTTATTCCGTCCATATCCTCAAGCGTTTCGGTCGGAAGCCCGAGCATGAAATAAAGCTTTACCGCGGTATATCCTCCCTCGAATGCAATGCGGCAGCTGTCCAGAACGTTTTTTTCCGTGATATTTTTATTTATCACGTCGCGCAGGCGCTGCGTACCCGCCTCGGGAGCGAATGTGAGTCCGCTTTTGCGCACACTTTTTATCTTTTGAAGCAGCTCGTCGCTGAAGCGGTCAATGCGCATCGACGGAAGCGCGAGATTTATCCGCTCGCCGTCCGTATAGCTTGTAAGCCTGTCGAGGAGCCGCTCGATTTCGCTGTAATCGCTCGTGCTGAGCGACGAGAGCGAAACCTCGTCGTAGCCCGTGGATTCACAAAGCGAGATCGTTTCTTTTTCAATTGTATCAACCGATTTTTCGCGGAACGGGCGGTATAGATAACCCGCCTGACAAAAACGGCAGCCGCGTATACAGCCGCGAAGCACCTCCACGACAGCACGGTCGTGGACAATTTCCGAAAACGGCACGACAAAGGTTTCGGGATAATACGTTTTATCGAAATCGCGGATTATGCGCTTGCGTACGGTTGCAGGCGCGCCCTCAGTCGGAGTTATTGAAGCGATCGTGTTATCGGAATTGTATTCGATTTTATACAGCGACGGCACATATATTCCCTCGATCTGCGCCGCGCGCACAAGGAACTCGTGCTTTGTGCAGCCTTCCTTTTTGCACTGCTCAAGCAGGCGCATAAGTTCAAGATTAACTTCCTCGCCCTCGCCGAGAATGCAAAGATCCACAAAATCTGCGATAGGCTCTGCGTTGCACACGCACGGTCCTCCCGCGCACACGATAGGCGTAAGGTCTGGTCTGTCTTTAGAAAAAACCGGAAGTCCCGCCAAATCGAGCATGGCGAGAATGTTTGTGAACGAAAGCTCGTATTGCAGAGTGAATCCGATAAAATCGCTGTTTTTTATAGGTTCAAGGCTCTCTAACCCATACAGCAGAATATCGTTTTTGCGCATCTGCTCCTCCATATCGGGAAGCGGCATAAAAACACGTTCGCACCAGTATTCGGGCACATTGTTTATCAGCGAATACAAAATCTTCATGCCCAGATGCGACATACCGATATCATAGGTGTCGGGAAAGCAGAACGCAAACCGCATGGTTACGTCGGAGGGATTTTTTTCAATTGAGTTCAGCTCGCCGCCGATATACCGCGAGGGCTTCTGCACCTTCAGAAGAATTTTGTCGAGTTTTTCCTTGTACATTATTTTATTTTACCGTTCCTTTTTATTTATACTATTTTTCAAGCTTCCTACAGACAACGACTATAGGAAGAGATTCGCCGCTTCTGCGCAGCCGCCGAAAAAGCCGTACAATACTAATTCCGTCAAAGCCGCCGACCTTGACATACCGTTTTTGAGCGGCAATCAATATATTGATTAGAAATTTGTATCAATAGCTATGTATGCGCCGAGATACGGGTTATAACACACTCCCGCCGATTTTTCGTTAAAGAAAACGTAATCCTTCTGCGAGCACACGGGCGCGAAAAACCCGCTTTCAAGCAGAAAGCTTTCCGCTTCGGAATAGTAGCTTTCGCGTGGTTCTTCGTTTTGTTCCTTTTTGGCACTGTCAAGAATGTGGTCGAGCTTTTTGCTTTTCTGCCCCGTGAAATTTCTCGGAGAATCCGACAAAAAAGCGCTCAGATAGGCATATTTTGATGAATTTGTCCCGCAGATACGCACCAGTGCGATATCGTAATCGCCGTCCCGAAGCCGCTGTTCATAGGTCTGAGTTTCAGGCTCAAAAACGTTGCAGCTTATCCCGAAAGCGCTGCGCCATTCCTGCGCGGCGGCGTTCATCTGCTCACGAAGTTCCTTATTCTGCGGCATTATCACATTCACCGACGCCGGAAATTCAAGACCTGCCGAAGCCGCAGCGGTAACTTTTTCGCCGTAATTAAACGGCGGCGTTATCCGCCATGCGGAGCGGTAGCAGTCGGAGTCCGAAAAAACGCATTTTTCCGCAAATTCAAGCCTAAGCCGCATATCAGCGAAGCTCCTCGGGTTAAACACAAGTCCCCAGACAACGGTTTCGTATGTATTGTATGTATATTTTCCGCTCAGTTCGCTTATCTCGACTGTGCTGTCGGATATGTACGCGCCGAATGTGCCGTCGCGAAAATCGGCGTATGCGTCTTTTGCGTCAATGAAGAAATTCATGCCGACAGGTATGCTTTCGTCGTCGGGAGGAACATTCAGCGTATTGCGGCGCAGTATAAAGTAATTGCTGTCCTCGCTCCATTCGTCATAGCTCCATGTGTGCACATAATAAGCGCCGTTTGAAGCAACGCAGTCCGCCGACAATCCGTATCGCCCCTCTGTTGTTTCAAAAAATTCTTCGCTGCACGGCATTGCCGCAGATGAAGCCAATAAAACCGGCAGATCCGAGTCGGGATATTCAAGCGTTATGCTTAGCGTTGCTTCGTCCGCCGCCTCAACGCCAAGCATGGAAAGGTCGGATATCTTTCCTTTATTTATTTTTTCCGCATTTTTGAACACGAAAAAGTCGGCGGCGTTTGCCGATTTAACGGCTGGGTTCACAAGTCGGCGAAATGCGAAAACAAAATCATAGGCGGTACATTTCGCGCTGAAACCGTCCGCGTACCAGTACACATCATCACGCAGCGCGAAGGTCCACTCCAGTCCATCGCCGCTTACGGAATAGCTTTCCGCAATATCAGACACTATGTTCCCCGCGGAATCGTACCCGAAAAGCCCGCGGAACGTGTTGCGGATTATATTCGCGGAGCTGTCCGCAGGCGCCGTCTGCGGGTCAAGCGTTTTTGGATTGCCGACAATCGCCGCTTTAAAAATATAAGCGCCGCTTCCCTTTTCACAGCCGCATAAACAGCCGAACAAAAGCAGCAGCGCCAAAAGCGCGGTTTTATATCTCACAGAGAACAACTCTGCCCTCCTTTAGGCTTTTGGGTACGTCGATAAGCCGCTGATTGCGGCTACCCTTAAACTTTAGCTCAAGGCTTCTCTGCGACAGCTCGAACCGTCCGTCAACAAGAATATCAAGCTTTTCAAGCAGACCTTTTATGTCGGAATTTTCCTCCGACATTTTGAGCAGCTCCTCAAAAGTATAGCCCGAATAACTCATGACGTGATAGCCTTTTTCTTTGAGCATTCCCGCAAGATAATTCAGTGGTTCGGGCTGGCAAAAAGGCTCTCCGCCAGAAAAAGTGACGCCCTTTATAAGCGGGTCGCGAATAATTTTTCCGAATATTTTATCCACGTCGGCAAGCCGACCGCCGTTAAAATCGTGCGTTTCGGGATTGTGACAGCCCTTGCAGTGATGCGGACAGCCCTGAACAAAAACGGTAAAGCGTATACCGGGACCGTCTACATACGACTCGGGAACAAGCCCCGCCAATCTTATCAGCATAAGATTCACTCCAATCAATTGTAGGCAACGTTGTCGGAAATATAGCTTCTGACTTTAAGCGGAACGCCGAGATCCTCCGCCCTTCTGCGACAGGCTGCAATTTCTTCCTCGTCAACAACTCCCACGATCGTGAATACGACGTGCGGAATGAACGACGACGAAATAATCGCAAAATTCAGCATGGAATTGTACGACGGAAGCCCGAATTTTGAACGTGTGATAGCATAATACTTATCCGGGTCGGAGGCGTTGAGGCTTATGGAAAGGCTGTCGATAACGCCGCGCATTGAATAAAGGTCGAAAGTAGGGTGAATAAGCGAAACAAGCCCATTTGTGTTTATCCTGATTTTCATTCCCGATGTTTCCTTGATATATTTTGCGATTTCGATAAGCTCGAACGCTCTTTCCATCGGTTCGCCGTAGCCGCAGAAAACAACCTCGTCATACTTTGACTTGTCAACCGCGTCGAAAGCCGCCTTTATCTCTTCAACAGTCGGTTCGTGTTCAAGCCAAAGGCTGTCGTTTTCTCCGACGGAATCCGCATTTTTACGGATACAGAACGTGCAGGCGCAGGGACATTTGTTTGTAATGTTGGCATACAGTGTTCCGTTCAAATCATAGAAAATCTTCATTTTTCAAGCCTCCTTTTAAGCTATTATAAAGGTTTTTTCGGGATTCGTCAAGAGTTTCGCGATAATATCTGCGTTTTGGCAAAAGATGCTGTAAAAACACGCTCCGCACCCGCCTCTCGAAGCGCTCTCGCCGCGTCGGAAAGAGTGCTTCCCGTTGTGCATACGTCGTCGATAATCAGCACGTTCTTCCCGTCAAAACGCAGTCCCTCTGCCGCGGCGAAAGCTCCTGTTACGTTGCTTCTTCTCTCCTCGCCCGAAAGCTCTTTCTGATGACGCGTTTTTCTCAGCTTCACCAGCGCGTTTTGATACGGAACATTCATCATGAAATGCAGTTCGCGCGCGATAAGCTCGGTCTGATTATATCCGCGCTTGTCATAGTCCTCGCGCGTCATGGGAATATAGACTATTTCGTCAACATAGCCTGCAAAGCCCTTTTCGGATATCGCCCGAAAGATTCCGTATGCAAACGCATAAGCGCTGTTTCCGCACGGGTCGTTTTTAAAGCGTACAATCGCCCGCGAAGCATTGCCGTCATAAACGCAGAACGCCGCAAAATCGTCGGCGTATTCGATTTTGACGCTTGTCGTGATCGATTCAAGCGTTTCAGCGCACTCTCCGCAGAATGCGTCGTTGTAACCGATAATCTTCCCGCAGCACGGACAGATATTCGGATAAATAAAGTTTATTAAAAAACGATAAAAATCATGCCTTTTCATTTTTCAGCTAAAAAATACGGCGGCAAAAGCCGCCGTACCCGTTTAAAAGATTACTTTTCGTCGTTCCATTCATACATCTTGCGAAGTTCGGCGCCGACCTTTTCAAGCTGATGCTCGCCCTCGATGCGTCTGCACGCGTTGAAGTGCGCGCGACCCATTTTGTTCTCCATGATCCAGTTGCGTGCGAATGTGCCGTCCTGAATTTCGGAAAGAACTTTCTTCATTTCTTTCTTTGTATCCTCGGTGATAATGCGCTTGCCCACTTCATAATCGCCAAATTCAGCGGTATCGGAAATTGAATAGCGCATCATCTTAAAGCCGCCCTTATAAATAAGGTCAACGATAAGCTTCATCTCGTGAATGCACTCGAAGTAAGCGTTCTGGGGGTCGTAGCCTGCTTCAACAAGCGTTTCAAAGCCTGCCTTCATAAGAGCCGTAACACCGCCGCAGAGAACCGCCTGCTCACCGAACAGGTCTGTTTCGGTTTCCATTTTGAATGTCGTTTCAAGAACGCCGGCTCTTGAACCGCCGATGCCTGCCGCATAAGCAAGACCGAGATCAAAAGCTCTGCCCGAAGCGTTCTGATGAACTGCGATAAGGCAAGGAACTCCTCTGCCGATAGTGTATTCGGAACGAACGGTGTGTCCCGGACCCTTGGGCGCGATCATTGCAACGTCAACGTCCGCGGGCGGAACTATCTGACCGAAGTGAATATTGAAGCCGTGCGCGAACATGAGCATCTTTCCCGCCGTAAGATTAGGCTCAATGCTCTGCTTATAAAGGTCAGCCTGCTTTTCGTCGTTGATAAGGATCATAATAATATCAGCCTTTTTAGCAGCCTCAAAAGCGGTGTAAACTTCAAAGCCCGCTTCTTCAGCCTTTTTCCAGGACTTGCTGCCCTCGTAAAGACCGATAATAACGCGAACGCCGCTGTCCTTTAAGTTGAGCGCGTGTGCGTGACCTTGGCTGCCGTAGCCGATAATCGCAACCGTTTTACCGTCAAGTAATGAAATGTTGCAGTCTTCCTGATAAAAAATCTTTGCCATTTTTTTATATCTCCTTTTAGTATTAGCGCTTATTCAGCGTGATTACAGTGTTAATGCGGTACTTCCGCGCTGTATCGCAATTGTTCCGGTTCGGACAATCTCTTTTATGCCGTACGGCCGCAGAAGCTCCTCAAAAGTGCATATTTTCGCCTCATAGTCGGAAATTTCCAGCGTCATTGTCGTGACCGATATATCCGAAATCTTCGCTTCGGCGATTTTTGCTATCGCGATAAGCTCCGCCCGCTGAGCGGGTGTGCAGCATACCTTAAATAAAACCAACTCACGGGATAAAAGCTCCTGTTCGCTTACGGTCTTTACCTTTATGACATCTATCAGCTTGTTCAGCTGCTTTAGAATCTGCTCAAGCATATATTCATTGCCGTCAACGACAATCGTTATCCGCGAAACCTGCTTGTCGTCCGTAACTCCTACCGCAAGGCTGTCGATATTATACGCGCGTCTTGCAAACAGTCCTGCGACCCTCGCCAGAACGCCCGCCCTGTTTTCAACCAGAATAGAAATCGTGTGCTTCATATCCCTCACCGTTGTTCATATTTTTGAAAATATGAACACTATAATATAGTTTTTTCTTTTTCGTCAACAATAACCTGAAGCAGATACGGCTCGTCGGACTCAATGAGCCGCTTTATTGCATCGTCCGCATAAGCCAGACTATCGACCGTTTCAGCCTTTATCCCGTATGCGCGCGCAATCATGTCAAACTGCGGGCTTCCGTCAAGGCTCACGCCGATAAGACGATTATGATAAGCGTTTTCCTGAACCTCGCGAACCATTCCGAGATAGTGATTAACCATCACAATTATCTTTACGGCAATTTTGTGCTGAACCGCCGTTGCTAGCTCCATCATCTGCATCTGGAAGCTGCCGTCGCCGCATATCGCAATAACCTGCGACTCGGGACTGGCTTTTTTAGCTCCGATAGCCGCGGGGATCGAATATCCCATCGTTCCCATGCCGCCCGCAGTCATAAATCTGCCGCCGCGCAGGAAAATATTATTCGCCGTCCATATCTGATTCTGACCGACATCGGCAACTATAACCGACGAATCGGGCAGATGTTCATTAAGTCTGTGAATAAAGAATTTCGGGTTGACCGTTCCGGGCTTTTCCTCGGAAATAAGTGCGCCCGCCGCGTTCTTCACCTCTGTCAGCTCGTCCACCCATGCAGTGTGCTTCAGCTCGCCCGCCGCTTCGATTATCTGATTAAGAATGATCTTAAGGTCGCCCACCAAAGGCGTTGTCGCCGAAATATTTTTCCCGATTTCGGCAGGGTCGATATCAATGTGAATCACTTCAATGCCGCTCAGCTGCTGTATCGCGGTGACCGCACGGTCGCCGACTCGCGCACCGAGCAAAATGAACAGATCGCAGTTTGCAACCGCATAGTTTGCCGATTTAACCCCGTGCATTCCGAGCATTCCGAAATACAGCCTGTGCGACATATCCATGCTGCTCAGCCCCATCATCGTGTTGATAACGGGAATATCGCAAAGCTCCGCAACACGGCGAAGCTCGTCCTTTGCATTCGCCGTAAAAACTCCGCCGCCCGCGCAGATAAGGGGCTTTTTCGACTTTGCAATCGCCTCGCAGACGCGTTTTATCTGCAATTTATTTCCCTCCGAGCGCGGCTTGTAGGAACGGATCTCAATGCTTTCCGGATAGGAAAAATCGCATTCCTGCTTCTGCACGTCCATGGGGATATCTATAAGAACAGGACCGGGTCTGCCCGTTCCCGCAATGAAAAACGCCTGTTTGAAGACCCTGCATATCTCCTCGGGATTTTTCACAAGAAAGCTGTGCTTTACAAACGGCTCAGCCGAACCGGTTATGTCGGCTTCCTGAAAAACGTCGCGTCCAATCTGGTCGGAATTTACCTGACCTGTTATCGCTATAAGCGGAATGCTGTCCATATACGCAGTCGCTATGGCTGTTATAAGGTTTGTTGCGCCGGGGCCCGATGTTGCAATGCACACGGCAGGCTTTCCGGTCATGCGCGCGTAGCCGCTTGCGCTGTGACCGCCGTTTGCTTCGTGTCTTACAAGTATATGCTCGATATCCGACTCAAGAAGAGCGTCGTAAAAAGGGCAGATAGCTGCGCCCGGATAGCCGAACACATGGCGTATATTCTCCATTTCAAGACATTTCACCATCGCCGCAGCAACTGTCATTCTTTCCGTCAAGCATTTCACCTCAATTCGTATAAGGAAATCCCTAAAAACCTCCTTTACGGTCTTTAGAGATCCCCATAACATTTATTATACTACATTTTGAGCCAAACGTCAATACTTAATATTTGTTTTCGTTAGGTGTTCATCGGTATTAAAAATATGAACATCACCAAGGCTTTACCGAGCCGCTTATCTCCGAAAGACTGCTGATATTATTCTCAATCATATAACGTTCGATTCCGTCGATTATTTTCAGCGGCGCGTACGGGTCGGTAAATATCGCCGTTCCCACCTGAACAGCCTTTGCGCCCGCCATCATCATTTCAACCGCGTCCTCGCCCGTGGAAATTCCACCCATTCCGACCACGTCGATATCCACTGCATTCGCAACCTGCCACACCATGCGGACAGCTACGGGGAATATCGCAGGTCCCGAAAAACCGCCGACATTGTTATGAAGAATCGGTCTTTTGGTGCGGATATCAATGCGCATTCCAAGCAAAGTATTGATAAGAGAAAGGCAGTCGGCGCCCTCCGCCTCGACAGCTTTCGCAATATCGGTAATATTTGTAACGTTTGGCGTAAGCTTTACCATTACAGGCTTTTTTGTAACGCTTCTGACCGCTTTTGTGACAGCTGCCGCGCCCTCGCAGGTCGTCCCCCACGTTGCTCCGCCCTGCTTTACGTTCGGGCAGGAAATATTAAGTTCAAGCATATCAACGTCGGTGCTGTCGAGCCGCTGAGCGATTCTGCGATAATCGTCAAGCTCCGCGCCTGCAATATTCGCAATAATCACGTTGCCGTTCTTTTTCAGTTCGGGAAGGTAATGATTTACAAACACTTCAACTCCCGGATTCTGAAGTCCTACCGCATTTAGCATACCCGCGGTCGTTTCCGCAATTCTCGGGGGAAGATTTCCGGGCTTTTCGTTCATAGTTGTGCCTTTGCATGAAATTCCGCCAAGCTTGTTCAGCGGATAAAGCGGCGCATAATCCTCGCCGAAGCCGTATGTCCCCGAAGCGGCGATAACAGGATTCGGAAATGTTATTCCCGCAACCTTTACGGATAGATCTTTCATTACAAAATTACCTCCTCGGCGTTGAATACGGGGCCGTCCTTGCAGACGCGCAGCAGCTTCTCTTCCCCGCCGCGCATTATACGGCAGACGCACCCTACACAGGCTCCCACGCCGCACGCCATGCGTTCCTCGAGCGAAATTTCGCAAAAAATCCCGTGCTCTTTCGCGAGCCGCATCACCGACGCCAGCATAGGCTTCGGACCGCAGGCAAACACCGCTCCGACGTCGCCCTTTTCAAGTTCACGGCTGAGCGGGTCGGAAACAACGCCGTGATAACCGACGCTGCCGTCATCGGTGCAGATAACAGTTTCGATCCCGTTCGCTTCAAAATCGCGTTTAAGAATAACGCGGTCAAAGCTGCGGAAGCCAAGAATTGCCGTCGCTTTTTTGTAGGATTTCGCGGTCTGGAGCATAGGCGGAACGCCGATTCCGCCGCCGACAACGATAACTCTTTTTCCCTCGGGAAGTTCCTTTACAGTAAACCCGTTTCCGAGCGGCGCAATCATGTCAATAAAATCGCCTTTGTTCAGTTCCGCAAGCTTCTCAGTTCCCGCTCCACGTATCTCGAAAACAATACGAAGCGTTCCGTCCGCGCGATTCACCTCGCATATCGAAATTGGACGGCGAAGTGTACACAACGGCACACGAATATGAACAAATTGCCCGTATTTCGCCTCTTCGGCAACCTCAGGGCAATAAATTTCAAAAGAAAAAATATTCTCCGAAATCGCCTTTTTTTCGATTATTTTATAGCTGCTGCAATGCATGGCTTTGCTTCCTTTCTCAATCTTCGGTTATGGTTCTCTGCGGCTCGTCGTCTTTCTGCGATTCATAAAGCGACTGTAATCGAGTCCGCGTAAACAGGATAAGCAGCGCAATTATCACAGCGTCGATAATCAACTGTAGCGAAAACGAAATTTCCCGATGAAAAATCGCGCACATATGCAGATAACAGCCCTCGCCGAGCATAAGCAGAACAATAAGCCGAACGCAGCAGATGCAGCAATCGATTATGTTGCAGTATTTTTTTCCGCTTTTTTGGTCAATTTTCAGCTTCACAGGCGCTTTGCGCGGCTTGAAAAGCGCTATGAGCGAAATCGCCCACACGATCATCCCCGCCGCAGCCCATATCAAAAGCGGCTGCCATTTAATAAAATCAAGGCTTGTTTCGGTATAATTCAGCGCATTGAGCTGTTCGATATCCATTGCCGCGTTGTAAATTATAAGCCCGATGTACGCAAGTGCGGCGACAGACGCAATATCGACCAAAATCTGAATAAGCGGATAACGTCTTTTTATCGTATATTCTCCGAGTTTCATATTTCTCCTTTTTATGAACAGTCGTTACGGCAACACGATCTTTCCCACAAAAGACATGATTTCGTCCCTCATGCGGACTGCCTCGCGATAAGCTGCGGCAGCGTAATCGCGCTCATCGCAGCCATCCTTTTTATATGCGCACATAATTCCGCGGGAACTGTTTACAATTCCGCCAAGTCCGTTGCTGTCGAAAGCGCCCGAAATATCCTTTGCGGAAGCGCCCTGCGCGCCGTACCCGGGGATAAGGAAGAATGTTCTCGGAAGCTTTTCGCGCAGTTCCTTTATCTGTTCGGGATATGTAGCGCCCGCAACGATTCCCACGCCCGAATAGCCGTATTTTCCCATAAGCGGCTCTCCCCAGCTCTCGCACATACGTCCCATTATCTCGTAAACGGGCACTCCGTCGATAAGCCTGTCCTGAAGCTCGCCCGAGGACGGATTAGAGGTTTTCGCAAGCACAAAAATCCCCTTGTCATACTTTGTGCAAATGTCAACAAGCGGCTTGATGCCGTCGGTTCCGAGGTAACCGTTCACCGTAAGCGCGTCGCCGTCAAACGGGCTGAACTCGTTTTCTCCGACCTTGACTTTTCCGAGATGCGCTATCGCATACGCCTCCATTGTGGTTCCTATGTCGTTGCGCTTTCCGTCGGTGATGACATACATACCCTTTTCGTGTGCATATTCCTGCGTTTTTCTGAACGCTTTCATTCCTGCGGTTCCATACATTTCGTAATACGCCGCCTGCGGCTTAACCGCCGGAACGACGCCGCAAAGCGCGTCAATCAGACCTTTGTTGAACTCAAGAATAGCCTTCGCCGCGCCTTTCAGCGTTTGACCGTACTTGTCGAACGCCTTCTCCTTAATGTATTCGGGAATGAAATCCAGCTTCGGGTCAAGTCCCGCAACGGTCGGGTTCTGAGTTCTTGCAATTCCTTCAAGTAATTTATCAAACGACATATCGATATTCCTTTCTGTCAGTCCTTATATACAACTGTACCGTTCACCAGCGTGTATTTTACCCTGCCCTTAAGCGTCATGCCCTTAAAGCAGGTGTTTTTCGATTTTGAATGGAGCTTTTCGGGGTCAACTATCCACTCCTCGTTAAGATCAACGATCGCAATATCGGCGGGGCAGCCCGGTTCAAGCGCGCCTCCCTCGATTCCGAGCAGTCTGCGCGGATTTTCACACATCATTCGCGCTATTTTCATCAGGCTCATTCTGCCCGTGTGATACAGCCTTGTGAGCGTTACCGCAAGCGAGGTTTCAAGCCCGACTACGCCGTTCGGCGCCTTTTCAAAATCAGCTTTTTCCTCCGAAGTATGCGGTGCGTGGTCGGTCACGATACAGTCTATCGTTCCGTCAATTACCGCTTCCGTTATCGCTTCAACGTCTTCAATGCAGCGCAGCGGCGGGTTCATGCGATAATCCGCGTCGCGCTTGAGCAGTTCATCTTCGGTAAGGGTGAAATAATGCGGTGCAGTTTCGCTCGTCACCATTATTCCGTAGCGAACGGCAGTCCGCAGAAGATTTACGACCTCCTTTGTCGAAACGTGCGCAATGTGTATCGGCATTTCAAGGTCGTTCGCAAGCTGGATTTCGCGCGCGGTAATGATATTCTCGCTTGAACGGCTCATCCCTTTTACGCCAAGCTGCCGCGCAATTTTTCCCGCGTTGATAATTCCGCCGTTTATTATGTCGAGATCCTCACAGTGCGAAATAACGCGCAGTCCCGCATAGTGCGCCGCAAGCATGGCTTCTCCCATTACCCTTGCGTTCTTTACGGGTTTTCCGTCGTCGGAAACAGCTACCGCGCCCGCTTTTTTCAGCGCTTCAAAATCGCAAAGCTCCTCGCCCTTCAGCCCTTTTGTGATACAGCCGACGGGATAGACTTTTATCTTCGACTTTTTTCCTTTTTTTACAATTTCGCGAATGACCTCGGGCGAATCGCATACCGGAGAAGTGTTTGGCATACAGGCAACAGCGGTAACACCTCCTGCCGCCGCGGCTTCAGCGCCGCTGAAAATATCCTCCTTGTGCGTCTGACCGGGATCCCGAAAATGAACGTGCATATCGCAAAGTCCCGGAAAAACCGCAAGCCCCGTACAATCAATAACCTTGTCGGCGGGTTCGTCTATTTTATCCGAAATTTTCTCTATTATGCTGTCGCAGATAAGAATATCCTTTTTGCCCTCAATTCTGCTGCGGCTATCGACCGCGAATCCGTTCTTCAACAAAATTCTCATAATTTTTTCCTTTGCACGCCCACGCTTCCGAGCGTTCGGGCATATTTTTATTATACTATATTTGCGTTTTGTTTTCAACACATTTCGCAAAATTTCCGAATATAAAAATTACGGGTGAAAACAGTTCACCCGTAATCGCTATTTTCCAAGTTCATAGGCGCGCACCGTGCAAGCCTTACAAGCCGCGTCAACATCTCCGACAATATCGCCGTCATACAGCTTTTCAAGTCCCGCAATGGTCGTGCCTCCGGGAGAAGAAACCTGCTTGATAAGCTCGTCAACAGTCATTCCGGACTCTGTGAGCATTTTTGCGGAACCGATAAGCGAAGCCGAAAACAGCTCCAGAGCAGCGTTGGAAGCTATTCCCACAGAAGCCGCATAATCAAGAAAGCCCTTTGCAAAAAGGTAGATAAAAGCAGGAGAGCTGCCGTTTACGCAGATAATTTCCTTCATTTTATCCATAGGTATCTCAACCGCAAGTCCACAGCTTGAAATAACTTTTTTCGCAAAATCAAATTCCTCGTGTGTTATCTTCTCGTCACGCGCCATAGCGCTCGCGCCAAAGCCAAGCATCATGGGCGTGTTCGGCATTACCGTGATGACCTTAGCATTGGGACTCCCGAGCTTTTCACGAATAAATTCAGCGGAAATTCCCGCGCAAATCGAAATAAAAACGGTTTCGGGCTTAACCGCCGAAACGACCGCGTCAAGCACATTTCCGAGAACCTGCGGCTTTACTGCAAGCAAAACGTATCTGCACTTTCCGACAACCTCGCTCTCAGTCGCGCAAGGGGTCACGGGAAGCTGACTAAGGCGTTCCGAATTTACGTCGAACGCCAGAATTTCGATATCACTGCCCTTTTTAACGCCGTTTATTATTGCGGAACCCATGTTTCCTGTTCCGATAACTCCTAATCTGTCCATTTTCTACACTCCTGTTTATCTGTGCGCGGGTCTTGTGCGTGAAAAACGCAGATGACGGTCATAAAACAGCTTCACCGGGATAACCACAGCCATCATCATATACGAACCGAGGCAGAATGTTATTATGTTTGTTGCAACTCTCGCGGTAAATACCGCGCCGAAGCTGGCTCCCGAAATAAATCCGTAATTATACAGCGCCAGCGTGTTCAGCGTAAGATTGCATACTGCGCAGACGATAAATCTCGCCGCAACCACGCGTATGAATGTCCGGTATGTGCGCTCGCTCTTGATATTGTAGAGTACAAGTCCGTAAATAAGCCCCTCAAGCCCCGTTATAAGCATAAGCTCGGGGATAAATCCGCCTATCGGGTTCACGAGATAACCAATGAGGTCGGTGAGAAGCCCCGCCGCGCAGCCCGCAACAGGTCCGAAAAGGATACCCGTCATCGCAAGCGGCAGAAAAGCGAAATTGATTTTCAGATAATCGCCGATTCTTATCGAGCCAAAGCCGTCAAGTACGACCGCCGCCGCAAGCAGAACACCGATAGTAACTATACAGCGTACGCTTTTAAGCTCCTTAGCGGAATTTGTAAAAATTCGCAAAAATGCCATAAAGCTTTCCTCCTTTACGCCATTACATAAAATAGGATAAGCCTATGGCAGCTTACGGTATTTATGCACAGCGAGATGCGGGAGCTGCACCGCAAGCGCTCAGGCTTTTCGTCGCTGCGGCAACTCTCCGTCCGCAGCGCACTTAACGCGCAGCTCTCTACTCTGTTTAAATCAAATAACAATCAGAAGCTGATTTCTTCAGCCATCTTGTAAAGATCCTCAAGGAACGGCTTCTTCATCTTGAGAGCCTCCTGAATATCAACGTCGATGACCTTGCCTTCCTTTAAGCCGACAACTCTGTTGCCGATTCCCTTTTCGAGAAGTTCAACGGCATAGTGACCCATCTTGCTCGCTTCAACTCTGTCGCGAACCGTAGGTGCGCCGCCTCTCTGTACATGGCCGAGAATGGTTGCGCGGCTTTCGATGCCGGTCTTTTCCTCAATTTCCTTAGCGATTTCCTGAGCGTTGCCGATACCCTCGGAAACGACAACGATGAAGTGATGCTTGCCGGTAGTCTGGGTACTGTTTATCTTGTTGATGATAGCGTCGATATCATAAGGAACTTCGGTCGTGATGATTGCGATAGCGCCGCAGGCAATACCTGTATTGAGCGCGATATAGCCCGCTCTTCTGCCCATAACTTCAACAACCGAGCAGCGGTCGTGAGAAGAAGCTGTGTCGCGGAGCTTGTCGATCATTTCAAGCGCAGTGTTCATAGCCGTGTCGTAACCGATAGTATATTCGGTCATGGCAATATCGTTATCGATAGTTCCGGGAAGACCGATGCACGGGATTCCTCTTGCGGAAAGGTCAGCCGCGCCTCTGAAAGAGCCGTCGCCGCCGATAACAACGATACCCTCGATACCCTGTTCAAGACACGTCTGCTTTGCTTTCTGAAGTCCTGCTTCTTCGCGGAATTCGGGGCATCTTGCAGTGTAGAGGAAAGTACCTCCGCGCTGGATAATATCGGAAACGCTTCTTACGTTTAAGGGGTGAACCTCGCCGTTGATAAGACCGTTGTAGCCGCGGTAGATACCGACAACCTCGATACCTCTGTTGATTGCAGTTCTTACAACCGCACGGATTGCGGCATTCATGCCCGGTGCGTCTCCGCCGCTTGTTAATACGCCAATCTTTTTCATATTTATTTCTCCTTTCGTCCTTGAACGAATGATTTAACCTTATAAAGTCATTCTTATAGAAATTACCTTATAACATTTTACACAAAATTTTCGGAAACGTCAAGTATATTTTTTAATAAAAAGCGTTATTTCAATATAATATTACTTTTTCCACAAATTTTGACTAATTTCTGAACAATTTCTTTTGTAATATTTACTCCCGAAATATCATTTATCCTTGAAACTCGCCTTGTATCGCGAAAACAAAGCCTTACCTCCTCCTTGCCCGAACAACCTCGCAGAACTGCCGCGATCTGAGGGATAAGCGGCGAATTTTCGCTTTCGAGGTTGATATAAAGCGTGTGGTAATCCGTAGGCTTTATGTCCTCCGCGCTTTCTATCCTGTTCACAATCAACTTCGGCGGCTCATCGCCGCTGTCGGAGGCTGCAACCGAAATTGTTCCCGAAACAATCAGCGGTATGTCGGGACGATTCAGCAGGCTCAGCGATACCGCATAAACCTCGTCGAAAATAATTCCCTCGATTTCACCGCTCATATCTTCAAAGGTCGCAAAGCACATCAGCTTATTCGTCTTTGTTGTATGCGGTTTTTTCGCACTGAGAGTAGCAAGTATGCTGACTTTTCTTCCCTCGGGCAGCCCGATAACGTCCGCGATCTTCGATATGCCGTTGAGCCGCATATACTGCTCATAGCATTCGAGCGGGTGACCCGTGGCGTAAAAGCCGAGCGCTTCTTTTTCGAGCTTCATAAGCTGCGCGGGAGTAAAATTGTCCAATTTCGCGATAAACATATTGTCCCCGCCGTCCTCAGCGCCGTAATCGAAAAATCCGATTTGTCCGCTGAGATTGCGATTGTGGCTTTCCGCCGTCATCTGATACAAATTTTCGTAGCTGCACAAAAGCTCCCTGCGGTTGTGCGGAAGCGCGTCAAAAGCGCCCGCTTTTATAAGCGATTCGACCGCGCGACGGTTTATTTCACGTCCCGAAAGCCTGCTGAGAAAATCGGTAATGTCGGAGAACGGACGTTCGGCGCGCGCGTCTATTATCTCGTTTATGAAATTCCGTCCGAGATTGCGTATCGCAAGCAATCCGAAGCGTACTCCGCTCTCCTCAACGCTGAAATTCAGCATACTTTTGTTTATGTCGGGCGGCAGAACCGCAACACCGTGGGACTTCAGGTCGGAGATGTATTCAAGCAGCTTTGCCGCATTATCCGGAACGCTCGTCATAAGTCCGACCATGTATTCCTTATAATAATGGCAGCGCAGATATGCGGTCTGATATGCCAGAAAAGCATAGGCTGCGGCGTGCGATTTGTTAAATGCATACGTTGCGAAAGTTGCCATATCGTCGAAGATCTCGTTCGCGGTCTTTTCGGGAACGCCGTTTGCGACAGCTCCGCAGTTGGTTTCGGTTCCGTAGACAAAAGCGCTTCGCTCCTGTTCCATTACGTCCTTTTTCTTTTTCGCCATCGCTCTGCGCACAAGGTCGGCACGTCCATAGGAATATCCTCCGAGCTTGCGGCATATCTGCATTACCTGCTCCTGATAGACGATACAGCCGTAGGTAACGTCGAGAATATCGCGCAGAAGCTCGGTTTTATAAACGATTTTCTGCGGATTGTTCTTATTCTCAATATATGTCGGGATCGACTGCATAGGTCCCGGGCGATAAAGCGAGATCGTAGCTGTTAAGTCCTCAAGCGAGGTCGGACGTATGCGCGCCAGCACGCTTTTCATGCCTGCGCTTTCAAACTGGAAAACGCCGTTCGTATCTCCTGCGGAAAGCATACGGTAAGCAGCTTCGTCGTTTTCGGGGATTTTATCGAGAGAAAATCCGCTGTCCTTTTTTTGAATTATTTTAACGCAGTCGTCAATCACGGTAAGGTAGCGCAGACCGAGGAAGTCCATTTTCAGCAGTCCTAGCCGCTCTAGCGTACCCATAGGGTACTGAGTTACCATATATCCGTCGTTCTTTATCAGCGGCACATATTCCGTGACGGGTTCGCGCGTTATAACTATTCCCGCAGCGTGCATTGAAGCGTGACGCGGCATTCCCTCAAGCTTCAGTGCATTTTCAACCAGACGCTGAAGCGACGGGTCGCCATCGATAAATTTCCGAAGCTCGGGATTTGACGCAATAGCGCTCGAAAGCGTAACGTTCAGTCCAAACGGTATCATTTTTGAAAGGGCGTCCGTCTTTGCATAAGGCAAGTCCATTACCCTGCCGACGTCCTTTATTGCTGCCCTTGCGGCAAGCGTTCCGAAAGTGATTATCTGCGCAACATGGTCGTTTCCGTATTTGCGTGCAACGTAGTCGATGACCTCCTGACGGCGAATATAGCAGAAATCCACGTCAAAATCGGGCATACTTACGCGCTCGGGATTAAGAAAGCGCTCAAAAAGCAGGTTGTAGCGCAGCGGGTCGATCGACGTTATGCCGAGCGCATACGCACACACGCTGCCTACTCCCGAGCCTCTCCCCGGACCGACGGGAATTTTTTTCGACCGCGCAAACGTAATAAAGTCCGCAACAATAAGAAAATAGTCAACATACCCCATTTTCGTTATAACGCTTATTTCATAGTCCGCGCGAGTTTTCAGCTCTGTGCTGAGCGGCGAGCCGTATCGCTTTTTCAGTCCATCAAAAACTGCGTTCACAAAATATTTTTCGTTATCGTCAACTCCGTCAATATGAAAATACGGCAGCTTCGTAACTCCGAACTCAAAAGTGACATTGCATTTTTCTGCAATTTTTACGGTATTTTCAAGCGCTTCGGCAGGAAAAAGCCTGCTCATCTCCTCTGCGGATTTGAGGTAAAATTCATCTGTCGGAAAGCTGAGCGAATCGGGGTCGGACAGCTTTTTCGCTGTTGAGATGCAGGTTAAAATCCGCTGCATTTCACTGTCCTCACGGTTTATATAATGCGCGTCGTTAGTCGCCGCGACAGGTATTCCAGTTTCGCGTGAAATTCGGTAGAGCAGCGGTAGAATACGCTCCTGCTCCGCTATCCCGTGATTCTGAACCTCGAGAAAATAGTTTCCCGCGCCGAAAATGTCGTTATACTCAAGCGCGCACCGCTTCGCGGCTTCATAGTCCCCGCTTACGAGCAGGCGCGGTATTTCTCCCGCAAGACACGCCGAAAGGCATATAAGCCCGTCCGAATAGCGCTTCAGAAGCTCCTTGTCGCAGCGCGGGCGGTTGTAAAATCCCTCCGTATGCGCCGCAGAAACCAGCTTCACAAGATTGCGGTAGCCCTCGTTGTTCCGACAGAGCAAAATAAGGTGATAGGGCGACATATCAAGCCGCGAATCCTTATCAAAACGGCTTCTCGGCGCAACATAAACCTCGCACCCGATTATAGGCTTTATGCCGTTTGCAACGCATTCGTTGTAAAAATCGACGCAGCCGTACATAACGCCGTGGTCGGTTATTGCCGCTGCGGTCTGTCCCAGTTCCTTAACACGCGAAACAAGCCTCTTTATGCGGCAGGCACCGTCCAAGAGGCTGTATTCCGTATGAACATGGAGGTGTACAAAATCCATAAAAATTTCCTTAGCACTTTTCGCGGAGATTTTCCGCATATCGGCGAAGCCTCTCAAGCCTATGATTTATGCCGCTGCGGCTTATCGGCGGGTCAAGCAGCGCTCCAAGCTCCTTCAGCGACATATCGGGATTTTCAAGTCGAAGCGCGGCAAGCTCGCGAAGCTCGTCCGGCAGCTTTTCCAGCCCCGCATTCTCGCGGATAAATTCGATATCGGCGCGCTGCCTTGCGGAAGCGTCCGCAACCTTTCCGATATTTGCCGCCTCGCAGTTCACTATTCGATTGACGTTACTGCGCACTCCCTTGAAGATCTTCACGTTCATTATCTCCATCGCGCTCTGCATAGCGCCTATAAACGTAAGAAAATCGGCTATATTTTCGCTGTCCTTTGTATATAAATAAGGCGCTCCCCGACGCTGAGAAATGTTTATCTTCATTCCCTGCTCGACGACGGTTCGCCTCAGACTTTCGCACTTTTCCGCGCCAAACGGCGATATTTCAAGATGATATCCCGCTTTAAGCAGACTCACTCTTCCACAGGATAAAAAAACTCCGCGCAGAAAGATCCCCGTGCTTATATCGTCTCCGCCGACGACGCTTCGGTTTATATCCGCGTTTGAAATTTCATTTGTAATGCTCTGCGCCGAAAAAAAGTATGCGATCTTTTCGCCGCTGATTTTTTTCTCCGCCGAGCTTCCGAAAAGAGTTTCAGCGCAGGCGCACATCTCACCGCTTTTCGTCTGAAGAACGGGCTTCTCGGGATTTAATCCGTAAAGTATCCCGTATTTCAGCGTTTCTGCGAACTGCGCGGGCAGAACCGTTCCGCAAAGTTCACTTTTTATCTCATCGGTAAACGACATGACTTCCCCTTTACTTTCCGCAGTCGCGGTGGAGAATGCGGACGGTATATTTCTCGGCATTGAGGTGCTCAAACATATTTTCCGCAAAAGTTACGCTTCTATGCTTCCCGCCCGTACAGCCGAAAGCAATTACCAGCTGGCTTTTTCCCTCCGAAATATACTGCGGAATAAGAAAATCCATAAGATCGAACAGCTTTGTCTGCAATATCTGCGCAGTTTCGTGCTTCATCACAAAATCGCGCACCTCCTTTTCCATTCCCGTCATATGCTTCAGTTCGGGAACATAAAACGGATTAGGCAGACAGCGGACGTCGAACACGAGGTCGGCTTCGTCGGGAACGCCGTACTTAAAGCCAAACGAAATACAGCTTATAACCATGCTGTCGCTTATATTTTCAAGAAAAATATTCAGCACATTTTCCTTTAGCTTCGCCGTAGACATAAGGCCTGTGTCAATGTAGTAATCACAATGCTCGCGAATTGGCATAAGAATGTCAAATTCAGCCGCGATAGCCTTGTCAATATCTCCGTTGGCGATATCATAAAGAGGGTGCTTGCGGCGGGTTTCCTTGTATCTGCGTTTTATAACGTCATGATCGGCATAAAGGAACAGCACCTTTATGTTAAATCCCATTTCCCGCATTTTTTCAACATTGTCCCAAAGCCGCAGAAACAGCTCGCCGCCGCGTATATCGGTCACTATAGCTACCTTTTCGATAGAGCCGTTTTCCTTACAGATGTCCGCAAATTCAGGTATAAGCTGCGGCGGCATATTGTCTATGCAAAAAAATCCTATATCCTCAAGTGCGTTTGCGACACAGGATTTTCCCGAACCCGATACGCCCGTCACGATAATAAATTCCATTTTTGTTTCCTCTTTTATTCCAGAATAAGAACCTCGCATTCGAGCATGATCCCCGAATCGCCGTAAACCTTTTCTTTAACTCCGTTTATAACGCTCATAACGTCCGAAAACGAAGCGTTTCCTTTATTTATAACAAATCCGCTGTGCTTTGTACTTACCTCCGCGTCGCCGCAGGAATATCCTTTAAGTCCGCTTGCTTCAATGAGCCGCGCGGCGAAATCTCCCTCGGGGCGCTTAAACGTGCTTCCGGCGCTCGGATAATCGAGCGGCTGGCTGCTTCTGCGCTTTCCGATAAGCTCGCTCATTCTCTCGGCGATAGCGTCGCGGTCGCCTTTTTTCAACTTCAGCGCGACTCGCAGGATAACGCACCTTTTGCCTGTAAAAAAGCTGTGCCGATACGACAGTTCAAGCTCTCGAGCCGAAAGTCTGCGCACATTTCCGCTTTCGTCAAGAAAATCGCAGTATTCAACTACGTCTTTCATCTCGCCGCCGTAAGCGCCCGCATTCATACAGAGCGCGCCGCCGACCGTCCCGGGAATCCCGTAAGCGAACTCAAGTCCCGCAAGCGAAAGTTCTTTAGCCGCAATGCATATCTTGTGCAGACTTGCACCGGCGTCGCATATAAGCATCTCTCCGTCGGCGCTTATTTCCGAAAAAGCGTCCGAAATTATCACAACAAGCCCGCGCAGCCCCTTATCGCTTATAAGAACATTGCTGCCGCGCCCAAGCAGATAATACGGAACGTTATTTTCTTTGCAGTATTTTATCGTCTGAACGGCACATTCCGCGCTGTTCGGCTTTATTACCGCGTCGGCGCTTCCGCCGATACGAAACGATGTGTATTTGCCGAGCGGCTCGCCGAGGCGGAAATCTGCGCCGTACTTTAAAGCAAGCTGTTCTATTTCGGAATAATCCAAAACTTTCACTCCCTCCGAAAAATAACGATCGGTGCATTTTCCGCGATTCGCCGCAAAAACGCACCGATCGGCAATACTCTAACCTTAATTCTCTAAAGTATATAAGTACGCTGCGCCGATTATTCCCGCGTCGTTTCCGAGTTTGGCAATATCCAGCTTTGTCGAACGGTTCGGGTCAATGCAGTAGCTTTCGCGCTCAATGTATTCGTTCAGCGGCTTTGTGAGGTTTTCGCCCTCCTTGCAGATACCGCCGCCTATAAGAAGCAGCTCGGGCTGGAACGTATTGACAATGTTTACCAGTCCGCAGCCGAGATAGTTGATATACATATCAACGACGTCTATTGCAGCCTTGTCGCCCGCGCGCATACCGTCAAACGCAGTCTTTCCGTCAACGTTTTCAATGCTTCCCGCAATTTTCCACATTTCGGAATCTCGATTAGCTTCCATAGCCTCTTTTGTCATGTTGATAAGCGCGGTCGCCGAGGAATATGCCTCAAAGCAGCCCTTTCTTCCGCAGCCGCACTGACGTCCGTTATACTCGATAACGGTGTGTCCAAGCTCGCCGCCGCAGAAATTGAAGCCGGTATAGATCTTCCCGTCAATGATTATTCCGCCGCCGACGCCCGTTCCGAGAGTTACGACAACAACGTTCTTATAGCCCTTGCCCGCGCCGTTTACTACCTCGCCGAAAGCAGCCGCGTTCGCGTCGTTTTCAACGAAGATCTGCGTTCCGAGCTTTTCTCCGAGAACCTTTCCGAGTTCAAAATTGTTGAACCCGAGATTGCAGGAATAAAGGACCACGCCCGTGTTGCGGTTTGCTACACCGGGAGTTCCTATGCCTATGCTGTTTACGTCGGAAACGGAAATTCCGGCGTCTGCGCAGGCGAGTCTTACGCCCTCGACAATGCTTTCCGCAATTTCCTCCGACGGACGGGGCAGATTTGTCTTGATATTGGATTTGCCGACGATATTGTAATTTTCGTCAACAACGCCTACCTTTATATTTGTTCCGCCTAAATCAATACCTATGTTGTACATAATAAAATCCTTCCTATTTAATAATACGTTCTGCGCGATCGGCAAGATATTTCTCAACACGCTCCCACGAAGCGTTAAGCACAAGCTCTTCGGGAAAATTCACTTCGGCGAGCAATTCCTCAGCCTTTTCAAAAGCGCCTATCGCGGTGTAGAAATGCGCGTCTGAATTGACTATGATATTTGCGCCGTACTTTTTGCACGCTTCAAGCATCGGCTTATAGCGCTCCTTTGTTTTTTGGCTTCTGAGCAGCCGCGTAACGTTCACTTCCATAAGTCTGCCCAGCTGAGCGCATTCCCTGCACACTGCGTCGAAATCGTACTCAAATTTCGGGTCGTCGGTATGGCAGAGAACGTCTACATACGGGTTGTTCAGCGCGCCGATATAAGCCTCGGTGTGTTCCTTTTTCGTCATGGGGCTGAAAACGCAGTCATGCATCGACGCGTTCACCCAGCGCAGGCAGGAATAGAGAGCGTCCTCGTAAATATCAAGCTCGCCTTTTTCGTTTATTATATCCGCTTCGATCCCGGGAATTATTTTCACTCCGAAAAGCTCGTCGGGAATTACCCGCATATTGTAAAAATGCCATATATGCGGCGCGTCAGGCATATCGACGCTGTGGTCGGTCATTGCGATACAGCGTATGCCGTGTTCCGAAGCCCAGCGCGCATTTTCCGTTATCGTGCTGAAAGCGTGCGTTGAAGCGCAGGTGTGCGTGTGCATATCCGCAAAAAATTTCACTTAAAAGACTTCCTTTCGTTACATATCATACTTTGTAACGGTATCTGCGCCCTCCATGTTAAGTCCGAGATTGTCAAGCAGATCCTGAGCGGCGTTATAACCCATCTTCTTCTGCCTGTTATTCATTGCGGCAACTTCGAGAATGACCGCAAGGTTACGTCCGGGCTTTACGGGAATTGTAAGATACGGAACCTTTACGCCGAGAATCGACATATAGTGATTGTCCATGCCCATTCTGTCGTATACCTTTTCCGGATTCCACGGTTCAAGCTCAACTACCATGTCGATTTTTTCGGTAACCTTTACAGCGCCCATACCGAAAAGCTGACGGACGTTGATTATACCGATACCGCGAAGTTCGAGGAAGTGACGGATATTGTCGGGCGAGCTGCCCACGAGAGTGATATTGGAGGTTCTGCGTATTTCTACCGCGTCGTCCGCGACAAGCCTGTGTCCGCGCTTTACAAGCTCTATAGCGGTCTCGCTCTTTCCTACGCCGCTGTCGCCGAGGATAAGGACTCCCTCGCCGTAGATTTCGATAAGTACGCCGTGGCGCGTGATTCTCGGCGCAAGATTAAGGTTAAGGAACGCGATAAGCTTCGACATGAATGAAGATGTGCTTTCCTTGCTCTTTAAAATTGTAACGCCGTACTTCCGACCATATTCCACAATTTCGGGGAAAGGCTCAAGATCTCTTGTTACAACGAGCGCCGGCGGCTTCTGCGCGAGAAGCGTATCGAAAGCGGCTCTTCTTTCGTCCTCGCAGCGGTGCTCCATAAACGCAAATTCAGATTTGCCGATTATCTGAATGCGGCTGTTGTCGAAATACTCATAAAATCCGCCAAGCTGAAGACCGGGACGGTTTACATCGCAGCTATAGATAAAAATGCTCTCCGGATTGCCTGGGCAAAAAAGAACTTCAAGCTCATACTCCTTGATGATTCTGTCGAGCGAAACGGAAAATTCCTGCGGCATATTTTTATTCCTTTCAAGTGTGATATTCGGGTCTGCGCTTAAAACAGACCGTTCTTTTTTATTATACAATATTAAACAGCTTTTTTCAAGTCAATTTTTTGCAATTTTACACTTTATTTACGCTTTTTAAAAATTATTATCGAAAACTCTTGACAAAATTCCCTTTCTTGTGTATAATATCACTTGTTAAGCCGCTGTGGTGGAATAGGCAGACACGAGGGACTTAAAATCCCTTGGTAGCAATACCGTATCGGTTCAAGTCCGATCAGCGGCACCAGTGCTAAAAACCCTCTGATGACATTACGGCTCATAGTAATGTCGTTCGAGGGGATTTTTTTACGGCTGATTTTTCGGGGTGAACGAATGAAGCAAACACAAGAATCCCGCGAACGAAGAATATTCTACACGGTTCTGGTCATTTACCTACTTATATGCGTCGGGCTGTTCGCTTTTCACAGGCTGAGCGGTCGCGCGGCGTATGTTTCGGCGTCTGAAATCAAATCGGAAACGACCGTGCAGGCAATGTCGGACAAACTTCTGATAAATATAAACACGGCGACTGCGGACGAACTTACGGCGCTTGAGGGAATCGGCGAAAAGACCGCCGAAAATATAGTCGAGTACCGCGAAAACAACAACGGCTTTCTGAGCATTGAGGAACTTATGGAGGTCAGTGGAATAGGCGAGGCAAAATTCGAGAAAATAAAGGATAAAATAACAGTTGGCTGAAAAAGGCTTTTTCGCCTTAATTTTTCTGTTGATTATTCTGCGAAAACAATGTATAATAAACATAGCCCATTGAACAAAAGAAAGAAGGGGTATCATGAACGAAAATAACAACAAAAGCTGCAAGAATCTCCCGCTCATAGTCACAAAAGGCATAGTGGTTTTCCCGGGAATGACCATGCACTTTGACATAACCGAAGAAAATTCGCTTGAAGCGCTTAAGCTTGCGGCAATGACCGACCGCAGGGTGGTCATCGTGTGCCAAAGCAACTATGACGCCGCGCCTGGAGAAAAACCGAGCCTCTATCGCGTCGGCTGCGTAGCCGAAATAAAGCAGATCCTCACAACGCCCAACAGCCTGACCAGAATAATGATCGAGGGCATTGAACGCGCAAAAATCGTATCCTTTTGCGAATTTGATAAATACAAAACCGCGCAAACCGTAACGTTCAATACGCACGAAAGCAAATTAAGCGACAATATGCGCGACGCGTATCTTCGCACGCTTAAACAGCTTTTCGCCGACTATGCGGCGCTTGTTCCGAGAATGCCCGAGGAGCTTGTCCGCAAGGTAGAGCAGGAATCGAACCTCAAACACGTTTTCGAGCTTGTTGCTTTCAACATTTTTTTGAAGCCCGAGGAAAAGCAGGAGCTTCTTGAAGCGACCTCGCTCGTTCGTCAGGTAAAAATGCTCATTTCTCTTATAACGAGCGAAATACATATCCTGCGGTTTGAATCCGAGATAAACGAACAGGTTCGCACTAACCTTGACAACAATCAGAAGGAATACGTTCTCCGCGAACAGCTAAAGGAAATCAACCGCCAGCTCGGAAACGTCGATACCGACGAGGAAATATACGAATACTGCGACGCTATTCAGGAAATAGGATTTCCCGAAGAAATCGAGGAAAAGCTGCTGCGCGAAGCCAATAAGATGTTCAAGGTCTCACCGACCTCGCAGGAATACGGCGTTATCAAAACGTATCTCGATTCCGTTCTTGAAGTGCCGTGGAACGTTTATACAAATGATATAGCAGACCTGAAAAAAGCGGAAAAGCAGCTTGACGCCGACCACTACGGTCTTAAAAAGGTCAAAGAGCGCATTCTTGAAATTATCTCCGTGCGCAAACTCAATCCCGAAATAAAAAGCCAGATAATCTGCCTCGTAGGACCTCCCGGAGTCGGAAAAACCTCTATAGGTCAGTCTATCGCAAAAGCGCTCGGAAGAAATTTTGCCCGCATTTCGCTCGGCGGTATCCACGACGAGGCTGAAATCCGCGGACACCGCAAAACATACGTCGGCGCAATGCCAGGACGCATCGTTGCGGCGCTAAAGCAGGCAAAATGCATGAACCCTGTGATACTTTTCGACGAAATCGACAAGATGGGCAGCGATTACAAGGGCGACCCCGCTTCCGCAATGCTTGAAGTTCTCGATCCCGAGCAGAACTCGACTTTCACCGACCACTATCTTGAAATTCCTACCGACCTCAGCAGCGTTCTGTTCATCACGACAGCAAATACGCTTGAAACGATACCCGCTCCCCTGCTCGACCGTATGGAAGTGATCGAGCTTGGCAGCTATACCCGCGAAGAAAAATTTCGGATTGCAAAGAAGCATCTTCTGCCAAAGCAGCTCAAAAAGCACGGCGAAAGCAAAAAGAACGTAAAAATATCCGATAAGGCGCTGTACGAAGTTATCGACAGCTACACCCGAGAAGCGGGCGTGCGCCGTCTTGAAAAGCAGCTTGCTGCGATATGCCGCAAGTGCGCGCGCAGACTTGCGGAAGAGGACGCCGTTATCTCGGTAACTCCCTATAATTTACAGGATTTTCTCGGCGTAAAGAAATATTTCCCCGAAAAGCTCCCGGAAAAGAACGAAATAGGAACGGTAACGGGTCTTGCGTGGACTGCCGCAGGCGGTGTAACAATGCCGCTTGAAGTGCTTGTAATGGACGGCACGGGAAAAATCGAAATAACAGGTTCGCTCGGCGACGTAATGAAAGAATCGAGCAAAATCGCGGTCAGCCTCGTGCGCTCGATAAGCAAGAACTATGGCATTGAAAGCGATTTCTACAAAACAAAGGATCTGCATATACACGCGCCCGAGGGCGCTGTTCCGAAAGACGGTCCCTCCGCGGGAGTAACCATGACGACGGCGCTTGTTTCTGCGCTCGCGAATATTCCCGTGCGCAGAGATGTCGCTATGACGGGTGAAATAACGCTTTACGGAAAGGTTCTGCCCATAGGCGGACTCAAGGAAAAATCAATGGCGGCTTACAGAGCGGGCATAAAGAACGTAATTTTCCCCAAGGACAACATTCCCGACCTTGAAGAAGTTGACGATGTAGTAAAGGAAAACGTGAACTTCATTCCCGCCGAAAATATCGGCACGGTTCTGTCTAACGCGCTTGCAGATACGAAAAAACGCCGTGCAAGGGCGCTCGGGAAACGCACGGCGAAATCGATGATCGCTCCGGAGAGAAAGGACAGCAATGAATTACAACAAGGCAGAGTTTAAGACCTCTTACGGCAGCTTTAAGCAGATACCGAAATCAGAGCGGCTCGAATTTGCGTTTTCGGGACGTTCAAACGTCGGAAAATCCTCGCTTATAAATAAAATACTGAACCGCAAATCGCTTGCCAGAGTAAGCTCAATGCCCGGAAAAACGATCACCATAAATTTCTATTCGGTTGAAGATATTTATATTGTGGATCTGCCGGGCTATGGCTATGCGAAAGTGTCAAAATCCGAAAAAGAGCGCTGGTCGGGGCTTATCGAGGGGTATCTGAACGACGACCGCAGTCTTGCGCTTATTTTCCAGCTTATCGACTTTCGCCACAAGCCTACGGCGGACGACCTGCTGATGATAAATTACCTTATCGAAAGCGAGCTGCCGTTCGTTATCGTGCTCACTAAAGCGGACAAGCTGAAAAAGTCAGAGCGCGAACAGCGCCGAAAAGCGCTTATGACCGAGATTCCCTACGCCGATCAGATAACAATGATCGAATTTTCTGCCGAAACCGGCGAGGGCGTTGAGCAGATACGCGAGATCATCGACTCTGTTGCGGAGGGCGGCGAAGAAGAATAAAAAAGATTCGTTCCGAAGCTTTTTCGGAGCGAATTTTTTGTTGCTTTCCCTGCCGAAAAAAAATAAAATTTTTTTCAAAAACCCCTTGCATTTTCAGAAAATATGTGCTAATATAGCATTACAGGAAAACGATTACATTTCCATTATTAGGTACAATTAGCAAACAATTTTAAGAAACATAAAAAGAAAGGCATGGTACAATCTATGAAATTTGCAGACGGACTCTGGCTCAACAAGCCCGGCTACGGCGTAAACTACGCAACACAGATTTACGAGGTTACCGCAGACGAAACCTCCGTAAACGTTCTCGCAACAAATCAATGGATAGGCAACCGCGGAATGACTCTCGGCGGTCCCGTTCTCGAAATCTCGTTCACTTCCACCCTCGAAAACACTATCAAGGTCACTCTCGACCACTTCAAGGGACGCGTAAAGAAGTCGCCGTCTTTCACTCTTTATGAGGACAGCGCATTCAAGCCCGTTATTACGGAAAACGAAAACGACTTTACGCTTACTTCGGGAAAGACCCGCGTGGTTATTCCGAAAACGGGCGCTTGGGACATCAAGTATTACTATGAAGACAAGCTCCTCACGAAGCAGGGCTGGCGCACTACCTCGTATATCACGGAGGAACAGTGGAAAACCGACGAACGCATGGCAAACGACGCTATGAAGCCGTTTTTTGCGCATGATGAAACTGCCGACGGCGGCGTTATGCGTGAAATGATGAACATCAGCGTAGGCGAAAACATCTACGGCTTCGGCGAAAAATTCTCAACATTCGTTAAAAACGGTCAGACGGTTGAATGTTGGAACAACGACGGCGGAACTTCCTCCGAACAGAGCTACAAGTCGATCCCGTTCTACGTTTCCTCCAAAAACTACGGTCTTTTTGTAAACCACCCCGAAAAGGTTACGTTTGAAGTTGCGAGCGAGACCGTTTCAAAGGTTGCTTTCTCCGTTCAGGGCGAACATCTCCAGTACTTCGTTATCGGCGGAAGCAATATCGCGGACATAATCTCCACATACACGACGCTCACGGGAAAGCCCGCGCTTACGCCCGCGTATACATTCGGTCTCTGGCTCACCACCTCTTTCACCACGAACTACGACGAAGCGACGGTTTCGAGCTTTATCGACGGCATGGCTGAACGCGATATTCCGCTTGAAGTTTTCCACTTCGACTGCTTCTGGATGAAGGAATTTAACTGGTGCGACCTCACATGGGACAAGAGAATGTTCCCAGATCCGAAGGCAATGCTCGACCGCCTTAAAGCAAAGGGGCTTGAGATATGCGTATGGATCAACTCCTACATTGCGCAGCGCTCTTCGCTGTTCGACGAGGGTGTTAAAAACGGATATTTCCTCAAGACAACAGACGGCTCCGTTTGGCAGGGCGATATGTGGCAGCCCGGAATGGCTATCGTTGACTTTACAAATCCCGCAGCGTGCGAATGGTACAAGAGCAAGCTCCGCGCGCTCTGCGAAATGGGCGTAAACGCGTTCAAGACCGATTTCGGCGAGAGAATCCCCACAAAGGACATCGTATACTTCGACGGCAGCGACCCGTACAAAATGCACAACTACTACACATATCTTTACAATAAGACCGTATTTGAAGTTCTCGAGGAATACTACGGCAAGGACAAGGCTTGTCTGTTCGCGCGCTCCGCGACAGTCGGCGGTCAGCAGTTCCCTGTTCACTGGGGCGGCGACTGCTTCTCAAACTACGAATCCATGTGGGAAACCGTACGCGGCGGACTTTCGCTCTGCCTTTCCGGCTTCGGCTATTTCAGCCACGATATTTCCGGCTTCGAGGCTCAAGGTACTCCCGACCTCTACAAGCGCTGGTCTGCGTTCGGTCTTATGTCCTCTCACTCCAGACTGCACGGAAACAGCTCCTACCGCGTTCCGTGGAATTTCGACGAGGAAAGCTGCGATGTTCTGCGCCACTGGACAAAACTCAAGGGCCGCCTGATGCCGTATCTTTTTGCAAACGCGGTAAAGACCCACACGACAGGTATCCCGATGATGCGCGCAATGGTAATGGAATACGGCTTCGACCCCGCAACTCTGCCGCTTGACCGACAGTATATGCTCGGCGACAATCTGCTTGTTGCTCCCGTATTCAACGAAGAAGGAACAAGCTCGTTCTATCTCCCCGCAATCTCGGGCGAATGGACGGACATTCAGACGGGCGAAACGCTTGCGGGCGGAAGCTGGTACGAAAAGAAGTACGACTACTACGGAATGCCGCTTTACGCTAAGCCGAACTCGATTATCGCATACGGCGATTTCAAGCGCAGCTTCACATACGACTACGCCGAAAACGCAAAACTCGTTGTTTACGGACTTGAGGACGGAAAAACCGCAGAATGCAAGATCTACGACAGCGAGGCTAACCTTGTTCTTACCGTTACTGCGGCAAGAAACGGCGATACGATCAAGGTAACAAGCAACGGTGCGACCAAAAACTTCACGGTTGAAAGCGCGCAGGGGCTTAAAATCGAAATGTAATACAATAACCGCGCAGGAACAGCTTTGCAGCAATGCAGGGCTGTTCTTTTTTGTATTGTCGGCGAAAGCGGGAGAGGGGGCGGGGCGCGCGCGCCTTGCTGCGGCGAAGCCGCAGCAAGGCAGCAGGCGCGGCTTTTGCCGCGCCTGCTGTGCGTTTTGCAAAGCAAAACGCACGCGTGCGCCCCGCCCCGCCGATTTCTGCGGAGTGCGCCGAAACGGCGGAATCTGCACTGCCATGACAGCTGCGGCGTTTGGAGAAGTGCGAAAGGGCAGAAAGATTGAGAAAGCCGCGTGACAATTTTATCTGCCTTTGCCCTTGACTGTTGCGCACAAATGTGGTAGAATAAACTGAATAGGTATTTTTTACTACGGAGGCCGCTTCTATGCTTATTGTAATTGAAGGGCTTGACGGCTGCGGAAAATCAACGCAGCTCGAGCTTATGAAGAAAAAGTTCACAGACGCACATTTTATCACTTTTCCGTATTATAATACATACAGCGGTAAGATCATAAGCAGCTATCTTGCGGGGGATTTTAACGAAAACGACCCCGAGATAAGTGCATATTCGGCGAGCCTTATGTACGCCGTGGATCGATACACAAGCTATAAAACGCACTGGGAACCGCTTTACCAAAGCGGTAAACCCGTAATTTCCGCACGTTATGTCACTTCAAACGCAATATACCAGATGACAAAGCTGGACAAGACGAAATGGGACGGCTATCTGGAATGGCTGTTCGATCTTGAATATCGTAAGCTCGGACTTCCCGAACCGATAAAGACAATTTTTTTGGATATGCCGATTGAAATTTCACAAAAGCTGCTTTCGGAACGCTACGGCGGCGATGAAAGCAAAAAAGACGTGCATGAGCGCAACATTATTTTTATGGAGCACTGCCGTGAAGCGGCGCTCTACGTCGGAAAACGCTGCGGCTGGGAAATCGTGAATTGCAGCGATAACGGTCACCCGCGCAGCATTGACGAAATTCAAGACGAAATATGTGAAATAGTGCGAAAAACAATTCAGGAGAATACGAATGCTTGAATTTAGACCCGTAACGCTGTCGGACAAGGAATGGGTGACCGAACTGCTCGGCTATTCCAACTTCCGCGGCTGTGAATATACTTTCGGAAACTGCTTCTGTTGGAGCGAAATTTACGATATAAAAATTTGCCGTTTTAAGGATTTTTTTCTCATAAAAAATCGGGACGGGCTTTATTTTCCCGCAGGTCGCGGAGATCTCAGAGAGGTTCTTCACGAGCTGAAAGCGTACTGTAAAGCCGCTTCACTCCCCTTTTATTTTACGACAATGAACAAACTGTCCATGCTTACGCTCAAAGAAATATACGGCGAAAGAGCGCAGGTCGGCACAAGCGCGGATTTATACGACTACGTCTACAACCGCAGCGATCTCGCCGAGCTGAGCGGTAAAAAATATCACGCAAAACGAAATCATATTGCACGATTCAGTGAAAACAACTGGAGCTATGAACCGATTACTCCGGAAAACATTTCCGAATGCGCAGAAATGAACGACGAGTGGTGCGAACGCAATATCTGCATAAACAATATAGAGGACAAGGACAAAGCCGAGGAAATATGCGCAGTCAGAACAGGTCTGCGGAACTTTTTTGAACTGGGTTATTTCGGCGGACTTCTCCGAGTTGACGGAAAGGTTCAGGCTTTTTCTTTCGGCGAACGGCTCAACAGTGACACCGCCGTTGTCCACGTCGAAAAGGCATTCACGGATTTTCAGGGAACATATCCCATGATAAATAAACAGTTCGTTCTGAACAACTGCGGAGAATACCGCTATATCAACCGCGAGGAGGATATGGGCGAGGAAAATCTGCGTAAGGCTAAGCAATCGTACTACCCCTGCTTTATGGAGGAAAAATTCACTGTAAATATCAAATAACGGAGGATAGACATGATATACGTTTTTCTTGCAAACGGATTTGAGGAAACCGAGGGTATAGCTCCGGTTGACATTTTAAGAAGAAGCGGGCTTGAGGTCGTAACGGTCGGAATCGGCGACGACGTTATCGTCAGTTCGCATGGGATAGCGGTCGTTCCGGACATCACCGAAGAACAGCTCGTTCTCGGCGACGATATCGAAATGATAATGCTGCCCGGCGGAATGCCCGGAACACTCAATCTTGAAAAAAGCCGCGCCGTTCAGGAATCTATCGACTACTGCGCCGAAAACGACAAATACATTGCGGCTATCTGCGCCGCGCCTTCAATCCTCGGAAAAAAAGGGCTGCTTAATGGCAAAAAAGCGGTCTGCTTCCCCGGTTTTGAAGAATTTCTGGAGGGCGCCGAGGTTTGTTCAAACCTTGTAGTCCACGACGGAAAAATTATTACCGCAAAGGGTCCCGGAGCGGCAGTTGAATTTGGACTGACTCTTTCCGAAATTCTCGCAGGCGCACCGAAAGCCAAAAAAGTAAGAGATTCTTTGCAGTGCAAATGAACAAAAAAGCGCTTCGCACCGTTCTTTTACAGCGTCGGCGCGGCATGGACAAAATTTCCGCGCAAAAAAGCGACAGTATGATATATAATAATATCATAAGACTGCCGCAGGTACGCGCAGCAGAAAATTTTCTCTGCTATAT
Source organism: uncultured Ruminiclostridium sp. (assembly GCA_934454635.1). Taxonomy (GTDB): domain Bacteria; phylum Bacillota; class Clostridia; order Oscillospirales; family Ruminococcaceae; genus Ruminiclostridium_E. Next base: position 102,296 of record CAKSFR010000005.1, read on the forward strand.
CTCAACGGACATTGAAGTCGATACACGGCAGCTTATAACCGCGCTGATTTCAGACGGAAAAAAAGTATACGCTCCGCGCTGCAAAGGCAAGGAAATGCGTTTTTTTCGCATAGCCGATTTTTCGGAGCTTAAAGCTGGCGCGTTCGGTATTCCGGAACCTACGGGCAGCGAGGAACCCGATAATTTTTCCGCTTCACTTTGCATAGTGCCCGCGCTTTCGTTTGATGAAAACGGGTATCGCCTCGGCTACGGCGGCGGCTATTACGACCGCTTTCTGCGCGGCTATGACGGTATTTCCGTCGGGATATGCTATGATGATTTTATGGGCGAAGTTCCTCGCGAAGAACACGACCTGCCCGTTGATATACTTGTTACTGAAACAAAAATTCTGAACCTCGGATCGGAGGGATCATCTTGGAAGAAAAAGAATTTGACAATATAGAGAGTCTTGCCGCTTTTCTACATAGCGGCGCCGATAAGCCTGAAACCGGAGTTGCCGAAAGCGCTCCGAAGCAGGAAGCTTCCGCTCCCGTAAGGCGCCCTGCTCCGCAGCGCAGACCTCTGCCGCAGCAGAGCAGACCCGCGCAGCAGAACAATCCTGCAAAGCAGAACAATCCTGCAAAGCAGAACAATCCTGCAAAGCAGAACAACCCTGCAAAAGCCGAAGAAACCGCGCGCGAAAACGCGCCGCAGGCTGAAAAAAAGCCAAAAGTAAGCGACGACGATTTATCGGCGGTTCTCTTTTCCATTGAAAACAAGAAAAAAAAGCCGCAGTCAACGCTTGCGGCACAGGCTGCGCGCAGCACGGAGAAAGCGTCGGCAAATCCTCCCAAAAAATCCGCGCCCGAAAAACAGCCGCAGCACACTGAGCGCATGAAAAGCGCTCCCACGATAGCCGACGTTATAGACGAGCCGTTCAGCGCCGAGAATGCAAAGCCTGAAAAAGGCATGGTTCACTACGACAACGCTGCAACTCAGATGGTCGAAATAGGCGCAGTGCGAGCGAATCCTATGCGTACTGCGGAAATCACCGCAGAAAACGACGAAGATGAAGAAGATGAGCGCAGAAGCCGCCGTGAGATTTCAGAAATGCGCAAGCGCTATGAACGTCAGCGTCAGCGCTCCAGAACTTTCGCATATATATTGCTCGGAGCGTTCCTCTGCGTTGTGATCGTCGGAATCTCCGCGTATTTTTCAACGTATATAGTAACATTTGCGCTTGACGTGACAGGTATCGCGCCCACGGAATTTGAACTTGACGTAGAGATCCCCGAAGGGGCTACAACAGAAGTTGTCGGAGCGATACTTCAGGAAAACAATATAATTAAATCCGCAAAATTCTTCAAGGAGTTTGCAGATTTCACGGGTAAGAAGAACAGTTATTACTCGGGAAAATACACGCTTAGCTCAACCATGTCATATATGACTATCTTCAAGACGCTCCAAAGCGTTTCCGAAGATACGAAAACTGTCACGATACGCATTTCCGAGGGCATGACCGCGGAGGAAATCGGAAAACTGCTCGAAGAAAACAAGGTTTGCTACGCAAGCGATTTTGAAAAGTATTACAAGACCATTCAGAACAACTACGACTTTGAACGCAGGCTCAGCACAAAATCCTCAAAGTTCAATCAGCTCGAAGGCTACCTCTTCCCCGACACCTATGAATTTTACGCGGTTCTTGACGCTGAAAAAATAACGTACGAATCGAAGCAAGAACAGGACAAAGCGGAGGCTGCTCAGCGCGAAAAAGAAATCGAAAACGCCGAAGTCGCCGCGAAGAAAATGTACAAAAACTTCAACGACAAGATAACGAAAATTATGTACAAGCAAATGGGCGAAATGAACATGACCCTCGACGAGGTGATAACACTTGCTTCAATGGTTCAGAAAGAAGCGGCGAGCGTTGATGATATGTACTATGTTGCAAGCGTTTTCCTCAACAGAATACGCAATTCGGAGGAATTTCCGTATCTCCAGTCGGACGTTACCACGCTTTATGTCGAAAACAATATAAAGCCGTTTGTGACAGACGCGGCGCGGCTGCGGCGCTATTCCGACGCATACAACACCTATATCTGCAAGGGCATTCCCGCAGGGCCGATATGCAGCCCGGGACTTGACGCAATAGACGCGGTGCTCAACTCGGCAGATACAAACTACTACTACTTCTGCGCAAACGAAGAAACCGGCGAGGTGTTCTACGCTGCGACTCACGACGAACACGAAGCAAACCTTATTCTCGCGGGTCTTACCGAAACGCAGTCCGCAATCGAATAATCACAGCACCGCGCAGTTCGCTGAAATTGTGCGGTGCTGAACTGTTGAAAGGAAATGTAAAAATGGCAGAGCTTCTTTCCCCCGCAGGGGATTACGAATGTCTTGAAGCGGCGGTCGATTACGGCTGCGACGCAGTATATCTGGGCGGACAGACATTCGGTATGCGCGCAAATCCGAAAAATTTCAGCATGGAAGAGCTGAAAAAGGCGGTAGATTTTGCGCACGGCAGAAACGTTAAAGTGTATCTCACCTGCAACACCGTCCCCACAAACGACGAAGCGGAGCAGTTTCCCGAATTTATCCGCGAAGCGCAGAAAACAGGCATTGACGCGGTTATCATAGCCGATGTCGGCGTTATGGCAATGACCAAAAAATACGCTCCCGAACTTGACATACATATGTCAACGCAGGTCGGGATAATGAACTATGAAACCGCAAACGAGCTGTACCGAATGGGTGCGAAGCGCATAGTTCTCGCACGCGAAACAAGCCTCGCCGAGATAAGAAAAATCCGAGAAAAAATTCCCGCGGATATGGAAATCGAGGCGTTTGTCCACGGGGCGATGTGCGTTTCGTTTTCGGGAAGATGCCTGCTCTCGAAATACCTCGCAAACCGCGACGCAAACCGCGGAGCGTGCGCTCAGCCGTGCCGCTGGCGTTATTTTATAACCGAGGAAAAGCGGATCGGACAGGACTTTGAAATTTTCGAGGACAAGCGCGGAACATATATCCTCAATGCGAAGGATCTCTGCATGATCGAGCATATAAGCGAGCTTCTCGAAGCGGGAGTTACAAGCCTGAAAATTGAAGGGCGCGCAAAATCCTCCTATTATGTCGCAACGGTCACAAACGCCTATCGCGGCGCGCTTAACGCGGCGTACAGGCACGAGCCGACCCCCGACTGGGTGCGCTCGGAAGTGTACAAAGTCAGCCACAGACCCTACTGCACGGGCTTTTTCTTTGAGCATGGCGACGCCGAACAGCATTACGAGGACAGCGGATATTACCGCGAATACGATTTCTGCGGAGTTGTCACCGAATGCAGCGGCGGCGTAATGCACCTCACTCAGCGCAACTATTTTACTCTCGACGACGAGCTTGAAATTCTCTCGCCGGGAATGAAGCCCGTGAGATTTTCGCCGACCGAAATGTTCAGCGAAAAGGGAGAAAGCGTGCGCATCGCGAACCACGCTACCGAAAAGCTGACTATCCCGTGCGATACGGTCTTTCCGAAAAATTCGATACTGCGCAAGCCGTCTAAGGACAGCCGCGAAAAAACCGAGGAGTGTACCGTATGCAGCTGACGAATATCGGAACGATAAAAGAGCTTTTTCAGCGCCACGGATTTTCGTTTTCAAAATCGTTGGGGCAGAATTTCCTGATAAATCCGTCTGTCTGCCCCAAAATCGCCGAAATGGGCGGCTGTAAAAAAGGCGCGGCTGCAATCGAGATAGGAACCGGCATCGGCGTACTTACAAAGGAGCTTGCGGAGCGCTGCGACAAGGTTCTCGCAATCGAAATCGACGAGGGACTGAAGCCTATCCTGTCGGAAACGCTCTCAGAGTACGACAATGTAGAGGTCGTTTTCGCGGACGTGATGAAAACCGACCTGAAAAGCCTGATTGCGGAAAAGCTCGGCGATTTTGACGAAATATACGTCTGCGCGAACCTCCCCTATTATATAACCTCGCCCGTTATAATGCGGCTGCTTGAAGAACGGCTGCCGATTTTGGCAGTTACGGTAATGGTTCAGAAAGAAGCTGCGGAACGGCTTTGCGCAAAGCCCGGCGAACGCGAATGCGGAGCGGTAACGATCGCGGTGAACTATTACAGCACGCCGAAGCTGCTGTTCAGAGTGAACCGAGGCAGCTTCATGCCCTCGCCGAATGTTGACAGCGCGGTCATACGGCTGGACATTTCGCCCGAGCCAAAGTACAGCGTAAACGACGAGGCTCTATTTTTCCGTCTTGTTCATGCGGCTTTTGCGCAGCGCAGAAAACAGATGATAAACCCGCTTTCCTCCGCACTCGGTATCGAAAAGAACGAGCTTGCGAAAATAATGGAACTTTGCGGCGTTAAGGCGACTGCGCGCCCCGAAGAGCTTAAAATGCAGGATTTTGTAAATCTCTGCAATACGATTTCCGAAAAATAAATAGCATATCCCATTCTTTGACAAACTTTTTGGCTTCCGCAAGGTATAATTGAACCAAAAACGGAAGAAATCTTCCGAAAAGGAAGGACTTGGTTAAATGGAACGAAGCATTGAGATCGATTCCGGATTCAAAGAACGGGATATTGGTTTTTTAAGAGGAATTTTTATGGCGGGCGGGGCTTTTCTGCTCGGCTGTACAAGCCTTTTCGGCGCGCCCGCGCCTTTTGCCGCTGCATTTTCTGCGGGAATGAGAGGTCTTGAGTGCATTTTTGCGTTTGTGGGAGCCGTGGTCGGATATACGCTCAGCGGGAGCTTTGAGCAGTCGATACCGTACATAGCGGCTATGGGCGCGCTCACCGCGCTGCGGCTGCTGCTCGGAAACAGAAGCGGAAAAATCTCCCGCGCGGTGATGTCGGCGGCAACCGCCGCGTGCGTGCTGCTGGCTAACGCTTTTTCCGCAGAAAAGATAAGCGACATCATGCTCGCCTGCGGGCTTGGAGTTATAGCGGGCGGCGCGGCGTTCGCCTTTGATGCCGTGCGGACATTTTCGGACAAGCCCGCCGCGCTTACCTCTCAGCCGTTATTTCCCGTTATCTGCGGAATCCTGTACACCCTGCTCACCGCAGGGTTCGCTTCGCTTTCTGTCGGGATATTCAATCTCGGCGCAGTGGTCGCTGCCGCCGCAGTGCTGTATTCCTCGGACTATCGCCGCGAAATGCCCGCCGCTGTCGGCATTTTATCTGCCGCAGGTCTGACTGTCGGAAACGTGGGATTTTCAACGGCAGCGATAATCCTTGCGTTAGGGTCGCTTGCCGTAACATTTCTCGGCAGATATGGACGACTCACACGAAGCTGCGGACTTTTTTTCGCTGTGGGACTGGGTATGCTTCTCACCGGCATAAACGAATACACTGCGGTATGCTCTGCTGCGGCGCTTGCTGCGGGCGCTGCGTATGTTCTTATCCCTGAAAGGTATATTCCCCTTTACCGCAACCGCTGCCCCGCTTCGGTCGCGACCGCCGCCGCGCCTTTTTCCGCGTTCGGAAAAAAGCTTGAGGGCATGGGCGAAGCCGTAGGCGAGATGAATAAGGCGATCGAACGGACAGCGAAAGCTCTTGATAAGCAGAATATCCATGACGTTTCGCGGATTTATCAGAGCGCAGGCGAGCAGGTCTGCCGAAGCTGCAAAAACAATATGCAGTGCTGGGGAAGCTATTACAACACGACCAGCGATATTCTCGGAAAAGCGGTAGGCAGTATCCGCAGCGGCGTTCTTGCGGATGAAACAATGCTCGGCGGACACTTTGAACAGCTTTGTCCATGCCGCCGCGAGCTTGCTCAGGCGCTCAACCGTCAGTACGCCGCTTTCTGTGCCGCAGAGGCGGCTTCGCGAAAGGTCGGCGAAATGCGCGGCGTTCTCTCGGCGCAGCTTACCGCTACGGGAAAAATGCTCCGCGCAATGTCCGAAGAACTTTCCGAGGAAAGATTTTATGACACGGGCGCGGCAAATACGGCGGAGCAAGTGCTCAAGGAAAACGGCGTAAAAGATCCGTCTGTTCTGGCAATATGCTCGGCGGAGGGAATGCTCACGCTCGATATTTACGGCACGGGACTGCCGCACTGCGACCCCGAAGAGCTTTCAACGCGGTTGGCGTTCGCGCTCGGAAAAGAGTTTGACCCGCCGATGATTCAGGAAAGCGGCGAAAAAGTCCATATCTGCGTTTCCGAACGCTCGCTTTACGACGCGCAGATACGAATATTTCAAAAAAATAAATCCGAAAACAGGCAGAACGGGGATTGCTGCGACTGCTTCAACGACGGAAAGGGCAGCGTTTATATGATTCTTTCCGACGGAATGGGCAGCGGCAGCCGCGCGCGCATCGACAGCGCTTTCGCGTGCAGTATGCTTTCAAGAATGCTGCGCGCGGGGATAGATTTCGGTGCGTCGGTCGAAATGCTTAACACTTCCCTTCTCGTCAAATCCTCTGACGAAAGCTTCGCCACGCTCGACGTCTGCTGCATAAATCTCTACACGGGGCAGATCTCGCTTTATAAAGCAGGCAGCGCGCAGACATTCGTTCGCTGTGGAAAAGGCTTCACGAAGCTGGACGGAAGCGGACTTCCGCTCGGCGCGGGCATTCCCGCAAGCTGGACGGAAAAAAGCTTTACGGTCGCTGCGGGTGATGTTGTGATAATGGTCAGCGACGGCGCGGATTTGGACGAAACGTGGCTGGAGCAGATTGTAATGCGCGAACGCAGCGCCGACCTCGACAGGATAATCGACACTATCGGCGAAGCGCTGAGGCTCAGCGCGCGCAAGGGCGAGGAGGACGACGTTACGGTTATCGGAGTTAAGGTGGTAAAATAAAAAAAGCTTTAAGGATTATTTAATAATTTCCTTGTTATAATTAAGACACTACAAGGAAAGGAGCAGCGATATGTACCTGCGAATACTGAAAAAGGACCTGAAGCGGAAAAAGACGATGAACGTCATTCTGCTTCTGTTCATCACCCTTGCCGCAATGTTCATGGCGGTAAGTGCAAACAATATCCTTACGGTCATGTCCGGAACAGACTATTACCTCGATAAGGCGGGAGTCCGCGACTATGTTGCAATAACCCTCGGAGAAAACGGCAATATAAGTTCTATTCTTGACAAAACCGCCGCTGTTACGGATTACACCTGCGAAAATCTCACTTATTCAAATAAAGAAAATTTCAAAATAAACGGCGGGACGCTCACGACAGGAAAAAGCAGCACTCTCATTCTCATGCCGATAGGCGAAGCAAAGCTCACATATTTTGGTATGGACAACGAACCGCTCGCCGAAGTCGAAAAAGGCTGCGTTTATATATCGGGAAGTCCCGGAGCGACAAATGCAGAGATAGGCGACGAAATCACGATCGATCACAACGGCGTTGCAGCAAGCGTGAAGGTTGCCGGATACTGCAAGGACGCGCTGCTCGGCTCAGACTTTATGGGAAATACCCGCTTCATAATGAACGACGAGGATTATAAGCCCTTCGCCGAAGATGAAACGCTGAAAAAAGCGTACAGCGGGCGAATTTTCTACATAGACGCTAATGATACGGCGATTCTTGAACGAGCGCTTTCCGATTCGGACGGGATTCTTTTCAACGGCGGCAGAGATATTATCAAAATGTGCTACGTCATGGAGATGATAGTTGCCGCCATACTGCTTGTTTTCAGCGTCTGCCTAATTTTTATCGCATTTATCGTGCTGCGGTTCACAATCTCGTTCACTCTTGCCGAGGAGCTTCGTGAAATAGGCGTTATGAAAGCGATAGGCATCCCGAACAGGAAAATCCGCGGACTTTACACGGTAAAATATCTCGTGCTTTCGGTGGTCGGCTCGGCGGTAGGCTTCGCGCTGAGTATTCCGTTCGGAAAGGTCATGATCGATATTGTTTCCGAAAAAATGGTGCTGGGAAACGACGCGGGGCTGCTTATAAACGCGATAAGCTGTGTTCTCGTTCTGGTAATCGTCCTGCTTTTCAGTTACGGCTGCACACGGCGGGTAAAAAAATCCTCCCCGCTCGACGCGATAAGAAGCGGTCAAACGGGCGAACGCTTCCGAAAGAAAAGTCCGCTTCATTTAAGCAGGAGCAGACTTTCCGCCTGCGGATTTACCGCGCTTAACGACGTTTTAAGCAGTCCGAAAAGATTCGCCGCGCTTATCGTCACTTTCGCGCTGAGCCTTTGCATTGTGCTTACGCTTGCGGTAACCGCCGATACGCTCCAAAGCGACTCGCTCGCAACTCTTTTCGGCACGACAAGAAGCGATCTATATCTTTCAAACTCCGCCGAATTTATGAAATGTATGAGCGAAAACGGAAAAGAAAAGCTTCTCGGCGTATTGCGGGACATGGAAAACGTTCTTGCCGAAAACGATATGCCCGCGAAGTGTCACATAGAGGTTCAGTACCGTCTTTCGGCCTCGCACGGCGACAATACGATAAAAACCGTTGTTCAGCAGGGCGTCGGCGCAGTAACGTGCGACGAATACGAATATCTTGAGGGCACCGCTCCGCAGAACGACGGCGAGATAGCCGTAACGCGGCAGACCGCCGAAAAGCTTGGCGCAGCTATCGGTGATACGGTAACGCTGGCAAGCGCCGAGAGTGAAACACAGTACATAATAACCGCGTATTTTCAGACAATGAACAACCTCGGCGACTGCATACGTCTTTATCAGGACGTTGACCTTTATGGCTCGCAGATAGGCTCGGGGCTGGAATTTCAAATTGATTTCACCGATAACCCGGACGAAAAAACAATAGCCGAAAGAAAAGAAGCCATAGCTGAGCTGTTTCCCGATGATAAAATAAAAACACCTGCGGAATTTTCCTCGGAATGCACGGGCGTAGGCGACACGATACTTAATATTAAAAACTTTATTCTTTTTATTTCACTTGCGATAACCGCTCTCGTCGCCGTGCTTATGGAACGCTCGTTCGTCGCGAAAGAAAAGGCGGAGATCGCAATGCTCAAGGCGGTCGGATTCACAAGCCGCGCCGTAATAAAAATCCACACGCTCAGATTTGCCGCCGTCGGGATAATATCCTCTGTACTCGGTATAATTCTCACGATTCCGATAGTTGAATTTGCAATAACTCCGCTTTTCTCCATGATGGGCGCAGGAAAAATAACGTTCAGGATAAATCCGCTTGAAATTTGTCTTATTTACCCGATTATTGTCCTTGCGACAACGCTTGTGAGCGCGTTTTTAACCGCCCAGTACACAAGAACTATTCACTCGTCCGATACAGCCAACATTGAATAAGGAGATACGCCATGAATATACTTGAAGTTAAAAGCCTCTGCAAAACTTATATTGTCGATAAACGTCAGAATAACGTGCTTAAAAATATAAATTTCAATATAGAAAGCGGCGAAATGGTCGCCGTAATGGGACCGTCGGGTTCGGGAAAATCCACTCTGCTGTACACCGTTTCGGGAATGGACAGAGCGACCGCGGGAAGCGTGCTTTTCGATGGGAAAAACATTGCCAAAATGGACGAAAAAGAGCTTTCGGCGCTGCGGCTCGATGATATGGGCTTTATTTTTCAGCAGATGTATATGCTCAAAAACCTCACTATTCTCGATAACATAATCTTCCCCGCCTGCCAGTCGGAAAAGGTAAAGGAAACGCGCCGTGAAATCACCGAACGCGGTCAGGCGCTCATGCGCCGCCTCGGGATAATCGAAATTGCCGATAACGACATAAACGAGGTTTCGGGCGGGCAGCTCCAGCGCGCGTGCATCTGCCGAAGCATGATAAATAACCCGAAAATGATATTCGCGGACGAACCCACAGGCGCGCTCAACCGCACGTCCTCGGAGGAAGTCATGGAGGAGCTTGCGAAGCTGAACGCCGACGGCACGACCATAATGCTCGTAACGCACGACGTGAAGGTCGCGGCGAAATGCACAAGAGTTCTTTTTATAGTTGACGGAAATATAAAAGGCGAGTATAATTTAGGTAAGAACGAAAGCGCTTCGGCGCTGCGCGAACGCGAACGCACTCTTAACAACTGGCTTCTCGAAATGGGCTGGTAACCGCCGCCCGAAAGGAACTGCTATGACCGATATTCTTATCGTTGAAGATAATAAGGAGCTGGCGGAACTGCTCTGTGATTTTCTACGCTCCGAAAATTACACGGTTTCCGTCGCCGAGAGCGGCGAAAAAGCCTTGTCCCTGTATGAAAAATACGGGGCAAGGCTTATCGTGCTCGATATAATGCTGCCGGGGATCGACGGCTTTTACGTCTGCAAAAAAATCCGCGAGGAAAGCGACGCGCCGATACTTATTGTGAGCGCGAAAACCGAAAAAGAGGACAAGCTGAACGGGCTTATCCTAGGCGCAGACGACTACATAGAAAAGCCGTACGACATCGACATTATGCTTGCGAAAATAAGCGGAATTTTTAAGCGCAGATATTCGCTCGACGAGATGACCGACGGCGACCTGCGCATAAACAAGGCGACGCGAACGGTTTATCGCGGCGATTCTCCGCTGGAGCTTACCGCAAAGGAATTTGAACTGCTCACGCTGCTTGTTGAAAATAAGGGAAGAACGCTCAGCAAGGAGTATATTTTCAATCGAATATGGGGCAGCGACAGCCTTTCGGAGCAGCAAACGCTTACCGTTCACATAAAATGGCTGCGCAGAAAAATAGAAAACGACCCGAAAAATCCACAGAGAATAGAAACCGTCTGGGGCGTGGGGTATAAGTATAATGAAGAGATTTGACTGCATTTTGGCGGGGGTCGCTGCCGTTATTTTTTTCATATTCGCTACCGCGAATATTGTACTGCTGCGTGCTCCGAACGAAAGCTCGGACCGAACGTACCGCGTTGAAATTGAACGGCTCACCCGTGAAATTGAACAAAACGGCGCGGATAGCATTGACCTTTCGGAGTGCAGGTACGTCACGCACATCGAAAAAACAGACGGCGAATTTTATGTACCTGAAAGCGATTTCGCAGTGCGCGAGATAAACGGAACGCTGTACCGCTTCGATTATACCGCCGCACGCGCCGATAATACTCCCGAAATTGTCACTGTCAACATTGCTTTGGGCGCAATGGCTCTGCTTAACCTTGCGGTAATGCTGTTTATAAGGCGGAACATCATAAAGCCGTTCAACGCGCTTTCCGAAGTCCCTTACGAGCTTTCAAAAGGCAATCTCACCGCGGCGGTAAAGGAAAGCGGCAGCCGCTTTTTCGGACGCTTCAACTGGGGAATGGATTTGCTCCGTGAAAATCTCGAACAGCAAAAAATGCGTGAGCTTGAGCTTCAGAAAGAGCGCCGAACGCTGCTTTTATCGCTTTCTCACGACCTAAAAACGCCGCTCTCGGCAATAAAGCTATATTCAAAAGCACTCTCAAAGGGGCTGTATCCCGACCCGAAAAAACAAGCCGAGATTGCCGACAGCATTAACGAAAAAGCGGACGAGATCGAAGGCTATATTTCGCGGATAATTGCCGCTTCAAGAGAAGATTTTTTCACAATAGACGTGAATATCGGCGAGTTCTATCTATCCGAGCTTGTTGAAAAGATAAGCGGATATTACAGCGAAAAGCTGCGGCTTATCAGCACGGATTTTGCCGTCGGAAGCTACGAAAACTGCATATTGCGCGGCGATATCGATCGAAGTGTTGAGGTTATCCAGAACATTATGGAAAACGCGTTGAAATACGGCGACGGAAAGAGCATTTCGCTTGAATTTTCACAGGAGGACGGCTGCGTTCTAATCACAGTCGTAAACAGCGGCTCTTCCCTTTCAGATACGGAACTGCCGCATATTTTCGAAAGCTTTTGGCGCGCTTCAAACGCCGCAAATACGCCCGGAAGCGGACTTGGATTATATATCTGCCGACAGATAATGCATAAAATGAACGGTGAAATATTTGCCGAAATTCGCGGTGGGGAAATGAGCGTGACGACCGTTTTTCCGAAAGCATAATCACGTTATCTTTTCAAGTTCCCTGCGCAGCCGCTTTATTATGCGCTTTTCAAGCCGCGATATATAGCTCTGCGATATGCCTATAAGGTCAGCGACCTCCTTTTGCGTAAGCTCCTTTCCATCCACAAGCCCGAACCTTTTTTCCATAATAAACCGCTCGCGCGGCGGGAGTTTCGCAATCGAATCCAACAGCAGTCTGCGCTCCGCCTCGTTTTCGATATTTTCGTTCACTATGTCGGTATCTGTTCCGAGAACGTCCGAGAGCAGCAGCTCGTTGCCGTCCCAGTCGATATTCAGCGGTTCTTCTATTGAAATTTCACTTTTATACTGGTTGGATTTTCGCAGAAACATCAGTATCTCGTTTTCTATACAGCGTGAAGCGTAAGTCGCAAGCTTAATGTTCTTGTCGGGGCTGAACGTATTGACCGCTTTTATCAGCCCGATAGTGCCTATCGAGATGAGATCCTCCATACCGATACCTGTTGCCTCGAATTTCTTCGCAATATATACAACAAGCCGCAGATTATGTACGATAAGCATATCCCTGCCCTTTGAAAAATCGGTTTTCAGCAGCGCGAACGCGGTCTCCTCCTCCTCCCTCGTAAGCGGCGGAGGCAGATTGTCCGCCCCGTTGATATAATAGATACCGAGCGGTTTTTCCTTTCTTAATATCCGCTCAAGTATCGCCGAAAATCGTTCCGTTACCGTTTGCATTGTCAGATCCATTCCTTTCGCTATATCAATATTTTCGGATTAAACACGGCTTCAAATTCCTCGTTTTTCATTGCGGTATCGCTCACGCCTATAAGTGCGTCAACATCTTTTCCGCCAACTGTCACCTCGTCCGCACGAAAAGCCGCAATTATCCCCGACCCGTCTATCGTTGAATACGGAATAAGCCGTACTCCGGGAGGCGGGTCGCTTTGCGCGCGTTCGATTCCCGGCGGTGCAAGCCCGCTGATCGACGAAAGCCTGCACACGATCACCGGCAGTCCCGTAAAAAAATCGCGGAGAGTATTTCCGCTGTCCTGAAAGGCGTTGAGCCGCACGGTTTTTCCGTTGTTTTTTATTTCAAGCGGCACGCTTCCGTCCGAACCGGGCTTATCCAGAATACGGCGGAACAGAGAGATTAACAGATATGCCGCCGTTGTTGAAAAAATAAGGGTCAGCACAGATACGTCCAGGTAAACAAAGCCGCCGACCTCGGCAAAAAAACTGTTCCCCGTCAGCTCTCTGAGTCCTGTCACAGCCCCGCAAAGCAACAGACTTACCGCAAACGAAACAAAGCTCTGCAAAAGCAGCCGCTTTATCCCCGAAAAGCCGAAAGCCGTTATCACGGGCAGAACCGTAAGCACACAGCGCAGCGGTATCGCAGCCCAGAACGGAAGCGCGAAAACCGCCGCTGCGGAAGTTATACCGCCTATCACAGCCGCGGCGATGAGCCGCCCCGTTTTTAGCCGCGCGTGAAGCAGTCCCGCCGACGCACGAAGCACAAAGTAAGTGATATAAAAATTCACAACAATAAGTACGTCTATGTAAACAGTCATAGTTTTATCACCGCTTACAATTATACCTCGGCGGCGCTGAAAAAAATGTCGATAACGCCGCGCGGAAAAGAAAAAAGATTGACGAAGCAAAGCATTTGTGCTATAATAAATGTAATAAAACGAAAAAGCAGACTATTTATGTTGCGGGAGGGAAAAATGCTAAACGATTTTAACCACATAAAATACGCTCAGCAGCTTCATCAGCGTATGCATAAAATCAACTGCGATTACCGCACTGCTTTTCTGGGCGGTTTCGGCGCGTGCGCGATCATGTTTGCCTGTATGCTGTTTTATATATACTCAAAGTTTCTGACGATAGGAATTGCATACACAAATCACATTATCGACAACGAGCTTTTCAGGACTGCCGATTTTCAGTGGCTTCCCGATATTGCGCAGCTCTGCTTCGTTACGCTTTCTGCGGTTTTCAGCTTTATGGCGTTCAGAATGCGCAAAAAAATACCCAAATTCGGACTTCTCGTGAGCAACGTTATCCTGCTGACGATCTGTATTATAAAAATTGTATTAGGCGAAGAAATACGAATATCTGCGGCGATAATTCTGACCTGTATCATTTCAACGGTAATGGATATTCTCTGCCTGCGCAACAGCCGCGAGGAAGAAACGCTCTCAAAGCTCGACGGTTATCCACATTTCAACCCGCTGCTTATGAACGAAGCGCCTGTTGAAAGCGAAGAAATAAGATATCGCTTTGCGGACAAAAAGAGTATGGAAACGCTCAACGACGAACGCGATATAAAATATTTTGAGGAACACCCCGATTCGGAATCCGCCAAGATCTACCGCAGAGAGCAGGAAGAAAAGCGCGAATCTGAAATTGACGACTGGCTTGGCGAGCTTATGGGCGATGATAATGAAAATGACAAATAAATTTCGCTGTTAGTATAAAGTCGGGGAAATTTCTGCCGATATTATAAGTGCAGAGATAGGCACTTAGCTTTGCGTGGAAAGGGTGATTTTAATGATCAATTCTCTTAACAGTACGTTTTACACGTCTATGAGCAATGTTCTTACACAGTGGAGCGATTTCAAGGTAAGCAAAAATCTGTACAAGGCATATTTCGATATGCAGAAGACGCAGAAAACCTCGGGAACCGATGAAACTGCAAAGAAACAGAACACAAAGACTAAAAACACGGTCGAGGATAAGCTCGGCACACTTTCCGACAGTGTTACAAAGGCTTTCGGAAACCTCGAAAGCGCTTTTTCCGTTGATTCCAAGACGGGAGAAATGGATTATGATAAGGCTTATTCCGCCGCGGAGAGCTTTGTAAAAAGCTACAACGACCTTGTTTCTTCTATCCGGACATCGGGCGACAAGTCTGTTTCCAACAAGCACGAGTTCATCACCAACATGACGAATGCACAGACCAAAAAGCTCAACAACGCAGGCATCAGCATCAACTCCGACGGTACTCTTACCCTCGATAAGGAAAGCTTCATGACTGCGGACACCGCTCAGCTTGAAGCAATTTTCGGCAAAAAGGATTCTTTTGCCAACTTTGTTTCACGTCAGGCGGCGCAGCTTAAAGCCTACTCCCAGATAGAGCACACCGTTCAGGCAACCAACACATATACCCAGACGGGCAATGTCACGAACCTCTCGAATATCAGCGGTTCGTTCTTCAATATGCTTGGCTGAACATAAAAATCCGACAGAATCGCAGTGCCGCGGTTCTGTCGGATTTGTCTTGACTTTTTTGCTTTTTTATGGTATTATTTCAATATTGAAAAGTATTTTGAAAGGAAAAATGACATGATAGAATTTAGGTATGACACGCAGCTTCTTATCGAAGGCGAAAATCTCGATGAGGACGTTATTCACGACTATTTCATCGAAAATTTTGTCGGCGACAGCCTGCTCGCAGTCGGCGACGATACGCTCATTAAGATTCACTATCACACCAACGAGCCGTGGAAAGTGCTTGAATACTGCGCTTCTCTCGGCGAAATCTGCGACATTGTCGTTGAGGACATGGACAGACAATCCCGCGGCTTACAAGGCTGAAAAGGAAGCCCTTTTTGGCAGTTCCGCCTTTATACAGGTTTGATTTATCCCCGCTGTTTGGTTAACGGCGGGGTTTTCACTTATGTTAAATCGAGAAACGTTTGCCGCTTCGGGTTTGAACGGGTTTATTTTATCCCCGCTGTTTGGTTAACGGTGGGGTTTTCGCTTATGTTAAATCAAGAAAAATTTGCCGCTTCGGGTTTGAACGGGTCTATTTTATCCCCGCTGTTTGGTTAACGGCGGGATTTTCACATAAAATCGCCCCGCAGCTCACACGTCTGCGGGGTTTGAATTATTTCACTTTCTTTGCGCGTTCCTGAAGCTTTTTAAGACCAAACATTACAATCGGTATGACCGCAACAAGCACGACCCAAAACCAGTAATGCCCTGCCGTCGTCTTGACCTGAACCGCCTGAAGCTTGCCGGACGAATGCCATTCCGCATCGTCCGACCTCGCGGCGGTGCTGCTTAAAATAAGGCTTAAATTACGGAAATATACACTTTCGTCGCCTTGTGATCTAATAATAACTTTTACATATTCAGCGTTCTGCGGAACAGGAAGATAGCCGTTTTCCGCGCCGAGCTGAAAGCGGTAGAAATACCCGTCCGAAACGAACGGCTTTGTATACTCCGCCGCGACCTTGTTATCATCGCTCAAAAAAAGTACCGTAACGCTCCCGCTGCTCTTTCCGCTGTAACCGCCGCAGTCCGCGTAAAACCACACGCCCGCCGCATTTTCAACAGGAAACTGAACCCACGCTTCGCCCGAAATATCGGTAAACGAAAGCGTTCCGTGCTCCTCGTTATAGCTCAGCTTCGCATTCTCCCAAAGTAAATTGCGGTAATCGCCGAGCAGATTTTCGTCCAGAGCGCACACCGAAATACACATTGCAAATGCCGCTGCAAAAGCCGCGACGAACGCCGCGAGCCGCCTCATCTGTTGCGCTCCTTCATTGCGCGGTCGATAGTGCGCTTTGCGTCGCGCTCGGCTATGCTGTCACGCTTGTCGTGCAGCTTTTTACCCTTGCAAAGTCCGACCTGAACCTTAACGCGGCTACCCTTGAAGTACATGGATATGGGAACAAGCGTAAGCCCGCCCTGTTTTACCTGTCCGAAGAGCCGCTCAATTTCACGCTTGTGCATAAGCAGTCTGCGTTCGCGAAGCGGGTCTTTGTTAAAAATATTTCCCTTTTCATAGGGGCTGATATGCATTTGCTTGACGTACGCTTCGCCGTTTTCAATTGAGATCCACGAGTCCTTTAGATTCACCCCGCCTTGTCGGATAGATTTTACCTCCGTCCCCGTGAGTTCGATCCCCGCCTCAATGCTTTCGAGGATAAAATATTCATGGCGAGCCTGTCTGTTCTCGCTGATCGTCTTAATATTTTCTGCCATATTTTCCCTTTCCGTTTTCTGTTCCGAATGTAAAGAATTATACCATATTTTTCTTCATTTTGCAATACCGCTTTGGGGACATTTTTGCGACAAATGCGGACATCACTGCTCTTCGCCGAGGCAGAAATCCTTCTCCGCTCCGATTATCCTAGTCTTGATTATGCTGCCGCGCTGAGCGTCGCTGCCGTATATGCGGACGGGAGTATAATTCGGCGTAAGCCCCGCCGCGTAGTCGGGAGAAGTGCGCTTCTGGATAAGCGCAGGCTGAACCGTACCGATCTGCTCTTTGAGAAATTTTGCGTGCAGCTTTTCATCAAGCGCGCTAAGTCGTCGAAACCGCTCCTGACGTATCTGCTCCGGCACATGGTCGGTGCGCTTGGCGGCGGCGGTTCCCTCGCGAACGGAATATGCAAACGCGTGTATTTTCGCAAACCCTATCCGCTCCGCAAATTCAAGTGAACACAAAAATTCTTCTTCAGTCTCGCCCGCAAAACCCGCCATCATATCGGTAGTTATGCTGCACCCCGGAAAAGCGCGGCGAATATTTCCCACAATTTCCGCATATTCCTCGCAAGTGTAGCGGCGGTTCATTCGTTGCAGCGTTTCATCGCAACCGCTTTGCAGCGACAAGTGAAAATGCGGGCAAAGCTTGTCCTGCTTCGCGAGCCGAGAAAGCATTTTTTCATCAAGCAGTTCAGGTTCAAGCGACGAAAGTCGGACCCGCTCTATTCCATCGACCGAACACGCCGCTTCAACCGCGTCCGCGAGCGAAAGCCCGCAGTCAGTCCCGTAGCACGACAGATTTATCCCGACAAGCACCAGCTCTCTGAACCCCTCCGCGGCGCACTGACGCGCTTCGGAAAGAATCGATTCAAGGCTGCGTGAGCGGACGCGCCCGCGCGCATACGGAATTATGCAGTACGAACAGAAGCGGTTGCAGCCGTCCTCGATTTTTATGAATGCACGCGTTTTTTCACCGCCGCGCTGTATATGCATTTCTTCAAATACGGTCGGAAGCTCGGGAACGCTTCGGCACGCTGCCCCGTCAGAGATATATTTTTTTACAAGTTCCGCGATTTTTCCGCGCGCTCCGTTTCCGGTAACGATATCTGCGCCGCTCGCGGCAGCTTCTTCGGGAAAAGCCTGCGGATAACAGCCGGTAAGCACTACCAGCTTTTCGGGGCTGCGGCGCTTGATTTTTGAAGCGCTCTGCCGCGCCTTTTTATCTCCGCCTGCCGTAACGGTGCAGGAATTTATAATCACAATGTCGGCTTCCCCTTCGTCAGGAACTTCTTCAAAGCCGCTTTCACGCATAGCGGAAGCTATCGCAAGGCTTTCATACTGATTCACCTTACAGCCAAAAGTTTTTATAGCAAAACGCATAAATTCAACCTCGATTTATAGTTAATACTGCACAAAAAAGTTGCTTCTATTTTTCCCGTAGTCTTAATAATACCGAATTTTCCAAAATCTACTTGACAATTCTTTTTTTTATGATATTATAATAATAGTTACAGAGATGTAACACTAATAAATAAGGAGGCTAATATCATGACAAAAAGAACAATAAAACTAGTGACAATCGACGACGTAAAGGACTTCGTAAGAAAGAGCAATGCGTACGACCATGAAGCGGATCTGACACTCGGAAAGTATACCGTTGACGCAAAATCAATCATGGGTATTTTCAGTCTTGATTTAAGCCGCCCGCTGGAACTCACAATTCACAGCGATAGCTGCGACGCATTTCTCGACGAGATTGCCGCGTATATTGTAAAGTAAAAAAATAACACAGCAGGAGGAATTTATCATGAAAGAATTTACCGTAAAAATCACCACTATCGATGACGTTAAAAAGTTTGTTTCCACAGTTATAAAGTTCGATTACGAGATCGACCTCGTTTCGGGCAGATACGCAATCGACGCTAAGTCCATTATGGGTATCTTCAGCATCGACCTCTCCAAGGAACTCAAGCTTGTGGCTCACACAGACGACACCGCAGAGCTTGAATCCGCTCTCGCAGAATTTATCAAGTAATAATAACCGAACAAAAGAAAGTTCCGCATGATTTTCGTGCGGTTCTTTTTTTGCACAAAAATACGCAACGCGGATTTCCCACGCTGCGTATTATTTTACCACAATATGCGTTTTTTGTCAACGAGCTTTGCGTTATCAGTACGGCCAACGCATTTCGTTCAGCCGCCAGCCGCTGCCGTCGTTCTCGGCTGTCACTTCGTAGGTTTCGATAACCTCGTCGCTCGCATTAAAGTTCTCGTCAACGCCGTATACCGTGTATTCAAGCACCGCCTGCGTATCGGTCTGTTCCTTTATGCGGCAGGTCACATCTCCAACGCTTATATCCGCTCCGCGCGCGCCGTCCGCCGAATAAATACCGTTGCTGTTGTTTTTTGTTTCAAAATTTGTTCCTTCCTGAAACATCGCAACATCAATGTAATAGCGCGCATTTTCCGTAAATATTTCATTCAAAGCTATGCTCAGCGACTGATAATTGTCGAACGGCGGCTTCACAACGCGGTAATATGTCATCGTAATATCACTGTCCGGAAGTTCTTTCGTAAAGCTGTCCTTAAAATCGATCGTCGGACTTCCCACAACAGTATTCATATAGAACATTTCAGAACTGCGGTTAAGATGCCAGAGCCGCCCCGCAAGGTCGTTTTCGTCAGTCGTGTAGGTTACTTCTTCGCCGTTGATTATCATTTTAAAGCCGCTGTCGCTTATTTCAGTAACATAGCTCTCGGTCGTTTTTCCGCAAAAGTCAAGATATTTTGAGAAAAGTGAAACACGCATTGTATCGGCGTCCGCTTCGGCGTATTCGACAATGACATAATCCCCGACCGTGCGTATGCTGTAGCTGTTCGGGTACACCTCAGCCGTTTCGCTGACTATCACTTCGGTGTACATATTTTTTCCGACGTACATACGGTTCTCGCGAAGCCGCAGCGCCTTATTCGCTTTATCGTAGTACAGCAGATACAAAACGCCGTCAATTTCCGCCGCACGGCAGTTTATGAGATTTTCCGAAACCGCCGTATAGCTGTAGCCGTCCCAGTGATATAAAATGGAAAGGTCGTGCGAGCTCATCGCAATGAGCGTTTCAAGCGCGTAATACTTTCCGTCTGTATCGTTGAAATATTGCACGCTGTAATTTTCGGAAACCTCAAGCGTAATATATGTGTCGGTTATTTCCCATGCTTCCCACTCGTCGTTGACTTTTTCGGCGGCAAACGTGAAGTATTTCATATTGGGCTTATTCAATTCATCAACGTTGTCCGTAACCTCGCAGTAGCGGTGGGAGAATACCACTTTGCTGTCTGTAACAGGCTCGTTGATGTATGTTTCGCCGTAGCCCCAGTACCAGCTTGCGGCACCGTCGTATTCGTATTCTTTGCCGTTATACTGAATATTCTTGGGCATTATATCCCAGATATCAACGCCGTATTCCACAAAGATTTTGTTCATTCCCAAAAGGCTTATAACGCCCTGCGGAATTTCCGTGCTGCCGCGCGACCTGAGTGTGTAAACGCAGTAATATTCATTTTTCGCGACATCGTTTACTCCCGTAAAATCCTCATATCTGTACATTTTTTCGGGTTCTTCCCTCGCGATGAAGTACAGCGTTCCCGTCCCGCTCGTAAATTCATTAAGATACCAGCCGTCCTCACGCTCTGTAAACCATGTGATAAACGTGTAACCTGGGAACTGATTATCCTCGGTATATGTCAGGCTCAGCGTATCAAAATCGCTTTCCCAGATTCCGTAAAACGTTTTTTCAAAAAGCGACAATGCTTCTTTGGAAGCAATGCCGTCCCCGTCCATAACGCTCAAATCTATCAGCTCGGTGCTGCCCGCCATAAGGTCGGTTTTATAAATATTTCCTGCGGCGTCGCTTGCCGAAGCTATTTTCCAGCTTTTTTCTCCGCGGCTCAGCGAAAGAGTTATCTGTTCATATATATCACTGTCGGAATATTTGCAGTTTACCGTCAGCGTGAACTCGTTCAGCTTTTTTGAAGTAATATTTTCGCCAAGTCTTACCTTGCCGTAAATAATATCAAGACGCTCGCCGTCCGCGTTGTAAAGCGGTGTTTCGTAAATTCTCCGCAGATGATAAAAACCGTCGCTTCCCTCAAAGCACATCTCTCTCGCCAGCTTTTGCTGTCCGATGAAGTTCAGCGCGCCCTTTTCGACAATCAGACCGTTATCGGGACGTGTTTCCTGCCACACTCTTGTATAAACCTGTGCGGTCGTACTTTCCTCATCCTCATAAAAATACATTTTGTTGGTTTCGTCGGCGGGAATATAATAAACTCCGATACTAACGTCCCAGCCGTAATCGCCTTGTCCGTACACCTGTAAAAAATAGCCCTCTTCCTGCTTTGTGACCGTCGCGGCGACCGCCTCTTCGGGCAGCGGATCCTCTTTATAGGTGAAGCGTATCGTTTCTGCGGAATTGCTCCAGCTTCCCCAGAAAATATTTTCGTAAATCTCTATCCCGTCAAAATTCTGCATACTTGGGGGATTCCCCCCTTCCGGCACGGGAAGCGTCATTTCCGTCGTTTCGGGCGCGGCGGAAACCGCCGTTGTTGACGTTGTTTCGGACGGGAGCGTTATTTCAATCCCCTCATTCGGCTTCGCCGGCAATACATTTGTCATACGCAGCGCTACGGCTGTTCCGCCAATGACGACAAGCGCGGCAGCCGCGCCAATCCAAGCGCCAACGCTTTTTTTCTTCTTTTCGGGACGTTCCACATGGATTTCCACAAGTTCATGCTCTTCGCCAAGGTGCTCAAACAGCTCTTCGGACGTTTCATTGACATATTTCTCGTCCAGCTTATCCATTGTTTCTCTCCAGAAACGCTCATTCCTGCTCATACCGTAACTCCCCTTTCAGAAAGATATTTTTTTAGCTCCGCTCTCGTCCGCGAAAGCCGCGATTTCACTGCGGTTTCGCTCATATCAAAGCTATGCGCTATCTCGCTTATCGAAAAATTGAAATAATACCGCGCGGTGAAAATCTCACGGCTGCGCTTGTTCGCCGTACCGAGAAATTCATTTATCAGAGCCGCCATGTGTCCGCTGTCGAACTGTTCTTCAAGAGATTTTTCCGAAGGAATCAGCTCGTCAAGCTCCTCATACAGCACCTCGCAGCTTCTTTGCCGCACCTTATCGTACACCGACAGCGCGGTATTTCTCACGACCGCGCACAAATATCCGCAAAGCGAAGCAGGCCGCTGCGGCGGTATCGCGTTCCATAGCTTATGATAGCCGGTATTCACGCACTCCTCCGCGTCCTCCTTGTTAAGCAGAATATTATAGGCGACCTTTTCGCAAAGCCTGCCGTATTTTTCGGCGATACGGCTTATCGCCTCCTCCGAACGCGCAAAAAACAATTCGAGAATATTTTCATCGTCCACTTTACTGCCCCCTTTTTTTCATGCGAGAGATTTTATACTTAGCACCAATTAAAAAATCGAGTATAATCTTGCATATATGGGTTATACAAAGTTTTTTGTTTATAGTTTTATTGGTGCTTAGTATTAACCTCTCTGTAAATTATGACGGGTTGAAATACAAAAAGGTTGCAGAAATTTCAGAAAAAATTTCTGCAACCTCCGACTTTCAGAATCCCATTTCCCGCAGTTCCGATACGAGTTGAACGTAAAATTCGCGTACGTCAAATCCCGGGAAGTCCTCTCTGTTCAGGTCGATCATATCCGCGTGGGTAATCCCGCGCTTTCCCGTCGGTACAAGTGGAATAAACCGCTCGCCCCACTGCGCCGATTCCATTGAAACCAGTCCGTCGTTATCGCCGTCGTACTTCTTCACAAGAGGATAGGAAAAATTAAGCGGAAACCGCCCGCTTCTCGCCTTTTTCGCCTTCGAACAAACGCTCTGATAGTAAACACCCGGCATATCGGGCATTTTTTCGTTAAGCTCTGCGCATCGACTGTTCGTAAGATCCGTTACGGCAGCCATAAAATCGGGCGAATCATCGCCGAGCCTGCGGAACGCACCGTTGTATGTCTTTTCGACGGCAGCCTTGAACTTGTCGGAAGCGTTGTTCAGAATATATTCGGCAAAAAGACAGCCGCGGTGCGGAGTGTTTATCGTAGTCAGCGACGCAACATATTTATCGCACCCAAGCACGCTTATCGCATAGCGCGAATCAAGCCCGCCCTTTGAATGAGCGATTATATTCAGCTTTTCACAGCCCGTTTCTTCCACGATCGACCTTATCCTTACGGCAAGCTCCGCCGCGCTTTTCTCTACCGAAGCCGCCGACTGCTGATTGCCGTAGTAAATCACCGCGCCGTTTTTTTCAAGCTCTGCGGGTATGCGTCCCCAGTAATTCAGCAGAGCGCTGTCACGGAAAAATACGCCGTGAACAAGCAGCACGGGATATTTCAGCGCGCATATATGTTCGTTCTTGCGTGCCTCGTTCAGCTTTGCTTTCTGCGTTTCGACCCTGCATTCGTGGCGAACCTTTCGGTAAATGATCAGCAGCATGACGATGTTGGCGATCGGCACAAGTCCGAATGCAATGCCAAGCAGCCGATAGCGCATCGCAAGCTGCACGGAAGTGAGATAAACGCGAATTATTCCGTTCCAGAAAATCACGGCTTCGCCGATAACCAGCAGAATGCAGTAAAGCGCCAGCGTCCAGCCTGAAATATCTCCGCTGACAGTGTGCATAATCCCGATAACGAGTATGGGAACAGACGCAGCGCAAGTCAGCATAAACTGAAGCAGAAGCTCTGCACCGTCGCCGAGGACTTTAAGGCGAAAATCGGGATATTTGCGAAATGTCGGAAAAACGTTGAAAAGTATAAAATATATTACAAGAACCGCAGTCGCAAATACAGGCGTATTAAAGCCTAGAAATATCTCGAGCAGCGGAAGATTAAGCGTAAACGACAGCAGCAGAAAGTGCAGAATACCGACAATTATATTCATGGCGAAACCTCCTGACATATACTCCTATTATATATATTTCGACGTGCTTTGTCAATATCGGAACAGAGCAAAAGGCTGCGGAAAACCGCAGCCTTTTGTGATATGCGTATGTATCGTCTTATACGATTGCGTCCTTATTTACGAATACGGGGTAATCGGACGTGCCGCAAAGGCTTCTGTAATCGCCGACCTTAACGTTCTTATCGGAAAGAACATAGTTAAGCTCGCACTTATCGCCGACGATAGTATTCTGCATGAGAATGCAGTTCTTTACAACAGAGCCTTTTCCGACCTTTACGCCGCGGAAGAGAATGGAGTTTTCAACCGTTCCCTCGATAATGCAGCCGTCCGCAATAAGGCTGTTTTTTACGGAAGCCTCAAGACCGTACTTAGCGGGTGCTTCGTCGCGAACCTTTGTGTAGATCGGATTATTGAGATTGAACAGCTTATCGCGGATCTCCTTGTTCATGATGTCCATATTAGCCTTGTAGTAGGTCTGAATGCTGTCAATCTGAGCATAATAATCGTCAAAGCGATAGCCCATTATCTTAAATTCCTTGAGTCTGTGCTGAAGAACGTCAATTTCAAAGCTGTACAGATTTCTGCTTTCGGATTCGTTTACGATTTTCTTGAGGAACTCGCGCGAAAGAACGAAAATGTTCATGCTTGTATCAAATTCGCCTACCATTTCGGGGCGGATAAGAACGTCGTAAACCTCTCCCGCGTCATTGATTTTCAGAATAGTGCGGGTCTTGGTCTGGTCAGCGGTGTAGATGCTTCTGCCATATACGACCGTGATGTCAGCGCCTTTAGCTTCGTGGAAATCAACGATTTTCTTATAGTCGATATTCGCTACGCAGTCGCAGTCTGTCATAAGAACATAGTCGGCGTGCGAGTTGCGGATAAACTGCTTTACGCCTGCGAGCGCTTCAAGTCTGCCGCGGTAAAGTCCGCCGTTTTCAAAGCGGCTGTAGGGCGGGAGGAAGTGAAGTCCGCCTGTTTTTCTGGAGAGATCCCATTCGTCGCCGGAGCCGATGTGGTCGAGCAGCGACTGGTAATTGGACTTTGTAACAACACCGACGTTAGAGATGCCGGAATTTACCATATTTGAAAGAGGAAAGTCGATAAGTCTGTATCTGCATCCGAACGGAACGGACGCCATTGCGCGGTTTTTGGTCAAATCGGTTACAGTCAGCTCGTGCATATTGGCAAAGATCAGACCGAGTACATTAGACATATTAGCCATTTTTGTTTATTCCTTTCTATAATCAGATTCGTTAACTTCAGATGTCTTTCGAGATCATTGCCTTAGGAGCAATCTGAACCTTGTCGGAAATATTTACGCCGTGTCCGACAACCGCAACGCCCCATTCATCTCTGTTCTCAACATTTTCGGGTCTTTCGCCGATATGTACGCCCTCGCCTATCGTGCAGTCCTCGCCGACGATCGAATATTCGATAACAGCGCCCTTTTTGATGACCGTGTTGGGCATTACAATGCTGTAGCGAACCGTTGCGCCCTCTTCAACGGTAACTCCGTCAAAAAGAACCGAGAAGTCGATTTCGCCGTCAATGGTACAACCCTCGGCAACCATCGAGTTTTCGATCTTGCTGTTCGGACCTGCATAGTGAGGCGGCATAACAGGGTTTCTTGAATATATCTTCCACTTGGGGTCGTAAAGGTCGAGCGGAACATTCGGGTCGAGGCAGTCCATATTCGCTTCCCAGAGGGAGTCGATAGTTCCAACGTCCTTCCAGTATGCGTCGAAGTGATAAGCGACAAGCTTGCAGCCCTCGCCGAGCATTGCGGGAATGATATTCTTTCCGAAGTCCTTCGTTGCGCCCTCGTCCTGCTCGTTTGCAATAAGGTGACGCTTGAGAGTTGACCATGTAAAGATGTATACGCCCATTGAAGCAAGGTTCGACTTGGGTTCTGCGGGCTTTTCCGCAAATTCCGTGATCGTGCCTTCTTCATCGGCTGTCATGATACCGAAGCGGGAAGCCTCTTCCCACGGAACTTCAAGAACCGCGATGGTTGCGTCGGCATTCTTTTTCTTGTGATATTCGAGCATTTCGGAATAGTCCATTTTGTAGATATGGTCGCCCGAAAGAACCGCAACATATTCGGGATTATAGCGGTCGATAAAGCTGATGTTCTGGTAGATCGCGTTCGCCGTACCCGTATACCACGACTTGCCCGAAGCGGTTTCATAAGGCGGGAGAACATGAACGCCGCCGTGAACGCGGTCAAGTCCCCAAGGGTGACCGTTTCCGATATACTCGTTCAGCACGAGGGGCTGATACTGAGTGAGAACGCCGACGGTATCAATACCCGAGTTTACGCAGTTGGAAAGCGGGAAATCGATAATTCTGTACTTGCCGCCGTAAGGAACTGCGGGCTTCGCCATATTCTGGGTCAGCGCATAAAGTCTGCTGCCCTGTCCGCCCGCGAGGAGCATTGCCACGCACTCTTTTTTTACATGGTTCATAATCTTTAACCTCCGAATTTATAATAGCTTATTGTTTATTTTTCTTCGCCTTTGCCGTCGGTTTCTTTGCGGCGGGCTTTTTTGCCGCCGTTTTTTCCGCCGCTTTCGGCGCTGACTTTCCTTTTTTGGTCAACGGCTTCGCCGCCTTTTCCGCCGATTTTTTCGCGTGCTCGGCTTTTTTCGCAAGCGCAAGCTGTTCCGCGTCATAATCCTTTATATTCACGGGGCGGAAATACATCACGGACATCGGCTCAATGTGGATCGTTACCGCAAAGCGTTCGCCGTGCATATCCTCCCGACGGGAACTGATATTCCTGTTGCGGTAGCCGCTTCCGCCAAATTCCTCCGCCTCGGAAGTGAATACCTCCTCATAATCCGCGTAGTACGGAACGCCGAAGCTGTATTCCTCGTGGCGTTTCGGCTGGAAATTGCACACGGCGATTATTTCCTCGCCCTTCTTGTTAAAGCGGCGGAAAACGATAACGCTGTTGTGATTGTCGTCACTGCTTATCCACTTGAAGCCCGACCAGTCGTTGTCAATTTCCCAAAGCTCGTTTGTATCAAGGTAGAATTTGTTCAGCGCTTTCTGATATTCCCAAAGCTGCTTATGCTCGGGGAAATCAAGAACGTCCCAGTCAAGACCGGTCTTGTAGTTCCACTCTTTGAACTGCGCAAATTCCTGACCCATGAACAGCAGCTTCTTTCCGGGGTGCGCCATCATATAGCCGAGGAACGTTCTGTACGACGCGAAGCGAAGCTCTCTCGGCCCGCTCATCTTATCAAGCATTGAGCATTTCCCGTGAACGACCTCGTCATGTGAGATCGGGAGAATATAGTTCTCGGAAAAAGCGTAGTAGAACGAGAACGTCAGCTTGTTATGGTGATCGGGGCGCCATTCAGGATTCATGGACATATACTGGAGCATATCGTTCATCCAGCCCATGTTCCACTTATAATTGAAGCCCAGTCCACCTATATCGGCAGGCTTTGTGACCATAGGCCACGACGTTGATTCCTCTGCAATCATAAGTATATTCGGGAATTGTCCGAATAATGCCGTGTTTAATTTTTGAAGGAACGCAACCGCTTCAAGATTTTCGTTTCCGCCGTAGCAGTTCGGCCGCCATTCGCGCCTGTCATAATCGAGATAAAGCATTGAAGCTACCGCGTCAACGCGCAGACCGTCGATATGATAAAGATCGAACCAGTATGTCGCATTTGAAATAAGGAAACTCTGAACCTCGGGCTTTCCCCAGTCGAAAACGCGCGTACCCCAGTTCCTGTGTTCGTTTTTCAGCGGGTCGGAATACTCATAGCAGCACTCGCCGTCAAATTCGTAAAGACCTGCCGCGTCTTTCGGGAAGTGCGCGGGAACCCAGTCGAGAATTACGCCGATACCGTTCTGATGGCAATAATCCACAAATTCCATGAAATCGTGCGGAGTTCCGAAGCGCGACGTAGGCGCGTAATATCCGATTCCCTGATAGCCCCACGAACCGTCGAAAGGAAATTCCGCAATAGGCATCGTTTCAATATGAGTGTAGCCCATTTTCTTTACATAAGGTACAAGCTCCCGCGCGCACTCCATGTAATTGAACAGTTCTTCCTCATAATTCTTGTGCTGCCACGAATTAAGGTGAACCTCGTAAATATTTATAGGGGCGGAGTAAACGTCCTTTGTTTTGCGCTCCTCCTGCCACTTTCCGTCCTTCCATTTATATCCCGAAAGGTCGTATATTTTTGTTGCGGTATTCGGGCGCGTTTCCATGTGGAAGCCGTAAGGATCCGCCTTTAGCCGCACCTGACCGTACTTGCTTTCAATGCTGTATTTATAAGCGTCGTAGACCTTCAGCCCGGGAACGAAAAGCTCCCAGATACCGCCGTCGCTTATCTTGTTCATATAGCCGCCTGTTCTGTCCCAGCGATTAAAGTCGCCCACAACGCTTACCGAAGCAGCCTGCGGCGCCCACACGCGGAATATAACGCCTTTTTTTCCGTTCTGCTCGGTAAGATGAGAACCGAAAAACTCATAGCCCTTGGTTATATTTCCCTCGTGAAAAAGATGAAGCGGGAGCCTGTATTGCTCCGGTACAGTGATTGCCATAAAATCACTCCTTCCGCCGTATGATGTAAAATTGTTGTAAAAATGCATATAAACATCTTTTTTATATAATGTCATTATAGCACATTTAACCTATTAACGCAATACATTTGTTAAAAAATCATGATTATTACTGTATTTCAACAGCCTATTTTGTGTTTTTTGCCAAATATTTCCAATAGGGTAAGCTTTTTAACGTAATTTGGTACAAAATTCACCAAAAACTGCAACCTTTTGCAAAAATATCGGGTTTTATATACAAAGGCGCCTTTAAACAAAACGGGAAAGGAACACACCATGAAACGTAAGATCTCTTTTATATTGGCACTATGCGTGCTTATTTCCGCAGGCTGCTCCGCAAACGAAAAGCAGGCAAACATCACAGCAGACACGTCCGCTTCGACTTCTTCAGCTTCGTCGACAGGTTCTTCCGCTTCATCAGCAAGCGGCGCGACAGCAAAAATAACGACCACATCTTCCGAAACCGTGGCTTCGTCCGAATCGTCTACTGCTATGGCTTCGTCCGCCGTTGAAAAAACTGCCGACCCGTCGGCGGAAAGCGCGGCAGCTGAACCCGAAAGAGAAAGCTCTGCGGCGGCAGCAAGCCCCGAAACGACATTCGCCGAGCGAGATGAATTTTCACCCGAAATAAATTTTGCGGGAATTGCCGCAGACGACGGAATGTACGTTGAAGAATGGATTGCCGAAACGCCTACAGCCGACGCGGCGTATGACGACTCTTTCAGCTACGCTTCTGCGGACGGCTGCGGCGAATACGACGACTGCATTATTATCCCCGAGCCTTACCGGCCGCGTGCAAGAGCGGGTCTGCTTACGGGCGGCGAATGGAACGACAACGATAATTTCGATTTCTGGGCGGATCTGCTCGGACAGCGCAGCGACTGGGCAAGCTTTTCGGACGACTGGCGGCTTTACTCCCTGAACAGAACAAAAGTCCATGTTACCGATGAAAACGGCGATGCCGAAAATGTAACGGTAGTTCTTTCAGACGACGAAAACGACATCTGGACGGCAGTTACCGACAACACGGGAACGGCATACCTTTTTTACTCTGTTGACCCGAAAGAAAGACAGCTCCCGAAGCACATTTCAGTGCTCCGGAACGGACAATCGCTCGGCGAGTTTGAATACAGCGGAAAAAATGAAGCGGAGCTTGTAATCAAAACAAAAACCACGCCTGCAAAAAATCTCGACCTCATGTTTGTTATCGACACTACAGGGTCGATGAGCGACGAGCTTTCGTATCTTCAGGCGGAGCTTACCGGAGTTATCGACCGCGTAGCGTCCGATCAGCAGGTTGCAGTCCGCCTCTGCACCGAATTTTACCGCGATTATACCGACGATTACACCGTAAAATCGGGGGTTTTCAACTTCAATATTTCAAATGAAATCCAGTTTCTCAATGACCAGTACGCCTCAGGCGGCGGCGACTATCCGGAAGCGGTCGTTGAAGCGCTTGAAGAAGCGATCCGCAATCAGAATTGGGATTCGAGTGCAACACAGCTGATGTTTCTGGTTCTCGACGCGCCCCCACATTATACCGAGGAAAATGTCGAAAAGCTGCGGGGACTTTTAGCTGACGCGGCGGCAAAGGGAATCCGCATTATCCCTGTAGCAGCAAGCGGTGCCGACGAAGAAACAGAATTTCTCTGCCGAAGCTTCGCGGTGCTTACGGGCGGAACTTACACATTCCTGACCGACGACAGCGGCATAGGAAACGGTCACCTTGAACCGACCGTCGGCTATTATCAGGTCGAAAAACTTAACGATATGCTCGTGCGTATAATCGAAAGCTATCTTGAATGACGAAAATCCCCGCGAACTGCTTGTTCACGGGGATTGTTATATAATCGGAAATTACTTTTTGCATTAAACTATGTCTTTTTCTTTAGGCGGGAACGGTTTATCGAAGTCGTTCCGCCAGTAAGTATCGGTCCATTCGAGAAGAGTATTAACCGCACTTCTTGTAATCTCGGTATTTTCTTCAACTTTATCGAGGCGTTCTTCAATCCCGTCAAGGCGTTCTTCAATCCCGTCAAGGCGTTCATTGACAGGTGATAACTTTTCATCAAGTTTACTGTCAATTAAACTCGCAATCGCCTGTAAATCATCCTTAGTAAGCGCCATAGTATATGCCTTCCTTTCCGATTTTCCGCGTGCTATTATCTTAGCACAATTTCCTAAAAAAGTCAAGCGTTAATATACCCTTTAATTTTTACAGCTTTTTCTCCAGCAGCACAAGCTGCACGTCGGGTATGCCGTTGAAAACAGTCGGAACAATGCCGATTTCGGTGTATCCAAGCTTTTTGTACATTGCCCGTGCGTTGGAATTGCGCGCGTTCGTGTCGATACGCAGATAGTGACACCCGTTTTCGCGTGCGTAATTCTCATAAAAAGCAACAAACGCCTTTCCGTAGCCTTTTCCAGCACGGCACGGCGAAATAACTAACGTATGCAGCACCATCACGTCGCTGTCCTCCGCAGGAAAACGCCAGTTTCCGCTGCGGTATGATTCGACCTGCGTTCGGTTGATTATGCCTGTTCCGACGACAGCGCCGCCGTCCTCGATAACGAACAAATCTCCGCGTGTAAGCGCAGCCTCCGCTGTTTCACGAACGGGATAAACACCGCGTATCCAGCCTATTATGACATTCCCGCTTTCCTCGGCTGTGTGAATGTCGTCATAGATTCCGACAATTGCGGAAATATCCTTTTCTTCTGCCTTTCTGATGTTCATTTCCTTTTTCCTCGCTTATCGTGTGCAGTTTTTATCCGCAAATTAGCGCCGCTATCGGGTCAGCCCCCATATTGTCGCGAACAATCGCATATACCATGTAGGCTATGTAAAAAGCGACAAGCGCTCCACCCTCAGCGTGGTTGATTCTTTTTCCGGTGAAACAAAACACATAGGCAATCAGGCAAACGATTATGTACAGAACGAAATCAACAAGCGAATATGTCAGCTCCGTGCCCGTAATCGTAATAGGCGAAATAACACCCGAAACGCCGAGAATGCACAAAATATTCAGTATATTCGACCCGACAACATTGCCTATCGCCATATCGTTTTCGCCCTTGCGCGAGGCTGAAATCGAGGTGACAAGCTCGGGGAGCGAAGTTCCGACGGCACATATCGTCAATCCGACAAGGCTTTCGCTCATTCCGACCATTCTTCCGAGGGAAGACGCGTGGTCAACAACCATATCCCCGCCGAAAATTATCGCGGCAACTCCGCCAATCAAGCAAAGCGCGCACTGCCACCAGACAAACGGCTTTGCCGCAGCGTCATCGTCGGAAGCGGTTCGGTTTTTCAGGGCGGAAACGACTGTCCACGCCACATATCCCACTAAACAAACGACAAGAATCAACGCTTCCCAAAAGGTTATTTCACCCGAAGTCCCGAAAAACAGCAGCATTCCGAAAAATAAAACAGACGCAAAAATCGACACCGGATAATCGCGGCGAAGTATGTCCTTTGTTACGCCAAGCGGAATAATCAGCGCGCATACGCCGAGTACCACAAGAAGGTTAAAGATGTTCGAGCCGATCACGTTGCTTACAGCCATTGAGTTCTGCCCGCCCGCAGACGCTGTAATGCTTACGGCAAGCTCAGGAGTGCTTGTCCCGAGAGCGACGATAGTCAGCCCCACCACAAGCGACGGTATTCTCAGCTTTCTCGCAAGAGAAGAAGCTCCGTCAACGAAAAAATCCGCGCCTTTTATCAGCAGCACAAAGCCGACGATCAGCAGTGCAATATCAATTACAATGTCCATGTAATACCTCCACAAAGTTGTTTTACTTATTCATTATAGCTTCATCGTGCGGGGTTGTCAATATATTTGCGAAAAATGTTGAATCACAGGAATAAATATGCTATAATAGGTTTGCCGCAAAGGCTTGCAGCATCAATTTCCGTGCGGCAGGACATAACTTGTGAAACAGCACAGCGGGAGGAAATATGAGAATTGAATTAACTAAACAGCCAAACCTAAAAGACATCTACGATTACATGACAGGCTTGCAGTTTCCATATAATTATAAGCCCGATTTCGACGCTTGGAAAAAATCATATCTTTTTGATATCGACGGCGAGGGCAGAACGCTGTTCTCCGAGCTGACAACTGCTGCGGCATATCTTGACAATATGCTTGCGGGATTTATTTTATAAGGAAAAACTGCCTTCGGCTTTGATGATTGCGGAAATTTCTCCGACAAAATTTCATATCCCGTTATCCGCAGCTTTTACTTCTCGGAAGCGCAAAAAGAAGCGGGCGCAATGCTGCTCGGCGAAGCCGTAGACGCGCTCTCGGGAAACGCACACAGAATATACGCTTTTTTTCATTACTTCGGTATGTCATGCTATGCACGGCACGGAAAATTATCCGAAAATTTCGGGTATATCCACGATTTGCTGATTCAAACCGGCTTTGCCGCAGAGCATGAAAACGTATTTTATTCATCACGGTTAAGCGGCGGATATAATGCCAAAGTAAAACTGAAATGGCACGGCGTGACTGCGAGCGGACAGCAATACTGCGATTTCATTCTCAACGGAGCAACGGTCGGCGGCTGCGAGATACATTTTTTGGAACATACCGACATAGCATATCTGAGGTGGATATTCATAAACGAAAATCTGCGCGGAAGCGGGATCGGCTCCGAAAGTATGTCCGCTTTAAAAGCAGATCTGTTTAAGAAGGGCATACTCAGGTTCGATACCGACACAGCCCTGACAAATACAGTGGCGCAGCATTTCTACGAAAAAAATAATTTTGTAAACGAGGGGCTTACAAGAAGTTATTACAAAGAATTGTAAAAAAGACAGTTTATCGACAGAATAATACTCAGCACCAATTAAAAACTATACAAAAAATCGAGTATAATCTTGCATATAAGGGTTATACGAAGATTTTTTGTCTATAGTTTTATCGGTGATTAGTAAAAGGCTGCCCGAAGCGTTATCGGACAGCCTTTTCTGCATATAAGAGGAAAAATCATTCGGATCATTCAACATTTTTGAGCGCTTCGCTCTTTGAAACCTTTGCTACCTTGCGCATTTGCAGCAGCGCGACCACAATGTAGCAGCCAAGTCCCGTAAAGAACATTATAGCATAGGTCACAGGGCTTATCGAAAGCGGGATATAGCCTGTCATCACGGTATAAATATAGCCGTTGAATATTGCCTTCATAGCAAGATCGATAAACGGTATCGAAATCAGCAGCCCTATCAGAACGGCAAACGACGTTGACGCGATATAAAGCAGAGCAATCTCGCCGTTATGGAAGCCGAGTATCTTCGTCATGGAAATCGACTGGAAATTACGCTCGATAACCTGCTTGCAAAGAACGTAGACAACTATTATAAAGAACAGTGCGCCGAACCACTTGAAAAGCCCCATCATTCCGCCCATTGAAACCATGAGCTGAGTAGAAAGCTTTGTGTAGTCGCTTGCGGTGATGACCGTCGCAACGTCATCGTTGGGAAGTTCTGAGAGTTCCGAATCCGAGAAATATCCCGTGAAATAATCCTTGTCATTTCCGAACGTGCTGTTGAAATCGTCAATGCTCATGAATATTGCCAGCGACGATTCATAGTCGTAAACTCCCGCTATTTCAATCGTATACGACGTGTCCCGCTTATACTTTTCGTCAAGCGTTATCGTGTCGCCCGCATTAAGTCCGAATTTCTCGCTTATGCCCGTTGAGATCATTGCTTTTCCCGAGGGAATTCCGGTGTGTATGTACTTGCTGTCCTTTACAGAACCGTAAACCGAAATGCTGTCCGTAAGGTACCCTTCTTTACTGTAATCATACGAAGCCATTGCGAACTTCTCCGCAGATTCGTCAGTGACCTCGGCTGCCTCGTCGCAGTCGTAAAGAACATACTGATATTCGCTTATCATGTCCCTTGTGACAATGTTCTGATAATCGTCAAGCATTCTCGGGAACATATCGCCGAAAGCTATAAGCACCGAGCCGAACAGTATTCCGATAATCATTACGATATATCCGGGCAGATTTGTAAAGAAAATTCTGAGGCTGAAGCGTGTTCTGAAAGGAATTTTTGTGTTCAGGCGCATCGCCTTTTTATTGCGGTTCTTTTTCAGGTCGTGCCGCAGGAATTTCAGCGGGCTGAGCTTCAGCTTAGAGGTCAGCACGAACAGATTTATCAGCAGCATGAGTACTATCGGGACAATCGTTGACAGAATGAACGCGGAAGCGTCCCATACGGTATGATAATCGGTGAGCGAGTAGCTGTTGCGATAAAGGTCAACGCAGAAATCTTTCAGCACGGTATAGCCAAGCACATTTCCGACAACCGCAGCAGCAAGCGTTACAATTATGGGCAGCACCATGTAGTGACGTATCAGTTCGCCCTTTGTATAACCCGAAGCGCGCAGCGTGCCGATAACTCCCGCCTCGGACGTGATCGTATTGGAAATCGTAACGGCAAAAATGAACGCGATAAGCGCGATCATCATGTAGCACATAACGAGCGTACCCGCTTCGTCGCCGCCTATATCCTCTATCGAAAATGTTACAGCCTGATTGAGATAGCGCGGAATGTAATTATCGACCGCGATTATATCGGTTTTATCTATTTCGTCCTCAAAAGCCTCGTCCTCGGGCATTTCAAATTCCGTTCCGTTTATTTCAGCGTCCGCCGCGTCCTCGACAATTCCGAAAAGGAAATCGTCAAGCTCGACCGACAGCTCGCTTTTTTCGGGCTTTCTGACAGAAGAGAGATAAGCGTCCTTGAACTCGTCTTCGGAGGGCGCGGTATACTCCTCGCCGCGAATAGCCGCGTCAACCGATTTTTCGATAATTCCGAAAGTGAAATCGTCCACATCAACGGAAATATCAGACTTTGAGGGCTTTTCAACTTCATCGAGATAATGCGCGACAAGCTCCTCCTGCGTCGGCATTTCGGGAGCAGTTCCAGAAAGAGCCGCGGTTGCCGCACTTTCTATCAGCGCGAAGGTGTAATCGTCAACGTCAACCGAAAGCGCGGATCTTTCGGGTTTTTCGCCCGTTGTCATCATCAGCGCGGCATATTCCGCAGCGCCGCTCTGCATTTTTTCCGAAACGTCGATAAGCTTCGCTTCAATGGAGCTTTTGTAAATTTCCGCATATTCCTCGGCGCCCTTTTCGGCGTTTTCGGTAATTTCGGTTATCTTATCCTCAAAATTCTTTTTGTAGATTTCGCCGTATTCCTCGCCCGCCTTTTCGAGCCTGTCGGTAAGCTCCTCGACCTGCGCCTTTACTATCGCTTCATCGTAATCGGTCAGCTCGTCCTTTACTGCGTCGAGGAATTTATCGGAACGCTCCGCCGCTTCTATATCGTCCGACGGCTTTGTATTGTAAAGCCATGCGTAATTGTACTCGATATTTTTGCTTTCGATCGCTTCAAAGCCGGAATCGGTCATTACCGCAACGGAAAAGTTCACGGAATCGAACATAGAGTCCGTATTGCTCTCGAACAGCGTGCTGTAATTCGGCAGCGCGATAAATCCCGTTATCTTAAGCTTCTTTTGGTTGAGAGTTATGCTGTCGCCAACGCTTATATCGTTATTCTTCGCAAAAACGCGGTCAATAGCGATTTCATTTTCATTCGCGGGAAGCTCGCCACTAAGCAGACAGGGTAAATTTATCCCGTCATTCTCCCTGTAAACGCGTATTACCGCGCCGTTTTCTGCCGTTTCATCAAAATAGGGATTGTCGAACAGCCGCATTTCAGCCTTTTCTTCAAAACTGCTGCGCAGTTCGTCCGGCATGGGCTTGTCAAGCGTTATGTGTCCGTCCTCAAGCGTATATTTTTCAAAGCTGTCGTAATATGCCTTCTTTAAGCTTTCGTTTGAAACTCTCATTCCCGAGCATATCGAAATAAGCAGCACCATGAGAATAAATATCGCCGCATATTTCGTAGCGTCCTTTGCAAGCTCGCGAGGAAGGCGCTTATTAAGCGGATTTTTCATTGCTCACCCTCCGTTTACCATTCAAGCTCATCAGCGGTGAGCTTATGTTCGTTATTCACAACTTTTCTTACCATACCGTCGCGCAGCTTTACGACCTTGTCCGCCATATCCTTTATAGCTTCGTTGTGCGTTACCATGATTATCGTGGTATTGTACTTCTTATTGACGGTTTCTATGAGCTTGAGGATTTCCTTTGAGGTGTTATAGTCAAGCGCACCCGTCGGCTCGTCACAAAGAAGAATATCGGGATTTTTTACGATTGCACGACCGATAGAGCAGCGCTGCTGCTGTCCGCCCGAAAGCTGGGACGGGAGCTTGTGCCTGTGCTCGTACAGTCCGAGGGTTTTCAGTATTTCGTCAACTTCCAGCGGATTATCGCTCAGATACGCTCCCGATTCGACGTTTTCCTTTATATTGAGGTTAGGGATAAGATTGTACATCTGAAATATATAACCGAGATGTCTGCGGCGATAATCGGTCAACGCCTTTTCTTTCATATTCTCGATTTTTTCGCCGTTTATTGATATGTAGCCGCTGTCTGCGTCGTCAATACCGCCGATAATATTCAGCAGCGTTGACTTGCCGCTTCCCGACGGACCGAGCAGCACGCAGAAATCCCCCTTATTTACGTCAAAAGTAACGCCTCTAAGCACTTCGACCTTGCTTTCGCCCGTGCCGTAGCTTTTTTTAATGTTGCTTATCTCAATGAACATGACAGCATATCCTTTCACAATCATTTTCACTTGAATACTTGTTCAAATGTTATTGTTATTATACCACTTTCAGACAAGTTAGTCAACCCTAACCAAGAAAAAGATGCCGTACAGCTTATAATTTCGTGCTATAAAACAGCAAGTTAGCGTATTCTAACCCCATATTTTGTGAATTTTAACAACGCTGCGGAGATAAAAAAAGAATACGGACTGATTTTATTCGTTCAGCCCGTATTTTACTTTTATCCTGTCCAGCTTTTCAAGCATTGGTTCGGCGGCGGCAAGCAGAAAGAACGCCGTCGCTAAGGCGTGTACGCAGTCCATCGGGAATCCCGTAATGTAATACGTCATGATTATCTGCGCGTTGAGATTGCTCCCGCCCCACATCAGCGCTGACGCAGGGTTCATTATCCCGCCGTAGACAACCACCGCCATTATCGCCCCGAACACCGCCAGAGAGCCGCGGCTGCGGCGAAGCAGTCCTTTTCTGAAAAGCACTCCCGCAATAAACCCGATTATTCCCATTGCGAACATCTGCCACGCCGTCCACGGACCCTGCGAAAACAGAATATTCGAGGTCAGCATTGTCACAGCGCCGACAAGGAATCCGGTTTCTCCTCCGAAAGCAACTCCCGCGATTATCGTTACCGCCATTACGGGCTTGAACTGCGGAAGCATAAAAAACGCCGCCCGTCCCGCTATGCCTATCGCGCACAGCACCGCTATTGTAACAAGCTCGCGCGCCTTCGGTCTGCGCCCCTCGAAAATCAGAAAAAACGGCAGCATACACTCAAGCAGAACGGCAGTCGAAACGACGTTATAGCTCCCATCGCCGAGGTATTCCACACCTATAAAGAGCGTCAGCGGAATGAACAAAAGTATCATCACTGTCGCAGCGGCAGTGCGCTTCGGGAGCTTTCTTTTTTCCTTTTTTTGTTCAGCCTGCGGCGGTTTTGCCGAGCGACGCCCGACTGAAACAACAACGCCGAAGAGCGCCGCTATGAACACCGCATAAAGCATAAGCTGACCGCCCGCAAGTTCCGTCATTCCGTTTTTATTGACAAGTTTTGTGAGGTCGGTTATTCCCGCCGCATAGAAAAATATCGCCGCCGCTGTTATTCCGCACACCGCCGCTGTGATCTTTCTCCAAAGCGGCAGTTTTTTCGGCTTAAACGCCGCGCTTGTTTCAGGCGGCTCGGGAAGCGTTACGGCAGGCGCGGAAAGCTCGGCGGGTTCAGAGGGAGTTCCGCCGCAAAGCATTACCGCGTCCGCGACCGTAACGACGTTTTTGTCGATATGGCGCGCCATTCTGTTTGCACAGGTCGTGTAGAAGCTGTTGCCGCTGAAAAATTCGGTCGGCTCGCCCTGCGCAGTGAACGAACCGTCGAAAAACATTGCACATCTGTCCGCGTATTCCGCGCAAAATTCAATATCGTGGCTTATCATGAATATAGCAGTCCCGCCCGCCGCAAGCCGCCTGATTATCACGCCAAACTCCCGCTTGAACTGCGCGTCGAAGCCCTTTGTAGGCTCGTCAAGAAACAGTATCCCCGGCGACGTTATCAGCAGCTTTGCAAGCGCAGCTCTCTGCTGTTCCCCGCCCGAAAGGTCGTACGGGTGACGGTCGAGCAGTTCCGTAAGTCGGCAAAGCGATA
Source organism: uncultured Ruminiclostridium sp. (assembly GCA_934454635.1). Classification (GTDB taxonomy): domain Bacteria; phylum Bacillota; class Clostridia; order Oscillospirales; family Ruminococcaceae; genus Ruminiclostridium_E. The sequence goes on from CAKSFR010000005.1 coordinate 141,121, forward strand.
CCGCCTGCGCTATCTTTTCATCTTTTTCACTGCACGTAAGCCGCTTGTCGGGAATGGCGTCAAAAAGATCCTCTCGAACGGTTTTTTTGACGAAAAGCGTCTGCGGCTCCTGCGGCAGCACTCCCGCTGTCCGTTCTTTTTTTATCTCGCCTCGGTATGGTGCGAGCTGCCCGGAAAGCACCCGCAGCGCGGTCGTTTTTCCCGCGCCGTTTCCGCCGAGAACAGCAAATATCTCCCCCGAAAAAAGCTCCGCCGAAAAGCCTTTCAGCACGTCGGGAAGCTCTTTTTCATATCTGAAAAACACGTTTTCAGCCGTTAAGACAGGCTGACCGCAGCGCTGCGCGTTTTTTCTGCACGGTACGCTGCAAACGGGATTTTCCGCGAAGTATTCAGAGATAAAATTCTTTCCCTCCGCCGCCGTAAGCGGACAAGGAAGCCGGGTTTCGACCCCCGCCCATATTCGCATCGCAGCAGGCATTGCGAGGAACATACCGCTGCCGCGGTTTCTGAGCGCGAGTCCCGTATCGCGCGGCGCTCCGCAGCATATAATGCGCCCGTTTTCCATGACAGCCGCTTTATTTGCAAAGGCAAACGCCTCCTCAAGCCTATGCTCCGTAAGAATTATCGTTGTGCCGAGTTCGCGGTTTATTTTCCCGAGAACGGCCAGAAAATCCGAAGCCGCGATAGGGTCTAGGCGGCTTGTCGGCTCGTCGAGAATAAGCAGCTCGGGCTGCATTGCCATTACGGAAGCAAGATTCAGAAGCTGCTTCTGTCCGCCCGAAAGCGCCGCAGTTTCCTTATAAAACCACTCGTTGATACCGAAGAAAGAGGCGATCTCCGCAGTTCTTCTGCGTATTACAGGCGTACTCAGTCCCAGACTTTCAAGCCCGAACGCAAGCTCGTGCCAAACCTTGTCGGTCACTATCTGATTTTCGGGCGACTGCTGCACAAACCCGATCTTTTCCGCCTGTTCGCGCGCGTTCAGGCTCTTCAGGTCTTCACCGCAGAAAAATATCTCGCCGATTACCGTCCCGTGGGGAGCGACAGCAGGCTTCAGACGGCGCAGAAGCGTTGATTTCCCGCAGCCCGAAGGTCCGCAAAGAACCAGAAAATCGCCCTTGTTTACGGTAAGGCTTACGCCGTCGAGCGCTTTCGCGGAACACTCGGGATAATAAAAGCTCAGATTTCGGATTTCAAGGATTTCCAGACTGCTTCCTCCCTTATATCAATTATAACAGGCACGGCGCAGAGCAGAAAATACGCCGCCCATGAGAATACCGTAAAAGGCGTTACCGCCGCGCCCCTTATCGACGGAAAATAGCGGAACGAAAGCCCGCCGCAAAGCATTGTACAAAAAACGGTAATCCCGCAGAAAAGTATAAATCCCAACGCATAGCCGTCACGTTCGTTAAAGCGGTATATCGAAAAAGCGGTCCTGCCTTTAAGCCCATATCCGCGGCTTTTCATGCTGTCCGCAGTTTCGATCGAGTTTTCGAGCGCCCATGTCACAACGCATGAGAAAACCGCTGCCGCCGACCTCGTTCTCCGCAAAAGTCCGCCTGAGGAAACGTCCCGCCCGAGCGCCGCCTGCGCCTGTGCCGTTATTTCAAGCTGCCGCCTGAACTTGGGAACAAACCGCAGCGTCATACTGAGCAGCAGCGACAATGCCGGGACTATCCGCCCGAAAAGATAAATAAACTTGTCCGAGGTGAAAACGTCGGTCAGGCACATAAACCAGAGCAGCATTGCACCGAGCATTGCTCCTGCGGAAAGCCCGTAAAGCAGGCTTTCAAGCGTAAGCGGATTTCCCGTCGGGAAATAGCAGAGAAGCGTTACGCCCGCGTGATTGAACGCGGGATTCACTACCGCCGCGATAAGCATTACGGGCAGGCTCGCTTTTAACCCGAACATAACCGCCCGCCGCCCGCTGAGCCGCACCGCGAACGCAAAAGCGCAGACAAGCGAAATCCCCTGACAAACGGGATTTATTACGCTCATTCCAAAAAACAGCACAAATGCAAAATAGGTGAAATTCACTATCGGATGAAGCTGCGAAAAAGCGTTGTTTTTCACTGCGTCCCCGCCATCCAGTCGCAGCCTATATCCTTTCCGAGGTCGCGGCAGGTATAGCGCCATTCAACGACGTCGCTCTGTTCAAGCAGGTAACGGGAACAGCCGTAATTAGGATACCAGCCGTTCACGCGATACATCCAACCGGAAAGTGCTCCGCAGTCGAACTCATAGAGATTGTGTATTCCCTCAACATATGCGCTGTTGTAAATCGGCGTCCACGAAGCCTCCATGTGTATTCCGTTTTCGCGGCAGACGCGCTGCAAAACGTCAAAAACGGATTCGCCCTCATAGAACGTGACCGTACAGGTTCTGAGAATAACACCATCGCTCGGAAGAACCTCGCGTTTTGCCTCGTTAAGGTCGGAAAGATTATTGAGAATCGTCGAACATTCGATGGAAAATGTGCAGGTGTGCGTTACGCGTTCGTTTATTTCAACGTCGCCGGGTTCAACAGGCAGCGGCATACCTGCGGGTATCGGGTCGGTAAGATACTGATCCTGCTCGGTGCGCGAACCGTCGGAATATTTTCTGCCGCCGGTACTGCCCGAGCCGCCGAAAGCGGTTTCTCCACCCGAAGCCGAGCCGGAAAGATAGCTGTCGGATTCGTTGTTTACGTTTCTTTCGTCATTCTTTTTGCCGCTGCCCGTATCAAGCGAGTTTTCGCCCGTCTGAACGGTGTTTTTGCTGTCGGAAATGCCCGAGAGATAATCGTCGGAATCTGCCGATGCGGTTTCGTGTTCTTCTTTTTGTTCAGCGCCGTGGGCGCCCGAATAAACGCCGCCGTCCGCGCTTTCCGCCGATGAAAGATAGCTTTCGTCCGCTTCAGCCGCGCCGTTATCAGCAGGCGGGATATAATCCGAAGATACTCCCGCTATGATTTCGCCGTCGGCTTCATCTGCCGAGGAAAGATAATCGTCCGACGCCGCCTTATCCTCGGCGTTTTCTTCGGCAGGCGCAGCTTCGTCCGAAATATCCGCGTCGGCAGAAACGCGGTATTCTCCGACAGGGTCGGTCACCGAAAAATTCAGCACGGTGTTTTTGCTGCCTGTTACCGAAGCGCTGCAAACCGCGCTTTCACCGCGATAAACCGTCGCGCCCTGCGTGTTCCACTTTTCGTTCAGATATATCGACAGAACGGCGGGAAATCCAAACTTCTCACGCGAAGCGAAAGCAAATCTGACCTCGCTGCTGTCCGCGCCCGAGATATTCACTCCGAAGTCGCATTCGCTTTCCTCCGAAATATCGCTTCCGAATACCGTCCATTCGTATTTTACACCGCCGCTTTCGCCCGTGAATACCGCAATGGAATTGCCGCTTTTTATCTGTCCGATAACGTCAGCCGAAACAACGGTATTTTCCGAAATATCCACCGGCGCGTTAAGGTCAACGGCAGCCATGCCGCTGCACGCGGCTGAAAGCATAACCGCCGCCGTAAGCAGCAGACAGCGTATTTTTTTGAAAAAACTCTTCATTTTCCGCACTCCTTTTATTCCACGACAATACGTCCGTTCACAACGCCGAGAGTCCCCTGAGCGGAAGAAAGGCTCTGCGTGCTGTCCGAAGCGGCAAGGCACACATCGTCTGCCGTAAGCTCGTAAATGTTGCCCGCCGAAGCGCTTCCGCGGAGTCTGAACTCAAGCCGCAGCAGAACGTTTTTCTCCTCGCCGAGCAGGCTTCCCGAAAAAGCGTTTTTCCCGTCCGTAAGGTCGAGATACATTGTGTTTATCTGCCCTATCGCGTTGCTTCTTTCGACATTCACGCTCCATTCGGGAAGCTTTTTTCCCGTCGCGTCCGAAAGCACCGCAACATTTCCCTCGGCGATACCGAGAAACTCAAGATACATCGGGTCGAACGAAATGCTCATGCTTGCCGCAGGATATAAAGCCTCGCCCATTGAGGTTATCGAAACGTCAATAACGAATTTTTCGTGATTATCCGCTTTGATTTTTTCGGGAGTTTCGATTATAACCGTCGGAGCTGAGCCGAAAACAGGCTTTTCAGCGTTCAAAAAAATTGTAAGTATCACAGCAACTGCCGCAATAAGTGCAATCGCTGCGGCTGCCGCAATTATTACCGTTTTGTTTATTTTTTTCTTTTCCATTTTACCTCGCAAAACGCAAATTCCCGTCCCTTTCGGACGGGAAAGTGCGAAAAATTCAGTTGTTTCAGCCGTTTCCGCCGAGCATGGCCGCTTTATTAACCACCTTGCAGGTCGTGCCGTTCACAAACGTTTCAACAATACCCAGCGCGTCGTATGTATTTATACGGCTGTCGCCGTTTACATTTGCGCGGAGAATTTTTCCGTTGTCCGGGTCGCCGCTCTTTCTGAGCCAGAGGTCGACAGAAGCGAGCGCGTCCTGCGCGTTTATCGTTCCGTCGCCGGTAACATCACCGAAAATAACGCTCTGCGCATTTGCTGCCTCGGCAACGGTATAATTGTCCGCGTTGACAAATTCCCCGAGCGAAATTGAAGAATCAACCACAGCGGTGTAGCAGAGGACTCCCGTTTTTGATGAAATCGCGGGGCTGTATAAAAAGTTTACGCTGCCGGCAGCGCCGTTGAATATAAGCTCACGGGGATCATCAAGATTTGTGACGGAAATCGCAACAGCCATCTTGCTTTCGGGAATAAGATCCACTCCGTCGCCCTTGTACAGGCATATCGCGCTGAACGAAATACCATCCTCAACGCTTACGCTTCCGTATGCCTTGCTTGTGTCAACTATCGACATCGAGCCTTCCTCAGAGGGGTCGGAGCTGAATTTAAGCGACATTCCCGTCACCGCAATGTCAAAATACGGGATCTTTGAGGAATCTATATTAGTATTCACTCTGAATTTGATCGTGAACAGCTCCGCAGGAAAATCGGTGCCGCTGATTTTGAGCGAATCGCTGCCCTGCGGGTCGAAATAAACCACGCGAAGCTTGCCCGTGCTTCTTTCGAGATTATAGCTGAGCTGTCCTCCGCTTACGCCCTCGCCCATAGTAACCGACGCTACGTCAAGCTGTTCCGGAACGGTTACGATGCAGTCCATAAGCTTGTAGCCCGCGTCGTTCTTCCAGCCGTTTATGCCGACGATTGCGTTAAATGAAGTATCCTTCTTTCCGCTCACCTCCGCCGGAAGCGTAAGCGACGCTTCAAGCTTATCGGAAACGGGTTCGCCGTCCTGAGAGGGAACGTCCGTCATATCATAAAGAGAAGTCTTTCCCGCAGCAAATCGGCTGTACGCCGCAAGCGCATAGGACGCCTGGTCGGTAGCCATTGCGTTTCCGCCGTCGCCTATAACGTGGGAGAAGTTTTTGGTATCAGCATTGTAGAATGTCATAAGCGCGTCAACGACTGACTTTCCGTTCTTAACAAAACGTGCGTCCGTGTGAGGATTTACGCCGTGCGCCGTGCAGGCAACAACAACCTGTGCAATACTTTCGCTGTTTACCGAGCCCCACGACTTATATCCGCCGTCGTCCTGCTGAATATTCGAAAGCGCGGTAAATCCGTTCATGCAGGCTGTGGCAACAACGGGATCCGAAGTATATTTTGCAAGCGCCTGCAAAGTCATCGCTGTCATATCCGGATCCGCGGAGCTGCCGGATAAAGCCCAGCCGCCGTCTGAAAGCTGCTTTTCAAGGAGATAGTCAACGCACTGCTTGCGCAGAGTTGTATCCGTCGTTTCATAGCCGCGCGTATCAAGTGCGATAAGTGCAAAAACAGGTCCGTTTATTCCCTGCTTTTTGATCCAGCTAAAGCCGTTTGTGCTGTACGCTTCAACAAGATTCCAGTCGCCGACCTTTCTTGCGTCCCTGCCGATTGCGGAAAGCGCCATGATAAGGCGGGAGTTTTCCGTTGACTTGACCTTATGAAGAGCGCCGCCGAGATTTACCGACGAAGCGGTCGTGTTTACCGTTTCAACTATTCTGTCGTAGTAATCCTTGAAATATTTATCATCGGGCTGATAATATCCGCCGCGAGCGAGGGTAAGAATCGTCCACTCTCCGGCAGTTGTTCCGAAAGACGGTTCTGTCACGTCAGCGGCAAGCTTACCGAGCACCGCGTTCAGCTCTGCGGAAATATCCTTGTTGCCCGCAGGCTCGGAGCTGCCCGAGGACGCTTCGACAAGCGCTTCTAAAGCATTGTCCGCTTCGTCCTGCGTTGCGGTGAGATTCTCCATTACCGCGAAAGCGTCAGCCTTTGCCTGCGCGTTATCGTCAAAAAATCCGCTTGCGGAAAGCTCGGCATACTTTCTGTAGAGGGCGTCCTTGTTCGCCGCTTCAATGTATGTCGTGCCCATCATCATCGGGGTTCCGAGATCGGCGCCGTATCCGTAAAGCGTGAACTGCCAGCGTATAACCGAGCCGCTTTCAAAGGTTGCACCCTCCGCCGCAGCTTCAGCAGCATTATATGCCGCGCAGCTTACTCCGATAAAGTGGCTGTCAACGCAGAGCATCCAACCCGACATTGAGCCGTAGTCAAATTCTCCGAGAAATTCGTCGTCGTTTCCGTCATTTTCGGCGTTGGAAGGACCGCCGTTCTCGGTTATTACCGCAGGAATATCGAGATAGCCCTTGTCAAGTCCCTTTACCTTTGCCACATAGGCAGTGCTGTCCCAAGAGCCTGTTATTTCATATTCCAAGCCCTTGTCTATGAACATCGCAAGCGTAACAAGACCCGCCGTGAGCGTTTCCTCGGTACAGGGATCGTAGCCCTCGGTAGCAATAAGGCTGTTTATCTCGTCAAGCGTGTATGTAACAGGCTCGACGTACATACCCTGACCGAGAGTGTTTCCCTCCATTGAGATCGTAATGCTGAATCCTTCTTCAGCCGCCGTGCTGAACGGTATGCTTCCGAGCAAGATTGCGCCCGAAATCAGTCCGCAGAGCATTTTTCTGATACTGAAATGCTTCATAAAAAATCCTTTCCGTTTTACTTCACTTTTTTGCCGCAGCTTTGTGATGAGGGTGCTTGGTCGGGCTGCCGGACTTTTTCGGCGGCTTAATACCCGCTTTTTCAAGCGCCCTCGGCCATGGTCCGAGATACGCTTTTATGCGCGTCATGTCAATCTCGCTGAAATCGTCCTTTTTCGGGAGTCTGCCGAGCTGTTCGCCCTTTTCCCGCAAAAGTTTCTTTGCCCATTCTTCGTTTTTTTCGCTCATCTTTTTCACCACCAACAAAAAAGCTCTTCCTTTTTGGCAGCGGCACATATACATACCGCCCATGGAAGAGCACAACGGATTTGTCAATTCGACGCAGGTAAACAAAGCCCTGAAAAGTGCAAAATAAAAAAGCGCATCCTTTTCAAAGCCGCGGGACTTGATAAATCGGCTGCACTCTTCTCACCAAAGCAATGTTAAACCTTTTGAAAATACGGCAGGTATCCTGACTTATGATTTGCAGCATACTCCTGCAAAAGGAGCAGCCTTCTCAGGTTTTACCCAATGGACAAACGCTCCTCTTTCGTCAAATACAGTAATGGCGGTTGTTACGGATTCGAACCGTATTCCCTCTTTGTTTACTCAGTTTACAACTTTTCAAACCGTATTTTCACAAAAATATTCAATTTGAATTTATTATATCATGAGGTTCACATTAAGTCAATGCGTCAAAATTTACAAAACGCCGTCTTGTTTCCCATGAATTAATGTAATTTTTTACAATATCACTGCTTTTTTATGCTTGTAATTTACACCGAAATATGATATGCTGAATAAAACAGTTTTTTAAGCAGATTTTTACGGCGCATACGGCGGGATATTCTTCCTCGGAATAATTCTTTCCGTTGTATTTCTGACAGCCGCCGTGCTGATAATTTATTACAAGCAGATAACCGAGGGCTATGAGGACGAAAGCAGATTTGCGATAATGCAGAAGGTCGGAATGACCAAAAAGGATATAAGAAAAAGCGTAAATTCGCAGATGCTGACGGTATTTTTTATGCCGCTTGTTATGGCGGCAATGCACCTCGCATTCGCGTTTCCGCTGGTTCGGAAGCTGCTCGCCCTGTTCAATTTCATGAATGTTCCGCTTATGACAACAGTTCTTGTGATTACAGTTTTGGTATTCGGAATTTTTTACATGATCGTATACAAAATCACGTCAAACGTTTATTTCTCGCTCGTGAGTGAAAGCAAAGATGAATAAAAATTGTCTGTAATACTAATTTATAATCAATATATAGACAACGTCTATAGGAAGATTGAAAAATAGTATAAAATCCCCGGGCGACTTAATACTAAGCACCAATAAAACCATAGATAAAAATTCTAGTATAACCTATACATACAAAGATTACACTCGATTTTTTATAGTTTTTAATTGGTGCTGAGTATAATACCGTCCGGGGATAATAATATAACGCGAATTTCTAATCAATATCGGAAAGAACGATAAATAGCACAGAACAGTTTCCGATATCAGCCGTTCTGCTTTTCAAGCCACTTGTCATAGCCCTGAATAAGATTTGTCGGCCATTTTCTTCCTGCCCAGCTTCCGCCGTTTGCAGCATAATAATAATCAAAATAAAGCGGACTGGGGTTTATGTAGGCATTGCTTACGTCTATTGTCTTTTCGCCCTTGCGAATCTGACGAGCGAAAACAACGAAACGTGTATCAACTCCCATTCCGAGAGGATAATAGCATGTTGAAACAGTGAGGAACGTGTCGTCCTGATTTATGTCGAGATCAGGATTATAGAAAACGCTTCTGTCCATTACAGCTTCAAAGTACTGATAGAAAGTATTTTCCTTGCTGAAATCATAGAATTTATAATAGTTGAAAACCGAGCCGTGCTTTTCCTGCGTGTTTACAAACATTCCCGCAAAAATTACATATGTGCTTTGACCTCCGAAAACGGATTCAAACTTGATAGTCGGGTTCTGATAGTAGAAATTAAGGCTGCCGTAACGGCTGGGATAATAGTTGGTCATTTTCGCAAGTCCGACGCCGGTGCGAATATTGTGTCCGTAGATGATGAGGTTCTGCGGGCGCACTCCCTCGGCAAGCTGAACGTGATAATCAGCAAAAGTTACGCCTACCTTTGTAGGGTCGGTCCTGCCGTAAAAGTCGTGAGTAAGGTAAAATTTATTATCGATTGCCTGAACAACCGGCGAGTCTATAGGAGTATCTTCAACGGTGAACCAACCGATGAAGTCCGTGTTGAGATCCCTCATATACTCAAGGTCGTGCTTGATTTCGGGGTAACTTGTGCCGCCGCGGTATCCGCTGACGTGTTCCGCCGCAGTGATATATATAGTTCTCGGAGCGCTGGTTGTTTTCGAGGTCTGAGCTGCCGTTGTTTCCTGTGCAGCCTGCGGCGCTTGCGTTGCAACGGGAGCTGCGGTATATCCTGCCGTTGTCTGCACGGCTGCGGTCGTTTCAACAACAACGGGACGCGCTTCGGCAGAAGTTGTTTCTTCTGTTGCGGTCGTGGTGGTTGTCGTAGTCGTGGTGGTTTCGGAAGTGGTGGTGGTCGTGGTAGTTGTTTCCTCCGTGGTGGTTTCTGCGGGAGTTGTCGATGTGAGCTCATTTACCATATCAACGCTCTGCGGAAGGTCGCCGTTTTCAACAACGGTGTTTTCGTGACATCCGCCGAGCAGCAGCGAAGCGATAAGAGTTGCCGCAACAGCTCTGCGCGCGGATTTGCTCTGTAAATTCATGTTTTGCCGTTCCTTTCATTATGCTTCAAAAATAACGCAATTATTATATCACAAATCTGCGCATTTGTCACTATTTTCCTTAGTTTTTGGAAAAATTTCATCAAATTTGCCAAGTTCACGTTATGATTTCAGGCAACTTTATGCTATTTTTCAATCTCTGTGCCAGTTAAATGTCATCACACAGATAACTCTTGCCTCACTTCGGCGATTTCGCATACGTTCGCGGCTTTTGTTGTCTTTGACTTTTTTCGCACGCCGTGCAACGCCGCAAAACAGAGGACGGTTCTGACCCCGCACGGCGCACGCGCCGCGTTCGGCTTCGCCAAACGCGGCAGACGGCGGCTTCGCCGCCGCCTTTCATTTTGCCGCGCAAAATGAAAGGGCGTGCGCCCACGCAGCGAAAGCTGCGCACCTTAAAGCAAGCGGCGCGCAGCTTTCGCTGCGCGCCGCCCTCCACGCCCCGTCAGGTGTTCTTGTCAACCTGATGGAACTGTTTGAGATTGCCTGTTTTGTTGCTGCGTTCGGCGAGAACCGCTTCAACGTCCGCCCAACCGAGTCCGCGCTCAACGCACATAACCATAACGTGATAAAGCAGATCCGCTATCTCGTTTTTCAGCTCGTTGTTGTCCTTGTTCTTCGCGGCAATTACCATTTCGGTGCATTCCTCACCGCACTTCTTCAAAATTTTGTCAATGCCTTTCTCAAAAAGATAGCAGGTGTAAGAGCCCTCCTGCTTTTCGGATTTGCGCTCAACAACAGTATCGTAAAGCTCCTGTAATACGTTTTCCATGTCAAAAATCCTTTCCGTTAATTTTGTTGAAAAAACAGGTTCTGCTGCCCGTGTGGCAGGCCGCACCCGTCTGAATAACCTTTACAAGCAGCGTGTCGTCGTCGCAGTCGCCGTACATTTCGGTTATTTTCTGCACATGACCCGACGTCGCGCCCTTGTTCCAGAGTTCCCCGCGCGAACGGCTCCAGAACCATGTATACCCCGTTTCAAGCGTTTTTTTCAGACTTTCGCGATTCATATAGGCAAGCATAAGCACCTCGCCGTTTTGAGCGTCCTGAACGATCGCGGGAATCAGGTCGCCTTTTCTGAAAAACTTCTCAATATCCATTTTTCCCTCCGTTATCT
>CAKSFR010000006.1 GCA_934454635.1 uncultured Ruminiclostridium sp.
AAATCGAAACCCGAAATCCCGAGAATTGCCTTTTTCCGTGCTGGATTTTTTATAATATGCGCTGTGTAGCCACACAAATTATTTATTAAAGCTTGCTTTCTGCCGCCGTAAGTGATATAATTAAAAAGACGCCGCTGAATAAATCGGCGCGAGTAAAGGACAAATATTCATATTAAACGGGCTTGTTTCATAAAATGTACAAAACATTTATGAAAGGTCGGTAAATAATATGAAGGCTTTGAGAATAATCAGACGGCGCGTTCCGCTTTTTTTGACAATTATCTGTTGCTGCGTAATCGCGGCGGTAGCAGGCGCGGCGGGAAGCGCAGGCAATGCCCGCGAAACTGCCGTAGGCGCTGTACCGAGAAAAATAATCGTGCTTGACGCGGGTCACGGCGGGGCGGACGGAGGCTGCGTAGGAATAAACGGGGCGTATGAAAAGGACATAAACCTCGGTATTGTTCAGTATCTCGGAACGCTGCTGAAATTCAGCGGATACGAGGTCGTCTATACTCGCGACGGCGACGTTTCGATTCACGATAACGGCGTTGAGGGGCTGCGCAATCAGAAAATTTCGGATATGGAAAACCGCCTTGAAATTGTGAAAAGCTATCCCGACAGCATTTTCATTTCCGTTCACCAGAATCAGTTCGTAAAGCCGGAATATTTCGGCGGACAGATGTTCTATACCACGAATAACAACGGTAATTTCCGTCTTGCGACTATTATGCAGGGGCTTTTTTCGGAGCTTCAGCCCGGAAATGACCGCGATATAAAGCTTATCGACAACGGACTTTATCTTTTTAAGGACACGCAGCAGCCTGCGCTTCTTATCGAATGCGGATTTCTCTCAAATGCAGAGGACGCCGCGAATTTAAGCAATACCGAATATCAGAAAAAAGTAGCCTTTACGATTTATAAAGGGCTGACGGAATTTCTGAAGGAGTCGGAAACAAAGGAGAATGTACAAAATGGCGAAGCAGAGAGTTTCCTATATATGCAGTGAGTGCGGACATATTTACCCGAAATGGGTCGGAAGATGCACCGAATGCGGGGAGTGGAACACGGTTTCCGAACAGGTCGAGCTGCCGCGCGCGGCAGTGAAAAGCGGCAGAACGCTTAAGCCGAAGAGCCTTTCCGAAATAACCGGACAGGAGGACATACGCTGTAAGACCGGCTCTGCGGAGCTGGACAGAGTGCTGGGCGGCGGACTTGTGGCGGGGTCGCTTGTGCTGCTCAGCGGCGACCCGGGAATAGGAAAATCCACGCTTTTGCTGCAAATCTGCAAATATCTCGACCCGAACTGCAATATTCTGTACGTTTCGGGAGAAGAGAGCGAAAAGCAGATAAAAATGCGCGCTGACCGTCTGGGCGTTGAGGGCGAAAACCTGTATCTGCTCTCCGACAACGACTGCGAGGCGATCAACGCGGCGGTTCTCGAAGAAAAGCCCGACGTTGTGATAATCGACTCGATACAGACCATGCAGATAACCGAAATTTCGTCCGCTCCGGGCAGCGTCACGCAGGTGCGGGAATGCACGTCGCTCTTCCTGCGCACGGCTAAAACCGCGGGAATACCCTTTTTTATTGTCGGACACGTCAACAAGGACGGCGGAATCGCGGGACCGAAAGTGCTCGAACACATTGTGGACACCGTTTTGTATTTCGAGGGCGACAAACAGCTTTCATATCGGCTTCTGCGCGCAGTCAAGAACCGTTTTGGCTCTACGAACGAGATAGGCGTATTCCGAATGATAGGCACGGGTCTTGAGGAGGTTCCGAATCCGTCCGAAATGCTGCTTTCGGGGCGTCCCGAAAACGTCAGCGGCAACAGCGTTCTCTGTACAATGGAGGGAACGCGGCCGCTTCTCGCGGAGGTTCAGGCGCTCGTCACGAAAACGGGCTTCGGAACGCCGCGCCGCGCCGCCGAGGGCTTCGATTACAGCAGGCTCTGCCTTATTCTCGCGGTTCTTGAAAAACGGACAGGCTTTCTTTTCGGGCAGTTTGACGTGTATATAAATGTTACGGGCGGGCTGCGGCTGGACGAGCCTGCCGCAGACGCAGCGGTAGCTCTCGCGCTTTATTCGGGACTTTGCGACCGTATTCTTCCCGACGGGCTTGCGGTTTTCGGGGAAATCGGGCTTGGCGGAGAGCTTCGCGGCGCGGTTCACGCAGGTGAGCGCATACGCGAATGCCGCCGAATGGGATTTAAGGCGTGCATTGTTCCCAAAAGCGCGCTCGGCTCGCTCAGTAAGGCGGACTGCGAGGGAATCCGCGTTATCGGCGCGGCAAATCTCAACCAGCTTTTCAAGGCTGCCGAAAGCGTGTGCGCCGCCGCGCAGTAAAATCCCGTATTTCCTTTAAAAAGCGATTGACAAATGAAATGGATTATAGTATAATAAATAAGTGTATAACTTTTGCCGCAGGATAAAACGGCAAAATTTCAGCAAAAAAGACGGGAGACCCCGAAAAGGAAAGGATTAACAGAACATGGGACTTTTCAGCAAGCTGTTCGGCAGCTATTCCGAAAAGGAAGTAAAGAGAATAGAGGGCACGAAGCAGGCTGTGCTTAATCTTGAGCCGATGTATCAGGCTATGACCGACAAGGAGCTTCAGAATCAGACGAACGTGCTGAAAGAGCGTCTTGCGGGCGGGGAAACCCTTGACGATATTCTGCCGGACGCATTCGCGGTATGCCGCGAGGCAATGTGGCGCGTTATCGGTATAAAGCCCTATCCGGTTCAGATAATCGGCGGTATCGTTCTTCATCAGGGACGTATCGCGGAAATGAAAACGGGTGAAGGTAAGACCTACGTTGCGGCGCTTCCCTCATATCTTAACGCACTTACCGGAAAGGGCGTTCACGTTGTAACGGTAAACGACTACCTCGCAAAGCGCGACAGCGAGCTTATCGGGCGCGTTCACCGCTTCCTCGGGCTTACTGTCGGACTTATCGTGCACGATAAATCGAACGACCAGCGCCGAAAGGCTTATTCATGCGATATTACCTACGGTACGAATAATGAATACGGCTTTGACTATCTGCGCGACAATATGTGTATCCGCAAGGCGGAAAAGGTTCAGCGCGAAATGAATTTCGCGATCGTCGATGAAGTTGACTCCATTTTAATAGATGAGGCGAGAACTCCGCTTATTATTTCGGGACGCGGCGATAAGCCGACCGACCTTTATGAAAGAGCGGACAAGTTCGCCAAGACCTTAAAGGCTATCAAGGTAGTCGAGGTTGACGCCAAGGAAGAACAGGACGATTACGACGGCGATTACCTTATCGACGAAAAGGCGAAAACCGCGACGCTGCTTCCGAACGGCGTAAAGAAAGCCGAAAAATACTTCGGCGTCGAAAACCTTATGGATCCCGACAACCTTACGCTTCTTCACCATGTAAATCAGGCGATAAAGGCGAACGGCTGTATGCACCTTGACGTTGAATATGTAGTCAAGGACGGCGAAATCGTAATCGTCGACGAATTTACCGGACGCCTTATGTTCGGTCGTCGCTTCAACGAGGGACTTCATCAGGCTATCGAAGCAAAGGAAGGCGTAAAGGTAAAGCACGAGAGCAAGACCCTCGCAACCATCACTTTCCAGAACTTCTTCCGTCTTTATTCAAAGCTTTCGGGCATGACCGGTACGGCTATGACCGAAGAAGCCGAATTTAGAGGAATTTACAACCTCGACGTTATCGAGATCCCGACAAACAAGCCCGTTATCCGTATAGACCACCACGATCAGGTGTATAAGAACGAGCACGGCAAGTTCACCGCGGCTATCCGTCAGATTGAGGAGTGCCACGCAAAGGGTCAGCCCGTTCTTGTCGGAACTATCTCGATCGAGAAATCCGAGTTGCTTTCAAAAATGCTCAAAAAGACAGGCATAAAGCACGAAGTCCTCAACGCGAAAAATCACGAGCGCGAAGCTGAGATCGTTGCGCAGGCAGGTAAAAAGGGCGCGGTAACTATTGCGACGAACATGGCGGGACGCGGTACCGATATTATGCTCGGCGGCAACCCCGAGTACCTCGCTAAGGCGGAAATGCGCAGACAGGGTATTGAGGAAGAGCTTATCCTTGAAGCGACGGGGTTTGCGGAGACCGACGACGAAACTATTCTCAGCGCAAGAAAGCTCTATTCCGAGCTTAACGATAAGTACAAGAAGCAGATTGCTCCCGAAGCGGAGGAGGTCCGCGAAGCGGGCGGTCTGTATATCCTCGGCACGGAGCGCCATGAATCCAGACGTATCGACAACCAGTTAAGAGGACGCGCGGGTCGTCAGGGCGACCCCGGCGAAAGCTGCTTCTTCGTATCGCTCGAGGACGATTTAATGCGTCTGTTCGGCGGCGAAAAGGTTCAGGCGGTCATGGAAACGCTGAAAATCGATGAGGACGTTCCGATCGAGAACGCTATTCTCACCAAGACTATCGAATCCTCTCAGCGCAAGATCGAGGGCAGAAACTATGCTATTCGTAAGAACGTTCTTGACTTCGACGACGTTATGTCGCAGCAGAGAATGACTATCTATTCACAGAGAGCAAAGGTTCTCGACGGCGACGATATAAGCGACAGCATAAAGTCGATGATTACCGAGAGCATTCAGGAAAACATTGATATGTACTGCCAGGGCGATATTGCCGAGAACTGGAATATCACGGGTCTGCGCGAGCATTACGCGGGCGTTCTTACAACTCCCGATGACCTCGTTTATACAACGGACGAGCTTAACGAGCTGAAAAAATCCGATATAACCGAAATGCTCACCGACCGCGCAATGGCTATCTACGCCGCTAAGGAGGCTGAATACGGCTCCGAAACAATGCGCGAGCTTGAACGCGTTATCCTCCTCAAGAACGTTGACTCCAAGTGGATGGATCATATCGACGCTATGGACGAACTCAAACAGGGCATCTATCTGCGCTCGATGGGTCAGAGAGATCCCGTTGTCGAATACCGTTTTGAGGGCTTTGCAATGTTCGACGAGATGATCGCGGCTATCCGCGAGGACACCGTAAGAATGATTCTCACGGTTCGCCTTAACGCACAGCGCCCCACTGCTCCGCAGAGAGTGCGCGTAATGCAGCCCGAAGCCGAAAACGCAGGCTCAAAAACGACCGTCCGCAAGACCGCAGCCGAAAAGGTCGGCAGAAACGATCCCTGCCCCTGCGGAAGCGGAAAAAAGTATAAGAAGTGCTGCGGTGCTGACAAAAACGCCGAAGAATAATATTTGCCCCGCAGAAAATAACTGCGGGGCAGAGTTTCAAAAGAAAGGGAAAAAGATGTTTACCGAAGAAATAAAAAATGAACTTGAAAACCACATAATTCCGTTTTGGAACAGCCTTGAGGATAAGGAAAACGGCGGCTTCTACGGCTTTATGGATAATAACCTGAAGCTTGACAAGAACGCCGAAAAGGGCGTTATCCTCCATTCGCGCATACTTTGGTTCTATTCAAACTGTTTCCTCGCGCTGAAAGACGAGGAGTGCCTTAAAAAAGCTAAGCACTGCTACGATTTTATGGTGAAGAACTGCGTTGACCGCGAAAACGGCGGCGTTTACTGGATGATGAACGCGGACGGAAGCGTTAAGGACGACATGAAGCACACATATTGTCAGGCTTTCTTTATCTACGCGCTTTCATCTTACTACGACGCAAGCGGCGACAAGGGCGCGCTCGACCTCGCGCTTGAAATGTTTGAAACGGTTGAGGAGAAATGCACCGACGACGTTGCATATCTTGAGGCAATGTCCCGCACATGGGGACTTATCGAAAACGACGCGCTTTCCGAAAACGGACTTATGGCGGACAAGACCATGAACACCACGCTTCACCTGCTCGAAGCATACACCGAGCTTTATCGTGTTTCCAAAAACGAAAAGGTTCTTGCGCGCCTTAAATTCCAGCTCCGCATATTCCTCGACAAGATATTCTATAAGCCCGAGGACAGACTGCTCGTATTCTTCGACCGCGAGCTTAACGTTATCGGCGATATCCATTCCTACGGTCACGATATCGAAGCCACATGGCTGACCGACAGAGCGTGCGAGGTTATCGGCGACCCCGAGCTTACCGCAGAGGTTTCCGCGATGAACAAGAGGATCGTTGCGAATATCAGAAAGCTGGCGTACAGAAACGGTTCGCTTCTTAATGAGCGTGATAAGACCGAGATAAACACATGGCGTATCTGGTGGGTTCAGGCGGAGGCGGTTATCGGCTTCTACAACGCGTATCAGAAGTACGGCGACCCCGAATATCGCGAAATTTCCGAAACGATATGGGGATATATCCGCGACAATATCGTTGATAAGCGTCCGGGCGGCGAATGGTATTCACAGCTTGACGAAAACGGCGTTCCCGCAGATTTCAAGGCGGTCGTTGACCCGTGGAAGTGCCCTTATCACAACGGAAGAATGTGCATGGAAATCCTTAAGAGAGTAAAATAATGCGAAAAAAATTTTTTGCGGCACTTGCGGCGCTGTTCCTCCTTTCGGGGTGCGGCAGTCGCGAGGCTGTTGAAGCGGAAATAAAAATACCCATCCTCGAAGAGGGTGCAGCCGAATATCAAACTGCCGAGGTTACGCGCGGCAATGTGACCCAGACGGCAAATGTTGCGGGAAAGATAGGCTATATCTACGCGGACGAGCTTATGACTGATTTTTCCGCGAATATTCTGGAGTTCAGCGCAAAGCGCGGCGATAAGCTGAAAGCGGGCGACGTTATCGCCGTTTTCGATTCGTCGTCGGTCGATTACGACTATTCCTCGGCGAAGATCCTCGCGGACGACGCTTATTCAAAATATCTGTCGTCGGGAAGCGAATCGGCGCGGCTGGATTATGAGATCTGTCAGAAAGAACTTGAACTGGTGCAGTACCGCAAGGATCAATACACTATCCGCGCGCCCTACGACTGCATTGTTACCTCGACGGCAAGCTTTGAAATAGGTCAGGCGGTGAACGAGGGCGAAAAAATCTGCACGGTCGCGCGCCAAGGCGAAATATATGTCACCACAGACGAAAGCAAGGACTATTTCCGCACGGGAATGCCTGTTTCGGTCAAGTTCGGGAGCACCGGAGAGTACGCCGCGCACGTTGTTATGACCCCGACCGGTTCGGGCGGAGCACGCGGCAGCCTTAACTCGCAGGTAGTTATCGCTTTTGACGATGGCGAGCTTGACCGCGCGCTCAGCGACGTGGATAACCTGCTTTCGGCAGGCTGGGCGACGATAATCGTTGCGACTGCGGAGAAATACAACGTTCTCACACTTCCCGAATATGCCGTAAAGAGCTTTTCCGGTTCGGATTACTGCTCGCTTATAGACAATGGCGAGCGCGTGCGCGTTCCCGTGGAGCTTGACGGCGTTTACGGAGGAACGGCAGTGATACGGACGGGCGTTTCCGAGGGCGACATTGTAGCGTATTGACGCCAATAAATATTAAAATAAGAAAATGTCTGTTTTAAATAAAAACAGGCGTTTTTTTATTGACAAATTATGGTAAATGGTATATAATTGATTTTACCTTTCGGTTCGCATGGTTTTCTGCCTGTACGTTGCGGGCAGCAAAAAAAGGAGAAGAAATTGAAAAAAACAAAAACAAAAAAGAAACAAAAGCTGACCGATTTTGACCCTATCGAAAAACAGAACAGCTACGTCGCACATGAATACGGCGTTATCAGCAACTGCCGCTATTTGCTTGGGAAAATGGCGGAATACAGCCGCGGGAGCGTCGCAAGACTGATCGCCTGCGGATTTACGAGCGCGTCAATGGGATATATCTGGAGCTTTATCGGAAAGCTGGTCGTCGACATGATCGAACGTCAGACTGCCGACGGACAAGGCGACATTATCCCGCTGCTCATTCTGGTGGCGATAACCACAGTAATCACATTTTTTGCCATGTGGGCGAATACATGGCTGACCAACAAGCTGAATCTGGACTTCATCTATGTGCGGCTCATGCTTTGCAGAGAACGCATAAAAAAAGTTCTGTCGATGGACTATGAACAGCTTGAAAACCCCGAAATGCTCGACCGTCACCACCGCGCAAAGCGTGCGACAAGCGGAGACTGGATAGGCGTTCAGGGACTTATGCAGCAGATGGGGCTTGCTGCCGCGATGATAATTTCGCTGATTGCGGCGCTGGCGATAATCTCAACGCTCAATATCTGGCTTGTGCTTATTCTTGTTGCACTTTCGGCGGTGCAGTTCCTCTACTTCGACCACATTAGAAAGCTCGACAAAAAGGTGATGTGGGACGCTATGGCGGGACACTGGAGAAAGCTCGACTATGTTTCGAGCATTACGGGCGATTTTTCATTCGCAAAGGATATCCGCCTTTACAGCATGAAGAATTTTCTTGCGCAGAAGCACCACGAAGTGAACGAAATCGAGCTTGCGCACTGGAAAGCTTCGCGCAACTACTGGATACGCAATTCGATATTCGGACACGGAATTTCTCTGATACGTTCGGCGGCTATCTACGGCTGGATAATTGTGGATTTTCTTAACGGAAACATTTCTATCGGCGACTGCACGCTCTATATCGCCAGCGCGTTCCAGTTCGCGAACTCCGCGCAGAACTTTTTACAGAGCGTTTCGGGTATCCGCGAACGCAGCACCCAGACGGACGATTTCCGCGATTTCATGGACGCTCGGGTGACGAAAAACGCTGAAAATCCGAAGCCGATACCCGAAACAGACCGCTATGTATTTGAATTTAAAAATGTTTCGTTCCGCTATCCCTCGCAGGAAAACTATGCGCTGAAAAACCTGAATCTGACGCTTGAGGCAGGGCAGCGGCTTGCGGTAGTAGGGCTTAACGGCGCGGGAAAAACTACGTTTATAAAGCTGCTTCTGCGGCTTTACGACGTAACGGAGGGCGTTATAACGCTCAACGGCACGGATATACGCGAATTTGACCGCGTGAAATACTATGAGCTTTTCGCGCCCGCTTTTCAGGAAACCGAAATTCTCGCTTTTCCTATGGATGAGAACGTTTCAATGAAAGAGCCGGAAAATACCGACGCCGAGCGCGCCGAAAAAATGCTTCGCGCTGCGGGCTTGGGCGATAAGCTGGACAAGCTTCCGAACGGCTCGAAAACCGAGCTGCTGAAGGTCCTTTACGACGACGGGATAGACCTTTCGGGCGGTGAAAAACAGAAACTCGCACTTGCGAGAGCGCTTTACAAGAACGCGCCGATAGTGGTTCTCGACGAGCCTACGGCGGCGCTCGACGCAATCGCCGAATATCAGCTTTATCAGAATTTCAACGATATGATAGGCGAAAAAACCGCAGTATACATATCGCACCGTCTTTCCTCGACCCGCTTCTGCGACATTATCGCAATGTTCAAGGACGGCGAAATGGTCGAATACGGAACGCACGAGGAGCTTCTCGCGAAAAACGGCGCATACGCGGAAATGTTCCGCGTTCAGGCTCAGTACTACGTTGAAAACGGAGAGGGGGCTGAAGTAAATGCGTAAGACAAATCCCGCAAAAATCGAAAAAAAGCAGACATATGTTCTTCCTACGCTGAAATATTTCTTCCCTGCGGCTTGGAAAACCGACAAGGCTTTCTTTATCCTCTCGGTGACACACGTTATCGTTACGGCGGCGATCCCGTTCGCGGAGCTTTTCTTCCTGCCGACAATAATCGACGCGATGATGGCGCCCGAAAAAGACCTCGCGTTTATCTTTACGAACGCGGCGATAATGGTCGTTCTGGACATTTTGCTGCGCCTCGCAAGCTCGGTTCTCGGCTGTCACCTTGAAAAATATGATGATAAGTTCACGAACTCGATAAACGAGGAGATTGCAAAGCGATGCATGGAAATAGACTTCGCGCTGACTGAAAACAAAGAGGCTCTCGACCAGATAAATAAAGCCCGCGACGGTCTTATCTGGTCGGGCGGGACATATCGGATCGCCACAACATTTTTCGGGCTTATCTCGAAAGTTATAACCCTGCTCGGAGTTATTACGCTGCTTGTAATATCCGCGCCGTGGCTGCTTCTGATCATAGGCTCGATGCTCGCGGTAAGCGCAGCCTTGAACAAAAAGAAAAATAAAGTAGAGATCGAGTGGTTTTCAAGTCTCTCGGTCATCAACCGCGTTTTCGGTTACGTCGTTTTTGAGCTTGAGGACTTTAGGTTCGGTAAGGACATACGACTTTACAGCGCTTCGGGAATGCTGGTCGAAAAGGCAACGCAGCAGATAAAGCGCTTAATGAAGGGCTTTGAGGACAACACTTGGAAAACCTATCCCCTCAGCATTCTCGACGTTGCTTCAAGCGCTCTTCGCGACTTCGGAACATATTTTTACCTCGGCGCGCTCGCGATTCTCGGACGCATAACAATAGGCGTTTTCTCCCAGCTCACAAGCGCTTCGGGAGTTCTTTACGGAGCCGTAAGCGGAATTATTTTCGGACTTCAGGATATTGTGAAGTACACTAACTACGGCTACGAAATCGTTAAATTTATGAATTATCCCCCGTATCTTGAAAAGGGCGATAAAAAGATCGAACGGCTTGCCGGCGAGCATACGATCGAGTTCCGCGACGTAAGCTTCACCTATCCGAACACGGCGGTGCAGATACTCAGCCACGTTTCAATAAAGCTCAAAACGGGCGATAAGCTGTCGGTAGTAGGGCTTAACGGCGCGGGAAAAACCACGTTTATAAAGCTTCTTTGCCGTCTTTACGATGTTGACGACGGTGAAATTCTTTTCGACGGCGTAAACATAAAGGAATATGACTACGACGAGTACATGAAGCTGTTTTCCGTTGTTTTTCAGGACTTCCGCCTGTTGGCGTTTTCCGTAAAGGATAACATTCTGCTCGGAAAAGAGGACGAAAGCGGACGGGTAGGAAAGCTGCTTGAGCAGGTGGGACTTAAAAAGAAGGTTGAAAGCCTGCCCAAGGGCGAGGATACGACAATGTTCCGCGCGTTTGACAAAAACGGCGTCGAGCTTTCGGGCGGCGAGCAGCAGAAGCTGGCGCTTGCACGCGCGCTGTACAAGGACGCTCCGGTCGTTATTCTCGACGAGCCTACGGCGGCGCTCGACCCGATTGCGGAATATGAAATTTACCGTCAGTTCAACGATATTGTCGGCGGAAAAACGGCGGTATATATTTCGCACAGGCTTTCGAGCTGCAAATTCTGCGACAAAATCGCGGTATTCTCGGGCGGAACTATAGCTGAGTACGGCACGCACGACGAGCTTGTTCACAAGCCTGACGGAATTTATGCGGAAATGTTCCACGCGCAGGCGCAGTATTACGTTTAAGCGCGAAAATGCCGAATTTTGCCTTGCTTTTTCAATGAAATAAAAATATTTTAAGAAAAGGTATTGACAACGAAAGGATAACGTGCTATAATAATTAAGCACCTTGAGAAAAGGTGCTTATATCGCGGAGTGGAGCAGGTGGTAGCTCGTCGGGCTCATAACCCGAAGGTCGTAAGTTCGAGTCTTGCCTCCGCAACCAATAAAAACCGCTTAACCAATATGGTTGAGCGGTTTTCTTATTTTAGCAAAAGATATAGTTGTCCCGTTTTACGGTCAAAATTACGGTCATTTTTAACTTTTTATGCGCAAAACAACTTTTCCGATACAAATATTTATGGTTTTGCCGCACCTTCCGGTGCAAAAATCGGTATCTTGACTTTAAAGCATATCGATATAGGGAATCAAACCCATTGCAGTACTTTATATCAAAATATTGGCGATTTAAATTTGTAAAGCCGACAACGCTTTGTTTCACAGAATGCGAAACACGTTGTCGGCTTTCGCATATCTCGTGTGCTGCAGCTCCAATCGTTGCAGGGCGTAGATATGCAGTAAAAGCGTAATACGCTGTTACCCGTTATTTTTTGGAGGATAGTTTTTTATTAGCCATTCCCCGAAGCTCATAGCAACCGTTTTTTCATACTGCCTGTCGGAAACTATGTTAAGCTTTACGTCCTGAGCTTCGCAAGCCGCTTTAAGCTCGGGCGTAACCTCGCTTTCAGCGAAAACAAGGTCGTTTGCCTGTTCCTGCAAGGATTTTTCATTGATATTCATTTTAAACAGCCCCTTTTCGGATAATATCGTTAACTATTTGTGAATGTTATAATGTAGTCGCAACGATGAACATCCCGTGTTATCAGTATAACATGAGTACCGTCAGAGTCTTTACAACAAAGGGTGCGATATTTGTTTTTAAGATATTTTCGAGCTGTTTTCAATACGCCTGTCAGCAATATATCAATATCTGCCTGCGAAAAATTCCATATACCCTCGCAGAAAGGGTCTTGCCAGCAATTGTGATATAAACCGTGACAGCAATACCAATACTCGCAATAATTTGTGTGCCTGTTAGCTTGCAGAAGGTTGATTAGTTTTTTGTACGACATTTGCGCGAACTCGTAATTCCGCGAGAAACCTTCTGAATATTCTCTGCGAGCGTGGTTGAATAGCCTGTATTTTTCTTTAATTTTCATTTTAAATGTACCCGCCTTTCTTTTTTAAAATTTCCCCTCATCAGTCGACGTCTGTCGGCAGCTTTTCTCCAAGCAGAAGCCTTTTTTATTTTCATAGCAATAACCAAGCAAATCTTCCTTGAAAGACAAATCCTGTTCCAAAACCACAAGCTCCCAACGGCTGATTGCCGAAGCAAACCATTCCTGTTCTACCAAGCCCCACACCGCCGGCCAAATATGCAGCCAGTTATCGGTTTTGCTGTCAAGTGCGATTTTTATTGTGCCTTCGGTTTCCTCAAAGGAGATTTGACAGCAATTTTTAAATGCCGATTTCAGTCTTTCGCCGTAACCACACGAATTATTTCCGAATGAAAACACCAGTTCAAGCATACCGCCGTCCTCCCTTTTGATTAAAAGCACATTTTGCTCCTACCATATTGCATACATTATAGATTTCGCTTTAAAGTATACATTGAAAAGCAGTGTTTGTCAAGTGTTTTTTTTAAAAAAATAAAATTTTAATAAATTTTGCATTTCGCTTGCAAAATTTGCTTTAATGTGTTATAATTATTGCATACAGTATTAGCGTTAAGGAGATTTTGAAAATGGCGGACGAAAAAAAGCCTGTGCCCGATTATCTGTACGGAAAATACAGCAATTATCAGAGAATACAGACCAATAAATATAACAAGGCGAATTACAGAACGATAACGATCCGTTTCAGAGGGAATGAAAGAGGCTGTTTTGACCGAGAGGTTATTCAGCAGGCGGCGGAGCTTTCGGGAATGAGCCTTAATCAGTTCTGCACTGATACCTTGGTGCAAAAGTCGTTTGAAATACTGGAAAAGCACGGAAAGCTTGATATCGATTAATGTATTGACAAATTCGGATTTATCGGATATAATGTAAGTGATGAGGGTTATCCGTTAGCTTTCGTTAGTGCGGCTGACACTTTAGGGGCACGTTCGTAAGAACGGGGCGTATCCGAAACTCTGTAGCTCATGCCTATCGTTTTTACTTTAGGCGCTTTTGAAAGTTGGTCGACCGGAGCGACTATAAAAATCAGCCTTAATATGAAATTGATCCGACAGCAGCTACTGTCGGATTGTTTTTATTTTAGCAAAAAATATAGCTATCCCGCTTTACGGTCGCCGGTGATATAATACTAATCACCAATAAAACTATAGACAAAAAACTTCGCGTAACCCCTATATGCAAGATTATACTCGATTTTTTGTATAGTTTTTTAATTGGTGCTGAGTATAAAATTATCACAGTGTACCTTTGAATAAACCCAGATAAAAAGAAAAGCCAATGAACTGTTTCGATCCATAGGGAAAAAGTATCCCAAGGAGGAAACGATCATTGGCTTCAATTACATAATAGCACATCGCATAAAAATGTCAATCCGAATCGCGTTTTTTTGAATATTTTCGGTCTTTCGATCAGCCTGCCTGTGCTCAATTTGCAGAATCCGACTGCGCTGTTCGCACATCGGCTCCGGTCAGCGCTCCCTTAATTTTGCCGCACAACTCCTCGCCGTTAAAATAAAACATTTTTCCGTGCCCTAAGCCGTTTCAAATTTCCTCTTCATAATGCTTAAGGTAATTTTCCGCACGGGTTCGCGGTTTTTGATTTTGTCTGTATGTGCAGCCGATATTATAAAAACATCGTGCGTTTCCCGAGCAGCTTGAACACAAGCTCAAGAATTGCAATAAGCACAGGCTGGTGCAGAATATAAATGACGAGCGCGTGCCTGCCCGTCCACGCAAGCCCGTTAAAGCGGGTCATGTAAAATCCCTTTGCGGCTCTGCCCGATTTAAAAAGCTGCCCCGCGGAGGCTCCTGCGAAAAACAGGAAAAGATAAGGGATAAGCGGGAAATAGTCCAGACTTGCGAAATCGGCGGCGGGAAATCCGAGCGGGAAAAGCAGCTTTGCGGAGTAGAGATTTGCGGGGAGATAGAGCCTGAAAAGCCCGAAAAATCCGGCATAGCCGTTAGGAACGTCCCATGTGAACGCGAAGATAACTGCAAAAAGGATTATTCCGAGAACGGCGGGAATATGCTCCGCTGCGCGCCCGATAAAGCCGTATATCATCATTGCGATTCCGAGAAAATGCAGAACTCCGAAATAGATCGGCGCATTCGGCGTGATAAACGCAGTCGCGAACGTGAACGCCATTCCGACAAAGAAGCAGAGCGCGCCGCGCTTAAAATTATTCCGCGAAAAAAGAGAGGAAGCTCCCGAGATGAAAATAAACGTTCCCGCGATAAGCGGCTGCCACCACTCGAAAATCGTATCGACAATTTTCCCGAAATCCTGTCCGTAAAAATAAACGAGGTCAAAATAAAGGTGATAAACAATCATTGATATGACCGCAATTCCGCGAACCTCGTCTATAATTCCAACTCTTTTTCCCATATTCCGCTCCTTTGCGCCGTTTTACGGCAATGTTATATATAAATAGTACCATAAAACGGCGGCGTTTTCAAGGCGTAATTTCGATTTCGCCGAAAATAATTTCACGCTGCGATGGGTCGCCGAGTATTTTTTCGGAAACGGGGTTTTCGACCTTTCGGACAATTGTGCGGTAGAGATTGCGAGCGCCGTATTTTTCGCTGTAGCCCAGCTCCGCGAGTCTGCGCACGGCTTCCTCGGTAACGGTCAGTTCATATCCCGCTTCGCTTACCCGTTGTTTCAGTTCGCTTAGCATTCCTCGGCATATCTGTTCGATTTCGGCGCGACCGAGCGGTCTGAAAACAATGATCTCGTCAATGCGATTGAGAAATTCGGGGCGGAAATTGTCCGAAAGCTCTTTTCGGACATTCGCTTCGCCGCCGTTTTCACCGCCGATAAATCCGAGCGGTGCGCCGCCCGAAAGCATACTGCGCGCACCGATATTCGTCGTCATTATTATAATGCAGTTTTTAAGACTGACCTTTCTGCCGTCGGCGGCGGTAAGCGTCCCGTCGTCCAGCACCTGAAGCAGCAGGTTAAGCACATCGGGGTGCGCTTTTTCGATCTCGTCGAACAACACAACGCAGTACGGTCTTCTTCTCACCGCTTCGACAAGCCGTCCGCCGTCCTCGTAGCCGACGTATCCCGCGGGCGCTCCGATAAGCCCCGAAACGCTGTGCTTTTCCATATATTCCGACATATCGAAGCGCACCATTGCGTTCTCGTCGCCAAAAACGGTTTCGGAGAGCGCCTTTGAAAGCTCGGTTTTACCCACGCCCGTAGGTCCCGCGAAAAGAAAGCTGCCGAGAGGGCGGTTCTTTCGCGCAATGCCCGACCTGCCGCGCCGTATCGCCGCCGCAGCGGCTTTTACGGCGTGCTCCTGACCGGTTATCCTGCCGCTGAGGCGTTCTTCGAGATGAAGCAGCGTGTGCGCTTCGTCTGCGGAAATGTGCGAAAGCGGTATCTTGCTGTGAGCGCTTGCTATCTCTGCGATATCCGACGGCGTGACCGTGCGGAAATCCGTCCCGTTTCCGACGTTCTGCTTCAATATCTCGTGCTGAAGCTCAAGCTCCTTTTCCTCGCGTCGAAGCTGCGCCGCCCGCTCAAATTCCTGCGCAAGCACCGCCGCTTCTTTTTCGGAGGAAAGCTCTTTCAGCCGTTCGCGGATCCGTGTGTACTCGGGCGGCTGTGAAAATTCCCTTATTTTTACAAGCGCGCAGGCTTCATCCATAAGGTCGATAGCCTTATCGGGGAGCTTTCGCCCCTCGATATATCTGACTGAAAGGCGCACCGCCGATTTAAGCGCTTCGTCGCTTATTTTTACGTTGTGATACGCTTCGTACCTGCTTTTAAGTCCGTCAAGGATCTGCAAAGCCGCCGCTTCGTCGGGTTCTTCGACGGTTATGGGCTGAAAGCGGCGTTCAAGAGCACAGTCCTTTTCGATATATCTGCGGTATTCCTCCACTGTCGTGGCACCGATGACCTGAATTTCGCCGCGCGCCAGAACGGGCTTAAGAATGTTCGCCGCATCTATTGCCCCCTCAGCCGCTCCCGCGCCGACGATGCTGTGTATTTCGTCGATGAACAGGACGATGTTCCCGAGATTTTTTACTTCCTCGATAACGCTTCTTACGCGCTCCTCAAAATCTCCGCGGTATTTTGCCCCCGCTAGCATTGCGGTAAGGTCCAGACTGTATATCTGCTTTTCAAGCAGCTCTTCGGGAACGCTTCTTTCCGCTATCCTCAGGGCTACTCCCTCGGCTATCGCGGTTTTCCCGACGCCGCTTTCGCCGATAAAGCAGGGGTTGTTCTTTCGCCTGCGGAGAAGCACCTGTACCGCCTCAGATATTTCGCTGTCGCGGCAGAGGACGGGGTCGATTTTTCCCTGAGCCGCCAAAGAAGTCAGATTTTTCCCGTATTTTTCGAGCGCTGTCCCTGTTTTAAGCGGCTTTGCCGCCGCAGGAGCGTCCGCTGTCCGTCCAGACTGTTCGCCGCCGCACTCACGGCAAAGCCGCTCGGTGTTTACACCGAGTTCCTTTAAAAAAAGAGTCCCGTAACAGCCCTCGTCGCCGAGGATCGCCGAAAGCAGGTGCTCCGTTCCGACATAGCTTTGCTTGGCTGCGCGCGCCTTTGCAAGAGCCGCCTCAAGTATGCGCTTGCTGCGCGGCGTAAAGTCGCTGACCGTGAGCCTTGTGCGTATCCCGCGCCCGATAAGCAGCTCCATTTTACCGAGAACATCCGCGCCCGATATGCCGTGGCGGCTTAAAACGAGGTAGGCGACCCCGCTTTCTTCCGCAAGCAGCCCGTAGAGGATATGCTCGCTCCCGATATATGTGTGACCCATGCTCATTGCCGCCTCGACCGCTTTATTAAGCGCGCTGTTCGCTTTTTCCGTAAATCCCTTGAACTCGATCATAAGAATATCTCCCTTTTTTGTAACACTTCTGCACAACTGACATATATTGTATTATGAAACGTTTCATCAATATTTAATCAGGAGGAAAACATAATATGTGCGGAAACAATAGCTGTATCTGGATCATTATCCTTATTCTCTTATTCACTTGCTGCGGTAACAACGACTGCGGCTGCGGCAACAACAACGGTTGCGGCTGCAACAACGGCTGCGGATGCTGAGCATAAGCCTATAAATAAAAAGAGAGAGGGCAGACGTGCCCTCTCTTTTTGACGCCATCGTTTTTTACGGCTCGGCTTTGCCGCTGTGAATGCCGTACGTTTCGTCCATTCTGCGGACGAATATCTTTCCGTCGCCGGGGTTTCCCGTGCGGTTGGCTTCAATAAGAATTTTTACAACGCGCGAAACCTCGTCGTCGGGAACGATTATCGAAAAAAAGCGCTTTGCGATAAGGCGGCAGTGCTCCGAGGGAAAACCCTGCGGGTTGAGATCCACTCCCTCCGCCGCGAGAAACAGGCTTTGTCCCGCGGAGGAGAGCAGCTCCTTTCCGCGCCCGAGACATATTCTCCAGCTGTATGAGAAAAAACCGTTCAGCTCGAGAGCCTTTTTCGTTTCTTCGACCTTATTTACGCGGATAAACGCCAAAACTTCCTTCATTTTTACCGCCTTCCTTTTAAAGCCCGCGTTCGCCGGTGCTGATGGTATAGGCTTCTTCGATTTCGGAAACGAAAATTCTTCCGTCGTCGCGCTCGCCGCCGTTGGTTTTTCCGAGCGTCATTATCACGTTTATTACCGCTACCTTGTCGGTGTCCTCGCACGCGACATAGAGCATATCCTGTCGGATCTCGCCGCTTTCGGGGCTGTATGTGCTTACATCGAACTTTGTGACGGCGTGATAGCCCGACTCTCCGAGCGCGTTTATTATTGCGGCGGATTTTTCGGGACGAACTATTGCTTTTATCAGTAACATGGCTGCTGCTCCTATATCAGTATAATACTTTATTATACATTTTTTAGGCTGATTTAGCAATCAGCATTTTGCATAATCATTATCTGCATTTTTCGTAAAAAACTGATATTCCGCAGAGTTTTTTCAAAAAAATGGTGACATTTTTCTCCCGATATGTTATAATAGCTGTAATTGCACGCAGAAGTAATATATCTTTCGGAGAAAGGGACGGAATATCATGAAAAACGAAACAAAATGCCTTCATTCCGGCTATACGCCCAAAAACGGCGAGCCGCGCGTAATGCCTATCTATCAGAGCACGACATACGTTTATGAATCTACCGAAGCGGTCGCGCACGTTTTCGACGACCCGACCGCGGGTCTTATCTATTCGCGCTTTGCGAATCCCACGACCGACGCCGTTGAAAAGAAAATCGCCGACCTTGAGGGCGGCGCGGCGGCTATGTGCACTTCAAGCGGACAGGCGGCTTCGCTCCTTTCCGTGCTGAATATCTGCGAGGCGGGCGACAGTCTTGTCGCTTCGGCCTCGATATACGGCGGGACGATAAATCTCTTCGCCGTAACGCTCAAAAGAATGGGGATCGAGTGCATTTTTGTAAGTCCCGACGCGGATTATGAAACGCTCGCCGCGGCGGCGAAGCCCAATACGAAGCTGTTTTTCGGAGAAACTATCGCAAATCCCGCGCTTACTGTTCTCGATATTGAAAAGTGGGCAAAAGCTGCGCACGCGAACGGCGTTCCGCTTATTGTTGACAACACCTTTGCAACGCCCATACTCTGCCGCCCGTTCGAGTGGGGCGCTGATATCGTGGTTCACTCCACAAGCAAGTACATGGACGGTCATGCGGTTCAGGTCGGCGGCGTTATCGTTGACAGCGGAAAATTCGACTGGACAAAGGGAAAATTTCCGTGTCTTACCGAGCCTGACGAGAGTTATCACGGCGTTGTTTATACCCGCGATTACCCTGCTGCGCCTTATCTTCTGAAGGCGAGAATGCAGCTTATGCGCGATTTCGGCTGCTATCCTGCGGCGAACAGCTCGTTCCTGCTCAATCTCGGGATTGAAACGCTTGCGGTAAGAATGCCGCAGTACTGCAAAAACGCCCTTGCGGCGGCGAAGCGCTTTGCCGCTTCGGACAAGGTCGCTTTTGTTTCATATCCGGGACTTGAGGGCGATAAATATTACGAAACTGCGAAGAAATATCTCCCCGACGGCGCAAGCGGGGTAATTTCGGTTTCAATAAAGGGCGGCCGTGATAACGCCGTTAAATTTATGGACAGCCTGAAGCTTGCCTCAAACGAAGTCCACGTCGCGGATATACGCACCTGCGTGCTTCACCCCGCTTCGGAAACTCACCGTCAGCTCACCGACGAGCAGCTTGCCGCGGCGGGAATAGACGGCGGGCTTATCCGCTTCTCGGTGGGGCTTGAAGCTATCGAGGACATTATTGCGGATATCGACCGCGGGCTTGCCGCGATCTGACCCAAAATTCCCATTAACCTAAAAGGAGTACACCGTGCAGGGAACCGAAGTAAAAAATGCTGTAAAAATACCGGTTGAGGAGCTTGAATCGGGCATGACGCTCGCCCGAAACGTTTACGAGCCGAATTCCGACCACATTCTTCTTTTCAGCGGCTCAAAGCTCGACAGCGTTACGATATTTAACCTAAAGGAACGCTATAACGTCGAATGCGTGTGGGTACGCAACGACCTGGTTAATATTGCCGAACAGATCAAGGCGGAGATTGACGTTCACGAGTCGCTGAGCGCGCTTAAAGACGTGTTCGGCGGCGATGACGATACTCCGCTTACAAAAATATCCGATGAGGATCGCGCGGAGATACGCGGGCTTGCCGATAACCTTATACGAAGCGTCGAAAACGATGATAATCTGCTGCTGAAAATGCACCAGCTTCAAAGCTATGACGACAGCACATATAAGCACTGTCTGCGTGTGGCGATGATGTCCGTTTCGATAGGAAAACAGATGAATCTGCCGCGCGGTCAGATGAGCGACCTTGCGCTGGCGGCGCTTCTCCACGATATCGGAAAGCGAATGCTCCCTATAGAGATAATCAGAAAGCCCGGAAAGCTCACCGACGATGAGTTTGAACAGGTGAAAAAGCACCCTACGCTTGGCTATCTTCTGCTGAAAGAGCAGGGCGGGTACAGCAACGAGGTGCTCAACGGCGTGCTTATGCATCAGGAAAAGTACGACGGGAGCGGCTATCCGCTTCACCTGCGCGGACAGCAGATAACGCTTGTCGCACGCATTATCACGGTCGCGGACGTCTACGACGCGCTCACCTCGCAGCGACCGTACCGCCAGCCGTGGAGCGTCGCCGAGGCTGAGGAATTTATGATGGGCGGCAGCTATACTCACTTTGATTACGACGTTATCTGTGCGTTTCTGGCGGCGTTTGCGCCGTATCCCGTGGGAGGCCGCGTTATCCTGAACGACGGCAGATACGCTACCGTAATAAGCAACAATCACAACGTCCTGCGCCCCGTCGTGCTTATTGACAATCCCGACGGTTCAAAAGAAGAGATTGATTTGTACAATGATTTTTCGCAGCTTTCGCTTGCGATAACGGCGAACGTTCGTGAAAATGTTAAAAACACTTAATTTGTGTGAATTTCACAAAAATTGCATTGCGAATTATCTGTTTTCTACAAATATGCTGTTGATTTGGAAAATGCCTTGCAAAAATTCGAGTTTTAAGGTATAATGTAAACATATAGACAGTGTATTACGAAAGAAAACTGTATATTAAGGAGATTGATTGAAATGGCATTGAAAGTAAACGACAAGTATTTAAAGACGTATATTGCGGAGCATGAATACAAGGGTATTCAGAACTCGGTTACGGCGGCTCACAACGCGCTTGCCGCACGCGACGGACTCGGCAGCGACTTCCTCGGCTGGGTAGATCTTCCCAAGAATTATGACAAGGAAGAATTTGCGCGCATAAAGGCAGCTGCGCAGCGTATTCAGAAGAACAGCGAGGTTCTTATCGTTATCGGTATCGGCGGCTCATATCTCGGCGCAAGAGCGGCTATCGAAGCGCTTAAATCCAACCTTTACAATTCACTCAAAAAGAACACCCCCGATATTTATTTTATCGGCAACACTATAAGCCCTACATACCTTAACGAGGTCATTTCGCTTGTTGACGGGCGTGATTTTTCCGTAAACGTTATCTCAAAGTCCGGTACGACTACCGAACCCGCGCTTGCATTCCGCGTATTCCGCGAGCTGCTTGAAGAACGCTACGGCGCTGAGGGTGCAAAGGAACGTATTTTCGCCACTACCGACAAGGCAAGAGGAACGCTCAAGGAGCTTTCAAACGAAAAAGGCTACGAAACGTTTGTTATTCCTGACGACGTTGGCGGACGATTCTCCGTTCTTACGGCGGTAGGTCTGCTCCCGATCGCTGTTGCGGGCTGCGATATTGACGCGCTCATGGCGGGTGCGGCAAAGGCTTCCGATGATTTCACAAACCCCGATATAATGCAGAATGAATGCTATAAGTACGCTGCAATCCGCAACATTCTCTACCGCAAGGGCAGAAGCGTTGAAATGCTCGTTTCCTACGAGCCTTCTTTCGCAATGATGGCTGAATGGTTCAAGCAGCTTTACGGCGAGAGCGAGGGCAAGGACGGAAAAGGACTTTTCCCGACAAGCGCTACTTTCTCGACCGATCTGCATTCTCTCGGTCAGTTCATTCAGGACGGCACAAAGCTTCTGTTTGAAACAGTCGTTCATTTCTCAAAGGCGCAGAAGGACTTCTTCCTCAAGGACGATCCGACAAACGGCGACGGTCTGAACTTCCTTTCAAACCAGAATATGTCCGTTGTAAACCAGAAGGCTTACGAGGGAACGATTCTCGCTCACACCGAGGGCGGTACTCCCAACCTCGTACTTGAAGTTCCCGAGCTTAACGAAACCGAGCTTGGCTACATGATTTATTTCTTTGAAAAGGCTTGCGCTATCTCGGGCTATATGCTCGGCGTAAATCCGTTCGATCAGCCCGGCGTTGAAAGCTATAAGAAAAATATGTTCGCGCTTCTCGGAAAGCCCGGTTATGAGGCTGCAAAGGCTGCGCTTGAAGCAAAATTAGGTTGATTGAGCCGTTTCCGGAGAAATTCGGAATGCTCTTTAAATAAACATACACGGAGGATTATACCATGGTAAAATTAATTGCAGGAAAAAAGGGCTCGGGCAAGACTAAGCACTTAATCGAAGCAATCCACACCGCAGAAAAGGAAAGCAAGGGTAACGTTGTTGCGATTCAGTACGGCTCGTCGCTTAACATTGATATCTACCACAAGATCCGCTTAATCAATATCGAAGATTACAAAATCGGCAACTATGACGATATGTATGGATTTGTTGCAGGTCTTCTCGCTTCAAACTATGACACCACCGACCTTTTTGTTGACGGTATTTTAAGAATCGCAGGAAGAGATCTGGACAAGATCGCTGATATGTTCGACAGAATTGCGGCTATCTCCGAAAATGTAAACGTTGTGTTCACAATTTCCGCTGACGCAGCAGATCTTCCCGAATCTGTAAAAAAATATCTCTGATTGCTATTGACAAATTCCGATATTTATGATATACTGATAATCGTGCTAATTTCGGCTGTGTTTTTCGCGGCTGAATCATAAATATCGCTATTTTAAGGGAGGTGCGAGTAATGGCAGTTCCGAAGAGAAAAGTATCTAAGGCTAGACGTGATAAAAGACGTTCACAGGTATGGAAGTTATCTGCACCTGCATTTTCACGCTGCACGAACTGCGGCGAGCTGAAGCTTCCTCATCAGGTTTGCAGCAGCTGTGGTTATTACAAGGGCAAGGAAGTTATCGCTCACAGCGAAGCGTAATTGCACCAAAACACCAAAAAGCCGACAGCAGTACCCGTTTTGGGTGCTGCTGTTTATTTTAGGAGGAAAGCGAAGTGGCAGTAAAAATTCAATCGGTAACTCCGCGTTCGCCCGCCGCAAAAGCAGGTATCAAAGCGGGGGAGAGCCTTATCGCGATCGATGGGAACCCTATTCACGACGCGCTCGACTACGGATTTTACACCTATAATCGGCGGCTTGAACTGACGCTTGACAGCCGCACCGTGACAGTGACCAAAAAGGACGATTACGACGAGCTTGGACTGAATTTCGAGAGCTATCTTATGGACAAGAAACAGAGCTGCCGCAACAAGTGCATTTTCTGTTTTATTGACCAGCTTCCGCCCGGAATGCGCGAAACGCTTTATTTTAAGGACGACGACAGCCGACTGAGCTTTCTTCAGGGCAATTACATCACTATGACGAACCTTTCCGATGATGATATCGACCGCGTAATTCGCATGAGGCTGAATATCAATGTGTCGGTTCACACGACAAACCCCGAACTCCGCGTGAAAATGCTAAAAAATAAAAACGCGGGGCGGGTTCTCGGGTATCTTCCGCGGCTTGCCGAAGCGGGAATCTCAATGAACTGTCAAATCGTGCTTTGCCGCGGTTGGAATGACGGAGCGGAGCTTGAACGCACGCTTTCCGACCTTACATCGCTCTATCCCGCCGTGCATAGCATTGCGGTTGTGCCGTTCGGGGCTACGAAATATCGTGACGGACTTGAACAAATTGAAATGCACGACCGCGATTCCGCGCGCGACGCAGTGCGGATAATCGGGAAGTTCGGCGAAAAAATGCTTGACGAATACGGCGAGCGTGTTGTTTATCCTGCGGACGAGCTGTTTCTTACCGCGCAGCTTCCCATTCCGCCGAGCGAGTATTACGGCAGCTTTGACCAGTATGAAAACGGCGTTGGAATGTGGGCATATCTGCGCGACGGGTATCTTGACTGCCTTTCTGAGGTCGAGGACGACGGCTCGGTTATCGAGCGCTCGGTTGCGACGGGAATGCTTGCGCAGCCGCTTTTGCGGGAACTTGCCAGTGCGACGGAGGAACGCTTTCCGTCGGTGAAGATCCACGTTCACGCGATACGCAACGACTTTTTCGGTGAAACGATAACCGTTGCCGGGCTTATAACGGGGCGCGACCTTATCGCGCAGCTTGAGCCGTTTCGCGGGCAGCTCGGGACGGAGCTTATTATTCCGAAAACGATGCTGAAAGCGGACGAGCCGATTTTTCTTGATAATACGGCACTTTCAGAGGTCGAAAAGGCGCTCGGGCTGCCCGTTAAGCCTATCGGTGATGAGCCGGAGGATCTTATCGAGGCGCTGCTGGGATAATTTGCTGCGCAAATTGCGGCTTTCTCTCTCCCCGATTTCTTTCACACTCGGCAAAACGCCGCAGCCGCTGTGATAGTGCAAATTTCATGCTTTTCGGCGGGGGTTTCCGCTGTTCTCTATACGCTGCGCCCCTCAAATACAGCAAAATCCCCCTACCAAATCGGTAAGGGGATTAAATGTTATATATGACGTATTAC
This sequence comes from uncultured Ruminiclostridium sp., assembly GCA_934454635.1. GTDB lineage: Bacteria > Bacillota > Clostridia > Oscillospirales > Ruminococcaceae > Ruminiclostridium_E. The sequence goes on from CAKSFR010000006.1 coordinate 24,760, forward strand.
GTTCGCTCAGATCATGGACTCTTCCCAGCAATCGGGAGCTTCAAGACCGAGCATCTTTACAACGGTAGGAGCGACGTTTGCAAGGCCGTATTTGCCGTCCTTGATTGTGTACTTAACGTCCTTGTCGTAGATGATGAACGGAACGGGGTTGAGAGAGTGCGCGGTGCGGACTGCAATCTCGCCCTTCTTGTTCTTTTCGAGCATTTCGTCCGCATTGCCGTGGTCTGCGGTTACGAGCATGGTTACGCCATATTCGTCGCACACCTTTTTAAGGCGTGTAAGACCGAGGTCAACGGATTCAACGCCTGTGATAGTCGCTGCGAGGTTGCCGGTGTGACCTACCATGTCGCCGTTCGGGAAGTTGCAGCGGAGGAAGTCGTATTTCTTGGACTTTATCGCTTCGATAAGGTCGTCAACGATGTCTGCGGACTTCATCCACGGGCGCTCGTCAAAGCTTACGTTATCGGAGGGAATCTCCTTAAAGGTTTCAAGCTCTTCGCTGAACTTGCTGCTTCTGTTGCCGTTCCAGAAATAGGTAACGTGACCGTATTTCTGCGTTTCGGATACGGCGTACTGGCTCAGTCCCGCCTTAACGAGAACCTCGGAGAGGGTATTGGTGATTTCGGGCGGATTTACGAGGTATCTCTTCGGAAGCTTGAGGTCGCCGTCGTACTGGAGCATACCTGCGTATACGACATTCGGCTTTGCGCCGCGGTCGAATGCGGTGAAATCGTCGTTGTCGAAAGCCATTGAAAGCTCGATAGCGCGGTCGCCGCGGAAGTTGAACAGGATAACGCTGTCGTTGTCAACGATCTTGCCTACGGGTTCGCCGTTTTCGGCAATTACGAACGCGGGGAGATCCTGGTCGATTGCGCCGGTTTCGTTGCGGAGCGTTTCAACGGCTTCCATTGCGGAAGCAAACTGTCTGCCTTCGCCTTTTACATGGGTTTTCCAGCCCGCTTCAACCATGGGCCAGTCAGCCTGATAGCGATCCATCGTGATTTTCATACGTCCGCCGCCGCTTGCGATCTTGCCGTCGAAGTCGGCGTCGTTAAGCTCCTTTAAGCAGTTTTCAAGCTGCTCAACGTAGATAGGAGCGGAGGTCGCGGGAACGTCGCGCCCGTCGAGAAGAATATGGCAGCGAGCCTTCTTTACGCCGTCTGCCTTAGCCCTCTTGAGCATATTGAACAGGTGAGAAATGTTGGAGTGAACGTTGCCGTCGGAGAGGAGCCCGATAAAGTGCAGAGTAGAGTTATTTTTCTTGACATTTTCAACTATTTCATGCCATGTGTCGGATTCGTACATTTTTCCGCTTTCGATAGATTCGTTTACAAGCTTAGCGCCCTGAGAGTAGATCTGACCGCAGCCGAGAGCGTTGTGTCCTACTTCGGAGTTGCCCATATCGTCGTCCGTGGGCAGACCTACCGCGTCGCCGTGAGCCTTTAAACGTGTGTTGGGGCACTCTGCGATGAACTTATCGAGGGTAGGGGTGTTAGCCTGTGTAACCGCGTCGCCAAGACCTGTTTTTGAGAAGCCTACGCCGTCCATAACTACCAGTAAAATAGGTTTTGCCATTGTTATTTTCCTTTCTTTTGCCGTTGTTTAGCCGTTGTGAGCAGCCATGATGATTGTTGTGAAGTCGGCAGCCTTGAGGGAAGCGCCGCCGATAAGACCGCCGTCAACATTCTTCTTGGAAACCAGCTCGGCAGCGTTTTTTGCGTTCATTGAGCCGCCGTACTGGATCGTGATGGTTTCGGCAACGTCTGCGCCGTAGAGCTTTGCGAGTGTAGCGCGGATAAATGCGCAAACTTCTTCAGCCTGATCAGCGGTCGCGGTCTTGCCCGTGCCGATAGCCCAAACGGGTTCATAAGCGATAACGCACTTCTTGAGGTCATCGGCGGAAATGCCCGCAAAATCAAGCTTTATCTGACGGGAGATAACTTCTTCGGTGATGTCTGCTTCGCGTTCTGCGAGAAGCTCGCCTACGCAAACTATGGGCTTTAAGCCTGCTTCGAGGGCAGCCTTTGTTCTCTTGTTTACGGTTTCATCGGTTTCTGCAAAGTACTGGCGGCGTTCGCTGTGTCCGAGTACTACATATTCTACGCCCATTTCAGCGAGCATATCCGCAGAAATTTCGCCTGTGAAAGCGCCGCTCTTTTCAAAGTGACAGTTTTCCGCGCCGATTTTGATATTTGTGCCCTTTGTTGCGTCGAGGGCTGTTTCGAGGTTTGTGAAAGGAACGCAGGCTACGATTTCAACGTCTGTAACGTCCTTTACCATGGGAGCAAGCTCGGTTAAGAGCGCCTTTGCTTCGGGACGGGTCTTGTTCATCTTCCAGTTGCCCGCGATAATTGCCTTTCTTGTTGCCTTGTTCATGATTTTTACTCCTTTTATGATTTTTTATCCTTTAACTTTATTTTGCGTGCAATTTTGCAGCTATTGCCGTTGTTGATATAATTGGTGATATTTACCGTTCCGGGCGTTGCGGCTGCAATCAGAATTGCAAGGGCAATCAGCCCGAGCGCGCAGCCGCCGAAAATTCTGAAGCGCCTGTCGTTCATGATTTTCTTTAAATTAAATTTAAATTCCGCCATATTGCCCTCTTTTTTTCACAAATGAAAGCAGGCAGGGCGGACTGCCCTGCCTGCCCCCGTGTTCAAGCTTTTGCTTTTTTTTACTTATCCTGAATTGCTGCAATTCCGGGGAGAACCTTACCCTCGAGGTATTCGAGAGAAGCGCCGCCGCCTGTAGAAATGTGGCTCATCTTATCAGCAAATCCGAGCTGTACAACTGCCGCTGCGGAGTCGCCGCCGCCGATAACGGTTGTAGCGTCTGTATCAGCAAGAGCCTTTGCAACAGCGATAGTGCCCTTTGCGAGAATGGGATTTTCAAATACGCCCATGGGTCCGTTCCAAACAACTGTCTTTGCGGATTTAACTGCGTCTGCGAAGAGAGCCTGAGTCTTTTCGCCGATATCAAGACCCATCATATCTGCGGGGATCTTGTCGGAATCAACCGTGGAAACCTCGATAGAAGCGTCGATGGGATCGGGGAAGCTCTTTGTGATAACGGTATCAACGGGGAGGAGAAGCTTCTTGCCGAGCTTTTCAGCCTTAGCGATCATTTCCTTGCAGTAATCGATCTTTTCGTCGTCAACAAGCGAAGTGCCAACTTCAAGACCCTTAGCCTTTAAGAAAGTGTAAGCCATACCGCCGCCGATGATAAGTGTATCGCACTTTTCGAGGAGGTTGGAGATAACGTTGAGCTTGTCGGCAACCTTTGCGCCGCCGAGGATAGCAACGAACGGTCTGACAGGGTTTTCAACAGCGTTTCCGAGAAATTCGATTTCCTTATTCATAAGGTAGCCGACAGCTGTTTCCTTAACGAACTGTGTAACGCCTACTGTGGAAGCGTGCGCTCTGTGAGCGGAACCGAACGCGTCCATAACGAATATCTCATTGTGAACGAGGTCGGCAAGCTCCTTGGAGAAGCCTTCGCCGTTCTTGGTTTCGTCTGCGCCGCGGAAACGTGTGTTTTCGAGAACAACGATCTCGCCGTCGTTCATTTCAGCAACAGCCTTCTTTGCGTTTTCGCCTACAACGGCGTCATCCTTAGCGAATACGACCTTTGTCTTAACGAGTTCTGCGAGTCTGTCAGCAGCGGGCTTTAAGGAGAACTTGTCCTCCGGACCGTTCTTCGGCTTGCCTAAGTGAGAGCAGAGAACGACCTTTGCTCCGTTTTCGATCAGCTTATTGATAGTGGGGAGAGCGGCAACGATTCTGTTGTCGTTGGTGATCTTTCCGTCCTTGAGCGGCACGTTGAAGTCAACGCGCACGAGGACGTACTTGCCCTTAACGTTTAAATCTTCTACATTCTTCTTGTTTAACTTGCTCATGGTTATCATTCCTTTCGTTGATCTCGGGCTGTGACGCCCGTTTTTCTGCCACTATCTATTGTAGCAGATTTTCACTTTTTTTTCAATAGGAAAAACGAAAAATTTGTTAAAATTTTCTCGAATCGGAGAGCATGAGGGCGGCGAGCGAAGCGAGCCGCAGGTGTGGAGGAGCAGGACGTGGGGGTGCGGCGTTAGGACAGCGTTTATGATTGCGGCGGACTTTGAGAAAGCCGCGGCGGCAGCCGACGAGGGGCGGCGACCTTAGCGCTTTGCGAAGCAAAGCGCGGGAGGCGTCCCCTCAGGAGGCTGCCGCATTGGGGTAAAGCCGTGCCTTGCCGCATTCGGGCGGCTTTCTCAATCCCCGCAATATCTCCCACTCCGACAAACGCCGCCGTTCGCACCCGCGCGGCGCGCCGCATTCGGCGAAAGCCGAATGCGGCAGGCGGCGGCTTCGCCGCCGCCCTATGCGGTTCTGTCTTTCAGGCAGAACCGCGTGCCGCGCACTATATCCCTGAATTGCTTTGTGACAAATGAAAAGGGTGGCAGCTTGCAAGTTCTCACATTCTAAGGAACTGCGCCCCTCATCGGCGTTCTCTGCGGCTTTCTCAATCCCCGCAATATCTCCCACTCCGACAAACACCGCCGTTCGCACTCGCGCGGCGCGCCGCATTCGGCGAAAGCCGAATGCGGCAGGCGGCGGCAAAGCCGCCGCCTTATGCGGTTCTGCCTTAAGGGCAGAACCGCGCGCCGCGCCCCTCTTTCCGCAAAAATCCCCCGCGGAGTCAGCCCGCAGGGGATTAGTCTTATACTTTGTCCATTCCATCGACAAGGCGCTTCAAGCCCGCAAGTGTTACCGAATTTCTGCGGCTGCGCTCGGCGTCGGTTTTTCCGATGCTGTCGGCAGCGGCGCGCAGATTCGCTGCGGCAAGTTCGTTTTCACGCTTCGGTGATTTTGCGCGAAGGTTTGCCGCCTGAACCAGAAGCAGCGTACGAACGCGCTGAGCGCCGTATTCCGCTGTAAATGAAGCAAGGTTCTGTTCGTTTATCTCGTCATCATGGTGCTGAATAAGGAAGAAAACGTCTTCCGTCTGCTCTTTTGGGAAGCCTAATTCGGTGAGAATTTCCCGCGCCAGCATAGCTCCGCGTTCAGCATGACCAAAGAATGTATTGTGCGTGTTGCCAACGACCTCGCAGTCATATTTTCCGATACCGTGCAGCAGCAGTGCGAGCCGCACGGTCGTGTCCGGTACGGCATACCCGACTGCCTTTGCGCAGTGCTCATAAAGCGTGTATTCCTGACGGTCACTGCGCTGCTCATAGCCGTATTCTTCGGCAAGCTTCGGAATAAACGCAAAAATAACGGGCGCAAACATCATGAGAGCGTCGGAAGCGCGCTTTCCGATAAGGCATAGCGGCAGCTTTGTTCCGGAATTAGGCAGCTTTTTCAGCAGCTCAGGGTGATCGCATATATTTTTGAGGGTGTATTCGCCGAAAGTGAACCCGCCCTGCATAAAACGTTCTATCGCGCGCATTACGACCTGCGGATTTTGCTCCATTGCAGGGATAACGGGCGGCGGAAGCGGATTTTTTTGCTTGCCTGCGGCTATTTCGGCTTGCTGTGTTTCTGCCTCGCCGACAGCGCGGAAAACTATTTCGTCGCTTTTTATGCAGTCAATTCCACCGAACGGGTCGTATATTCCGTTTTCTTCGTGGAGCGCAATAGCGTCAGCCGAAAAAACGCGTCTGCGCAGGTCGTCGTCAATATTTTTTGAATATATCGGCTGACCGTCGGGCAGAAACCCGCTGCGATAAGGCGAAACGGATATACCGATTCCTCCGAGAATTATAATAAGCTCGCCGCGCGGGACAAAATCGGTGTTGATTTTGTATTTTTCTTCAAAAATCGCAAGAATGCGCGGCATCTGCGCGTCTGTAATAAGGTCGATATCCATCGGCTTTTCGCCGCGCAGAAGCTGCGTAACGCATTCGCCCGCGAGATAAGCCGTGTAGGTATGCGCTTTAAGCAGACCGATTATTTCGGATACCTGCGGCGGGATAAGCTCAGCAGTCGGCTTCAGCTCCATCGCTCTCCTCCTTCTTTTCGCGGAAACCCCAGCCGTTTACGCCGCTTCTGCGGAGCGCGCCGAACATACGCTGTTTAAAGCCGTTGTCCTTGCGCTCCATTTCCGCCAGCCATTCCTTGGTTTCCTGTCGTACGGTGGTTTTGTCGGCGGGACACTTGGACTTCACGATTTCAAAGCCATTTCTGCGGCAGCACGACGCGACCTGCTGTTCGGGTGCAAAAACAAGCGGGCGTATCATGGTGAGATCTTTTCGCGAAAGGTATGTAACCGGCGCAAAACAGCCGACCCGCCCCTCGCGGAACAGATTCATTATAAAGGTTTCGATAACGTCGTCGTTGTGGTGTCCGAGCGCGATTTTGTTGCAGCCGTTCCGTATCGCCGCGTCGTGGAGCGCCCCGCGGCGCATTTTCGCGCAGAGCGAACACGGATTCGGCTCTTTTCTTATGTCAAAAACGATAGGTCCGATATCGGTCCGCACAAGGTCGAACGGTACATAAAGCTTTTTGCAGAACTCTGCAACGGACGAATAATCGCCCTCTTTTCCGCCAAACTGAGGGTCTAGGGAGATTGCCGTGAGTGTGAACGGATGTTCGGAAAAGCGGCGAAAACCCGCAAGGGCGGCAAGCAGCACAAGGCTGTCCTTTCCACCCGAAACGCCGACCGCTATATGGTCACCGTCCTGTATCATATCAAATTCCTGGCACGCCTTGCGGACATAGCCGAGTATTTTTTGCATATAATCAAACCTTCCACTTCATGGATATATCAAAAGCGGTAACGCTGTGCGTAAGCGCGCCCAGGCTGATTATATCAACTCCCGTAAGCGCAACGTCGCGGATATTGTCAAGCGTTACGTTTCCGCTCGCTTCAAGCTTCGCGCGTCCCGCCGTTATTTCAACAGCTTTTTTCATGTCCGCGCAGCTCATATTGTCGAGCATGATAACGTCCGCTTTACATTCAAGCGCCTCGTTCAGTTCCTCAAAATTACGCGTTTCGACCTCGATCTTGAGCATATGTCCCGCTTTTTTGCGGAGTGCGTTCACGGCGTTCGTAATGCCGCCGTAAGCGTCGATATGGTTGTCCTTGAGCATTGCCGCGTCGGAAAGATTATAGCGGTGATTGCGTCCGCCGCCCATAACTACCGAATATTTCTGCAAAGCGCGGAGTCCCGGAAGCGTCTTGCGAGTATCGCATATTGAAGCGCTCGTACCCTCGACCGCCGCAACGCACTTTCCCGTATAAGTCGCGATCCCGCTCATGTGCTGGAGCAGATTCAGCGCGGTGCGCTCGCCTTTCAGAAGAGCTGCGGTCTTTCCGCTGAAATTTGCGATAATATCGCCTTTTTCGACCTTATCGCCATCGCGGAAATGACGTTCGATAATGACATTTTCGTCGAGCAGCTCAAAAACACGCAGCGCAACGTCAAGTCCCGCGATAATCCCGCTTGCCTTTGCAATAAAATAAGCTTCGGAGCGATCGTTTTCGTCGATAAGCAGGTCGGTCGTGCTGTCGATATAATTTATATCCTCGTTAAGAGCCGTTTTTATTATATCGTCAACGTAAAATTGGAGCAGTTTCATAAAATACCTCTTTGTTAAACTATTTCGCTGAGAATTATATAGGCGCAGGTCGCTATCGAGCGCGCTTCAACGTAGTCGGGAGTAAGCGCGAAGCCGCCGTTGTCGAGCAGTTCCTTTATTTCCTTTACTCTGGGGAGGTTCTTGCGCGCCTCTTCGAGATTCGGGATAACGAAATAGGATTTCTGCATGATATGGCGTATTTCCGTGCGCAGACCTGCGGGAAGCGGATTTCCCTCGGGGCTTCTGAACGGGTGTTCCGCTGCTGAGTAGTCCGCCGCGGGCGCAGCCGTTTCGTTTATCTGTTCAGCGATAAGGCGCGAGAAAACAAGCGCTTCGAGAAGTGAATTGCTCGCAAGGCGGTTTATTCCGTGAACGCCGGTATGCGCGCATTCGCCCGCCGCATAAAGTCCGGGAATGGACGTTGCGCCGTGTCCGTTTACGCCGATGCCGCCCATAAGATAATGCTGGCACGGATATATCGGGATAGGCTCTTTCGTCATGTCGTAGCCCTTTTCAAGCACGCGGCTGTAGATCATCGGGAAGCGGTTCCTTATAAAATCGCTGTCCTTATATGAAATGTCAAGGAAAAATTCATCGCTGCCCGTTTCCTTTTGCTCCTGCATAATGCACTTTGAAACAACGTCGCGGGGAGCAAGCTCCTTACGTTCGGGTTCATATTTCTGCATGAAGCGCTCCTTATGACAGTTGAGCAGGTATGCGCCCTCGCCGCGCACCGCCTCGGAAACGAGGAAGCATTCGCGGTTCTTGCGGTCCGCAAAAGCCGTCGGGTGGAACTGGATATAGCTTAAATGTTTGATATCGGCGCCAAGATTATAGGCAAACTGAATGCCGTCTCCTGTTGCAATCGCCGAATTTGTCGTAAAATCGTAAATTCTTCCTATTCCGCCTGTTGCAAGAATAACCGCTTTTGTTGTATAATAGGAATAATCCCCGTTTCTGAATATATTGACGTAAAAATCGTCGTCGTCCTTTTCGATCGCGACAAGATGGCTGTTATCAAGAATCGTAACGTTCTGAAGCTTTTTTACGCCGTCTATCAGCTTTGTTACGATTTCGTAGCCCGTGCTGTCCTTGTGGTGAGAAATGCGTCGGCGGGAATGTCCGCCCTCGAGGGTCAGGTTGATCGAGCCGTCGTCGTTTCGGTCAAATTCAACGCCGTATTTGAGCAGATTCTTTACGTCGGTAGGACCCTGTTCAACAAGAATGCGAAGATTGTCAACGTCGTTCTTATAACCGCCTGCGATAAGAGTATCCTTTATGTGAAGCTCGAAATCGTCGTCGTTCTTGTCCATAACGGCAGCGACGCCGCCCTGCGCAAGAGCCGAGTTGCACAAGGTAAGCTCCTTTTTGGATAAAAGCAGGATCTTCAGATTGAGGTTAAGGTTAAGGGCGGCGTAAAGCCCCGAAACGCCCGAACCTACGATAATTACATCATATTTTTCAAATTTCATAGAAACCTCCCGAAAGGAATGAATTATTATGACGGAAACAGAACAGAAAAATTTACCCGTAAGAACTATTCTTGCGGCGCTCGACACCGGCGAATATGACGCGGAGCAGTCGGTCGAGGAGCTTGAAGAGCTTGCGCGCACCGCTAACGCGCTTGTTGTCGCAAAGGTTATCCAGAAGCGCCCCGCCGCGGACAGCGCGACCGTTCTCGGCGAGGGGAAGATAGACGAGATACGCTTTCTTGCCGAACAGCTTGAAGCAAAGCTGCTTGTGTTTGACACGGAGCTTACCGCGAGCGAGATACGCAATATCGAGGACATCGTGAATATCCGCGTTATCGACCGCACAATGCTTATTCTTGACATTTTTGCGGCGCGCGCGGTAACTAACGAGGGTAAGCTTCAGGTCGAGCTTGCTCAGCTTCGCTATCGGCTCCCGCGGCTCATGGGAATAGGACATTCGCTTTCGCGTCTGGGCGGAGGAATAGGTACGCGCGGACCGGGCGAGAAGCAGCTTGAAACCGATAAGCGGCATATCCGCCGCAGAATCGAGAAGCTTGAATCGGAGCTTAAAGAGCTTACCGAAAGGCGTGCTTTTTCACGCCGCAGACGGCGCAAGGACGGCGTTCTGACGGGCGCTATCGTCGGTTATACGAACGCGGGAAAGTCCACGCTGCTGAATAAGCTGACGGGGGCGGGCGTTCTCGCCGAGGATAAGCTTTTCGCGACGCTCGATCTGACGAGCCGTTCGGTCGATCTGCCCGACGGGCGCAGCCTTTTGCTTATCGACACGGTAGGTCTTATACGCCGCCTGCCGCATCACCTTGTCGAAGCGTTCAAATCCACGCTTGAAGAAGCGGCGTGCGCCGACATAATCCTGCACGTTATCGATATTTCCGACTCCGAAGCCAAAGAAAAGACAGAAACAACGCAGAAGCTGCTCGCCGAACTGGGCTGCGGAGAAATCCCCGTGGTAAATGTTCTCAACAAGTCGGATCTGGTCGATTACGACATTCCCGAGGACGATACAACGGTGAAAATCTCGGCGGTTTCGGGAAAAGGTCTGGACAGGCTGCTGGAGCTTGCCGCGAAGAACCTCCCCGAAAGCGCGAAGCGCATGACTATCGTGATTCCGTACAGCGACGCAGGCTTTTCCGCGCAGATACGCGAAAAGGGCAAGGTTTTCAGCGAGGAATACACCGAAAACGGCATACTCACCGACGCGCTTATCGATATAGCCTTAGTGAAAAAAGCCGAGCAGTATCTTCCGCAGTAGAGCTTTTTATTCGCTGAGGTCGATTTCGCAGCCGCCGAACGGACGTATCTTCAGAACATGGCAGCTGTCCGTTCCGAAAACCATTTCCATTTCCATTTTGAACTCCTTCAGCAGCTCAAACGGAACGAACGCCTGAATAGTTCCCGCAAAGCCGCCGCCGTGTACGCGGGAAGCGCCCTTGCGTTCGAGTGCGCATTCCGCAACGTTAAGCCCTATGCTGAGCCCCTGCTGCTCGACGTGGCTGCACGAATACACGTTCTGCAAATACTTGTAAGAGGAATTTCCGCTTTCGTTTATCGAGTCCAGGAACGCCTGAAAGTCCTTGCGCTTGAGGGCGTTCACAAGCTTGTCCACGCGCTTGTTTTCCTCGAAGAAATGCAGCGAACGGAGAACCGCGCGGTCGCCGAATTTCTGCCGCAGAATGTTGATATTCAGCATTATATCCTCGCGGCATATCTGGCGCAGCACCGAAACGGAGAAATACTGCGCGACCGCTTTCATTTCAGCGGGGATCGAAGCATATTCGGGAGTAAGGTCTGCGTGGTCGCCCTTTGTGTCGATGATGCAGAGCGCGTGACCGAAGCTGTCAAAATCCAAGGAGATATTCTCGATTATCGGGCTTTCCGTATCCTTGAAGTCTATCGCGACAAAGCCGCCGACCGACGAAGCCATCTGATCCATAAGTCCGCTGGGCTTTCCGAAGTATACGTTCTCCGCGTACTGTGCGACCTGCGCGATTTTTACGGGGTCAACCTTACCCTCGTTGTAAAGGTAGGAATATATCGTTCCGATAAGCACTTCAAATGCGGCGGAGGAGGAAAGCCCCGAGCCTTTCAGCACGTTCGAGGTCGTATACGCCTTAAAGCCGCCGATTTTGAAGCCGCGGTTAAGAAAGCCCTTTGTAACGCCGCGAAGCAGCGCGGTTGCGCTGTTCTTTTCGCTTTCGACAATTTCCAGCTCGTCGAGGAGAATACGGTTTTCGTCGAAGCCCTCCGACTTTATTACCGCAACGCGCTCGTCGAGCGGTTCGACTACGGCGATTATATCGAGGTCTACGCTTGCCGCGAGAACCTTTCCGCAGTTGTGGTCGGTGTGGTTTCCGCCGACCTCGGTACGTCCGGGCGCGGAGAAAATGCGGATCGCCGAGCCGTCCGAAGCGAAGTAGGTCTTATAGTCCTCAATAGCCTTTGCATAGCGTTTTTTCTGCTGCGCGAGAATTTCCTCCTTATACAGTTGAGAGGGCTTTGCAAAAATCGGTTTTGTAGCCATAATGACTGTCCTTTCTTTTGTCTTATATATTTACGGAGCTGCCGTAAAATGTGTTAATTATTCCTTTTCGGTGTAGAACATATGGTGTTCGCGGCGGCGGTGAGCCATTACGCTGAGCACCAGTCCTATCGCGGCGTAAAGCGATATTACCGACGTTCCTCCCGCGCTTAAAAAAGGCAGCGGGATACCGATAACGGGAACGACCGCAAGAACCATGCCGATATTTATGACCGAATGGAAAAGCACCATTGCGAAAACGCCGATGCAGATGAACCGCCCGAGGTTATCCGCCGAGCTGCCCGCGCAGGAAAGAATTTTCACGCATAGAAGCGCGAGAACCGCTATTACCGCCAGACACCCGACAAAGCCGAGCGTCATTCCTATATATGAAAAGATAAAATCCGTATCGATTTCGGAAACATAAGTGTATTTATCGCTCCCGAACAGTCCCAGTCCGGTGAGCTGACCCGAACCGAGCGCCTTTTTTCCGAGCCACTGCTGATAATATATGCCGAGCAGCTCGCTTTGCTGAAGCTCCTTGTCGAAAAGCACCATGAAGCGCTTTAGCTGATGCGGCTGCATGACGTAATTCCACGCGATATAGCCGACTGCGGGTATGCTTATGCCCGCCGCAAGCATATATTTCCACGAAACTCCCGCAGAAAACAGCATTACGAGGAACATGAACAAAAACACCATTGCCGAGCCGTCGTCGCCCTGAAGCATTATCAGTCCGACGGGAAAAAGCCCGTGAATGCACAAAAGCAGCATATTAAGCGGCTCGTTAAGGCGGCTGCCGACCTTATACAGATGCAGCGAAAAGCTCATGATGAACGCGATTTTCAGCATTTCGGAGGGTTGGAACTGGATAAATCCGAGGTCGAGCCAGCCGATGTCGTCCGCACCCTCAACTCCGACTCCGAGCGGCGTAAACAGCAGGAGAACGGGTATCAGCGAGGCGGGAAGATAGAGCCACCACAATTTGACAAGAAAGCGGTAATTTATCGCCGCGATAATAAGCGCGGCAGCAAGCCCGATAACCGTCGCGAGGAGCTGAATTTTCCACTGCCTTTCGGAAACGTAGGGACTGATATCGTTTTCATTAAGCGTATAGAGCAGAAAAATCCCGAAGCAGCTCAGCGCGAGGCAGATGAAGAGCAGCAGCTTATCAAGTTGTTTTATATAGTCCCAGAGGCGGGAGAGAAATAATTTCATATCTGTAAAATTCCTGTATAGGTACGATTGCGCCTTATTCTTATTATATACTATTTTATTCCGTTTTGCAATAAGTTATATGAAATTTCGCGCATTTCACAAAAATTTTCCTCATAAAAAAACCGCTCACGGCACATTGCACCGAAAGCGGCTTTTATATTCGTTTTTTCGCGGATTATGCCTTGCCGACAGATCCGAAGAGTTTCATCTTTTCCTTAACGGTAGCCTTGATAGCTTCAAAGCCGGGAGCGAGGAGCTTTCTGGGGTCGAAGCCCTTGCCCTGAAGATCCTTGCCTTCTTCGATGTACTTTCTTGTAGCTTCCTGGAAAGCGAGCTGGCACTCGGTGTTTACGTTGATCTTAGCAACGCCGAGAGAAATAGCCTTCTTTATCATGTCAGCGGGGATACCCGTACCGCCGTGGAGAACGAGAGGCATATCGCCTACCTTTTCCTTTACAGCCGCGAGAGTTTCAAAGCTCAGACCGGGCCAGTTTGCGGGGTACTTGCCGTGGATATTGCCGATACCCGCTGCGAGCATTGTTACGCCGAGGTCGGCGATAGCTTTGCATTCGTCGGGATCTGCGCATTCGCCCATGCCGACAACGCCGTCTTCTTCGCCGCCGATAGAACCGACTTCAGCTTCGAGAGAAAGACCGAGAATATCGCAGGTGTGAACCAGAGCGGTCGTCTTTTCGATATTTTCCGCGATCGGATAGTGAGAACCGTCGAACATGATGGAGGAGAAGCCTGCGTTGATGCAAGCCTTTGCGCCTTCAAATGTACCGTGGTCGAGGTGAAGAGCAACCGGAACGGTAATCTTGAGTTCTTCAAGCATACCCTTAACCATGCCTACAACGGTCTTATAGCCGCACATATACTTGCCTGCGCCCTCGGAAACGCCGAGGATAACGGGCGACTTGAGTTCTTCTGCGGTGAGGAGGATTGCCTTTGTCCATTCGAGGTTGTTGATGTTGAACTGACCGACAGCGTACTTACCGTCGCGAGCCTTGTTCAACATATCTTTTGCTGAAACTAACATTGGAATTACGTCCTTTCTGAAATAATTTTACAGTGATATTTTACCACATATTGCCGAAAAATGCAATAGGTGAAGTAAAATTTGGTTCAGGCTGCGCCGCTTTTATTCCGCGACCTTGCGGACGATGGAAATCGGGGTCTGCTGCGAGCACTGGTCATGAGGATTGTCGCGGAAAACCTGCTCGCCGAAAGCGGTCGGCATATCCTTGCGGCTTTTTCCGAGAACCGTAGCGGCGATGTCGTTCGCGTCGATTATTATTACGTCGCAGCCGCAGTGCTCGGCAAGGCGGGCTGCTTCTTCGTCGGGCTTGTCCGGAGCCATTTTTGCGTAGTGATTATATGGCGGGAGGGTGTAATCGCACGGTCCGTCTATAGCACGCGCTTTCATTCCGCAGATATTATAGAAAACGCCCTTTTTGCGGAACAGCTTTCCCACTGCGGCGCAGGCTGCCGCGAAAAGCACCTTGGGGCGGCCGACCTCGCGTATGCAAAGCTCCATTGTTTCGGGCATTCCCAGACCGATACCGTAATTTGTCTTTACGACAAAGCGGCTAAGGAACTTCGCAAGGCGGGAGACCTTTATTTCTTCAAGCTTAAAGGCTCTGCCCTGAGTTATTGCGATAATTTTTTCGGAAATAATTACGGTGTCGCCCTTTTCGAGATACGGGCAGACGTATTTATCCAGAACGTCGGTCATCTTATCCTCTTTCATGATGACATGGGTCTTTATCGGATAGCGGGCGAATGTGCCGAAATCGGTGTCGATAGTCAGATTTTTTCCCTCGTTTGGGACAAAAGGCATTTCCATTTCTGATGTTCCTTTCGTGTTTCTCAAAATACATTGTCATTATATCACTTTGCACGCAAATAGTCAACAAAAATATTGCAAACTCCGCACAACTGTGTTAAAATTAAAGAGATTCCCCAAGTATAAAAAGCGTTCGGAGGTGTCGCATGAATACGCCAATACATGATTTTTTGCTCAATTACGCCCGTATGCATACCGTCAGGTGTCATATGCCCGGAGGAAAGGGGCTGAACAGCCCGATCGACATAACCGAAATAGACGGCGCGGACAGCCTTTATGAAAGCGGCGGAATAATTTTCGAAAGCGAAGCGAATGCCGCGCGGCTTTTCGGCGCCGGTGCGACGCTCTATTCCTGCTCGGGGAGCACGCTTGCGATACAGACTATGCTTGCGGCGGTTCAGCCGATTACGGGCAAGCGAAAAATCGCTGCGGGAAGGTACTGCCACAAAAGCGTGGTATGTTCCTGCGGGCTGCTCGGACTTGATATAAACTGGATCTATCCCGGCAGATTTCTCGGGACGGATATTTCTCCCGAAGCTGTCGAAGCCGCGATAGACGCGGACACGGGCGCGGTTTTTTTGAACAGCGTGGACTATTACGGCGGGACTGCGGATATTGCCGCGATAAGCGAGGTCTGCCGACGCAAAAACGTGCTTTTGCTTGCAGACAACGCACACGGCGCATACCGCGTTTTCACGGGCGATCACCCGCTGCTGCTCGGAGCGGATATGACTGCCGACAGTGCGCACAAGACCCTCCCCGCGCTAACCGGAGCGGCGTATCTGCACCTGAAAAATCCCGCTTACCGCGAACTCTGCAAAAAGCAGATGCTGCTTTTCGGAACGTCCAGCCCGTCCTATCTGATTATGGACAGTCTTGACCTCTGCAATACCTTTATCAGCGAAAAAAAGGCGGACGCGCTTGCGGCGATAAGCGCCGTAAAAGGGCTGAAAACGGTCTTGAGAACGCTCGGCTATACGCTTTACGACAGCGACCCTATGCGCGTTACGATAAGCGCTGCGGATTACGGCTACACGGGCTTTGCGCTTGCACAGGAGCTTCGCCGCCGCGGCGCGGAGTGCGAAATGAGCGACGGGCAGTATGTCGTTTTGCTTTTCTCGGTTTCTCAGTCGCCGCAGGATTTTGAGCGGCTTGAGCAGATATTTACGGAGATACCGCAGCTTCCGTCGATTGCAGTCGCTCCGCACGCCATGCTCAGACCACGGGTAGCAATGTCCGTGCGGGAAGCGTTTTTTTCGCCGCACGAAAAGGTGGATATCGGCGCTTTGGTCGGGAGAATATGCGGTGAAGTTTTTTCACCCTGTCCGCCGTGCGTTCCGCTTGTTATGCCCGGCGAAATTATTGACGCGGAGTGCGCGGAAGAGCTTGCAAGGTACGGCGCGGACGGAATAGATGTTGTTATTGAGCCGCGGCGTTAGGCGACGCTTGGAATATTTGCGGGCGAATGAGAAAGCCGCGGCGCCCGCCGACGAAGGGCGAGCCAAGCCGCTTTGCGAAGCAAAGCGGCGGCGAGATCCTTCAGGAGGCGGGCGCATTGACGGAAAGGAAAACTTTGCTTTCTCGATTTCGCTTCTCCCCGTTAGGTCGGCTTCACGTTCCCTCGGCAACGTCCGCCGATTCACGCAGGGGCGCGGGCGCGCGCCTTTCGGCTGCGCCGAAAGGCGGCTTCGCGGCGAAGCCGCGAAGCTCGTGCGTTTGGCTTCGCCAAACGCACGGCGCGCCCGCGCCGTGTGCCGCTTAGCTGCGCATTACCCGAAAGAAAAACGCGGTTTCTGCAAGAAAAAGCAGAAACCGCGTTTGTTTTCGGTATCGGATTTATGCCTGGGGAGCTCCTACGGGGCAGGTATCTGCACAAGCGCCGCAGTCGATGCACTTATCGGGGTCGATTTTGTAAATGTCGCCCGCTTCAATCGCTTCAACAGGACATCCGTCAGCACAAGCACCACAAGCGATGCAAGCGTCGGTAATTGTATAAGCCATTGGTATGTATCCTCCTTTTTGAATTGTCGGCAATGCTGCCGTTATCGTAATTATAGCAGACAATGCATCAAAAATCAAGTGTTTTTGAATATTTTCAAAAATTTCTTGTTGCCGCATTAATACCCGTTTGTAAGCGCCGTGCCCGTTGAACTGCACCAGCTTCCGAACGGGATATAATACGAGTCGTCAAGATAAAGCTTTCCCGCTGTCGGATATGAAGAATAACTGTTGAAAGAACTGCTGCCGTAAGCATAATCGTAGTAGCCCGGGACGTAGTAATCGGAGAATACAACGTTCTCCGACGCGTTTATGACCGCGACGCCGATAAGCTTTATTTCGTTGTCAGAGCTCTGCTGCACGTCGTAATCTTCATATTCATAGTTCGCGTTTTCTTCATCATAAAAATAGCCCCTGAAATACGAATCGCGCGCAAAAAGAAGCTGAACGCGTACATCGGAAATGCTGTTCAGACGGCTGAACTTTCCGAGATATTCCGAAAGTCCTGACTTTTCGGCAAGCTCCTTGATTTCCCCGTTGTTGTACATATATTCGTCATAACCGCCAAGGATTTCCCATGTTCCCGCTCTGAGTTCGACCGAGAAGGCGTTCACGTTTTCTGGTTCAAAGGCTTCGGGGTTCTGCCGCATGAAAAGCTGAACGGCTTTTGAGATATTGAGCGCGTCGCCGTCAAGCTTTTCTTTTTCCTTGGTGAAATTTTCCTCTTCTTCGCGGGCGGTCGAAATTCCCTCGCTTAGGCTCGGATATGCTCCGACGACAAAATCGTCCTTGCAGTTCTCTTCACCGTCCCATTCAAACAATCCGTCAATGTAATTGTATGTGTCGGGGAGAACGGAAGGGAGATCGTTCGGGTCGTCGGTATAAACTGCGCAGACGCCTGTGAGAACAGGAATGCTCATGAAGTCATCATCTGAATATATATAGCCGGAAAGCGCGTGCGTAATATCAAACGTCAGTTCGACATACATATTTTTGCTGTCATACGCTCCGCTGCTCTGCATAACGTTTTCAAAATCCACGAAGCCAAATCCCGCGTCGTCGATAACTTCAAGTCCCTGTTCGCCGTTGTACAGCTTTATCGTTCTCGACTCGTTGAACAGCTCCTCGTCGTTGAGTACGGGGTACTGTTCCATATCAGAATAGCTTAAATTGTCGACATCTTTCCATAACTGCGCGGTGAAGTTCTCAAAAATACTCTCTGCATACCTGTTCGCGTTATACTGCGAGGACTGAGTGTAGTCCGAATAATGCGCCTGCATTCTTTCGGTGCGTTTCATTTCGTCAATGTTGTTTTGCAGGCTGTCGATAAGCCCCGCTTTGTCGGCAATATCGCGCAGAGTATCGTTCCCGTCAATCGCTTCAAGCGTTTTTTCACTTATGTTGAGTCTTATACTGTTGAGCGTTTTTTCGTTCATTTCTTCCGTGAGATCTATGCATTTTTCACCTGAGATATCAGGCATTTCAACAGCTTCACCCGAGGTGTACGGCGTAAGCTCCGCATTTAACCGAAGCGAGAGCATTGACGTTATATCTATGGAAAATCCTGTGCTGAGTCTGCTTTCGTCGCCGCTTACCGACCAGCTTATTTTTGCGCATTTAAGCGCTTCCTTTATTATTGCGGCTGAGCTTCCCGAGTCGCCCAGCGACATCATTTCTCCCGTAATGTCGTTGTTTCCGTATTTTGTTTCGTTGAGGAGCGATGAGATTCGCTCGTCCTTGTCGGAAATACTGAGGGTGTATTTGCCGGTGCGGACAGGCTTTCCGCAGTAGGTGATCTTTCCGGGATTTTCGCAGATAAGGTCGAGAACGAGCGGTTTGCCGTCTTTACCGTCAATGTACGAAATTTCGGTTTTTATGGTTCCTGCGGCGTCTTTTATGAGAACGTCGTCCTCGGTCGTTGAAACAACCGAAAGCTGACCGCCGCCCGGAATATCGGCGATAATGCGTGATTCGCCCTTGCCGTTCACAATGCCTGCCGCGAAGCTTTCACCGTCGGAAAGGTCTGTTATAACGATAGTTTTTCCGATTATTTCCGTGTGCGGAGCAATATAGTTGCAGACAATGATCTGCATATTCGCCTTTGCAGCCTTATCGGTGAACAGTTTTTCATATTCGGAAATCTGTTTGCCCGAAGCGGAAGCGTAGAAGCTGCGCATAAACTCGTCGTTTTTGAGAAGTTCTCCCCATTTTTTCAGGATATCGTTGCAAAGTTCATCGGAAAAAACGGTTTTGACCTCTGTGCCCTTTACCTGCATTCCGGCAACGGTAAATTCGCCGTCGGTATATGTAAATTCGGCGGAAGAATATGCCTCGTCAACGATTTTGTACATTTCGTTTCTGATACGCGCTATTTCTTCGCGCGGAATCGTTACCGAACTTTCGCCGTTTTCACTGCCGATATAAAAAGTGTAGTCGCAGAAATCGGGCATGGCAAGCGCGGAAAATTCGTCTGAGCGATATTGCTCAACGCGGAAAATATCCGTATCCTTGAA
Source organism: uncultured Ruminiclostridium sp. (assembly GCA_934454635.1). GTDB lineage: Bacteria > Bacillota > Clostridia > Oscillospirales > Ruminococcaceae > Ruminiclostridium_E. The sequence goes on from CAKSFR010000006.1 coordinate 43,905, forward strand.
CTGCACCGTATAGGAGTATTTATTGCCGTTTTCGCCGCCCTGAACGCGCGAAATCAACGACGCGCTGCGCATAGCGTCAAGGTATTCGTTCGCGCTGTCGTTGCCGTCAAGTATCGCTTTCAGAAATGAGTAAAATTCAACGTCGGCGGTGATTTTCATTTCGCTGTCGCCGTACAATTCGAGTATTCTGTCGAACGAACTTGTATTGTTAATAATTGATATAATCTCGCGGTTCTGATACCCCGTTTCTCTTGCCTGTTCGGTCAACAGTACGGCTTCGATCCGTGCCGCGATAGTGTCATCTACCGCGCCGAAGTCAAACTCCTCACCGCCGAGAATATAGTCGGAATACGATTTAAGGGCAATCTCCTTTGCATACCCCGCGTCGCCCTTTATAAGCCGCATTATCTGGTTGCTGAAGCAGAAATATCCGACCGCTGCCACCGCGCCTGCGAGAATCACCGCAGAGCCGCCGATTATCAGACCGACCTTGCCTTTTTTCTTTTTTGGGGAAGCTGCCGCCTGCTCGCCGACTGCTTCGCTGAAGCTTTCGGGCAGGGGACTTTTGGGAAGTTCTGTCTGAACGACTTCCTGCGTGGGTTCGGGCTGAGCGGCTTCCTGCGCGGGTTCGGACTGAACGACTTCCTGCGCGGGTTCGGGCTGAGCGACTTCCTGCATGGGTTCGGGCTGAACGGTTTCCTGTGCGGGTTCTGTCTGAGCGACTTCCTGCATGGGTTCGGGCTGAACGACTTCCTGCGCGGGTTCGGGCTGAGCGGTTTCCTGCACGGTCTCGGTCTGAGCGGCTTCCTGCGCGGGTTCGGGCTGAACGGTTTCCTGTGCGGGTTCGGGCTGAACGGTTTCCTGTGCGGGTTCGGTCTGAACGGTTTCCTGCACGGGCTCGGTCTGAACGGGTTCAATCTGAATCATATTGCTTTCGGCGGGAATGCTTACGGGAGTTCCGCAGCCTCCGCAAAATTTTGCGTCCTCTCCCAGACGCCTTCCGCAGTTCTTACAAAACATAAGCGTTTTCCTTTCATCGGTCTGCTGCTGTGTGTTATACTTTACCTTTTAAATTATATCACACATACCGCCGTACGTCAATATATGCGGATAAAAAAGGCTGAAATGCTTTTTTATCCGCATATCGCGGCTTTCACTATGCCGCTGCTCCGACCCGCTCGGCAAAACGCCGCGCTTCGGGGGATACAGCAGATTCGTGCGGGCGCGCGTGGGAGCTGCCGCAGGCAGCTCCCACGCGGCGGGCGGCTTGCCGCCCGCCGGCTCGTTTCGGCGCAGCCGAAACGAGCGCGCCCGCGCAGTGCGAGATTGCACTTTGTCCGAAATGCGGCGTTGCAGTTATGTGGGATATGGCTGAGAAATTGAAAGCCGCGGATGTGCAGCTGCATATTTCCGCAGAAAAATCTTGCAAAACGCGTGCGGGTGTGATATAATAAAATAGATAATGCTAAGACGGCACAGATAATACGAATGTTCGGCGGTTAGGCAAAAGTCTGCGGAGCATTGTGCCGAAATCAACGCTCAAATGCGCAAAGGGAGCTGTTCGTATTGAATTTTCAACTTAATCTCGGCGTTTGGGGGAGCGTCTTTGCCGTTCCCGCCTGCGTTGTTGATAATTACATAAAAATAGCAAGCGGCGAGCAGCTTAAGGTGCTGCTCTACCTGCTGAAAAATGCGGGAGTTCCGCTTCGCGGCGCGGATATAGCCGCAGTAACTGGCGTTTCCGAAAGCGACGCGGAGGACGCGCTTATCTTCTGGGAGAATGTCGGCGTTGTTTCTTCTTCTGACGGCGCTCTTCAGCCGCCCGAGGGTGCTCCACGTCCCGCCGCAGCGCCTTTTGCGCCGATCGCCGAAACCCCCGCAGTTTCAGCCGAGGTAAAGGTAAAGCTTACCGCCGACCCGCAGTTTCAGCCGAAAGAAATTGCCGTCGCGGTCGACAGCAGCAACGCCGTGCGGTATCTTTTTGAAACGTACGAGCGGCTTGCGGGACGTCCGACGAAGCACACCGAGCGCAATACTCTTATGCTGCTGACAGAGGAAATAGGGCTGCCGTGCGAGGTTGCGGTAATGCTTGTGGAATATTGCTTTTCCGTGGAAAAGGCCACACCCGCGTATATGAAGTCGGTCGCGCTGGACTGGTGCGAAAGCGGTATCGACTCTGTCGGAAAGGCAGAGGAACGCATAAAGACGCTGCGCGCGAGATACGGGCTTGAAAACCGCCTGCGCGGAATGTTCCGCCTTAACAGCGCGTTTTCAAAGTCGCAGAAAGAAATTATTTCCGAATGGACGGAGCTTGACATAAGCCCCGAGCTTATCGAGGAAGCCTATGACGTGTGCATGAAATCGACAGGCAAGCTAAGCCTGCCTTATATGGACAAGGTGCTTCGCGGCTGGCTCGACAAGGGGATTACAACGCCCGAACAGTTTGCTCAGAGTAAAAATGCTCCTAAACCTAAGCAGGAAACTTCGTTCAGCGTAGGTTCGCTTGAGCAGACTGCTTACGCAAAATACCGCAGGGGAGGTAACGGCGAATGAGCTTTGACAGCAGATTTTATCAGCAGGCAGAAAACGAGCTGAACGAGCGCAGACTGCGCAACGAGCGGGTGCTTGCCGCGCACGAATCTGAAATTTTTAAAAAAAGCCCTAGAATAGCTGCCGTTCAGAATGAACTTGCGGCGACGGGCGCAAAGGTAATTGAACTTATATTAAATAAGGATAAGGATTTTGAGCGGAAATTCGGCGAACTTCAGCAGAATAATCTTTTTTTGCAGAAAACGCTGCGCGAAAATCTGATGCGGCTCGGTTATCCCGCAGATTATCTCGAAATGCCGCATTCGTGCCAAAAGTGCGGAGATACGGGCGTTGTCAACGGACGAAGATGCAGCTGCTTTACCGAAACGGTGCGCAGACTTGTCGCGGAGGAACTGAACCGCTCCACGCCGCTGCGCCTTTGCAGCTTTGACGATTTCATGCTGTCGTATTATGACGATAAACAGCCTACCGCGCTCGGCTGTACGGCGCGCGAGGCTATGAGCGAAAATTTGCGCTTCTGCCGTAAATATGCGGAGGATTTCCACTTGCCGAACGGCGGCGTTTTAATGCGCGGAGCGACGGGTCTGGGAAAAACGCATCTTTCTCTGAGTATCGCCAACGAAGTGATAAAAAAAGGCTACAGCGTTATTTACGGCTCTGCGCCCGACCTGTTCCGAAAAATCGAGCAGGAGCATTTCGGTCGTGCGGACGGCGATACGGTCGGAATGATGCAGGAAGCGGATCTGCTTATCCTCGACGACGTAGGCGCGGAATTTGAAAGCAAATTCTACGCCTCGGCGCTTTACGGCATAATAAACAACCGAATGAACGCGGGAGTTCCTACCATAATAAGTACTAACTGCGACCTTAGCGAGCTTCAGAGCCGCTACGGCGACCGCACGGTTTCGCGGCTCATTACTTTTGAACAGCTTATTTTCGTCGGAAGCGACGTGCGTATACTGAAACAGAACGGAGGCATACAATGAACAATCTGATTGCGATTGTCGGACGCCCGAATGTGGGAAAGTCCACACTTTTCAATAAAATAATCGGTCAGCGGCTTTCTATAGTCGAGGATACCCCCGGCGTTACCCGCGACCGTATTTACGGCAAAGCGGAATGGCGCAACCGTCCGTTTATGCTTGTGGATACGGGCGGTATCGAGCCTGACAGCAAGGATATAATCCTTTCGCAGATGCGCGCGCAGGCTCAGCTTGCCATTGACAGCGCGGCTGTAATAATTTTTGTTGTGGACATTACAACGGGAATGACAGCGAACGACGAAAGCGTTGCTTCAATGCTGCTCAAAAGCGGAAAACCCGTAGTTCTCTGCGTGAATAAGTGCGACTCGGTAGGAGAACCGCCCGCCGAGCTTTACGAATTTTACAATCTCGGGCTTGGCGAGCCGATACCCGTTTCATCTGTACACGGTCACGGCACGGGCGATCTGCTTGACGCGGCGTTCGAGCACCTCCCGCCCGAGGACGAAGAGGAATATGAAGAAAACGTCATAAAGGTTGCCGTTATCGGAAAGCCCAACGCGGGAAAATCTTCTCTTATAAACAGAATCGCGGGCGAGGAGCGCGTTATCGTTTCGGATATTGCGGGAACGACTCGTGACGCGATAGATACCTTTGTCGAACGCGACGGCGGACAGTATGTTTTTATCGACACTGCGGGAATACGCCGCAAATCCAAAATAACCGAAAACGTTGAACGATACAGCGTCCTGCGCGCATATATGGCTATCGACCGCGCCGACGTCTGCGTTATAATGATAGACGCTAACGAGGGTTATACCGAACAGGACAGCAAGGTTGCGGGCTATGCGCACGACCAAGGCAAGGCGTGCGTAATTGCAATAAATAAATGGGACAGCGTCGAAAAGGACGACAAGACGATGAACGAGTTCCGCAAAAAGCTCGAAGTCGATTTTTCGTTCATGTCCTACGCGCCGTTCGTGTTTATTTCCGCGCTTACGGGACAGCGCATAGACAAGCTGTTCGAGCAGATACGCTACACCGCCGAGCAGAACGCCCGCCGAATCACAACGGGTATGCTCAACGACCTTTTAAGCTATGCTACGGCGCGGGTTCAGCCGCCGTCCGACAAGGGTAAGCGCCTGAAGCTTTATTACATGACGCAGGCGTCCACAAAGCCGCCGACGTTCGTTGTTTTCTGCAACAGCAAGGAGCTGTTCCACTATTCCTATCAGCGTTATATTGAAAATCAGATACGCGAGGCGTTTAAGCTTGACAGCACGCCGATAAAGCTGATCGTGCGTGAACGCGGAGAGTAAACCGAAAGGATTCGACATGGACATTTTACTGAAAATCATCTGCTTCGCCGCAGCCGCGGCAGTTCCGTATCTTCTGTGCGGAGTGAACTCGGCGATAATTGTTACAAAAATAAAGTCCGGCGAGGATATACGCAATATCGGGAGCGGTAACGCGGGACTTACAAACACGCTCCGCACGCAGGGAAAGCTTGCCGCGCTTTTTGTTTTTATCGGTGACATTCTCAAAGGCGTGCTCTCGATACTTATCGTTCATTTTCTGTTCCGCTGGCTGCTCGGCATAGACACATACGACGACGCGGCGGGTTGGGGCTGGATAAATTACCTTGCGGGAATTTTTGCCGTTCTCGGTCATATCTATCCGATTTTTTACGGCTTTAAGGGCGGAAAGGGCATTCTCGTCACGTTTGCAGCCATGCTTGCGATAGACTGGCTTCCGGGCGTGATACTTTTCGGGATTTTTCTCGTGATCGTGGCGATAACGCGCTATGTTTCGCTCGGTTCGATAATCGCGGCGAGCCTTTACCCGTTCGCGGTACTGCTTTTCTCGTTTATTCACGGCGAACCGTGCGCGTGGATAAATTTTGCGCTTGCGGCGGTTATAGGATTTTTCCTTGTGTTTATGCACCGAGCGAATATTTCGCGGCTTAAAAATCACACGGAAAAGAAGCTCGGCGAGAAAAAGAAGAACTGAACAGATTCCCGAGGTGTCGCGCCTCGGGATTTTTATTTGGAAAATATTTGCTGTTTTTTGTAACGCTTTAGATTATTTCCCGTCTTATATACAGAAAGCTTTCAAAAAACGAAAGGAACTGTAGTGCTATGAATAAATGTGAAATAACGCGGGATCTTATCCCCGGCTATGCGGACGAGGTTTTAAGCCCCTCGGGGAGAGAATATGTGGAAGCGCACACGGCGGAATGCGAAGAGTGCAGGGAAGCCCTGAACAGGGCAAAGGCTTCGGTCATAACGGGAAACGCCGAGGAAAATATCACCGCAAAGAAAGCTTTCAAGAAAGTGAACTTCAAAAAAGTTGTTATCCTGTCGGTTTCGCTGATTCTTGCGGTGGTTATCGTATCATTCGGGGCTTTTGCGATAAACGACGCTTGCAGCGGCTATTACAAGCTTAATCATCTTTTCGGAAAAGCGCCGTGGGACAGCATTGTAACAGAAGGTATGCGGCTTAACGCCGATAAGATCCGCGAGCTTATGGGCTGTGAATATGGCAGTCTGACTCAGGAAGCTATGACCGGCTACCAACAAGACGGGATAAAATCCAAGATGACCGTTGTTTTACGCTCTGAAAAAGACGAATACTGCTACATTTATGTAAAGGGCTATCCGACGGGGATAGGAACATATCAAATCGACGAATTTAACGTTGTTAAAGAAGATGAAAACGGCAGTATGGCTATCATTAACAGCGAGGGAGAACTGTTCTGCGCGTACAATGACAGCGAAAATATCGGCGCTGAGGGCGGTTTCCATACTTACCGCGAACTTATTATCGAGGACGGCGATAAAGAAGCCTTTATCTCTTCCTACGTCAAGGAATATTCAAAAAACTGGCCCGCGGAGCAGGCGGAGGAAATGGCGAAAACAGCATGGGAGCGTCAGGTCGAATTTATCACGAATCAACATGATGAAACGCTCAGAACTCTGCGTGAGGAGTTCAAAGTTTCGGAGGACGTTATAGAAAAATGGAAGAGCTTCGCGGACTGAGAGGGTATGTATGAACAGGGAATTTGACGAGATATACCGCCTTTATGTCGGGGACGTCTACCGCTTTCTGCTGAGGCTGTCGGGGGATGCAGGCTTAGCAGAGGAGCTTACTCAGGAAACCATGTTCCGAGCCTTTAAATCCATAAACAAGTTCGACGGCGGCTGCAAGATCTCCGTCTGGCTTTGTCAGATAGGCAAGAACTGTTTTTACGACCGCTGCCGAAAAGACAGCAAGCTTGATTTTTCGGCGGAAATTCCCGAAAAGCCCGCGCCTGTGAATACCGAACTCAGCTTTGAGGACAAGGAAACCGCGAAGCGTATCCACATAGTCCTGCACGGGTTGGACGAGCCTTATAAAGAGGTTTTTACGCTTCGGGTCTTCGGCGAGCTTTCATATAAGGATATAGGCGAAGTTTTCGGTATGTCGGAGAACTGGGCGAGGGTGATGTATTACCGCGCTAAAGCGAAAATTATCGAGCGGCTTGAATAGGAACGTCGGCGAAGCAGTGAAGCTATTCCGAATTGTACCGGCGGCGCAAATGCTGTGCTTATTATACTCTGCGGCTTCTTGACATAGCAAAGCCTCCTATGGTTTCTATCATGCCATAGGAGGTTTTTTATCATTATGCAATTTTTATGACGCTGCGCAGACAGCGAGTGTTTTACCCGCTTTGAAATTATTCGACGCGTCCCGCTCTGCTGCTTTCCTTGAGGATTACGTCGTGAGAGCCGCCCTCTACGATACTCGTTGAGGAAACAAGCGTGAGCTTTGCGTTCTTCTGGAAATCGGGAATATTAAGGCAGCCGCAGTTGCACATTGTCGAGCGAACCTTTGAAAGCGAGAGGTTTACGTTATCCTTTAACGTGCCTGCGTAAGGAACATAGCTGTCAACGCCTTCTTCAAACGACAGCTTTTTGTCGCCGCCCATATCGTAGCGCTGCCAGTTTCTCGCGCGGTTAGAGCCTTCGCCCCAGTATTCCTTAACGTATGTGCCGTTGAGCATGAGCTTGTTCGTGGGGGATTCGTCAAAGCGCGAGAAATAGCGTCCGAGCATGAGGAAATCCGCGCCCATGGCAAGCGCAAGCGTCATGTGATAGTCGTGAACGATACCGCCGTCCGAGCAAACGGGGATATAAATTCCCGTTTCTTCAAAATAACGGTCACGCTCCGCGCAGACCTCGATAAGCGCGGTAGCCTGTCCTCTGCCGATACCCTTCTGTTCTCTTGTGATACAGATAGAGCCGCCGCCGATACCTACCTTTATAAAGTCCGCGCCGCATTCCGCAAGGAAACGGAAACCGTCCTTGTCAACAACGTTGCCCGCGCCGACCTTTACCGCGTCGCCGTAGTTCTTTCTGATCCATTCGATAGTCAGCTTCTGCCATTCGCTGTAGCCCTCCGAACTGTCGATACAGAGAACGTCCGCGCCCGCGTTTACAAGTGCGGGAACACGCTCGGCATAGTCGCGGGTATTGATGCCTGCGCCGACGATATAGCGCTTCTTAGCGTCAAGCAGTTCGTTTTTATTTTCCTTGTGGGAATCGTAGTCCTTGCGGAATACGAAATAGAGAAGCTTTCCCGCGTCGTCGATTATCGGCAGAGCGTTAAGCTTGTGATCCCAGATTATATCGTTCGCTTCCTTTAAGGTCGTGCTTGCGGGAGCGGTAATGAGCTTTTCAAAAGGAGTCATAAAGGTCGAAACCTTGGTGTCGGGAGTCATTCTCGATACGCGGTAATCGCGGCTTGTAACAAGTCCGACCAGCTTTGCGTCGGGAGAACCGTCCTCGGTCACCGCCATTGTCGCGTGACCGGTTTTTGCCTTTAATTCGAGAACGTCCGCGAGGGTCATATCGGGGCTGAGGTTTGAATCGCTCTTTACATAGCCCGCCTTATACGCCTTAACGCGCGCAACCATAGCTGCCTCGTCCTCCACACTCTGAGAACCGTAAATGAAAGAAATTCCGCCTTCTCTCGCGAGCGCGATCGCCATTTTTTCGCCCGAAACGGACTGCATTATCGCGGAAACAAGGGGAATATTCATTGTGATAGCGCTTTCTTCGCCTTTTTTGAACTTGACTACGGGAGTTTTAAGCGAAACATTCGCGGGGATACACTGCGAAGAGGAATATCCCGGAACAAGCAGATATTCGCCGAAGGTATGCGAGGGTTCAGAGTAAATAAAAGCCATTTTTGTTCTCCTTTTCTGTCATAATTCCGTTTTAAAAAATGCTTATTACTATTATAACCGCAAACGGAAGCAAAGTCAACCGATTTTGTACATTTTTTTATTTTACAGCTGTCGCCGTTTCTTCCGTTTTCATCATAAATTCAAGCACCTTATCGGTACTCCAGAAGAAATTTTCTTTCCCGATTTTTTCTTCAAGTCCGCAGCGCGCGAACATCTCCGCGACAGGCGTCTGAACGCACGAAAAATATATCTTCTTGCCCTGTACGAGGAGCTTGTCGCACAGCTCGGCGAACGCATTCACGCCCGAAAGGTCGGCGATAGGCATTCCGCGCAGCGAGAAAATAACATATTCCTCGTTATCGGTTATAACGTCCTCAAGCTTCTGGCTGAGCTTGCTTGCCGTTCCGAAGTAGAGCGGTCCGGTTATGTATGCGACGCGCGTCGCTTCAAGGCGCTTCATTGCCGCGTTGTCGGCAGTCATGTTTTCGGTATGAACGCCCGTGATGTTTACCGTCATTTCAGAAACCTTAAGAACGAACATGATTACCGAGAACAGAACGCCGATAAGTATCGCTATCGTGAGGTCGAAAATGACCGTCGCAAGCATTGTGATAAGGAACTGGAACATTGCGGTCTTAATTTTTCTGCCGAAAATGTCCTTAATGACCGCAAATTCGTTCATTCTCACCGCCGTAACGATAAGCACGCCCGCCAGCGCCGCAAGCGGTATCTCGGACATTACCCCGCCGAGCAGGAACATTGAAAGCAGCAGTACTATCGAATGGATAATGCTTACCATACGGGTCTGACCGCCAGCCTTTATCGCTACGCTTGTGCGCGCGATCGCGGCGGTTGCGGGAACTCCACCGAAAAATGGGATAATCATGTTGCCCAGACCCTGCGCGATAAGCTCTTGGTCGGAGTCGAGCTTTTCGTTTTTCATGCGACCTGCGCTTGCTCCGCAGAGCAGGCTTTCAATAAGCCCGAGCGCCGCGATGCTGACCGCGGGAAGGATAAGATTATTGATGTGCGCCCAGTCAACCTGAGATAAATCAAGACGGTTTTCAAGGAAAAGCGTTTTCGGAATTTCGCCTACGACCGAGCAGTCGAACTTGAAAATGAAATTTGCCGCCGTCGCAAGAATTATTGCGACGAGCGACGAGGGTACGACGCCGTTCCACTTTTTCGGATAGATAAACATGAACAGGATGACCGCCGCGCCGATAATGAACGCTGTCGGGTTGAAGTGCTGTTCAAGCTGAAAATAGCTGACAAGCTTGTCGATAGTCGATTCTCCCGCAGAGGTAAGCCCCGTTAGGTTATTTATCTGACCGAACGCAATGATTATCGCGATGCCTGAGGTAAAGCCCGTAATTACAGGCGTCGGGATAAATGAAACTATTCCGCCGAGCTTAAAAATTCCGCATAAAAGGAGGATCGCGCCCGAAATAAAGCAGGCGATGAACACGCCGTTAAGACCGTACTGCGCGACGAGGGAAATGAGTATTGCCGACATTGCGCCCGTCGGACCCGAAATCTGATAGGAAGCGCCCGAGAAAACGCCCATAATGATGCCCGCGAGGAGCGCGGTCACAAGTCCTGCGGCAGCGTCCGCGCCGCTTGAAACGCCAAACGCAAGCGCGAGGGGAAGAGCTACCGCCGCGACGGTAACGCCAGCGAGCAGGTCCTTTCCGAATTTCTTTCCGTTATAGCCCGAAAACTCGGTTTTCAGGCGGCCGACATACCTTTTTACAAGATTCATTCTTCTTTTGTCCTTTTCTTTTTTGATAAAATTTTCACCTTTTTGACACGATAGTTTTATTTTACGCCCTCCGCCGCTTTTTGGCAATGTACATTATGGGGAATTTGCGCGCCGTTGTCGGTTGAATACTGGTATATTTCACTATCGGCGTCGGCGCTCTTGATTTTTGACGAAAAATGTGGTATATTAAATTCAGCAAAATATAAAAAAGGAGCAGCCGCCAATGCCTGAAATAAAAACGCTTACGCTTCCGCCGCTCGGAACGAACTGCTATCTGGTAAAAACCGCAGAAAACAGCGGGGTTGTCGTTGATCCGGCTTCCGAAGCGCAGGAAATTCTCGACGCCGCAGAGAAATTCGGAATGAAAATAAAAAAAATACTGCTAACGCACGGACATTTCGACCACACGGGCGCAGTAAACGAAATCAGGAAAAGCGAAAACGCGCCCGTTTATATCCACGCTGCGGACGAGCCGCTGCTGCACGACTCCGACAAGGCGCTCGCATATTTCTGCCCGTCGATGCCGTTTGAAGAAAAGAACGCCGACGTGCTGCTCGGCGACGGCGATGAAATTGAACAGGACGGCGTTATTTTCAAGGTTCTCCATACGCCCGGACACACTGCGGGCAGCGTATGCTTTCTCGTTGATAATCCCGGCGGGCTTAAAATAATGCTGGCGGGAGATACTATATTTAAAGACTCCATAGGCAGGAGCGACGGATATTCGGGCGATTATATCGTTCAGCGGGAAACGCTCGAAAAGCTTAAGGCTCTGCCGGACGACTACCTTATTTTAAGCGGACACGGCGAGTCCACAACGCTTCGCACCGAGAAAAAATTCAACCCGTTCATTGCGGATTTTTAATCAGCGATTTCCAATATTTTCCGTAAAAATAAACCGCCTGTAACTGCAATTTCGAGCATAATTTGCTTTTCATATCCGCGCGCCGAATGAGAACAATATAAACGGACGAAAAAGTCCGATTTATGTGAAATCATACGGGGCGCGGATTTTTGCGCTCTTTATAAAAAGGAAGGAGAAGCAGCATGAAGAAAATTGCAGGCTTAATCGCTGCCCTTTCCTGCGCGTCGGCACTTGCCGTCGGCGCGGGAGCACAGGGCATTGTAAACGATGTAATTGACGGCGCCGAAAATATCGTTGACGACGCAGGAACAGCGGTCGAGGATATTGTCGGCGGAGGTTCGGACAGAAACAACGGCTCGACTATCGGAAGCAGTTCAAACGACAACAACAATATAACCGATAACACCGACGACGATGATATTCCCGACGAAATCGAGGACGACGCAGGAAAGGACGAGAACTTCGTACCTCCTACGACAGCCGAAAAGGATCCCAACCCCTCGACGGGCGTAGGCGTACCTTTCCTGACGGCGGGACTTGTCCTCACCGGAGCAGCGGGCGTAGCTTATTTTTCGCGCAAAAGAAACGAGGATAACCTCACCAAGTAACGTAATACTAAGCACCAATAAAATCATAGATAAAAATTCCGGTATAATCCATATATGCAAAGATTACACCCGTTTTTTTTAACAGTTTTTAATTGGTGCTGAGTATAAAATAAACGAATAAAGAGCAAACGTCCGAGGCATAGCCGCCGCAGGCTGACCAAAAATAAAAGGGACAAAAGGCTCAGAGAACGCTCGAAGAAATTTCGGGCGTTCTTTTTTGTGCATTGTGCCCGCAAATTTCAAGAAAGCGGCAAAAAATATGTCCGCAACGGTAAATTTGAAAAAATTTTCCGAAAACGCTTGACAAATACATAAACAGGTGTTATAATAATAAGGCGTTAAAACAGAATATCTGCGGGTGTAGTTCAATGGTAGAATGTCAGCCTTCCAAGCTGAACACGTGGGTTCGATTCCCATCACCCGCTCCATCGGCTCTTATCTTAACGGACAAGCGCCGATTACCTGTTTTGTGCGCCACTAGCTCAGCTGGATAGAGCAACCGCCTTCTAAGCGGTAGGTCACAGGTTCGAATCCTGTGTGGCGTGCCAACAGGTTATGGTGGGATTAGCGTAGCTGGTCTAACGCGTCAGTTTGTGGCACTGAAGATCGTGGGTTCGAATCCCACATTCCACCCCACTAAAGCCCGATTTTATGTCGGGCTTTTTATTTTTTTCATTCAGGAGGAAAAATATGGGACCCGATCCGAACCGCGCTTTCCCTAATTCTAACATTCCAAGCCTGTGCTTCATAAAAAATGTAATAAAAAATCCTAATATTATCGTAGGCGATTACACCTACTACGACGATCCCCACGGGGCGGAGAATTTTGAAAAACACGTCACACACCACTACGATTTTATCGGCGACAGGCTTATTATCGGCAAGTTCTGCGCTATCGCAAAGGGCGTTGAGTTCATCATGAACGGCGCGAATCACCGAATAAATTCCGTCACTACTTACCCGTTCAACATTCTTGGCGGTGGCTGGGAAAAATCTGCACCGCGTATCGACGAACTGCCTCTCAAAGGCGATACGGTAATCGGAAACGACGTGTGGATAGGGCAGAATGTGACGTTCTTACCCGGAGTTCACATAGGCGACGGCTGCATAATCGGCGCAAACTCCGTCGTTGCAAGGGACATTCCTCCGTTTTCGGTCGCTGTCGGCAACCCGTGCGAGGTAAAACGGAAACGCTTTGACGACGAGCTTATCAAATATCTGCTTGAGCTGAAGTGGTGGGACAAAAGCCCCGACTGGATATTCAAAAACATGGACGCGCTTTGCAGCGGCGATCTGTCGCTGATAAGGAACGTTACGGAGTGAAAAGAAATGTGCGCTGACGCTTTTAAATTATCATTATCATGATATTTTCGGCTCTGCAAGTCAATCTTTTCCGCAAAAAAAGAAAAAAATACTTGACATTCCGCACAAACGTGTTATAATATATTTAGCACTCGGACAGAAAGAGTGCTAAATATAAGAAAAAATTAACGGAAAGGTCTGATAACAATGGCAAAGAAACAATTCAAAGCTGAATCCAAGCGTCTGCTTGATATGATGATTCATTCAATTTATACACACAAGGAGATATTCCTGCGCGAGCTTATCTCAAACGCAAGCGACGCTATGGACAAGCTGTATTTCAAGTCCATGCAGGAAAATCTGGGACTGACGAGAGATAATTTTGAGATTTTTCTCGCCGTAGATAAGGAAAAGCGTACCCTTACCATAAAGGATAACGGTATTGGCATGGACAAGGAGGAGCTTGAAAACAACCTCGGCGTTATCGCGCAGTCGGGTTCATTCAAGTTCAAGCAGGAAAACACCGATACGGACAAGGACGAGGTTGACGTTATCGGACAGTTTGGCGTAGGCTTTTATTCCGCGTTCATGGTAGCCAAAAACGTTACCGTGGTTACAAAGAAATACGGCAGCGAACAGGCTTACCGCTGGGAGTCCGAGGGCGTTGACGGATACACGATAACCGAGTGTGAAAAGGACGGCTACGGCACGGAAATTACGCTTCAAATAAAGGACAACACCGACGACGAGGATTATGACGATTTCATCGCCGAATATAAGATCCGCGGACTTGTAAAAAAATATTCCGACTATATCCGCTATCCGATAAAAATGCTTTGTTCGCATTCGCACCTCAAAGAGGGCACCGAGGACGAATATGAAACGCACACCGAAATCGAAACGCTCAACAGCATGATTCCGATTTGGAAAAAGAGCAAGAGCGAGCTTACCGACGAGCAGTACAACGAGTTCTATAAAGAAAAATTTATGGATTACGTTGACCCGATCGCACATATTCACTCAAAGACGGAGGGTACGGCGACGTACAGCGCGCTGCTGTTTATTCCCGCAAAAGCGCCTTTCGACTATTACACAAAGGAATATGAAAAGGGCTTGCAGCTTTATTCGAGCGGCGTTCTTATCATGGACAAGTGCTCCGACCTGCTTCCCGATTATTTCAGCTTTGTGAAAGGTCTTGTGGACAGCGAGGATTTATCGCTGAACATTTCGCGTGAAATGCTTCAGCACGACCGTCAGCTAAAGCTTATCGAAAAGAGCATCGAAAGAACGATCAAGAACGAGCTGAAGAAAATGCTCACGAATGACCGCGAAAAGTACGAGGAGTTCTGGAAGAACTTCGGTTTGCAGATAAAATTCGGTCTTTATAACAGCTACGGAATGAACAAAGATTTGCTGAAAGACCTGCTTATGTTCTATTCATCTGCGGAAAAGAAGCTTGTTACGCTTGAAGAATATGTAACGAGAATGAAGGAAGACCAGAAGATCATCTACTTTGCGAGCGGCGAGAGCATTGCGAAGATCGATACGCTTCCGCAGACCGAAATGCTGAAGGAAAAAGGCTACGAAATTCTTTATCTCACCGACAGCGTTGATGAATTTGCGCTTCAGATGCTTGTAGACTACGACGGTAAGGAGTTCAAGTCGGTTCAGTCGAGCGACGTTGACTTTGAAACCGATGAGGAAAAAGCGGAGAAAAAAGAAAAGGCTGAACAGAACAGCGATCTGCTTGCGGAAATGAAAAAAGCTCTTGACGGAAAGGTTGCGGACGTGCGGCTTTCGTCGCGGCTGCGTTCTCACCCTGTCTGCCTCACCAGCGACAGCGCGGTTTCGCTTGAAATGGAAAAGGTTCTCGGCGCAATGCCCGACAACGGTATGCACAAGCCGAAAGCGGACAAGGTGCTTGAAATCAACGCAAATCACCCGATTTTCGAGAAGCTGCGTTTCCTTTGCGACAACGACAAGGCGAAGCTTGCAATATATGCCGAGATTCTCTACGATCAGGCTATGCTTATCGAGGGAATGGCAATCGAGGATCCCGTTGAGTACTGCAACAAGGTTTGCGGACTTATGGCGTGATTGGACAATGGAATTGAACAGCAAAAGCGGCGGTGGCATAAGCCACCGCCGCTTTTGCGTGCAGGGGGGAGCGGGGCGGCGCCCGCCGCTTGTTCGGGCTTTGCCCGAACAAGCGGGCAGCGCGGCGAAGCCGCGCTGCGGCGCATTCCCGCCGTAGGCGGGAATGCGTGCGGGCGCCGCCCCCTCGCGAGTTTAGCCGGACATTACAAAAGCGAACCGAATCGAACATAGCAGGTACACCAAAGCGCGCCCCTCGTGAAGAACCTCGCTCCGCTCGGCTCTTCGTCGTCGCGCGCCGCGGCTTTCAAATTCTCCGTTTTCCCCGAAATGCCGGCAAAACGCCGCGCCTGCGGGATAGTGCTTCCCGCGTCATGCGGCTCGCCATGCTCGCCGCTTATACGTTCAGCCCGAGCAGTTCTATTGCATTTCGGCAGAAAATGCGGTCTTTTTCGTCATCGGTTATCGGGAGCCTGTCAACAAGCTCCATTTCACGCTTCGGTATGCTCCAAGGCAGGTCGCTGCCGAAAAGAATGCGGTCACAGCCGTGCTTTTTCACGATTGCGGCGAACATTCCCTCGTCAATGTTTCCCGCCATGCAGGCGGTGTCGAGGTAAATGTTCGGAACGCCTGCAATATAGTGGTGAACCGCCTCCCACGCCTGCATTCCGCCCATATGCGCGCCGATTATTTTAAGGTGCGGACATTTTTCGTGCAGCCAGAGCAGGTCGTATGGCATTGCACGGTGTACAAACGGCGAAATCGGGTCGTATCCCATGTGAAATACGATCGGCAGCCCGAGCTGTTCACATTTCTTATAAACAGGCAGACATTTCTCGTCAAAAAGAAATATCCCTTGATGATCGTTGTGAAATTTCAGTCCTTTAAGACCGAGCGAGTGTACACGTTCGGTTTCTTCTACCGCGTCCTCGGAGTATGGGTGAACCGTTCCGAACGATATTATTTTCCCATCGCTGACCGATTTTGCCCAGTCGTTTATCGTGCGCGGCTGCGACGGCTTTGTCGCGATCGGCAGCATAACGCCATAGTCTATACCCGATTCATCGAGCAGCTTTACTGCGCCCGAGAGCGTTCCATCGGTAGACGGCGTAATTTTCGCGGATTCGGAAAGCCTGTCCAGCGCACGCTTCGCAATGCTTTCGGTAAAAGCGTGTATGTGCGTATCAATGTACATACTCTATCTTCTTTCTTTTGCTTTTTCTTTATTTATTATTTGCACTTTGTGCGGCAAAATTCGTTAATCTTATACTCAGCACCAATTAAAAACTATACAAATAATTGAGTATAATCTTGCATATATGGGTTATACGAGAATTTGTATATATGGTTTTATTGGTGCTTAGTATTAGAGAGTGCTGTCGAATGAGCCGCCCTTGCGCCCTCCGCTTTGCTGTTTGTTGTAAAAATCAAGTCTGCGCTTGTCGTCGTTCAGATCCTCAAGCTGCGCGCGAAGTTCCTGAACCCGCGCGTCTACCCGTTTTGCCGCCTGCGCGTCCTTTTCCTGCGCTCCGAGGAAAACCGAGCGCAGCTTAACTATCGCCTTTCTTATTTCTTTAAGCTCCTCGGAAAGTCCCAACGGAACGTGTTCATTTTTGAGCAGCCGTGCGATATACCCCACTTCCTCCGGTGAACATTCCTCGGCGGCGGTTCGATCAAGCTCTGCGCGAAGCGCGTGAATTTCCGAAAGAATTTCATCGCGCGCGGTCATTATTTCTTCAAGCGTTTCATCAATGTCGGTCGAGAGTATTTCGCTCGTTTTTTCGTCGTAGCGAAGCATAGCGGTTTCGGTCGCGGAAATATTTTCAAGTATTTTTTCTTTTGTCTGAACGTTCATCGGAAAAGTCCCTCCTAAAGGTCGCCTCTAAAAACCTCGTTTGAGTGAAAATGTGTATAGCACACCACCTGCTTCTTCAAACCTCCTCGTAAGGCATACAGCCTTACTTCGTCGGCTTTCCTCGCATTTGGCGTACTCTACCCATTTTCCCTTTTCAAACCGTTTTTTAGAGGTTCCCTAAAATTATTCCGCCGCACATTTTCAGCACGGCGGATAAAGTTTTTATCAGCTTACCTGATCCTTTGGCATTGCAGAAACCTGTGCGAACGCGTCGCGGAGGTCGGCAAGCATGGGGAGCAGTTCTTTAAGCATCTCAACGTCTTTTTTTACATTCGCCGAGATGAGCTGGCGGTTGAAGAAGTCATAGAGCGAGTCAAGCTGCTTTGAAATCGGAATGCTCATATCCAGAACGGAACGCAGCGCGTTTACGATGTCCTGCGATTTCTGGAGCGAAGTATTTGCGCCGGCATAATTTTTTTCGTCGATGAAAATAATTGCCTTATTTATCTGCTTTTCTGCTTCGTCATAGAGCCTTACAACAACCTCCATTGGCGTGAGCGTGGTTATCGATTGTTTTTTATATGCAGAGTATGCGTTGTTCATGGCATTTTCCTTTCAATTACATTCCGGTTCCGAAGTACGAGGAGAAAGAGGACTGCTGGCTGTTGAGGTTTCCAAGCATCTTCTCCATTGCGGAATATTTTTTCCACAATCTGTTCTGTTCGGTTTCATAGCGCTTTTCGAGGGTCTTTATCTTTTCGGTTATGCGCTTCATCTGATTATATATTGCGTTGTCGGTTGCGGTCGTACCCTTTTCAAGACCCGCCTTGTTAATAAGAGTACCCTTATTGCCCGTTGTTCCGATTGCGGATTCGAGAGCGGCGTCAAACTTCACCATTATGCCGTTTTCGGAATCGCCGAACAGCTTCGCAATGTCGTCGCCGTATTCGTTGATAGCCGCATTGAGTGCGTCCTCATCAAGAATCAGCTTGCCATGTTCTTTATAGTCGGATTCGGTTGTGATTCCCATTTTGGAAAGGCTGAGCGACGAGCCGTCGGCAGCCGTAATGCTTCCCATAAGCGCGGTTCTGAGCTTAGTCATTACCGAGCTGATCGTGGAGTCGTGATAAAGAATACCCTGTTTAGCCTTTTCTTCCCACTTTTCCTCCTGCTTTTCGGAGAGGTCAAGCTCCTCCTTATCCGCGTCCGCGAGGAAGTAGTAGTCCTTGTCGGGCTTCTCGTCGAGGTAATCATAAACCTCTTCGATGATTTTGTTGTAGTCCTCGACAAATCCCTTTATTACGTCGGCAATGGCGGAATTGTCCTTTTCAACGGTAACGTCGAACTCTGTTCCCGCGGCAACTCCGGAGAAAGTAAACGTTGTTCCGTCAACTTCAAGCGCGTTGGAATCGCTTTCAAGCACGCGTCCGTTTATTTCGACCTCGAGGTTCGTTCCCGCCTCAAAGGTCGAGCCTGCGCCGAGTCCGATCGCGGAGAGGAAGCCCTCTGCGCCGTCCTCAATGTCGATCTTGCTGTTTACGCCGTAATCGCTCGCGGTGATTTTGAATGCGTTGTCAAGCGACGAATAGGTCATTTTTACATTAGCGTCGGAGCCGTTTACCGCGCGCATCATTTCCTTTACGGTCGTTTCGCCGGAGAACGAGAAGTCCTTGCCGTTTATCTTGAACGTGTAATTTCCGTCCGCGTTCGGCTCAATTCCGAGGTCGGAAAGGAGCGTAGAGTTTGAAATCTGCGAAACGGAGGTCTTTACCTCGGAAATTCCGAAGTTGTTGGCGCTGCCCTTGCCTATGCTGATCGAAAAGTCAACCGAGTTTCCGTCGGCGTCCTCTGCGGTAATTGAAATGTTGTCGATCACCGAGCCTGTTCCGTCGGTGTCGTTAAAGCCGATTTTCAGCTTTACGCCGCTTTCGGTCTCAAGTGCGCCAAGGCTGTTTTCAATGGACGTTTTGTTGTAGTGGTCAACAATATTCTGGTTGGTTATGTTCAGGCTTTCTTCGGTTACGGTGCATACGTTCTCTTTGTAAGCCGCGTATTCATTATATGAAACGGAACCCCAGAGATCGTAGTCGAGCTGATAGCCTTTCTCGGGCTGAACGGAGTTGTAAACTTCCTCATAAGCCTTGTAAATATCGCCTTCGGTATCGGCAAGCTGCGCAGCCTTCCATGTATCAAGGTCGTCTGTTCCGCCGCCGTCCGTGTATTTTTGATACTCGTCGTTCCAGAAATTCTGAACCTTTTCGTCGCGGAGCGCGATCTGCTCGTCCGAAAGCTCGGTTTTGTCGTAATAATAGTCAACAAATCCGTTATAAAGCTCGTTTGTATCGTCGTTATCATTAAAATTCGCAGCTTTCCAGTCGTCGAACGAACCCGCGCTGTCGCCTGCTTCTGCTCTGTATTCGTCAAACTTGCCCGCAAGGTACTTGTTGAGGTAGGTTTCACGCTGCTTTGCTTCCGCCTTGTCGAACTGAGCCTTTTTGAACACTTCTCTGTCGTCGTCGGTCAGCGTGTTCTTCCAGTCAAGGTAAGCATCATACTTTTTCGACTCAACATAGTCGTCCTTGATTTGCTTGTAAAGCTCGGCTTTGAGCGCGTTTTCCTCGGTTACGGGTTCATAAGAACCGTCGTCGTTAAATGTAATTCCGTCAAAATAGTCGTTTGCAAGCGTCTGGAACGAAATGATCTTCAGCTCGCCGCCGATACGCACGGAAATAGTGTTGTTGCCCGATTTTATGTCGGAAAAGTCAAGCGTGGTGGAGCCGGACAATGCGCCTGCGCCGGAAAGCGTAACGCCCTTGCCCGAACGGGAAACGATCTGCCCCGTTCCTGCTTCAACGTATACAAGCCCCTTGTTTCCGGTAACTCCCGCAGAGGAATTGCTCTCGCCGAAAGCGTCGCTGAGCGCCTTGTTTACGTTATCGAGAGTTTCGGATTCGGTCGCGCCGCCGGTAAACGAAATGTTCTTCGTAACATCTCCGACGGTTATGGTAAGACCGTAATTTTCGCCTGCCGAAATAGAAGCGAGGTCAAGCTTTGCGCCGCTGCTGAGCGAAGCGCCCGTCACGGTCGCCTGCGTCGCGGTCTTGTTTACCTTAACCTTATAGTCGCCCGGAACAGAATTTATTGAGGAAGTGATGCTGAATCCCGGGATCTTCTTTTCCTCGCCGTTTACGGTTGTTTTTCCGGTATACTGACTCCACATTGTCGAGCCCTTGAGGTTGGACTTCTTGTTCAGGATATCGAAATATTTATCCTGTAAATTCGTGAGCTTGGAGATTACGTCGCGGTAAGCCTCCTGCGTCGCTTTATATTTCAAAAGCTGGCGGTTCTGCTTGGTTATTTTAAGCTTGCTGTTCGCGGTAAGAGCGTTGATAATGGATTCGGTATCAAGACCCGAGTTCATACCGCTCATTCTTAATGTATTGTTAGCCATTTTCAATCATTCCTTTCCGGATTACTTTTTAAGATTAAGCAACGCGGTAAGCGCTTCCTTTGTGAGCTGCTTAGAAGATTCAACATTCGCTTCCTGCGCGCTTCTGAGTTCGTTTCGGATTATTTTTATATCCTTTGGGGCGGTTATGCCCAGCTTTACGCGGTCCTTTGAAACTTCGAGGACTACGATCTCAATATTATCGGCGATAATAATGCTTTCCTCGGTTTTTCGTGTTACAACAAGCATTATTTCACCTCCTCCGCCGCATATATAGGATAGCGGAACGGGTAATCATGCGGAAGAATGACCTGAAGCGCCGTATTATTTGCGGGGTTTATTATTATAGGTGATTTCATGTTGACGGTCGTTTCGCGGAAGTTTTCGGGGATTTTCGCAATGGTGAGGCTTCGTATTTCGTCGCCGTCCTTAACCTTGAGCAGACGCTTTTCGCTGTCGTTAAGCGTAACCGTATAACCCTCGTCTATGAGCGTAGGGTCGAATACGATAAAGCAGAGGTCACTATGGTCGAGCGACTGGAGCCACATGGGATAGGTTCCCTCGCCGAGGGGCGAGATAAGCGCGAAGCGCTTGTCGTCTTCAAAAGCGAAAACGCCGTTCGGAAAATCGAATATATTTTTCTGTTCAACTTCCATTTCTCCGAAATCGCGGGTATTTATCGTCATCATGATTCACCTGTACCTTTCCGTTTATCCTCTTGTGTCAAGCGCGGGCTGATAATCGGGGTCTGCGCTTGGCGGAACGTATATCGGACCGCCGAGGTATTCGATCTCTACGCTGGGCATCTGCGAAACGGAAAATTCGACCTTTCCGGGAGTAAATTCATACGGCATCGCCCGTGCGTTTTCCCAGTCGATATTTACGTCGCCGACTTCGTAGTTGATATTCAGCACGCCCTTGTCGAACGTTACATCCGCGCCCGTTTTCGGGAGAAATTCCATTATCGTCTGAATAGTCTGACCCGCGCGGTTGTTCTGCGCGGCGATCTGCGAAGCGGTCGCTCCCCGTGCGAGCTGATTGCCCTCCTGAACGATGCGCGCCGTACCCTGATACGCGAGCTTTATACCCTTGTTCGCTTCATGCTTGATAAGGTCGCCGTTGTTCATCTCGCCGTAGCCCATACTGGAGCGTGCAGCGTAGGTGTCGATATTTATCTTTGACGGCTCGGAATGGATCTTGAGCTGTCCGTTCTGCGTTTTAATGTCCATTTTGAACGCAAGGTCGGGATTATTCACGCGGGGGTTCTTAAATTCACCCTTTGTAATATTTATTTCTACCTTTATCGGTACGGTCGTTATACTCAGAAGATTATGGTCTACCATTCCCATATCGGTTACCCCCTTTTCGTTTTATTGGAAAATTACTTGATATAGTTGAATATCGACTGCGGTATCATAGACGCGCCCATCTGGAGAGTCGCGTTATATATCGCTTCAAGAACCTTATAATTGGTTATTTCGGTGGGAATGTCGGTTATTTCGAGGTCGTTCTGCTTATCCGACATATTCAGGTTTATATCGGTGATTCGATCTAGGTTGAAGTCGATGAACTGGTCGTGAGTACCAAGCTCGGCGATAGCGATAGAGAGCGAGCCCTGTGCGTCGTAGAGCAGGTCGGCATAGCGTGCGACCATATCCTGATCGCCCTCGCGCAGCAGCTTAGCGCTGTCGAGAAGAATCTGCACGATATTGTTGGGATAGCCGCCGCTTTCCTCAAATTCAACAAGTTCTTCGCCGCCTTTTGCGTTTTCAACGTAGATAACGTCGGTCGTGCTGTCGTATTCGATAAGCCCGCTGTTGCTCTTTATCTGCGGAACATTCGCTTTGCCGAATGAAGCGGGGGAAGAAAGAGCGTCGTTGATATTCTTTATATTGTCCTCCTCGGTCGCGCCGGCAATAAACGTTACCTTTGTGCCGTTTACGTTGAGGGTATATTCCTCGCCGTCGGTAAGGTTCGCGAGGTCTATCTTAGCGGTGTCGGCGTCCTGAGTTATCGAAGCCTGATTTGCATAATCGTCGCTGTTCTTGATTGAAACGGGGTTTCCTGCGGAATCCTTAAAGCCTGTGGCGATAGAGAAATCGACCTCGTCTCCGAATTTCTTCTGAAGCGCCTTTCTTATGTTGTCGGCGGTAACATTCGGGTCTGCGTCGCCTTTAAAGTCGATAACGCGGGTCTTTCCGTTTGCGGAAACCTCAAGAGAGTAGAAATTGTTCTCATTCATTGCACTAACGTCAACGCGGTTGTCTGTAATGTCCGCGTTTGCGTAGCTGTAAACCTCGGGCTTTGTATAGCCGTCTACGTTCTTGAGGTAATTGAACGTTCCCGACGCGTCAATCTCGGGAGTGGACTGAAACGCGTCCTTGAGCTGTTCGTTTATATTGCTTATGCTCTTGTCTATGGTGTTTCCGCCGAGAAAAGTTATCGTTTTCTGCTTTGTTCCGAGCGATACGTTCAGCTTATACGAAACGCCTGCGCGGAGCTGATCGAGGTTGATCTTAACGTATCTTTTAGTTACGCCGCAGCCGGTGCATTCAACGCCGTTGAATGTTATCGGAAGCGCGGTCTGGTCGTCTATTCTCTCGGTTGAGTTGTCGATGCTCATGCCGATACCTATGTCAAGATAGGATTTTTCGCTGCTGGGGAAGCTGTACGGGTCGGAAGAAGCGTTTACGGGAACGCCGTTGTAGGTAACGTATCTGCCCGTTTCGCTGTCGCCCTTTATCTCGAAAGCAACCGTTGTGTTATTGGTTCCGCCGAAAATTTTTCTGTCCGCAACGTCAACGTTAAGAAGCTGGATCATTTCCTCAGCCTTTTCATCGACTTCCTTTGCGATAATTTCAAGGTCGTCCTGATTTCTCGTGCCGTGCGCGCCCTCGACAAGCTTTTCATAGGTGAGCTGGATAAGCTCGGAAATCTTCGTCATCGAGCTTTCAGCCGACTGGTATATCGAATCCGCGGATTTGAGGTTCGCCGTGCTTGTGTCAAGCTCGGAAAGAGCCTTGCGCACGCGCAGAGCCTTTGCCGCGTCAATGGGATTTTCGCTTGCGCGGCAGAACTTGCGGTTCGTTTCTATGCGCTTTTCGGAATCGAACTTTGTTGAAGCGTTTCTCTCGTAATTTTTAAGAAAATTTCTGCGGATTGTGTTTCCTGCAATTCTCATCTGTGACCATTCCTTTCAAAGGAGAAAATTATAATCCTACTCTGCCCGTATTGTTGATAAGACGGTCAAGGCAATCGTCGAGCGCCGTCATCATTCTTGAACTTGCGTTGTACCAATTCTGGTAGGTGAGCATATTTATGCCCTCTTCGTCGGAGTTTACGCCGGATACCGCTTCGCGGCTGTCGAGAAGGGCTTCCGTCGTATCGTACGCCGAGTCGTACTGAGCCTCGTTATAGTCGATCTGCTGACCCAGACGGTTGCTGATGAACATGAGGTAGTTGTAGACCGTTCCCTCAAAGTCGCCCTTTCCGCCGAACGAAAGCACTGAGGTCTGCATTTTTACAAGCAGCTCGTTTACATGGTCGCCGTCCATGGAAAGCGACCATTCGCCCGTCGTTTTGTCCTGAACCTGACCTATCATCGTCGCGTCGTCCATCCACGAATTAGCAATTCTGATATTGCTTGCGGTCATGTTTTCGTCCTCGTATTCAAGAAGCCCCTCGTTGCAGGACTTTGTGCAGAACATGAGGCGATTCGGGTCGATAATTTTTCCGTTTTCATCGACCGCGCCGTTGATGTAGTTCATCATATTTGCGAAATCGTTCGCGAACGCGTCGATTGTCGATTCGTAATAAGGTATTCCGTAGGAGTCGTTCTGATAGCCCGATTTGTACACGCCGTTTCCGTTGAGCGCGTCAACGTACGCCTTTATTTCACCCGATTTAAACGTTGCGTCGTCGCCCGACGTCCAGCGCAGAACCGCCGCGTCGTAAGCCGCGTAGTCGCGCAGCAGCTCGGAGGTGTAATCCTCGCTGTTGACGTTCTTCGTGCTGCCTTTCATATAAATCTGTTCGTACTTTTCGCCGTTTATTATCTCAACGCCGTTCATAAGCACCCGAACAGAGCCGTCCGGATTGTCGTAGACCGTTATATTTCCCATATAGGAAAGCTCGTCGAGCAGCATATTTCTCGTGTCGAGCATTTCGTTCGGTCCGTATGAGCCTGTTACCGACTCGCCCTCGCCAAGCTTGCCCGTTGCCATAACGGAGTATTCCTTGACGATCTTTTTATTCATGTCCACAATGCTCTTTATTGTGGCGTTTGTGTTTTCAATAGTGGTCTGGAGCGACTCTATGTTCGACTCCTTGAGGTTCTGAAGCTCAACCTGATAGGAATGGAGCAGGTTTGTGATATTATACGCTTCGTTGCGGACGATGCTTGCAAGCTCGTCGCTGTCGGGCTGCTCCGCATACTTTGAAAGCGCGTCCTTTAGGGTGTCTATTCTTGCGGTAAGTCCCGTGTTGTCGATGTTGTCGAGTACGGTTTCGACTTCCTTCATAATGTCCGCCGCCGTGCTGTGTTCCGCAACAAAACAGGTAGATTCGCGGTAGCGCTTGTCGATATATGAATCGCGTACCTGATTTACGCCGAAAGCCGTTGCGCCCTGTCCCGCGAGGTACATACGCGATGTCCTCGACTGCCAGTTTGAATATTTATTAAGGTACATCGAGCCGACGTCGATACGCTGTCTTGTATATCCCTCGGTATGTACGTTAGAGAGGTTTCCTCCCGTTATATCAAGCGTTTTCTGCGCAAGCTGTATCGTGCGCTTTGACACTTCAAGTCCCAGAAACGAAGAACGCATTTTCAATCAATCCTTTCCAATTTCAGACCTCGCCGAAAAAACCTCCGGAGGTGTTGTGTGTTCTTACCTTTACGCCCTTTCCCGTGTATGTTTCCATAGACGACGGGGGAGCTTTTACCGCTTTCTCCTGAATGGAAAGCTTACGTTCGATAATTTCCGTAATATCAATATTGAGCTGCTTTATCTTGTCGATATGCTTTTCTGCGTTTTTGCATTCAAGCGTGAGTTTCGCCCGATATTCTTCGGGACATTCCTCGATAAGCTGCTTTGCTTTTTTTCCGCCCAGCCCCAGCTCTTCAAAAAGCTGAAGCCGTTTCGCTTCAATATCGTTTCCCTCGGCGACGAGCCGCTGTTCCTCGGTAAGGGAATCGAGAAGCCATACAAGGTCGTCTGCGATTACCTTTGCTTTCTTTGCGGAAATGAAAGCTTCGAGCGTTTCGAGATGCTGATTTAATTTTTCCATGTTGGCAATTACTGCCTTAACTGTCTGAACCGTCATTTCCGAACCTCCTTAAAAAAGTCAGGCAAAAATCGCGTCCGCGGTATTCTCCGCTTCTGCGGGACAATTTTCCCCGCTGTATTTTTCGGCGAGCTGCGCAAGTCTTGCCTTATCGGCGTCTGCGTTTACAGAAGCTGCTGCCTCCGTCTTTGCCGCCTCGAGATAACGACCGAAATCAAATTCGATCCTGTCGGAGTTTACTGCTTTTTCGGGAGCCTGCGCCTTTTTGCGCGGAGCTGTTTCTGCGGTTTTCTTATACGCGTTTATTCTTCCCGCGGTTAAATTGGTTATCTCCATATTCTTTATCACCCTTTCTTCGGAAAAATGCAATAATGATATTACGTTACAATAGTTATATCGCGCTTTTGCTGAAAAACTTTAGCTTTTTTTTATTGAAAAACGGGCTTTTTTCGTGTTTTTTTATACCGTCCCCGACATTTGGGTTACGTTTGAGTTACAAATCGCGGCGGCGCGGATTATTGCGTGAAAACGCTTTACAAAAAATAAAAATCTGCTATAATGTAATTACAAACAAAAACATAAACAGGAAAGGAAAGTATTATGAAAAAAACAACGAAGAAAACGATAGCGATTCTTGCCTCGGCGGCGCTTCTCTGCGCGGGCGGCTGCGCTAATAATCCCGTACAGGAAACGACGTCCGAAACGCACGCTTCTGCGGCGGATACCGCCGAGACCGAACAGACTTCTCCCGATACCCAGCCGTCGGAAATTGTTTCCGAAACAACCTCCGAAACGGCTGCGGAAGCGACTCCCGAAGAAACGACCGCTCAGGTTTCCGAAGATGACAATTCCGGCAAAACTCTGCTCTATACTTTCGGGAACGGCAATGATTTTTATCTTGAGGACGCGGCGGCGCGCTATGAGTACATCGTAACGTTCGATTATGCCTACGTTTCGGCGGCGAGCGGAATCTACGACGACTCGTTTATAAGCCCCGACGCATTCGACGCTTCAAATTATTCCTACAACGGTGAAATGTCGATAGACGGCGCGGGAGCGCTTACAAAAATAAAAGCGGGCGACGAATTTGGCGGTTATAAGGTGACCTCGGCGATCACATCGCTCATGCTGAACGAATACGACGGCAAGACCGACGCGTATCCGTTCAGTCAGGAAATCGTCATAAACGGCGAATATACGCTTTCGGGGCTGCTGATGCATTACTGCGGCGATGAATACGGCGTTTCGGCGGGAGATGTAAAGTTTATTCCCGATTCAAGCTCAAAGGGAATACCGCTGCCGTGTGTGCAGTATGCGTTCTACACGAGCATTTTTGAAAATTTCGGCGGAACGCTCGGCGTTTACACGGATTCGCCGTTTTTTGCACTTGGAAATATCATTTTGGGCGAACTGACAAGCGCTTCGCTTGATGAAAACGGTAATTGGGTAATGGAAAAAATGGACGAAAAGGTACTGAACGAGCTTTATTCGATTTTCGGTACGGATAAGGAGAACAGAGCGGTCAGAGCGAACGTGACGTTCTCGGAAATGCAGATCCGGTGGAGCGACCAGTTCGGAATGAACCACAGCATGGTCAAGCCTGTGGAAATTTCGGTTATCGGATAAAAAGTTCAAACCGTCTGCAACTTTTTGCGCAGATATGAAGTGTTAATGTTGAAGCGGTTATACTTAGCACCAACTTAAAGCTATGCAAAAATCGAATATAATCTTGCATATAGAGATTATACGAAGATTTTTTGTCTATAGTTGTGTTGGTGATCAGTATTAAACGCCGAGAATGTAAGAAGCCCGCCGTTTCCCCCCTTATTTTCGGCGGGGTTCTTACAAAATAAGGGGAACAATATGAGTAATGAAGCGACGGGTCTTTCCCTTGTAACGAGGGAGAGCTTTGACGGCGTGATGAGAAAATACGCCGATATGGTATACCGCCTTGCTTATTCCCGAACGGGAAATCCGACCGACGCGGAGGATGTTGTACAGGACGTTTTTCTTCGCTACATAAGGGCGGATAAAACCTATAACGACGAGGAGCACCGCAAGGCGTGGCTTATAAAAATAACCGTGAACTGCTCGAAATCGCTGCTTACTACCGCGTGGAACAGGCGGCGC
The DNA here is from genome assembly GCA_934454635.1 of uncultured Ruminiclostridium sp. Taxonomy (GTDB): domain Bacteria; phylum Bacillota; class Clostridia; order Oscillospirales; family Ruminococcaceae; genus Ruminiclostridium_E. The sequence goes on from CAKSFR010000006.1 coordinate 72,012, forward strand.
AGCGCGGAGGAACAGGACGAGAACCGCGGCGAGAACGACAAGCGGTTTTCCGATATCGAAACAAAATCCGAGGTATACAAGGCGGTGCTTGAGCTGCCTGTAAAATACCGCACGGTCATACACCTTTTTTATTATGAAGACATGACTGTCGCCCAGATTGCAAAGGCGACGGGGGCGGGAGAATCCGCCGTAAAATCGCAGCTTTCACGGGCGAGAGGAATGCTTCGCGAAAGCCTGAAAGGAGCTGAGTTTGATGACATTTAAGGAACAATTGAAAAATGACATAGACCGGCTCGGTACGACGGAGAAGTTCAGAAATTCTCTTTCGGAAATGCTTTACGAACAGGCGAATAAGCCAAAGCCGAAGCTGTATATCAGCGCGGTAAGATACGGGGCTGTCGCGGCGGCTGTGTGCCTGCTCGCATTCGGCGCGGTCAAGCTCGGACTGTTCGGCGAAAACTCCGTAGATACGGCTTCGTACGCGGGAAGCAATGAAGCTGCCGTGCGCGCGGCGGACGCGGCTGAAATACAGGCGGAAACCACTGCGGCGCAGACATACGCATATGCCGAAGAAGCCGAAATCGGCAATGGCGATGACTTCAGCGGGGGCGTTATGTATGCCGCGCCCGCTGCCGATGAAATTTATCCCGAGGCTGCCGAAGCTGACGGCGAAAGCAGGGAAGAAGTATATGTCGGAGCGGCTGAGAACAGCGAAAACTATGCCGACGACGAGGTGTCGATCGACAGTATATGCGAAGCGGAAGCGCCTGCCGCCGATGAAGCGGACGAAAAAAGCGACGCGCCTGCGGACGGCATATTCAGCATGAGCATTTCGGCTGAAAGCGCTGAGCTGAGCGCCTATGATATGCCCGTTTACGGCAAGGAGGCGATATACGCCAAAACGACGCTCTACTGCGCTGACAGACCGTGGTATATGTTCGATGAATTGGTGAACGTTATCCGTAAGAACAATTACAGGCTCGCGCGGGTGACTGTCGGCGGGCAGCTTACCGATGATGAAGCGGCTGAACAGCCGTTTGTTAATTCCGCAAACGAGGGAACGTATTACCGCGCGGAAATCGACGGAGAAGAAGCTGTGGTTTTCTTTTTCGGCTCGGCGCAGTTGCAGGAGCCTGGCAACCCCGTTTATGCCGAGGGCGACGAGCTTTACTGCGCGCTTGAAGAATATAACGGTATCTACCTGATACGCGACTATCCCCTTGGGGACATTTACACGATAAACGGCGAGGAATGCGTTTACCTGCGCTTTCAGTCGTATGATATAAACGCTCGGCAGCTTCTTTCATCTCGGACGGAGGTTGTTACGACAACGGCGGACAACGCGGCGGTTTATTACTCCGCGTATCGGCTGGAGGATTTTCAAAGAGAGCTGACGAACGCTGTAGAAAACAATGACTGATACTAAGCACCAATAAAACCATAGATAAAAATTCTTGTATAGTCCCTATATGCAAAGATTACACTCGATTTTTTGTATAGTTTTTAATTGGTGCTGAGTATGATACAATAAAAGTGCCGCATGGGAAGCCGTGCGGTATTTTTTTCTTGACACTTTGCAAGTAATATGCTACAATGAGATAACGCGAAAGTGCGTTGATTTAAAAATAAAGTAAAAAGCTAAAAAAGTAAAATAAAGGGTGAGAAAGATATGGCTAAAGCGACGATAAATATGATGTCCAGCGCAACAAAGGTCAAGGGGCAGGGCGTAGGCTCGGCGTATATCGAACAGGTGAACCTTGTGCGCGAGGGGCTTGCGGATAAATTTGACGTGTATGAAAACGCGAGAATGAAAGCGGATATTACCCACTATCACACGATAAATCTCGGGTATTATCTCGGCAGAAAGTCGAAAACCAAGAACGGACGTTCCGTGGGGTATGTCCATATGCTGCCAGAAACGGTTGAAACCAGCCTTAATCTCCCGAAATTCGCAAAGAAGATATTCTATTCCTACATGATAAAATTTTACGACAGCATGGAGTATCTCGTGACCGTAAACCCGTATTTTATCGGGCGGCTCGAACACTACGGCGTGAATCGCGACAAGGTGACGTATATCCCGAACTATGTTTCGTCTGAGCAGTTTCACCCTGTTTCTCCGGAAGAAAAGGCTGCGCTTCGGGAAAAATACGGCATTCCGAAGGACGGTTTCGTTGCCGTCTGCGCGGGTCAGCTTCAGGTGCGCAAGGGCTTCTTTGATTTTGTGAAAATTGCAGAGCAGATGCCCGACGTAACGTTCGCGTGGGCGGGGGGCTTCTCTTTCGGCGCGATAACCGACGGATACAAGGAAATAAACAAAATTATGGAAAATCCGCCCGCAAACCTTAAGCTGCTGGGTATGATCGACCGCGAAAAAATGAACGAGGTTTATAACCTCGGCGACGTTATGTTCCTCCCGTCCTTCGAAGAGCTTTTCCCTATGACAATTCTCGAAGCAATGTGCGCGCACACGCCCATTCTGCTGCGGAACCTTGAAATATATAATGATATCCTGTTTGATTTTTACAGCAAGGCAGAGGACGTTGACGGATTTATTGCCGAGCTGAACCGCCTGCGCGGCGATAAGGAATACTATGCGCAGTGCGTGGAAAATTCCCGCCGCGGGAACGAGTTTTATTCAAAGGAACACGTCACAAGGATGTGGGACGAGTTTTATTCAAGGGTGCTTGCTTCGATCGGGAAGAAATAGTCTTATACCTAGCGCCGATTAAAAATCGTGCAAAAAATCGAGTATGATCTTGCATATATGGGTTATATGAAGATTTTTGTTTACAGCTTTAGTATTATGCCCCCGAAAGGCGATGTCTTTTCGGGGGCATATCAATATCATAATTTCTCTCTTTTTATACTTAGCGCCAATTAAAAAATCGGGTATAATCCTGCATAGGGTTATAGACTATAGTTTTATTGGTGCTTAGTATTAGGCTTGCCACGGGCGTTTTTTACCCAGCCAGCCCTTTTCTTCCCAATATTTTCTTTCTGCTTCGCCCGAGCCGTTTCCGCTTTTCTGCATGAGCCGCATAATGCCGAACATGAACTTCGTGTTTATGCCGGGGCGGACTTTTTTGTCCGAGGAAAGCTGTTTTGCGAGCTGCGTCGTCTTTTTGTCTATCTTTTCTTTTTTCTTTTCCGAAACGCCTTTCCAGTTCATCGCCTGAACGCCGAGCGCATACGTTCTTATGAAAGGTATTCCCCAGTAGAAAAATGTATCGGAGATGTCTTTTGCCGCAGTTTTTGCGCCGCTTCCCGCCGCTGTTGAAATCGCAAGCGCTTTTTTTGCGAACATACACTCTCTGGGCTTGTGCGGAAGCCAGTATGTATATGTCAGGTCGAGAAAGGCTTTCATTCCGGCAGAGGCGTGCAGACAATACGTCGGCGTTGTGAATATCAGAACGTCCGCCAATTCGATTTCTGACATTATCCGCATTTTTTCGGCGTAAAACGGACATTTCGCTTCGTCCTTGATGCAGGTGTAGCACCCAAGGCAGAAATGCTCCAAATCGCGCGGGAGAAAGAACTCTTTTATTTCCTTTTCACCCGTTATTTTTTCGGCGACCTGTCTGCCTATCGTGCAGGTGCTTCCGGCGTGATTCTGACCGTGTACAAGCACAATTTTCATTTTTGTCCCTCATTCCCATATAATTTGTTGAATTGCCGTATGTGCCGTTCGATAAGCTCAAGCGCCTCGGCTTCGCGCTGCGGCTCGCGGTCGCACAGCTCAAGCAGCATATATATCGGCGAAAAAAACTGAACGGCGGCAATTTTCGGGTCGGCGCAGTTCAGCGCTCCGCCCGCCGTCAGCATTTCAAACATACGCGACTGATAGGCGATCGGTCCGTCTAAATACTGCTGTGAATACAGCCGTGCGATATCGTCGCTTTTGAACTGCTCGACGGTAAGCATACGGCGAAACGCAGCTGTCCATTCGTCATGCAGGAAAAAGAGGAAAAGCCCCTTTCCCGTTTGTATAAGCATTTCCTCCGAACAGCTTCCGAAAAATTCGGCGTCGCTGTCCGCCTGAGTCCCGTTGATATTCAGCGCGCCCGCCTGTCTGACGTAATTTTCCTGCATTTTTTCAAGAATTGCGTTGAAAATGTCGCGCTTGCTTTTGAAATGGTTATAGAGCGACGGCGCTTTTATGCCGACCGCGCCCGCGATTTCTCCCATTGACACCGCTTCGTAGCCTTTTTCCGAAAAAAGCGACAGCGCTGCCCAAAGTATCCTGTCCTTTGTATTGATAGCAGACCCTCCTTAAACTAACGCTCATTAGCTTAAGCTTTATTATACACTAATGCTCGTTAGTTGTCAAGAGTTATTTAAAAAAATTTTATCGAAAATTTTTAGCGCTATTGAAAAAACTGCGGTTTTATGTTATAATAAATGCACTGCGGTTATCGAGAATGACTGCGGATTTTCGCAACCCGAAACAGAAAAGGATAAAGCAAATGAAAAAAATGTTTAAAATTAAGAATATTGCCGTTTCGCTTCTGGCTTTGGCAGTCCTCGCGGGCTGCGGCACAAAGCCCGCCGATGCGGAAACAACGGCAGACACAAGCAGCGTTACGGAATCGGCAGAAGCCGCGCCCAAGCTTGAAATTGCCGACAACGCAATAGATTTTGCGGCTTCGCTGAAGCTCGGCTGGAATCTCGGGAACACCCTTGACGCAACGGGCGCGAGCGGCATACGCGCGGAAATTTCTTGGGGACAGCCCGTTACCACGAAGGAAATGATACAGCTCGTTAAGGACAGCGGCTTTACCTCGATACGCATTCCCGTTTCTTGGGGCAGGCACACCGACGCGGATTTCACTATCGAAGCGGAATGGTTCGACCGCGTGAACGAGGTGGTTGACTACGCAGTTGACTGCGGACTGTATGTTATCATCAATTCACACCACGACTGTGAACAGCAGTACTATTATCCGACCGAGGAATGCTACGACAATTCAGAAAAATACATAAAAGCTATCTGGTCGCAGATTGCCGAACGCTTCAAGGATTATGACGAACGCCTTGTATTTGAGGCGATGAACGAGCCGCGACTTAAAGGCACCGACAAGGAGTGGTGGTTCGACGAAAACGACGCGCAGGGCATTGAGTCCATAAACTGCATAGTAAAGCTCAATCAGGTATTTGTCGATACCGTAAGAGCCGCAGGCGGAAAGAACGAAACGCGTTATCTCATGGTGCCGAGCAATGCGGCTTCCCCGGCAAACGCGCTCAACAAGGCGTTTACTATGCCGAACGACCCGCAGAATCGCACAATGCTTTCGGTTCACGCTTATACGCCCTACAATTTTGCTATGAACGCGGGCGGCTATAAGGTCTGGAAGAGCGGCCGCGACGGAGAGATAAAGGACTTCATGGACAGTCTTAACGAAAAGTTCATCAAAAACGGCTACGCAGTCGTTATAGGCGAGTTTGGCGCGACAAACAAGGATAACCCCGAGGACCGCGCGGCGTGGGCGGAAAACTATACGACTCTTGCGGCGGGATACGGAATGCCGTGCTTTATCTGGGACAATTCGGGAACGAATGTCGGCGCGGAGAACTTCGGACTTCTCGACAGAAAAAATCTTACCGTTTATTTCCCCGAGCTTCTCGAAGCATACCTAAAGGGATATTCAAAGTAACCGAAGGTCACGCGGCAATGCGGGTAAATCGCCCGCCGCAGGCGTGAACAAAAAAGAAAAACAGCCCCGCCGGCAAGACGACGGGGCTTCTTCGCAGCAAAATACCGTTAAGTGAAAGGAACACGGATATGACAGAACAGGAAACAGTTCAGCGCGCAATAGATTATCTCACAAAGCTCGCCTCGGGGATAAATCCCCTTAACGGCGCAGAAATTCCCGAGGGCGAAACGCTGCGCGAGCCTCGCATAAGCCGTTGTCTTGAATATGCGGCGGGAAAGCTCGGTTCTCTTATGGAATACCGCGAAAACAGCCGCCCGACAAAAGATTTTTTTATCCTCGACGTTCAGCGTGAAGCGCTTGAAACGTCAAAAGTGACGGTTACGACAACGCAGCTTGCCGAAAAGATAAACCGAGTGACCGAAGAAAATGAAACGAAAAAGTTTCAGGCACGTTGGCTTCTCGACTGGCTCACCGCGCAGAGCTTGCTTGAACTGCGCGACGGCAGACGATACACGACCGAGGCGGGAAAGCTCCTCGGAATAACGGTCGAGCCGTACACGAACCCTGTTACGCAGGCAGTCGTATACTCCGTCCGCTTTACCACGGAGGCGCAGCAGTTTGTGTTTGACAACCTCGCCGAGATCGTCGGCAGCCGCGCGCAAAATTCCTCCTCAAAATCGCCGCGCAAGCCCGCGTTTTATATCACCGAGCTTCAGAAAGGGCAGCTTTCGCCGCTTCCGCAGAGCTGTTCGGTTTCGCAGCTTGCCGCGGAGATAAACCGCGTGACCGAAGAGAATGAAACGCTTAAATTCAAGCCTGCGTGGATAAACAGTTGGCTTCTTCAAATCGGAATGCTTGAAAATCGCGATGGTGATAAAATCGCGTCGCTGTCGGGAAACGCCCTCGGCATTTCCTCGTCGGAACGCACAAACGAACGCGGCACATACATTGCCAACAGCTACACTCCCGAGGCGCAGAGCTTCATTCTCGACAATCTCGACGCGGTGCTTGCCTGCGCAGCGGAGCAGGAGGAGCAGGCGGCTCGGAAGTAGGGCGGCGAGCGGGCGATTTGCGGAGCAAATCGCGCGAGCCGCAGGTTTGCGGGAGCAGGGCTGCGGGAACGCGGCGTTTCGGCGGAGCGGGAGAGGGAAGCGGAGAATGAGAAAGCCGCGGCGGCAGCCGATGGGGGGCGAGCAGATTTGCGGAGCAAATCGCGCGAGGCCCTCAGGAGGCTGCCGCATTGATATAGAGCATGGGAAAGGACGCGAAAATGAACGATTTAATTGGCAGTCTTGTTTTTAATGTGATTTTATTAACAACTATACTTGGCGAGTTTGTACTTCCTTGGATTTTGAAGCGTTTTTATACTATTTTTCAATCTTCCTATAGACAACGTCTATAGGAAGATTCGCCGCTTCTGCGAAGCGGCGTGGCGGCGTAGCCGCCGAAAAAGCCGTACAATACTAATTCCGTCAAAGCCGTCGGCTTTGACATACCGCTTTTTAAGCGGTAATCAATATATAGACATTGTCTATATATTGATTAGGAATTAGTATTACAAAGGCTACAACAGCAAAACAATGGTTATGAGCGTTTTGGGGAGTCCCGAAAGCCCTGTGAGAATAATTTACAATATTTGGCTCGTGTGGTTAGGCGCTTTTTTACTGTTTACTTCAATTTTGCTTTTTGAGGTCATTAACGCTGTTTCAAGTATACCGGCTGTACTAACTTTAATTTCAATTTCCGCTTTTGCAATAGGCGCAGGGATACTGTCGGGATTGTTTAGTGTAAATGAGTCTAATACTAATCACCAATAAAACTATAGACAAAAAATCTTCGTATAACCCCTATATGCAAGATTATACTCGATTTTTTGTATAGTTTTTAATCGGTGCTAAGTATAAAGAAAAAGTTACTGCGGCTTCAAAAATTCATGGCGCAGGTTCCGCGCTGGGTTTTATGGCGTTATTATTTTTCCCGTTGTTATGGGGAATTTTCTCGTTCAGGTGCGGCGACGTTATACAGGGCGCGGTTTGTACGACCGCATTCGTGTTAGCTGTTTTATTTTTTGTATTTTTCATTATGGGTGACAAAGAAAGGTTCAAAGAAACAGTTTTCTCATACGCAGGTTTATGGGAAAGACTAAGCTTATTCTTTATGTACGTTCCGTTTCTGTATATAGCAATACATAATTTGCTTATGTTCTGAATTATCAGCAAATGAAAAAATAACCCGAGAAAAGCCCTCGGGTTATTTTTATGACGGTTTCGCTATTATATTGAAAAATCAAATTCGGTTTCTTCCGTCTGCTCCGAAACCGGCAATTCCTTGAAATCCGACAGCGATACCGAAATATTTCGCCCGCTGAGCTTAAGTTCGGCGGGATTTCCAGCTTCGTCCAGAGTAAGCGTGTAAAGCGAATGTTCGGATTCGCCCGTTACCGTTAAAATCCCACCGCTTTCCGTGCAGTTTCCCTGAGCGGCGGAGTCCATCGCGTCGGCGATAAGGCACGCGGCGGAAACAGTGCTCTCCGAGCAGTCAGCCTCGCCCTCAAGACCGTACATAGACAGCTTTGTTTCACCGTCTTTCAGCGACACTATAAGTCCCTCAAGCGCATACGGCTCGGTAACGCATAGTTCCCAGCTGTCTGCACCGAAACGCCGAAGCTGCGCCTTACAGCTTTCTCCGTCAAAAGAAATATCCGCCTGCGCCGAGAACGATTTGTCCAGCTTCGGCGCGGGCGCTCCGGGAACTGCCGCCGAACAGCCCGCGCACGTCAGACCGAGAAATAAAAAAGAACAGATAAATATTTTTTTCATAGCTTTTCCCTTTCGCAGATGAAAATGTACAAAAGGTCGCCTCTAAAAACCTCGTTTGAGTGAAAATGTGTATAGCACACCTCCTGCTTCGTCAAACCTCCTCGTAAGGCATACAGCCTTATTTCGTCGGCTTTCCTCGCATTCGGCGCACTCTACCCATTTTCCCTTTTCAAACCGGTTTTTAGAGGTTCCCAAAAGCAAAAAGGGAATACGCTTTACATATTCTCTGCAAGCTGTGCGATAAGATCTCGCGGCAGAATACCGTAAAGCGGCTTGCTTTTTCCGAGCTTATCCGCGGCAAGTCCGTGCAGGTAAACGCCCAGAACCGCACCGTAGAACAGATCGACGCCCTGCGCAATAAGCGACGCGATGATTCCTGTGAGAACATCGCCGCTTCCGCCTTTGGCAAGTCCTGCGTTTCCGGTCGTGTTGACAAACGCCTCGCCCGTAGGAGCTGCAATCACCGTGTTTACGCCTTTAAGCACAGTAACAGCGCCGAACTCTGCGGCGAAAGCTTTTGCTGCGGAAATTCGGTCGGACTGTATCTGTGCAACCGTTTTTCCCGTCATTCTTGCAAATTCCGCCGGGTGCGGCGTTACGATAACGCCCTTTTTGCTTTCTTTCAATACATTTATATTCGGCGAGATCGCATTTAGTCCATCTGCGTCCACAATTACGGGACAATCTGCGTTTTTTATGACAAATTCTGTCGCGTCGGCGGTTTCTACGCTGTTTCCAAGTCCGCAGCCTATCGAAATCGCCGAAAATTTTCCGTCTGTAAGAAAACGCTTCAGTTCGGCGGTTCCGTTTGAATTGAGAAAGCCGTCGTCGCCGCAGTCGAGTGGAAGATACGTCGTTTCGGGTACAGCCGAAGCGATAGCGTTCACCACGCGCGCGGGCGTGGCGAGCGTGCAAAGCCCCACTCCCATATGGAGCGCCGCGTCGGTCGAGAGCAGAGCCGCTCCCGTGTACCGCGCGCTCCCCGCAATGTTCAGCAGGCTTCCGTAGCTGCCCTTATGTGAAACCGTTTTTCGCTCGGGGATAAATTCGCGTATCATTTCGTCGGTCAATACCGCTTCGCAGCCGTCGTAGCAGCTTTGCGGTATGCCGATGTCGGCAAGGAGAAGCACGCCGCAGTGTTCAAAGCACGGGTGAGAATAAAGCCCCTTTTTTACAGCGCCGAGGGTTATCGTAAAATCGGGACGGAATGCGTTTTCGGCGATTTCGCCCGTGTCGCTGTTGCAGCCGCTCGGAACGTCAATGGAAATTTTCATCGCGCCGCATTCTTCGTTTATAAAGCGGAACAGGTCGGAAAGGCTCTCGTCAAGCTGACCGTGGAAGCCCGTGCCGAAAACGCAGTCGATTACCATTTCACTGTTTTCAAGAACGCGCTTTACGTTCTCCTTCTGATGTGTGTAAAGGCTCACGTTAAGCCCCGTTTCGTATATTGAATAGCAGAGCCTTGCGCACTCGGACTTCGGCAGGTCGGAAACGAATATAAGCACGGCGTTTGCGCCCGCTTCAAGCAGCAGGTCGGTTATAACAATGCCGTCGCCGCCGTTATTTCCGCGTCCCGAAAGTACGACGACGTTTTTGTCCTTAACGCCGTCGGTAAGCTGGGTTATGCGGTTAAAGCACGCCTGCCCCGCGTTTTTCATAAGCTGAAGATACGGGATACCGCTTTCGTCTGCGTTCTTTTCCGCCCGCTTCATCTGTTCATTTGTTACGGCAAGCCGCATTGCGCCACCTCCTTGCTTAATCTTTATATGCTTTTATTTCTGCGCATTTCACATACTTGTTAGCTCTGTCCGGACACATACGACCGTCTTGGTACAAGTCATCGGCAATTTCGAGGATAACATCGGCGATTTCAAGTTTTTCCTTGAATTTTGCGGGGATTTTTTCATAGCCCAGATATGTTCCGACAATATTTCCCGCGACTGCGCCCGTCGAATCGCTGTCGCCCTCGTGGTTCACTGCCGCAGTAATGCATTTTTCAAAATCCCCGCTGTATTTTACGGCGCAGTAGACCGCTATTGCAAGCATTTCCTCCGCGACCCAGCCCTCGCCGAGCGAATGAATTGCGGCAATATCATCGGTTTCGCTTTCCGCAAGCTTCAGCGCGCGCGTCATAATTTCGGTAAATTCCCCGATATGCTCAGAATCTGCAAACATTTTTTTCATTGCGGCAATCGAGTCGGCGGCGGCTTCCTTTATGCTCATTCTCTCATTTTTCGTGAGCAGAGAAATGATATGCACCAGCGCGGCGGCGGGGATATATCCAAGCTCATGCCCGTGCGTAAGAGCAGCGGACTGCGCGCCGATAAGGTCGATTTCATCCTGCGGCAGTCCTTGCTTTGCAAGGTACAGTCCAATAGGCGCAGCGCGCATTACTCCTCCGCAGCCCTTACTGTGATTTATCGGCTTTTCAAGGCTTCCGTTGCAGCCCTTTTTAATGGAGGTAATGCAGGTGTTGCCCGGAGCGCGTCTGCTGTGCAGCTCCGGAATACACATAAGCCATGTTACGCATTCGTGTTTTTTCGCGGAAGGTTCCTGCGTTTCAAGCCACTCTTCATAGCATTTTGCTATATAAACGGAATAGCCGCCGAAAATTCCGCGCTCTCTTGCGCGGGTCGAGCCGAGCAGCAGTCCCGCAGCGGTGAAAAGCGACATCTGCGTATCGTCAGAAATCAGAGCCTTGTCATTTACGAAGCTATACGAGGTTATCCCATTTTCACCATGCTTTGAGAAAATCTGCTGTTCGGGCATAAATTCAACCGCATAGCCCAGTGCGTCTCCTGCCGCACCGCCTATCATACAGCCGCGGAATTTATCGTTCAGCTTATCCATTGTTTTTCGCATAATTCCATGCGTCGCGGCACATCTGCTCAAGTCCGCGCTCAGCCTTCCAGCCAAGCTCTTTTTCAGCCTTTTCGGGAACGCAGTAGCACTCCGCCGCGTCGCCCGCTCTGCGCTCCGCAATGTCGAACGGGATCGTCAGACCGTTTACGCGCTCGAAAGTGCGGATGATTTCAAGGACGGAATAGCCGTTGCCCGTGCCGAGGTTATAAGGGATAGCGCCTTTCTTTTCGCGCACGCTCTTGACTGCCGCGAGGTGTCCTTTCGCGAGGTCTACGACGTGGATATAGTCGCGCACGCAGGTTCCGTCGGGCGTGGGATAGTCGTTTCCGAACACTTTCAGGCGTTCCTGCTTGCCGCGCGCAACGTTAAGTATTATCGGCATGAGATTGTTCGGGATACCGTTCGGGTCCTCGCCTATCTTACCGCTTTCATGCGCACCGATAGGGTTGAAATATCGCAGCAGGGCAATGCTCCACTCGTCGTCCGCAGCGCATATGTCGCGGCTCATGTCCTCGATCATCAGCTTCGTTCTGCCGTAGGGATTGATAGCGGAGAGGGGGAAGTCCTCGCGAACGGGAACCGTTTCGGGGATTCCGTAAACTGTCGCCGACGAACTGAAAATAAGCTTCTTGCAGCCGTGCTTTTTCATAGTATTGAGCAGGACGAATGTTCCGCCGAGGTTGTTCGTGAAGTACATCAGCGGTTTTTTTACGCTCTCGCCGACCGCCTTATAGCCCGCGAAGTGAATGACCGCTTCAATGTTGTTTTCAGAGAAAATGCGCTCCATGTCTGCTTCGCTGCACATATCCGCTTCATAGAACGGGAAATCGCGCCCGCTTATCTCTTTTATAAGCTCCACGGCGTGCGGTTTCGAGTTGTAAAAGTTGTCCATTACCACAATGTCCTCGCCCGCGCCGAGCAGCTCAATGCAGGTATGCGAGCCGATATAGCCCGCTCCTCCGGTTACTAAAATTGCCATAATTATTCCGCCTTTCTTACACTTATATGTTGTTTTTTACACTTTTTTGTTTTTAAACGCTGTACAAAATTATTCCCAGTCCTTCCAGACCTCGGGGCAATACCCGACGGTCGCCTTTGCGCCGTTTCTGACGATAGGCGTTCTGAACAAAGCGGGGCATTCCGCGAGTTTTTCGCGTTTCCCGGCGTCGAGCAGGTATTTGTACTCAAAATATTCCTTGCTTTTTTCGTCAACCAGCGCGTCAAGCCCGCCGACCGCCTTTTCAACGCTTTCAAGCTCGCGGCGGCTCAGCCCTTTTTCGAGAATGTCAACGCGCTGAACGGGAATGCGGCGCTCCTTGAAATAGCGCTCCGCTTTTTTAGTGTCGAAGCACTTGCCTTTGCCGAAGATCTGTATGTTCACGCGTTTTCACCGTCCTTTTCGGGGACTTCCTCATCGGTTTCCGGTTCGGATTCATTCAGCAGGCGGTTCATTTCAAGCCTGATATCCTTAACGCGCTTATCGGTAAATCTCACCATTGAAATGCAGAGATATGCGCGGACGATCGACGCGGTAAACGATATCATCAGCGCGTTGGAAAGGCTGAAATCCGCCGTAAACAGCAGGCAGTACGAAATTATCAGAAAGTCGATAAGAAGCGTGGCGATAACGCCCCAGAACGTTGCCCAAACGCCGCGCGGCTTACAGAAAAAGCCCTTTGCGCCCGCGCGCTCCAGCCCTTTTTCAATGTAAAAGCGCAGGCAGGTGTCGCACATATCCTTTTTATATGAATGGTAATAATTCAGCGTATATTCGCCGTCTTTTTCCGAAAGCAGGAACAGCGGCGCGCCCTTTAGCTTATACAGACTGAGTTCCTTTTGCTTTTCTATCGCCGAATCCAGCCTTTTTTTCAGCTCGTCGGCGGAAAAAGCGCTTTCCTGCTCATACGGGATACGGATAAATTTTTTCATGCGTGAACGCCCCCTTCGCCGTTGTTCATTATCAGCTTCCCGCCCATGACTACTGCGGCGGGAGCGTTTGAAAGCTCATAAAAGCTGCCGCGGAACAGCGCGATATCCGCGTCCTTTCCCGCTTCAAGACTTCCTACGCGATTTTCTATCCCGCAGATTCTCGCGGGGTTTATCGTTATCGCGCGCAGCGCTTCCGCTTCGCTCATTCCGCCGCGTATCGCAAGCCCCGCCATTGCGGGGAGATACTGTATCGGATTTTCGGGGTGGTCGGTGCAGAGCGCGACGAGCATTCCGTTTTCCGCGAGGACTGCCGCGTTCGATATGCTTGCGTTTTTCAGTTCGGGCTTGCAGCGGTCGCCGAAAATCGGCCCCGCAACTATCTGCGTCCCCGAGGGGAGTTCGTCCGCTATAAGATGTCCCTCGGTCGCGTGGATAAGGACATAATCAAGTCCAAACTCCTCCGAAAGGCGTATCGCCGTGAAGATATCGTCCGCCCTATGACAATGAAAATGCGCCTTTATTTCGCGGCGGAGCAGAGGTATAAGCGCTTCGCATTTCATATCGAAATCGGGGCGGCTCGTTTCGTCGTCCGTGCCCTTTGTGCGCTCGTATTCGGCACAGTCCTCCATATAGCGCTTGGCGGTGAGGAGCTGTTCGCGAATAACCGCGGCGGTAGCCATACGGGTCGTCGGCGCTTCGTTCTTGTCGTGATACACGCTTTTCGGGTTTTCACCGAGCGCCAGCTTCATCGCGAGCGGATATTTCACAATGCGGTGGTCTGCGCGCTTGCTCCCGTAGGTTTTCATGGCGAGAAACGTCCCGCCGACGGGATTTGCGCTGCCCATTCCCGTTATCACAGTTCCCACGCCGCCGGCGGCGGCTTCCTCAAAACAAAAATCCATAGGATTCACCGCGTCTATCGCGCGCAGGTGAGGCGTGGCGGGGTCGGTTTCCTCGTTTCCGTCGTCGCCCTCGAAGCCCAGCCCGTCCGCAAACATTCCGATATGGCAGTGCGCGTCCACAAAGGCGGGATAAGCCGTAAGCCCCGCCGCGTCAAAGCCGTCCTCGGGGATTTTTCCGAGAGTATCCATAGACCCGAGGGAGAGTATTTTATCTCCCGAAATTTCGATATATCCGTTTTCTATCGTTTCCGAGGTGACGGGAACGATCCTGACGTTGTAAATAATCATTTATTTCACCATTTTTAATATTTCGTTGACGATATCCGAATCCTTGCCGTTTGCGCCGATTATCGCGGAGGAATTTTTGCGGTAAATTAAGCGGCGGGCGCTGTAAAGCTCCTCGAGCTGTTCGGGAGTGTTCTTCATCACCAGAGGTCGGCGGGTATCGCCCTTTATACGGGCGTAGCAGGTCGCGAACGAAGCGTCGAGAAACACCACTTTTCCCGCATTCCGCGCGGCTTCGGCGGTGTTCGGGTTGATTATCGCGCCGCCGCCTGTCGCGACAACGCAGTTTTCGGGCATTTCGCGGATATATTTCGCTTCCGCGGCGCGGAAATACGGCTCGCCGTGCTTTTCAAATATTTCCGCTATCGTCATGCCCTCGCGCTGTTCTATGTAGCTGTCGAGGTCGATGAAATCGCAGCCCAGACGTTTCGCAAGCTGCCGCCCGATATGGGATTTTCCGCAGCCCATGAAGCCGCAGAGGTAAATGCTTTTCATACAAGCTCCTCCATGTCCGAGATAAGGCGGTTCAGGTCGGTGTTTTCAAAGTGCGCACCGTACCATATCTCGTGCGCGGCGGCAGCCTGTAAAACCAGCATAGCCATGCCGTTCATTGCCTTTGCGCCGTTTTCGCGCGCGGTTTTGGTGAGCAGTGTTTCGCGGGGGTTATACACCGCGTCGAATACGAAGTCCGTTTTTTTGAGCAGCTCTGCGCCGCACGGCATTCTGTCCGTTTTCGGGAACATTCCGATAGGCGTTGCGTTTATGAGCAGGTCGAAGCGTCCGTCGGTATCGTTTATCGGGCTGCCCGTTATCTTTACCCTTGCGTCGGGCTTCAGCGCCGCGATCTCGCGTTTTACTTCCTCCGCCTTGTCACGGTCTGAATCCAGAACGGATATGGTAAGCTCGCCGCCCGAAAGCGCCGTTTCGATCGCCATCATTCTGCCTACGCCGCCGCAGCCGATAAGCAGCGCCTTTGAATCAAGACTTGCGCCGAGAAGCTCTATTGATTTCACAAAACCGAGAACGTCCGTGTTATAGCCGACCTTTTCCTTGCCGACCTTAACGCAGTTCACCGAGCCGTAGCGCTTTGCGCCGCCGTCGAGCCTGTCGCAGTAATCGATTATCGCGACCTTATGGGGGATAGTGATATTAAAGCCGCAAAGCGACGAGAGCCAATCATATTCGGCTGTCAGCTCCTCGGGGCTTATTTCTTTTTTTTCGTATTCCGCAGCAGTCCCCGTAAGAGAGAAAAGGCGGCTGTGTATCTGCGGTGAGAGCGAATGCCCGAGCGGGAATCCGATAAGCGCGTATCTGTCCATTTTATAATCCTTTCTTTTGTTTTATGCCGATCAAGCGTCGCTTGCAGCGGCAGTAACGTCTGTAAGAGTCTTTTTTACAAGTCCCGTGAGCGTTTTTCCTGGACCGCATTCCGTAAAAACGGAAATGCCGTCATTTTTCATTGCGGCAAGTTCCTTTGTGAAAAGTACGGGCGAACAGATGTGCTTTGCGAGCAGCCCCGACATACCCGAAAAGTCGGTAAGACGCCCGCCCGTAACGTTGGAATAAAAAGCTTTTTCGGGGACGCTGAACTTTACCGAGGAGATGAGCGCGCCAAATTCATCTGCGGCTTCTTTCATGTGCTGCGAATGGAAGGCTGCGGCGACGGCAAGCGGCACTATGCGCTTTGCACCTGCGGCAGTGAGCTTCTCGGAAGCCTTTGCGATACCCGCCTCGCTGCCTGCGATAACGGTCTGCTGGAGAGAGTTGTAATTTACGGGAACGACGTAATCTCCCGCTTCGGCGACCTCCGCGCAGACATTCTCGATAAGCGAAACGTCCGGAGAAAGCACGGCTGCCATCTTTCCGCCGTTCTTCTGCGCCGCTTTTTCCATGCACGCTGCGCGCTTTTTTATAAGCTCAAAGCCCATGGGCATATCCACGATCCCCGAGCAGACCATTGCGGCGTATTCTCCGAGAGAATGACCTGCGACCGCGTCGAAGCTGCCTCCCTCGTCTGTGTATTTCTTCGCGCAGAGAAGCGACATTGTGAAGATAACGGGCTGAGAAACGCTTGTTTTTGCGAGTTCCTCCGCAGAAGCGGTGAACATGGCGTTTTTAACGTCAAAGCCGAGTATGTCGCTGCCTGCCTCGAAAATCGCGTCGTATGCCGCAGGATTTTCGCGATAGATCTTTTCACCCATTCCGGGATACTGTGAGCCCTGACCCGAGAACAGCAAAGCCTTTTCCATAAATTTCCGTCCTTTCGGAATATTCGCCAAATTTTCACGGTTTATTTCGGTAAATTGCCCCGTGCCGCCTTGACAAACATGGCAAATATTGATATAATAAAATTTGAAACTGACGTGAATGTCAATTATGTTCGCAAAAAGATTTTTACGGTATGCGGATAAAACAATCCGTTCTTATTATATACTATTTACGGAACAAAATCAAGGAGAAAATGCCAATGCGCGGAATAAAAATTTCAGGAACGGGAATATATCTCCCCGAAACGGTCGTCAAAAATGATGATTTTGCCCGTTATGTCGAAACGAACGACGAGTGGATCTCGTCGCGGACAGGCATAAGCGAACGTCGTTTTTCGCCGGACGTAATGAACTATCAAATGGCGGCTGAGGCGGCTAAAAAAGCTCTCGAAAACAGCGGAACAAAGGCGGAGGAAATAGATCTTATCCTTGTTTCGACCTGCTCGCCGGAATTTTTCTATCCGAACACCGCGTGCCTCGTGCAGCATGAAATAGGCGCGGTAAATTCTGCGGCGTATGACATCAGCGCAGCCTGCACGGGCTTTATCTGCGCTCTGGACGCTGCGAGCCGCTATCTTACCGACGGGGATTACAAAAAAGTTCTCGTTATCGCGAGCGAACGCCTTTCCAACCACATAGATTTCACCGACCGTTCCACTTGCGTTCTGTTTGGCGACGGCGCTGCCGCGGCGGTTGTAGAGCACTCCGAAAAGCCGATGTATTCCTATTTAAATGCAAAGGGCGACCCTTTCGAGAGCCTTTACTGCCACATTGATTTAAAGCCGAACTGTCCTTTTCACCGCGAAAAGGAGCTTCCCGCATACCTCGATACCGAAAACAAGCGCAGATATATCCAGATGAACGGAAAAGAGGTCTATAAATTCGCGGTTGACGCAATGGCGACGGCGATGGCTAAAACGCTGGAAAAGGCGGGGCTTACCGCCGACGATATCGACCTTGTTATCCCTCATCAGGCGAATATCCGCATAATCCAGAGCGCAATGAAGCAGATGAAGCTTCCGGACGAGAAGGTTTATATCAACATTCAGAAGCGTGCGAACACTTCGAGCGTGTGCATACCTACCTGTCTTGACGAGCTTAACCGCGCGGGAAGACTCAAGACGGGCATGAAGATATGCCTTGTCGGATTCGGCGCGGGACTTACCAGCGGCGCGATAATCTACGAAATCTAAGCAAAAAGAAAGGAACGACACTATGCAGACGAAAATAACCGAGCTTCTCGGAATAAAGTATCCGATTTTACAGGGCGGCATGGCGTGGATAGCCGAAAGCACCCTCGCTTCTGCGGTTTCAAACGCGGGCGGCGCAGGAATTATCGCGGGCGGCTCGGCCCCCGCTTCTTATATCCGCGACCAGATACGCCGCGCAAAGGAGCTTACCGACAAGCCCTTCGGCGTAAATATAATGCTTATGTCGCCTAATGCGGACGACCTCGCGCAGCTCGTTATCGACGAGAAGATCCCGTTTATCACGACGGGCGCGGGAAATCCCGGAAAATATATGGAGAAGTGGCTCGAAGCGGGAATCAAGGTCATTCCCGTTGTTCCGAGCGTTGCGCTTGCAAAGCGCATGGAGCGTTCGGGCGCGGCGGCGGTTATCGCCGAGGGTACCGAAAGCGGCGGACATATCGGCGAAAATACGACCATGTGCCTTGTTCCGCAGGTCGTTGACGCGGTGAATATCCCCGTTATCGCGGCGGGAGGAATCGCAGACGGACGCGGAATCGCGGCTTCGTTCATGCTCGGCGCAGAGGGCGTTCAGGTCGGAACGCGCTTCCTCGCGTGTGAAGAGTGTCAGATACACCCGACATATAAGGAGCTTGTTATCGACGCAAAGGACACCGACAGCATTGTTACAGGAAGAATGACGGGTCACCCCTGCCGCAATGTCAAGACAAAATTCGCGAAGAAGCTCCAGAGCTTTGAAAAAGAGGGCGGAACTCCCGAGGAATTTGAGCAGATCACGGTCGGCTCGCTAAGAAAGGCGGTTCAGGACGGAAATCTCGACGAAGGCTCGTTCCTTTGCGGAGCAATCGCGGGAATGATAACCGAAATAAAGCCCGCAAAGGCTATTATAGAAGAAATGTTTGAGCAGGCGGAAAAACTTTTGGAAAGGAAGAACGGCTGATATGGCAACGGCACTTATTACAGGCGCGTCCCAGGGCATAGGCGAATGCATAGCGAAAAGACTTGCGGAGGACGGCTACAATATCGTTATAAATTACTACCCGAGCGAATCCGACAGGGAAAAGGCGGAGGGAGTTGCGGCGGCGTGCCGCGAAAAGGGCGTTGAGGCGGAGATTTTTGCCACGGACGTTTCCTCTTATGAGCAGTGTGAAACCATGGTAAAGGCGGTCAAGGATCGTTTCGGCGGTATCGACGCGCTTGTAAACAACGCAGGTATTACAAAGGACACGCTTTTATCGCTCATGAGCGAGGAGCAGTACGATTCCGTTATCGCGGTAAATCAGAAGTCCGTATTCAATATGATGAAGCCCGTGGTAAAGCTGATGATAAAGCAGAAGCACGGAGCGATCGTAAATATGGCGTCGGTAGCGGGACTTTACGGCAATCCCGGTCAGTTCAATTACAGCGCTTCAAAGGCTGCGATAATCGCAATGACGAAAACGGCGGCTAAGGAAGTCGGCGCACGCAATATCCGCGTAAACGCGGTCGCGCCCGGACTTATCAAAACGCCGATGACCGACGTTCTTACGCCCGAGCAGAAGGACAAGATCTTTGCGCAGATCGCGCTTCGCAGATTCGGCGAGGTAAGCGAGATAGCGTCGGTCGTTTCGTTCCTGCTCTCGGAAAACGCGTCGTACGTTACCGGTCAGGTCATCGAAATAAGCGGCGGACTTTCAATGTAAAAAGAAAGGAATAAATATGAGCAGAGTAGTTATCACGGGACTCGGAGTTGTAAGCCCTATCGGGAACACCGTTGCGGATTTCTGGGGAAATATCGTCGCTAACCGCCACGGCTTTACGCTTGACGAATGGTTTCCGGGACAGACGGAAGAAAAAAATGTCGTCGCAAAAGTCAAGGACTTTGACGTAAGCAAATATGTAGACAAAAAATCCGCGCGCAGAATGGACATTCTCACTCAGTACGCGGTTTACGCTTCAATGCAGGCTCTCGAGGACGCGGGAACCGATTTTTCCGACCTTGACCCTTATCGCTGCGGCGTTATAATCGGCTCGGGAATCGGCGGTATTCAGACTGCCGAGGAGCAGATACTCACTTATCACAACAAGAACAACTCCCGCGTTTCCGTTTTCACTATCCCGATGATGATAGGAAATATGGCTGCGGGAACGGTTTCTATAAAAACAGGCTTTAGGGGCGCGAACTACTGCACCGTTTCAGCCTGCGCTTCGGGAACTCACGCTATCGGCGAGGCTTTCCGCGCGATAAAGTACGGTTATCTTGACTGCGCGGTCGCGGGAGGCGTTGAGGCGTGCCAGATGGGCTTTGCGCTTGCGGGCTTCAACAATATGCACGCGGTAACGCGCAGCACCGACCCCGACAGAGCTTCCATTCCGTTTGATAAGGAGCGTTCGGGCTTTGTTCTCGGCGACGGCTCGGGAATAGTTATTCTCGAAGAATATGAACACGCTAAGAAGCGCGGCGCGAAAATTTATGCGGAAATCGCGGGATACGGCGCGACCTGTGACGCGTATCACGAAACAAGTCCCGACCCCGAGGGTCGCGGCGGCGCAAAGGCAATGGAATTTGCCGTAAAGGAAGCGGGAGTTTCTCCCGAAACGATAAATTACTGCAACGCACACGGAACTTCCACGGCTATTAACGACAGAACCGAAACAGCCGCGCTTAAAATCACGTTTGGCGAACACGCGCGCGATATGGTCATAAACTCCACGAAGTCCATGACGGGACATCTTCTCGGCGCGGCGGGCGGCGTTGAAGCCATTGCAACGGTTTTACAGATGAAGAACGATCTTGTTCACGCAACGGTCGGTCTGAAGGTTGACGACGAGGAATGCGACCTTGATTACTGCAAGGGCGGCAATCGTGAAATGAAGATAACCGGCGCGATAAGCAACTCGCTCGGCTTCGGCGGACACAACGCAACGCTGTGCTTCCTGCCCGTTAACGACTGAAAGGAGATTTTTTATGCAGTATGAGTATGATCAGTTGACCGGAGCTGTAAAAGAATTTATTCAGATAATGAAAGAAAGCGAGCTCGACTATTTCAGAGTTAAAAACGATAAATTTGAGATCGAACTCGGCGAAAAGCGCTCCCCCATGCCCCCTATGCCTCCCGTGATGGCAATGCCGGGCGTGCCTGCCGCTCCCGTTCAGACTGCCCCCGCCGCTCAGGCGCCGCAGGCTGAACCCAAAAAAGAAGTAAGCGGAACTTTCGTTAAGTCGCCGATAGTCGGCACGTTCTATTCCTCGCCCGCGCCCGGAAAAGCGCCGTTTGTAAGCGTGGGAAGCACGGTCAATAAGGGCGATGTGCTGTTTATTATCGAGAGCATGAAGCTTATGAACGAGGTAACGAGCGAAACAAGCGGACGCGTTGCGGAAATTCTCGTTTCCGACGGCGACGCGGTTGAATATGACCAGCCAATTCTGCGGCTTGAATAAGGGGGAAGAAGCATGAAAATGAATCAGGAACAGATAAAGGAAATTATCCCGCACCGTGACCCGTTTCTGCTTATCGACGAGATCGAGGAGATTGAGCCGGGCAAGCGCGTTGTCGCGTACAAGCACGTTAAAGCGGACGATTTCTGGTTTAAGGGACATTTTCCCGATTATCCCGTAGTGCCGGGCGTTCTCATTCTCGAAATGATGGCACAGGCAGGCGCGGTTTCTATGCTTATGCTCCCCGAAAATAAGGGAAAGCTCGGATTTTTCGGCGGAGTTAAGGAAGCGAAATTCCGCAGACAGGTAGTCCCGGGGGATACGCTGCGCCTTGAGGTCGAAATAATCAAGGTAAAGGGACCCGTAGGCGTAGGAAAGGGAATTGCGACCGTAAACGGCGAAAAAGCGTGCGTTGCGGAGATTTCGTTTGCGATAAAATAAGGCGCTCCCAAGGAGTTTGTTATGTTTGATAAAATTTTGATAGCGAACCGCGGCGAGATCGCGATACGCATTATACGCGCGTGCCGCGAACTGGGCATTGAAACCGTCGCGGTGTATTCGACCGCAGACAGGCAGGCGCTCCACGCGCAGATAGCCGATCAGGCGGTCTGTATAGGCGGACCGAGAAGCTCCGACAGCTACCTTAACACGCGCGCGATACTTGCTGCGTGCGAAATAACTGGTGCAAAGGCTATTCACCCCGGCTTCGGATTTCTTTCTGAAAACAGCCGATTCGTGCGTCTTTGCGACAAGTGCGGTATAAAGTGGATAGGCCCTAACGCTGCCGCAATGGAGGCTATGGGCGATAAGGCGAACGCCAAAATCGCAATGATGAAGGCGGGAGTTCCCGTTGTGCGCGGCTCTGAGGGCGTTGTAAAGGATCTGGACGAGGCGAAGGCAATCTCCGCCGATATAGGCTATCCCGTTCTCGTTAAGGCGAGCGCGGGCGGCGGCGGGCGAGGAATCCGCCGTGCGGACAGCGAAAAGGAGCTTGAAGCGGCGGTTACTGCGGCAAAGCAGGAAGCGCTTCAGTTCTTCGGAAACGACGACGTTTATATAGAAAAATTTATCGTGAATCCGCGCCATGTCGAAATACAGATACTTGCGGACGAGCACGGCAACGCCGTTCATCTCGGCGAACGCGATTGCTCGTGCCAGCGCCGTAATCAGAAAGTCCTTGAAGAAAGTCCCAGCCCGATAATGACTCCCGAGCTGCGCGAAAAAATGGGCGAGGCTGCGCTCCGTGCGGCGAAGGTCTACGGCTACTATAACGCGGGAACGGTCGAATTTCTTGTGGATAAGGATTTGAATTTCTATTTCATGGAAATGAACGCGCGTATTCAGGTAGAACACCCCGTAACCGAAATGGTAACGGGAATCGACCTTATAAAAGAACAGATAAGAATTGCCATGGGGCTTCCGCTTTCGTACCGTCAGGAAGATGTTTCGCTGACGGGTCATGTTATCGAATGCAGAATAAACGCGGAGGATCCGAAACAGGGCTTTCGCCCGTGTCCGGGAAAGATTCAGTCTATCCATATGCCCGGCGGATTCGGCGTGCGGCTTGATACCGCGGTTTATCAGGGATATGAGATCCCGCCGTATTATGACAGCATGATTGCGAAGCTTATTGTCAAGGGCAGGGATCGCAGCGAAGCGATAACGAAAATGAAGGTCGCGCTTTCGGAAATGTTGATAGAGGGAATACAGACGAACATTGATTTTCAGCTTAATTTGCTGCGCGATAAGGAATTTGAAAGCGGAATTTTCGACATTGGATTCCTTAATCGCAAGGATCTGAGCTAAAAAGGGTTCAGCGCGGCTAAGCCGCATTTCCCGTACATATCGGAGGTAAAATGGCACTTGAGGATTTATTTAAAGTGGTTAAGGACCGCTTTAAAGAGGATAAAAAAATCGAAAAAAAGACGGACAGCGTAGAGATCCCGAAAGATCTGCTGTTCAAGTGTCCGCGCTGCGGTACAATAGTGTATCGTGAGGATTTTCTGAAAAATAAGCAGGTCTGCTCGTCTTGTGGTTATCACGCGCGCATAAATTACCGCGAACGGCTCTCGATGACTGCCGACGCGGACAGTTTTGTTGAATTCGACGCGGGAATGACGTCGCTTAATCCGATAGATTTCCCAGGATATGAAGAGAAAGTCGCGGCTCTGCGCGAAAAGTGCGGAATGAACGAAGCGGTCGTTACGGGAACCTGCACGATACGCGGATATAAGACCGTTATAGGCATTATGGACAGCAATTTCATGATGGCAAGCATGGGCAGCGTTGTCGGCGAGAAAATAACGCGCGCGTTTGAGTTTG
Source organism: uncultured Ruminiclostridium sp. (assembly GCA_934454635.1). Classification (GTDB taxonomy): domain Bacteria; phylum Bacillota; class Clostridia; order Oscillospirales; family Ruminococcaceae; genus Ruminiclostridium_E. The sequence continues at coordinate 95,678 of CAKSFR010000006.1, forward strand.
CCACTAAAAATAAAATGCCCGTTATTCTGTTTACGGCGTCGGGCGGCGCGAGAATGCAGGAGGGAATCGTTTCGCTTATGCAGATGGCGAAAACGTCGGGCGCTATCGCGCGGCACAACGAAGCGGGGCAGCTTTATGTAACGGTCATGACCGACCCGACAACGGGCGGCGTTACCGCGTCTTTCGCGAGTCTTGGCGACATTATAATTGCCGAGCCGAAGGTTCTTATCGGCTTTGCGGGGCGGCGCGTAATTCAGGACACGATAAAGCAGCAGCTCCCCGACGATTTCCAGTCGGCGGAATTTATGCTTGAAAACGGGTTCGCGGATATGATCGTGGACAGAAAAAATATGCGTTCGGTACTGGCAAAAATCCTCAAAATGCATAATTATATAAAAGCGGATAAAATTCCGGGAAAGGACGAAGCAGTATGAGTAATCTCAGTGCATCGGAGCGGCTTGCCGTTATCCGTACAAAGGATCGTCCTACCGTTATGGACTATATTCCCGCTGTTTTTAATAACTTTCTTGAAATGCATGGCGATCGCTTCTACGGCGATGACGCCGCTATAATCGGCGGTATCGCTACGCTTGATTCGATACCCGTGACGGTTATCGCGCAGGTAAAGGGAAGAAATCTCGAGGAAAATAAGCGCACAAACTTCTCTATGCCGCACCCGGAGGGATACCGTAAGGCGCTGCGGCTTGCAAAACAGGCGGAGAAGTTTCACCGCCCCGTGATATGTCTGGTCGATACCCCCGGCGCTTTCTGCGGGGTTGAAGCAGAAAAGCGCGGACAGGGCGAAGCTATCGCGAAAAATCTGATGGAATTTATGACGCTTAAAACTCCTGTAGTTTCAGTCGTTCTCGGCGAGGGCGGAAGCGGCGGAGCGCTTGCTCTGGCTGTATGCGACGAGTTGGCAATGCTCGAAAACGCGCTCTATTCCGTAATTTCTCCGCGCGGCTTTGCATCGATTCTCTGGAAAGACGCAAGCAGGGAAAGCGAGGCTGCCGAGCTGATGAAAATTACGGCGGAGGATCTGCTTCGTTTCGGCGTTTGCGAGAAAATTATAAGCGAGCCTGCGGGCGGCGCACATAACGATCCCGAGCTTATGGCGGCAAATCTCTCGGAATATCTGACCGAGGCTGTTCCGCGCCTTATGAAAAAGGACACTGCCGAGCTGCTTGACGCGAGGTATGAGAAGTTTCGTAAGATAGGGATGTTCTGTGAGTAACCAAGAGATATTGAAGCTGCACAAAAAAAGCCTTTTTTTGCGCATAATATATAGCAAATGGCAAAAATTTTAAAAAAATCAAAATTTTTAATAAAAGCTATTGATTTTTTATTTTTTATCATTTATAATGGTAAAAGTCAAGGCATTATAAGCCAGTTCAATTATTAAGATATACGGAGGACAAGTAAAATGATTTTTGAAAAGGTTAGAAGTATTATTGTTGACCAGCTCGACGTTGATGAAGAAAAGGTTACCATGAACGCTAATATCCAGGACGATCTCGGTGCGGATTCGCTTGATATTGTTGACCTCGTAATGAGCTTTGAGGACGAATTTGACCTCGAGATTCCGGACGATCAGGTGGAGAACATCAAGACTGTCGGCGACGTTGTAAAATACATTGAAGAAAAGACCGAATAATTCACAAAAAAGAAAAGCTCCCTTATATGGGGAGCTTTTTTGTTGCCTTAATTTCAGCCATTGAGGTTCGCGATCGCTTCCTTGAGCGTGTTTTCAAGGGATTCGGACTCGTAGAAGCAGATAAGGTATACATATCCGCCGTCGCTGCCGACAATGGTCTTTTCAGCGCTTTCCTGCTGTTCGGGGTAGAAAGCTACCTCGTTGATAAGCTGGTCCTTACGCTTGTTCAGAAATTCGAGGGCTGCGTCTTCCTGTCCTGCCTTGGGCTTTGCAACGGTGATCTCAAAAAGATGAACGCTTATGACATTTGTTATAACGCTGTATTCATCGAACAGGTCGAGATCGTAGTTCATTACGTCCTTGAGCATTTCATCGTCTGCCTGCATTGTGGAGTAGTCCTTGATCTCGTCGTTTTTCAGCACCGCGTCTGTCAGCTTCTGGCAGTCGGTCTGCTCAGCCGCGTCTACGTCGTCAGCGGCAGGCTCATCTGTCGTGGGCTGGGATTCGGGTGCGTCCTCGGGAGAGGTCGTGCCGCTTGTAAGCTCGGTAGTTGTGGTAGATTCGGCGGTCGTCGTAGTGGTTGTCGCGTCGGCGCTGTTATTGTTTGAGCAGGCGCTCATCGAAAGCAGCAGGGAAGCTGCAAGAAGCGTCGAGATGATTTTCTTTTTCATAAAATTCTCCTTTGTCTTTGTGCATCATTTTATTTTTGTTCATTCCGAAATTTTTCGGGAAGCCCGCTGTTTCCCTTATAGAACGGAAGTCTGTCAAGCGTAATGCAGTACGGATTCTGAAACGCTTTCATTAAGAACACTTCGTTCAGATACTTTTGGTTGCAATACGGCTGATTTTTTTTGTTAAAAACAGGTTTCCAGCCTTCAACGGCGTAAACGAAGCTTCCCCACCACGGAAGCCACCATAGCCATTTTACGCCTTCGCGCTTCAATTCATCGGGGTCTGGAATAAATCCGCACTCGCTGAGCGCCGCCATTTTTCCGTTCGTATATGATGTTACGTTGTCAAAGCGCGGTTTCTGGGAACTGTGGTCGTTGGGAATTTCGCTGTAAATATCCTCGCCGCAGATATCGAACGTGTTGGGATGAACAGCCATATCCTTATCTTGTCCGTTCCAGACCCAGATTATGTTGCTGAGCTTATGGAAATTCTCAAAACGGTCAAAAATCATATACCAAAGCTTTTTATATGCGGCAACGCTTTCTTCGGGGCTGTCTTCGCGTCTGCCCCACCAGAACCATGAACCGTTTGCCTCGTGAAGCGGGCGGAACAGTACGGGAATATCTTCCTGTTCAAATCGGCGCAAAACGGCTGCCGCTTTATCAATTCTTGTTACTGCAAAGTCGTATTCTTTTGTTCCGGGAGTTACCGCGCGGAGCAGGTCAAAAGAGGTTTTATGGTCGTAGCTGGTTGTTTTGTAGTAAAACGACCATGTGCAGTTTTCTGTGTTGTCCATGTCATCGGGGGCGTACCAGTGCCAGCAGAGTGTAATGATGCAGCCGGTGTCTTTTGCCCATTTTATTGCACGATTTACCTGATCGTCGCCCTTTTTCTTATCCATATCCATAAGGTCATATCCGCGGACTGCGGGAAGCTTTCCCGTTGCGTTGAAATATACGACGTCCTCAAGCTCCTCTTGCTGAAGGTACTGCTGTCCTGCAAGAATGTGCCTGCCGTAAATGCTTTTCAGGTAATCGAAAAGGCGTTTGGCGGATTCTCCCGCGTTGCGTGAAACAAGTTTATCGGGATTTACCGGTCTGCTGTTTAAATCGCGCATGAGCGCGTCAAAATCGGTTGTATATGTGTTCATGATGTTCCTTTCTTTTGTGTGGTGGGAGTGGGCGCGCCGTGTTTTGCGCGGGCTTTGCCCGCGCGAAAGCCTGCGGCGAAGCCGCAGGGCGCAAGCTTGCGCTAAGCGCAAGTTTGCGCGGCGCGCCCGTTTGAATGTAGCAGAAAGTGTGCGGGTTTAAGGTTTCATATAGGGTAAGCGGTGCGTCGAATCAAGCAGCGCAAGAGAAGCTTCAGGCGCAATGGGAAAAGGTTCATGATTCGGGGCAAACCCTCGCCCGCTCCGCTCGCCGCTTCTCCGAAGCGCCTCGGGAGAGCGCTCGGGTTTGCCGGCGCGCCGTGTTTTGCGCGGGCTTTGCCCGCGCAAAAGCCTGCGGCGAAGCCGCAGGGCGCAAGCTTGCGCTAAGCGCAAGTTTGCGCGGCGCGCCGCTCCCACTCCGCAAATATCGCCGAAGCCCGCAAGCCTCGGCGCCGCCTTATACTAAGCACCAATAAAACCATAGATAAAAAATTCTGGTATAACCTATACATTCAAAGATCACACTCGATTTTTTGTATAGTTTTTAATTGGTGCTGAGTATTAGTTCATATACTCGCCGCTGTATTCAAGCAGCGTTACGGAGGACACGCCGTCAATTTCCTGAAATCTGGAAATGTGCGAGGTGTCGTTATTTTTCACCTTTACTTCAATGGTGAGCTCGTTTGAGCCGCCTGTTTTGGTCTTGTTCTTTAAGCGGTATTTCATCGCGCCGAGAACTGCATTAACGTTGGATTCGGCGTTATCGGTGTAGTGAACTATGAGCAGGTAGTTGCGCTTCTGGGTCTTTATCGCGCTGAACACTATGTATATCGCGGCGATAAGAATCGTTCCGAAAACCGCTGCGAAATAAAGTCCCGCACCTGCGGTTATGCCCGCTGCGATAGACCAGAAAAGGAATCCGATGTCGAGCGGATCCTTTATCGCCGCACGGAAGCGCACGATAGAGAGCGCGCCGACCATACCGAGTGAGAGAACAACGTTTGAACTGATAGTCATGATGATGAAGCCTGTGATTGAGGTTATCATTACGAGAAGAATGTTGAAATTGTCGCTGTAAACGACTCCGCGGTAGCAGAAGCGGTATACCAGATAGATGATTATTCCGCAGACGAGCGCGGAGAGCATTGCGGCAATCATTCCCGCAGGAGTAAGCGCGGTGAAATTCAGTGCGTCCTTGAAAAGCTGTAAAGTGTCGTCGATTATGCTTAATATTTTCATTTTATTTTATCCTTTCGCGGATTTTATATTCCGAAACGGAGCTGTTTTGCCTTATCGCTGCACAAAATAAATTTAGAAACAGAGTCGTAATCAAGCGGAACGCCCGAGAGGATCTGCTCTATAAATCCGGGCAGAAAATTGTCGTATTTTACTTCGAGAAGTATGTCGCCCTGCTCAAACACCGGCGAAAAAACCGCTTTTTCGTCAAACATATCAAATGTGTTTGCGCAGACGGAAAGCCCGCTGTCGAATGTCAGGCGAACGTTTCCCGCGTCGCACAGATACGGTTCGCGGTAATAGTCAACGATTACCGCAGGCTTTTGCAGAACGGCGGAGGTTGAATAGAAAAAGTCCTCCGCCGCTGTGCCGAGAAAGCGCTCGTCGGCAAGAAACGACGTTTTTCCGTTTAAAATATCGGTGTATTCGCCGCGCGTAAGAAGCGCGCTTTTTTTATACCCTACGTTATTTTCCTTGCATTTTTCTTCAAGGCGTATAAAAGATGGGTCAAGGTCGTATGTGCGTATGCGGAATTTTTTTCGGTAGAGCATTCCGTTCATTTTTTCGCGGTATGCAGTTTCGTAAACGTCGTCAAAGTAAAGGCTCGTTATGCGGTATCCCCCGCTTTGGGCGTGTTCGTCGGGCTTCATTACCGCGCGGAAGCGCTGCCGCAGAACCTCGTATGTACCGCGAGAAACCCAGTATTTCAGCTCGTGGCGGTATTGTCTGTTGTATCTCATAAGCCTCCTGCGCCTGAAATTTCTTCGATTATCTTTGCGACAACGTCCTCAATATGCATATTGTCGCACTTTACGCGGTAATCGGCGTATTTTTCATAGTACGGGCTTCGCTCGCGGAATATATCCTCGATCGTCATGCCCTTTTTTGCGGCTATCCCGCGCGTTTTTATGTTGGTAAGGCGGCAGATAAGCTCCTCGCAGCTCACTTCAAGATAAACGCATATCCCGCGCCGCTTGAGATGCTCCATGCCCTTTTCGCAGAACACCGCGCTTCCGCCCGTGGCAAGAACGGTGTTGTTTTCGGCGGTCACCGAAAGCAGCGCACGTTCCTCAAATTCGCGGAAACGCTCCGTCCCGTATTTGTCCACAAGAGTTTGCAGTTTTTCATTCTGCTGAAGCTGAATTATAAGGTCGGTGTCGATAAAATCCATACCGAGCGTTTTTGCAAGGATAACCCCGACTGTGCTTTTTCCGCAGCCGGGCATTCCCGTTAAAATAATATTTTCCATTTTGTTTAATTTTAATACCAAGTGGGGATAAATCCCTCAAATTCGTTGTATTCGCGAACGGTTTTTTCTGCGAAGCGCACCGCCTCGTCAAGCGCTACGCGCCCGTAGGGGTATGCGTCGCAGATCCCTCTGATAATGTCCGCAGCGGTGTAGAACGCCATAAGCGCAAAGAAATCGCCCGGAATAGTTCCGCCGAAATAGCCGTTTATTTGTCCGCGAGAAAACGGCACGCTGCACGAACGACGTATGCACTGAAAATCCATATACGGGTCGCCCCAGCACCAGCGGTCGAAGTCGATGACCCCGTAGCCGCCGTTCTTGTCGAGTATAAGATTGCCCGAACGAAAGTCGCCGTGAACGGCTGTCTGCGGTCTGTTTTTGAGCAGGTCGCGGCGTTCGCGCAGAAATGAAATCGTTTTATCTGAGCCGCGGAACGTAAGGTGGAAGCTTTCAAAACGCTTCAGCATTTCGTCAAGACGCTCGGCGAAATATATGTCCCACGGGAGGATATCGTCGGGAGCGCGGACGGTGTGGATATATTTAAGGAGCTGTCCCGCTTTTTCGCCGTATCTTGCCTGTTCGGGGGTGTGCAGGTTCAGAATCCTGCCGTCTGCGTCAACGCCTTCGACCCACGAATAGATCGTGTACGCAAGCTTGTCCCCGCCGCACGCCGCGACCTCAATGGGGACGTTCATATTCAGACCGAGCGTGTCGAAAATATATTTAGCGAAAATAGCGCTGTCGCGGTGGCGCTTATAGTTGGAAATATCGCTTGTCCGCAGGATAAGCTGTATGCCGTTGTTGCGGATAATGTGATATTTGTTCTCGCCCGAGCGTCCAAGGTCTATCGGCGTTATTTCAAGCCAGTTCGGATAATCCGCAATGTCGTGAAGTTCTTCAAAATCCACACGGAAGCCCCCTTTCTACCTAATTATAATATAAAATATGCAAAAAATCAAGCGCCGTGCGTATCGAAAATGCTGTATTTTCCGTTTTTTATCAGCTCGATAAAGTGCGCGCCGCTTTGTATTTTTTCATCAGTTTCAATTCCGCAGAGCCGCTCCTGTTCGCCCGAATGGTTGTCGCTGCCCGCAGTCGGCATAAGCGAATAGTGTTTTGCGTAAAACGCTGCGATTTCGTTCGCCTCGTCGGGATTGCAGCCGTTGATTATTTCGCAGCCCGTGCATTTTCTCGGGAAAAGTCTTATCATTGAGATATAGCTTGCCTCGCGGAAAGGGTGCGCCTGAACGATCATTCCGCCCTCGCTCGCAACAAGGTCGCAATAGCTGTTCGGGTCCATTTTAAGCAGCAGTGGGTGAGCAAGCAGCCACTGCTTGTCCAGCCCGTAGGTGAGCAGGTCTGCGCCCATATAGGAATATTCCCAGCCGAAGAATACGTCTACGCCAAGCTCGTCGCCCACGCGCTTCGCATTCTCGTAGCCGAGGCAGAAGCGCTCAACGCGTTCGTTCCACGGCAGTGAAGCGGGAACGCAGGTGTTTCCGTTGAAGAAGTGGTCTGTCACGAAAACACCCGTAAATCCGCGGCTTTTATAGAATTTTACCTGCTTTTCGGCGCTCGCGCTTGCGCAGGCGCTTGTTTCGGCAGTGTGGAAATGCGTTTCGTATCGGTACATTTTTAAGCTCCTTGATTATTCTATCGGTTCGCCGTTTCTTACCCCGACGCGCGGAATACGCGCGCTGACACGGCAGAGAAGCTCATACCCGATCGTTCCCAGACTGTCCGCAATGTTATCGACCATAATTTCGGGTATTGAATCTGAGTATATTTCGGCAATATCTCCGACGGAAACGTTCTTTCCCGTAACGTCCACGATTGTCTGATCCATGCATATCCGCCCGCATATCGGGCAGCGCTGACCGTTAATGCAGACCGCGCCCTTTCCCGAAAGCGCGCGCGAATACCCGTCGGCATAGCCTATCGGGATCACCGCAAGGCGCATGGGCGCTTCTGAAACGAACGTTCTTCCGTAGCTTACGGGGACTCCTGCGGGAATATCCTTGAGCTGGCAGACGCGCGCGCGCAGCCGCATTACGGGCGTGAGCGATATAGGCAGCTTTTCGGCGGTGTTGGGCATACAGCCGTAGGTGATAATGCCGCTGCGCACGATCTCGCCGCCGAAATCGCTGTGATAGAGTATTCCGCCGCTGTTCTGCGAATAGACGGGAATGCCTACCTTCTTTGCTTTTTCGCCTATTTTGTTCAGTTTTTCCTGCTGTCCGCGTGTGTATTCGTCGTCGTCGGGGTCTGTGCTGTCGGCGCAGGCGAAGTGCGTATAAACGCCCTCTACCGACAGTCCCGGCAGAGCGAGTATCTCCGAAAGCTCCTCGGGGGTATCGATACCGATACGGGTCATGCCGGTGTTAGCCTTGACATGGACGCGGATTTTCACGCCGTTTTCAAGCGCGTAGTCGGAAAGGCTTTTCGCAAAGCCCGTTTCGCCGACCGTCTGAATAAGGTTATGCGATATAAGTTCGGAGAACTGCTCCTCGTCGCAGTAGCCGAAAATCAGGATTTCGGCTTCGGGGAGGATCTCGCGCAGCTCCAGCGCTTCAGCCATGCATGAAACCGCGAAATATTTTACGCCGATACGAAAAAGCTCAGGCGCGGCAATTTTTACGCCGTGACCGTAGGCGTTAGCCTTAACGACCGCCATTATTGTTTTTCCGGGCGCGGCTGCGCGAATTGCTTCAACATTCGCGTCAAGCGCGTTGAGATTTATCTCAGCCCATGCTCTATGTAATAATTTCTTCACTGAAATGCTCCTGTAAATGAATTACGGAAACTCTTTTCACGGTTTCCTATTGAATTTTTTAAAAAAATGTGTTAAAATAAGAAATAATAATGCTTCAAAGACTCTTATCCTATTTATTATATACTTTTTACTCCGAAATTTCAACTGTTTTACGGGTTTATTTTTACAATTTGTTTGAAAGGTGCTGAAATGCCAATGGGTGTCAAGAGAAAAAGCAACTGGTATATCTACGTTATTACTCTTATCGTTTCGTTTATCGTTCTGGGCTTTTTTGTGAGCAGTATATGGGATTCGCTTTTCCCCGCGTCGAAGGACGCAGGCTCATATACCGTCGGAGGCGCGGACTATCGGCCGAGCGCGGAGGTTCAGACGACCGTTCTTCTTATGCTTTCAGAAATGAAGGCGGGAACTCCGAAATATTATATGCTCATGCACTATTACCCGCGGCAGGATTCCGTGGTTTTTGCAGCGCTCCCCGAAAATATGCGCGTGGAATACGGCGGGAACACGGGCAGTCTTTACGAAATGTACGACAACTTCGGCGCGGCTGCCGTCATGGGCGGAATAAAGAACACGCTAGGCATAGAGTGCGACAACTATATAAAGTTCGACCGCCTTTCGTTTATTGACTTTGTTGACCTGACAGGAACAGTTTATGTGAATGTTCCGTCGGATATTACCGAACAGAAGGTCGAAACCGTTCTTGTTACCGAAATTGTTGATGTTGACGGGGAAGAGCAGGAGGTAACGCGGCAGAAGCAGGAAACCGTTGATAAGGTGATTTTCCCTGCGGGAACGCAGTACTTCGACGGCGAAACGCTCTACAGCTATCTTGTTTATCCTTTCGGAAAGGGCGCGGATTATACGCTTGCGATACACGGCTCGGCGGCTATGAATATGGTGAACCGAAATTTCCGAAACCTTTCCTCGACCGAGCTTCAGACGCGCGCCGAAAAGCTTCTCGGCAGCACGGATACGGACTTCACGTTCAGCGATTATACCGATTATCAGTCCGTACTTCTTTATACAAGCGAGAACAGCATAAATCCCTGCGAATATTACATACCCTACGGAGAAACTGACGGCGGATATTTCGTTATCGCGGCGAACTCGATAAACACGATACGCGACCGCTTCGGAATGACGCAGTTAGAGGCGGCGCAGTAGAAAGAACGGTGAACCCGGCAGGTGTTCAAAAAAAGAAAATAAAAAGAAAACAGCACGCAGTTTATACTGCGTGCTGTTGCTGTTTTTTGAATTACTTAACCATGGAAGCAACTTCGGAAGCGAAGTCGTCAACCTTCTTTTCAATGCCTTCGCCCTTTTCAAGACGAGCAAAAGCAACGACCTTTACGTTCTTGCCAACCGATGCGATGTGCTTAGCAACAGTTACAGAGGGATCCTTAACGAAAGGCTGGTCGAGCAGGCAGATTTCTTCTGCGAACTTTCTCATTCTGCCTTCAACGATCTTTTCGAGAACGTTTTCGGGCTTGGGCTTCTTGGATTCAGCGTTTTCCTGCTTAACAAGGGCAAGCTGAACTTCCTTTTCAGCGTCGATTACGGAAGCGGGAACGTCAGCCTGGGAAATATACTGAGGAGCGCTTGCGGTAATCTGGAGAAGAAGATCCTTAGCGAGAGCCTTAACTGCGTCGTCCTCGCTGTTATCGGATTCAAGCTTGATGATAGAACCGATAATGGAACCGCCGCCGTTGTGAACGTATTCATAAATGTCGCCTGTCATTCTTACGAAGCGGCGGATCTGGATATTTTCACCGATAGTAGCAATTCTTTCGGTAAGAATATCGCCGATCTTTTCGGATTCGCCCGAGGGAACGATTTCCTTAAGGTCGTCGACGCTTGCTACGTCGTTTTCGAGGATAGTATCGGCAACCAACTCAACAAATTCAATAAATCTGTCGGTCTTTGCTGCGAAGTCGGTTTCAACGTTGACTTCAACGGCAACGCCGACCTTCTTAGCCTTATCTACCTTTGTATATACAAGTCCTTCAGCGGCAATTCTGCCGGACTTCTTAGCTGCCTTTGCAAGACCCTTTTCGCGAAGATACTTTATAGCGGCGTCAACATCGCCGTTTGTTTCTTCAAGCGCTCTCTTGCAGTCCATCATACCGCAGTTTGTGAGTTCCTTTAACTGCTTTACGTCCTGTGCTGTAATAGCCATTGCAATTTTCTCCTTTATATTATTCCTGAGTAATTATTCAGCGTTTGCTTCTGTAGCAGGCTCTGCTTCTTCGCCGGTAACTTCAGCTTCAGCGGTACCCTGGCGAGCAGCGATAATAGCGTCAGCCATTGCGCCTGCGATAAGCTTAACCGCGCGGATAGCGTCGTCGTTTCCGGGAATTACATAGTCGATTTCATCGGGGTCGCAGTTTGTATCTACGATAGCGACAACCGGGATACCGAGCTTCTTTGCTTCAGCAACCGCGATCTTTTCCTTGCGGGGGTCAACTACGAATAAAGCGCCGGGGAGCTTCTTCATGTTCTTGATGCCGCCCATGAACTTTTCAAGCTTTTCGATTTCGAGGTTGAGCTGTGTAACTTCTTTCTTGGGGAGCAGGTCGAATGTTCCGTCTGCTTCCATAGCTCTGAGCTGTTCAAGACGCTTGATTCTGTTCTGAATGGTCTTGAAGTTGGTCATCATACCGCCGAGCCATCTTGCGTTTACATAGTGAGCGTTTGCACGTTCAGCTTCTTCCTTAACGGAATCGGCAGCCTGCTTCTTTGTTCCTACGAAAAGAACCTCGCCGCCCTCGGACGCAACGTTGAAGATGAAGTTATAAGCTTCGTCGAGCTTCTTAACCGTCTTCTGAAGGTCGATGATGTAGATGCCGTTTCTTTCTGTGAAAATGTACGGAGCCATTTTCGGGTTCCAGCGTCTTGTCTGGTGACCGAAATGTACACCGGCTTCAAGAAGCTGCTTCATTGATACTACTGCCATGGTAGTGTCCTCCTGTTTTTTTGGTTTTTGTTCCTCCGACGCGCTCGCCGACCCAAGCCGCTTTCGCGGCACCGCAGGGACGTATACCCGCCGTGTGGATTGTCGATAATGCCGACCTAATTATTATATCATACTTCCCTCTTTTTTACAACAATTTTCTTTTCGGCTATTTAAACAAATTTTTGAGCTTTCCACCGAAGCTTTTTGTTTGATTGGGAAAATCGCAGCTTACCAGAATGGCGTCCTCGCCTATTATTTCAATGTCGCTCCAGCAGACCGTAAGGTCCTCCTCTCTGCCGAACAGACCGAAAAAGCGGCTTTTTCCGCATATCACAAGCTTGCATATTTTCGCCGTGCACGAATCAAACTCGATATCGTCCGCATACCCCATTCGCCTGCCGCTGCGGATATTTATGATTTCCTTGCATTTCAGATCCTCGTATCTGCAAATCATAACGACACCTCCCGCTATTTTTATTAAGGTATGCGGGATACGTCCGACAAATGCATAATTATACTTTATTATGTCGATTTCTTATGCGAAACCGCAATGCCAAAGTATAAAATGAAAAAAAGAGGCAAACATAAAAAAGCGGCGATGCCGAAATACATTTAAGGAGAAAATTTATGAAAGTCAACATTATTCCCGGCTGTATAGCCTGTGAGACCTGCGTTTCGATATGTCCCGACGTGTTTGAAATAGGCGACGGTGGGCTTGCGGTCGTTAAGAATACGGATGTTCCCGCCGAGCATGAGATTGCCGTTTTCGACGCTGCCGAATCCTGTCCCGTGAGCGTTATCAAGACAAAATAAAGCGCTTCTGCAACGCAAAAGTTCTTTTTTTATCGTAATTTGGCACGGTTTTTGGTCACGGTAAATCTTTTTTTTTAACATTTTGCACTAACTTTCCGTAAACGGCTTGAAATGGCGGCGGGATTGTGTTATAATACGGTCAGTAAAAAGACCTGCATTTTTTGCAACGGAAAGGAAGGATACTCAATGACATACGAAAAGATTTTTGCAGATTTAAAGAAAACAATGATGAAGGCAGACGCGTCCGCTTTAGAGGGCAGCTTTGCTTTCCAGTGCTGCATCGAGGGTGAAGGTGCAGGTACGTTTTATATTGCTTTCGCAGACGGCGTTTTAAGCGTTGAACCTTATGACTACGCAGACAACACCGCAACTTTCAAGGCTTCCGCAGACACCTACAAGAGCATTGTTTCAGGTAAGACCGACGTTGCCGACGCTGTTGCTTCCGGCGCGCTCGTTGTTGAAGGAAACGAAGCTTCCTGCGCTGACATTCTCGGTTTCTTCGCAGGCAAGAAGGCTGCAAAGAAGCCCGCAGAAAAGGCTGCCGCTCCCAAGGCTGCAAAGCCCGCAGCTAAGAAGCCTGCTGCAAAGAAGCCCGAGGCAAAGCCTGCTGCTAAGATCGAAGCTCCCAAGGCTGCCGTTAAGGCTGAGGCTCCAAAGGCTGAAGCAAAGCCTGCTGTAAAGGCAGAAGCACCCAAGGCTCCCGCTAAGGCAGAAGCACCCAAGGCTCCCGCTAAGGCAGAAGCACCCAAGGCTCCCGCTAAGGCAGAAGCACCCAAGGCTGCTAAGCCCGCAGCAAAGGCTCCCGCAAAGAAGAACGGCAAGAAGTAAAAATACAAACGATATAAATGCGAAAGCCTCCGAATTAACGTTCGGAGGCTTTTGGTTTTGCGTGGGCGGAGGTTATTAAAACGCCGCAGAATGCTGATTTCGTCAAAGCGGAAGACCTTGGCAGAATCGGTATTATTCGCTGCCAAGCTCGGATTTCAGACGTTCATATTCGTTGTTGATAATCTGCATCATTTCGGTATCTCCGGCTTCCGTATCGGGATGATATGCTTTGGCTAGGCTTTTGTATCTTTTGTTGAGCTTTTCGAGCGTGTCGCAGCCTTGGAAAAATGACAAGCTGTGTTGACTGTTATCGCCCTGAACAGCTTCGTTCGCTGTACTTTCAAGTTTGAGAATTTCTTCATATACCGGTGTTAAATCCGCTATGTATTGTTGGATTTCAACCGAAAACTGCTCTAACTTTTTTATTGTCACACCCCTGTCTATTATATTATCTGAGGTAAAGTTTTTTTGCATAGCCTTACTTTCAGTTTCGGTATATTTCAAGTAACGCCGGGTTTCTGAAATGAAACTTTCAAGTTTTTTATCCTCTAGTTTTGCGCGGTGATATGTATCAATTATTTTTTCAACAAGGTCTTTTGCTTCACAGTAATATTCATCGTACTCATTTTTTCTTTCAATGAAATTTTCGTTGCTGAACATACTGTCTGTATCCGGCCGAGTATCTGATGGCAAAAATTCAGGCTCTTCATCGTCGTCATCACTGCCTAAGACCGGATCCATGTAAGCTTTGCTCGCTTCGTTGCTCCAGTAATAATCTGCAGTTCCTTTTAGGTGCAGACCTATAAATAAAACGCAGGCAAGGACCAGTATTGCCCAAAACCAAACGGGTTCTTTATCTCTGAGAGCTGTCATGAATCCGACGCCGTTTTCGTCAATGACCTTGGTTTCCAGCACATAGTATATGCCTGAAACCCATGTAAGTCCAAGAATGGTTTGAACAATTATACCTACTATGCGAAATCTCGTAAGCCAGTATAGGAATAAAACTATAGCGGCACCGATTAGGAAAGAAAATACAACATGAATGCTGAAAATCGAGAATGAAAACAGGTATATTGAAAGCGCTATTATTGCTATAGCGTCATATACGACCATGCTGCAACAGCCTATGCCTACGCGCTGCGATATTGAAACGTTATTTTTTGACATATTTATCCTCCGACATGAAAGTAATTTCTAATAACAAAAGAACGCATTACAAGTATACAATATATTTTTTATAAAAGCAATATACAAAATACACAAATTATTTGTAATATTGAATCGGCATAATAAGCTGCTATATTGGGCGAAATAGAATTTTAAGGTGCAGTAAAAGTAAAAAAAATAAAAGCCCGATCGTAGTCGAACTTTTATTTACGCTGAAAATTCAGATGGTGGAAGCGGGTGGATTCGGACCACCGAAGCGAAACGCAACAGATTTACAGTCTGCCCCCTTTGGCCACTCGGGAACGCTTCCGCATATTAAGTTCTTGTTGCCAAGAACGTTCCTGCTGAAATCAGCAGTCAATTTATATCACCGTATAAAACGGAGAATGGAGCTGGTGGACGGACTCGAACCCCCGACCTGCTGATTACAAATCAGCTGCTCTACCAACTGAGCTACACCAGCGCTCTTGATTGCTTAATTATTATATCACGCAGGGACGGGTTTGTCAAGCATTATTTTTATTTTTTTAAAAATTGTTATTTTTCAACAAAAAATTCGATTTCTCACGGCAAAAACAACGCACAGTGTACACAAAAACGCAATCAAATAAAAAATCCCGCTAACATTGCCGCAAGTCCGAAAAGAAAAGCGGGGTTTTTCAGAATTATTGCCGCACATTCGCTGCCGCGCGGAGCAGAAGCAGTCTTTTCAAATTTAAGCAGCCCCATTATCAGCGCCGCAGCTATTGCGACAAGCCCCGCCGGGAACATGAAAGCCGAAACCGCGGACACAGCCTGCGTAAACACGTTTTCTTCAGGTGCATAATTCGAGAATGTCACGATAAAATTATTCAGCGCGTGCAGGATTATCGTCGGGATAATCGAGTTTCTGCGTATCGCGATAACGGCGTAGAAAAAACCAAGCAGAGCCGCATACGCGAACTGGTCAAAATTCCCGTGATAAAGCCCGAAAACAAGTCCGCTCATGAGAGCGGCGGCAAGATCACCGAATTTCCTTATGGGTTTAAGCAGCAGCTCGCGAAAGACATATTCCTCGCAAATAGGCGCAATAATGCAGATACACACCGCGAAAAAGGCGAACTGCGCCGTGTTCGCGGGGTTCATTCCCTCGAACGCTTCGGGTATTTTGCCCGTACCGAAAATGCGGTCGATAACCCTGTTGATAAGCTGCGTCAGAAGCGTGCCCAGCGAGCCCGCGCTTACTCCCGCGAGAAACAGGATAACGCTCTCAAGCGGCTTTTTTGCATACCGGGTCTGCGGAATAAAGTCGGCGCATTCTTTTCTGAACATTGCGGTGAGAATTATCAGCGGGAACGTGTATGCCGAGATCTCGTTGAGAAGCATTGCCATTATATAGTAGGCGTCGCTTTCGTCGGGTGTCACGCCGATGAGCACAAAAATGATAAACGAAAAGAAAAAGGGCGCGAGAACGGAGTTTATCACAAGCACAAGCATTCCCAGCCCGAAGCGGTACGCCGAGTTTTTCAGCTCCGAAATATTATGCGCTGTATTTGACGATATATCGTTATTTTTTCCGAAAAGCTGCACGGCGCTCCCCCCTATTTTTTAATATTATGAAAACAGTCCGCCGATAAGCTTCGCCGATACGCCCGCAAATGCGTCTATTATAAGCAGTACGGCGATAAGCGACGGCGCGGTAAAAATCAGAATACACGCTTTTTTTGCGTTTGAAACCTCGCCCCAGACCTTTGGCACTTTATATCTTCTGATTTGTTTTATTTTCATTACAGCGTGTATCACGCCGATAAACATGAGCAGAAGCGCGCAAACGACGAATATCCCGAAAAACACCACGGGGAACATTTCGTTGTCGGGAATTTCTTCGTTTCCGCCGCTTAAAACGTAATTCTGAACGGCAGGCGTCGTCATAAGCAGCAGGAGAATGCCCGAAATGCTGTTGAAAATGGCATGGATTATCGTTGTGGCGAAAACCGAGTTTGTGACGTTCGCGATATAGCCGAGAGCAATGCCGATCGCGGCGGCATAGAAGCACTGGCTGAAATTCCCGTGATACAGCCCGAAAAGAATGCCCGTAACGAATATCGAAAGCCCGTTCCCGTAGGGCTTCAGCGCGTCCATAAGCACTCCGCGGAAGATAAATTCCTCAAAAACAGGCGCGATTACCGCGAGCGTGAAAAGCAGATACCACGCGCTCGCCATGTTCGGCGGCTGAATCGAGGACATTGTGTTGAACGAATCGTTCAGATCGCTTCCCGCAGTGACAAGAAACGAAATCACGATCGTGGCTATGTTTACGAGCTGTCCAAGCCCGTAAACCGCCGTGAAATTTCCGACCGCCTTCGCGCAGCGCTTCGGCACGCGGTAAACCGCTTTCAGCTTAGCGCAGCCGTTCCTGAAAAAGCCGAACATTCCCGCCGCTATCACCGACGGGAGGATTTGCAGGAAAAGCGCCGAAAGCATGAGATGACCGATATAGAGCGCGGTTTCGGACAATTTCCCGCCGAAAAATACGAGAAAGGCGCTTATCGCTGCCTGTGCGACGGCGCGCAAAGCAAAGCTGACCGCCACAAAAAGTCCTGTTTTGAATGCGGTTTTTCGGTATTCGGTCATGCAGTCGGGAGCGGAAAGTTCGGTTCCGAGATTTTCGTTTTCTGTCATTTTTGTTCTCCGATTCAGATTTTGCGTTTGCGGCGGGAATTTTTCTCCCAATGCTCGATAATTTTCGTGTCGGTGCGTTCTACGGCAAGGCTGTCTGCGGGGACGTTGCCTGTAATCGTAGAGCCTGCGCCGGTCGTTGCGTTTTCGCCTATTTCAACAGGCGCGACGAGGTTTGTGTTGCAGCCGATGAACGCGTGATTTCCGATAACTGTGCGGAATTTGTTTATTCCGTCGTAGTTCGCGGTAACGCAGCCGCAGCCGAAATTTACGTCCTGTCCAACATCGCTGTCGCCGACGTAGGTGAGGTGCGCGACGCAGGTCTTTTCGCCGATGACGGAATTTTTCACCTCGACGAAATCGCCGATTTTAACTCCGTCGCGGATAGTTGTTCCCGGGCGGATATGTACGAACGGTCCGATTTTGACGTTATTTCCGAGCTTGGAGTCGTACGCCTGAACATTGTTGAGAGCGGTATCGCCGCCGACCTCGGTGTTCTCGATAAGACTGTTAGGTCCGATAACGCAGCCTTTTCCGATCTCGGTTTCTCCGCGGAGTATCGTGTTCGGATAAATGAGCGTTTCAGCGCCGATTTTCACGTTTTTGCCGATTATTATTCCGTCGGTGCAGATAAATTCGACCCCGTTTGCCATGTGCTTTTCGATAACCCGTTCGCGCGCGATTTTATTCAGCGCGAGGAGGTTAGCGCGGGTGTTCGCTCCCAGCACTATATCGGGATTTTCCGCGCGGAATATGCCCGCTTTTAAGCCTGCGGCGCGGATTATGCCGATAGTGTCGGTCAGATAATATTCGCCGTTCGCGTTCGCCGTTCCGAGCTGAGGGAGCGCCTTTGAGAGCGCGGCAGCGCTGAACCAATAGACTCCGGAATTTATCTCGCATATTGCGCGCTGAGCCTCGGAGCAGTCCTTCTGTTCGGTTATTCCGAGAAATTCGCCGTTTTCGCCGCGGATTATCCGACCGTAGCCCGTTGGGTCGTCAACCTCGGCGGTGACGACCGTCACCGAATTTCCGCCTGCCTTGTGCGCTTCAAGTGAGGCACGGATCGTCTGCGCGTCGATAAAAGGCGCGTCGCCGTACAGAATCAGCACATTTTCGCTTTCCTCGATAAGCGGCATCGCCTGCATCACGGCGTGACCCGTGCCTTTGCGCTGTGTCTGTAAAAATGTGCGGGAAAAACCCTTTTTGTTCATGTATTCGGTTACGAGTTCTGCGCCGCTTCCAACGACAACGCCGATATTTTCGGCGGAAAAGCCTGCCTCCGAAACGCTGTCGAGAACCCAGCCGAGCATAGGCTCTTCAAGAACGCGGCAAAGCACTTTCGGCTGCGAGGATTTCATTCTCGTGCCTTCTCCTGCCGCTAAAACAATCGCACTGTTCATAGTCAATCTTTCCTTTTCTGCGGGCAAAATCCCCGCGTAATTATATATATTCCTCATACCTTATATTATTGCACATTGCGGCAGAATAATCAATAGCAAAATTCAAAATATTCCTTTTTGTGATTATACTGTATCAAAATGGCAAAAAAATGTACGGCACAGGCGGGTAAACACGGCTTATTTTGTGCAATAAAGCGAAAATACGCCTTATTGCACACTTTGTGGATTGACAAAAGCAGTATTATTGTGATATGATAAAAATATATTTTTGTGATGATGAATGTTTGGAGGAAGAATATCGGCTATGAAAATGAAGAGAATTATTTTATCGGCTGTTTCTGCGGCTGTAGCTGCCGCCGCTTGTACGATCGCGTCCGGAGCATACATTTCTGTTCCGAGTTCGAGCAATTCCGGTCTTGTCGCAACAAACCAGAGCTGGAAGCTCGTAATAAACGGTAGCTATAACGTTGATTATACCAAAGCGGGCGCGCTTCAATTTGTTACTAAGGTTTCGGATATAAAGGCTTATGAAAAGGATAAGACTGCGGGCGTCTACGGCGATACCGAAAAGGCATTTGCCGATTTTTCCGGCTGTATCGCGCTTGGCGCAAACGACTGGTTCCAGTATGATTATTCGGGCATTGACGGCGCTGCGGGAGATAACGTTTCCGCTGCAAGCGTTACGTTAGGAGATAACGGAACCGTTGTTTTCAGCGCAGACCTGCACGGAAAAAATATTACAAACGAAGCTCAGGCGTGGACGGCGGTAAGCTTCAGCGAATGGGGAAATGCGTCCGCCGATTACAGCGTCGCGGTTGTCAGCGCAACGCTCTATGACCTGAGCGGCAATGTGCTTATTTCATTTGACGGAAACGGAAATTGTCTGGCTAATGCCGCTGCGGAAACTCAAGCGGAAACGACTGTTCCCGAAACGACGCCGGAAACAACGACCACCACGACCGTTCCCGAAACGACCACCACAACAACTACCACAACGACTGCGGCGACAACAACTACTACAACTACTACAACGACCGCAGCGACTACTACAACCACCGAGGCGACCACGACAACTACGGAAGCAGTGACCACGACGGAAGAAATCACGACCGAGGAAACGACCGAGGAAGCTGCGGAAGAAACGACCGAGGAAGCGGAAGAGGCTGTCGCGACAGAAGAAGTAACGACAACAACGGCTGCCGAAACGACAACCACAACCACCGAGGCTGAAACTACGGCAGCGACCGAAATAAGCGAAGAAACGGCGCCGACAACGGCTGCGCCCGCAGCAGCGGCTCAGTCCGCAGGCATTACGTCGAAGAGCGATTCGCTTATGATAGTGCTTATCGCGGCAGGCGTAGTTATCGTCGGAGCGCTCGTCGGCTTTGTAATTGTAGCGGCAAGACGTAAAAAGTAACCCGAAAGGAATGATATTATGAATATGGCATTTGAAGCAGCGCGCATCGCGGGCGTATCCTCGCCCATCTCCCCCGTAACGATCGTTATAATCGTTGTTGCGGCGGTCGCGGTTGCCGCTTGCGTAGTTCTTTCTATTCTCGCAAAGAAGAAAAAGAAATAAGTCTGTTCCCCCGCAGGGCGCGGGGGTCGGCTTTTTGCCGAAAATTGACGGATTATGGCGAATTTCGGAGAATTTTCCGCGCCGTGACCGATAACCCGAAAAAGAAAGGGTCAGATCAATGGAATTTTTTCAGAGCATTCAGCAGGATTTTTACAAGTGCTTTATACGCGAGGACAGATATAAGCTGTTCCTCGACGGTATCGGCGTAACGATAAAGATTTCGCTCCTAGCGATAGTCATAGGCGTTGCAATAGGTCTGCTCATCGCGCTTTGCAGCCTTTCAAACAAGAAGTTCCTGCGCGGGATAGGCAAGGTTTACACCGACGTTATCCGCGGAACGCCGTCCGTTACGCAGCTTATGATAATTTACTTCGTAATTTTCGCGTCGGTACATATCGACAAGTGGATAATAGCGGCGATCGCGTTCGGAATAAATTCGGGCGCATACGTTTCCGAGATAATCCGCGCGGGTATCCTTTCTATTGATAAGGGACAGACCGAAGCGGGACGTTCTCTCGGACTGAGCGGCAGCCAGACAATGATACGCATTGTTATCCCGCAGGCGGTCAAGAATATTTTCCCCGCTTTGTGCAACGAATTTATCGTTCTGATAAAGGAAACGGCGATCGTCGGATATGTCGGGCTTATGGATATTCAGAAAGCGGGCGACTTTATCAAGAGCGCGACCTTTGAACCGTTTATGCCGCTTGTCGGAACTGCGGTGATCTATTTCGTAATTATAAAGGCGCTTACGATAGGGCTGCGCGTGATTGAAAAGAAGCTCAGAAAATCCGAGATAAGATAAGGGGGAAGCGGAATGATAAAGGTAAACAATCTGCATATGTCGTTCGGCGACCTGCACGTTCTCAACGGTATAAACGAGCATATTTCACAAGGCGAGGTCGTTGTTATAATCGGACCTTCCGGCTCGGGAAAAAGCACCTTCCTGCGTTGTCTGAATCTTCTTGAAACGCCGACGGAGGGCGAAATTTACATTGACGACGAGCTTATAAACACCCCGAAAGCCGACGTAAACAGAATGCGGCAGAAAATGGGAATGGTTTTTCAGCAGTTCAATCTTTTCCCGCACCTTAAAATAATGGACAACATCACGCTTGCGCCCGTTCTGCTGAAGAAAATGACAAAGGAACAGGCTGAAAATAAAGGCAAAGAGCTGCTCGCGAGGGTAGGGCTTTCCGAAAAGGCGGACGCTTATCCGAATCAGCTTTCGGGCGGACAGAAGCAGAGAGTCGCGATTGCGCGCGCGCTTGCAATGGAGCCTGAAATAATGCTTTTTGACGAACCCACTTCCGCGCTCGACCCCGAAATGGTCGGCGAGGTTCTCGACGTTATGAAGGATCTGGCAAATTCGGGAATGACGATGGTGGTAGTTACGCACGAAATGGGATTTGCGCGCGAAGTCGGAACACGGCTTCTGTTTATGGATCAGGGCAATATTCTTGAACAGGGCGTGCCCGAAGAGGTTTTTGAAAATCCCCAAAACGAGCGCACAGTCAGATTTTTAAGTAAAGTTCTGAAATAAACGCAGACAAAGTCTGCATTTATAAATACGGAACTCCAAAAACCTCCTTTACGGCAGTTTTTAGAGTATCCAAAATAAAAATTAAGGAGAAAACTAAAATGAAACTCAGAAAAATTCTCGCATTGGCAGCAGCAGCTCTCATGGCTGTATCAGTTGCAGGCTGTTCCGAAAAGAAGTCGGACGACGCAGCTTCAACAACCTCCGGCGCGGCTCAGGAAAACACCGCTTCCGCAGGAACTATCAAGTTCGGTACGAACGCGGAATTTCCGCCCTTTGAATTTGTTGCCGCAAACGGTGTTATCGACCAGTACGACGGTATCGACATGGCTATCGCTAAGCAGATCGCTGACGACAACAACATGACTCCCGTAATTGAAAATATGGAGTTCGATTCACTGCTCATCGCTCTTCAGAACGGTCAGATAGACGCAGTTATCTCGGGTATGACAGCTACCGATGAGAGAAGAGAATCCGTTGATTTCTCGACAACATATTACACCGCAAAGCAGGTCATGATAGTTAAGGAAGATTCCACTATCGAAAAGGCTTCCGATATGGCTGACAAGAAGATCGTTGTAATTCAGGGCTATACGGGCGAAACCTGCGTTAAGGATTTCGGCTATCCTTATGAAGCGTTCAAGAAGGGTACAGAAGCTATCCTTGAGCTTATCAACGGCAAGTGCGACGTTGTTGTTATCGACTCCGCAACGGCTCTCAAGTACGTTGGCGACAACGAGGGTCTGAAGATCGTTGAAGATAACGACGCTTTCGAGTCCGAGGAATACGGAATTGCAGTTGCAAAGGGCAACACAGAAATGCTCGACAAAATCAACGCTACCGTTGAGAAAATGCTTGCTGACGGCACTATCAACGAGCTTTCCGCAAAGTATGCAGAGGCTGAATAATAATTAAAGCGATAAAAAACTCGGGACGGCGAAAAACCGTTCCGAGTTTTTGTTTTTGCTGGATTATTCCCAGTGAAATTTCGTGAGCGAGCCTTTGTTTTTCAGCTCGGGGAAGCCCCACTGCCGCAGCACCTCATATACGCCTATTGCAACGCTGTTCGAGAGGTTAAGGCTGCGCGCCGCTTCGTTGTCGATCATCGGGATACGCACGCAGCGCTCCTTATTTTCGTAGAGAAGCTGTTCGGGCAGCCCTTGATCCTCACGTCCGAAAACGATATACACGCGGTCGCGGTACTGCACGTCGCAGTAGTTGTTCAGCGCCTTTGTGCTGAAATATCGGAAGTCGCCGTTCGGATTTTTCGAGAAAAAGTCACCCAGATTTTCGTAATAGGTTATGTCGAGCAGGTGCCAGTAGTCAAGTCCGGCACGTTTTAGCTGCCTGTCGTCAATTTCAAAGCCCATGGGCTTTACGATATGAAGCCTTGCGCCCGTGAGCGCGCAGGTGCGCGCGATGTTGCCCGTGTTTTGCGGTATGCGCGGTTCAACAAGAACGATATTGAGTTCCATAATCTGCCTTTCGATAATAAACCCGCTGAACGTTTAAGAACAGCGGGTAAGCTTATTTTATTTTCTTCTGCCTCTTTTGCGGCCGGATTTCTTAACGAGAAGAACCGAACCTGCTGCGGCTGCCGGAATAATAAGACCTATTGCAATACCCGTGTTCGGGTTTACAACGCCGCCCTTTCCGTAGGTCGTATTTGATGGGTCAAGCGTAACATCTCCCGCAGTCGGAGTGTTATTATCTGTGTTGGAGGGAACCTGTCCGTATGTGCCGTTTACATATACGACCTGTCCGTCCTTTCCGTCGCGTCCGTCTGCGCCGTCTTTACCGTCCTTGCCGTCTGCGCCGTCCTGACCGTCTTCGCCGGGTTCGCCGTCCTCGCCCTTGAGCGATTCGAGCCACTGAGCGAGAGTGCCTTTATAGCCCTGTTCCTGAGCAAGTTCATAGGCGGACTTTCCGTTTGCGCCTTCCTTGCCGGTAATATTCTTGATGAAATTATCTACGCTTCCGTAGTTTCTCTTTGCCCAGCCCTCAAAGCTTACGGAGCTGATAAAATTATCCATGCTGCCATAGTTGCGCTTTGCCCATTCTTCAAAGGATTCGCCGTCTGCGCCGTCCTTGCCGTTAGTACCGTTTACGCCGTCTTTACCGTTAGTACCGTTTATACCGTCCTTGCCGTCTGCGCCGTCCTTACCGTCTGCGCCGTCCTGACCCTTGAGCATATCGCGAATCGAACTGTCGTTTTCAATAAGATTTTTTACGACCTCGACAATCTGGCTGTTGGGAACCTGATATGCTGCAAGCTTGTCGTTGATTACCGCGATTGCGTTTTCGAGGTTATCAATCTGACCCGTGTAGCGGCTGTCGCTGAGAACGGCTGCCACTAACTCTCCGCGGTGGTTTGTGAAATAGCTTTCAATCAGTTTGTTCACGTCGTCCTCGGTAAGCAGCTTGTCCGGAATGCTGCTCTCCATATCATTTTTTACCTGATTGACATAATCAACGAGCGTGCCCGTATCGCTGTCCGAAAGCCCTATATATTCCTTTATAAGGCGTTCAAGAATATTCATTACCTGCTTTTTCGAGTAGTATGCGTCGTCCTTGGCTTCATACTTTATTCTGATACCGTGCTGAGATGTGCTGTCAAGAGTGAAGCTTAGGTCGTGACCGGAGTTAAGGGTCGTAGTCGGAGAAGAATCGACCCTGTCGCTGAGATTGATTTTGTACATATAATATTTAAGCGAATCTGCAAAAATCGAATCGTTGACCAGCTTGTTCCAACCGAGAAGCGTGCGGAAATCAGCAGCATAGAGCTTATAGTCGAAGCTTCCGATGTTCGGGTTTGCGGAGGAACGCTTTATATCAATATAAGAATTTCCGTCGGAGTCTGTTCCCTTTGAGAAAGAAAGAGTAAGAAAGAAATAATCGTTTGAAGCCATTGCATTGCTGATATTACTTGCCTGACTGCCAGAAAGGGAGGTGTTATATGCAAATCCGATAGAGTTGTTTGAAATTTTAAAGTTGAGAGTCAGACTGCGGTATTTCGCGAGCTCGCGAAGCTCGTCCTTTGTCATTACCACAAAATTACCCGCCGCAGGAGAAAGCTCGATAGTGCGGTTCACTATAACTCCGTTGTCAATAAGCGCAAGGTACTGTACAAGCGTATAGCCGGTAGCACTGCGAATATAGCTGTCAAGGGTGATGAAGTCGCCGATCGGCTGATCGTCGGAAGTGCCGACAGACGGCTGCGCCCCCGCTGTAAATCCGAACGCGGGCACCGTTCCGAACACGATGATTGCCGCTAGCGCCGAGCAGAGTGTTTTTCTGAGTTTCATATTTTTTACCAGCCTTTCTTACTTTGAAGGATGTTGGAGCATCTGTATTCTTATTTTGCAGTAAAAACGTGATTGTTTTGCGCTTTTTCGCAGGAATATCCCCGCGAGAAACAGCGCGGCTTCCGCACCGAAGAAAAATGTGCATAAAACAATCCTGTCCGGTTCAAGCGCGTACAGCGGAACGAAAACGCAGTCGGTCACGAGCGAGCATAGCTGTGTGAGCAGCTCGTCAAGCGCGCCTGTACGCGTATCGCGTGCGCCGAGAAGCAGCAGCGGCAGGAACCGCAGAACTGCGGAATATACGGGAAAAAGCCATTGCCGCATGAAGCCCGCAAGCAGTGCGGCGCTGAGCCATACCGCAAGCATTACCCAAAATCCGAGGTAATAGACCCATTCAAACGGCGCGCCGAACAGGAGAAATGCACAGGCGAACGTCGCGGCGGCATGAACGGCGATATTTTCACCGGTACCTGTCGCAAAAGCGGCGCGTATCCTTTTTTCGGCAAAACGTGCGGCGAGCGGGTGAGCAGCGATAAAGGAATCGGTTTTTAAGCCCATTCAAACACCCCCGTCTGCACCAGTATGAAGCCGTACCAAGCTGCGATGATGAGCGCGGCGGCAGCCGTGTACACAATTTTCGCGCTTTTTTCATTTTCGCGGAAAGTCATGACGGCAAGCCTTTTTCCTATCGGGAAAAGCTCTCCGCATACGGAGAGAACCGAGGGAAGCCCGAGCATTGCGGCAAGCGGCATAAAGCGAATATCGGAAACGCTCGGCAGCGACACAACAGCCGCCGCAAAAAGCGTAATTATCATAGTTTCGGAATAATCCCTGTCTGAGTGCATCTTGCGCGTGAGCGCCGCGAAAATGAACAGCAGGAAAAAAGCTGCGGGGACAAGCGGAGATATTCCGTTTTGAGGGAATGACTGCGCTGAAGCGGACATATACTGGAAAAGGACGTCCCCGGGATTTATAAACAAAAGTGCGGCGCCCGCAAACAGACCTGCGATAAGCAGGGGAATCCCGACGGGGAAAAGCAGCACCGGATAAAAAGCGAGAAGAAGCAGCGCTTCGGGGCAGAAGCACACGGCAAGCAGCAAAAGAGCGGCGTATCGCGAAAATCGCCTTTGCGAAGCGTATTTAAAAGCGTACATACAAAGCGCCGCAGCGCAGAATATCACGGGTTCATGTACAAAATAAAGCCAAAATCCGCTTGCTGCGAATATCGCTGCCGAAAAAGACGGGCAAGATGAACGGTAGGCATAGCGTGAAACTGAAACCGCGAAAACTGCGGACAGAACGGCGTATATTGCTGTACTGTCGGGGAAAATCAGCGCCAGCAGACGCGCGGGATAGGAAAATCCGATCGGCAGAGCGCTTGCGCTTCCCTCTAAAATAAGCTCGTACTGCGCCGCGATATCGGGCGATACAGAGCCGAGGCAAACAAAAGTGCAGAAAAAGATTACAGCGCCCGCAGCGGAGCATATAAGAGCTTTTTTCTTCAGCGCCGAGCACGCTGCGAGCAGCAGCGGCAGCGCAATACACGTCGCGGCAGCAATCATTCGTCTTCTTCCTCATCAGGGTCGGCTTCCTCCGCCGCAAGAGCGTTGCGGTAATCGGAAACCTCGTCGCGCAGGTCGGAGCAGTGCGTTTTTACCGCGCCGATAAGATTGGCTTTCGCGAGAGAAAGCGTGAGAAGCGCTTTTTTCAGATCGGCGTGAGTCGTCTTATTCTCGCGTATAACGAGGACAACGCCTGCGGTATATCCCCCGAACAGCAGCGCGTCGTTTGCAACGCACAGCGGCGGGGTATCGATCACAATATAGTGGTAATAGCTGTAAAGCATTCGTATCAGCCGTTCCATTTTTTGTCCTCCGAGCAGGTCGGCAGGATTTTCGGGAACAGCGCCCGACGGCATAACATGGAAATTTCGGAGAACCTCCCGGCAGATAGCGCTGTACACGTCGCTTTCACCGCTTAAAGCAGTGCTTAAACCGAAGCGGTTTTTAAGGCGGAACAGCTCATGCAGGCTCGGTCGGCGCAAATCCGCATCAATAAGCAGGACGCGCTTATCAAGCTGACTGAACGCTATTGCGAGATTGGCTGCCGTGGTTGTCTTTCCCTCGCTTTTGCACTGGCTTGTGACAACTACGGAGCAAAGAGAACGCGAGGACATTGCCGAAAGCAGGTTCGCACGGATATTCTTGTAGACCTCGGAAATAACGGGCGGAGTATTTTCGTTAAGGATAAACTGCCTCGTGATTATATCTTCGCCGAAGCTTTCATATAAAGGCAATTTCATACCCCTTTCCCGCACATGGCTGTGCAATCATATACACTATATTATTATACATATTTTTGTTGTTTTTGTCAATATTTAAGAGCCGATTTTTCAAAATAATTCCGCAAAAAGCGTCGGATATAACGGCGGCAGCCTGTTCAAAATAAAGAAAAGCACATTTGCGCTAAACTATTGAAACGGGAGGCACTGCCGTGAATGAGAAAAAATCCAAAAGACTGAGTTCTGCGCTTGCGGGCGCGGTAAGCGGGGTCATGAACGGGCTTTTCGGCTCGGGCGGAGGCGCGGTCGCGGTACCGCTTTTGGAACGGACGGGACTTGAACCGCGAAAAAGCCACGCAACATCCGTCGCGCTGATATTTTTTCTGAGCATTTCCGCCACAATCGGCTATTTTCTGGGTGGAAACCTGAACGCGGGGCTTGTTCTTCCGCTTCTTCCGGGAGGATTTTTCGGTGCTGTCCTCGGTTCGATCCTGCTCAAAAAAATAGACAACGGACTGCTTAGGCGGATATTCGGCGGGCTGCTAATAATCGCGGCGGGGAGAATGCTGCTGAAATGAACCTGCTTATCGGATTTCTTGCGGGACTTATCGCTTCAATGGGGCTTGGCGGCGGCTTTGTCATGATAATTTACCTGACCGTTTTCAGACAGTGCCCGCAGCTTGAGGCTCAGGGCGCAAATCTGCTGTTTTTTCTGCCGATAGCGCTGCTCTCGATGTTTCTTCACACTCGCAGCGGGCTTATCGACTGGCGCAGAATACCGCTCGCGGCGGCAGCGGGCATAGTCGGCGCGCTTATAGGCACGTTTCTGGGCGCGGCGCTTGATGAAAACCTGCTTCGAAAGCTGTTCGCCGTGCTTCTGCTCGTCACGGGGCTGCGTGAGCTTTTTCACGCCCGAAAAGTGAAAAGCACGGCGCAGTAGCGCGGCGCCCCGCCTTTTGAAAGCTTTCTGCTATACCGCACGCCGGAAACGGCGGCTCGTTATGCTCGGCGAAGCCCCTGCGGCGCCTGCGCGCACGCCGAAGGCGTGCGCGCAGAGCTGCGGCGCGAAGCGCCGCAGCAGCCTGCGGGCGGCTTTGCCGCCCGCAGGGGCGCGCAGCGGAGTGCGGTTGGCGCCGTTTCGGGCGTGCGGGAGGAAAACGACATAGAGAAAGGCGCCGCCGTGGGAAAGGAAACGATGATGACGGAATTTATCACACAGCTTAACGGGAAAATAAACGGCGTAGTGTGGGGAACGCCAATGCTTGTGCTGCTTATAGGGACGGGGATATATCTCAGCATAAGACTGCGCTTTTTTCAGATAACAAGATTCGGTATGTGGTTCAGGGAAACCGCGCTTTCGCTTTTTCACAGGGATACCGTAAAAAGCAGTGAAAGCAAGGCGATATCGCAGTTTCAGGCGATGTCTGCCGCTCTTGCCGCAGCTCTCGGTACGGGGAATATCGCGGGGGTTGCTACCGCTCTTGCCGCAGGAGGACCGGGAGCGGTGCTTTGGATGTGGGTGTCGGCGATTTTCGGAATGATGACGGGTTTTTCCGAGAATGTCCTTGGGATACTTTTCCGTAAGAGAAATAAAGCTGGCGAGTGGTCGGGCGGAGCGATGTATTATCTGCGTGACGGGGTCGGACAAAAGCGCGGGCTGAAATGGCTCGGAAAGCCTCTTGCGGCGCTGTTTGCCCTTTTTTGTATGCTGGCTTCGTTCGGCATAGGAAATATGACGCAGGTCAATTCGATCGCCGACGCTATGCGTTCCGAGTTTGGAGTTCCCACCCTTGCTACGGGTGTGGTTCTGGCGGCAATTTCCGCGCTCGTTATCGTCGGAGGAATAAAGCGGATAGGGCGCGTTACGGAGAAGCTCGTCCCCGCAATGGCGGTTCTGTACATAGCCGCGTGCGTTGCGGTTCTGGCTATGAATTTCACCCGTATTCCGCAAATCATTTCCGCAATTGTATCAAGCGCGTTCGGATTCAGTCAGGTCACGGGCGGGGTAAGCGGTTATCTGGTAATGAACGCGGTTTCGGTCGGATTTCGGCGCGGAGTTTTCTCGAACGAGGCGGGACTCGGCTCGTCCGTTGCGGTAAACGCTTCGTCTGACGTTACCGAGCCGGTAAAACAGGGAATGTGGGCTGTTTTTGAGATTTTTTTTGACACTATAGTTATGTGCACGCTTACGGCGCTGGTTCTTCTTTCCGCCTCGGGAACCAAGAATACGTTTGAAACGGCTTTGCAGAATGTTTCGGAACAACCGCAGTATTTCTGCATTTCGGAAAATATGTCTTTAATAAGCGGCGAACCTATTCCTTTGCTTGAGCTTGCCGCTGAGGATTCACCGTCGGGGACATATACCGAGCTTCAGGCGAAAACATCTTACGGTCAGCCTTTCACAATAAAATTGAAAAGAAAATCCGACGAACGCGGCTGCAATTATATAAATCTTATGCAGATACGCGGAATCGCCGCAAAAAATCCCGACGGAACGCTGATTTTGAACGAAAAAGGCGAAACGATAATAAGCGCGGCGGAGCTTTCCGCCGTAAACGGCGCAAGCCTTGTTTCGTATGTTTTCGGGCAGTGCTTCGGAAATTTCGCGGGCAAGCTGCTTGCGGTCATGGTGCTTCTTTTTGCGTTTTCGACCGTTATCGGCTGGTCGTTTAACGGGGCAAAATCAGCGGAATATCTTTTCGGAACAAAAAGCGTTTCGCTTTACAGAGCGGTTTATGTTGCGTTTGTGCTGCTCGGAAGCACGGTAAGCCTTACTCTTGCGTGGGACATTTCGGACACGCTGAATGGGCTTATGGCTGTCCCGAATCTTATAGGCGTGCTTATTCTTTCCGGAAATGTCAGCCGCGAGCTTTTCAGTTTTTGTCGCAGAAAAGGCGAACGTGCTAGGCGTTAGGCAAGAATAATTTAAGCTCTTGCTTTTATACTCAGCACCAATTAAAAGCTATACAAAAAATCGAGTGAAAGTATGGATTATACCAGAATTTTTATCTATAGCTTTATTGGTGCTTAGTATTACGCATTATTCACAGACACCTGCGGCGGCTTAGGAATTGTCACAAAGTTGTTTTCGGGCGTTTTTTCTGTAATATTTTTACCGATATTAAATATAATATAATAGAAAAGGACAACCATAGATATTTACGGAGGTGATTCCGGTGGTTTTGTAGGCTTTATAGAAATCTGAAAAGTACAGTATTAAAACGAAAAGGAGTATTGTTATGACATTATCAAGAGAATATTCATTAAAAGCAAAATTCAGAAACTTATACCCCGAATATGCCGATCGCTTAAACGGATTAACGGGCGATAGCTTCAACGCTGTACATAATCAACTTATCGAAGAGGCAAAAGAAAACTTGGCGGCAGCTATGAGGGAGGCAGGCCTTACCTCTGAAATTCCCGCTGAAAACGCCGATCAGACCTGCTGTATGGTTTTATCTGCGGATCAATATAATAAGCTTATTTCTGCAACAGGTGACGATATTAAGAATCAGCTGCACGTTATTCTGGACGGAGTTGAACGGCTTAAAGGAATGGAGAAAGATGAGGCGGGTCTTGTTACCGTTCAGCTTTTATTGTCGGGGGCGCTTAGCGTCGGGCTGCTTTCAACGTCTGCCGTAATAGCAAAGCTTGTAGAGGGAGCTGTTGAAGCCGTTGCTGCGTTTGCGGGAGTAACCGTCGCTACGGTAGGCGTTGTCTGCGCCGTTGTAGCCTTAGTTGTTGTTGCGGTTCTTATCCCTATAATTTATTTTATGCAAAAGCCGGCTAACTGTATCGTTCTCGTCATAAACGAAACCGAGCATGAACTGCTGTTTGACCGCGATTTTAACGCTCACGGAAAGCCTATGCTTATAACCTCTCCCTTAAAACCATGTGTTGAGATTCCCGGCGTAAGCAAGTATCCGGTCGCTGGATTTTTTGCAACAGAAAAAAAGTCCAGCGCCCTTTATGGAACACAGTACGGCTTTACACTGGACTGCGGCGCTACGGGAACAAAAATTTCTTTTGGCGTGGAATGCCCATTAACCAGCATTTATGAGGATAACAACTGTTACTGCTCTTTTAGCGACGACGCCGAACAGGCTGCTAAGAAAACGGCGGACAAAAACGTTCAGTTTTTCGAGGATTCAAAAAACGGAATAAAGGCAAGCATTCGCTGTCATTCCGGCGCAGGTTCAATCGCGTATTACATAGCGCGGGTATACAAATAACGCCTTTTTATACAGCCGTTCCTCGTGACAGTTCATAATATCCAAAAAGTATTTCGGATTTGACGGAATTAGTTTTGTATGGTTTTTTTCGGCGGCTGTGCCGCTTAACAGAAGCGGCGAACCTTTGTCTATAGGAGGATTGAAAATAGTATAAAACACAAATTCGGGGAAGCCCTCTTTGCGTGGGCTTCCCCGTTTAATCCTTTAACCGTGCGGCGTTATTTAGCGGATAATGTCAGGCTTATTCCGCCGTTTTTTCACTTTTTCCCTTTTCATAGCTTTTTCGCATTTCTTCGCCGAGCCCCTCGGTGCGCCACGAAAGCGAGGTCCTGTTTATTTCCTCGCCGTTGTCCCAAAGAACGGGGCAGATTCCGTACTTCGCGCAGTATTCGGTGACCGCCGAGAGGTAGAGCTTGCGCGCCGCGAGATCCTTGTCTTTAAGCGTGCAGCCAAATTCGCCCATAATAACTGGAATGCCGTTGTCGATGAATTTTTTCTTCAGTTTATTCATCTGTCGGTCGAGGTATTTGTAATCGCCGTCGCTTCCCCAGCTCTCCCGATAGCCCCAAGTGGAGGTTTTGTCGGCAATCGCAAAGGTCGCGGGGGAGTAGTAATGCATTGAAACTATCAGCTTATCGTCGCCCTCGGGAACGGTTATTCCATCGCCCTGACAGGAACGGTCGATGTCGGTCCAGTATCCTGCGAGCAGCAGATATCTTTCGGCGTTGTTGTGGCCTGAATTTCTGATAAGACTGACAAATTCGGCGTTGATCCTGTTCATAAGCTCGCAGCCCTTTTCAGTTCCGAGGTCGTCGAATCCGATTTCATTCATTGACTCGAAAATGAGCTTGTTTGAATATTCGCCGAACTCTTCGGCAAGCTGCGACCATATAGCCTTGTATTCGGTCATAACGCCGTCGTAGTCGGTCGAGGCCTTTGTCAGCCACGTTCCCTCGTGGTGCATATTCAGGATTATATACATATCCTCCTCGACGCACCAGCCGATTATTTCCTTTACTCTTGCAAGCCAGTCAGCCGAAATTGTGTACTCGGGCGCGTCGTCGACGTGATTTTTCCATGTAACGGGAACGCGGATAGTATCTATGCCTTCCGACTTTATATAGGAAATTAGCTCCTTTGTAACTTTAGGGTTTCCCCATGAGGTTTCGTACTCCATTTCGTTTGAAAGCCAGTTACAGTCCACGGGGTCAAGTGTATTTCCGAGATTCCAGCCCATTCCCATGCTTTCAACAAATTCCTGCGCAGAGGCCGCTTCCGCCGTATTGCCGATATACTGCTGTTCGGCTGTTTGAGCGCCGTTTTCGTGACTTGCCGAACAGCCCGAAAAAAGCATGATCGCTGCGGTTATCAAAGAAATAATTTTATGCATAATAATTGCTGTCCTTTCGCTTGTTTTTTGTGCAGATTGATGATATGAAAATTATATCATGCACGCGTTGGGACAGCAATGCTCTGTTGGGTCGTATTAAATATCCGAATGTGCACATTTTTGTTAAAAACGTGCAGGACGGTCATAGATTTTTGCGGTACTGCGTCGGCGTTCTGCCGTTTTTTTCGCGGAACAGGCGCATAAAGCTGTATTCGCTGGAATATCCGCAGCGTTCCGCGATTTCACGCACGCTCAGCGTCGTTGACGACAGCAGGCGCTTGGCGTGGTTCATTCTGCTGCACATAATGTCGTGCTTTACGTTTACCCCGAATATTTTTCTGTAAAGATGCTGAAAGCCCGAGCGGCTCATATTCGTATATGCAGCAAGGGAGTTCACATTCGGGATAGTTTCGGGGTTAGCGTAAATCGAATCGCGGATATGCACGAAGCGGAAATTCCTGTCCGCAAGCTCCTGCGAGCGCGGACGATATTCCGAGCCGATAAGGTCGCTCAGCTTATACAGAAGTATTTCGGCGTAGGCGCGTTCGATTTCGGCGCGGTGAGGTTCCGGTGAATAATGCTCAAACGACATCGTGCGGATAAGCTGTGAAAGCTCGTCGAGCCTGCCGAGGTAAAACGGCTTGTTTATCGGTATTCCGAGCGCGGAGAAGCGCTCCTCTTCGCCGTCTTCAAGTGTGAAAAAAAGCCAGTCGTCTGTGTATTTTCCTCCGTCGCCGCCGTAGCTGCACGGGGTTTCGGGCGAAAATATCACGACTGAATTTTTCTTCACCTTGTAATGCGCTCCGTCTATTTCAAAAAGGGCGTTTTCTTTAACGAAAAGCATAAGCCAGCAGCCGTTTCCGTCAGGACGCGACATGGTGAAATCCGAATCGTGCGTGTAATTGTAGCCGATTGCGCCTACGTTCATTGTGCGCTCCTTTCATTGCCATATAAAGCGGAACCGCTTCCCGCGGGTATGGCGGAAGCGGTTCTTTTTTACGCTGTGCGGATCATTCAAGCTCGAATGCGCCGGTGTAGAGCTGATAATATTTGCCCTTTTCGGCAATCAGCTTTTCGTGGTTGCCGCGTTCGATAATTCTGCCGTGTTCAAGCACCATAATAACGTCGGAATTTTGAACCGTGGAAAGTCTGTGCGCGATAACGAAAACGGTTCTTCCCGTCATCAGGCTGTCCATGCCTTTCTGTACGATAGCCTCGGTTCGCGTGTCTATGCTCGAGGTCGCTTCGTCGAGAATCATTACGGGAGGGTCTGCTACAGCCGCGCGGGCAATCGCAATAAGCTGGCGCTGTCCCTGTGAAAGCTGCGCGCCGTTTTCGGTGAGCATTGTGTTGTAGCCGTCGGGGAGTCTGCGGATAAAATCGTCGGCATTCGCAAGCTGAGCCGCCGCGTAGACTTCTTCGTCCGTTGCGTCAAGCCGTCCGTAGCGGATATTTTCCATGACTGTTCCGGTGAACAGGTTCGTGTCCTGAAGAACCATTCCCAGTGAACGGCGCAGGTCGGATTTTCTGATTTTGTTGATATTTATTCCGTCGTAGCGGATCTTTCCGTCCGCAATGTCATAAAAGCGGTTGATGAGGTTGGTGATAGTGGTTTTTCCCGCGCCTGTCGAACCGACAAATGCGACCTTCTGACCCGGCTCGGCGAAAAGCGAGATATCGTGGAGAACGATTTTATCGTCGGTATAGCCGAAGTCTACGTCGTGCAGCTGGACGTCGCCGCAGAGCTTTGTATATGTCGTGGTTCCGTCCTCGTGAGGGTGCTTCCAAGCCCATATACCCGTGCGCTCGTCAGCCTCGACAAGCTCGTTGTTCACGTTATACTTTGCGTTTACAAGCGTTACATAGCCGTTGTCCTCTTCGTGCTTTTCGTCGATAAGCTCGAATATTCGCTTTGCGCCCGCGAGAGCCATAACGATAAAGTTAAGCTGCTGGCTGACCTGATTTATCGGCATTGTAAAGCTCTTTGAAAGCTGGAGGAAAGCGGCGATTCCACCAAGGGTAAGCCCACCGACGCCGTTTATTGCAAGAACGCCGCCGAGCACCGCGATAAGCGCGTACTGGAGGTTTCCGAGGTTGCCGTTTACGGGGCCGAGAATGTTGGCGAAAATGTTCGCTTCGCGCGCGTTCACGCAAAGCTCCTCATTCAGCCTGTCAAAATCCTCTTTCGTCTGTTCCTCATGGCAGAAAACCTTAACGACCTTCTGACCGTTTATCATTTCTTCGATATAACCGTTTACCTCGGCGATTGATTTTTGCTGACCGATAAAGTATTTCCCGCTCTTGCCCGCGATTTTTCCCGTTACGAACATCATCAGCACGATAAATGCAACAACGAAAATCGTGAGATAAATACTTGTCGCGCACATTGCGATAAATACCGAAATTATAGTGATGAGCGACGAGAAAGCCTGCGGGATACTCTGTGAGAGCATCTGGCGCAGGGTATCAATGTCGTTTGTGTAGTGGCTCATTATGTCGCCGTGGGAATGCTGATCGAAATATTTTATCGGGAGCCGCTGCATATTCTCAAACATTTCATCGCGTATAGATTTCTGCACGCCCTGCGAAATTGTGACCATAACGCGGTTGTAAACGAATGTAGCCACCATGCCGAGAAGATATATAGCGCCCATTATTACAAGCATTTTCAGCAGGTCGGTGAAAACGGGGTTTGCCGAGCCGATAAGAGGCGCGATATAGTCGTCGATAAGCATTTGCAGGAACAGCGCGCTTGCTACGCCCGCGAGTGAGCTTATAAGGATACACACGAGAACGAGGAAAAATCTTCCCTTATAGTCCTTGAAAATATAGCCGAGCAGGCGCTTTACGGTCTTCATATCGGGCTTTCCCATTTTTCCCATTGCGCGCGGACCGCCCGGACCTCTGCGCATCACTGCGGGCTGTGTGTTTTTATTTTCATTCGGCATCAGGCTCGCCTCCCTTCTGCTGTGAATAGTATACTTCTCTGTAAATTTCGTTGTTTTTAAGCAGATTTTCGTGAGTATCGAAGGCGTTTATCTTTCCGCCCTCAAGGACGATTATTTTATCCGCATCCTGAACGGAGGAAATGCGCTGTGCGATAATCAGCTTTGTCGTGTCGGGGATCTCCTCGCGGAAAGCCTTTCTTATCATAGCGTCGGTCGCGGTATCGACTGCGCTTGTGGAATCGTCGAGAATGAGTATTTTCGGCTTTTTGAGCAGTGCACGGGCAATACAAAGACGCTGCTTCTGTCCGCCCGAAACGTTTGTTCCGCCCTGCTCGATATAGGTGTCATAGCCGTCGGGGAAAGTGCGGATAAAGCCGTCCGCCTGAGCAAGCCGACAGGCATGGACAAGCTCCTCGTCGGTCGCGTCGGGGTTGCCCCAGCGCAGGTTCTCCTTTATTGTTCCCGAAAAAAGAACGTTTTTCTGAAGAACCATTGCAACCTGATTTCTGAGCGATTCGATGTCGTATTTTCTTACGTCGATCCCGCCGACCTCGATGCTGCCCTCGGTAACGTCGTACAGACGCGGGATAAGCTGAACCAGCGTGGATTTCGACGAGCCTGTTCCGCCGATTATTCCTATCGTTTCGCCCGAAGCAATCTTTATATTTGCGTTTGAAAGGGCGTTTGTACCCGATTTATATGCAAAAGAAACATTGTTGAACGAAATCGAGCCGTCGGGAACCTCCTTTATTGGGTCGCTGCCGTTCAAGAGGGTGCTTTCTTCGTCCAGAACCTCGCAGATACGTTCTGCGGAGGCTCTCGCCATTGTTATCATAACGAAAATCATGGAGAGCATCATAAGGCTCATGAGTATCTGCATCGCATAGGTTATTATGCTCATAAGCTCGCCCGTTGTGAGCGTTCCGTCAACAACGATAAGGTGTGCGCCTATCCATGCAACTGCGATAAGTCCGCCGTACATACAGAACTGCATGAGCGGCGAGTTGAACGCAAGCACCTTTTCGGCGTAGCTGAAGTCATCGTAAATAGCTTTTGAAACGCCGTGGAACTTTTCAATTTCGTGATCCTCGCGGACGAACGCCTTTACTACTCTCATACCCGAAACGTTTTCCTGAACAACGCTGTTCAGCTTGTCATAGCGCTTGAAAACGCGTTCAAAAACGGGGTGTGCCTTCTTCATTATAATAAAAAGACCTACTCCCAGAATCGGGATAGCGGCGAGAAATACAAGCGCGAGCGTTGAATTTATTGTGAACGCCATTACCATCGAGAAAATCAGCATTATAGGCGCTCTTACCGCGATGCGCAGTATCATCTGATATGCGTCCTGAACACGGGTCACGTCCGAAGTCAGACGCGTAACAAGGCTCGCCGTCGAGAACTTGTCGATGTTCGCAAAGGAATAGCCCTGAACCTTATGGAACATATCGCGGCGCAGGTTACGCGCGAAGCCTGTCGAAGCGATCGCCCCGTATTTGCCGCCGCCGAATCCGCCCAAAAGGGAAATTCCGCAGGAAACGACGAGCAGACCGCCTATTATAAGAATATATGTGAGGTTGCCCTCGCCGTTGTTTCCGTTTATGCCGTTGTCAATGAGCAAAGCCATAAGCCACGGGATAATAACCTCCATGAGAACTTCCAGCACCATGAAGATAGGCGTGACTATTGACGCTTTTTTAAACTCTCCGACACGCTTTGCCAGTGTTTTTATCATTTTTTCTGTAACTCCTTCCTTTCCTTCTGTTCCATCTCAGAAAGCTTGTCTTTCAACTTTTCCGTAAGCCGCCAGAACTCTTTTTCCTCCTCGGGAGTAAACGCAAGGGCAAGCTCCTCCTCAAATCGGTCGATAACCGCGCGCATTTCCTGTTCAATAGCAATCGCTTTCGGCGTAAGGACGATTTTTTTCAGCCGTGCGTCGGAGGAAACCGATTCGCGCACGATAAGCCCGTTGCTTTCCATAAGCTGAAGCAGCCGCGTAGCTGTCGAGCGCTGTATCCCGAAGTTTTTTTCGATATCGCGCTGATAGACGTCGCGGTCGCTGTTGCGCCAGAGATAGCCGATTATCCGTCCGTGGTAGCAGGTCGCGTCATCAATAGGATTGTTCATGAGCTGTCGGTCTATTCGGTGCGCTATCTGTTTAAGCGCGAGCCCGATATGCTTTGATTCATCCATGCGGTTCTCCTTTCTTTTATGTCCTTACTGCAACTGTTAGCAGTACAACTATTATAGCAATACTCCCCAAAAATGTCAAGTGAGGTTTTGTGAAAATCTGACGAAAACTGTAACGGGGAGGGGGAGCGCGGCAGCGGCGGCAGAAAACCGCCGCTGCCGCGCCGACGAAGTCGGCGCGGCGCGCTCGCAGTGGGCAGGCGAGGGGGGAATGGCGGAGCAGTATGTGCGGG
Organism: uncultured Ruminiclostridium sp.; assembly: GCA_934454635.1. Taxonomy (GTDB): domain Bacteria; phylum Bacillota; class Clostridia; order Oscillospirales; family Ruminococcaceae; genus Ruminiclostridium_E. The sequence continues at coordinate 133,932 of CAKSFR010000006.1, forward strand.
TCGGCGGCGTTTTGGCGGAGTGGGAGGGACAGCGAGGATAGAGAAAGCCGCCGCGCCGTCCGACGAGGGGGCGAGGAGGGCGATTTGCGGAGCAAATCGGCGGCGAGCCCCTTCAGGAGGGCGGCGCAATGAAAATGGCATTGCGGCTTTTGCTGTGCTGCGATATTTTGCAGTATGATTAATACTAAGCGCCAATAAAACCATAGATAAAATTTCTAGGATAACCCATACATGCAAAGATTACACTCGATTTTTTGTGTAGTTTTTAATTGGTGCTGAGTATAACGCCGCGGTACATACATAGTGCAGATTCGATGCAGCGGCGCGCACGGCAGGTTTTCGGCGCAGCCGAAAACCTTGATTTGCGGCAAAAGCCGCAAAAAGCGGGCAGGCGAAGCCTGCCCGCCGGAGCCGTGCGCGCCGCCCTTTCTCGCTTACGCCTGCCTTTTCCTGAGCTGCCAGAATGCGACAGCGCTCGCGGCAGCAACGTTGAGCGAATCGACGTCGTGCGCCATGGGAATGCGAACCGTATAGTCGCAGGAGGCGATCGTTTCGGGCGAAAGCCCGTAGCCTTCCGAGCCAAGCACGATTGCAAGCCGCTCCTCAGCCATAAGCGCAGGGTCGTCTACGCTTACCGATTTGTCCGAAAGCGCCATTGCGGCAGTTTTAAATCCAAGCTCGTGCAGTTCGGAAAGCCAGTTTTCGCCCGCATAGCCCCACGGGACCTGAAAGACCGTTCCCATGCTCACGCGTATCGCACGGCGGCAAAGCGGGTCGCAGCAGGTCGGCGTTATCAGCGCGGCGTCGATGTTCAGCGCGGCGGCGGAACGTATGATAGCGCCGACATTCGTTACGTCGGCAATGTCCTCGAGAACAGCTATTCTTTCCGCGTGTGCGCAAAGCTCGTCAACGCTTTTCGGCGCGGGACGTTCCATTGCACAGAGCATTCCGCGGGTAAGCTCAAAGCCTGTGAGCTTCGCCATTACTCCGCGGTCGGCGGCGTAAATCGGAATATTTTCACACTTTGAAAGTATATTCCGCGCACGCTCGTTTAAATACCTGCGGTCTGTGAATACCGAAATGGGCTTACAGCCGGAATTGAGCGCGACTTCGATAACAGTAGGGCTTTCGGCAATGAAAATGCCGTGTTCGGCTTCAAGAGAGCGGCGCAGCTTTGCGTCGGTGAGATTTGCATATATTGAAAGCTCGGGAATGTCCAGAGCGGATACATCGATTATGTTCATATTTCCTCCGTTTTAATGTTGTCTTGGGATGTGCTGAATAAATCGGGTATGCAGATTGCGCAGACAGATTTTTCGCAGGATTGTATGAAAACGACGCAGGAATACTTGATGTATTTCAAGGAGTTTTCGTGCAATTATGCGGAAAATATGCAAGCAAGATGCGTGCCGCGATTTATTCAGTGCTTCCCTTATGCATTTTATTATACATTAAATCGGCGGGCGTGTCAATCATGTCCGTGAATGTCCGAAGCGTGTCATTGTTTGTCCGTAAAAAGGGTGATATGCTGTAAAATGTAAGTTATGGACAAGGGCGGCGCCGCCCCGAAACATGACCTGCAAATAAAACAAAGGAGGTTCCGAATGGAACAGAAAAAGACACAGGAGCAGCTTTTTACAAAAGCTCAGCTCGACGAACAGCTTGCAAAGCAGAAGGACGAGTTTGAAAGAAAACTCGCAGAAACAGAGCAGCTTGCGAAAATGAACGCAAACGAAAAGCTCGATTTTCGCCGCAGACAGGCGGAGGAAGCGCTTGCTCAGCGCGAAAAGGCGGTCGAAAAGCGTGAGCTTGCGGCGGGCGCGGCAGAAAAGCTTGCGAAGTTCAATCTTCCCGCAAAGCTTATAGCCTGCGTAAATCTCGGTTCGACAGAGGAATGCGAAAGCAGCCTTGAGGCGATAAAGTCCTGCTTCACTCAAGCGGTCCTCGACGGCGTTAACGAGAGAATGAGAGGAAATGTTCCGAGATGCTCTTCAAAGGGCGGTACGGACGCTTTTCTCGACGGGCTTAATGCCTGAAAAAATCAAAACAGGAAAGGAAATTATTATGGCAATAAATTTAGCGGAAAAATATTCTGAACAGGTAGATGAAACAATTCGCAGAGGGCTTCTCTCGACCGCCGGCGTCAACAACGACGTGACGTTCGGAAATGCACAGACCGTAACGGTTTTTTCCATGGAAACCGCGCCTCTCAACGATTACAATCCAAACGGCGGCATGAACCGCTACGGCACTCCCACAGAGCTTCAGGACGCAACGCAGGAAATGCGTATGTCGCAGCAGAAGGCGTTCACATTCACAATCGACAAAACCTATGCGGCGGATTCTCCCGAAAGCGTAAGAAACGCGGGAAAGGCGCTCCAGCGCCAGATAGAGCAGGTTATCGTGCCCGAAATCGACCGCTACCGTTTTCTCAAACTCTCCGAGCTTGCGGGAACAAAGAGCTACGGTACGCTTACCGCGGAAAATGCGTACACCGCGTTTATCGAAGCGAATACCGCGATAACCGACGAGGAATTTCCTATCGAAAACCGCGTTGCGTTTTGCTCCAACACATTCATTGAGCTTCTCAAAAAGGACACGACCCACTTCACAAAGGCAACCGAAATCGCACAGCAGAGAATTATTTTCAAGGGCATGGTCGGCGACTGCGACGGGGTCGCGATTATCGCCGTTCCAAAGCGCAGACTCCCCGCAGGCGTTTCCTTTATAATCACTCATCCCATGTGCGCGCCCGCGCCCGTTAAGCTTCAGGACTATAAGATTCATCAGGACCCGCCCGGAATCGCGGGAAATCTTGTCGAGGGTCTTGTTTATCACGATATTTTCGTGTTTGACAACAAAAAGGCGGCGGTTTCCGTTCGCTTCGGTCAGCTCGGTACGCTTACGAACGTCATCTCCGACGGCGTACTTACCGTAAGCGGCGATATCAACGGCGGCAAGCTTTATTACAAGACGGGTTCAAGCCTTACCGCGCCCGCCCTTGGAGATACTCTCGCTTCGGGCTGGACAGAAGTTCCCGCAGACGGCAAGGTTACCGTTTCCGACGGCGCAAAGCTTTGCACCGCGCTTGTAAACAGCGACGGAAAGTGCGTTGCCGTTTCGGCGGTATCGTAACGCAAATGAACAGATAAAAATAAACAAAATCGGATTTACGTCGGAGTTACGAAGTGCATACCGCATTTTGTTCGGGACGCCTCCGACGGAGAAATCCGAAAAAGGGAAAGGAAATTATATATATGAAAACCGCAGCAGAGCTTCTGAAGCTGCTTCTGCCGCCTGACGCCGAGACTGATGAAGATCGTCTCGGCGTTCTTCTTTTACAGGCGGAAAACACCATACTCGACATTATCGGGCGCGACGCGCTACCCGAACGGCTTGCCGATGTTCAGGCGGCTCTCGCGCTTATTTATTACAACCGCGCGGGCGCGGAGGGCGAAAGCAGGCGCGCCGAGGGCGAGGTTTCAATGAGCTATATCGACGGTCTGCCCGACGATATGAAGCGGCGGCTGAAAAATTATCCGAGAAAGGTAGGTGCGGTGTATGCAGCTCGTTCGCAGCAGACTTCGCAGGATTGATATTTACTCCGCAAACCGCACCGAGGACGATTACATCGGCACAAAGGATTCGCCGAAGCTGCTCGGGTTCGTTTACGCGGACGTTCAGCCGCTCGCCGAGCAGCTTATTTCGGAAAACGGCGGTCAGACCGTAAAAAAACAGGCGAAGCTGTATCTTCGGCCGGACGCGGGAGTGCAGTGCGGCGACCTTGCGGCGGTTTATACGTCAAAGCCCGACTGCCGCATAACGGAGATACGCCGCGCGGGGGAATATCTTGCGGCAACGGCGGTGCATTTATGATAATACGGGTGAAAAATACAGCGCTTGAACAGGCGGCGCAGGCGGCATACAGCGCCGCGAGGGAAGCCTGTCCGGTCAGGACCGGAGCGCTTCGCGGCAGCATTACGCTGAGCATTTCGGGCGACCGCGCGGTTATTTCCGCAGGCAGGGATTACGGAATATATGTTGAACTCGGCACGGAAAATTCCCCGCCGAAGCCGTTTATGTCCGCCGGAATCGAAGCCGCCGCAAGGCGGTTGAAGCAAATAAAAATATTAGGGGAGGAAACGCAGAGTGATTGACATCAAACCGTTTATTGCCGATAAGCTGAAGGCGCTCGCGGACGTGGAACTGTCATTTTTTCGGGGAAACAGGCGGCTGCCGCTGATATGCATTACCGAAACCGCAAACAGCAGCGAGGTCGTTATAAACGGGCAGGACAGATTGAGCCGCATAACCGTGCAGCTTGACGTTTATGCGCAGAGCGCCGCCGAGCTGGAGGAGCTTGCGCAGTCGGTGAACGGGAAAATGCTCGGCGCGGGGCTTAGCAGGAGCTTTTCCGAAACGATATACGGCGAAAGCGTTCCGCGAAAATGTATGCGGTTCGCCTGCCGTGTTGACGAGGTCGGAAAAAGAATACTTAAATAGGAGGAAGCATGGAACTTACATCAAGCGGAACAAAATTTTATCTTAACGGACAGAATCTTTACGGACTTAAATCCACGCCCGACATGGGCGGGACGAAGGAGCGCAGGGAAATAACCAACCTGCTCGATACGGCGCGCCGCTATATCGGCGGACTTTATAAATACGACGACCTGACCTTTGAGTTTTACTACAACAGCTCCGAGGAAAACCCGAATGTTACGAGCGGTCAGGTTGCCGCCGCATATCAGACCGCAAGGGCGATAGAATGCGCCGGGTCGGCGGTAACGCAGAAGCTTGAATTTCCCGACGGAACGTATTTTACATGGACGGGGCAGATTTCCACAAAAATAAAGAGCATGAATCCCGACGGGATAATGCAGTTCAGCATTATTTCGATTCCGACGACCGCTCTTAAACACAGTCTTGACGAATAATATCAAGGAGGGAAAATATGGAGAAAAATCTTCCGTTTACGGATTTTACGGCGGGCGGAAAAAATTATATGCTGCGGCTTACCGCGCTTTCGGCAGTAAGGCTTGAAGAGCGCTTGGGCTGTTCGATTTACGAGGGCGCAAAGCGGCTTTCCGAGATAAAGGTAGTCACGGAATTTCTTTTCGCGCTTATCGAGAGCCTGCGCCCGGAGATAACGCGCGGCGAGGTATACTCGATTTTTGACGATTTTATTTCCGAGGGCGGGTCGCTGCGCAGGCTTAACGGGATTATTGCGCAGGCGCTCGGCGCTTCGGGTTTTTTCGATATCGGCGGGGAGGACTCTCCGCCGCAGAAGTAACGGGACGGCTGCGGCGCGGAGCGCTTCGGGTATGTCCGTTTCCCGACAGGCTATGGAGAATGACTGCGGCGGAACTCGCGGAGCTTTGCGGCTGTGCGGAAGAAGCGGGATCGCGGCGGCTCTCGGAGCTGTACCGCGCGAACGAATATCTCGCGTTTAACACGGCTGCGCTTTGTCTTGCGGCGTTCAATGCGCCGCAGCGCTTTCCGAAAACGCCGCAGGAGGCGTTCCCGAAAAAAAGAGGCGACTGGCGCGAAGCGAAAAATGAAATGGAAAACATTGCGTGGCAGCTTAATACTAAGCACCAATAAAACTATAGACAAAAAATCTTCGTATAACCCCTATATGCAAGATCATACTCGATTTTTTGTATTTTTTAAATTGGTGCTAAGTATAACAACAAAAGAAAGGAAAAATTATGACAACCGAACAGCTTGACATTATTATAACGGCGCAGACGGCAGACTTTGACGAGAAGCTGGCGGCGGTAAATTCCGCGCTTGAAAGCACGATCGAACGGGCGGGCGAGCTTTCGCTGGGCATTGACGTACAGCCGCGGAGCGCACAGGTGACCTCCGAAAGCGGATATTCGGGGATATTGGGCGCGGCGGCGGGAGTGCTTGAGCTTAACGCGCCGCAGACGCTTATCGGGGCGTTTACGCAGAGCGAAACGGCGAAAAGCGGCACTGCGCCGATTGAGATCCACACGACCGTAGAGCTTGACGGCGACGCGATAGGCGAATCGGTAGCACTTTATAACGACAGTCGCAGCCGTATCACAAACGGCGCGGCGGAATGACGGAGGGAAGATGTATTTTCTTAAAGTAAACGACGTGGCGCTCCCCACGCCGACGTATTACCGCGTGGACACTGCGGATATAGACAGCGCGGACAGCAGCCGCTCGGACGAAACAGGCGTTATGCACCGCAAAAGAGTGCGCGCGGGAGTAAAGACCTGCGAGGTGAAGTGGACGCTTAACGGCTCGCAGGCTGACGCGCTTCATGTGAGCCTTGCCGAGCCTGTTCTCAGCGTTTCGCTGCTCGACCCCGCCGCGTGCGGATATTACAGCTGCGAAATGTACGCAAAGGAGCTTAAAAGCGTGTTTTATCAGCAGCAAAACGGCAGCACCTCCGGAAGCTACTGGGAGATAAGCTGCCGCCTTGTCGAGTATTAAGGAGGCGCGGAATGTATTCTGTAAGTGAAAATTACAAAGCGGCGCTGCTAAAAAATGTCATAAACGACAAAATCTCGGGAAAGATAACGCTTTCCGACGGGAGCGTTATAAATCTTTCCGACAGCATTCTTGTTTCCGGCTCGCTTAAAATAATGCATGAGCTTTGCGGGAATTACAGGGTCGGGACATTTAATCTCGGCTGCCTGAAAATAGGAATTTACGACAATAACGCGCTTCTGAGGGATTTTTCGGGTGCTGTCGCCGAGCCTGTATATCAGATAAAAACGGAAAGCGGCTGGGAGCAAATACCGCTCGGAATATACCGCGCCGACGGCAGCTCCGTTAAGCGCAGGCGCAATGCGGTGTATTTCACGGCGTATGACAACGGCACGCTTTTCGACTGCCCGCCCGAGGAACAGCTTCGCCGCTATACCAATTACACTCCCGAGCAGATAATAACGCAGGTGTGCGGGCAGTGCGGAGTGACTTACGGCGGAATGGACGAGGGTCTTCCGAACACGGACGTTAAGCTGAGCCTTGCGGACGAACAGGTTCAAACCTGCCGCGATATTGTGATGTGGTGCGCGGCGATACTCTGCGGATATGCGGTTATCGACCGAACGGGCGCTCTGCGTATAATCTCCGCAAGATATGACACAAGCGACGACGAGCCGCTCGACATTGTTACCGACAAAATAGTTACGGCGGCGGAGCGCAGGAGCATTTACGTTACCGACACGCGCGCGTATATAAAAAGCCTTACCGCGTACTGCGGGCAGTGCGTGAAAAATTACACCTCGTCGGTCGTTCATACCGACGAGCAGGCTGCCCCCGCCACATACGCGCTTGCTAAAAATCCGCTTATTCCGAAAACGCTTTCCGATGATGAATGCGACGGGATAAACGAAGCGTGGCTCGCGTATATTGACGGGTTTATGCAGCGCGGAATAACCGCTGAGATTTACGGCGACCCCGCGCTTGACGCGGGAGATGTGCTGCGCTGTTCGGGAGGCGATATTGATCAGCGGAGAAGCATTGTCGGACTTGTTACAAAGCAGGAATGGCGCTATCGCGGATATCACACCGTTGTATGCGCCGCGCCAGACCTTATTTTTGACGAGGGACAGACCGCCACGGCGTCTGTTTCCGCGAGAAGTCAGACGGAAAAGCGCATTGACGCCGCTCAGACTTCCGCCGGCAAGGGACTGAAAAAGAGCGGCAATGAATTTTCGCTGAAGCCTGCCGGCTACGGCTATAGCAGCTTAGGCGGGATTTGCATACCGACGGTGGGCGCGCTTGAAATTGACGATGTAACAGGCGGCTTGAAAGAGCAGTACGCCGGATATTATTACGGAAATAATACAGCCTCCTACAAAAATCAGGGCGGCATAGTACACGGCGAGGGGCTTGAAACTGTAATTGATAACAGGACGCAGCGCACCTTCGTCAACCTCGGAAAGGGCATGGAGTATGAAGATATCCCTTATGTTGACGAAGTATTTCAGCAGCAGCCCTACGAGGAAAACGCCGACGGCGAGAAGATATACAAGTTCCGCAAAAAAATCCGTCCGAAGCTCGGCGCGGGTCTTAAATTCGATTCCGATAACGCGCTGGCGGTCGACGCCAA
>CAKSFR010000007.1 GCA_934454635.1 uncultured Ruminiclostridium sp.
GGTTCGGAATAGTGTAGTGCTGGCGGTCTATCTCTTGTTTTCGGTTGCTTGCTTCCTTACCGTACATGAGCATTTGCCGCCGGATACCATCAGGTTCGTGGGGCTGTGGGACTCCACCCTAACAATGGTAAAATCGCTTGAAGCCGTTAAGGGACTGAACTCGCCCGAATAGATATTTATTGACGTACTGGCGGAGCTTCCTGCATAGATAAGGCTATAATCTTCGCTTCCGCATCTGTACGATACGTTGTAAAGGTTTATGGTGCTATTTTGTGGCGAACTCATGGTAAATGCGTTACGGTTGGAAATTATGGAGCCTTTCGTTCCGTCCTCGTTGTCAGTCACTGTCAGCTCGCCGCCGTTTATCTTGAAAGCTGTGGTGCTGTTATTACATTCTATCTTGTGACCGTTAAGGTGTATCTTTACGTCATAGTTTCCACCGATGACAAAAAACAAGTCTTTCGGTATATTTATATCATCAGTCAGCACATAATTTCCGGATGTAAGAGCGCCGCTCTCTGTATTGAATATCTCAGCGTCCAGCGGCTTGTCGTATGTAACGCCGTCCTGCGTAACGGGGGTGAACCAACGTGCGTAAAGCGTGGTATCGTCTGATAACATCTGATTGCTGTCGAACCGCGTGGTCAGTTCTGCGTCAGTGTACCAACGCAGGAATTTCTGACCGTCCTTTGTGGGGTTTTCAGGCAGAGTGAGAAGCTCGCCGTTTGTAATAGCTATGAGCTGTATCTCGCTGCCGCCGTTCGTTTCAAATGTGACTGTGTATTGTCCTGCGGCGTGAACGCTGACGCTTTCCGAAGAAGCCGCAGATGCGTCTGCCGCAAACGCCGCACTCGGAAGCGTAAAAGTTCCCGCAGCGAGCGAAACTGCACACAGCCAGCTTAATATGTTGTTTATAAGAGCTGTTTTTTCATTTGATATCCTCCATAGCTTCTGTACCTATCGTTTTGTTATAGCATTTCATGCAGATTTTGTCAATTGTTCCAACGGTTTTTCCGGTAGTGTTTTGTCCGATATCTGTTGTAACGCAGCACCGTCTGCTCGGTATTTTACTAAAAAGCATTGCAATCGTGGTATAAGCCGCTGCTTTTCAGCTGCGCTTTTCAGGTCGGTTTTCGCAGCGAGGCGCAGACCGCGAGGAAAGATATTGACAGGGATTGAGGTTGAAATATGCGCAAATATGTGATATAATAGGTTGAAGATGGCGGTTGGAATATCAACCCATACCACAAAAACGAGATTTATAGGTGATATAATGAATGCTGAAATCGATATATCGAATGTTGTTCTAAAAACACAGCGGCTTTTGCTGCGCCCTTGGAAAGAAAACGATTTAGACGACTTTTTTGAGTACGCAAGTGTAGACGGTGTCGGGGAAATGGCGGGGTGGTCACATCATAAAACAAAAGAAGAAACAAAAACTATCCTTGCCGCATTCATTAAAGGAAAAAAGACTTTCGCCATAGAGCGTGACGGAAAAGTTATCGGCTCATTAGGCATTGAAAAATATGATGAGAAAAAGCTCCCCGAATTTGAAAACAAGTTAGGTCGAGAAATAGGATTTGTGTTATCCAAGGCTTATTGGGGAAACGGGTATATACCGGAAGCCGTTTCAGCGGTTATTGATTATCTGTTTGAACAGGTTGGACTTAATTTTATTGTATGCGGCTATTTTATTGACAACGTTCAGTCTAAAAGAGCACAGGAAAAATGCGGCTTTAAGTTTTATAAATACAGCCGGTACAGAACGGCATACGGAGTTACAAAAGACGAATGTATAAATATTTTATTTCGGTGACGTCCTGCTTATCCGACACATTTTCCGTCATGCTTGTATCTCCCACATCTTCTTACTTATATAATTTATTATTCGCTTAAATTTGACCCATTGTATAAGCAAATATCTTTTGCAACACGCTTTTTTTCACGCTAAAATCGGCACTGTCGGAATAATCCGAACAGTGCCGATAGTTTTATTAAGCTGTCAGGTATTGATAATGGCTTTCAGTATTTCATGTGCGTCCATGGCATTTACTGTTCCGTCGCCGTTAAAATCGCTCATTAGCGGATTTTCTGCATCGGCAATTTTTACAATTTTCTTTAAAATTGCCGAAGCGTCAAGCGCATTCACGATACCGTCGTTGTTTGCGTCACCGACAATGTCGCTGAACTCGCAAATCATTACGACATACTCTCCGCCCGCTTCTGCACCAATTATATCAACACTTCCGTCCGCTCCGATCTTAACGCTGCGGAAGTATTCAAGCTTTCCGCTTGAAATCTTGTATATATTCGCAAACTCGCCTGCGTATTTCTTGTCCTGCTTCAGTCTGAGCGCAGCAGGAACCCCCGACTTTTTCACCATTACATTAATAGCACAGGTACCGCGAAGCTTGCTTGTGTTCGATGTTCTGTTAAAGATGCTCAAGTCAACGGCAGCAGCGGACGATACCTTTGCCCCGTCAATTACCCAGCTCTTTGCACTGTCAACTATGAACTCCGCTTTCAGTTTTTTGTTCATTATGCTTCTGATAACATCAGCAGGAACGCTTGTTACACCGTTCAGCGAGATGATTACAGTGCTTCCCTCAGCCATTTTATCAAGCTCAGCAGAAATATCCTTCCAGCTCTTGTTAGACCCGTTCAGCGAGGGTTTCGGCTCAACTCTGCCGCCAAATCCGCCTGTCGGACCGCCCGGATTTGAACCGCCGGAGGACTTCTTTTTGAACTCAATTTTAAGCACGGTATCTGCGGTGAGCACGAACGACGCCTTGTTGTTTGTAACCGTAAGTTCATTGCCGTTCACCGTAACCGACTTCACCTCGTAGCCCTCGTTGGGGAAAAGCTCAATATCATACACTGTGCCGCTCTTAACATTTGAAATAAGCGTGGTATCGGCAGGAAGCGAGGTCTTGCCGTTCGGACCGCATTCTATAGTCAGATTATAAACTGCCTCTTTTTTAGAATATATTACCGAAAGCGTATGATCACTGGCAATATTGCTGATTATATACCGACCGTCAGTAAGTTCAACAGGCTTGCCGTCAAGAGTAGCGGTAACAGTATACCCCTCTAAATCAGCGATTTTGAACATGGCGTTTTCACCCTCAATATATGTTGAGGTTACGGGCGAAACCGCAGAAAGATCACTGTTGTCAACGCCCTCGACATTGACTGTCACCGTATAAAGCCGCTTGAACTCAACAACGATCCCCTGATTCTCGGTGACGTTCGTCAGCAAAAGCTTACCGTCAGTCAGCTCGACATCTTCGCCGTTCAGCTTGACAGAACCTACGACCCAACCATTTTTCGGAGTTACTGTGACTGTTGCGTCCTCGCCTTTTCTTACCTTTTCTGCCGATACAATAACGTTACCGCCCTCTTCATTAAAGGAAGTGCTGATTACAGGCTGCATTTCTACGTCAAACTTATACAAAATATAGTAGCTTCTATCGTCCGGCAGGCTTGAAATAACGTTGACATCGCCAGAGGATATTATGTTGTCATAGCGGAATCCAACAGTGACCGTGTTATCAGAGTTGGAGGCTGTGCCGGTATATAAGCTAGTGCTACGATCGATATCAAAGCTGTCGCCTGTAAATTCGGGCGTATACGTCGATCTCGTTCTGTTGTTCCACATACCGTTTCCGCCAACGAAGAAATTGCTGAGATCGATCTCCAGAGGTTCACCGCCATAACGCTTCGCGCTGTTCGGATCCTTATCGGTCAGGGTAACGTAATAATTTGTTTGGAATGTCTGATAGTCAAATTCAGAGGTGATCTCGCTGACATTGTATTTTTCAGTGTTGAAGTCAAAGCCGACAGTTGATACCTTTTCGCCATCGTTAAAGACCATTTCGGAAATGGTTTCGCCGCTTTGTATTTTTTCGTTATAGTCAGCCGCTGCCTGACTGCTCTCTGCAAATTTGCAGGAGTATATCCCTAAATGATTGCCCACCTTTCCGGAGCCATAGAACGTAAAGTTGTTGCTGCCGCCTAAACAAAGGGATCCATTAGTTGCGCTGGTCACATTAATGGCATAATCACTGCCGTCGTCCTGCGAAATTGTAATATCGCTGTTATAAATACTCAAAGCCTCGCTGGAAGATATGCCGCAGCCTGAGCCTGCATTGATGGAAAGGTTAAGGTTCTTTATAGTCAGGCCTCGCGGTGTTACCTGATCAATTCCGGCACCGTTTGATTCGCTGCCCGTTAAATTTATGGTGAGCTTGGAATCCTCGTCTGCGCCAATGAGTATAATTGAATTAGCAGCACTATTATACAGTCCTCGCTTTGCTCCCGTCAGCGAGCAATTCCCCTTTACAATGATATAAACGTCATTAATGGAATAGTTGGATGCAGGTATACTTACGGCTTCATCTGCCAGGGTGTTGAAACTAAAATTGTCAAGCACCAGAAGCGCAGGATCAATAGTAGCCGCCATATTTGACGCTCTATACGGCAAATATTTTTCATACTCGCCGTAATTATTCCTGTAAAACGCCCAGCCCTTGCCGCTGCAATTTCTTGAGGGGTCGAATGTCTCGCCAAAGGGCGTGGTCGAGCCTCTTGACATATCAAAAGAGAACGTTGTGTTGTAGGTTATATCAGTGTCCAGACCGTAATTGCCGCAGCTTGTAAGACCGCAGTTAAGCAGGCCACCGCTTTTCTTGACCAGACCTTTGCCATTACCTTTGTCAAAGCCGATTATGGAAGTCGAACTGTCAGCAGAGGGGCAGCCGTTTATCTCTGTTCCTGTGCCGTCCTTTGAAATACCGATAAACTGGGTATCGCCGGAAATGTTTCCACCGTCCTCAATAGAGATATCAATGCCTGCGCCGCCTGCACTGCCATTCTCAGCCTTGCCGCAGATCCTTCCGCCTGTGATTTTGGCTGAGCCATCTATCTTTATGCCGCAGTCCTTGCTCAGACCGGTCAGAGTTCCGAATCTGTAACCGCCGGTGCTTGTGATATCCGTGCCGTCAAGCACTATCGCAGTTCCACTATTATTGCGGCCGACAATCGTTGCATTACTGATCGGGAGTTCAGGATCGTTCTGCATAACATCAGACAGTTTAGCGCCCGGCTTAATGATCAAAGCGGGCTGATCAGCGTTATCGTTAAAGAAATAATTACCGCCTGTCAGCGTTACGCCGCTGCCGATCTCCGACGAACCGCCGCTGCCGCTGTCAACAAATACACCGCTGTGTTCTCCGTCGCTTATTTGTTTGTGAGAACCATAGAGTTCATTTGAATACACCTTCCAGTTTTGTGAAGTATTTGTTCTTACCACGCCCTGCATTATTCCGGGAGATGTATTCGACCAGTGGTTGTCATCAGCCTCCAGAATAAGCACAGAATCATTTGCTATCTGCTTGACCGTGCAGTTAAAATCAATATTCTGCGTCTGAATTACGCAGTTCCGGAATGTCAGCGAGCCGCCCATAAATGCGTCCCACTCATGCACAAAGCCACCCATGACGGTCACATCGCCGTATGACGCTCCGGCATATACATAGCCGCCGTTGACGCACAGTTTGGCTCCGGTTTCGGACAAACTGTCGGCTTCCACATAGCCGCCGTTTATTGTTGTTATTCCGTTTCCGGCAGCCTTGATGCCCGGCGTAAGGATAAAGCCGCTGTCAACAGTAGTATAGGTTTCTTTCTCTGCCAAATATACGCCATTTCCCTTTATTTCAAGGATACCTGAGCTATTTATTATACCAAGGTCGCGGTCGGGAAGCGCAAAGGCAGAAGCCCCCTCGGTGCCAAGCTGTATGCGGTTGTATCCCTTAAGTATAATGTACGCACACGAGCATTCAAAAGAAAACAGCGAAGAACTGCCCGAATAATACAGGTCAGCGTTTTCAAGCGTAAGCTTCTTGCTTGAGCCGTCAAACGTCCAGCCTGCGCCCTCGCTGTCAACGCCTTCCTGCAGGATTATCTGATCGTCGTTGGCTGCGTACGCCCTGATCGACGTCTGTAACGGGATAAACGCCAGTGCCATACAGACCGCCAGCAGAATGCAAAGCAGCCGCCTTGAAAAATGCTTGATTTCAGTCATTATTTTTCCTCCTGAACGAATTATGCTTTTTTTACTTTACATTGTACCACATATTCCCAAAAAAATCAATAGTTTACGCAAGAATGAGCAGACAAAGAAATAAAGCGTTAAAACACAACAGGCGCACAGTTAAGCCGTGCGCCTGTTTAGTGAGCGAAATAAAGTGCGATTACAGAGTTACCTCACGCATACCAAAAAAACGAATGTTCAAGCCGCCGCACAAAATCGAATTGCATTCACGCTTGCATTACTCCAACATCTGCACGTTTACGATTTTTGCACTTGTTCCCACCCATATCATCATATCGTGGAACGTCAAGCTAAGCTCTCCAAGTGTAATTTCAACTCTTATTAGATCACACTTTTTTTCATTATCTTCTATCATTTGTTTCAATGCAGCGTTATCTGCATAATCAGTAAATAAATTTCCAACCCATATGCTTAACGAATCGCTATAAATTATCGGAAATGTTACTTTTTCAGACTCAACAAACTCAACAAAGCTTTCGCCCGAAATACTTGAACTATATGGATAAAAATTTACAAGGGGCATACCCGCATACGATTCGTCAGGTAGAAAATACAAATCGCCTTTTCTGATAAAAGTGGGATCATCATAAGAATAATATGTCAAATATCCTGTCAGAGTTATATCATCTTCAAATACAATCGAATTACCTAAAGGAATATACCCATCTTCCCTTAGATACGCGTCGTCATTGATATTAAAAAGCGTTTCCGCTTTTTTAACGCGATATCCGTTAACCGTATCGCCTGTTTGAATGCAGCGCCAGTTGCTTTCATCATATTCGATCAGTTCGCCCAAGAAATCATAGGTTGCTGCATCAAACAATTCGGGATTTGTGAAGCTGTCATAAAAAACGCCCGTGGACGGACGATAAATTGCTTTATCAAATTCGAGAATAGATCCATTTTGAACCGCGTCTTTTTTGTAAAACAGTTCCCCATTCGGCGCTTCCCAAATAACCGTATCCGAATCCGATTCATCAGCAGAATTTTCAGCCGAAGAAACGCTTTGCTGGGGCGTTTGCAATGTTGTTTCGATAATTTTTTCGCTCGAGATTGCAGTTGCTTCTGTGTCGGAAACGACAGTTGTTTCCTCACACAAAACCGAATCGGATTTTACAGGTTCGGATTCCTCTGCCGATTTAACATTTCCACTAACTGAGATAAAATTAGCAGTAAAATTCACCACCTCGGGGCTAAAGAATTTTTCATCAAAATCAATCCGAATGTATACACAATATTCCTCATTATCCATTTTGACATGATACATATAGTCGGGCTTAAACCATGAGGTGCTGCCTTTAAATTCGCTTGTCGGTCTGTCGTCGATAATAAGCTTTTCCAGTTTTTTGTACATAGAAAGCCGCCCCTCATCGGAGCTGTCGTTAAACTCCTCCTCGGAAATTATCGATTTAAGCTCGTCTGAAAGCATAGAATATTTTATATAATCCTCCCAGCCGAATACGGCGACCGCGCTGCTTAAATCGTAGATGCCTATTTCAACATTTATAAAATAAACAACCGAAGCAATTATCATGGCAATAAGAACGACGGCAGCAGTTATTGCAATTATGATGATTTTCTTTGCTCTTTTTGATATTGACTTCATCGCAGCGCCCTCCTGCATAAATACTTATCACGTTCCCACCCGATCTCAGCCACTGCGGCGACAATAACCATACAGATTTATTCCTTTGGCGCAGAAACCGTAATAGTTATCGAAATATTTTCGATATTCTTTTTCTTATTTATCTGCCATATCTGTGCGGACGCACCCTCAAGCGAACCGTCTGCCGTTCTTGCGTCATCGGGAACCGCAGAAACCCACTGGTTAAAGAGATTTACGCGTGTGCATTTCCCGTCGTCTGACGAAGTGTACGCTTTTCCCGCAAGCTCGCACTCCTCACCGTTCACCGTAAAGCTGTCAATCGTAACGATATATCCCGGATAAAGCGCTTCGCCGTTTGAGATGCCTATTGCCGAGAAAGCTACTCCCTTTGCACCGTTTATCTCACTGAAATCAAGACCGATAGTGTATGTTCCCTCACCGGTAATGAGCGCATTTGTAGCCTTAACGCCAACCGTTTTATTTGTCGGGTCGTACACGTCGCCGACGGAATAGCTTACGCCGTAATCGCTGCTCTGATACATTATCCACGCAACCGCCGCATCATCCGAAGCAGGTATATCGTTTTCGTCGGTCATACGGTCTTTTGCCGCTTCAAGCGCCTGCGCCATTCCCTTTTGGGCGTTTTCTTTTATTTCATCTTCGGAAAGCGCGGACTGCTCTGAAAGGCTTCTTTCCTTGAACAGCTTCGACATACTTTCATCTGAGATAAAACCGCTGTTCCTGCGATAAAGGTTATTGCAGTCCCAAAGCATGGGGCAGTAATTGTATAAATCGCAGTTGTTCAGGAAGTTGTTATAAAACAGGTCGGTATCGGGCTTCGGAGTGCTTCCGTCAACAAGAACCGCATATTCGCCGATAATTACGCCGTAGCCCTTTTTGGTGAATTTTGTCATCTTTTCAAGCAGCGTGTTCTGCTCGTCATAATCCTGCGGAGAACCCCACTGATTTACACTCTTTGTACCGCAGTAATCCCACGGCGTGTAATAATGAACAGACACAATCAGCTTATCCTTTGCGGTGTCCTCGGGCATAACAAAGCGGTCGTCGCAGGTGCAGGCAATATCCGTATTGTATCCCGCAATAAGCAGAAAACGCTCTGCGTTCTTTCCACCCGTAGAGCGTATCAGCTTTACAAATTCGCTGTTTATGAGGTTTGTCGTTTCATAGCATTCGGCTTTTGAAAGAGTTCCAGAATCCGCCGCTACATCTTTATCGTTAAGACGGTCGCCAAGCTCTTCGTTTGCCGATTCAAAAATAAGCTTATATGAACAATCCCCGAAATAATCGGCGATCTGCGACCACATGGCCTTGTACATTTCCATTGCTTTCTCACGAGTGGATTCGTCCGCAGAACCGAACATTCCCCACCAGCTTCCGTCCCAGTGATCGTTTATAACAACATACATATCGCAGTCCAGCGCATAATCGACAATAGTCTTTACACGTTCAAGAAGCCGCGCGTCGATGGTATAATCGCCGCTCTCGTAATTCATTCCGTTTGTCCAAGCCACGGGAACGCGAAGGCTGTCAAAACCGGCAGCTTTCATACCCTCTATCATTTCACGGGTCGTTGTCGGCTGTCCCCAAAGACCTTCAAAGCTCGTCGGATCAGCGCCGATAAGATAATTTTTGTGCCCATAGGCTTCCATTGTATTGCCGAGATTTATGCCGTTTCCCATAAGGCGCGTCGCCTCAAGCGCAGTCATCTCATTGCTCGCCTCCGCAGGGGAAGTCTCGGGAGAATCCGCCGCCGAAGCGGAAGCGTCCTGTGAAACGGCGGGCTTTTCTCCGCCGTTACAGCCGGAAAACAGCATTGCAGCAGCCAATGCAATCGCAGCAAAGGCATTTTTTCTTGTTCTCATTACGTTTACCTCCAATGTGTGATAACGTTTACACCATTACACATTATACCATACTTTTTTCTGGTTTACAATAATTTTGTGCAAAATTGCCATTGCCGTATTGTTAGAAAAAACCACAGCCGAATTGTGCGTTTTAACAAACACTTGACAAAACTACGCAAATATGTTTTAATAGGTACAGAGTAAACCCGAAAGGAACGGAATTTATGGAACGCCGCGATAAAATCAATTACTATCTTGATATTGCCGAAGTCGTATGTGAGAGAAGCACCTGCCTGCGCAGGCAATTCGGTGCAATTATCGTAAAAAACGACGAGATCATTTCTACCGGATATAACGGAGCGCCGCGCGGCAGAAAAAACTGCTGCGATATAGGCGAATGCGTGCGCGAGAAGCTGTCGATCCCCCGCGGCGAAAGATATGAACTCTGCCGCTCCGTACACGCTGAGGCAAACGCGATCATTTCCGCATCACGTCAGCAGACAATGGGCGCGACAATATACCTCGCCTGTCACGACGCAAAAACGGGCGCGCTTATGGGCGGCGTAGAGCCTTGTTCAATGTGCAAACGGCAGGTTCTGAACGCGGGAATAGAAAGAGTCATCGTCCGCGAAACCAAAGATAAATACCGCATTATAGACGTCAACGAGTGGATCGAAAACGACGAAAGCCTTTTCGGACGCGACAGTTACTGATACTAATAAAATCACAGATAAAAATTCCGATATAACCCATACACTCAAAGATCACACTTGATTTTTTGTATAACTTTTAATTGACACCGAGTATAAAAATCCCGTCAAGCATTGAACGCCTGACGGGATTATTTATTTGCTTCTTTCAATAAAATCAAAAACAGTGTTCCAGTAAAGCTGCGGTTCGATTTCGGCAGACTGAGCGTGAACCGCCCCATAGACGACCAGCTTTTCTTTTTTGCAGGCTGCCGCGCTGTAAAGCTCATCCTGCATATAAAAAGGCACAAATTCGTCTGCGCTTCCGTGAATGAATAAAATCGGAATCGCGGATTTTTTTACCGCGCTAATGCATGAAGCACCCGTTTTCAGGCTCCAGCCGTCCCTTAATCTGCACAACAGATCCACAATATTCAGAATAGGGAACGCGGGGAGATGAAACATACGTTTAAGATTATATTTGAACTCGTCGTAAACGGAAGTGTAGCCGCAGTCCTCAATCGCTGCGCGAACCTGTTCGAGCAGCTTATGTCCCGCCGCAAGCATAACGGTTGCCGCGCCCATAGAAACGCCGTAGAGAATTACCTCAGACGCATTTTCGTCATATATGACGCGCTTTATCCACTCGATAAGGTCATACTGTTCCTTTTCACCCATGCTTGTTTTCCGACCCTCGCTTAAACCGTAACCGCGCTGGTCCGGCAGAAGCACATTAAATCCGCGCGCATAGAACTGCTCGGCGCAGTCGGCCATATTCTTCCCTTCCGAATCATATCCGTGCATTATGACAGCCCAGCGGCTGCCGCTGTTTTTGACGGCGATCCCATGCAGGATCGTTCCGTCACGCGCGGAAATATACCGCTCTTCATAGTCGATATTTTTAAGCCATTTTCTTTTTTGCGCGACATTGCCGGACGAAAATTTCTTATAGTCGGTGTAGAGAAAAACCTTGTAAAAAAGCGCGCTTACCGCTGCGGCAAATCCTCCCCCGAGCGCAAGAAAACAAAGAAATTTTTTCAAATAACCGCCTCCTTTTTGACAGACCGTATTCCGCCATATATTTTATCATATCGCGGGAACGTTGTCAATTCGCATTTTTCTGCATTATTTCACGCTGCTCGGCAATATCTCCGCGAAGAACGACATCTGCGTGAAGATAAACCCCCGTTTCGTCCGCGCGCACGCTCTTTCGGGTATCGACAAGCTCGTATTCACCGAAAAAATTCTCACAGTAATCATCAAGCTGCCTCGTCAGGATGCGCTCGATATCGGCCGTTGTTCTTGTAACCGAGATATCCTCATATTCGGTATATGTATTTGTTTTGACCGTCCACGGCAGTTTTAATCCGAATAAATCAAAAACCTGCGTTTCTTCCGTGCAAATTTTATTTGTGCGATCGATTTTTCCGCCGTTCAAAGGAAAAACAAAGCCAAACAGCATAAGCTCGCGTTCACATTCGACAAGTCCCGTTTTTTGTTTTTCCATTGTTGTGTACGGCATAAAAAATTCAACAGGTTCGGTGAACTCGGCAATAATTTTTGCGTTCGCGTGAGTAATAGAAACATTCCCTGCCCCGTCGTCAACCGCTCCGCTTACGATAACGCTTCCCTCCGCAACACCGCTCCCTTTCGGATAGAGAAGCGTACCGGAATACACTTGGGTTTCGAGAATAACGCCTGATTTTGCTGCAATAACGTTACACGGCGTACTTTGCGGAATATTCGGAAGCTCGGGAAAATCAGCCTCGTTAATATAAACGCTTAATTTACTTCCGTTAAGCTCTACGCTCATCCACGCGATATCGGGAATGCGCCGCTTTATATCAACCTCGACTGCGTTTACATCTACCGCAGGCGAATATGAACCTATTTCAACATTATTTAGTGAAAGAAGCTGAACGACCTGATTTTCCGAAAGCTTTTCATTGCCGTGAACCTCGATTTTCCATATAAACCGCTGCAAAACAAGTATAAGAAGCAGTCCCGCGACAGATCCGGCAATCAACCCGAATCTGTTTCGATAGCACCTTACCCGAAAGTATACCCCTTTTCGTTTGCACACTCCGGTTCTTACGCCAAAGCTCCTCGAGGCGCGGGCGATTGCGGGATAATCACGCTTAGGCGCGGTCGCGTATATAACGCCGCCGCTCGAGCGAATATCTTTCAGTACTGTTCCCTGCTGTATCAGCGCCGTTATGAACTCTTCTCCGTACGCTCCTATGACGGAAAACGTGACGCTTCCGAATAAATCAAGCTTCATTTGCTTTTCCCTTTCTTTTCATCAAGCGGTTCAAACGCCACGGAATGCAAAATTCCGCTTACCGACGCTCCCCCGCTGCTGTATGTGCGCATTTTAAGATCAAGCCCGACTATCGTTATCGTGCACCTTGCAAGCTTCAAGCATATCATGTTCTCGTTTAAAACCAAAACCTCCCGACAGCATTCGATAAGCATATTTTCGTAATCCATTATCTGAATCGCCGAATGCCGCTTCGTCCTGTTTTTGACATTTTCGTATCGTCGGGCAAGCTCATTTATATTCATTGAATCACCTTCCGTTTCATATATATGTAGCAAAAAAGCCGTTCATACCGCAAAAGAAAGGAAGGGTATATTGAAAAGATTTATAAAAGCGGCAAAGGTCTGCTGCACTCTGATAATAATAGTTCTGCTTCTTATTTTTCCGAAAAGCGCTTCGCAAAGCGTTTATGACAGCATACAGGTCTGCCTCGGCACGATTATCCCGTCAATGTTTGCGTTTATGGCAATTTCAACCTTTATTATAAACGAGGGACTGCACAGCATAATTTTCAGGCCGCTTTATTTTTTGCTTCACCGCATTATACGTCTTGACCGAAGCACATTCGCGATATTCTGCCTGAGTCTTATCGGAGGATACCCCGTCGGGATAAAATTGCTTCGCGACAGACTTCATTATGATGAATCCTATAGGAAAACCGCTGAAAATTCGGCTATGTTCTGTTATTGCATTTCGCCGTCGTTCGCGGTCACAATGATAGGTCTGGGCGTTTATTCGAGCGTTGAAGCGGGTATGATAGTGTATTTGTCAAACGCCGCAGCCTGCATTACGGCGGCAGTTATTTTCGGATCAAACAGCGTAACATCTGACGAAAAGCAACCGAAAACAGGCGGCGGTATGATATATGCAATACGCTCGTCCGCGCTTTCGCTCTTCACGGTCTGCACTGTTATTGTCGCATTCAACGTGATTCTTTCCATGTGCTCTGAATTGCTCAAGGCGGCGGGAGCAACGCTTCCTCCGTCCGCCCTCGGCTTTTTTGAAATAAGCAATCTTCTGAAAATTCCGCCCGAAATAAACTCTCTCCCGCTTATTTCGGGAATAAGCTCTTTCGGCGGACTATGCGTGCTTATGCAATGCGCTGCGGTATGCGGCGGCGCGTTTTCGCTCGGGCGGTTTCTGCTTTCGCGCGTTCCGATCGCGCTTTTAAGCGGATTCTACTGCGCTGTATTTCTGCATTTTTTTGATATCTCCGTTCCCGCTTCAGGCGCCGTGCGCTATACATTTGAATTTAACGCGAATGAAATCGTACTCCCGCTGCTGATGGCAATGAACGTAATACTTTTCAGCAAAAAGAAAAAAATTTGCGAAAGGGGTAGATATTCGGCGAAAAATGTGATATAATTAAGAAAATACATATTAAGACGCCTTTTTTCGCGCCTTATGGAAAGGATTGAGGTATCATGAAAAAGAAATTGTTCGGTAACAACATCAAGCCTGCCTGCAAATACTGCGAGCTTTGCAAGGCTCTTGAAAACGACAAGTTTGAATGTGAAAAATTCGGCGAGGTTAAATCTTATGATTCCTGCAAGAAATTTGTTTATAATCCTTTAAAGCGTATTCCTAAAAAGGAAGTTCTCCTTGCAAATTCCGATGTAAATAACATTGATTTCTGATTTTTTAGCGCATTTTCTCTTTGTCTATATTGCACAATTTTAATCAACTGGGTTGGTGTAATATGTAAATTGACTGCAAAGAGGAAATGTGCTAAAATTATGTTAGCAGATGTAATCGGTTACATACTGTATACATGGTGAATAACGGAAGCATAGACTTCTAAGAAAGGAATAATGAAGAATGAAATCCAGCAAGAAAATTATTGCGGCTGCACTTGCGGTATCAACCGTATTCGGCATCTCCGCCTGCGGTCAAGGCGGCGGCGGACGAACCGATAACGCGCAGACTACCTCAACAACAGCTATGACTACGACAACGGAGGACGAAATATTCGACAATCCCGTTGACGTAGGGAGCGTAAACCTCGACGTTACCGATAACGATACGGATATTTCGGGTACTGTTGTGCGCTATATCGGCTGCTATGACCTCAGAACGGCGGGCGATATAAAACCGGCATACAAGTACTTTGAAGAAACCTACAATGCAACTATTGAGCCCGAGCTTTGCGCTGATAATGCAATAATGGAAACTCTTGCAAAATATATGGCGGCGGATACTTCTCCTGACCTTGTTGACGCTCGCGACAACACTTTCCCTTATCTTATCTCCAAAAACTCATATGAACCTCTGGACGGGTATATCGATCTTTCCGCACCGCAGTGGGACGGAGTGACTGATATTATCGATGGCTACAAGCTTAACGGAAAGCACTATTATTATCCATGGGCATATTTCGTTTCGCCGAACTTCCTCATTTATAACAGAGGATTATTCCAGGAGTACGGCATTAAAGACCCTAAGGAGCTTTGGGACGCAGGCGAGTGGACATGGGACGCATTCTACGACTGTATGATACAGTTTAAGAACAACAGCCAGTATGAGGACGCGCTCGGATTATACGGCGTAATGAGCACAACCGCTATCAACTCCACCGGTGAATCTCTGGTAGGATTTGAAAATAACCAGCTTGTGAATAATCTTCGTTCCGCCGGCGTTGAACGCGCACAGCAGTTCCTTGAAAAGC
Organism: uncultured Ruminiclostridium sp.; assembly: GCA_934454635.1. Classification (GTDB taxonomy): domain Bacteria; phylum Bacillota; class Clostridia; order Oscillospirales; family Ruminococcaceae; genus Ruminiclostridium_E. The sequence goes on from CAKSFR010000007.1 coordinate 15,258, forward strand.
TCAAAAAAGAAGGTTTATCACAGCTTTTCTACGGAACTTATTCAACCGTTGACCACTATCCTATAATCGACGGAAACGCCGCTTTCCATTCTGTAGGCGACTGGAAAATCTCGGATTATTCCAGATACCAGAAGCTCAAAGCTAAAAAGGGAGAAGACATTGATATTTTCTTTGTTCCCTATCCGAGAGATCCTTCGTCCGATGAATATTACTATACGCTCGATACCTTCGGTTACATGGTTCCCGCAGGTTCAAAGAATATTCAGGCTTCCTGCATTTTCATTAACTGCGTTCGCTTGAGCCAGACCGACCCCGAGCTTAAGGAAATCACCCGCGAAAGCATTATGAAATCCAAAGCATACACCGAAGAGCAGTACGATCTTTGGAACTACTTCCATGATGTAAGCAATTTCGATCACTTGGTTGTTGACTATGCAACCTGCTTTGATACTGACACGATTAACAATACTATCACACCTATGCTTGAAGATGTTCCTTTCGTTATAAGCGCCGAAAATGATAACTCGTGGACAACGCTGAGAGAAACAAACTACAACATAGTTGATTCCAAGATTCAGGAAATCAACGCCCTTATAAACAGTCAGTAATACTAAGCACCAATAAAACCATAGATAAAAATTCTAGTATAACCCATACACGCAAAGATTACACTCGATTTTTTGTATGGCGCTGAGTATAAATTCAAAAACAGCCCCGATTTATTCGGGGTTGTTTTTTTATACAAAAACCCCCGTCTTTGGCAGATACAAAAGACGGGGATTGCATTTGTGTTAAATATGATTACTTTCCAAGGGCAGCCTTTGTTACAGCAACAATGTTTTCTGCACAAAGTCCAAATTCCTTTAACAATGCTGCCGCGGGGCCTGAATGTCCGAAGCAGTCCTTTACACCGATTTTGATAACAGGTACAGGGCATTCTTCGGTTACAACGTTCGCAACCGCTGAACCTAAGCCGCCGATAACGCTGTGTTCTTCAACGGTAACGATTTTGCCTGTTTCCTTTGCCGCTTTGATAATTATATCACGGTCGATAGGCTTAATTGTGTGGATATTGACGATGCGGGCGTCTATTCCCTGTTCCGCAAGCGCCTTGCCTGCCTCAATAGCCTCGCCAACCATAAGGCCTGTTGCGATAATTGTAATATCCTTTCCGTCCTTTAGCTGAACGCCCTTTCCAAGCTCAAACTTGTATGTCGCCGCGTCATTGAAAATAGGAGCGGCAAGTCTGCCGAAGCGCATATATGTCGGACCTACAAAATCTGCCATTGCCATAACCGCAGCCTTTGCTTCAACGTCATCGGCGGGGTTGATAACGGTCATATTCGGGATTGCGGTCATAAGCGCAATGTCTTCGTTGCACTGGTGAGATGCGCCGTCCTCGCCGACAGAAATACCCGCGTGAGTTGCGCCTATTTTTACGTTAAGCTTCGGGTAACAAATACTGTTTCTTACTATCTCAAAAGCGCGTCCCGCCGCAAACATTGCGAACGAGCTTGCGAATACAAGCTTACCTGTTGTGGCAATACCTGCCGCAACGCCCATCATATTTGCTTCCGCTATTCCGCAGTCGAAGTGTTTATCGGGATATGCTTTCTTAAAAATACCTGTCTTGGTTGCAGCCGCAAGGTCTGCGTCGAGTACGACTAAATCAGGGCGCTTTTCCGCGAGGAGAACAAGACCCTCGCCGTAGCTTTCACGAGTTGCTTTCTTTTCCATAGCTCAAAAATCCTTTCTTCACTTCTGTAATTCATCAAGATGAGCCTGAAGCTCGCCCATTGCAATTTTGTACTGCTCTTCATTCGGTGCGGCACCATGCCATGCAACATTGTTTTCCATATAGGAAACGCCCTTGCCCTTGATAGTTTTCTGAATAATTACCGTAGGCTGATTTGCAATTTTTTCCGCTTCATTGAGAGCGTTTTCGATTTCATCAAAATCGTGGCCGTTGATAGTGATAACGTGCCAGCCGAATGCCGCAAATTTTTCATCAATCGGATACGGACTCATTACCTGAGTTATCGGACCGTCGATCTGAAGGTTGTTATTATCAACAACATAAACAAGATTATCAAGCTGATAGTGTGCGGCAAACATTGCGGATTCCCATACCTGCCCCTCCTGAATTTCGCCATCGCCCAGAATTGCATAAACCTTGTAGGTTTCATTTGAAATCTTTCCAGAAAGAGCCATGCCGCAGGCAGCGGAAACACCCTGACCGAGCGAACCCGTACTCATATCAACGCCCGGAATTTTACCGAGAACAGGGTGACCCTGTAAGCGTGAATCGATTTTGCGGAGCGTCTTAAGCTCTTCAACAGGGAAAAATCCTCTGTGCGCAAGAACCGCATATAAAGCGGGAGCCGTATGACCCTTTGAGAGGACGAGGCGGTCGCGATCCGCCATCATGGGATTCTTTGGGTCAACGTTCATTCTTGCCATATAAAGGTAGGTCAGCATATCTGTAACCGAAAGCGAGCCGCCCGGATGACCGGCTTTAGCGTTATAAACGCCTTCGATAATGCCCATTCTGACCTTTGTTGCAGTTATTTCAAGCTGCTTTTTTAATGTTGCGTCCATATTAGACCTCCTGTACTTTTTTAAGCGGTTCCCCGCATTGAATTTCAATCAAGCTCTTTTATATAATCAATTATCCGGCTTATCGGAGAATTGTTGTTATCGCTGACGATCAGTTTTGCGGTGCTTTTGATCTGCTCCTGCGCATTCGCCACGGCAACCCCAAGATCTGCGCTCCTTACCATGTCATAGTCGTTTCCGTAATCGCCGACGGCAACCGTGAACAAGTCCTCTTTTCCGAGCAAGCTGAGCAGCTTTTTATAGCCGTATCCCTTGCTTATGCCCTCCGGCAGCATTTCGTAATACATCGGTGACGAATGAACCCAGTTTACGCCCGTTTGACATTTTTCCCGCGTGTATTCAATAACTCCGCCTATTTTTTCAGGTGGATATGCAATCAAAACCTTTAGCCAATCCCCTTTCGGAGCATCGTCAAGACCGCATTGAACAGCTTTTATCTGTTCAATCGCAAGGTGTTCACCAACGGTTTCATTGTAATCCGTAACGTAAACAGCCTCACCGCGAAGTATTTCAATTCCTATATCTGGAAATTCTGCTTCAAGCCCGCGTATGTAATCGTATGCACAATCGGGCATTGAGCTGTGCCACAAAAATTCCCGCCGATTAAAGTCATAAACAGCAGCGCCGTTAAAAATTACGCACGGAATGTCAATTCCGATTTTTTTAACCACGTTTTCCGCCATTGCAACGCCGCGGCCTGTTGCTGCTGTGAACAAACCGCCACCGCTGCGAAATTCTTCAATTGCATAAATATCTTTTTCGGAAATACGCTTATCGTCAGTGAGCAGCGTTCCGTCAAGGTCGCTTATTAAAATTACTTTTTTAAAATCCATATCATTCTATACTTTTCAAAAATTTAACAAAATATTCGGGAAGCTCGCTCTCAAATTCCATGTATTCGCCGCTTACGGGATGAATAAAACCGATTTTCCTTGCGTGGAGACACTGTCCGCAGAGCCATTTCGGCTTCCCGTTTCCATACACTTCGTCGCCGGCAACAGGGTGCCCGATATAAGCCATGTGAACCCGTATCTGATGAGTGCGTCCGGTCTCAAGCCTCAGCCGCAAATGCGTGTATCCCGATAAATTCCCAAGAATGTGGTAATGCGTTACCGCTTCCTTACTGTTTTCATTTGTTACGCACATCTTTTTTCTGTCAGCTTTGCTTCTGCCTATCGGGGCGTTAACCGTCCCGTCCTCCTTTATGCCGCCTGTAACAACAGCTTCATATTCGCGTGTAAAGCTGTGAACCTTTATCTGTTCGGCAAGCCCGCGGTGTGCAAAATCGTTTTTGGCTACAATCAAAAGACCGCTCGTATCCTTATCTATGCGATGAACAATTCCGGGACGAATTTCACCGTTTATCCCGGAAAGGCTTTCGCCGCAGTGATGCATAAGAGCGTTGACGAGCGTGCCGGAAAAATGTCCCGCGGCAGGGTGAACGACCATGCCCTTCGGCTTATTTACAACCAGAAGGTCGTTATCCTCATAAACGATTTCCAGCGGAATATTCTCAGGCAAAATATCTACGCATTCAGGCTCGGGAATATTCAGAATAACCCTGTCGCCCTCGCGAAGCTTGTAATTTTTTTGAACGTTCAAACCGTTTACCGTGCAGCTTCCGTTTTCTATCAGACGTGCCGCAGCAGTACGCGTCAGCCCTGTTTCGCCGCTGTCGGAAAGGAATTTATCCAATCTTTCGCCCGACTGTTCCGCGACAAATTCAAAGCTGTTCATCTGACTGCTCCTTTGATTTTTCCTCAGCTTTTTTCTTTTCGTTCATTCTGTCTTCGTTTATGAACAAAAATGCAAAAACAATACCTCCGCAAACCACGCAAATATCCGCAAAGTTGAATATAGCGAAGTTTATTATCTTAACGTCAATAAAATCAACGACATATCCGAGAAAAAAGCGGTCTATGAGATTACCTAGTCCTCCTCCCGCTATTGCGGCGAGCGAGAAAATCTGCGCATATCCTTTTGCGCGTCCTGAAAAAATATACCATTCTATTACGCCGATCATAATTATCGGCAATATTGTGAGCAGGAGCCGCTCTCCCTCAAGCAAGCTGAATGACATACCCTTATTTTCGCAATAAGTCCAGTTCACCCACTGCGTTTCACCGAATTTTATTACGGGAATTGTATCCAGCGGTTTCACATAAGTTACAGCAAGCCATTTCGTGAACTGATCCAAAGCTGTGAGCACAATGGTTGTTATAAGTGCAATCAGCGGTAATTTTTTCTTTTGCAATGATATACAATCCTTTCATCGGTTTGAACGCACAGACTTTTATTGTTTAAACAAAAATCAGCATTACAGACAGGAGAGCCATACAAAAATGTACGGCTCTTCTGTTTTATGCTTTACTTTGAAAGAACTCTTGCGCAGCGTTCGCAAAGGTCGGGATGCTCCGCATTTTTTCCGACAGTATCGGAATATGTCCAACAGCGGGCGCACTTTTCACCGTCTGCCTTAACAACAGTTATTGTAAGACCTTCAACATTTCCGCGGAATCCGCCCTCGCCGTCCGCAAGTTCAACCTGCGATACGATAAACGCCTTATTTAATACAGGAAGAATATCTGATAAATCATCATTTGTATGAAGAATTACCTTGGCTTCGAGCGACTTGCCTATAACCTTTTCATTTCTCTTCTGTTCAAGCGCAGCAAGAACGTCGTCACGGATTGCGTGAATCTTGTCCCACTTTGCCGTATCAACGGAAATTCCGGTTGGTTCAGGCATACGGTTGAATACAACATTTCTCGCGTCATCATCGCTCTTCTTGGGAAGCTCTTTCCATATCTCGTCTGCCGTAAACGTAATGATCGGTGCGATAAGGCGTGTAAGACCGCTCAGGATAATGTACATTGCGGTCTGAGCCGCACGTCTGTCCTCGCCTTCGGCAGCTTCGCAGTAAAGTCTGTCCTTAATGATATCAAGGTAGAAGTTAGACATATCAACAACGCAGAAGCTGTTGATTGCATGGTAAGCGTGGTAGTAGTCCATATCTTCATAGGACTTCTTAACCTTTTCAATAAGGCTGTCGAACTTTGAAACAGCCCACTTGTCAATATCGGTAAGCTTATCGAGAGCTACCATGTCTGTATCGGGATTGAATCCCTTTCCGTTGCAAAGGTTGCCAAGCATAAAGCGGGCAGTGTTGCGAATTTTGCGGTAAGTTTCGGAAAGCTGCTTCAGAATATCCTGAGAAACGCGGATATCACTATGATAATCAAGCGATGTTACCCAAAGGCGAAGCACATCCGCGCCATACTGCTTGATAACCTCCTCGGGCACAATGTAATTGCCCTTGGATTTCGACATCTTTTCGCCCTTTCCGTCAACGATCCAACCGTGAGTGCATACCGCCTTATAAGGCGCATGACCCGTGCAGGCAACAGACGTGAGGAGCGAACTCTGGAACCAGCCTCTGTACTGGTCGCAGCCCTCGAGATAAAGGTCAGCGGGAGAACGAAGGTAATCGCGTTCTTCGAGAACGGCAGCATGGGTACAGCCGGAATCGAACCAAACGTCAAAAATATCCATTTCTTTCGTGAACTCGCCGCAGCCGCATTCGCATTTTACGGTATCGGGGATAAATTCGGAAGGATCCTTTGAATACCATGCGTCGGAGCTTTCTTTTCTGAACAGGTCGGAAATCGCTTTAATAGATTCGGGAGTAACGACGGGCTTTCCGCATTTTTTGCAATACAGAACAGGAATCGGAACGCCCCAACGGCGCTGGCGGGAAATACACCAGTCGCTTCTGTCGCGAACCATGTTCTTTATGCGCTCTTCGCCCCAGCCGGGAATCCACTGAACCTCTTCGATTGCCTTAACGGCTTCGTCCGCAAATTTTTCGACGGAACAGAACCACTGTTCGGTCGCGCGATAAATGATCGGCTTGTGACATCTCCAGCAATGAGGATACTGGTGAACGATCTTCTCGATCGCAAGCAAAGCGTTAAGCTCTTCCAGCTTCTTTGCAATAGCCTTGTTTGCTTCATCTGTGGTAAGTCCGGAAAATTCGCCCGCCTCGTCGGTAAGCTTGCCCTTGCTGTCAACAGGTACGATAATCTTGAAAAGTCCCTTATAACTATTGCAGACTTCATAGTCCTCAACGCCGAAGCCGGGAGCTGTATGAACGCAGCCGGTACCGCTGTCAAGCGTTACATGGTCGCCGACAATCATTATGGATTTGCGGTCAAGGAAAGGATGCTGCGTTTCGAGCATTTCAAAATCCTTGCCGACAAAGCTTCCGTGCGTAGTATAGTTCTTCACGCCGATTCCGTCCATAACTGTGGAAACAAGCTCGGTCGCCATGAGAAGATAATCGCCGCAGTGCTTATTATCGGAATCCTCGATTTTTACGAATGTATATTCGTAATTCGGACCGAGACAGATTGCGAGATTTCCGGGCAGAGTCCATGTTGTGGTCGTCCATATAACCGCATACGCTCTGGAAAGATCGACATCTGTGCCGCTAAGCTTACCCTTATCGTCAGTAATCTTGAACTTTACATAAATCGAATGGCACTCGTCGTTTTCGTATTCAATTTCAGCTTCGGCAAGCGCAGTATTACAGTCAGCGCACCAGTAAACAGGCTTTAAGCCCTTGTACATAAGCCCGCGCTGCGCCATTTTTCCGAACACTTCGACCTGCTTTGCTTCAAATTCAGGCTTTATAGTAAGGTATGGGTCGTCAAAATCGCCCCAAACGCCAAGACGCTTGAACTGAGCTTTCTGACCGTCCAGACAGGAAAGCGCAAATTCACGGCAGCACTTGCGAAGTTCAACAGGATCAATCGCTCCGCTGTCCGCGCCTATCTGCTTAAGCGCTTTAAGCTCGATCGGCAGACCGTGGCAGTCCCAGCCCGGAACATAAGGCGCCTGATAGCCCGACATGGATTTGTACTTTACAATAATGTCCTTTAATATCTTGTTAAGCGCAGTGCCCATGTGTATATCGCCGTTTGCGTACGGAGGTCCGTCGTGAAGGATATACTTCGGTAAGCCCTCGTTTTTCTTCTGGAGCTCATAGTAAACACGGTCGGCTTCCCATTCTTCAAGCCATTTCGGTTCTCTTGCGGGCAGATTTCCCCTCATCGGGTAATCGGTCTGCGGCAGATTCAGCGTTTCATTGTAATCCTGTGCCATTGACGTTATGTCCTTTCTTTTAGGTTATCTTCTTTTCTTTTTATTGTTATTGCTGCCGGTATTGTTGCCAAATTCCAGCTTTTCATACTTTGTGCTTCTGTTATTGCTCTTCGCCTTATTTTTCAGAAAATCGGGCGTGTCGTCGTCTTCGTCAGAATCTCCGCCAAAAGCGTTTTCAACGGAAAAACCGCCCGGCTCGTCGGTTTCTTCAACTTCCTCGGATTCAGCCTCCTGAACGGGAATTTCAGCAAAGGAATTTACAACTTTAATGTCGGAGTCATCTTCCTTTTCCTCGGCGGCAGCGCCTTCAACAGCGCTTGCTTTCTGCTGTTCAAGCAGTTCGCGCAGCTTTTCGGTATTGTGGTCGGCAGTTGTTTCCTTTATAAACTCGTCCTCGCACTGCTCGGGAATCTTCTTGATAAATTCCATATGATTTGTATATTCAACAATAAGACGCGTTCTGAAATCCTCCGCCTCGCGCTTGGTGCGAGCAAGAATTTCCTTATCGATTTCCGTCTGAATCTCCATCTCTGTATGGATATCATTCGCCTTTTTGGTAGCTTCATCTTCAATGCGCTGCTTTTCGGCGAGCGCGTCTGCGATAATCTTTTCGGCTTCAGCCTGCTTCTGTGCAACGAGCGCTTCGGCGTCGGCAATCATTTGGTCGCACTTGTCCTGCGCCTCCTGAATCATTTCGGCTGATTTTTCTTTAGCTGCGGCAATAACCGCGTTTCCCTGCTTCTGCGCACCGAGAAGCGCCTCTTTTAAAGCGTCCTCGTCCTCGCGATATTCCTGAATTTTATTGGCAAGAATATCAAGCTTTTTGTTGAGTTCTTCCTTTTCCTTGTTATTTTGCGAAACTTCCATTGCAATTTCGCTTAAATACTCATCAACTTCCTCTTTTTTGTAACCGCGCATTGCTTCGGAAAATTTTCTTCCGCCGATTGCTGTTTCCATGCAAACCCTTCCTTTCCTTTGCCGGATATTTCCGGATCAACTGTATTTTTTGAGCTCTATTCTGAGTCGTCCTTTTTTTGTTTCAGTGCCGCCCGAAGCAAGCACGAATTTCCCATATCCGCGCAGGGTGATGATATCCCTGTCGGCAAGAAGCTTGCTGACATTTGTGCAAACCTCATAATTGAGCATAAAATGCCCCGATTTTATGTAATCCGCCGATTTTTCACGGCTTAATCCCGAAACCGCGCTTACAACGCAATCGGCGCGCAAAGACGCAACAACAACGCTTTGTTCGGTAAACCGAACTTCGGGTACGGCACGGGTTATGCCCTCGTTTACAGCAACTCCCGTTTTACCGATTTTTGTAAGCTCCGAGATAAGCGAATACGCCGTTTTAGTGCAAAAAACAATCGCATAACCGTCGGCGGTCAATATATCTCCAATCTGTTCACGATTTATTCCCAGCGAAAGGAATGAACCGAGAAAATCCCTGTGGCTTAGGGAATCTGCACTGCGAAAAGTAAATGTCAGAGAATAAATCGGAAAGCTTTCCTCTCCGCTCTCCGGAAAAATACACAGCATACGCCTTGTGCAGCTTTCAAAGCCGCCCCAAAAGCAGAAATCCGCTCCGCGCTCCTCGAGATATTCACCCGCATAGCGCTGTTCAGCTTCATTAAGAAAGGCGGTAAAGCCCGGTCTGCGCCGCTTTTCAGAAACAGTAAGCAAATCGTCGATTCTGAGCCGCACCGAATCTCTGACAGAAAGCTCCTTCATCAAATAAAGTCAGCGTTATTGCCGAGTTCGTCAATCATATCGCCCGAAATATCAACGTTTACCGGAACGATTATATAAGTCGTATTCGCAATGCGCTTCAATTCGCCGTCCGTTGCATAGGCAACACCGCCGAGGAAGTCGATAAGACGGTTTGAAACGTCTTTATTTGTGTTGTCGAGATTAAGAACAACCGTCTTTTTGTTTTTGAAATGATCCGCAATAGCGGCAGCGTCGCTATATTTTTCGGGCTTAACCACAATAACCTGCAAATGCGTCGTTGCGGGAATGCTCATCATCTTGCTGCTTTTGATAGATGACTTCGAGGGGCTTGAATAGCTGTCGTCAAAGCTTACGGTAGACGGCAGATCGTCTGAATAATCGTTATCTGAGCCGTAGTCATCGTCCCCGTTGTTATAACCGGTAATTTTCTTGAATTGATCCATGAAACCCATGAGTGAATCCTCCCAAAAATTAGTATTTCCTATATCCAAATAGCAAGCTTCCGATTCTTACTATTGTTGAACCGTATTTTATTGCTGCCGCAAAGTCACCGGACATACCCATTGAAAGCGTATCCGTAAGAAATTTATCATTTCCTGCAAATTTATCACCGATATCGCCGAAAAGCCGCTGCATACGCTCAAAGTAACGCTCTGAACTTCCGTTATGGTCAACGGGCGGTATCGTCATAAGTCCTCTTATCCGCAGTCCCGGCAGTTCGCCCGCCTGTGCGGCAAGCTCAAAAAGTTCATCGGGCGCAATACCGCTCTTGCTTTCTTCTCCGCCTATATTGACTTCAAGCAGGATATCCATTGTCAGACCCGCAGATACAGCGCGCCGACTCACCTCTTCCGCAAGCCTTATGCTGTCAACGGAATGTATCATATTCACCTTGTCAATGATGTATTTTACCTTGTTTGTCTGAAGACCTCCGATAAAATGCACTTCGCAGGGGGAATAGCTTTCGCGCTTGTCCAAATATTCCTGAACGCGGTTTTCTCCGAGCAAATCAATACCGAGAGATACTGCGTGATTTACAATTTCCGGCGGAACCGTCTTTGTAACAGCCATAAAGCGAACCTTGTCGGTTCTCCCCGCCTTGATTTTCGCTTCTTCAATTTCTTCCGAAAGGCGACGATAGCTTTCCGTTACCGCGCTGAGCTTGTTATCCGATAATTTTTCCGTCATACAAATCCTTTCCTCCTACAATTACTGTATCATACAAGGAGATATATCCGTCCAAATCGCTGGTATTCTCAACGAGGGTGTAATCTTCCTCGGAAATAATCTGCTTTATCTGTTTAAAAATTACTTCAATGCCTTTTCTGGTGTACACGCCTGCTTTTCCGTCCACAATTCGTATAGCGCTTGTCGGTATGCGTATTCCTTCGTAATTATCCATGAGCAGCTTTACCTGCGCCACGCGTCCGTCAACAAATTCGGAAGAAAACGTGTCGCACTCAAAAATACAAATACTGCTTCCGTCCTCCTGCCTTTTCAGGCTGACGACCTTTGCGTCTATATCCTGCTGTGAATATCCCACGCGAAGCGTGACCTCCGCGCCTTCAAATACAGTCCCCATACGAACGGTATTGAGAACGGCAGCCATGTACCATTTATAACCGTCAATAAGCTTTCCTATAACTCCCGCAGGGTTTAACTCCGCAGTGTCAGCGGTAAGTATCTGCTCGATCTGTTCCTTTGATAGTTCAAAAACAGTATCGCTGTTAAGAATGTCCTCATAGCCGTCAACCGAGCTTACGAAATATCCCGTTTCTCCGATAGAAACCGCATAAGGGTCGCTCGAAATCTTAGCTTTAAGCTGCGTAATCTGATTGTTTATTTCCTGGATTTTCTCAGCGTACGAGGTTTCGGTTCCTTTAACAATCTCCTTCTTGCTGCGGAGATTGAGCATATCGCTTTTCAGAGCCGAAGCGGATTTATAATCCCCGTCGCACAAATGCTGCATCATCTCGGAATGCTTGTCATATATTTGATTTGAAAAGGATTCCAGCTGAGAGCTGTCCGTTCCCACAAGCGCCTGAGCGTCCTGAAGAACCGTGCGACGAGCAACAAGGTCGTCTATCTGCTGCTGATACGCCAAATCGGATTGATTGCGGTAAACCTCGGCAATTACAGAGTTCTTTGCGATTTTATAGCCGTCGGGGTGAGTATAATTGATAACCCCGTTGGCGTGGTATGAAACCAGCTTTTCATTGCGGACATAAATCCCCTTAAAACCTATATAATCGGTCGTGGTATAAATTGCGGCGACCTCGGTCGTAATAGGATTGTAAAAATGAATCACAAGCTGGCTTATAATCATGATAATAAAGAACAAGCCTATCAGAAGCCAGATTATACGCGTCGTAAGAGCGCGTTTTTTATCCGTATCTGCCATGACTGCCCCCTTGTATCAATCAGTTTTCCTTATCGTCTTTTTCAAAAGCGTCGAGCAGCGAGATAGGTCTTAAAGGCGTGATTGTGGAAATCGCACCTTTATAAATAAGATTCTGTCTGCCGTCGGAATCAAGAATGACCGTGTAGTTATCAAAGCCCTTTACAATTCCCTTGAACTGAAAGCCGTTTGTAATGTAAATAGTTACCGGGATATGTTCCTTTCTTGCCTGATTAAGAAATACATCCTGTAAATTCATATCCTTTGCCATCTTTTTATTTCCTTTCTTTCTGTAAAAATAAGCTTTTAAGCCTAGAATAAGTTTATTATAGCATACTTTTTCACAAAATGCTAGATTTTTTCAATAAAAATTCTGCATTTTTTAAAATTTTTTCGTAATTGACGGATTTTGTCACTGTGATATGCTGTATTCTTGCATCTTTTCTGAACCATGTGAGCTGTCTTTTGGCATATTTTCGAGTTTCGCGCTTTAGCCGCTCAACACAGGCTTCAAGCGGCTCAGCGCCGTCAAGATACGGCTTCAGCTCTTTATATCCTATTGCCTGAGCGGCGGTTATATAATCGTCGTGCGTAAAAAACTCACGCGCCTCTTCAATCAACCCCGCTTCAAGCATAAGGTCAACACGCTTATCGATCCGCTCATAAAGCTCCTCGCGCTGTTCATAATCCGGCATGATCATGAACGCGTTGTAGGGCGACGGATTTCGTCTGCTCTCTTTCTGAAGCTGAGTCATCGTTTTTCCGCTTATTTTGTACACTTCCAACGCGCGGATAATCCTTGAAAGATTGTTTTCGTGGAGCCTTGCGGCGCTTTGCGGGTCTATTTCACGCAAACGTTCGAGAAGCGCTCCGTTTCCGTGTTCGGCAGCAAAAATCCTCATCTCATCGCGAAAGTCATAATCACAGCCCGTATCGTCAAATTCGATATTATCAACAAGCGAATTTATATAAAGTCCCGTTCCTCCGCATATTATCGGCAGTTTTCCGCGCGCGTGGATATCCGCGATTATCGGACGCGCCATTTCAACGTAATCGGCAACCGAAAACGCCTTTGTCGGCTCAAGGAAGTCCATCATGTGATGAGGGATTCCGTCCTGCTCCTCTTTTGACGGCTTGGCGCTCGCTATATCCATTCCTTTATAAATCTGCATTGAATCCGCAGATACGACTTCTCCGTCAAATCGCTTTGCAAGGTCGATCGCCAACCTTGTTTTTCCCGAAGCGGTCGCCCCGCAGATAACAAGTGTTCCTATTCCATTCATATATGAACATTCTCCGATTTCAAACTATGCGGCTGAAATATTTTTCAATCTCATATTTTGTCAGTTTGACCATTACAGGTCTGCCGTGCGGGCAAAAGCGTATTTTTTCGTTTCGCCATACTTCCTCCGCAATAACGCGAAGCTCCTCCGGATTGTTTATATCGTGCGCCTTCACAGCCGATTTGCAGGCGCGGCTGTGAAGCAGGTCGTCATATATCTCCTCGACAACCTGTTCGTTTCCCGCCGCCAGAAGGTCGGCTGTGCGAATCACAAGCTCGGCGGGGCTGACCGCCGTTTCTCCCGAAAAAGCTGCGGGCGCGGCAGTGATCTCTCCGCGCGTCCCGTCGCTGAGCAGCACTTCTACCCCTATATCCGAAAGAATATCGGGGTTCGATTCAAGCGCGCTGTACTGCTCGGGCGTAAGCATGACAGTTTCGCTTTCCGACAGAAGCTGAGAAGCCGTAATCAGCTCCTTTTTCTTCTGTTCAAACCTCATTCGTTCATGTGCCGCGTGCTTATCTATAAGCACCATTTCATCACCGCATTCGCAGACTATATATGTAGCAAAAAGCTCTCCTACAACCCGAATTTTCGGCTGTTCGAGCTCATGGGTTATCACAGGTTCCTGTTTCTGAACAAAAGCGCTGTTATCAATATATCTGAATACAGGTTCCTCGGGCGACTCATCAGGAATCGGCGACTGCGGTTCGGGAGCGGCTTCGGAAAAGCGCTGCTGAGCGAATGTCGTTTCCTGTTTAACCGTTTTCAGCGGAGTTATCGGCGAATTGAAATAAATCGGCTTTTTATCAATCTGATATATACGCTCGTCGTCAAGCGATTTCGCTACAGTTGCCTTATATTCGCCCGCAGGCTGATTCATTTCACGTTCGGTACGCTCAAGCGCCTGCTCAACATGAGTAAGCATTATTTTCTGAGGATTTTCCTTGTTCGCCTGAGCGGGGATCTCCTGCTTTTCCAGACGTATTTCACGTCGGTTATCGGCATTGAGTATCCCGTTTCGGACTGCAAACATAACGGCGTCAAACACCGATTTTTCTTCGGCAAAGCGCACTTCCGTCTTTGACGGGCTTACATTTACATCAAAAAGCGACGGCGCAAGCGAAATATTCAGTATGCACGCGGGAAATTTACCCGTCATTATGCTGTTGCGGTAGCCCTCTTCAAGCGCAGTCATGCAAATGACCGAGCGGACGCACCGCCCGTTCACAAAAAAATACTGCATTGCACGGTTCGCACGGGTAAATAACGGCGAGGAAATATATCCCGTAACGCTTATTCCCGCCGATTCGTAATCGACAGCTATAAGTGACGAGGCGAACTGCTTTCCGAATACTGCATATATCGCCGAATAATAATCCCCGTCGCCGCCCGTGCTCCGCACAAGCTTATTGTCGCGTATAAATTTAAAGCACACATCAGGGTGCGCCAGCGCCAGCTTATCCACAAGTCCCTGAACCTGATTTCCCTCGGTAACGTCTTTTTTCAGGAACTTCTGTCTTGCGGGAACGTTGTAAAAAAGGTCGCGTATTACAATCGTAGTTCCGTCGGGGCAGCCGGTACGCTCGTGTTCGAGAATTTCGCCGCCGTTTATTTTAAAGCTGCTGCCCAACGTTTCGGAGGCTTCTTTTGTGAGAAGCTCCACCTTGGCGACGGCTGCGACCGAAGCAAGCGCTTCGCCGCGAAATCCGAGTGTGAATATCTTGTTGAGGTCGTCGGCGGATTTGACCTTGCTTGTCGCGTGACGAAGAAACGCGGTCGGAATTTCCTCGTGTGCAATTCCGCAGCCGTCGTCCGTAACGCGCATGAAGCTTCCGCCGCCGTTCTTTATTTCAACGGTGACGTGCTTTGCTCCTGCGTCTATCGCGTTTTCAACAAGCTCCTTTATGACCGACGCGGGACGTTCGATAACTTCGCCCGCTGCAATAAGTTCAAAAACGCTTTTATCAAGTAAATTTATTTTTGCCAAGCTGCCGCGCCCCCTTTCGTATGCTTACTGCACCATTTTTTTCAGTTCTTCAAGCTGTGCAAACGCTTCTCTCGGAGTCATATTGTCCAAATCAAGGTTTCGTATCGTCTGAATGGCGGTATTTCGCGAGATTGCGGAAAAATCGACCTGTTCCTCGCTTTCTTCCTCTTCGCGAAGCTGTTTCTCAAGATCAATCTTTGAACCGTATTCCATGCCTTTAAGCGTTTGCTTTGACGCCTCGATAACTTTCGGGGGAAGCCCCGCAAGCTTCGCGACTTCTATGCCGTAGCTATTGTCGGTTCCGCCCTCGACGATTTTGTGCAGGAATTTTATGTCGTCGCCTTTTTTTATTACCGCAACGCTGTAATTTCGGATTCCGTTCTGCTCCTTTTCAAGCGATATAAGCTCATGATAATGAGTTGCGAACAGCGTTTTGCAGCCGATTTTCGTATTGATATATTCCGCTACTGATTTTGCAATCGAAATTCCGTCAAATGTTGATGTCCCGCGCCCGATTTCGTCCAAAATCACAAGGCTCTTGCCTGTCGCATTCTTGAGAATTTCGGCAACCTCGTTCATTTCGACCATAAATGTAGATTGTCCCGCAGAAAGGTCGTCGCTTGCGCCCACGCGCGTAAATATCTTATCAACAATGCCTATTCTTGCGGATTTTGCGGGAACAAAGCAGCCTATCTGCGCCATAAGCGTGATTATCGCGACCTGCCGCATAAATGTCGATTTACCCGCCATATTCGGTCCGGTTATAATAAGCAGACGATTTTCTTTACAGTCAAGGCGTGTGTCATTCGGCGTAAAAATCTGATCTCCCCGCATTTTTTCAATTACGGGATGTCTGCCGTCCTTTATTTCAATAACGCTTTCAAGCGATATATCAGGGCGTGCAAAATTGCTTTCACGCGAAACCTCCGCATAGCTCTGAAGCACATCTACATAAGCTACCGCTTCGGCAGTGCGCTGAACCTTTTCCAATTTCGACGCAATAAAATCACGCACCTCGGAAAAAATCTCAGCCTCAAGCGCCAATATCTTATCGTTTGCGCCGAGAATTTCGCTCTCGATTTTCTTCAGCTCCTCGGTTATGTACCTTTCGCCTGTAGAAAGCGTCTGCTTTCTTATGTAGCGATCGGGAACAAGCGAAATATTGCCCTTTGAAACTTCGATATAATAACCGAAAACGCGATTATATCCGACTTTTAGATTCTTTATGCCCGTCTGCTCGCGTTCCTTTTCTTCAATCTGCCTTAAAATGTCCCTGCCGCCGCTGGCGATCTGCCTAAGTCGGTCAAGCTCTTCGTTAAAACCGTCTTTGATATACCCGCCGTCCTTTGTAAGCGCGGGGGGATTTTCCTTTATCGAGTTCTTTACCAACGCGGCAATATCTTCAAGCGCGTCCGTTTCACTGTTCAGCGTATTCAGCAGCCTTGTGTCCGCACGGCTCAGAACGTCTTTCAGCTCGGGGATCCTTTCGCAGGTGCAGCCGAGCGCCATTACGTCACGGGGATTCGCAGCCTTGTACACAACTCTCGTAATAAGCCTCTCAAGGTCGTAAATTCCTCCCAAGGCTTCGCGCAAATCGCCGAGCGTCGTAAAATCTCCGACCAGCTTATCAACAGCGTCAAGCCGTTCGAGAATTACCGACGGATTGAGCAGCGGCTGCTCGATAAACTGACGCAGCTTGCGTCTGCCCATTGCGGTTCTCGTCTTGTCAAGCACCCACATGAGCGAGCCTTTGCGCTCCTTGTTACGCATGGTTTCGGTAAGTTCAAGATTGCGGCGCGTTGTTATCGAAAGCGACATATAATCGTCGCTGAAATGCGGTATCAGCTTAACGCTGCGCTGGATTTCCGCTTTCTGCGTGCGGTTTATGTAGCGAAAAACGGCATATAACGCTCTCGCGGCAAGCGGAAGCTGCGCGGCAGCCGCAATGTCGCCGGATTCCGCAAAGTACTGCTCATTAAGCGCCTGAACATCCGTCGTATCAAACATCTCATCATCGAAAAGTTCACCTGTTGCAGACTCAAGACGAAGCTGAACAAATTCCTGAACTTCTCTAAAATCTATGAATTTCTCATTAAAAAGCAGCTCTGACGGAGTGTAGCGCGAAAGCTCGCCGATAATATCGCGCGCAAGCTGCTGTCCGCTTTTTTCTACAATATGAAATTCTCCTGTGGAAATATCGGCAAAAACCATTCCGCAAGCCTTATCGCGAGCATAAAAGCAGGCGATATAGTTGTTTCGACCCTCGTCGAGCATACTGTCCTCATAAAGCGTTCCGGGCGTTACAAGTCGTATTACATCACGCTTTACAAGCCCCTTTGCAAGCGCGGGATCTTCAAGCTGTTCACATATCGCAATCTTGTAGCCCTTGTCAATAAGCCGCTTCAGATACACCTCGCAGGCGTGATAAGGAACGCCGCACATCGGCACTCCCGCCCGCGAAGTAAGCGTAAGCTCAAGTTCCTTTGAAATATTTTCCGCGTCCTCGAAAAACATTTCATAAAAATCGCCCAGTCTGAAAAAAACGACGTACCCCTTGTATTCGTCGCGGATCTCCAGATATTGTTTAAGCATAGGCGAAAGCTTTTCTTCCTTTTCGGGCATTCCGATTCACTCCTTTCAAAAATAAAAACACCAAACGGCGCAGCTTTTCTCTGCGCCGATTGGTACATTGTTCAGTGACAGCCGCCGCAGGTCGAGCAGCTTCCGCTACAGCCGTGAGTAGGCTGGCAGGTATCGGGGTCTTCACCCTCGCAGCACATTGAAATAATCATATTTACTTTTTCAAGCTTATTGTCAAGTGCGCTCTTTACGATAACGAAGTTCGCCATATTCACATTCTTCATGACATCGCCGTAAGCGTCCTGCATTTCCTTATTGAGCTTCTGGATTTTTTCACTGTCTTTTTCAGCGTCCGGCTTCTGCAATTCATACTGTAAGCTCTGACGCTTGAGATTAAAATCGCCAATAAGTTTCTGAAGCGCCTCGTCGCTGTCGTTAGCCTGTTTTGCTGCTTCATAATCCTTGTAGCACTGATCCGCCTGAATTGCCTTTCCGAGTTCTCTTGCTGCCTGAATTGCGTCCATATTGATATTCCTTTCTTTTTCGCGAGTCCTCTAAAACCGCCGTAAAGGAGGTTTTGTACTCAGCACCAATTAAAAACTATACAAAAAATCAAGTGTAATCTTTGTATGTCTGGGTTATACTAAAATTTTTATCTATGGTTTTATTGGTGCTTGGTATTAAAGATACTCTTCGGTTATTTTTCCGTAATTTCACCCAAAAGCGCCCAATTAAGCGCCTTTGTTATTTTCACGTCAACGAACTGCCCTATAAGCGAATCGTTTCCGTTAAAATCCACTATGATATTCTGCCGAGATTTGCCTGTAAGCATTTTTTCGTCTGTCCGTCCCCTGCCCTCGCACAAAACGCGAAGAGTCTGCCCGACATACGACTTATACGCTTCCTCGCCGGATTTCCCCTGAACCTCGAGAAGCTCGCGGAACCACCTTCCCTTTTCCTCTTCGGAAACAGGGTCGTCCATTTCAGCTGCCTTTGTGCCCGTGCGCTTGCTGTAAATAAAGGTAAACGCGCTGTCGAAGCGCACTTCTTTCATCAAGTTGAGCGTTTCCGTAAAATCTTCATAGGTTTCCCCGGGAAATCCCACAATTATATCCGTAGTAAGCTGAAGTCCCGGAATACGTTTGCGCGCATACCCGACAAGCTCACGGTAGTGCGCAATGTCGTAATGCCTGTTCATAAGCTTCAGTATGCGGTCGCTTCCGCACTGAACAGGCAGATGCAGATGCCATGAAATATGGCGGCTGTCCGCAATAACGTCAATAAGCTCATGCGTGCAGTCCTTGGGGTGAGATGTCATGAAGCTGATTCTAAATTCGCCGTCAAGACTGTCAAGGCGGCGAAGAAGCTCGGCAAACCCGACTTCCGTTCCCTTTCCGTATGAATTGACATTCTGACCGAGAAGAAGTATTTCCTTGTAGCCCGACTCAATAAGTCCCTTGACCTCGGAGATGATCTCGTTCGGCTCACGCGAACGCTCCCGACCGCGTACAAACGGAACTATGCAATAGGTGCAGAAATTATTGCAGCCGTACATTATAGGCACGCTCGCCTTGATTTCGCTGTCGCGCTTCACGGGAAGATGCTCCGCAATAACGCCGTCGCTCTGCGGCAAACAGAATATTCTTTTTCCTTTTTCATATACGGTATACAAAAGCTCGGGAAAACGATGAAGAACGTGGGTTCCGAAAACCATATCCACAAAAGGATATTTTTGCCTGAAGCGTTCGGCGACCTGCTCCTGCTGAACCATACAGCCGCAAACCGCTATTATCATATCAGGATTGCGTTCCTTGCAGTGTTTTAGCGCCCCGACATTTCCGAAAACGCGATTTTCGGCGTTTTCACGCACTGCGCAGGTATTATAGAGAACCAAATCGGCTTTTTCGGGATCGTCGGTAAAATCAAAACCCATCTGCGCCAGCATTCCGTTTATCTTCTCGCCGTCCGAAACATTCTGCTGACAGCCGTAGCTGTGAGTGTAGGCCAGCGGAGTACGCTCGAAAGTATGTGTGACCGCACGGACGCGCTGAATGAAAAAGCGCTGCTCCTTTAATTCCTCTTCACTTACCGTATGTGACAATTTATGCTCCTCGCTTTCGCCAAAACTCTGCACATTTATTAAGTATAACACAAAAAGCGGATTATTTCAAGTGCGGTGCATATTTTTTCTGTAATTTGCGGAAGATTTTTCCGCAATGTGAAAATTTAAAGAAAAATTTGTTAAAAATAACAAAATTTCAAAAAAATCAAAAAACTACTTGTATATTTTTCCGAAGCGTGATATAATGTAAGCATAAGGATTACGGGCAGCCGCGATCCTAAAAGGAAAGGAATGATGAACCATGACAATGCAGATCACAGCGAAAAAAATGCAGATTAACCAGAGCTTTACAGAGTATGCAGAAAAGCGTCTTTCGTCGAAGCTGGACAAATTCTTCGGTGACAGCGCCGCCGCAAAGCTCACGTTAAGCACCGAGAAAAATCATATCATTCTCGAACTTACAGTTACTTACGACGGAATGATTTTCCGTGCAGAACAGTCGGCGGAAGATAAAAACGACGCGCTCGACGCCTGCATTGATAAGATTATCCGTCAGATCCGCAAGAATAAAACAAAGCTGGCAAAGCAGCTCCGTGACGATACATTTACAGACAAATTTGAGCCTGCCGAAGATGAACAGACGGACTACACCGTTATTCGCCGCAAGAAGTTTGAACTGCGGCCGATGAGCGTTGACGAAGCTATTCTTCAGATGAATATGCTCGGACATTCGTTCTTTATGTTTAAGAATGCCGAAAGCGGCGATGTGAACGTTGTTTATAAGCGCTCGGACGAAAACTATGCTATTCTCGAACCTAGCAGGGAATAATACTAAGCACCAATAAAACCACAGATAAAAATTTCAGTACAACCCATAATACTCGATTTTTTGTATAGTTTTTAATTGGTGCTGAGTATAAGATAGCATATCCCCGTGATTTTTGTTCCAAATAAATAAAAGCTTCCTCCTATGGTAAATACCATAGGAGGAATTTTTATACTATAGCTTATGGTTGATCAAAGAATAATGCAGATAAGACCGCCGCAGCCCTCGTTTATTATGCGCTCGATCGTTTCTTGAAGCTTCTGGCGCGCGTCGGCAGGCATTCGGTAAAGCTTGTTGTGCAGTCCCTCGTTCACCAGCTCGTGCAGCGACTTACCGAAAATGTTGCTCTCCCAGATTTTCGTGGGATTTTCCTCAAATTCTTTCAGCAGATAATGTATAAGCTCCTCGCTCTGCCGCTCTGAACCGACTATCGGCGAAACCTCCGTTTCGATATTCGCCGCCATCATATGAATCGACGGAGCCTGCGCGCGAAGCCGAACGCCGTACTTTCCGCCCTGCTTCACTATCTCGGGTTCTTCAAGGCTCAGCTCGTCAATTCCCGGCATAACTATTCCATAGCCCGTCGCCTGAACCTCGTCGAGCGCCGCTTTTACCTTTTCATATTTTTTCTTCACTGCCGCAAGTTCTATCATGCACGGCATAAGGTCGCCCTCGTCGTGAAGCTCAAGCCCCGTCGCTTCTCCGAGAATACGATAAAACAGCTCGTTCTTTATCTCCACGCGGACAAATCCCGCGCCTTTTCCGAGATCTATCTCTTCAACATTGCAGCCGGAAATATATTCGCAGTCGGAAAGCTTGCAGGTTATTCCCTTTATCTCGCCTATTGCCGAAATTTTCGCCGCCGAGGCTTTAAGCGCGCTGAACACCTCGCGCTTGAGCCAATGCTCCTTATCCAGAACCGTCAGCCACTTTGGAATGCGGATATTTATTTCCTTTACGGGGAACTGCAAAAGGATCTCGGTTAGAATATCCTTTATCTCCTGCTCGCCTATTTCAAGACAGTTAAGCGCAATTACGGGCTTGCCGTATTTTTCTCGCATTTCGTCCGCAAGCGCTATGCTTTCGCGGCTTTTCGGATTCTGACAGTTAAGAATCACCGCAAAAGGCTTATTTATATGTGTGAGTTCTTCAATAACGCGCTGCTCCGCTTCTTCATATT
Organism: uncultured Ruminiclostridium sp.; assembly: GCA_934454635.1. Taxonomy (GTDB): domain Bacteria; phylum Bacillota; class Clostridia; order Oscillospirales; family Ruminococcaceae; genus Ruminiclostridium_E. Next base: position 37,084 of record CAKSFR010000007.1, read on the forward strand.
CCGCGCGAGGAATATCCGAAATGCTCCCGTCGGTCGTTATAACCAGCCCGATAGTCGAATGCTCGTTTATTACCTTCTGCGTTCCGACCTCCGCCGCCATATTAAAAGGTATCTCGGTATCGAACCACGGCGTCATGACCATTCGCGGCTGTTCGTTTTCAATATAGCCGATAGCGCTCGGAACGATATATCCAACGCAGTCGATAAGCCGAACATTCATGAACGTGTTATCCTCAAGCTGAATTGAGATCGCGTCCTCGGGAACGAATTTCGGTTCGGTAGTCATGATCGTTTTGCCCGCCGCACCTTGCGGAAGCTCGTCAATAGCCCGTTCTTTGCGGAATGAGCTGTCGATATTCGGAATAACGACCGACTGCATAAAACGGCTTATAAACGTGGATTTTCCCGAACGCACGGGTCCCACCACGCCGATATATATGTTTCCCTCGGTTCTCTGCGAAATGTCGTGATAAATTGAATTATTCATACAACCCTCCTGTTAAACAATAGGAATAAGCAGCATACAAGGGGCTGTAAGCTGTTCCTGCTCAAGCTCGTTTTCGGCGGTTATCGCCGATACGCTCGTGTTGTAGCGCTTGGCGATATCCCATACAGCCTCGCCGCTTTCGGCATAGTACAGCTTCAGCGCATAGTCGCCGTTTTTTTCTTTCGGACGTTCCTCGTTCAGGCTTATTTCGGTTATTGCGTTTACCGTGCGTACCTGATAAACAAGTCCCTGCGCGCATAACTGAACGTGCGCCTCGACCGTATTATCGCCGCTTATGCTGTAAGTGACGCTTGCGACGTACACGCTTATATTCGCGGAATATCCGTCGCCAAGCATTGCCGCTTCGGTTTCAAACTCAAAACTCTCGGTCTTTTCGGTAAATATCGGCTTGCCGTCGCCGCTTTTGCCTATAAGCTGAACATTTGCCTGCCCCGTTATCACAAGGCGGCGCTCGCCGTCCTCTGCTGCGCGGATAGTTGTTCCGAGCAGGTCGCAGCGGCAGTCGAACACCTCGCCGATATTTCCCTCGGAGCATTCCAGAACAGAGCGAATGCCGAACTGCGGCATAAGAAGCTGCGGCGAATATTCAAGCTTAACCGGAGTCACGCTGTATCCGCTTTCAAATTCCGTCGAGTACAGGTCGCAGACAGGTGAAAGCACGGTTTCGCGGTATGCCGTGACCTTGCAGTCAAGCGTAAGGTCGCAGCCGAGCATACGATTTTCGCCGTCGTCGCCCTGTTTTATTTCAAGGTCGCAGTCCATTACGTCAAACTGCGCGTAACAGCTGTGTGCGTCGGTAACTCCCGCCATGTCGATTATCTGGCTAAGAGGAATTGCCGCTTCCATTACCTCGGTTTCGGTTTCACCGCTTCCCGTGCGGATAAGATAAAGCGACTTGATTTTCGCCTCGCCCTTTACCACTACCTTATCCGAAATTATCTTTGTGTCGGTTACGGCTGCGGAGCAGCTTACATTAAGCACCGCGGCGATTCCTCCGCCCGCGCCCGTTTCAATGTCCTCGCGCACAACATACTGACGTCCCGCAAAAAGACGGCTTCCGCAGTAATTCACGCTGTCGCACCTTACTTCCGTTCCCGCGCCGCTTGCTCCGCAGAGTATTTCTCCCTCATAGCACCCGGTAACGCGGATCTTGCAGCTTACCGCGCCGCGCACGTCAATGCGTCTGCCGCTTACGGCGCGGCAGTTGCAGTAGTCAGCCTTGCAGAAAAGGCTTACAACGGGACGTTCCGCCGCTTTAACAAGCTCGATCGTCTTTGAGTAGGTATAGCGCTGTTCGACGCAGTTTATATCGCTGCTGTTTTCAGAAAGGTAAAGCACCTTTATGTAAACAACTCCGTCAATGAAAAGCTGCGAGCCCGAAACGCTGTAAGACACGACACCCGGCGTAAGGGTGCACTTGAGTATCTTAAAAATATCGGGATAATAGTCCGGCAGAACATAGTCGAACTCCACGCCCTGCTCTGCCTGCCCGTCATATACCACTTCGGTAAGAAAGACCGGCTCCTTATCAAGTAACAGTTCCATAGTGTACCTCCGTTTTTTATTTCAAAAGAAATATATTCGCTATCCGTACAGGATATGACAAGCAAGCGGGGATTTGTACACTTTTTGATATTCTTGAAAAAAAGAAACGCACTTTTGTGAAAATGCACAAACGAGCTGCTGTTTCTTCCAAAATTGTGAATTATATTTGACAAAGTGCGGATTTAGTGTTATTATTAAGATATTACATAAAAAAGGATTGTTGATGACATGGAAATTATTATATATCTTTGCGCGGTTCTGCTCACGTCGCTTTCAATAGCGGTGTTCCTGCTTATCAGAAAGATTCGGGCAGAGCTTAAGAAAAACCGCAATCTTACGGCGCTTCTGAACGCAAGCGACTGTTATTCCGTTTTATGGAACACGGATCTGAAAAAAATACAGGCAAATCCCACGCTGAATGATTTTCTGGGCAGGCTCGGTAAAACCGCCGACGCGGATTTCATTTCGCTTCTGTTTTCTGACAGCGGTGAAAACACGACAGGCACCGAGCTTATGGTGAACGCTCTTTCAAAATCGGGCAGAAAAACGGATTTCACCATGCCTGACGGAACGGTAAAGCATATTATGTGGAGAAGTGAAATCGCCGCACGCGGAAACGCCTATACAACGATAGCTTCGACGGGAACGGACTTCACCGAGCAGGAATCTGTCCGCTCACAGCTCAAAGAAGCGACCCGCGAAAAGGATTTTGTCTGTGAGAACTACGGCGCGGCGGCTAAAAGCGCAGGCATAGGAGTTATCACGATAACTCCGCGCACCGACGGCTATGAGCTTGCGATTTCAGAACACTGCAATGAAATTCTCGGCATTCCGTCTGGAAAAACGCCGGATTACTGCGAATTACTGAGTTGTATGAGCGCCGACGAGCAGAACGATTTCGGGAATATCGTCCGTTCGGTGCTTTCGGGAGTTACCGAAAGCGAATCCCGCCGCTTTACATTCACCACCGACTGTAAACGACTGTTTCTTCTGAGATTCGGCAGTACCGGCGGCGATGAAAATGTTCGCCGCGTAAATATTGTGTTCAGCGCCGTTTCAGAAGAAAACGAAAATGCCGCGGCACAGGACGATATTCGAGGCGAGCTTCCGAACCGAAAAGCCTTTCTCGCCGAATGCAGTGAATATCTGAAGCAAAACAGCTCTCCGAACGAAACGGCAATGCTCAGCATATATATTGACCGTTTTCAGAAAATATCAACGCTTTTCGGCATGGATACCGCCGATAAGCTGCTAGAAATTTATGCCGACGGCATTCAAAAATGCACTGAAAGCGGCTGCATTATCGGTAAAATGAGTACTGACAATTTCGCTCTGCTAATGCCCGCGAAAAACCGCGATACGATTGAGCGTTTTCTGAAAGAGCTTCAGATATATATTGAAAATTCCTGCAATAACGATACCCTGCCCGCCGTTTTAAAGGAACAGGCTGTTTTCACCGCCGGAGCGTGCTTTTATGACGGCTCGGACGACGCTGCCGCGCTTTACAACAAGGCGAATATGACGCTGTTCACCGACATTGCGGTTTCCGGTACGGTATGCCGATATTTTGACGCGGCTATTGAGGAGCGTATCTACAACCGCGATTTCATTGAACAGGAAATTCACAAGGCAATCAAAAATAACGAATTTGAGCTTTATTATCAGCCGAAAATCAGCTTTCAGACAAAGGAGATCCTCGGAGCGGAGGCGCTTATCCGATGGAATCACCCCGAAAACGGACTTGTCACTCCGACGTCGTTCATACCGATCGCGGAGGAAGTCGGACTTATCACGCAGATCGACGAATGGGGACTTTCCGAGGCGTGCCGACAGAACAAGTTGTGGCAGAGCAAGGGCTATAAGCCGATTCGCGTTTCGGTCAATATGTCGCAGGCGCAGCTGTATCAGACAGACGTTATAGCGTCAATACGCAGCGCCCTCGAGCATACGGGGCTTGAACCCCAGTACCTTGAGGTCGAGCTTACCGAAACAATGGCTATTCAGGACATTGAACACACCGTAAAAGTGCTGGAGCGCATACACGAAATAGGCGTTTCGATTTCTATGGACGATTTCGGAACAGGCTATTCTTCCCTCTCGTCGCTTAAAATACTGCCGATAAATCTGCTGAAAATCGACAAGAGCCTTATTGACGATATCGAAACGAACGAGGCGGCGCGAAGCATTGTAAAAGCTATAGTTGACCTCGGAAAAGCCATGAAGCTTGAAGTTCTTGCCGAGGGAGTTGAAACAAAGGAGCAGTTTGAGCTTCTCGGAGATTTGAGCTGCGATATCGCGCAGGGGTATTACTACGGAAAGCCTCTTCCCGCAGCGGAGCTTGAACGCCTGTTTCTCGCAAAGACCCCCGAAGCGGCGGAAAGTATATAATACCAATCGCCAATAAAGCTATATATAGTATAAAATAAAAAACGCAAGGTTCCTGTGCGAGCCTTGCGTTTTATTGTCCGGACATTTCTGTTATTTTCTTTTGCGTGAAGCCGCTATAAGCGCCGCGGACAGTCCCATTACGGCTGTAAATACCGAAACGGACTCTGTGCCGGTATCGGGAGAGGGCTTATATTCACTCGCGGGAGCTTCGGCTATGACGGTTATTCTGCCGCTTCCGTGCGGGTCTGAATATTCTTCGCCGACAGTTCCGCCGAGATTGTCGGTCATATACTCGATAAGCGCCTGATTATCGAGCAGCATTTCCTTTGCGACAATGCTGCAATCCCTAAACATAGTCATTCCGTCACCGCAGCTGAGCAAATAATAATTGTGTGAAGCCAGTGTGTACTTTTCGGACAATTCCAGCGGCTTGCCGTTCACAATAACATTTTTTACCCGATATTCACCGCTTACGCCGACAAATCCGTCATCGTTCGTTATCACCGACGACGGGATATACGAATGTATCTCATATATAATGCCCGAAACCTGTATAAAGCTGCCGTTTTCCTCAGGATAATACATAGCTCCCATTTCAAGACAGTCGAGAATTTGCTGCCCTGTCACCTCGGCAACGCAGAGCGAATTTCCGAACGGCTGAACTTCAATGATATTTCCATAGGTTATATCGCCCGCCGCAATGCTGCTGCGCACTCCTCCGCCGTTTATTACAGCCACGTCCGCGCCTGTTTTGGCGCGGTATGCGTCCGCGCACAAATCACCGAGATTTGTTTCGGCGCTTCTTACCGCCCGTTCTCCTGTTTCTGGATCGTTCACGGTAAGCTCGACCTCGCTCCTCGCAACGACCGTTCCCGCAAGTTCATCGTATCGGCTGCCGATTTCGGAAAGCAATTCATTCATGTCTTTATAAGCCTTGTATTCTGCGGAATTTTCATCTTCCGAGAGAACGAAATCATCCTTTCCGATAAGTTCGGATACAATGCCGTCGGAGTTTATTGCGACCGCGCCGATATCTTGAAGCTTTGTTCCTGCCGAAGCAAGCACAACGCTGTTGCCGTCCTTATCCGTTATAAGTTCATTTTCAATAACGCTGTGCGAGTGCCCGTCTATGAATACATCAATGCCGCTCACGTTCTCGATTACCGCTTCCGAGCTCCAGCGTCCGTCGTAAACGTAATCTCCCATGTGTCCGAGTACGACAATATAATCCGCGCCGTCGGATATCGCGCCATCAACCGCCGCCTGAACTTCGGAATAAAATTCTTCTCCGCTGCCGCCGCAGAAACCGTAAATATTTTCTCCGTTCTCATCTTGGAAAAATGTCGGACGGCTCGATAACGGCGTTTCAGGCGTCGTTATTCCGACAAAGCCTATTTTCGCGCCGTCGGCTTCAATTATTTCATAGCCGTCGAGCGGCTTTTCTCCAGTCCGCAAATCGGTAAAATTCGCAGAAAGATACGGAAACTCCGCCTCGTCGGTCAGTGCGAAAAAATTATCCATTCCATAGTCAAATTCGTGATTTCCGGGCACGGCGACATCATATCCGAGAGCGTTCATTATCTGCATAGGATATTCGCCGTCCGAAAGAGTTCCGATAACTCCGCCCTGAACAAAATCCCCCGCGTCCGCGAGAATAACGGAATACCCTTCGCTTTCAAGCCGCGCTTTATAAGCCGCAAGCTCGGCTGCCCCGAGCGTGTCATCATCAGCTTCAAAGCCGCAGTGAACATCGTTTGTGTGCAGTATAATTATCCCCTTATCGTCCTGCTGCGCTGCGGCGCTCATATCAAACAGCGCAAAATATGACGCAATTACCGCGGCAGACGTAAAAATTGCCGCTATTTTTCTCATTAAACATTCCTCCGTTTTTCTTTTTTTCCGCATTTACACGGCGAAACTCATTATACCATTTTTATCCGCTGAATGCAAGATGAAAAATGAGTAAGGTCAGATTTTACTCAGATTTTATATAAAAAATACTTGCCAAAAAACATTTTTTATGATATTATTAACAATATCATCTGAAAGGAAAAAAAATATGAAAAAAATAATCACACTTTTTCACGGCTTCTGTATGGCTCTTGCCGACAGCGTTCCCGGCGTTTCGGGAGGAACGGTAGCCTTTTTAATGGGATTTTACGACGATTTCGTAGGTTCGCTGAACGGACTTATTTCCGGACCTAAGGAAAAACGCATAAGCGCGCTGAAATACCTTGTAAAACTGGGAATAGGCTGGGTAATCGGCTTCTGTCTTGCCGTTCTTCTGCTTGCTAAGGTGTTTGAAAGCAATATTTACATAGTTTCGTCGCTGTTTATGGGATTTATCATTTTTTCGATACCCGTCGTGATATATGAAGAACGTTCGTGTCTGAAAAAAGTCAGCAGAATTTTCTTTGCCGTTATCGGAATCGCGGTCGTTTCGGCGGTAACATATTTCAGCACGGTAATAAGCGGAAGCGGATTTGATCTGAACGACCCCGACATATTGACATATCTTTATGTGTTCATCTGCGGTGCAATTGCCATATGCGCAATGATCCTTCCCGGGATTTCGGGTTCTACCCTGCTGCTTATTTTCGGAATTTATATGCCGATAATCACAGGAATAAAAGACCTCCTGCACCTTGATTTCCACGCTCTGCCTATTCTTATTGTTTTCGGCGTAGGCGTAATAACGGGTATAGTGTCTATAATAAAAATAATAGGAATTGCGCTCAACAAGCACAGAGCAGCCGCCGTCTATCTGATAATCGGACTTATGCTCGGCTCGCTGTATGCTATAGTAATGGGACCGACTACTCTCGATACGCCGCAGCAGCCGCTTTCGTTCTCCACGTTCAACATTCCTTTCTTTATTATCGGCGGCGTCATTATCATAGGAATGCAGGCAGGAAAGCTGATCGCAGAAAAAAAGAACAGCGCAAAATAAAGTCAGCGCCGCACAATTTATACTATTTTTCAATCTTCCTATAGACAACGTCTATAAGAAGATTCACCGCTTCTGCGCAGCCGCCGAAAAAGTCGTACAATACTAATCCCTCTGCCGCAATTCAGCCGACAGAGGGATTTTTCGTATTATATTTTAATTCTCTTTCTCAAGTTCTACAATAATATCGTCCATGCTGCCACCGGGAGGAAGCATTGGGAGGACAAACTCATCCTTATCGATCTTGCAGTCGATAATATAAGGACCGTCCGCCGTGAACGCTCTTTTCAGCGCTGCGTCAAGCTCTTCGGCTGTTGTAACGGCTTCGCCTTCTGCGCCGAATGCTCGGGCAAGCGCGGAAAAGTCCGTTTTGCGATCAAGAACAGTGTTGGAATAATGCCTGTTGTAGAACAGCGTCTGCCATTGCCGCACCATTCCGAGCACGCCGTTATTCACAATAAGTATAACGACAGGGACATTGTATGTAACCGCGGTTGCAAGCTCCTGAAGGCACATTCCGAAGCTTCCGTCGCCCGTTACAAGAACGCTGCGCTCGTTAGTCCCGAACGCCGCGCCTATAGCAGCGCCCAGTCCGAAGCCCATTGTTCCAAGACCTCCGCTTGAAACGAATCTGCGCGGAGCTTTAAACACGACGTTCTGCGCCGTCCACATCTGATGCTGTCCGACATCTGTGCAAACAGCCGTATTCTCGCCAAGATATTTGTTAAGCTTAAGGATAGCCTTTCTCGGCGTCAGACCCTCGCGGTTATCGAGATATTTCTTCTCTTCTTCGCGAAAAGCGTTGACCCGCGCCGTCCATTGGGGGCGGTTGCGCTTTTCGAGCAGCGGCAGCAGCTTTTCCAAAGTCAGCTTCACATCTCCGCGCAGACCGCACACGGCGTTGACCGTCTTGCAAAGCTCCGAGCCGTCAACGTCGATATGGATTATCTTTGCGCCGACGGCGAATTTGCTGCGATTTCCCGTAACGCGGTCGTTAAACCGCACTCCGAGCGACAAAATGAGGTCGGCGTTGTGCATTGCCATTGAAGAGGCGAAATGACCGTGCATTCCCTGCATTCCGAGAAATCTCGGATTTTCTGTAGGGACGGCGGAAAGTCCCATAAGAGAACAGCCTATCGGCGCGTCGATTTTTTCGGCAGCCGCAAGCATTTCCGCCTGCGCGCCCGAGGCTATAAGCCCGCCGCCGAAGTAGATATACGGGCGCTGCGCCTTGTTTATATATGCGGCAGCTTCTTCAATAAGCGTATCCTTTGCAGCATGAGGCTCTTCCTTTTTCACAGGCGGCTTCGGCTCATATTCGCACTCTGCAATCTGAACATCTTTCGGAATGTCGATCAACACGGGACCCGGTCTGCCGGATTTTGCAACGGTAAACGCTTCCCTTATCGTATCGGCAAGAGCTTCAACAGATTCGACAAAGTAATTACGCTTCGTTATAGGCTTCGTCACGCCCGTTATATTTATTTCCTGAAAGCTGTCCATTCCTATCTGCGTTGTCGGAACGTTTCCGCATATCGCCACCATTGGAATCGAATCGAGGTGCGCGTTCGCTATTCCCGTAACAAGATTGGTCGCTCCCGGACCCGAGGTTGAGATAACAACGCCGACTTTGCCTGTAGTTCTGGCGTATCCGTCAGCGGCGTGCGCCGCGCCCTGTTCGTGCGCCGTAAGCACATGATTTATCTTATCGCTGTGGGTATAAAGACTGTCGTAAACGTTAAGAATTTGTCCTCCCGGATAGCCGAAAACGGTATCGCAGCCCTGTTCGATAAGTGTTTCTACAACAATATCCGCTCCGGAAAGAATCATGTGACCGACTCCTTTTCCGCAATAACTTCGACCTCGACAAGCGCGCCTTTAGGAAGCTCCTTTACCGCCACACACGACCTTGCGGGCTTCTCTGTGAAATACTGCGCATAAACCGCGTTAAATTCCGCGAAGTCTGCCATGCTGCTGAGAAAGCAGACTGTCTTTACGGCGTTTTTGAGGGAGCTTCCCGCCGCGTTAAGCACCGCCTCGAGATTTTTGCATACGCGGTGCGTCTGCTCGGTGATATTTTCACCCTCAAGAACACCCGTTTCGGGGTTAAGCGGAATCTGCCCCGAAGTGAAAACAAGATTCCCCGAAATTATTGCCTGCGAATAAGGACCTATCGCCTCGGGCGCTTTGTTTGTCTGTACTTTTCTGTTCATATTTTTTTCCTTTCTTTTTTACACTATTTTAAATCCCTCTTTGCGAAGAGATTGTGTGATAAGGTGAACGTGTTTAAAATCTCTTGTTTCCATTTCAATGCGCAGGAAACAGCCGTTTACGCTTTCGGTGTTGCCCTTTTCATAGTGAACGCCCGTTACGTTTCCGCCGCAGTCGGCAATTATTCGTGAAATATCCTTGAGCTGACCGGGCTTGTCAATAAGCTCGATAAGCAGGCTTGACGAACGCCCAGAATTGAGAAGTCCTCGGTCGATTACCCTTGAAAGGCTCGTTACGTCTATGTTTCCGCCGGAAACTACCGCGACTACCCGCTTTCCTTTTAGGTCAAATTTTCCCGCCATGATCGCCGCAACCGCCGCAGCGCCCGCGCCCTCCGCGATCATCTTTTGCTTTTCTATGAGTGCAAGTATAGCGCTTGAAACCTCATCGTCGCTTACGAGCGCAATTTCGTCAACATATTCTTTCACAAGAGCATAAGTGTTTTCGCCGGGCTTTTTTACGGCAATTCCGTCCGCGATAGTCGAAACCGAGGTCAGACACTCTATCTCTCCGTTATTTATCGAGTTGAACATACTCGGCGCGCCCGCCGCCTGAACTCCGTAAATCTTAACCGACGGTCTTATCTGCTTTGCGGTGTAAGCGATTCCCGATATAAGACCGCCTCCGCCGACAGGAACGACAATAGCGTCGATATTGTCGATATCGTTTAGAATTTCAAGCGCGATCGTTCCCTGCCCCGCGATCACGTTTTCGTCGTCAAACGGGTGAATAAAGGTGTAGCCCTCGCTTTCCTTTAATTCAAGCGCTTTCTGATACGCGTCGTCGTAGCAGCCTTCGACCAGAAGCACCTCCGCACCGAAGCCCTTTGTCGCTTCGATTTTAGAGATAGGTGCATTGTCGGGCAGACATATCAGCGATTTGATGCCATTGCGCGTCGCTGCAAGCGCGACCCCCTGCGCATGATTTCCCGCAGAGCAGGCGATAACTCCCCTTTCCTTTTCCTCGTCCGAGAGCAAAGCCATTTTATAAGCCGAGCCCCTGACCTTGAACGAGCCGGTTATCTGCAAATTTTCGGGCTTTAGATAAAGCTCGCATTCGGGGGCGATCCCATACGCCCTAACTAAATTTGTTTCGCGAATAATACTTTTGAGAACTGTCTGTGCATTAAACACTTTGTCGAGAGATAACATTGTTTCCCGCCTTTCTGATTTTTTGTACTTCGGGGCAAAACAAAAACCCGCCCCAAAGCTTTTGATTGCTTTGAGACGGGTGAAATTTTATCACTCGCGGTACCACTCAAATTGCGGATACAAGACCCGCCGCCTCTTCGAAGTCAGACAACTTCTATGCACTTACGCAGCATTCACGGGAAACGCCTACTGGGTGTTTGAACCTTTGGGGCTTCCGGCTCAGAAGGGATGGGAAATTCTGCTGCATTTTATCGGGATTGCACCGCCCCCGACTCTCTGGGAAAACGACTTACAGATTCCGTCTTCATCAACGCCTTTAGTGATTGCATTATAGCACGGTATTTTCGCAATGTCAAGTGTTTTTTCAAAAATTTCTCTTGGAAAAATTTTCCGCCGCGGTCACGCTTTCTCGAAAATAAGTATTTTCTGCGCTATCTTGTGAATGTACGGGAGTTTGCGAAACGGCTTAAACAAAGGAATTATTACCGTCATTCCGCGAACGATGTCGTCATTCTTCACGCAGCGAAATCCCTTTGCAGCATTGCCGAGGTCGTCGAAAGCGTCCGCGCCGAAAACAAATTTTGCTCCGGTGTCCTGAATTGATTTCTCGGTGTGTTCCTTGTTGACCCATTTTTTCGCAAGACACTCCAGCAAAACCGTTGCATTGTCAAAATTGTCCCTGATTATCGAAAGCATACGCGCATTCTCCTCGGCGGTGAGGTACATGGAAATCCCCTCTATTATGAACAGCATTTTACCTCTTTTTGTCACTTTTTCAGCCCACGCGGGGTCAAGCGCCGAAACGCCTATTGTCGATACCCTGCCGCTTTCATTGTAAATCGCGTCGCGCACTTCTATCGTTTCGGGAAGATCGACGTTATACCACGTTATGCGCCCGTTGTCCATGCGGTAAAACCGCGTATCAAGTCCGCAGGCTATGTTCACAACCGTACAGTCGGGATTTTTATCAATAAAATCCTTTACCAGTTCATCAAACACGATAGTTCGTGCAATAACACCGTTGCTCATCGTGGAGTCTTTTTCGGCTTTTGAGAAGTCGTAGTCGATTTTTTTCACAAGCTCTACAGCTTTTGCGTCATAGAATTTGCAGTTTTTGGACATGGAATACTTTGCCCGCGCATAAAAGCTTTGGAGCATTGTTTCCGCCGAGCCTGTGAGTACGGGTTTTATTTTTTCTTCACTCATGACAGCCTCCTTAACAGCTATATTAAGTATTATTTTTCCGCCTTGATACACAGCTAAATTTCTTGCGCCAATCGGTTAGCATTAGCTAACTTAAGTATATCACAAGCCATTCAAAAAATCAAGAGAAAACGCAATTTTTTGCCAAAAAATCTCGATATAGGCTCGCTTCAGGCGTTTTTCGGGAAAATGTCCGGCACAATCTTATCTACTTTAAATTTTGAAAGAAATTTGTAAAAAAATGTCAAAAATTGCTTGAAATGATTGATAATTTGTGGTATAATGTTTATAAAGTTATTGCGTTAGAGATATATTTGTACATTTTTTATGTGCAAATGCGGCGTCTGTCAATAAAAACCAGACAAATTTAAATTTTCGGGAGGCATTTTATGAAATCAATAGGGGCGAAAATTCTAGTTTCATGTATCCTTACAGTAGGTCTTTCGTTGTTAACCCTCGGCAGCTTTGCGTGCGTTATGTCGTTTCAGGCAACAAAATCTATTGTTGAGGAGAGTATGCATACCGCTGCAATGATTGCCTCTGAACGCACGGAATGGGAAATGACATCATACGTTAACATTGTTAAAGAAATCGGCATGAATAAACAGCTTTCCGATTCATTTATAACCATGAATGAGCTCAAGCGCCTTCTGGAGCAGAACAAGGAACAGTTCGGCTTACAGAATGTTATGGTTATTGACGCCAACGGAAACTGCCTTGACGGAAACAACTACGCCGACAGAGAATATTTCAAGAGCGCAATGGAAGGCAAGGTTACAATAACCGAACCGACCGTTTCAAGACTTACCGGCGAACTTCTCATGTTCTTTGCGGGTCCGATATGGAAAAACGGTCAGGTAAACAGCGAGGTTACGGGCTGTGTTTTCATTGTTCCCGACCCTGAATTTCTCAACGATATCGTAAGAAGCATAAATATCAGCCAAAACTGCGACGCTTACATAATCGATGAGCATGGCGATACGATTGCCGATGTAAACAGCGACCTTGTAAAAGAAGGCGAAAATATCGAAGCTCTTGCTCAGAGCGACGCGAAATATTCTGCGCTCGCAAGTATTCACGGCAAGATGAGAGCGGGAGAATCAGGCTTCGGAAAATACAATCTTGACGGTGTGATAAAGTACATTTCCTATGCGCCTATTGAGGGGACTGATGGTTGGTCGCTGGCTGTTTATGCGCCTATGAGCGACTACATGGACGGCTCGAACCGCGCGTTTGTTATGACGATCGTTGTTCTACTCGTAGCTGCGGGAGTTTCAACGGTGATTTCAATAAAACTCGGAAAGTCTATCGGAAAATCAGTAAGACTTTGCACCGAGCGTATCGAAAAGCTCTCGGTCGGAGACCTCACAAGCCCTGTTCCGAATATCAAGTCTAAGGACGAAACGGGACGCCTTTCGGCTGCAACCAAGGTAACCGTAAACACTCTTAACAGCATTATAATGGATATCGGACGCATTCTTGAATCAATGGCAGGCGGAAACCTCAACGTTCACACCGCCCAGAATGAGAAATATTACGTCGGTGACTGCGGTCAGCTTCTGAAATTTCTGCGTGATATAAACCATAAGCTCAGCGCTACAATGGCGAATATCGGAACGTCTTCCGATCAGGTTGCCGCCGGTTCGGATCAGGTTTCCGCGGGCGCGCAAGCGCTCTCGCAGGGTGCGACCGAACAGGCTTCGTCCATTGAAGAGCTTGCCGCAACGATCAGCGTTGTGTCTGATATGATAAATAAGAATTCCGAAGACGCGTACCTCGCAACAAAGAAAACAAACGAAGCGGGAGAAAAGCTCACTCAGGCAACAGGAAAAATGCAGAACCTCATATCTGCTATGAACGAGATAAGCACATCCTCCGACGAAACGAAAAAAATTATCAAAACTATCGAGGATATTGCTTTCCAGACGAATATTCTTGCGCTTAATGCGGCTATTGAAGCTGCAAGGGCGGGTGAAGCAGGAAAGGGCTTCGCGGTAGTTGCGGACGAAGTAAGAAACCTCGCCGCTAAATCGGCTGAAGCTGCGCAAAACACCACGAAGATGATTGAGGACACTGTTGCCGCAATTGAAAACGGAAACAACATTGTAAACGAAACAGCTGAAATGATGAGCACGGTTATGGAATCCGCTTCACAGACAACCGACCTCACCAATCAGATATCCGATTCGACCAAGGAAGCTGCCGACTCGATTCGTCAGATTTCCGTGGGAATCGAGCAGATTTCCAGCGTTGTCCAGACTAACTCCGCAACAGCGGAAGAATCCGCCGCTGCTTCGGAAGAGCTTTCCGCACAGGCAGCTACGCTTAATGAACTTGTCGGAGCGTTTACCCTCCGCGATAAGGACGCTTCAGGAAAAGAACACTGAGATATTTAAAAACTGTGTATCGTTAACAGTTTGCGGTCAAATATTTTCAAGAACAGTCGCCGAAAAGCGGCTGTTCTTTGTTATTGCCGCGCGCAGCCTCAAATTCGGCGGAGTTCACACCGATATAAAGCCGCTTCTGCGGTTTATGCGAGGACGTTCGATTTCGGCGTACCGAGTTTGGTGCTTAGTAATAAAATACGACTGCCGCTTTAACATATTTTCAAATCAAAAATAAACTTTTTAATAATTATTTTAAAAAACAGTGGAATTTTTCGGAAAAGTGTGCTATAATGTATTTAATTGCATGACGAGTTTTACTTTTTTCTGACGAAAGGACGATAAAAATGAAAAATATAAAGAAATTTGCCGCATTTTTTTTAAGCGCGGCGCTTATCACCTGCTCCGGCTGCAACAATGACGTCCCTGCGGAAAGCTCGACCGAAACCGACGTTCCCGCGCAGACGGACGAAAGCGGAAATATCGTTACAGATGAAAACGGCAACCCTGTTCCCGCAGAGGCAGAGGAAGAAAAGGTCTGGAAGGTCGGTTTTCTCTACAACGGAAAGGTTGAAGACGGCTCAACCGCAAAAATATTTGAAAACGCAAGAGCACAGATACAGCGCACTCTTGCGCTTGATACCTGCTACATGGAAAACGTGCTGGTTTCGGACATTCCCGCCGCCGTGTACGCGCTTGAAGAGGACGGCTGCAACATTATTGTTTCGTGCAGCCCACGCTTTGCTAAATCTATAGAAAAAGAAGCTAAAGCCGCTTCCGACACATATTTCATAAATTTCGGCGGAACTTCTCCCGCGCACAATCTGTCCGCTTTCGGCGGAGAGCTTTATCAGACGGCGAATGTCTGCGGAATTGTCGGGGCGTTCAACACAAAAACGAATGTGCTTGGGATTGTAGCCGACCCCGGCTGCTATAACGCTTACGGCATCATTGACAGTTATGTTCTCGGCGCAAAGGAGATATGGGGAACGCAGACGGACGTGCGGCTGAACTGGGTATGGTCTGACAATACCGAAAAAATCGAAGCCGCGGTCGATGACCTTATAACTCAGGGAAGCGATGTTATCATGTGCTACACCGAGAACGACTACGCCCCAGAATATGCGGCGTCAAAAGGCGTTAAGGTAATCGCAAATTCGTGCGACCTCCCCGAGCTGATACCCGACAATTATCTTACGGGATTTTTCTTCAACGCCTCGACATTCATCATTGATACGGTGCGTTCAATAAAAGCGGAATCGTTTGTTTCTTCCGTTCATTCGGGAGGCATTTCGGCGGGAACCGCACGTTTCTTGCAGGTTTCGGCAAACTGCGAGGACGGCACTGAAACCATCGCAACTAAGCTCTACGATTACATAAAGAGCGGACAGGCGCACGTTTTCACCGGTGAAATAAAGAACCGTGACAACAAGGTAATGGTCAAGAAGGGGCAGCAGATGCAGTTTTCGGGAATAAGTGAAATTGACTGGCTTGTTCAGGGCATTTCCTCAGTCGGCGATTTCACAACGGTAACATACGAACCGAAACCCTGCGACTTGACAATAAAGGAGTCAAAATGGAACGAATCCACGGACTCGCAATGAGCGACGCAGAACCGAAGCCTGCGATAGTTGTCTTTTCTGCCGACGGAATCTGCGGAGCGCTCTCACAAGCGGCGTTCGAGTCTTACCTTCCGCCTGAGGTTCCTCATAAAATCGTGTTCACGGAACAAAGCCAGCAAAGTATATCGCTTTTCCCGAGAGCGTTCTACACTCCCAAATTGCTGCTTATTGAAAACAGTTGGGAGGACTCGCTGTTATCGGAAAGCTTTCTTGCTCTGCTCATGCGGCAGCCTCTTTTTGCCGATGTGCCGTATATTATTCTGAAATATTCCAAGGAAGCCGAAATCCCCGAGGACGTACCCGCTCCGATATGCTCTGTGGATATACGCCGTGACGGAAAAAATCTTATTAAGGCAGTGTTAAAGGCACTGGACTGGGATAAAATAAAGCCTTCTGGCAGAAAAAGACGTTCTCCGAATGGAGCCGTTTTTGGTGACGTGACGTTTTCGTGAGGAAGAAAATTTAAAATGGAAAAATTAAGTCCTGTAACAGAAAAAATCATGAACGAGCGGTTCGGAAAAGATAATGTTATCTCTCTGGCAACCGCAGTAAATAACGTTCCGTATGTTCGCAGCGTGAACGCGTACTATAAAAACAAAGCTTTTTATGTTATCACTTATGCGCTTTCAGACAAAATGAAGCAATTGGCGGGAAATCCGCAGTGCGCTGTTTCCGGTGAATGGTTCACCGCCTCCGGGACAGGAGAAAATCTCGGCTGGTTCAAATCCACCGAAAACGAAACGCTCGCCGCAAACTTACGAAACGCCTTTGCCGAATGTATCGACAACGGTCACAATAATTTTGACGATCCGAACTGCATTATCCTAAAAATAACACTAAAAAATGGTGTGTTGTTTTCAAAAGGCACGCGTTACGATATTGATTTTGAATAAACAAAAACAGCCGAAAGGACAGTTCCCTTTCGGCTATCTTAATTATAATACTAATTTCCAATCAACATATATACAACGTCCGCCTGCCGCCTAAAAGGCAGTATCAGTATTGTATGGCTTTTTCGACGGCTGCTATCCAAGATTTATTTGATTTTTGCCTGAAGAATATTCAGCAGTTCTCCGAAGCGCTGGAAATGTACAACCTCGCGTTCGCGCAAAAACTTGATGACGTTGTTTACATCCGGATCGTCCGACATTCTCAGAATGTTATCATATGTCGCACGAGCTTTTTGTTCCGCCGCCATATCCTCCGTGAGGTCGGCTATAGGGTCGCCCTTTGACTGGAGATACGCCGCCGAAAACGGAACTCCCGCCGCGCTTGCGGGATAGACAGCATTTGCGTGGTCAATATAATAGTCGCCTACGCCGTATCTGTCAAAGCTGCGCGCCCCCTCGCCCTTGTTGAGCTGAGACACTATCGAACCGATCATTTCGAGATGGGAAAGCTCTTCGGTACCAATATCTGTCAGCAGTGCTATTCCGCGCTTATCCGTTTGCGAAAACCGCTGTGAAAGATAGCGAAGCGAGGCTCCAAGCTCGCCGTCAGGCCCACCGTACTGGCTCAAAATATAGCTTGCCAGCTTCGGATTCCTGTTGTTGATCTTTACGGGAAATTCCGTTCGTTTTTCAAAAATAAACATATTTTTCCCTCCTTAAACAAGCCGTTCGGACGGCCATGCGCCGCAAAGCCAATCCCACTCGCAGTCTTTACCCGAGCCGCACGCGCGAAGCGGATAGCAGCAGCTCTCAAACGCTTCAACACATACCTTATACTGGCGGCACGCTTCGCGGAACATATCCAGCGCGCGCACATCGTCGGGATGTGTATCTAAGTAAAGCTGTAAATCGGTAACGTAAAAGCCCGCCTCGCTCACGCTCCGAAGAAGCTGTGCGCAGTTTGCGCGGTTCATGTTATTTTCCATTCCATATCCCCCTCGTATATTCGTCTAACCCGATATCAAGTTCCGGAAAAACCGTCCCCTGCTGCAAAGCTGTTGCAGGCGGATATACTTTTCCGAGCCGCTGAACGGGAACGAACGCATATCCAACCCGCTTGCATTCCGGCTCGCAGGAGCATTTCATTTCATTACTGCACTGATTCATAATCTGCCTTCCTTTCCGTATAATACGGCATTTGCCGTTGTTTTAGATTATGCGTGCGAAAAAATTTTGTTACTTTTTGTTCAGCCTGCGGCGCAATATTGCCGACGCGCTGCACAAATGCAAAAAAATTCACAAAATTTTCAAAATTACTTGACAAAACGGCTCAATATTGATATATTTAATATAGGTTAATGGATTTTAACCGGATTTGTGCTTTGTAAAAATTTACAGGAGGGATATGAATGGCACTCGGCAGCATCAATGCACCGGGTATTTCAGCCTATCAGAATGCGGCAAATTCATATCTCAAGGCGTCAGAAGGCGCCGTAAAATCAGACCTCAGGGATGAACAGACCGTCGCAGCGGCAGAAA
The DNA here is from genome assembly GCA_934454635.1 of uncultured Ruminiclostridium sp. Classification (GTDB taxonomy): domain Bacteria; phylum Bacillota; class Clostridia; order Oscillospirales; family Ruminococcaceae; genus Ruminiclostridium_E. Next base: position 55,532 of record CAKSFR010000007.1, read on the forward strand.
GCCGATATAACCTCGACGGAACGCTTAAGGAAGAGCATTTACCAATCGGCGCGGCAAAAACGGAGAAAAAAGACGAAAATCAGCCTTTTACCGATAAAGCCGAAAAGACCGATGAACACTTGAAAAATAAGCAGGACGGATTTGATAAGGATTGTCCGCTGTGCCAGTGCGAAACCTGTCGCAATCGGCGCTATCAGGACGATTCCGAAGATTCCGCCGTTTCATTCCAGTCCGCCACAAAAATGTCGCCCGCTCAGGCTTCTTATCGCGTCAGAGGACACGAAATGGAGCACGTTCGCAGGGAGCGCATGAAAGCGGACAACGAGGGCAAGCGTGTTGTTTCGCAGACGGTTCAGATTAAGACGGACACCTGCGAAGAATGCGGAAGGATATATGTATCCGGTGGGCTTACACGAACAGTTACCCGCATGGACATGACCGACTTCCACGATATGTTTATGCTTGGATTTGACGGTTCTGATACCAAAACCGGCTGAAATGCCTGAAAAACAAAACGGACTGCGCTTTGCAGTCCGTTTTCGTTTTGTTAATAATACTCAGCACCAGTTAAAAACTATACAAAAAATCGAGTGTAATCTTTGTATGTATGGATTATACCGGAATTTTTATCTATGATTTTATTGGTGCTTAGTATAAGGATCATTTTGCAGCCTGTTCGGGATATTTCTCGACAAGAATAAAATCAACAAGCCCTGCCGCAACGTCGGCTCTCACGCACTTTATACGGACGCGGTCGCCCATCGTGTAAAGCGTATTAGTAAGCGTTTCAGCGAGCGCAACATTGTCGCGGATCTCATAAACGCCCTGTGGAAGCGAAAGAGTATCGACCTTACCATCGACAGTGTTTTCAAGTTCGACAAAAAATCCCGTGCCGATAACGCCCGAAATATATCCGTCGAACTCCTCGCCGACGTGCCCGCGCATATATTCAGCCATATAGAATTTATCGCAGTCGCGCTCTGCGGCAACGGCTATAAGCTCGGTCGTGCTTGCGCGATAAGCGCTTTCGTGGGCGAATTTGCGGTATTTGCGCGTCAGCTTCTCCTTCTCAAGCCCCGCGATATAGTCGCTAAGAATGCGGTGTATCGAAAAGTCAGCATAACGGCGGATAGGCGACGTAAAGTGGCTGTATTCTTTCATTACAAGGCCGAAATGTCCGAGCGGTTCTTCGCTGTATTTTGCCTTCATCATTGAGCGCAGGACAAGATTGCTGATAACCGCCGCGCGCGGGCTGTCCTTTGTGCTGCGAAGTATATCCGCAAGGTCGCGCGCCGTGCTTTTTTCGTTTATACCGAGCGGATTTTCGCCCAGATTTACCAAAGTCTGCTGAAGCTGAAGCAGCTTATCCGCGTCAGGCGCTTCGTGCACGCGGTAAACGAACGGAAATTCCTTTTCCATTGCGAGCTTTGCGGCGCAGTTGTTTGCACAGAGCATAAATTCTTCGATTATTCCCTCGGAAATACCGCGCGCGCGTTCCTTTATATCAACGCAGACGCCGTTTTCGTCGCAGATTATCTTGCTTTCGCGGGAGTCGATTTCGGGAGCGCCGCGCGCGATGCGGTTCTTCACAAGAATGTCCGCAAGCTCGTTCATCACGGGTATACAGCCCATTACCTCGGAATATTTTTCCCTTATTTTTTTATCTGCCGAACCGTCAAGTATCTTGTTCACTTCGGAGTAAACGCCCTGAACGCGCGAACGGATAACCGTCTTTGCGAAACGGAAGTTCTTTATCATACCTGAATTATCGAGCTGCATAAGACAGGAAAACGCGAGCCGTTCAACGCCCGGGTTAAGCGAGCAAATTCCGTTTGAGAGCTGCTTCGGGAGCATGGGGATAACACGGTCGGCGATATAAATGCTTGTGCCGCGGCGAAAGGCTTCCTTGTCGAGCGCACCGCCCTTTTTTACATAATACGACACGTCGGCGATATGCACGCCGAGTTCGTAGCCCTTGTCCGTTTTGGCAATGCTTATCGCGTCGTCAATGTCTTTCGTGTCAGCGCCGTCGATAGTGAAGATCGGCAGCCCGCGCAGATCCTCGCGCGATGAGATTTCCTTTGCCTTTATTCCGCTGCGCTCAATTTTCTCCGCTTCCTCGATAGCTTCATCGGGAAATACCAACGAAACAGCCTTTTCCTCAAGGTATGCGTCAACCGAAACTCTCGCAAAATCGGAATTTCCGTAAACCGAAACAATATCAACGGTTATGTCGCTGTGATGCTCGGCACGGTCGTGTATCCTGAATTTCACCTTGTCCCCGACGTGTATCTCGTTGCCGCCGCGCTGAATGATTCTGAGCGGGTCGGCAGCAAAGCTGTCGGGACGCAGGCGCATACCGCCGTTTACTTCCACGATAGTTCCCGTAAGAATATCCTCGGTTTCTTCGCGGATAAGGATAACGTCGGCAGTGTCGGAATGATGAGTTTCGTCCTTAAATTCAATAACGCGCGCGAGAACCTTATCTCCCGTAATCGCTCCGTGCAGGTCGCGTCCGCGTACAAACAGATCCTCTTCCTTTTTGTCGTTGCGTATAAAACCGTGAGAACGCGCCACTTTCACAACCGTTCCCTCGAAATAGTTCTTCGCGCCCTTTAACTTAAGGCTGCCCTTTGAACGTATAACAATACCGTCGCGCACCAGCGCTTCAATAACGCCGAGAACACGTTTCTTATCCTTTTTCGATACTCCCAGTTCCGAGAGAAGTTTTCCCTCTGTCATTCCGTCCTTTTTTGCGGACATGAGCAGGTCGATTATCTTAGTTCTGTAAATGTATTTCATGTTTTTTCCTTTCACTCTGTTTATGTTCTGTATTATTATACACCTTTTTAAATTGATTTTCAAGTACTGCGGAGTAAATGATGCGTACAAAGCGGGTAAAACACATATATTGAAAAATTTGCCGAAACCTCTTGATATTACCGCCGATTTATAGTATAATAAAAAGACACGGATTTCCGATTACCCAAAGAAAGGCACGATAAAATGGCAAGAAAAAAACACGACGGAATAGGAATAGCGATAGTTATCCTGAACGTTCTGATTGTAGGCGTTATTATAACGCTCTGCGTTCTGATATACCTTTACATGAGCGGAAAGCTTGAACAAACCAACGTTTCAAACCTCGGACAGGAATCGCAGACGACCGCGGAGCTTACCACGACCGCAATCACAACGCTTATTCCCGAAACCACGACCACAACAACTCCCGAAACATCTGCGGATTTTGAAATAACAGATGAAACCGAGGAAACGACGGCAGACGATACGATCGTTGCGATCGAAGCGGATATATATGACGACGAATTTTTCGCGAACGACCTGTTTATCGGTGATTCGATCGCTACGGGACTGTTCAATTACGGATATTTCAGTGCGGAACAGGTTTTTGCTAAAATCGGTCTTAACCCTGAAACAGCGCTGACGGACACAATTGACGATGAAACCGTCATCGCAAAGGCGGAGCGCATCAAACCTAAGCGTATTTACATTATGCTCGGCTCTAACGGTCTTGCCTATATGGGCAATACCTATATGGCGCAGCAGACAAAGGCGCTTATTGAAGAGCTTCAGAAAGCTTCCCCCGACAGTTATATCTACATAATCTCAATTCCTCCCGTAACAAAGGAGCACGACTCACAGGGACAGGAAACGATGGTTATGGTAAACGGCTATAACAAGCTGCTTAAAGACCTCGCTGACGAAATCGGCGTTGTTTATCTCGACTTATGCTCCGAGCTTCAGGACAGCACAGGTTATTTCTCCGATAAATATGCGGAGGCAGACGGTCTGCATTTCCTCGGAACAGCATACAAAAAAATGCTCAGCTTTATCGAAAAGAAAATTCAGGGCTGATGAAAGGACAATAAAAATGAAAAAAAGAATTTTAACGGCAATTTTGGCGGCAGCGTGTCTTTGCGCGTCCGCCTGCGGAAATTCACCCGCGCAGACAACTGCATCAAGCACGGAGGAAAGCGTTCAGACGATAACCGCTTCCGCCTCAGAAATTACTGCGGATGTGCTCAAGGAAGTTCCGATAAACTCGGCGGTCGAAAAGACAAAGGACGATATTCCCGATTATTTTGCGGGAATGGACGTTGAAAAAATCACTGACGCTTCATTTTATCTCTGCGCTTCCGGCGCGTATCCCGATGAAATCGGCGTGTTTGAATTTGCTGCCGAAGCCGACGCAGAAAGCGGCGCGGACGCTGTTTCCAAGCATATTCAGCGGCAGTCCGATACGTTCAGCTCGTATACCCCCGATGAAATGTACAAATTTGAAAACGCAAGCGCAATTGTCAGCGGAAAATACGTCTACTACCTTATTACAAGCGACAATGAAAAAGCAAAGGAAGTAATTCAGAAATACATTCCGTGATCGCAGAAAGGAACAGCCTATGTCGGGTGAATGTCTGGTCATTGCAATTATTATAGGTATTCTCAGTTTCAGCTGTTTTCGCGCGAAACGCAAAAACTGGGGATTTGCGGTTCTGCCGCTGTTGGTTCTGCCGCTGACCGTCGGTGCGGTGACATATATTGTGCAGGAATTTTTTAAATACAGCTTTTCCCTGCTCCTGCCTATGGTTCTTATCCTCGCCTCGCTTGCCGCTTCGTGTATCTGGATAGGAATAAGCAGCATTATTCTGATAAAAACACGGAAAATGCGCATACCGTATCTTATCGTTACAGTCGGCTTTGATTTTGCGTTGGCGCTTATACTGCTGTTCAGATATTACTCGACGCTTGGTATAAATATGTGATAAATCCGCTTGCGGGCAATACCGCAGGCGGATTTTTGCGCAGAATATACACTTGTAAAATGCTGTAATTCTTGACAAAAAATGTAATAAATGATATACTTGTGCTAAGTGCGTATACACCTTCCAAAAACAAAAAATAATGCATTATTCGGGAGGAAAAAACATGAAAAATGCACGGAAAATAAGTCTAAAAGAGTGTTGTGTATGCTTTTGTCGGCATTCATAATACTGGGATTTGTGCCGTTCACGGCTCTCTCGGTTCACGCCGAAGACGACCCCAACACCATAGGCACGCTGGTTGACGGCACGGCGCGCTACGGCAACGGCTGGGCGTGGGACGGCAAGGGCACGCTTACCCTCTACGGCGCTAAAATTGACGCGGGCGCTGAAAACGTGGTTACCTACAGCGGCAATCGTCCTATAGCTATTGAGCTTATCGGCTATAACGAGGTAAGCTCGGACGCAGCGTTTGCGGACATAGGTAACAACATAGTTTTCATAAGCGGCTCGGGCATTCTGAAGATGAATTGCCCCTTTGGCTCAACCGTTACCATGAACAGCGGTTACATTGAATCCACCGCCGCCAACCTTGTCGGCTCTGGTAACAGCCTTAATATGAACGGCGGTTACATAAGCGCGCCGAACGCTGCGGCAGGAACGGTTTTCATGTACAAGGGTTATCTTGACATCGGAAGCGTTACCGGTAACGCTAATGTTGAGGGCGGTTACCTTAAGGTGAACGATGTGGCTGCTAATGGCGTAATAAATTTCCAGAGCTGCGTTATTGACATAATGGGAAAGATAGAAGGCACGGTCACGGTTATAGATGATGCAAGGCTTGACTTTGTTCTTATCTATGATACATCGAATACAAAAGGCAGCGTTTACGCCAGCCAAAGCATGACACAGCCTAATGATGGTTTGCGCACCGACGGCAGGTCTGTATACTGCTCTAGGGTAATAACAGCGACCAACAATACCGTTGGTACGCTCGGCAAAAGTGCTTGCGGATTATACTGCAAAGGCAGCATTGAAATAGGCGAAAATGGCTCTCTCAGCGGCGGCGTATATATTGACGCGCCGAGCGGCAGCAGCAATTATGCCCTTTCCGCAAGCGGTACAGGCGGCTATAACGCGATAACTGCAAACAACGCTACAATAGTTTCAAGCGGCGGAAAAGGTATCAGTCTTAAAGATGCAACATTCGGCGCTAACAATACCGTTGTAGCGGCAAACGACATAAACCTCCTTAATGGCTCTTTAACAGGCACGGGTTCTGTGCTTGTTGCAGAAGATGCTTCGGTGGAGGTTAAAGGTCTCAGCGAAGTAGAAGACGGAGCTTATGTTTTCTCAAACTGCAGCGACGACTCGTTCCTGAAATTAACGTTGGACGAAACTGCCAATATGACGATTCTCAATAAGACCTCAAATGTTTCTATAGACGGCGCAATTGACGGCAGCCTTACTTCTTATTCCTCTGAGAGCGGCAGCGTTAACAGCGCTCCGCTGCTCGGACTTGGCGCAAATTCTAAAATAGCGGCGTATAGCAAAGCGGGCTGCAATATTTATAACAGCAGCGATTGGTATATCCCTACGCACACGTTCTATTACGCGGAAGATATCGGCAGCGAGTTCAAAACCACTACCGACACAAGGCTCAAAGTTTCGGAGCATACGGCAAAGAGCTGCAGCCGCGCCTTGACGACGACAAGTATGTAGACGATAACGGCGATACTGTATCAAGCACCACCACATTGAGCGCTGCGGCGGAGGATTCGGCACGCAGTGCGCAGTTTGTAATAAGCTCAAGCTGTGATATCGGCAGTCCCGCAAAAGACCTTACGGCAAGCCTTATCACACCCTACGGGCAGACCTCTTAGGACGTTGCGTTTGTGTATGAAAACGTCGGCGGCAACAGCAAACGCATTCTGATTACAATGGTTCTTAATAGTGCAGTTATTCCCGGGGACTATACGGTACGCATACAAAACACCAACGGCACGACGTGCGAATTCCCCATCGCGCTTACTTCCGCAGGCGATACGCCCATGATGGACTTCACCACAGGCGCAGGCGCATGGAGCTATAAGAACAGTGAGGACGAAACAACGAACTTCACGGGCAAGGATACCAACGTCACCGACGCTGCGACATGGCGGTGGTACGGCACAGCTGATAACAAGGCAGGCTACGACCGATACACCCTTGTGCTCAACGGCTTTAACGGAATGTGCGACCACCCCATAAAGCTGCCCGCAGGCTCAACGATAATCCTTAGGGGGTATAACAACACCCTGATCACGCAGGGCAACGGCATTCTGTGCGAGGGCCGGCGACATTACCATGACCCGTGACGACGATACGTCGGGTTATCTTATCATTAAGGCGGCCGAGAACGGCGCGGATACGTCTGCTATAAAGGTGACAGGCGGCGACCTTACAATAGACGGAGTTACGGTCGACATCTCTGTTGAGGGTTCAAAGTACGAGAATTACGCAGTATATGCAGAATCCGATTTTATTATCCACGAAGCGATCGTTACGCTTAAAAACCTCAACACAACTTCGGGCAATGCTGCACGTGCGACCGCAATGCACCTTAGCGGCACTTCTACATTGATCGCACAGGCGCAGGAATACGTCTTTGACGGTGACACTTTCTTGTCGGCAAGGGCTACAAATGTTGATAACGTATCCTGCTTCTCTTGCGCGGATATATCTATTGAAGATTATAATGAACAGTGCGAGAAAGGTTATTATTGCGAGCGGGGGCCGGTAAGCTGCACAGATAAAACAAGACCCCTTACGATCGCAACCGAGAGGTTTGATGTAGCCGATACCACGGTTCATTTGCCTGTAGTTGTGGGCGAGAACACATGGAACATACTTAACAATTACCTGACTATAAGCGGCGGAAGCGGCTGCTTTATCCTGAGCGGCGCCAGTGGCGCTCTTGATGAGTTCCAGAAGAACACCCAGCGGCGTGACCTCGATCGCATTGAGCGACGGCACTATTACCGCAGAGTTCACCGAAGATTTTGTGGGCGGCAAGGACAACGCCATCACGCTTTATCTGAATGAATATGTGCTGGGCAGCGACGATGTTCCCATAACGGTGATTTTTGACAGGTATTACACCGTAGGTGTCAACATCACGGGCAGCGGCGTCGGCAGCGTGACACTTGCTAATGGATATACCAGCGACCGAGTGGTAAGCGGCGGCAGCATAGCCTTTGATATTATCCCTGCTTATGGCAGCAAGATAACCAGTATAACCTACAACGGCGAGGACTTCGCCGACCAGTTTGACAAGTACGTTGGCGGCACTCTTACCCTTGCGGGCATCACATCCGACGACACGCTCAACGTAGAGTTTGCACCGCTTGAAACCTTCAAGTTAGATGTAGAGTGCGACGATTTCGACAACCTGTACTATGACGTCAATGGTACGTTTAATCAGTCCGATGGCTACACGGAGGGTACAGAGCTTACGGTATCGTTCGTCCCCGAGCCTTACTGGGCGATAACGTCTGTAAAGCTCAACGGCACGGAGCTTACGCTCACCGCAGTCAATAAGTACACCTTCACCATTACCGAGAACAGCACGTTTTATGTTGAGATAGAGTATCTCATAAAGACAGTTACCGTCAATAAGACGGGCGAGGGTACGGCAACAAGCTCCGCTGATACCGTAAGAAAGGACGGCAACGTTGACTTTACGATAACACCTGCAAACGGCTGGAGCATAAAGTCCGTAACGCTTAACGGCGTGGACGTAAAATCGCAGGTTGGCGCAAACGGCAAGCTCACAATAAGCAACGTGACCGAGGATATAACGCTGAACGTTGTATTTGAACAAGCTTCCCTCTTTTACACGCTTACCGTTCCGCAAATATCTCACGGAAACTATGCCGTCGCCCCCGCAGGTCCTGTTTATGAGGCAGGCACGCAGGTAACTGTCATGGTATTCACCGAAAACAACTGGGCTGTAAAATCCGTTTTACTCAACGGCAGCGAAATTGCCCTCACAAACGATAACAAATACACCTTCACCATAAACGAGAATACAACGTTTGCGGTTGAAACAGAAAATCTTCTCAAAACGGTTACGGTCATCTGCGGCAGCGGCGGAACCGTTGACCCCACAAGCGCACAGGTTCTGAAAGGAACGCAGGCGACATTCAACATCACCCCGTATGCGGGATACAGAATAGCTTCCGTGAAACTGGACGGAGTAACGCAGAATGTAACCGACGGAACATATTCCTTTACCGTCACAAATGACTGCGTTCTTAGCGTTGAATTTGCCCGAAACGGCAGCTATGAACCGTCAAGACCCAATAGCCCGACTCAAACTCTTCCCTCGATTAACGGCAGCACAAAGAATTGGTCGGAAATCATAGAGCGCTTTAATACCACTTATGATGATTCTGTTATCATTTCAATGAACGGACTCACTACCGTTCCCGTGAACGTTATCAAGGCTTTAGCTAATTCAAAAATCAAGGCTGAATTTGTTATAGACAGCACAAAGAGCTGGATAATTGACGGTGCAAAAATATCTTCCGCTTCCTAGGTGAATCTCGCCGTTCTTACAGGAAATATCAAAGTGAGCGCGCTTCGCGGAACGCTCGGCAGCAACCTTATAATAAGCGGAACAGGAGTTCCCGCCGACTTAAAGCTCACTTTCAGCAAGGAATATTCGGCTAAATTCGCGAATATCTATAAGCTTGTCAATAACAAGCCTGTATTCCAAAACTGCGTTAGAATAAGCGAAAACGGCTCTGCCCTGATTCCGGAAATGAACAGCTCCGGTAAATATGTCGTTATGGTCTGCGATTTCAGCGACATTGTCGGCGACGCGAATAACGACGGTGTTCTGAACGCGCTTGACGCTTCGGCGATTTTAAAGGATATAGTGAAAATTACCGATGCGGAAAATCCGCTCATGAGGGATTTCAACGGCGACGGCATAGTAAATGCGCCGGACGCTTCAGCAATACTCAGACAGATTACAGCGCGCTGAACAAATCTAGCGTAACGTTTATCACAAACACATAAAACAGCCCCGTCCCGACTCGCACTAACAGCGCAAATCGGGACGGGGCAAATTTATTGGAATCGGACGTCGCCGACTAGACAAAAAAACTCCCGAACGGCTTAATTAAGCTATTCGGGAGGTTTTCAAAATTATATTTTATGCCTTTGATTTTTTCTTTTCAACCGCTCTGATAACAAGCAGAACTGCAAGCATAAGTGCGATAGAGAATCCGAGAACCACAAATACGTTCTGCACAAATCCCGAAAGGAGATAGCCTACCATGCAGACGCCCGCAACCGTAAAAGCATACGGAAGCTGAGTTGAAACGTGGTTTACATGGTCACACTGTGCGCCTGTTGAAGCCATGATCGTCGTATCCGATATAGGCGAACAGTGATCGCCGCACACCGCGCCCGCAAGGCAAGCGGAAATGCAGATAATGATCATCGACGGAATTTGACCTGCGTCTGAAATGCCCGCAAGCTCTGACTGGAAAATGCCCGTAACGATCGGGATAAGGATACCGAAAGTTCCCCATGATGTGCCTGTCGCAAAGGAAAGTCCGACAGCGACAACGAAGAGTATGCACGGGAGAAGAATTTTTATAGCAGAAGCACTCTCAACAATTCCCGAAACAAACGCGCCCGCTTCAAGCAAACCTGTCATGGTCTTTAAAGTCCACGCAAACGTAAGGATAAGAATTGCGGGAACCATCTGCTTAAATCCCGCAGGGATCGCATTCATACACTCCGTGAACGTAAGCACGCGTCTGAAAAGGAAGTAAATCACTATTAACAGAAGCGAAATTATAGAACCGAGGGAAAGTCCGTACGAAGCGTCGCAGTTCGCAAAAGCGTCTACGAAATTCTCTCCGCTGAAAAATCCGCCGCTGTAGATCATGCCCGTAACACAGCAGATAATCAGGATTATTACGGGGATAATGAGGTCAATGACCTTGCCCTTCGAGTTGCCGATATCATCTTCCTTATCATAAACAGTGTTGCGTGTCGTAAAGAGGTCGCCCTTAGCGGCATTCATCTCATGCAATCTCATAGGACCGAAATCAACGCCAGTAAGCGAGATGAAAATAACCATCAGAATTGTAAGAAGCGCATAAAGATTATACGGGATAGTGTTTATGAAAAGCTGGATACCGTTTACGCCCTCGACAGTTCCGCTTACTGCGGCTGCCCACGACGAAACGGGAGCGATAATACAAATCGGCGCGGCAGTTGCGTCAATAATGTATGCGAGCTTTGAACGCGAAACATTGTGCTTGTCCGTTACGGGGCGCATAACCGAACCGACTGTAAGGCAGTTAAAATAGTCGTCCACAAAAATAAGCACACCGAGGACAAACGACGCCATACACGCACCGACGCGCGTTTTGATATGCTTTGCAGCCCATTCGCCATACGCTCTGCTTCCGCCCGCTTTGTTCATAAGCGCAACGATAGCTCCGAGTACAACAAGGAATATGAGGATACCGACGTTGTAGGAATCCGCAAGGTTAGCGATAAGTCCGTCGTGGACAACGGTGGTGAAAACACCTTCGATTCCCGCCGACGCTGAAGCGGCATAAATAACCGCGCCCGTCAGACATCCGATAAAGAGCGAGGAATAAACTTCCTTTGTGATAAGCGCCAGTCCGATTGCTGCGATTGGCGGCAAAAGCGACCAAAGCGAGCCGACCGCTTCTGAAATCGGCGCGGCAATTATGCAGCATATCAAAAATGCAATTATGATAGCCGCAAAAATGATTTTGCTGAGATACTTTTTCATTTCTTTTCTCCGTTCGTTTCAATTTCTTGGGGTTTATCCGTGCCAATCAGCTGCGCAAGTATCACTGCCGTAAAAATAAGTACGCAGCCGAATAGTTCCTTTATACTTAGCTTCTCATTAAGAAGCAGCCAGCCCGAAAGCGCCGCAAAAACCGATTCAAGGCTCATAAGCAGGGTAGCAAGCGTCGGATTTGTGTGTTTCTGTCCGAGTATCTGAAGCGTATATGCAACGCCGCACGACATGATACCTGCATAGAGAATCGTTATGCGCGCCTCGGCAATATCGGCAATAACAGGCTTTTCAAAGATGAACATACAGATAAGCATAATCAGTCCCGCCGTAAAAAACTGTATGCACGACATAAGAACGCCGTCTGTTCCTCTTTTGTTGAAATAATCTATGACCGTTATATGGATCGCAAAGAACACCGCTCCGACAAAGACAAGCATATCTCCCATAGAAACGCTGAAATTCTCGCTTATGCAAAGCAGCCAGAATCCAACCAGAGCGATCGCGATAAACGCCCACATTCTGAGCGGCATTTTCTTGTGAAGAAATATCCCTATAATCGGGACGATAACGATATACAGAGCCGTTACAAATCCTGCCTTCCCCGCCGTAGTATGAGCTATTCCGAATTGCTGGAACGAGCTTGCCGCAAAAAGAACAACTCCGCAGCATATCCCCCCGATAATTGTGTTTTTAAGCGAATACTTTATCTCCCTGCCGCCGCGCCTGTCCAAAAAGCGAACAAGCAAAATCACAGGAATCAAAATTGCTCCTCCGAGGAGCGTCCGCAAGGCATTGTATGTAAACGGTTCAACATAGTTCATGCCCTCGCTTTGCGCCACAAAAGCGGTTCCCCATATAAGCGACGTTATCAGCAACATTATGCTGCCCTTAAAGTTTTTCATTAGATCAGCCTCTGAAATAAATATAAATTATGTTATGTGCCGTGCAAAATGCCGCTTAATACTAATCACCAATAAAACTATAGACACAAATCTTCGTATAGCCCCTATATGCAAGATTATACTCGATTTTTTGTATAGTTTTTAATTGGTGCTGAGTATAAATTTGACGGACGCATTCCCTTTTCGGCAAAATTCTCCTTTTTCTGCCATAAATAATAGTATACTTTATTTCTATGTTTTTGTCAATATATCTGAGGTTATATTTAAAAAATGGCATGATCGTTGCATTCAATTGCGCGGTCAGATTAAATAAAAAGACCGATACCGGACTTAGCCGATATCGGTCGCTGTTTTTTATCAGCAGAAAGGATTTTCTGTCTTGTACATCATACCCTTGGGCTGATTAAAGCCGATTTCCTCAACGCCGAGGTAACGGAATACGTTATACAGAGCCTTTCCGAAGTGTCCGAACGCAACTGCACCGTGGTGCGGGAAGTTGCCCTCGATAAGAACGTGACGATAGAATCTGCCCATCTCAGGAATTGCGAAAATTCCGATAGAACCGAACGACTTCGTTGCAACGGGAAGAACCTCGCCCTGCGCAATGTATGCGCGGATCTGTGAGTCGGCAGTACTCTGCAAACGGAAGAATGTGATGTCGCCGGGAATGATGTCGCCCTCGAGGGTACCCTGTGTAACCTCCTCGGGAAGCGCTCTCGCCATAATCATCTGATATTTCATCGAGCAGGCGCTGAGCTTCTTTGATGTGGTATTTCCGCAGTGGAAGCCCATAAACGTATCCTGAAGCGTGTAGGGGAACTTGCCCTCGATAGATTCCTTGTACATATCCTGAGGAACGGTATTGTTGATGTCGAGAAGCGTTACAGCGTCGTCGGAAACGCAAGTTCCGATAAATTCGCTGAGTGCGCCGTAAATATCAACTTCGCAGGAAACAGGGATTCCTCTGCCCGTAAGACGGCTGTTTACATAGCAAGGAACAAAGCCAAACTGAGTCTGGAACGCGGGCCAGCACTTGCCTGCGATAGCGACATACTTGCGATATCCCTTGTGCTGTTCGATCCAGTCGAGCAGCGTAAGCTCATACTGAGCAAGCTTCGGAAGAATTGTGGGCTTTAAGTTGCCTGCGCCCAGCTCCTGTTCCATGTCCTTTACAACATCGGGGATACGGGGGTCGCCCTCGTGCTTCTTAAACGCTTCAAACAGGTCGAGTTCGGAGTTTTCCTCAATTTCAACGCCAAGGTTGTAAAGCTGCTTAATAGGCGCGTTGCACGCAAGGAAGTTGAGAGGACGAGGACCGAAGCTGATTATCTTCAGGTCGGAAAGACCGATAAGAGCCTTTGCTACGGGGACAAATTCGTGAATCATATCGGCGCATTCGTCCGCTGTTCCTACGGGATATTCGGGTATGTAAGCCTTGATATTGCGCAGCTTCAGGTTATAGCTTGCGTTAAGCATACCGCAGTAAGCGTCGCCTCTGCCGCCGATAAGGCTTGTTTCGCTGTTCTCCTCGGCAGCCGCGCAGAACATAACAGGTCCGTCAAAGTGCTTTGCAAGCAGAGTTTCGGCAATCTCGGGTCCGAAGTTTCCGAGGTACACGCAAAGCGCGTTGCAGCCGGCTTTCTTGATGTCCTCAAGAGCCTGAACCATGTGGATCTCGCTTTCAACAATACATACGGGACATTCGTAAATCTCGGCAGCGTCGTACTTTTCAAGGTACGCTTTCATAAGATTCTCACGTCTTGTAACAGATAGTGATTCGGGGAAGCAGTCGCGTGAAACCGCAACTACGCCGATTTTAACCTTGGGCATATTGTTCATTGGAATTATCCTCCTTATTTTTTCAGCTTGCGCTGTTTAATCGTTTACATTGTATCATATTTTACGAAAATATGCAATAGTTTTTAAGATTTTTTTGCATTATTCCGACAAATGACATTCTCTAAAGCATAAAAATGTATATCAAAAATGCCGTGTTTTACAATTCAGAGGCTATTTTTTGTGCAATGTGACAATTGACATATTGTGTGATATACAGTATAATATCAATTACAGTAACATAAATCGAACGATATGATTCAATTGTGAAAGGAGAGAATATGAATCACGACGAAATAGTTTCGGGACTTGTGCAGGAGCTTCGGCGGGGAACGCTGATACTTCTGGTGTTAAGTCAGCTCAAAACCCCGAAGTACGGCTACAATCTTGTAAAAGATTTACAGGAATGCGGAATTACGATTGAAGCAAATACCCTCTACCCTCTCATGCGCAGACTGGAATCACAAGGACTGCTTGCAAGCGAGTGGGAAACGAGTGAATCCAAGCCGCGCAAATACTACAAAATTACGTCCGACGGCGAAATCGTCCTGCAAAAAACAACCGAACAATGGAAAATTTTTTCCGCAAATGTAAACAGACTTATAGAAGGAGAGAAATAACATGGAAAACAACGAACTTATCGAACGTTATATTTACGCAGCGACCAAGCGGCTGCCGTCGAAATCCCGCAAGGACGTAGCTGACGAGCTTCGTACGCTTATCGACGATATGCTTACCGAACGCTGCGGAGATGAAACTCCGACCGAAAAAGACGTGCGGATAGTTCTCACCGAGTTGGGAACGCCGCAGGAGCTTGCCGAAAAGTATAATCCCGACGAAAAGAACTGCCTTATCGGTCCGCCGTACTTCACTACTTATAAAATGGTTTTAAAAATCGCACTGATTTGCGCAGGCTGTGGAATGCTTCTGGCTTTCTTGCTGAAAAACTTAGTAAATGGTTTTCCTGACGGTGCAGCGGCCTTGGCTGAAATAATGCAGGAAATCTACGCGATATTTACCGTGCTTTTGTCGGCTTTCGCCTATGTGACAATTATTTTTGCGATTTTCCAGATAAAAGGTGTAAAACTCGACAAAACGGGAAACCTTGATGAACTTCCGCCCGTTCCCAAAAAAACGCTGGCAATTCACCCTGCCGAATGTATTGTAAGCATCTCATTCTGCATTGTTATTACGGCGATTTTCCTGCTCTGCCCTACCATATTCAGCGTAATTCATTTTGACGGCGATGTCACGGAGTATATCCCAATTTTCAACACAACCGCTTTAAGAGAGCTTGCGCCATTCATTCTTGTTTTTGCGGCGGCGGGGATCGCGCGCGACGCGGTAAAGCTGTACGAACGCAGATACAGCACGCTCGTGCTTGTTTCTACTATCGGAACGAACCTTATCGCCTTGCTTGCGGCGGTTTGCTGGATAAGACCTCGTTTATTCAGCACGGATTTCACCGCATTTATAACAGGTACGCTTTCCGAGGATGCAGTCGGCGTTGTTCTCCCCATTTTTGATAACTTTTCTCAATTCTGGCTTGCTGTGATAGCTTTGGCACTTGCGCTCGACACGATCGAAACGGTGATAAAGGCGATAAAAACCAAACGCGAGGCATAAGCCCAAACGGCGGCTTTCTCAATCTCCGTATCCTCCCCCACTTTCCGAAACGCCGCCCGTCCGCACTTTTTTCGCTCCCACACGGGGCGCACGCGCGCATTCTGCCTGCGGCAGAATGCGCCGCCAAGCCGCGAAACGCAAAGCGTTTCGCGGCGCGCGCGCCCCATTTCCCCGATCCCAAAAAGCAATCAGACTTGCGGCAATATCCATATAAAAGTTATGCCACGAGGCAGTAATCGACAATTTGGAAATTATTTTTTATACAATGCAATAATTGACATATTATACATCATGCGGTATACTTTTAATAAAGTGAGTTAAACAATATTATTCAACCGGGAGGGGAGTATGATTATGAAAAGAAATTCATATACGATTTTTGTACTGGCGGCAATTATATTTGGTATTTCCGGATGTTCAACCAGTTCTGCCGAAGAGTATAAATCCGCTTCTGAAATTTACGAGGTAAAAGACGGATACTATACAAGCGATTCAGATAAAAGTTATATACTCATCTCTGATGGATATATAGAATTATTTAATTATGATATCGATTCGGTATTAAAAGCTGAATATAAAAAAGCTACAGAAAATAAAACAATAAATTCAAAAGATTTGTCATATGAAGAATATTACAACAACTCTATCGAAGCTTATAAAGAAACATCCGGACGCCAAGAATACACTTTGAAAATATTGCCAAATTCAACTGCCATGCTTGTAATCGAGTCGTTTGAAACCGGCAGCGGCGGCGGTTCATATATTGGATATACAATCGTAGATGAGAACACTTTGCATGGAAAGGGGAACTATTATTCTTATTCCGGCGAGGTTCTTGAGGAGCAACAATAAAGCTTGCTCTGTTTATTATGCTTTTGCAGCAGGCTCTAACGAAAGAAAAAGCGATCGGATTTACCCCGACCGCTTTGCTTTTTATTCAATTTCGCTGTGGAACTCCTGAAGCGATTTTACCGTCTTTCCTCCACCGTTTTTAACAGCCTTTATTCCCTCAACGGTCGCCTTTGCGCCTGCCATTGTGGTAACGTAGAACACGCGCTTGCGAATAGCGCTCTTTCTGATATAGCTGTCGTCCTCAACGCCCTTTTTATTATCGGGCGTGTTGATGATAATGTCGATCTCTCCGTTCGTTATCGCGTCAAGAATATTTGGTCTGCCCTGCTGAAGCTTGCAGATTTTTTCCGCCTTTATGCCGTTTTTGGTGATGAGGTCGTAAGTTCCGCTTGTGGCGATAATGCGGAACCCGCAATCCGCAAACCCCTTTGCGACCTCGACGACCTCAGGCTTGTCGCTGTCGTTTACGCTTATAAGAACTGTTCCCGAAAGCGCAATCTTTGTCTGCGTAGCCTCCTGCGCCTTGTAGTACGCCTCGCCGAAGTTATCGGAAATTCCCAGAACCTCGCCCGTAGAACGCATTTCGGGACCGAGCAGCGGGTCAACCTCGGGGAACATATTGAACGGGAAAACAGCTTCCTTTACGCCGTAATGGCGGAATTTCTTTTCTTTAAGCGCGGGAACGGGAGAGGGTCTGCCCGTAAGCGGCGCGGTGATGATTTCCGTTGCAAGCTGCACCATTCTGATATTGCAGACCTTTGATACAAGCGGAACGGTTCTTGAAGCACGCGGATTTGCTTCAAGAACATAAACTTTACCGTCCTCGATTGCGTACTGCATATTCATAAGTCCGCGAACGCCCATTGCCTTGGCAATTTTTCTTGTATATTCCTTAATTGTTTTTACATTTTCCGGAGAAATGTTGAGCGAGGGGAGAATGCACGCCGAGTCGCCCGAATGAATGCCCGCAAGCTCGATATGCTCCATTACCGCAGGAACAAATACGTTTTCTCCGTCGCTTATCGCGTCAGCTTCGCATTCAAGCGCATTGTGCAGGAAACGGTCGATAAGAATCGGTCTGTCGGGAGTTACGCCGACCGCAGCATTCATATAAATTTTTAGGCTTTCTGCGTCGTGAACGACCTCCATTCCGCGTCCGCCAAGAACATATGAGGGACGTACCATAACGGGATATCCGATGCGCTCTGCTATCTTCAGCGCGTCGTCAACAGTTACCGCCATTCCCGATTCGGGCATAGGTATCCCGAGCTTTTCCATCATTCCGCGGAACAGATCCCTGTCCTCGGCAAAGTCGATAGTTTCGGGAGTTGTTCCGAGAATATTCACGCCCGCTTTTTTAAGGTCAGCCGCAAGGTTAAGCGGAGTCTGACCGCCGAACTGGGCAATAACGCCGAGCGGCTTTTCCTTTTCGTGAATTGAAAGTACGTCCTCAAGAGTAAGCGGCTCGAAATACAGCTTGTCCGAAGTGTCATAGTCAGTCGAAACCGTTTCGGGGTTGCAGTTTACCATAATTGTTTCAAATCCGAGGGCGCGGAGCGCGTTTGCCGCATGAACGCAGCAATAGTCAAATTCGATACCCTGACCGATACGGTTAGGACCCGAACCGAGTATCATAATTTTCGGCTTTCCGACGGAAACAGTGCTCTTATCCTCAATATTGTATGAAGAATAGTAGTAAGCCGCGTCCTTTGTGCCGCTTACATGAACGCCCTCCCACGCCTCGGTAATGCCGTAGCCGATTCTCTTTTCACGGACGTCGCTCTCAGAAACGCCAAGTATCTCAGAAAGATATTTGTCCGAGAAACCGTCCTTTTTCGCCCGACGAAGAGCATTTTCTTCGGGAACAGCGCCCTTGTTTACGATAAGCGCGTTTTCTTCCTCGACAAGCTCTTTCATCTGCTCAATAAAATAACGCTTGATTTTTGTAAGCTCGAAAAGTTCGTCAACGGTAGCGCCCTTACGCAGTGCCTCATACATGATAAACTGGCGTTCCGAAGTCGGGACGTGCAGCATATCTATCAGTTCTTCCTTGCTCTTACTGTTAAAATCCTTAGCAAAACCAAGTCCGTAGCGACCCCTTTCAAGACTGCGAATCGCCTTCTGGAACGCTTCCTTATACGTCTTTCCTATGCTCATTACCTCGCCGACCGCCCGCATCTGAGTACCGAGCTTGTCCTCGGAGTTCTTAAACTTTTCAAACGCCCATCTCGCGAATTTGATAACGATATAATCGCCGTCGGGGTAATATTTATCAAGCGTTCCGTATTTTCCGCAGGGAATATCCGCAAGAGTCATTCCTGTAGCAAGCATTGCCGAAACAAGCGCAATCGGGAAGCCTGTCGCCTTTGAAGCAAGCGCGGAAGAACGCGAGGTTCTCGGGTTTATCTCAATAACAATAATTCTGCCGTCCTCGGTGTTGCGCGCAAACTGAACGTTTGTGCCGCCGATCACCTGAATAGCGTCCACAATTTTATATGCCTGACGCTGTAACTCTTTCTGCACGTCTTCGGGAATAGTGAGCATGGGCGCGGAGCAGAAACTGTCGCCGGTATGTACGCCGAGCGGGTCAATATTTTCAATAAAGCAAACGGTTATCATGTTGCCCTTGCAGTCGCGCACAACTTCAAGTTCAAGTTCCTCCCAGCCGAGAATGGACTCTTCGACAAGCACCTGCCCTACCAGCGAAGCCTGAAGCCCTCTCGCACAAACGCTCTTAAGCTCCTCGGTGTTATAAACAAGACCGCCGCCTGTTCCACCCATTGTATAAGCGGGACGGAGAACCACGGGATAGCCGAGTTTATCCGCAATGGCAAGCGCTTCATCAACCGTGTATGCCACCTCGCTGCGCGCCATTTTGATTCCAAGACTGTCCATAGTCTTTTTAAATTCAATTCTGTCCTCACCGCGTTCGATAGCGTCAACCTGCACGCCGATAACCTCAACATTATATTTTTTCAGAATACCGAGCTTATCAAGTTCCGAGCAAAGATTAAGTCCGGACTGACCGCCGAGATTAGGAAGAAGGCAGTCGGGGCGTTCTTTTGCGATTATTTCTTCAAGCCGAGCCGCATTAAGCGGTTCAATGTAGGTGACGTCCGCAATTTCCGGGTCTGTCATGATCGTTGCGGGGTTTGAGTTCACAAGAACAATCTTATAGCCGAGCTTGCGAAGCGCCTTACACGCCTGAGTTCCCGAATAGTCAAATTCGCACGCCTGTCCGATAATAATCGGACCCGAACCGATAATCAGAACCTTTTTACTCTGGTTTTCCATAAAAATCCTCCATTCATTTTCAGTCTGTACACAGCGACAGAACGGCGTACAGATACGGGGCACGGTGCTTAAATTCTATCCTTTTGATTATATCACATTTTGTCTGAAAAAGGAATAGGTTTTGAAAAATATTCATTTCGAGGTGAATATTCAATACTTTTATACAAAAGCCGCAGACTCTGCACTATTACGCACGAAGTCCGCGGCTTTCAATCCCTTTATTTTATTTCACACCCCGATTAACGCCGCAACCGTAACGATACTGCTTCCCCGCCGCTTCCTCACACTCCGGCAAAATCGGCGCACCCGGGCGCACGCGCCGCAGTTTGCGGAGCAAACTGCGGCGTGCAGCGGCTTCGCCGCTGCACGCTTGTTTCCGCCGAGCGGAAACAAGCGCGTGCGCCCTAGCGCGAAGCGGTATCCCCGCCAAATTCAACCAGATTCCCGCCGAAAAAATCCGCTTCACCCTTGTCGTGCGTTACGAGTATAACAGTTTTTCCTGCCGTTTTATCGCGGCAAAGCTGCATAACACGGGCTTTTGTACAGGAATCAAGCCCCTTGAACGGTTCGTCGAGAAACAGAACGTCATACTCCGCCAACAGCGCGCGAAGCAGTGCAAGCCGACGTTTCATTCCGCCGCTAAGCTCACGGACAGGCTGATTTTCGCAGCCGTCAAGCCCCATTTCCGACAGCGCCGCCGAAAGCTCGGCGTTCCGGCTTTTTCCGAGCACAAGCCGAAGATTTGCAAGAACAGTCAGATTCTCGCATAACCTGTCCTCCTGAAAAACCGCGCTTATTTTTGCGGGACGACCCCTGACTTCTCCGCCATCGGGCTTCACAAGACCCATTAAAATAAGCAGGAGCGTGGATTTTCCGCAGCCCGACTGCCCCATTATGCAGGTATAGCCCGAATCGGGAAAATTGTATGAAAAATCGTCGAGTACGGTATTTTCACCGTATTTTTTTGTGATATTTACCGCTTCAAGCGCCATATCATAGCCTCTCAATCCGCTTTACCGCAAAGTCGGTAAGAAGCAAAAAAAGCTTCTCGCAAAGCCCGCTCGCAGCAATTACTACTATCGTCCACGCAAACAAATCCGTGGTTTCGAGATATATTTTTGAGCTGTAAAGAGCCTCTCCAAGCGAACCGTTCGGAACGCCGATCACCTCCGCGGCGACCCCCGATTTCCAGCAAAGACCCATTGCAAGCCGCGCCGCCGAGCGAAAATACGGCATAAGCTGCGAAAGGTATACTCCCACGAACCTCCGCACGGGCGGAATACGAAATACATCTGCCATTGCGCTGAGATTTTTGTCGAGGCTGTGAAAACCCTCAAGCATATTTGAATAAACAATCGGCACGGCTATCAGAAAAGATACGAGAACCGAAAGATTTCGAGAGGAAATCCATATCAGCGCAAGAATCGTGAACGAGGCGACAGGAATTGATTTAACGCAGGAAACAAGCGGCGCAAGCAGCCTTTCAACCGCAGAAAATCTCCCCGAAACAACAGCAAGAACAACCCCGACCGTCATTCCGAGAAAAAATCCCAGCAGCACTCGCCCTGCGGTAAACAGAACGCTTCCCCAGAAAGAAGCGGAGGGAACAAGCTCAAAAAGCCGTGCTATCACACTTATAGGCGACGCAAGCAGCACTTCTTTTCCGACGCAAAGCGCTGCAATTTCCCAGACGAGCAGCCAGAAAGCAACTCCCGCCACCGTTATCAGCTTTTTTTTCATGTTCACACTCCCTCTTTAAAAGAACAAGCCCGGTGACCCGAGCCTGCTCATTTTTGTTTTATGTCATCAGCCGATATAGTAGAAATCGTCGGCAGGAAGAGCGCCGCCGACAGATGTTGCCAGCTGCTCAAAAAGAACGTTCAGATAGCCCGAAAGCTTCGTCTTCATTTCTTCGCCTGTGATGCAGACAATGTTGCACGCGGGAAGAGCCTTCTGCGCTACCGCAGCGGGTACAATGTCATACTTTTCTATAAGCTGCGCCGCGTCCTCAATATTCGAGTTCACATAATCAACCGACTGCGCATAACCGCTTAAAAACGTGTTTACGGTATCGGGATACTGCTCTACAAATTCTCTGCGAGCAACAACAACGCCCGTGAGAAGCGCGCTGCCGTTGTCGAGCTTTGCCCATTCCTCGTTAAGGTCTATCGCTACGCGTATATTGTCGTTTTTCATTGTTGCGGTCGTGATAAAAGGCTGCGGAAGCATTGCTATTCCGCCTTCGTTTGCAACAATTGCGGACAGGCATTCGCTGTGCTCGGTCTTCCACTCGATCGTAACATCCTTTTCGGGGTCGATTCCGTTTTCTTTAAGCAGATAGTTGAGGGCAAATTCGGGCGTAGCACCCTTTCCGCTGCTGTAAATCGTCTTACCGCGCAGATCTTCAATGCTGTTTACGGAATTTCCGTTTTCGGCAATATAAAGTACGCCGAGAGTATTTACTGCGAGGACTTCAACGCCGCCCTCCGTCTTATTGTAAAGCACCGAAGCGAGGTTTGCGGGAACGCAGGCGATGTCGGTCGTGCCCTGAATAAGCATGGGTGAAATTTCATCAACCGCCGCAGCAATAGTGAAATCATAGTTCACGCCGCTCTCGGAAGCATTGTCCATCAGCCATGTAAGACCCATTGCTGTCGGACCCTTGAGCGCCGCGACCTTAACCTGCTCGGGTGCTGCGGTTTCCTGTTCCTCGGGAGCGGCCGAGGTTTCTTCGGAAGCAGCCTCGGTCGTGGTTTCTTCAGTTGTTTCAGCCGCCGTTGTCGTAGTAGTTTCAGCGGGAGTTGTTGTTTCTGCGGGAGCATTGCCGCAGCCCGAAGCAGTCAGCAGAGCCGCAGAAAGAAGCCCTGCAATCAGACTTTTTTTCTTCATAGTGTCATTCCATCCTTTCATTCTATCCGAACGAATACAGGACGATTATTTTTTTGAATAGACAACCTTTGAGGTAACGCCGCCGAGACGTCCGAGCTTTCCCGAAAGCGCAGAGATAACGTTGTCGGGCGCGTCCAGCACAACCGTGATGACGTTCAGATTTTTTTCGCGGTACGGAATGCCCATGCGCCCTATCGCGTACTGAGCGTACTGATGAAGAAGCGTGTTTATCCTGTCAGCCGCTTCGGTATTTTCAATCATCATCGCAACGACCGCAACACGATTTTCCGAATCCATCAGAACCGTCCCTCCCGATAAAAAAGCGCCTTACCGTATTCGTCGGAAAATGACAAAAACGATTAACGTTCCCGCATTTCCGACCGGCTGTAAAAAACCGACGTAAAGGCGCATAAATATCTGTTTTGCTGCCTTTCACCTCAATAAAATTTCGGCGTCAGTAAAAAAATAATCTTTCCCGTGGAAAAATCCGTCGGAGCAGATCGCGGCATTGCCGCAACCTACATTATAGTACACTTTTTCCGTGTTGTCAAGTACCGAAAAAAATTTTTGCTGACAATTTCTTTTGCAAATGGTAAAATCAATAGAAATAAAAATGAAAGGCGTTTAAAATGAAGCAAGCTGCAAATATAATTACGCTCAGTCGTATTTCTGCGGCGCTGAGCCTGTTTTTTCTGCCGCCCGGCAGCATTATTTTTATTATATTGTACGTCTACTGCGGCGTTTCGGATATGCTCGACGGTTTTATCGCCAGAAAAATGCATTCAGAGAGCAAGCTCGGAGAAAAGCTCGACAGTTTTGCGGATATAGTCTTTATTTCAGCGTGCTTTGTTGTTATTTTTCCGGTTATGAACATCAGCCATATATGCGTCATATTCATAATCACAATAATGGCAATACGGATAATAAACTTCATCATTGGACTTGTAATTTTCCGAAAGCCTGTATTGCTTCATACGCCCGCCAACAAGCTTGTCGGACTGCTGCTTTTTATTTTTCCGCTTGTCGAACCGTACATCGGTCAGTCGGCTCAATACATATTATGCATATCAGCCATGATAGCCTCCGTACAGGAGGGATACCTGATATTTCCAAGAAAAATATAGAAAGTGCGCTCCCGCAAAGGAACGCACCGTTCATTAAAACATATTATTTCTGATTTCCTTAGCCGCAAAAGCGCCCTCCAGCGCTTGTCCGGGAAAATCGGGGTGAAGTCCGTCGCGCAGGTATTTTCCCTTTCCTCCGATAACTTCAAATTTTTCGCAAATTCCACAGTTATTGAAGCAGTCAACAATCTGCGCACCCATTGCGCCCGCAATCGGACGGAAGTTGAGCTCGATCTGCTTTCTTATCTTAGCGTTATGGTCTGGCATTCCCGTCTGAATAGGCGTAAGCACAAACACGCGCGCGAGCGGATATTCCTCCATTATGCGCTGTAAGCACCAACGCATCGCGCCCGCCTCGGTAAACAGATTTATCTTATCGTTATTTTCGAGTGATTTTCCCTCGAGTGCGGTTTCTGCGTCCCCGAGACAGTCGATCGTATCATTCGTTCCCATTGCAAAAGCAAAAACGTCGGGAACGGGATATTTCCCGCTTTTCACTTCCGAAATAAACCGCTGAACATGAACTACCGCGCAGTTATTCATTCGCTTCTGAAGCTCGTCAATATCATCGGTAGGCTCCCAGCCGTCGCTTATTCCCGCAAAATTCGGGTCGTCGTAATCCTGCGTTGTTACGGCTCTTTCGCCGCACGCAAGAGTGCGCTTATACCATACGGCGCTGCCGACCGCAACGTTATGATGCGATGCCATTCCCAACCGCTCAAAAACATGGTGCGACCACTGCTCTCCTGCGGTTATGCTGTCTCCGTCAACTCCGAAATTCAGTCTTGAAAAATCCATTTTTATCTCCCTTTATTAACACGATGCATAAGCTTCAGCCTTTGCGCGTCGTTTGCGGAAAAGCCGAACTTCTCATAAAATGCTTTCTTGTCGGGCGCGGCGCATAGCTCAACAAAAATATCGGTTCCGTCCACGCCGTTCCTGTCAATGTAATCCATAAGCTCGTTTATCAGCAGTCTGCCAAGCCCTGCGCCCTGATATTCGGGACGAACCGCAACATCCTTGATATAATAATTCAGTCCCATATCGCCGAGCATTCTCGCCATTGCTATCGGCTTTTCTCCGTCGTACACCGATACGCGAAACAGCGTGTGCCGCATGGCAAGCTCCGTCTGTTCGGGCGACGGTCCCGCTCCCCAGACAGATTCCCAGAGCGAGATAAATTCTTCCGCCGTAAGCTCGTTGTATTTAACGGTAAATCTGTCTTTATTTTTTTTCACTTTGCGCTTCATCGGCGTAAATCTGATTCCGTTCACAGCTTGTTCGCCGTCTGTCGGCTCAAAACCCAGTCTGCGGTATATCTCAACCGCATACGGCGACGAATTTACCGTAAGCTCGTCCGCTGTACAGTTGTTCAGAACTGTTCTGAACAGTCGACCTCCTATCCCGCGGCGCTGATACATTTTATCCACAAAAAACAACGCAATGTGCGCTCCGCCACTTCTCACAGCAATAACGCCGACAGGCTTTTCTCCCGAAAAAGCGCAGAACATCGTAAGCTCCGACAAATATTTCTCATCGCCGAGAGCGTTATAAAACTCCCGAATGCCTTCCTGCGGATACTCGGGCGCTTCAAATTCGTCAAAAACACGGCGAACCAGTTCCAACGGCTCGCTCATATCCGCGCGCTCAACCTTTTTAATAATACAATCGCACATATTCTCCCCACATTTCTCTTTCAGAGCTTTTTTCACCTAAAAGTTGTCTGTTTTAAATCATTATACTGCGCTGCGGCAAAAAAGTCAACCCCGACCGCGGCGTCCGCTAAAAATATGTATTGCTTTTTCGGCTGTAAGTGTGATATAATATGTTTAAATCAACATAGACCGAAAGGAAAAGACATGAACAAGAATTTTCAAAAGACAATCGCAGCAATTCTTTGCTGTACGCTTCTCGCGGGCTGCAATTCCGCCGGCGCGGGAACCGAATCCGCCCCCGCGCCCGAGATTTCTCAGACCGAAAGTATCCCCGCAAATTCAGTTACGGTAGAGGGACAGACTCTTGGCATGGAGAAGCTCTCGAACGCCCGTCAGCTCGGAGGATATATTACCGAGGACGGAAAAATGCGCGTAAAAAACAACATTCTGCTGAGAACCGCAAAGCTCTGCGACGCATCCGAAGCCGATATTCAAAAGCTAAAAGACACATATCATCTCACGGATATAATCGATATGCGCGCCACGCTTGAAATTGAAAATAACCCCGACCCCGAAATAGAGGGTGCAAATAACACGCATATTATAATAATTGATGAAAGCGGGAACGCGGCAGCTTCTTCAAGCGGCGTATTCACCCTTACCGACGGCAATTACGGCGAATATATGCTTGAGCTGTACCGTTCCGGTGGACTTGACGAAAACATATACACCGATATGTTCAGCAGCGAAGCGGGCGTTGCAGGCTTCCGAAAATTTGTTGATATGCTTTTGGAGCACGACGACGGTTCGATCCTCTGGCACTGCACAAGCGGCAAGGACAGAACAGGCGTGGGCGCCGTGATTATCCTCACGCTGCTTGGAGTGGACAAGGAAACCGCACTGGAGGACTTCGACCTTACAAATAAGTTCAACGCGAAAACAATCGCGTATATGACTTCCCTCGCCTCCGAGCTTACCGACGACCAAACCGAAATAGACGGCGTTGCGGCGCTCGCAGGCGTTTCACGTCCGTTTATGGAAAAGCTTTTTGACCTTGCCGAATCTGAGAACGGCTCTATGCTGGAGTTTCTCAAAGCAAAGCTGAATATCACCGACGAGGAAATAACCACCCTGCGCGCCAAGTATCTTGAACCTGTCGAATAAACATAATATCAATCAATAATCAAAGGCTGCGAAAAATTTCACAGCCTTTGATTTTTTAGCTAAAAATATCAGAAATAACTTACCTTTATGCGCTTGCCCATTTTTTTCAGACAGGCGGAAAGCTCTTCGACAAGGTTCATCTTGATGTTGAAATTTATAGGCAAATCCGGGTTCTGATGAGCGGGATTTACCGCGCGCCCGACATAGAAATTTATGTCCGTAGCCTCTTCAAACAACAGACGGCATATCATTGAAGCGCCGTCGCGGCTTATGCTCCAATGCTCATACTTTTCGTTTTTATCGAGGGCGTCCTTTGCGTATTCGATAACCTTGTTTATTGTAATAACGCCCTCGGTAACAAGATCAACTCCCTCAATTTCCGCAATGGGAGGAACGTCGCTCTGTTCAAACACAAGACTGGTTTTTATCTGTTTGCCGAGATATTTTGCGGCAATTGACGACGTTGTTCCTCCGCAGATTATGTGCTTTCCCTCCTTGGAGAAGAACAGCGACATCATTCGGTCGCAGTCGTCACGGTTGCGCGGAGGTCCGAACAGAATATTCATCGGCTCTCTTGCGCGTATGCGGACAACGCAGGCTGTCGCGTCATCTCCGGGGTGAAAACCGTACTGCTTATTGCATTCGTCCACAAGAATGGTCGAAAGCGTTTTCGCCGTATAGCCGATATGAGCAAAGGTTTTCATAAAATCGGCAATATCCTCCCACTTCCAGCCGAAGTTGTAAGCGATACCGATCCCCGCATGGGGACAGCCGTCGCTCATGGCAATGAAAATATCGTTCTCCATGAGCTTGATAACCGACTTATAGATCTTCTTTCCGTCAATGTTCAGTTCGGTTTTCGGATAATTATAAACCTCGCAGTCACGGATAAGAATAACCATCGGATTGTCATACTGGATAAGCTCGGCGGTCGTGTTGTCAATAAGGTGAATTATCGTGAATGTGGAATACGCTACTCCGCGCACAGAACATATCGGGAGCGTTGCGGCTATTGTCGAAACGCATTCCTCAAGCGGAAGTCCCTCCGCCATCATCGTCGATATTATCTTCGACGTCAGCGTTGAAAGAATGCTCGCCTTAACCCCGCTTCCAAGCCCGTCGGCAAGAACGATAACCGTTGAATTTTCGTTCTGTTCAATAATATCGATATGGTCGCCGCAAAGCTGTTCTCCGTCGTGATTTATGCTTTTCCAACCGATGTCGGCGCAAAGATTATTCATCGTTTATAGACTCCTTTAGTTTGGAAAGTGCAATTTTGGTTTCGGCAGCCGTTTCGCCAAGCAGCGACGCGATCTCCTGAACAATTCTCATCTGCTTATCAACCACGCGGTCGGCAATTTCAACGGTCTGGCGGCTTATATTCTCTTTCTTTTCCCGCTGCGTTTCCTCTTCGGTAACGTCGCGCAGAATACATACCAGCAGACGAAAGTCCTTATCGTAGATTATCGTTTCCTCGGTGTATTTCTCATATTCCGCGAGATAAATTCTCTTTCCGTGAATAGACGTTCCCGTCTGAAGCACTTCAAGAAAATCCTTCGGGTCGAGAACGCGTACAACTCCGTCGCCGAGGATATCCGTTTCGGAACGCAGGTTCATTATCTTTAGAGCAGCCTTGTTTATCTGCTGAACCTCAAGCTTTTCATTAAGAACAATAAGCCCGTTCGGAGTATTGCGCACGATCGTATCGGAAAAGCTCTCGGCTTTATCCTTAAGATACGGAAGACACATCGAAATTTCCGCTTTCCCGTGATAAATCGCTATCGCTTTTTCACGGCAGGTATTATATCCGCACGAGCCGCAGTTAAGCTCGTCGGAAGGTTTTGTCTTGCCCATCTGGCGCAGAATCTCGCGAATTTCCGATTCCTCCGGCGGCTGGAGCTTTCGCTCAATAACAGTAAATTTTTTCTGTAATGTAAGTTCGTCCGGCTGTTCGACTTCAAAATCCTTTTTTCCGGCAAATTTAGATACCGACATATAGTCCTTGACGGGCGAACGGTGGTATTTTTCCATAACAGGTCCGCCTATGCAGCTTCCCACGCAGGCAGACATCTCAATAAAACAACGGTGAATTTTTCCGCTCTGAATGTCCCTGAGTGCCGCTATGCAGTTATCCGTCCCGTCAATAGCCATATATGTATAATTGCTGTTGCTGAGATCCATTGTTTTGAGTATGCCGCCTGTTGTCGGGAAAAAGCGCGCGCGGCTGTTCTCATCATAATCGATTTTCTGCTCGATTTCAATTCCCTCCGATTTAAGCCACGCGGTAAGCTCGTCAAACGTAAGAACCGCGTCGGTTATCCCTTCGTAATGCTGTGCCTCGTCCTTTTTTGCAACGCACGGTCCGATAAAAACGGTCTTAGCGTTCGGATAACGGCGCTTTATGTCCTTACAGTGCGCCTGCATTGGCGAAAGTATGTTCGCAAGATACGGCATCTGATCGGTAAAATATTTCTGGATAAGCAGATTTACTGCGTGACAGCATGAAGATATTATAATATCGCGGTTTTCCTCGTTTATCATCTTCTCGTACTGATTTTTTACGATCGTTGCGCCGACAGCGGTCTCTTCAACATCATAAAACCCGAGCTTTTTAAGCGCGTCGCGCATTGCGCCGATACCTACTCCCTCATAATTAGCCACAAACGAGGGGGCAAGGCTTACAATAACGGGGTCGCCGCTCTGTAAAAGAACGCGCGCCTTTTCCGTTTCATCAACGATCTGCTTCGCGTCCTGCGGACAGACTACAAAACACTGACCGCAGAGGATACATTCGTCTTCAATAATATACGCCTGATTTCCCGAAAAGCGTATAGATTTAACGGGGCAGTAGCGTATGCATTTATAACAGTTTTTGCAGTTGGATTTTTTCAGCGTAAGGCAGTCCATACCGTTATACCCCTTCCTTTTTCAGTTCTCCGAGCACTTTATCGTTAAAAAAAGCGCTGAAATTTTCAGGAGTTATTCCCGTATAAATATTGTCATCCACGGTTATAGTAACGCCCTCGCGGTTGCACTTTCCGGTGCAGAAGCTGCCCGCGAGAGTGATATCCCCGTCAAGCTTATTGTCCGAAATTGCTTTCTGGAACAACTCGACGAGCTTTTCCGAACCCTTTAAATGGCATGAAGAGCCAACACAAATCTGAATAATCATTTACTTCACCTTCGCAAGAATATTTTCATTGAAGAAATCCTTTACATTCTCCGGTGTAACGGAGTAGAAGATTCCGTCTATGGTTACGCAGACGCCCTGCTGACATTTGCCCATGCAGAAGGTTCCCGCAAGCTCAGCCTTATCCCCGATATTATTCTCGTTGATGAGATACTGAAGCTGCTCAACTACCTGACGCGAGCCTTTAATGTGACATGATGAGCCGATACATACTGTAATTTTCATTTTATGTCGTTCCTTTCAAATGCAGAAAGTTTTGTTCCCCGAAAAAGCTCCGAGGAACAAAACCTCTTTTTATGCAAAATTGCTTTTATTCGTAATCCACAACGTCGATCCACGAATAGAGGAATTCGCGTTCCGCCGCATTTCCCTTTACGCTCTGCGAAGCCGCAACAATCGGCATCCACTTCTGAACATACTGAATCGCGGTGTTGCTCTTGTCGCTGAACAGCTTGAGATACTTCTTTGCACCGTCGATATCTCCGTTCAGCCAGAACAGCAGATATGTGCGCGCAGCGTCCGCAGAAGCATTTCCCTGCGTTGCGTGTGACCAGTCAATGATATACGGCGTTCCGTCGTCGGAAATGATGATGTTGGAGGGGTTAAAATCGCCGTGGCAAAGCTTATTGTGCTTGGGCATCGCCTCAAGACGCGTATGGAGGTCATAGCGTACCGTCGCGGACAGATCCGTCTGGCTTATCTTGCGGTTCATCTTATCCTTGAGCTTGTTGAGCATAGGGCAGGTCTTGCTGTGCATCTCAAGCTGGAGAGCAACAAACTGTTCAAGATATTCGTCCTTCTTGTCGGGATTTTCGCTCATGAGCTGCGCTAATGTCTTACCCTTGATAAACTCCGAAATAATCGTCCACTTCTTGTCGATCATCGTTACTTCGAGAATTTTCGGGATATGCAGACCCGTTTCTTCAACGCGCGCCTGATTGAGCGCCTCGTTAAGAACGTCCGCCTTTGAATACTCCTCGTTGAAAACCTTAAGGCAGCGGTCGCCGTCGCGATAAACGGTCTTGCGGTTTCTAACGGCAATAATTTTGTCCAGATTCATTATCTTTTCCTCCTTACTTAGCTGATTTTTTTGATTTGCTGTATGCCTTTTTGAAATTGTGTTCGTCGTCTTCCGAACCGTTCTCCTGCGCGTGCGGAATTTCCTTTTCAACAAAGTGCTTTCCGTAATAAGCATTGAGGTACATCTGCTTTATCTCGCTCATTAGCGGATAGCGCGGGTTAGCGCCCGTGCACTGGTCGTCGAACGCCTGTTCGGTCATTTCGTCAAGACGGTCGAGGAAGTTCTTTTCATCGATTCCATAATCCTTTATCGTCTTTTTTATACCGATTTTTTCCTTTAATTCATTTATCGCTTTGATAAGATTTTCGAGCTTTTCTTCATCGTTCTTTCCGCCCAGACCGAGATAATCCGCAACCTCTGCGTAGCGTGCAAGCGTATGCGGGTGGTCGTACTGTGAGAAAGTACCCATTTTTGCGGGAACTTCATTTGCGTTGAAACGAAGCACTTCTTCGATCATCAGGGCATTCGCAACGCCGTGCGGGAGATGGTGGAACGCGCCGAGCTTATGCGCCATGGAGTGGCATACACCAAGGAAAGCGTTTGCGAATGCCATACCCGCCATAGTAGCGGCGTTAGCCATTTTTTCGCGCGCTTCAACGTCAGTCTGTCCATTCTCATACGCACGGGGCAGATACTCAAAAATCGTCTTTAACGCCTTAAGCGCAAGCCCGTCGGTATAATCGGTAGCCATTACCGAAGCGTAAGCCTCAAGCGCGTGGGTAACCGCGTCGATACCCGAAGCGGAAGTAAGTCCCTTGGGCGCGCTCATGTGGAAATCTGTGTCGATAATAGCCATATTCGGGAGCAGCTCATAGTCCGCGAGAGGATATTTTACGCCTGTCTGCTCGTCGGTAATTACCGCGAAAGGCGTTACCTCGCTGCCTGTTCCCGCAGAGGTCGGAATAGCGATAAAATATGCCTTTTCGCCCATTTTCGGGAAAGTGTAAACACGCTTGCGAATGTCGATAAAGCGCATAGCCATATCCATAAAGTCAACCTCGGGGTGTTCATACATTACCCACATGATCTTCGCCGCGTCCATAGCGGAACCGCCGCCGAGAGCGATAATGCAGTCGGGTTGGAACGCTGTCATCTGCTTTGTGCCTTCCTTTGCGCACGCAAGCGTCGGGTCGGGAGCAACATCAAAGAACGTAGTGTGCTGGATTCCCATTTCGTCAAGCTTGTCGGTTATCGCCTTGGTATATCCGTTCTGATAGAGGAAGCTGTCGGTTACGATGAACGCTCTTTTCTTGTTCATCACATTCTTCAGCTCGTCAAGCGCTACCGGCAGGCAGCCCTTCTTAATATAAACCTTCTGAGGCGCTCTGAACCACAACATATTCTGTCTCCTTTCAGCCACGGTCTTGATATTGATCAGGTGCTTTACGCCGACATTTTCGCTCACGCTGTTTCCTCCCCACGAGCCGCAGCCGAGGGTAAGCGAGGGAGCGAGCTTGAAGTTGTAAAGGTCGCCGATACCGCCATGCGACGAAGGAGTATTGACAAGAATACGGCAGGTTTTCATGCGCGCCGCAAATTCGCTTATCTTTTCGCGCTCGGTGACCTCGTTGAGATATATTGAAGAGGTGTGACCGTAACCGCCGTCAGCGATAAGGTGTTCAGCCTTTTCAAACGCGTCGTTCAGATCTTCAGCCTTGTACATTGCAAGTACGGGAGAAAGCTTTTCGTGAGCAAACTCCTCGGAAAGGTCAACGCTCGTTACCTCGCCGATAAGAATTTTTGTTCCGTCGGGAACCTTAACGCCGGCAAGCGCCGCAATTTTAGCGGCGGGCTGACCTACTATCTTTGCGTTAAGCGCGCCGTTGATAATAATTGTTTTTCTTACCTTTTCGGTTTCTTCCGGGTCAAGGAAATAACAGCCGCGGTTTGCAAATTCGTCCTTTACCGCGTCATAAACGTTCTTGTGAACGATAACCGACTGCTCGGAAGCGCATATCATACCGTTATCGAAAGTTTTGGAGTGGATAATGGAGCTTACGGCAAGCACAATATCAGCCGTTTCATCGATTATCGCGGGAGTATTTCCCGCGCCTACGCCGAGAGCGGGCTTGCCGCTTGAATATGCAGCCTTAACCATTCCGGGACCGCCCGTTGCAAGGATAATATCCGATTCTTTCATGACAAGGTTGGTCATGTCAAGGCTGGGAACGTCTATCCATTCGATTATATTTTCGGGTGCGCCCGCAGCAACCGCTGCGTCGAGAACCAGCTTAGCCGCCGCGATAGTGGATTTTTTCGCGCGCGGGTGGGGGCTTATGATAATAGCGTTTCTGGTCTTTAGCGCTATAAGGCACTTGAAAATAGCGGTCGAGGTGGGATTTGTCGTGGGAATAACCGCCGCAATAACGCCGATAGGCTCGGCAATCTTGGTTACTCCGTAAGCCTTGTCCTCCTCGATAACGCCGCAGGTCTTTGTATTTCTGTATGCGTTGTAAATGTATTCGGAAGCATAATTATTCTTTATAACCTTATCTTCCACAACGCCCATGCCGGTTTCTTCGACCGCCATTTTAGCAAGCGGTATTCTCGCCTTGTTTGCGGCTGAAGCAGCGGCAAAGAAGATTTTGTCAACCTGCTCCTGCGTGTAGGTCGCAAATCGCTTCTGCGCCTCTTTTACGCGCTTTAAAGCGTCCTCGAGAGCTTCAACGCCGTCAACGATTTTTCTTTCCTGTGTTTCCATACGATACCTCCTGTTAATTTGTTATCTGAGATTTAAGGTGTGCAAGGGAAAGCGCCATATTTTCATACTGGATTATCACGTCCGGCGGCGCGCTGAGCCGACACGGAGCGAAACACCAGATTGCTTTTATTCCGTTTTTGAGAAAAATGTCGCATACGCTCTGCGCCGCTTCTGCGGGAACGGCAATAATGCCGATTTTCACTTTGTTTTCTGCGCAGAACGACGGGAAAAGCGCCATCGGCAAAATAGGCTTTCCGCTGTCCGACTTTTCCTCATCGAGAGTCTTGGCGTCAAACGCCGCAAGCAGCGATAATCCGAACTGTCCGAATCCGCCGTAATCGAGAAGCGCTCTTCCTAGCTTTCCTGCTCCGACAATTACCGTTTCGCCGTTTTTTCCGTCAAGAAAATTTTTCAGGCAAGCGACAAGCTCGGCTGTAGCATATCCTATTTTCGGTTTTCCCGAACCGCACAGAGCACCCAAGTCTTTTCTTACCTGAACATCGCCGAGTCCAAGCGCTTTCGCGATTGAAGTTGCGGAAATATTTTCCGTGTCCGGCGGCAGCGTTTCAAGATATTTAAGATAAATCGGTATCCTGCCGAGCGTTGCTCGGGAAATTTCGGTTTCTTTCAGAATTATCACCTCCGCTTCTTTTCTCTGTCTTTATTCTAACAGGTTTCACGGAGTTTGTGAATTGCCGTTTTCTCATATAGGTATTGCAGGTATCGATATACCTGTTAACGAAACCGCAAATACGCGCCGATACGTTTATTTTACTGCTCTGCGCGCGTGTTATTCGTGATATTTATCTACAATCTCGCCCAAAATATCTTTCCACAAAAATTTTCCGTTTTCATGGATCATATACCCGTGATGTGAATTTTCTTTCGGCAGCGAAACTGAACCGGGATTCATGCAGACGTAATTCTCATGCTTGACGCACTTCGGAACGTGCGTGTGTCCGTGCAGCAGAATATCGTCCTTATGAAGCGGCGGGAGATTATCTTCGTTATAAATATGTCCGTGGGTCGCATATATCGTTCTGCCGTCAATCTCAAGAACGGCATAATCAGCCATTACGGGAAACTGAAGCACCATTTGATCTACCTCGGCGTCGCAGTTGCCCCTTACGCACAAAATGTCGTTTTTCATTTCGTTCAGCATAGCGATAACCTGCTTCGGAGCGTATTCCTGCGGCAGGTCATTTCTCGGACCGTGATACAGAATATCTCCGAGCAGAAGCAGCCTGTCCGCCCCCTCCGCTCTATAGCGTTCAAGCATCAAACGGCAGTAATATGCGCTTCCGTGTATATCAGACGCGATAAAAAGCTTCATTTTTGTCTCCTTTTATATGAACTGTGCGAATGTTTCACGCTTAGACCTGACGAGGTTTTCAACAAACAAGCTGTCCAACGCAGAAAGCGTATAATCACGGCGGTGAATAAGCAAATCCTTGTAAACGCGCTTGTTTTCGCCGCACACACGCTGAACCAATCCGTAACGCGCAAGCGTTTTTTCGGGAACAGGCGACACCCACATAAACGTTTCC
Source organism: uncultured Ruminiclostridium sp. (assembly GCA_934454635.1). Classification (GTDB taxonomy): domain Bacteria; phylum Bacillota; class Clostridia; order Oscillospirales; family Ruminococcaceae; genus Ruminiclostridium_E. Next base: position 91,009 of record CAKSFR010000007.1, read on the forward strand.
GGATTTTGGGCGAGAAGCTCAAACTGGCTTCCCTGCTCAAAAACGAATATGCGCCTGCCCGAATTATCCGGCAGTTCCTCTTTTTTCACTTCGGAAAACGGCATCGACGGTACATACGGATCTGCGTGAGCAATTTCCATATAATCCTTTAAATCGTCAAAGGTTATCGTTTCTTTTTCTGCAAGAGGGCTTTTTTCATTCATAAGCAGAAGATAGCGAAACTCGGTTATAAGCTCATAGTCCAGCCCTTTTTCGTCCATCATATTCTTATAGTAGCGGTCATAACTCTCGGCATAGCGGATTATTCCGAGCTTATAATCCTCCTGCAATATATTTTTAATCGCGCGCATGGCGTTCGTTTCCTTATAGAAAACTTCGACCTCCGCGCTGTTGTCAAGCGATTTTGAAAATGAGGCAAAAGCACTTGTAATGTAGCTTGCGCGCGGGACAGAGATCGAAAAACGCTTTTTGCTGACATTTCCGCTGCTGAACATATTCTCAATAGCGTCGATCTGCTTCAGAACGGTTTTGGCATACCGCACAAAGACCTCGCCGTCAGGAGTAAGGAACATTCCCTTTGCGCTGCGCTCAAAAAGCGTTACGCCCAAAGTCGTTTCAAGCTCTTTTATAGCGCGGCTGAGCGCCGATTGTCCGACGTAAAGCGTTTCAGCGGCTTTGTTTATCGAATTTGTTTCGGCAATTTCGACTGCGTACTTCATGTGCAGCAAATTCATCTTATTCTCCTCTGTGCGCGATTTTCGCGCTTTTATTATTCTTTTTTATTATATCACATTTTTTGCGAAAAGTCTACACGGATATTGCAAATTTGCACAAAAAAACAGCACCGCAACCGAAATTGCAGTGCTGTAAGGTTTAGCCGAATATTGCGAGAAGCACGCCCGCCGCAACAGCCGAGCCGATAACGCCGGCTACGTTCGGACCCATTGCGTGCATGAGCAGGAAGTTTGAGGGATTTTCCTCCTGTCCGACCTTCTGTGAAACACGCGCAGCCATAGGAACCGCGGATACGCCCGCAGAACCGATAAGCGGGTTGATTTTTCCGCCCGAGAGAAGGTACATAAGCTTTCCGAGAAGAACGCCGCAGGCTGTACCGATACAGAAAGCGATAAGACCGAGAACGATAATCATAATTGTTCTCATACTCAGGAAGTTCGCCGCAGTAGCGGTTGCGCCTACCGTTACGCCGAGCATAATTGTAATAATGTTCATGAGTTCGTTGGAAGCGGTCTTTACAAGACGTTCAACAGCGCCGCTCTCCTTGAACAGGTTACCGAGCATCAGCATACCTACGAGAGGAGTTGCGGACGGAACAAGGAACGAAACGATTATTGTAACCGCAATCGGGAAAATTATCTTTTCACGCTTTGTAACCTGACGAAGCTGACCCATTTTAACCAAACGCTCTTTCTTCGTGGTGAGCGCGCGCATGATAGGCGGCTGAATAACGGGAACGAGCGCCATGTACGAATACGCCGCGACCGCAATGGAACCAAGCATTTCGGGAGCGAGCTTCGACGTGAGGTAAATCGCCGTGGGTCCGTCCGCGCCGCCGATGATAGCGATAGAAGCAGCCTGACGAAGCGAGAAATCAACGATTCCCGTAGAAGCAAGCGCACACGCGCCGAGGAAAGTAAAGAAGATACCGCCCTGCGCCGCCGCGCCGAGGAAGAAGCTCTTCGGGTTTGCAATCAGCGGACCGAAGTCGGTCATACAGCCGATTCCGAGGAATATAAGCGGCGGGAACAGCTGAAGCTTTACGCCCAGATAAATTATATCAAGCAATCCTCCGTCGTGAAGCACCCGACCGTAATCAACATTTGTTGTAAGAAAAAATTCGGGGTGATACATTTCAGCGCCCGGAATGTTCGTAAGAGCCATACCGAAAGCGATAGGGAGCAGAAGCATCGGCTCATATCCCTTTACGATAGCGAGATACATAAGTACAAAGGAAATGAGCAGCATTATTCCCTGCGGCAATGTTATGTTGCAGAATGCGGATTCCTGCCACAGATCCGCAACCGTTTTAAGAAAAACCTCAATCATGTTTTGTGACCATACCTTTCCGCTTTTTGTCAGCGCCTAATCAAAAGCCCCTCGTGTTTTCGATAACGCCGGCAGCACTCCAGCCGGAACGCTGCGCCTTATCCCGTTTCTTGACGCCCGTTATGCAGTATTGCTTACCGTCGGCTTCTCCATACGCGGCGATAGCGGCGGAAATAACCGCGATAACCTCGTCGTCGTCCTCATCCGCCTCTTCGACAGCTTCAGCGACAGGCTGAGCGGCGGGAGCCTCCGCCTTTATCGGCTCGGCTTTTTTCTTGTTCCGACCGAGGATCGCACCCATAAGATAGAGTATTCCGATAAGAATTGCCAGAGCAAGGAATACGACTGCGATACCCGTTATAACCGTAGACGCCACAAGTCCCCAGTAGCCGTCGTCGGACGGTGTGAGAAGCGCCGAATTATCGGCGCACAGTGCCATGAAATTGAACATATCGTTCATCTCCTTATACTTTCTTTTTGCGACAAAACGTAAACCGTCGTGTTAAAAAATCAAATTTATTATACAACATTTTAAGAAAAATTTCAAGTGTTTTTGTGGATTTTTTTGCAAAAATTTCCACAAGTCAATACCATAAAGATATGTTTGCCGCGCGTTAAACCCATACGCTAAAATATTTTCGTACAAGTATTGACAAAAACAGCAAAAGCTGTTATAATGTTAAAGCATGATTGCATGAGCAGTCATAATCCTTGCTTGTACACAAATGTGCGGGCCGTACAGTCTATAAGGAGGTAAGAAAAATGGCAAAGTTAGGCGAAAAGTATGAAGCAGTCGTAGTTTTCTCTTTAAAGAACGGAGAAGAAGCGGTGCAGTCGCTCGTAGCTAAGTTCTCTGACTTAGTCAAGCAGAACGCAGAACTCATAAACGTTGACGAATGGGGCAAGAGAAAGCTCGCATACGACATCAATTATGAGACGGAAGGCTACTATGTAGTTTACAGTTTCGACAGCAAGCCTGATTTCCCGATGGAATTTGAACGTATCATCAACATTACCGACGGCGTTTTACGTTCCCTCGTAACATTACGCAAGTAATCGGAAACAGACAAGCAGGAGGGTGTAAATATGTATAATAAGGTAATATTGCTCGGACGCGTCGTTCAGGATCTTGAGCTTAAAACAACGCCCAGCGGCGTTTCGGTTCTCTCGTTCCGCATTGCCGTGGATCGCAGATTCCAGACTAAAGGCGAAGAACGCAAGTCGGATTTCTTTAACTGCGTTGCATGGAGAAATGAAGCTGAATTTATCAGCAGATACTGGACAAAGGGACGTCCGATTCTTGTCGAGGGCGAGCTTCAGAACAGAAGCTACACCGGCAACGACGGTGTGACCCGTTATGTTACCGAAGTTATCGTTGACCGCGCAGCCTTTACCGGCGACACAAGACCGCAGTCCGGCACGGGTTATTCCGCAGGAAATTATCCGCCCCCTCCCCCTGTTCAGCACCCTGCTGAACAGTCAAATTCAGCGCCGACAGCCGCAAACGGCAGCTATACGGCGAACGATTTCGTTGAAACAACAAGTACCGACGATGATTATCCATTTTAATGAAGGAGGATACTACAATGGCTGAAAAGAAGGAAATGAACGACAGAGCAGCGCGCCCTGTTAAGCGTACCAGAAAAAAGGTTTGCCAGTTCTGTGCAGACAGAGCTGAATTTATTGATTACAAGGATGTTGCAAAGCTCAAGAAGTGCATGACCGAACGCTCCAAGATTTTACCCCGCCGCGTTACCGGCTGCTGCGCTTATCATCAGAGAGAGCTTACAACAGCTATCAAGAAGGCAAGACAGATTGCCCTCATTCCTTACGTTTCCGACTAATCCGAAACAATTTAAAAGAGGAGTTGTTTTCACAGCTCCTCTTTTTTGTTTTATTTACAGCTGTCGCTTCGGAAAAAATTCTGAATGCTTTCAAGAACATCGCTTTCCTCGGTTATAAAACCAAAGCCTCTCAGGCGCCTGCGTTTCTTATCGTCGCCGATATCAAACCTTGCGCGCTCGATAAATCTATTGTCAGCATACGCAAGAATTGCGCGCACAAGCCCGTCGTAGAATATTTCTTCAGTGCTTTCAAGTTCAAAAATCACAAGCTCGCCGTTCTCGATTTTTGCCGAAACGCTTCCGAGCAGCTCATCGCCGTCTTTAAGCTCATATCTGATACGATCGACAACCGCCTTGTTCTGCAAAATCGTAATCATCTGCGGCCGCCTCTCCTCTCTTTGACTGATTCGCCCATTGCGCTTCGCAGCATACGCATTTCTTCTTTTGTAAGATCGGCGTATTCTCCCGGCTTGAGCATACCCAGCTTTACTCCTCCGATAGACGTGCGGCGAAGCCGCTTAACAGTAAGCCCGACCGCCTCGCACATACGGCGAATCTGGCGATTCTTGCCCTCTTTTATAACAAATTCGAGCACCGTACGCCCCTCGTCCTCAAGAATAACGCTCACCACGCACTGACGGGTATAAACGTTCGGTTCGATTTCAACACCCGTCATAAGGTGATTTATCTGCTCCTCGCTCACCTTTTCGGCAACCGTAACACGGTATGTTTTAGGCACATGATGAGTTGGGTGCATGACGGAATTGGCAAATGCCCCGTCGTTTGTGAGCAGAAGCAATCCCTCAGAGGTTCTGTCAAGACGTCCGATAGGATAAACGCGCTCCTCTACCCCGTCAAGCAGATCAGTCACCGTCTTTCTGCCCTGCTCGTCGCTCATCGTGGTAACATAGCCGCGCGGCTTGTACAGCTTTATGTAACGCAGAGTTACACCGTCCGCATGGATTTTTTCGCCGTTTACGGTTATAAGGTCATTTCGCGGGTCAGCTTTATCGCCTATCGAAACAGGACGGCCGTTTACCTTGACCGCTCTGTTTTCGATAAGCTGCTCCGCCTTTCTTCGTGAACAATATCCGCTGTCGGCAATAATTTTTTGCAGTCTGATTTTTTCCATATTAACCCTTCCCGAAGCGCTCAGCCCGTAAACAACGCTCTGACGCGCTCCCAGAGGCTCTGCTGTACCGATTCACGCGGACAATCGTTTTCCGCGCGCAGCGGTATGCTCCGAAGCAGCTCCTCTTTATAATAAATTTCAACGTATCCTATGCAGTCGCCTGCTGAAATTTCAGCGTAAACAAAAGCAGGCACACGATATTCCGTCCTGATTTCGCCCGCTTCGGAGGCGGTCAGCCCGACCACGGCGCTGTCATCTGGAACTGCGCGAACTTTCTGAACCGTCCCCCCGATAACGTCAGCCGAAACGCTTTCTACGGGGAGCTCCTGCGGCTTAACCAAGGAAAATCCGTAGTCGAACAGCTTTTTATGGTCGTTCCAGTCATCGGGAGCGTTCAGCGTAACTGCAATAAGCGTAACGCCGCCTCGTTCCGCAGCGGAAACAAGGCACCTCCGTGCGTTATCGGTAAAGCCCGTCTTAACGCCGATGCAGCCCTCATACTGTTTGAGCAGTTTATTTGAATTATAAAGCGTGCGCGAATACGGCGGATTTCCAAATTCGAGCGTAGCCGAGGTCAGTCCGCAGATAGCCCGGAAATCCTCATTTTTCAGTGCCGCGCGCGTAAGCTTAGCCATATCGCGGGCGGTCGAATAATGCTCGGGCGCGTCAAGACCCGACGGAGTAACGAAATGGCTGTCACGCATACCGAGCTGCGCTGCTTTCTCGTTCATTTTATCAGCAAAAGCAGACAGGCTCCCCGAAATGTCTACGGCGGCAGCATTTGCCGCGTCATTTCCCGACGGAAGCAGCATTCCGTAGCAAAGCGCGCGACGGGTAACAATATCCCCCTCGCGCAGCCCCATGGAAGTCCCCTCGACCCGTATCGCCATACTGTCGGCGGTAAATCTGCGGTCGAGCTGCCCCGACTCAAGCGTGAGCAAAGCCGTCATTATCTTGGTAGTGCTCGCGACAGCCCGCTTTTCGTCCGCATTTTTTTCAAAAACAACTCCGCCTGTGTCCGCGTTTACCAGCACTGCGCTGACAGCCGAAACCGATGGTTCAGCCGGCTGGGCACCGGCATAAAAAACGTTCGTCGCAATAAATGAAACCGCCGCCGCGGCAGCGGTAAAAACAGCCGAAAATCTTTTCATTCCGTTCACCTCGCATTATTTATATGCGAAAACGGGACAAAATATTATTATTCGGCTTCTTCGTCCTCTGCGCCGTCCTTCTTTTTGCTGAAAATATCCTTTACTTTATTAAGAAAATCAGGCGCACTCTCCATAATTCCGTCAAGAACGCCGCCGTTTGAACCGAGCTCAAGCATTTTAACGTTTCCGTCAGTCTGAATAACGATAAACGCCTGGGGCTTTATTGTTATTCCTGCGCCGCTTCCCCCCGCAAAAACGTCCTTTTCAACCTTTGCGGGAATATCGCTGCCGCCCGAAACGAATCCGAACGAAACCTTTGAAACGGGAATAATTATCGTTCCGTCAGGCGAAGTAATCGGATTTCCGACGATAGTGTTCACGTCCACAAGCTCGCGGATCTTCTCCATCGAGGTGCTCATAAGTCCTTCAAGATGCTGTGCCATATTTCTTATCCTTTCTTTTTACGCGCCTTTGCAGGCGTTTTTGGTTTTGAACTTTTGTTATATTTCATGTATGTTTTAAGAACGCGAACGCCGAGCCACAAAGCGCAGCCGAGCGCCGTTCCGACGCAAAGCTTCACTTCGCAGTAGGCAAAAGCGTCGTCCTTCTCGCGTGAAAAATCCGCCTCGATATTCACTTCCTGCGCCTGAACCGAAAAATAGGTCGTAAGCCACTCGATGAGCGGATAAAGCGTCGCGCAGATTGTGCCGTATTTTATGGCGGTTTTCGCCGCGTCGTCCGTTCCGACAACATAGTCAATATATAAATTCCGCACTCGGATCTTTTTGAACAGCCGCTTTACGGGCGGCGACGCGCTTCGCACGAAATCCATTATCATTTCAAGGTCAAAATCGAGAGATTTTCCCTGTGTTATCGGATTTGAAGCTGTTTTTTTATTTTGATTATCCGATCTGTTTTCACTTTCCCCTGAATTTTCCGCCACGGGAGCTTCTTCTCCCGAACCGGTTTCCGCCGTGTTGTTATCAGATTGTTTTTTTATGGGCTTACTGCCTGCTTTCGGCTTTTTTTGCCTATTTTTTTTGGATTTTTTCGGCTTCAGCGGAAAAAGTGTCAGAAACAGAAATTTAACTTTTAAGTCAACTTTGCCGTTTTCATAGCAGAGCGTTGCTTTTACAGACTGTCGAAACAGCAGCACGATCAGAAGGACAATGCCGCCGAAGATGATCCAGCCCAGCATAAAATCCCTCCGTTTCTGCTAAATGTTGTTTTCCTCTGCCTGCTTTTCAAGCTCAAGCTCCGCAAGCTCATCGAAATCAAGCTGCCCTTCCTGATTAGGCAGCGGCGGCAGCTCCTCAAGCGACGATATTCCGAAACAGCGCAGGAAAGTATCCGTCGTGCGATATGCGACAGGCCGTCCCGGCAGCTCGAGCCGCCCGGCTTCTTCAAGCAAATCGCGTTCAACAAGCGTATTCACAACGCTGCTGCTGTCAATTCCCCGAACCTGTTCGACAAACGCTTTTGTTACAGGCTGATTATACGCGACTATCGAAAGCGTTTCCATTGCCGCCTGAGAGAGCGGAGCCTGTCGGCGCGTTTCAAGAGCAGCCTTGACATAATCGGCGTACTCCTGCCGCGTTGCAAGCTGAAAGCTTCCGTTCACGCGGATAATTCGCAGACCGCTTTCCTGCACATTATATCTTCGTTCAAGCTGATCTATCAGTTTGACCACGGTTTCTATATCGATCCCGCTCGCCTCGGCGAGCTTGTCCGGAGAAACGGGTTCCCCGCAGGCAAAAAGTATCGCTTCAATTATCGCAATGCCGTCATTCAGCTTCATCGGAACCCTCCCTCCGCTTTGTCATTGTCATATAGCTTCCGTCCTCGGAAAATGTAACGCGCGAGTGCTTTGAAAGCTCGAGCAGCGCGAGAAATGTCGCAACCTGCTCGGAACGCGTCTGTCCTTTATAGAGCGACTTTATCTCAACCGTTTCACCGTGCCGTATTTTTTTGAGAACATACAGCACTTTTGTGAAAACCGTGACGTATGTCTGCGTGACAATCGGCTGAAGCGCCTGCCGCGCTTCTTTTTTCAGCTTCTCTCCCCTGCCGCTCACCGCGCTGTAGCTGTCGAGCAGCTCAAACGGGTCGTGCTGATTTCGGTATGTGTTATCGACGGGCAAATCGAGCGGATCGCGAACAAATACAATATCGCCAACGAAATGTCGTTTCAGACGTTCTGCGACAGCCTTGCACATTGCATACTCGATAAGCCGCCCGCTGAGTTCCTTTTTAAGCTCCTCAACCTCGTGCTTCGGAAGCAGCGCCGCCGTCTTTATGAATATCAGATGCGCCGCCATTTCGACAAACTCACCCGCAAGCTCAATATCCGCCTCCTGCATTTTTTCCATGTACAGAAGAAACTGCTCAAGAAGCACGGAGATCTCTATGTCGCGGATATTCAGCTTGTGTTTTCGGATAAGGTCGAGCATAAGGTCGAGCGGACCTTCATATATCTCAAGTTTAAAGCTAAGTTCGTCCATTCCGCTTACCCGATAAATCCGGTTATAAAATCAAGCCCATTGTAAAGAAGATTTGTGAGAGCGCCGAACGGAATTTTCAGAACGCCCGTAAAAAGCAGCGCAAGAACCACATACATTATTATCTGCTCATATTTCATTATCGCAAAATAATATTTCGACGGCAGAAACGCCAGAAAAATGCGGGAACCGTCAAACGGCGGTATAGGAAGCAGATTGAATACGCCGAGCGATAAATTTATCTGAACGACCATGTCCAGAATCGTCGCGAAATAATAAACGGTCTGCGTCTGGGGTGCAAGCAAAAGAACAAGCTTGCAAATAATCATGAAAACGAGCGCCATAAGCACATTTGAAATCGGTCCCGCCGCGGCGGTAAGCGCCATTGCGGTTTTCTGGTACTTTACCTTGCGGCAGCGGTATGTGTTTACGGGAACGGGCTTTGCCCAGCCTATTCCGAGAAGAAAAAGCGAAATCGTACCGATAAGGTCGAAGTGAGCTATCGGGTTAAGCGAAATGCGCCCCTGCATTGCCGCCGTATCGTCGCCGAGCCACTTTGCAACAAGCGCGTGCGCACTTTCGTGAACAGGCGTAGCAATTATAAATATTATAAGGTACGAAAAAAAGCTGATAACGATATACAGCAAATTTCCGCTGCGAAGAGCGTCAAGCATAAATAAGCATTCCTTTCAAACAATAGGCATAAAAACACCATTATCCATTATACTATAAAAAAGAAGATTTTGCAAGTGTTTTCATTCAAAAACTGCCTCGGCTCACTCCGCAACAAATCTCCACTCTATTTTGCTCCAGTATTCTCCCGCATAATCAACGCCAACGCGCGGTTTTGTCGAATAATCGCAGGCAAAGCCGTCGTCCTCCAGCCAGATATTTTCGGAGGTAATAAGGTCGGCTTTGTTGAAGCCGCGGTCAATTCCGAGATATTTTGTCAGCTTTGCGGGTCCATTGTATCCCTCGCAGCAGCGTATCAGCACAGCTTCGGGACTGCCGTCCGCTCCGCACACGACATTGAACATATTGTGCATTCCGTAAACGAGGTAAACGTATGCAACCCCGCCGCGCCCGAACATGACCGATGTTCTCTCGGTTTTTCCCTTGCTGGCGTGACAGGCAAGATCGCCCGTTCCCATGTAACACTCGGTTTCGGTTATGCGCAACCGACGTATTTCATCGCCGCAGCGCGTGCAGAGCAGCTTTCCGAGAAGCTGCGGCGCAAGCTCCAGAGCACTTTGTGAATAAAATTCAAGAGAAGTAATTTTTGACATTTTTTCAAACCTTTCACAATTTTGTTCACATTATCGAAATATGCAAACACATGATTTTTCTTCCGTAAACAACACCTTCGGTTACTGACGATAAATCCGCCTAAAATAATATTGCGAGCCGAATTTGCCCGCAGAAATGTTCAAGCATATTCAGACTGCAAAAAAGGAGGCGCATTATGGAAAAACACAAAAAACGCATAACCGACGAAGTTCTCGACAAAATGACAACAAATCTCAACGCAAAAAAATATGACCCCAACGGTATGTATACGGGCGTTCCCGCAGATCCCGGCGAAGTTCCCGTTCAGGACGCCGACGATTTGTGAACAGTTCCGACGCTCATATATTATTATAACCATAGATAGGCTCTCGGCGCGCTCTGAAAAAGGGTGCGCCGAATTTCATCTGTGATGTTGACATATTCCGTCTTTTATGATAAAATTATACATGATTTACGGTAAAATTTCAAGTCATTTCCGTAATGTTCACAATTTAAAATACAATGAACAAAAGATGGAAGAATATGAAAAAAACACGAAAATATGCGGCGCTTATGCTTGCTCTGCTCTGCGGCTGTTCAGGACAGCCTCCTGCCCGGACGCAGTCCGCACCGAGCGGCGTTGAAATTACAGCAGAGTCGTCGGCTAAGCTGCCGGAAACCTTTGTGCTTTCACTTGCCGATGATTACGAACCTCCCGAAGCTTCCTCCGAAACACCCGAGCAGCCCGAACCCGATACATACAGCACTGCGGTTATAGCTGTGGCGGGCGACACCACACAGTCGGATGTTTTCGGCGAGGCGACAAGCTGGCGGGACATGAGTTATCCTTTTGAAGATGTTGCGGGACTTTTCTGCGGCGCAGACCTTGCTTTCGTGAACCTTGAAACGTCGGTAAGTACCCGCGGCGAAAGTGAAAAAAATGAAGGATACGGCTTCCGCACAGACCCGAAGTACCTCGAGGTTTACACTCAGGCGGGCATTGACATTGTTTCATGCGCAAACAATCACACACGCGATTTCGGCATGGACGCGCTGGCTGACACGTTTACAAGCCTCGATGAATACGGCATACGCTATGTCGGAGCGGGAATGAACAAAACCGAAGCCGAAAAGCTTGAAACATTTGAGCTTAACGGCATAAAGGTCGGGTTTACGGCAATAAATATGATAAATATGAACCCGACATGGTACGCTACCGACGATCGCGCAGGGCTGAACTGCGTTGACTCGTGGGACTGCGAACGTCAGCTTGAGCTTATCAGAAAATACGACGAGCAGTGCGACGTGCTGTTCGTTTCGGTGCACTGGGGGCTTGAGTATTACAACACAATAACCGAGGAACAGCAGGAATTTGCTCATAAGCTCTGCGACAGCGGCGCCGATATCATTCTGGGGCATCACCCCCACGTTCTCCAACCGATAGAAGCGTACAATGACAGCGTGATTTTTTACAGTTTGGGCAATTTTCTGTTCTACAAAATGGACGACGACGCGGGAAAGACTGCGCTTTTTGAGATCGAAATTGACAAAAACGGCTTTATCGGCGGAAAAATTTACCCCGTTTTCATTACAAACTGCAAATCCGTGCTGCTCAGCGAGGAAAACGAGATGTACAGCGAAATTCTCGGACTTGTTCGGGAAATTTCGCAGCCATACGGAGTTGACATAACCGAAAACGGAGGAATAAACCTGACAGAATGAAAAAGATTTTTTGTTTATTTGCAATCGCATTGCTGCTCTGTGGATGCCAAAAACACGAAGAAGCTTTGCCTGCGGGAGTTTACATAACCACCGAAAGAAATATCGAATCATTAACGACAACCCGCGAAACAACCACGGAAACCACTTCCGAAGCAATCTCTGCGACCACTTCCAAGACAACCGCAGTAACCGCTTCCGAAGCAACCCGCACAACCACTTCGGAAGCTGAAACCTCAGCGACAACGGAAGAATCGGAAATTTCCGCTGAAACGACTGCTCAGTCAAGTGAAGAAAAACAAACGGAAGCTCCCGCGGAAACGACCGCTCCCCCGAAAACGACTGCTCAGACAAAGCCGCCGAAGCCGCTTTACACAAACAAAATTTACCTTAACGGACCAAATCTTGTTTATACAGGCTACAACTTTCAGTTCACTTACAGAATCAGTCACAAAAACGCCGACCGTGCAACAGTTCTTTGGAAATGCGACGGCGACGCGGGAACGCTTACCGAAAACGGACTGTTCACGGCTAAGAAAAAAGGAATAGTGACGCTCACCGTCACGGATATATCAAACGGGCTTACCGACACGCTTGCCGTACACGTTGTTGACAATGCGGACGAGGTCGATTTCGTTACAAAAGTGAACGGTATCCCGATCGCTAACAAAACATACCCCGTCCCGAAAAATTACAACCCGGGACTTGATTCCGAAACATACGCCGCGTTCAAGCGACTGCGCGAAGACGCGCTTGCCGAAGGGCTTGACATATTTTTCATGTCAGGTTTCCGCTCATACGAAGAACAGCAGCGTGTTTACAAAGGGTGGGTCGAAAAATACGGCGAAGAAGCAGACCGTGTTTCCGCGCGTCCGGGGCATTCCGAGCACCAGCTTGGCCTTGCAATCGATGTAAACTCAATCGAGTTCAGCTTTGCCGACACTCCCGAGGGACAGTGGCTCGCTGAAAACTGCTGGAAATACGGCTTTATCATACGATATAAAAAAGAAACGGAAAGCATTACGGGATATATGTACGAACCGTGGCACATTCGTTATCTCGGCGATATTGCCGAAGATGTTCACTTCAGCGGGCTTACGCTTGAGGAATACCTTGGCATCGACTCAGTTTACCGTGACCCGTTCAAGGATCCAAGAGATAATTAAAAGCACAAAATCCCCGTCAGCGGCACAATTTCGCCGACGGGGATTTTTTGTCGGTTATTTTATTCCGGCAAGGTCGCGGATAACCTCGCCCGCAAGGATAAGTCCCGCAGCCGAAGGTACGAACGCCGTGCTTCCGGGGATAGTCCTGCGCGTCCCGACAGGCTTTTCGTTCGTCAGGCTCAAATCGGGAGTTCTTGGAAGCTCGCGTGAATAAACCACTTTAAGCCGCTTGACTCCGCGCTTTTTCAATTCATATCTCATCACCTTCGCAAGCGGACAAACCGACGTCTTGTAAATATCGACAACCTCGAATGCCGACGGGTCGAGTTTATTTCCCGCACCCATTGAACAGATTATCGGAGTTCCCGCTTCCTGCGCCTGCATAACCAGACCTATCTTCCCCGTGACGGTATCAATCGCGTCGATAACGTAATCATAATCGGAAAAGTTAAATTCCGCTGCTGTTTCGGGGGTGTAGAACGTTTTAAACGTCTTTATTTTCAGCTCGGGATTTATGTCCAGAAAACGCTCGCGCGCAACATCGACCTTATATTTGCCGACCGTGCTGTGAAGCGCGACAAGCTGGCGATTCAGATTTGAAACACTCACCGTATCGCTGTCAATGAGGTCAATCGCGCCTATTCCGCTGCGGATAAGGGCTTCCGCCGCGTGTCCGCCGACGCCTCCTATTCCAAAAACAGCGACGCGCGCCGCAGAAAGACGATTTAACCCCTCTTCGCCAAGTAAAAGTGCAGTTCGCGAAAATTCTTCTTTAATCATATTTTCACCTCAAAAAAAGTCACTCCCGACGCTCCGGAAGTGACTTTTCGCATCTTGTGTTTATCAGCCCTGCTGAGCCTTTTTCTTTGCTTCGATATCGGCAAGAGCTTCCTTACGGGAAAGACCGATCTTGCCCTGATTGTCGATTTTGATAATCTTTACGATAATCTGGTCGCCGACGTTGCACACGTCCTCAACCTTTTCAACACGTCTGTTTTCAAGCTCGGAGATATGAACCATGCCCTCCTTGCCGGGAGCAAATTCAACGAACGCGCCAAATTCCTTAACGCGAACTACCTTGCCCTTATAGATAGCGCCGATTTCAGGCTCGGTAACGATAGACTTGATAGTTTCGATACAAGCGTTAGCCTTATCGCCGTCCTGTCCGCAGATAAATACATTGCCCTCTTCGTCAATGTCAATCTTAACTTCAAAGTCAGCGCAAAGCTTCTGAATAACCTTTCCGCCCGTTCCGATAACTTCGCGGATCTTATCAACCGGCACCTTCATGTTCATCATTTTGGGCGCGTACTTGTTGACTGTCGGGCGCGGAGCGGGAATAGCCTTGAGCATAACCTCATCAAGAATCTTTATACGAGCCTTGTGAGTCTTTGCGAATGCGTCCTTGATGATTTCGGGAGTAAGACCGTCGATTTTAAGATCCATCTGGATAGCCGTGATACCCTTGTGAGTACCGCCAACCTTAAAGTCCATATCGCCGAAGAAATCCTCAAGACCCTGAATATCAACCATTGTCATCCAGCGGTCGCCCTCGGTGATAAGTCCGCAGGAAATACCCGCAACAGGAGCCTTTATCGGAACGCCCGCGTCCATAAGCGAAAGGGTCGAGCCGCAGATAGAAGCCTGCGAAGTCGAGCCGTTCGAGGAGAGAACCTCGGATACAAGGCGAATTGCGTAGGGGAATTCTTCAACGGACGGGATAACAGGCTCAAGAGCGCGCTGTGCGAGCGCACCGTGACCGATTTCACGGCGTCCGGGGCCTCTGCTGGACTTTGTTTCACCTACCGAGTACGCAGGGAAATTATAATGGTGCATATAACGCTTGGTTTCTTCCTCGTCAAGTCCGTCAAGGCGCTGAGAATCGCTTATCGGACCGAGGGTCGTAACGGTAAGAACCTGAGTCTGACCTCTTGTGAACAGACCCGAACCGTGTACGCGCGGGAGCAGTCCTACTTCGGAAGCGAGCGGGCGCATATCGTCCATGCCTCTGCCGTCAACACGCTTCTGCTCGTCAAGAAGCCAACGTCTTACGATGAACTTCTGAAGCTTGTAGATACACTCGTCGATCATTCCCGCCTGATCGGGATACTGCGGATCAAATTCCTCGTGGATAGCGTCCTTGATAGGCTGTAAGCGTTCTTCGCGAATATTTTTATCATCGGTATCAAGCGCAAACTTGACCCGGTCGGTGTATTTGTTCTGAATCGCCTCGAACAGATCGTGATCGACCTCCATAGACGGGAAGGAGAACTTCGGCTTGCCGATCTCCGCCTGAATGCTCTTTATAAAAGGAATAATCGACTTGTTGATTTCTTCGTGACCCGCCATGATAGCCTTGAGCATCGTATCATCGTCAACTTCGTTCGCTCCCGCTTCGATCATGACTACTTTCTTTTCGCTTGAAGCAACGGTAAGCTGTAAATCAGACTTTGCGCGCTGCTCGGCGTTCGGCATAAGCACGATCTCGCCGTCAACAAGACCTACGGAAATACCGCCGATAGGTCCGTTCCACGGAATATCGGAAATAGAAACGGCGATAGAAGCGCCTATCATAGAAAGAATTTCGGGCTGAGTATCGGGGTCTGCCGCAAGCACGGTCATAACGATCGCAACGTCATTGCGCATATCCTTCGGGAAAAGCGGACGCATAGGACGATCGACAACGCGCGAGGTAAGGATAGCCTTTTCACTGGGTCTGCCTTCTCTTTTAAGATATCCGCCGGGAATCTTTCCTACGGCGTAAAGCTTTTCTTCATAGTCAACAGCCAGCGGGAAGAAATCCACTCCCTCTCTGGGCTTGGGGCTTGCGGTTACGTTTACCATAACGACTGTTTCGCCGTAGTGAACCCAGCAAGAGCCGTTTGCAAGTCCGCATACCTTGCCGGTTTCGACCATAAGCTCGCGACCCGCAAAGGTTGTTTTGAACGTTCTGTAATTCTCGAACATCTCTGTTCCTCCTTTATTTTATTTGAAGGCACAGGCTTAGCAATAAAGTCAGCCTGAAAAAACTTTCAGACTCAATTTACCGCTAAAGGCGCTGTGCGCTTCTTAATTACTAACGGTAAAAAGGGCAGAACAACAGAGCGCCGTTCTGCCCCTTCCGGTGCCATAATTACTTACGGATACCAAGCTTAGCGATGATTGCACGGTAACGCTCGATGTCCTTCTTCTGAAGGTATGCGAGGAGGTTACGTCTGCGACCAACCATCTTGAAAAGACCGCGTCTGGAGTGATGATCCTTCTGATGAGTCTTTAAGTGTTCGGTAAGATCGTTGATTCTCTTTGTGAGAATTGCAATCTGTACTTCGGGAGAACCGGTATCGTTTTCGCTTGTGCGGTTCGCCTCAATAATCGCTGTTTTTTCGTCCTTGAGCATCATGATAAATACACCTCTTTTAAAATTTTGCATACACATAGCAAAGGGCAGCAGTGTTTCTCCGTGCGGAGCATAAGCCGCAATGCCAAGTATATGTTGCTGCATAACGCAGTAGGTTTATTATAGCACAAACGCACGGGTTTGTAAATACTTTTTTAAAAAATACGGAAATTTTTTTCTTTTTTATATTTTTTCAGAAATATATTGCAAAAATGCTCGAAATGTGATAAAATAAATCTATAAATTGCGTGAAAGGAATGGTTGATTTTTATGACAGCAAACGACCCCGTCGGGCGAAAATATTTTAATACCGCGGAGTAGGCTGTCGGGAGATAGCCGCCCGCTAAAAGGAGAAGGCTATGCTCAGATTTTATAAAACCGGAGAAACCGCGATCGAAGAAATCGAGGGTATTGAAGCCGGCTGCTGGATTTCGGCGACCGCACCCACCGAAGCCGAAATAACGCGACTTGAAACCGACCTCGGAATCGACCGAGACTTTATCCGTTCCGCGCTCGACGAAGAAGAAAGCTCGCGTATCGAAAACGACGAGGGGCAGACGCTCATCGTCCTTGACTACCCTGTCGCGGAGCGCATGGAGGACGACGACCAGACGTTTTCCTACTACACAATGCCTATGGGCATTATCCTTACGGACAGTTATGTTATAACCGTAAGCCTGAAAGAAAATTCCATTATAGACGATTTTGCGAAAGGCGTTGTAAAAAACGTCAGAACCCAGTTCAAAACGCGCTTCATTTTCTGTCTGCTGCTTCGTATCGCGGCGAAATATCTGCAATTCTTAAAACAAATCGATAAGATATTCAACTATTCGCAAAAGCAAATGCACAAGTCCATGAAAAACAAAGTACTCTTCCAGTTACTCGGGCTTGAAAAATCGCTCGTCTACTTTTCAACTTCCCTCAAATCGACCGAAAGCGTGCTTGAAAAGCTGCTCCGCGGACGCATCATAAAGCTCTACGACGAAGATCAGGAGCTGCTCGAGGACGTTCTCGTCGAGGTAAAGCAGGCTATCGAAATGAGTAATATTTACTCAAATATTCTCTCAAACACGATGGACGCTTACGCGAACATTATCTCCAATAACCTGAACCAGGCTATGAAGATACTGACGGTAATGACTATCGTTTTGGAGCTGCCGAACATCGTGTTCAGCTTCTACGGAATGAATACGGTCGATTTGCCGATGCCGTATACATGGTTCTCGACGCTCGTCGCCGCCGTTCTCGCGGTCGTCGTGTGCGTGATTCTTATGAAAAGCAAGTTCTCAAGGTAAACTGAAAATCCATAAAAGCTAAGGCTGCGGGATCTCCGCAGCCTTTTGTTTTTGCCGTTTTTCCGAAAAATCTTTTGACTTATTCGGAAATGAGCTCTCTTACCTCGACCGTCTTTATCTTACGCGCCGCAATATACGCGAAAACGAAGAAGCTCAGGCAAACCGCAAATGCGGGCAGGATTATCGCCTGCGGCGTAAAGTCCGTGAGAAAATCCACAAGCCCGATAGTTTTCATAAGCGCGGAAAGCATAGGTCTTGTTGCCAAAACCGAAACAATCACGCCAATAGCCGAACCGACCGTCGACACAAGCGTAAAGCGCAGTGCGAATTGCAGCCGCAGCACGCGCGACGTGAACCCGACTGATTTCAGTATGCCGATGTCGGTGCGCTCGCGGGCGAAAGCCTTTGCGCAGAGCATACTTACAACAACTGCCGCAAAAACAATGGAAACGCCGAATATCGCCCATATCATCGTGTTGAGCAGAATGTCGATAAGGTCCGAAAGTCCGCTGCCCTTGTCAACGAGCGTTATTTCGCCGTATTCTTCGCCGTGGCGCTCGTTCAGCATATCGAAAATCTCCGTCACATACGGCTCGTCTGAAGCCCTTACAGCCGCATTTAACGGTGAAAGTCCGAGAATGCTTCCGCCCTCGAAATTCATGCACATGATTCGCCCAAGCTCGTTAGCCGACTGATAAAAACCGGTAATTATGAACTCCGCAGAATGATCTCCTTGACTGAGCGTTACCGTATCTCCTATTTTTTTATTCATTTCCTCAGCAAAAATTTTCGTGACAGCGATCTCGTTGTCGTACTTCGGCATTCTGCCGTCGGTCGTCTTTATAATTTTATTTGGATCGTCATAGACCTCGCACGCAAACTCAACGTTATCGGCGTTTATGTAGTGATAATTTGAAAAAAATACATCTGCGTTTTCATCTATCGAAAGTATCTCATTGCGCAGCGGCTGCATTTCCTCGGCGGAAACGTTCTTTCCGAAAACAATTTGTATATCGCCGCTTGCCCCGAAGATGGCTTCGGAGTTAAGCCCCTGCGTAAGCATAATAATGCTCATCATGAAAAAAACGAGTATCGAAGTTATCACGCACGCACCAATGTAGTTTTTAAGCCGTGAGGTGAGGTTGCGCAGAGCAATAAAAAATGCAAGCGGCTTTTTGCGCACTCTTACGTTCAGAAGGCTGTCGAAGTGAACTTCCTCCGTTCCGCCCGAAACCGCGCGAACGGGAGAGATCCTGCCTATTTTTCTTGTTGCGGCAAATGTGAAAAGAACGCAGACAAGAAGTATCGCTAAGCTTATTGCCGAGCATTTTAGCAGAGAAATGCTGCCGTCCGTAAGAATACCCGTTATCGGCACGAAAAGTCCGCCGAGAACCATTGTGAGCGGTATTGAAGCGATAAGTCCGACAACGGTTCCTATAATGCACGCCGCCGTGTACTGTATAATATAAACGATACGGATATCGCCCTTTGTGAAGCCCATAGCCTTGAGTATGCCGAGGTTGACATATTCGGTTTCGACCGCCGAGCTTATGCTGTTGTTCATTGTTATAAGTACGACGGTAAGCAGCAGTGCAACAAAAACATAAAGGACATTTGTGCCGACGTCCGTCATTATACTTGTAAATCCGATAGAGTCTATCTTTGATATTGAAATAAAAGAGTCTGAGATAAGCCCGCATTTTTCGTTTATTTCTTTTTTCAGTTCAGTCACGCTGAGCGAGCCTGTGCCGTAAACGCTGACCGCCTTTGCGCGTGCAAGGATCTGCATTGCTTCATTTTCCGTGCCGGCATTTTCTTCCCAAAGCTCCTTAAATTGTTCATCGCTTATCAGAATGAGTTTTGTGCCAATTACCGACGCACCGAGAAACGGCTCCTGATAAAATCCCTTTACGGTAAGAATTTCTTCGCCGCTGTTTGTTCTGAATTTAAATTCCGAGCCTATCTTGCAGTCGCAAAGCACCGTGAGCGAATACGGAACGTAAACCTCGCCGTATTTTATTTCGGGTTCATTTTCAAGAAAGCCGCTGCCGCTTTCGTTAAAAAAGCTGTATTTGCCATTTTCTTTTGCTAAAAAACGACAATAAGGCGTGAGTTCTTTGCCGTCAACATACGCGGATATGTTCAAATTAAGACCATCGTCAATCCTGCTGCGCGCGACATTTTCGTCCGCTTCAAGCGCGCTTATAATTTTTTCATCAAGTCTTTTTTCGGAAATGATCGAAACGAAATCGGCCGTGTCAGCTTTTTCAAGTGCGGAGTTCAGCGCGCGCGAAATATTGTCGTTGTTGCTCAAAGTGACCGAGAAAGAGAGCGTAATTATCGCCATAAGCGCGATAATGCTGCGGAACGCGCCCTTTTTATATCGTATATTTTCTTTAAGGAGAGTTAAAATCGCTTTCATTTTCGCCCTCCGTTACCATTCCATTGCGCTGAGCCACGAATTAACCTGAACCTCGCGGCTTTTTTCATCTTCCGCGCTGTACGGCGGAAGGTCGATGTCGCCTATGACCGCCCCGTCGGCGATATAGATTATCCGCGTTGCACGAAGCGCCGCGCGGACGTCGTGCGTTACCATAAGTATGCTCTGCCCCGCCGCGTTCAGCTCACTGAGCAGGTTCAGCACCTCGATCGTGTTTCTGCGGTTAAGCGCGCCTGTCGGCTCGTCGGCAAAAAGCAGCTTCGGTTCGCTCACGACCGCTCTCGCGATCGCGCAGCGCTGCTGTTCACCGCCCGAACACTGCGACGGAAGATGTTCGGAAATGTGCGAAATCCCCATTTTCTCAAGCATTTCACGCGTGCGCGAATCGGTCTGCGCCGCCGTCCTGTTTTTGTTAAGATATCCCGGAACGGCAATATTCTCAAACAGCGAGAGATTGCTGACAAGGTGCATCTGCTGAAAAACAAATCCGAAATCCCCACAGCGAAGTGCGGAAAGCTCTTTTTCGGACATTTTTACTAAATCCCTGCCGTCGTAAATCACCTGTCCGCCCGTCGCCCTGTCCATTCCGCTGAGCGAATAAAGAAGCGTTGATTTACCCGAGCCCGAAGCTCCCATTATTACCGTAAAGTCACCCTCGTAAACGTCGAGGTCGAGATTGCTTAAAATATGATTCTGAACGCCGTTGTGCGCAAATGACTTGCACAGTCCCCTTGCGGATAAAATTGTTTTTTTCATAAAGACCTCCTGTTGCTTTCTGCTTACATTTTACCGCAAAAGTTATTAAGAAGTAATTAAGAGATCACTGTAATCGCGGATTTTTTCGGAAAAAGTTTTCCTTTTACAGCCAATCGTTCACATCTCAGGGCTTGCCGCAGGCTGCTCCGGCGCACTTAGCGAAAGCGGCGGGACGCGGGCGCACGGCGCAGACTTCGTCTGCGCCGCTGCGCGGCTTCGCCGCGCAGCCCCTGCGTTTTGCTCCGCAAAACGCAGGGCGTGCGCCCGCCCCGCCGCGGTGATGCGCACGCGCGCCCGATTTGCGAAGCAAATCGGGCACAGACTGCGAAGCCGACGAAGTCGGCTTCGCAGCGCGTGCGCAAGGTCCGCCGCTTTCACCCGCATATCGGCAGCGAGATTGTGACTTCAAGCCCCTCGGCGCAGTTTTTCAGCGTAACGCTTCCACTGTGCTGCTCCGCGACATATTTCACAATGAACAGCCCAAGTCCTGAGCCTTGTTCCCCGCCGCAGTTTTTTCCACGGTAGAACTTTCCGAAAATGAACGGCATATCCTCGTCGGGAATACCTCCTCCGTAATCTCTGAAATGAATGCTCACAGCTTCCGCGTCACGGGTAACGGCAACATCAATATCCGTTTTGGCGTATTTGCGCGCGTTCGTTATTACATTGCCGAATATCTGCGTAAGTCTGTTTCTGTCCGCGTTCACATTTACCGAAAACATTGGTTTGGCAAAACGCACATCGCCGTACTCCTCGCCTATATCGGTGACAATTTTCTCGGCAAACCCGCAGAACTCCAGCATTTCTTTATTCATTTTCAGCTTGTCAAGGTCGGAAAGCGAGTGCAGAAACATATCGTCGGTAAGGCGCGAAACCTCGTCACATTTGCTCATTATCACATTAAGATAGCGGCGGCGTTTTTCGGGAGTACTGTCCAGACCCGCTTCAAGTCCCTCGGCATACGCGCGTATTGAAGCGATAGGCGTTTTAATATCATGGGAAAGCGTAGCAATAACGGTTTTGTTGTTTTCTATCGCTTCTCTTTCACAGGCTCGCGCGCTTACAATTTCCCGCCGCATACTGTCGAAAGCCCATGTAAATTTTCCGAAATAATTCGTCCGTTCATAGTTCAGTGCGACGTCAAAATTTCCCGCGGCTATGCCCTCAGCGTATTTTTCAAGCTTTTTGAACGGACGCAGGACGGCAAACCAAACGTAAACAAATGCTGCCGAAATTGCAGCGCCCGAAACTGCAAAAATAATCCAAAGGCAGTCGATATTGCCGCTTACCTCGGGAGAAAACGCAGAAGAAAGCTCGTCTTTAAGCTTTGCGGTACATTCCAGCGCAGCCTGTGTATCTCCATTTTCGATAAGCTGTTCAATTTCGTTTACAGAAACCGCAAATTTCCCGCAGTCCGACTCGGGCGCACCGCCGATAGAACCGCTTATCGCCGCTGTAACCGCCGCAAGGATACCGATAAAAACAAGCGCTGTGGCTATGAGTCTTTTTTTCACTTCCACACCTCCAGCATATACCCAACCTTGTAAACCGTTTTGATAAATTCGGGATTTGCGGGGTCGCGTTCCAGTTTTTCACGAAGCCAGCGTATATGTACCGCAAGCGTTGACGGTTCAACCGCAGAAAAAGCGCCCCACACCTCGGTAAGCAGCTTGTCTTTCGCAATAGCAGTGTTCAGATTTTCACACAAATACGCCAGAAGATCAAATTCCCGCAGTGAAAGAGAAACGCTTTTCCCGCCTTTCGTCACGCTGCGCGACGTTATATTCACACAAACATCTCCGAATGAAACGATCTTTTCTTGTTCATTGAAGCCGTAAGCGCGCCGCAGCAGCGCATTCACCCGTGAAAGCAGCTCCTTCATCGAATACGGCTTGGGCAGATAATCATCGCCGCCTATATCAAATCCCGCTATCCTGTCATTCTCGCCTGTTCGCGCACTTGCGAAAATCACAGGCACAGCCGATACACGGCGAAGCTCCGAGCATATTTCAAAACCCGTTCCGTCGGGAAGATTTATATCAAGCAGTATAAGTGAAAATTTCTCTTTTTTGAGCAGTTCAAATGCCTCCCCGCAGCTTCCCGCTTCGGTAACGGCGAAGCCGTAGCTTTTAAGCATTTCCGATATGATAAATGACAGATCGCTGTCGTCGTCAATAATAAGTATTTTCTTCATTTGCACACCTCTCCGCAGCTTTTTATGCTCATTATATCATACCAAAATAAATATTTCAAGCATCTTGTTCAGTCCTCGCAAGCCACGCTGCGCCGCCGTCTGTCTTGTTTCCCGATTTCACCGCTATTTTGCTTTCAAATCAATAAACATAAAAGGCTGTCGCACGCAGACAGCCTTTTAATATTTTATCTATTTTTTGTCAAATACAAACATTCTTTTTCCACCCGAAAGCGCAGCACTCGTATTTTACAAGACTAAGTTGGCTTAAATTTTCTCCTTTACGCCCGCAGACAGCGAAGCATATTCTCGCGCGCCTGCTTTGCGTAGGCGATATTTCAAAGATAATTTTGCCATACGGCTGCTCTTGCTCATCCGAATCAGTGAATAAATATCATCATGATTGCCGACAGAACCGCCGCAATGACAGCCATGCCGAATGTCCCGAAAATCCACTTTCTGCACTTGTTTTTTGCAGTGATATACGGCTTCAGGTCTTCCGTACCCGGAATTGTCCATGCTTTTGTGTGCCCGACCCAAAGCTCGTCAATCAGAAAGCGGTCGATAATGTTCAGCACCAAAAGAATGACCAGCATCTGCCAAAAGCCCGCAAGGAATCCTCTCGCGCCGTTGACTGCGTAGACGCAAACCAACATATACGCAACGTAAACAGGAAGTCCGCACACCTTGAACAGAAGCGATGTTTTCTTGATTTTTTCCCTCGTCGTCAGCCCCAGTTCAATGCAGCGCTCCTGCACCTCCGGATTGTAAAGCTGGAGCATTCCGACCGCGCCCTTGCGGATACCGATGGCGCAGACCAGAACGAGCAAACCTCCCAGTTCGACACCCTCTAAAATTGTTTTTAAAATCAGTTCTTTCATTTCAAGTACCTCTCGCACTCCTTTTCAAGCTCCGTCCAAACAGGATATTTCGCTCCGTTTTCATCAAAAAATTTTTTCATATCGAGATTCAGTGCGCTCATCTCATCAACCGCATTCATAGCGTGATCAGAAACGCATATTTTTCCGATTATTGTGGCGCACATGAGTTTGAAAAAACGCAGGCAGGTTTTGCGGTACGCTTCACCTTCAAAATTCTCGTCCTCTTTTGGCAAAATCGAGTGTCCGGCATTCTTTATGGCATGATAGCCCTCAATATTTGCGTCAACCAGCCGGTTCAGATATGCTGTGTTACCCTTGAGTTTTTTCAGATTACCGTCCGTTTTGTAGCAGGCAAATACCGCAGGCAACACAAACGCCGCGTGACAGAGAAGAAAGTCCTCCATATTAGACTCATAGATCACCTTGTATTTTGTATCGCCGAAAATCCGACCGATAAGCTGCTCGTTTGAGGGCGCGTCCGAAAGCTGACCGATAGTGATTTTTTTGACGTCGGCGGAAACTACGCAATCGCTCTCACGATGTCCCGCCGAATGAGCAAAGGCAAACAAGACATTCTTCTCGGACAGCGAATCGGCAAGCGCTTTTGCGCGCACATTGTTGCCGACAAAGACAATGTTTTTCGTTTTGTTTGAACTCAGAGCTGAAATAACCGTTTCAATCTGCGTATATCGAACAACAACGAAAATCACATCATATGTATCCTCTGCCGCAAGTTCGGTCACAACGGGAATACGGCTGATTGACACGCGAGGGGAAAACTTATCCTTAATCCGCAGTCCATTCTTTTGAATCTCCTCTGCCCAGCTTCCCCGGGCAAGTAGTGTTACATCCTTGCCTGCACGAAACAGATTTCTCGCAAGATTGCAGCCGAGCACGCCTGCGCCGTAGATCAATATTCTCATTTTTTGTTCCTTTCTTTTGCTTTATTTCAATACTGCACGCATCGCCGCCGAATCGCGCCAAGCATACAGTTAGTTGCAGCTAACCCGCATTCATTCATATTATAGCATGATTCATCAGCTTTTGCAAGTGAAAAAGAAGAAAAACTTGAAAGCCTGTCGATTATCGCTAAAAAGCTGTGCTTTCATTTCAACTCACACGCCTCTTGCGAGGCGCGACTTACCTCAATTTTAATTTTTTTTTATTATTCCAAAATTTCAACTCACACGCCTCTTGCGAGGCGCGACCTCAACGTTCATGACCTCGTTCAGATAAACCTGATTTCAACTCACACGCCTCTTGCGAGGCGCGACAAAATCCCTCGGTAGACGTTTATCGTTATGTTACCGATTTCAACTCACACGCCTCTTGCGAGGCGCGACTATTGCTGGGTGTTTTACTATTGTTCGTGTGTGCATTTCAACTCACACGCCTCTTGCGAGGCGCGACCAGGATTTAAGATACCTTATTATTGATTATCTAATTTCAACTCACACGCCTCTTGCGAGGCGCGACTCCACACCGATATACGGGTCTGAAACCGCGCACATTTCAACTCACACGCCTCTTGCGAGGCGCGACTGGGGGCGCTCACGCCCCCGAACCGTTTGGCGTGCATTTCAACTCACACGCCTCTTGCGAGGCGCGACCCGCTTGCGCGTGCTGTCGTAGTGCGCTGCGATATATTTCAACTCACACGCCTCTTGCGAGGCGCGACATATAGCGTGGAGCGTTTACGGATAGATTCGTATATTTCAACTCACACGCCTCTTGCGAGGCGCGACGTATCGAGGGACATTTCAGTTCTCACGCGATGCGTATTTCAACTCACACGCCTCTTGCGAGGCGCGACCTGAAGCGCCTCGAGCACGGCAATTCCCGTTACATTTCAACTCACACGCCTCTTGCGAGGCGCGACCCGTCAATGCTCATGATTGCCGATACGCGGCTCCTATTTCAACTCACACGCCTCTTGCGAGGCGCGACGGGAACGTAAATATCTCGCTTTTTCTTTTGCGGATTTCAACTCACACGCCTCTTGCGAGGCGCGACTGCCCCATACCGTGCTTCAATCCGTATTCCGAAAGATTTCAACTCACACGCCTCTTGCGAGGCGCGACGTGTTCGGAATGTGGATATATCCCGCCGTACGATAATTTCAACTCACACGCCTCTTGCGAGGCGCGACGACAACCTCGGGCAAGGGCAAGGTCACCGTTTCGGATTTCAACTCACACGCCTCTTGCGAGGCGCGACTTGACGACGCTATGTATTCCATTTCGGGCATGGCTATTTCAACTCACACGCCTCTTGCGAGGCGCGACGCCGAGCTGATCGGCAAAATCGACGCATTGGCAATAATTTCAACTCACACGCCTCTTGCGAGGCGCGACCCGACTTATTAAACGTGATAGTCGCTTTTACAGGCATATTTCAACTCACACGCCTCTTGCGAGGCGCGACGTCGTCCGTGCGTGATACAAGGCGAGGTAAGCTATTTCAACTCACACGCCTCTTGCGAGGCGCGACCGCAGGATTTTTGTGGATTGCCCAATCCATGTAGATTTCAACTCACACGCCTCTTGCGAGGCGCGACGGCGTGTTAAGCCATGAGTAATAGATTATTTCTATTTCAACTCACACGCCTCTTGCGAGGCGCGACACAACATCTGAACGCCTTAACGAAATAATGTGCATTTCAACTCACACGCCTCTTGCGAGGCGCGACGCCCCTACGGAATACAGATTTTTGATGCACTATAATTTCAACTCACACGCCTCTTGCGAGGCGCGACGCAGGTACGCCATCATCATAACAACCGCAGCTGGGATTTCAACTCACACGCCTCTTGCGAGGCGCGACATGCTATTGCCAGCTTGAGTAAAAACATAATGACCATTTCAACTCACACGCCTCTTGCGAGGCACGACCTGCAGATCTATGCGCAAGAAAAGGGCTTAGGCATTTCAACTCACACGCCTCTTGCGAGGCGCGACGGCTTAGTTTCCGCCCTGTATACTGTCACATCGCTATTTCAACTCACACGCCTCTTGCGAGGCGCGACTGCCAAAATCGAAAGTCAACCTAAAACGCAATCAATTTCAACTCACACGCCTCTTGCGAGGCGCGACAGTGCAAAATGAAAAAATATGATATAATTTATTAATTTCAACTCACACGCCTCTTGCGAGGCGCGACGTGATGATACCGCTGCTCATTACGGCGTTCTGCCTATTTCAACTCACACGCCTCTTGCGAGGCGCGACCGCCCCTTTTAAGCAGCTTGTCACGTTTGTTTTCATTTCAACTCACACGCCTCTTGCGAGGCGCGACGAACCAAATGTAACAAATATTGACAATTCACAATCATTTCAACTCACACGCCTCTTGCGAGGCGCGACAATGAGAACGAAGGCTATTTCGGAACAGGCATTACATTTCAACTCACACGCCTCTTGCGAGGCGCGACAATTTAATGAAAAACGTCAAATTTCGCAAAATTATTTCAACTCACACGCCTCTTGCGAGGCGCGACATGAACTAAATCGGCTCTCCCCTGCCCCAACACGATTTCAACTCACACGCCTCTTGCGAGGCGCGACATGCTATTGCCAGCTTGAGTAAAAACATAATGACCATTTCAACTCACACGCCTCTTGCGAGGCACGACCTGCAGATCTATGCGCAAGAAAAGGGCTTAGGCATTTCAACTCACACGCCTCTTGCGAGGCGCGACGGCTTAGTTTCCGCCCTGTATACTGTCACATCGCTATTTCAACTCACACGCCTCTTGCGAGGCGCGACGTCAGTTTTCGGAAATCGTTAATCAACTCTTGTTCATTTCAACTCACACGCCTCTTGCGAGGCGCGACGATATGTTCAAGGATTACACGCTTTTATTCCATGAATTTCAACTCACACGCCTCTTGCGAGGCGCGACGACGTAGTGGCGGCACGGAGCAACGCGACGTGCCGCATTTCAACTCACACGCCTCTTGCGAGGCGCGACGATTTTACGCAATCCGAAGCACCAAAACGCGGCGATTTCAACTCACACGCCTCTTGCGAGGCGCGACGAGTTACGAAGTTGTCACCCCTATAATATCACATATTTCAACTCACACGCCTCTTGCGAGGCGCGACCGCTTGTTTTCAAACACGAAGCAGTCATGATAAATATTTCAACTCACACGCCTCTTGCGAGGCGCGACGATAGTTCCGAGGTGTACAGCGGCGTGACTGTACATTTCAACTCACACGCCTCTTGCGAGGCGCGACGATTAAAAATCTCAACGCTGACGCGGCAATGTACATTTCAACTCACACGCCTCTTGCGAGGCGCGACGCTGCGAAGAACGCAATTAAAATCAAGCCTATCGATTTCAACTCACACGCCTCTTGCGAGGCGCGACGAGGGCATAATTGCCGCTTGGTGCTGTTTAAATAAATTTCAACTCACACGCCTCTTGCGAGGCGCGACTGATTGTTTCGATGTTTTTCTTGTTCAGTTTGCCATTTCAACTCACACGCCTCTTGCGAGGCGCGACCCCGTAATGGGCGGTGGCAAGGTATGTTTATATATTTCAACTCACACGCCTCTTGCGAGGCGCGACTGATGCACACAGACACAGACGACGCAGGAAACATAATTTCAACTCACACGCCTCTTGCGAGGCGCGACTATGAAGATTGTCAAGGTTGAGGAAACCGTTTCGAAATTTCAACTCACACGCCTCTTGCGAGGCGCGACGGCAATGGTTTGCCGATTACGTTAAATACACCGATTTCAACTCACACGCCTCTTGCGAGGCGCGACATTATGCTGTAAAAATACTGCCGTTCCCTTATCATTTCAACTCACACGCCTCTTGCGAGGCGCGACACGGCAGGAGGTGTGAAAAAATGACCGAAAAGCAAATTTCAACTCACACGCCTCTTGCGAGGCGCGACTCACCGCGTCGCCGATCTTATCTAAGTTCCACGATTTCAACTCACACGCCTCTTGCGAGGCGCGACACGATCGAGAACCAAAGGTCGTCAGTAGAACATATATTTCAACTCACACGCCTCTTGCGAGGCGCGACGATGATTTCGTTTGTGTTTTCCTCGCCGAAACAATTTCAACTCACACGCCTCTTGCGAGGCGCGACGCTTGCCGCATATCTTATCCCGCTTTCAGTCCGATTTCAACTCACACGCCTCTTGCGAGGCGCGACAGTTCAAAACCGCGAGGGTTGATTGTTTTTTCAAAATTTCAACTCACACGCCTCTTGCGAGGCGCGACAGACGCTTTAGCTTCGGAATGGATATTCGGTGACATTTCAACTCACACGCCTCTTGCGAGGCGCGACCTACGGTTGGCGACCCGTTTTTCCCCACATTCAATTTCAACTCACACGCCTCTTGCGAGGCGCGACTAAATCCGAAGGCTCTGCTTTCGCACCTCAAGACTATTTCAACTCACACGCCTCTTGCGAGGCGCGACCCTCTACTGCAACATATCTCGCGCCGCTCGAACATTTCAACTCACACGCCTCTTGCGAGGCGCGACTGAATGATACCACGTTACAGATCTACGCGCAAGAAAATTTCAACTCACACGCCTCTTGCGAGGCGCGACTCGTCGCTAAATCTTCATCGGAGACAATTCCAGATTTCAACTCACACGCCTCTTGCGAGGCGCGACGAAGTAAATAGCCTTGCCGCAGAAGTTCTCTGCGATTTCAACTCACACGCCTCTTGCGAGGCGCGACGCAATGGAAACGGCAGGAAACAAGGATTATTCCATTTCAACTCACACGCCTCTTGCGAGGCGCGACACAGCACATCCGAAATTCTCAATCCAGTCGCCAATTTCAACTCACACGCCTCTTGCGAGGCGCGACTGTTAGCCATTAGCACTATAGTGCAGTTGGCTATCATTTCAACTCACACGCCTCTTGCGAGGCGCGACGGAACAGGTTGACGCGGTTAAGGTTTACGCCGAATTTCAACTCACACGCCTCTTGCGAGGCGCGACGGCACGGAGCAACGCGACGTGCCGCAAGCGGGCAATTTCAACTCACACGCCTCTTGCGAGGCGCGACAGGGAAAGGAAATTTATGATGAAAAATGAGAATGAATTTCAACTCACACGCCTCTTGCGAGGCGCGACGAAGTTCTTCGGTCAATTTGCAAACTACGCTATATTTCAACTCACACGCCTCTTGCGAGGCGCGACGAGCGCGAAAAGTGTCGCGATTTTATGTAGGTGTTATTTCAACTCACACGCCTCTTGCGAGGCGCGACGCACTGCTCATAATTTATATCCCTCTGATTTCTATTTCAACTCACACGCCTCTTGCGAGGCGCGACGTGCGATTTCTTCACTTGCGTTGCATGGAGAAACGATTTCAACTCACACGCCTCTTGCGAGGCGCGACAGTTGCTCCGCTTTCAAACAACAACAGCTGGCTAATTTCAACTCACACGCCTCTTGCGAGGCGCGACGCGGAGTTTTATGCTCCGCTTTTCTTCGGCTAAAAATTTCAACTCACACGCCTCTTGCGAGGCGCGACCTGTTGCCGAACCGCCCGTTCAGGCAAAAGATAATTTCAACTCACACGCCTCTTGCGAGGCGCGACGACAACACGCCTATATCCGCTGCGCTTCTTAAAAACATTTCAACTCACACGCCTCTTGCGAGGCGCGACATTTTGTTCCCTTTCGCGTCAGCAGTTTCATAACTATTTCAACTCACACGCCTCTTGCGAGGCGCGACGCGTTGTCTATTGCCGAACGTGTTCAGCAGAAGAATTTCAACTCACACGCCTCTTGCGAGGCGCGACTTTAATTGCGAATAAAACATATGAAAACAAAATAATATTTCAACTCACACGCCTCTTGCGAGGCGCGACAAAGTCAGCAAAGGAAGAAGAAAACACCCGTCCGATTTCAACTCACACGCCTCTTGCGAGGCGCGACATGTCAGAACATATCAACGCTTTGGGCGTTCTGGATATTTCAACTCACACGCCTCTTGCGAGGCGCGACCAAGGAGCTTGAGAATTTTGGCGAGGTACATAGAATTTCAACTCACACGCCTCTTGCGAGGCGCGACGCGGCGTTCTTTTTCCCGACAGCTGGAATATATGTATTTCAACTCACACGCCTCTTGCGAGGCGCGACATTATGCACCCGAAGATATTGAAAATGCCTTAAACATTTCAACTCACACGCCTCTTGCGAGGCGCGACGCCTACTTGGAGCGCGACGACATTTAACAAGAAAATTTCAACTCACACGCCTCTTGCGAGGCGCGACCCGCAGGATTTTTGTGGATTGCCCAATCCATGTAGATTTCAACTCACACGCCTCTTGCGAGGCGCGACTCGCTGATGATGTGTCGCGTTTCTGCGCAAACAGGATTTCAACTCACACGCCTCTTGCGAGGCGCGACAAATGTAAATTAGAAGAAATTTCGGCGTATTAAAATTTCAACTCACACGCCTCTTGCGAGGCGCGACGGTGTTCCAGGTACGCAAAATGTACTCTTCCTCATTTCAACTCACACGCCTCTTGCGAGGCGCGACGGACTGTATGTCCCACAAAACAAACCGCGTAATAATTTCAACTCACACGCCTCTTGCGAGGCGCGACTCGAAGTTTAGGCGAACGACGGCCGCCTTAAAATCATTTCAACTCACACGCCTCTTGCGAGGCGCGACCCGTCTGACTAGGCTCTGCACCCAGATGAAGATTATTTCAACTCACACGCCTCTTGCGAGGCGCGACTATGGACGGAACACGCTCGGCGTATGGCTGAAATATTTCAACTCACACGCCTCTTGCGAGGCGCGACATATGCAAACCAGTCTTTTTTCTCGTCAGAATCATTTCAACTCACACGCCTCTTGCGAGGCGCGACGATAACATATCTGTCGCAGAAAGTCTATCTGGTTGATTTCAACTCACACGCCTCTTGCGAGGCGCGACCCTATAATTTGTGCTAAATGGGTCACGTCATCGCAAAATGCGGACATTATATTATCCGATTTTTCGGATAATACCTGTTTTAACGGCTTTTTCGCCTATTTTTTCCGCGAACCTCTCAGCATTTTTATATTGCTGACGGTTCGCGCTACAATATCAGCGCACCTTCCGGATCATACGTTTCTTTTGCGCCTATATGCTCAATTCTGTTTTTCCAATTATTTCCGAGATAATATATCCTCAGGCTGTCTTGTTCAGGATTTATGAGCTTAATAAGCCTATCTTTCAATTTGAGAAACGTTCCGTAATCAACGTCAATCTCAAACACCGAATTCTGCACACGCTGTCCGTAATCAAGACACGCCTTAGCAACCTTTCTCAGCCTCGTTCTTCCCATTTTATCGCTTGTTGACACATCGTAGCTCACAAGCGTCATCATATTACCACCTACTTCTGCAAATATGACGGATACTCGTCGATTTCACCGCGAATATACTTCGCAAGCAAGTTGCTCTGCACAAACGGAAGCAGACCGAGCTTTATTTTCTGTTTAAGATAAGGGTGCGTTATGTCGGTGCGCTTTTTCTCCTGCCATAAAGTCAAAAGCTTCTTTCTGCCGTCTTTTGTGAGAAGAACAGCGCCGCTTGACTGTTTCTCAAAATCATCCGCACTGATTTGCTTCAGATTTATTATAGTCAGCACAAACCTCTCGACAATACACCTCGCCTCCTCAACCAAATCACACGCAAGCGAACATCTTCCCGGGCGCAGTTCGTGATAAAATCCAACATAGCTGTCTAAGCCCACGCCTTCAAGCGCCGAAGCATAGTCATTTGTCAGAATCGTGTACATAAACGACAGCAGTGCGTTTGTGCAGTCAAGAGGTGGCCTTTTTGTGCGCATTACAAGGTGAAAATCGTCCTTCTGCTGTATAATCATTCGATCAAACACATCGAAATAAGCCTTTGCGCAGTTTCCCTCGACGCCCATTATTGCATTCTTGTCCTCAAGCTCATACACTTCTTCGGCTGATTTCGACAGCTTTTCAAGAAGCGCGCTCAGAACTCCGTCGGAATTTATTTCGGGTCTGTCGCGAAGTGAACGCTGAACAGTAAATCTGGTATTTGCCAGCTTCGCGGCAACCGTGTTGCGGACAAGCTCCTTTTGATACTCTGCAAACATTTTTATCTGCGCAGTCCGCAAAAGTACATTCCCGCGCGGTTTACCCTGAACTCTCGCGAGAAACCTCCCGGCAGGTGATAAAAAGCAAATTCCGACCCCATCTTCGCAGCACTTTCCCATAAGCGCAGGCGAACAGCCAAGATATGAAAAACACACAATGTTTTCAAGATTTACGAGAGGAAAACGCGCAGTTTTGTCATCGCTCATTTTTATGACAATATTTTCCCCGTCAAGCGACAAATATGCCGTTTCATCGGTTATATAGAGCGTATTCAGCAGTTTTTTCATTCCCCGTTGCTCCTAAGCTGTTTCAGAATTTCTTTTTTCACGGAATAAGACGGACTTTTCGGCATACAAACGCCTTCAAGCGAACAGCCGCTGCAATTCTGCTTTACGGGGCGGCGGGGAATTATCCCGCTTTCGAGTACTTCACGCATTTGCGAAAGCAGCCTTGTAAGCTCCCCATAATAGCTGTCATACTCTTCGTCAAACGGCAGTATCACCCTGCGCTTTACGTCCGCATAATACAATATTCCCTCGCATTTCACGCCGAAAATGCTGTCGGCGCAAAGCTTCTGCGCAAACACCTGTATCGCGTCGGAACGACTTATATTACCGTCCTTCGGGCGCGTTGGCTTGTATTCGACAAGACTTATTTTGTAATTTCCGCCGAGCTTTTCGGAAAATTCCGCATCCTTGTCCGAGCGAAATTCAACGCAGTCCGCTACTCCGAAAATGTCAAGCTCGTCATTATAAAGCTGAACAGAACTTTCCGCTTTCACCGTTTTTGACGAGAACGAATGCTCACCGCTATGAACGCGCTCGTGGATAAGATTTCCCTTAACCACGAGCGCGTTTTCCTGCCAGTCTTCATTTATTTCGAGCAGCCCGAAGCGGCGCGGACAGTACATATAGTGCTGAATCGCACGAATATTTATCGGGATCGTCACAGCTTCTTGATAAGCTCAATGCCCTCGGGAAGATTTTCCTCGACGGTTATCGTGTAATCGCCGAATTTTCTCGGGCAGCCGATCTCAGGCTTCTTTTCCGCCTTAACGCTCTCCAGAAGAATATGTGCGGGGCAGTTTCCGAGCGCGTCCGAATGCTTGAATATAAACAGCTTTCTAAGGCACATTTTTCCTCGCGCCGTGCTCCTGTCATACTCAAACATATTGATAATTGCTTTCCAGAGAAGTTCAAGGTCATTGTCTGAAAAGCCCGTCTTTTTCGCAAGCATCGCCGAAACGTATCCCTCTGCGCGGTACAGACCATAAGGGATTATGTTTTTCTTGCCGAATTCGGTATCTCCCGTTTCGGTACGTTCTTCCGTTGTGCGAGCCTGACGGGTTATGGTAATCTCCTGCGCCGATACCTCGTCGACGCTGCGCGCAAAATTAATCTGAACAGGTCCTCTGACAATTCCGATAGGGTCGTCGCCCGTGCTCATAACCGCGCCAAATGTCCTAACGTCAAAATAATTCGCGCAGATAAACTCCATTGCTTTTGACTTATCGCTGTCGCTCTTATTTTTCTTGTTTCCTGTTTCCAAACCGAGCGTTTTATATGCGTCCGTAAACTTTGTATTAAGCGAACAATCGGGGTTGATAAGAATCTTATACCCCTCAACGCCCTCCTTAATGACATCAACATAATTTCTTATCTTGCGCTTAATGCAAACATCGGTTACAATTCCGTAAGAGGTTTCGGGGTCGGTTCTCGGCATATTGCCTGCGTCCGGGTCGCCGTTCGGGTTTCCGTTTTCAACATCGAAAAACATAACGAACTCATATCTGTTTTTAATCGGTTCCATAATAGTTTCCTTTCATTTCAATCATTCGGTTTTTGTGTAAATGCTCTTGTTCTGATGATAATAGCCGATAATAAACTCGCCCTGTTCATCAAGCGAAAGCGTTGACGGGAATTTGCCGTCAATCTTGTCGATAGCTTCTGAAATCAGCTTGTTGATATATCCCCCGTTATCCGCTTTTTCAAGATGATGCTGAGCAAGCTGCAAAAGCCGCGGGAAAACCGACGAGGGCTTTGAGCAAGCCGATGTAAAATAAGAATCCTTAATAGTGCGGTTTAATTTTCCTGTTGACGCCTTTTCCTGCGCATATTCAAGCAGAGCGAAAATTCTTCCGCAGACATAAGCCTGGCTGTTGTTTTCCGTATCAAGTGCCATTGAAATAACCTCCTTTTTCTTCATAAAGCGCGCGTTTCTGTTAAGGCACGCCTTTATTAACGCAATTCTTGTATCGCTTATGCTCCTATCCGTTTTGCACCGCATAACAACCGTTCCGAGAAGCGACTGCGGATAACGCTTGCCGTTTAGAATACTGTCCATAAACGCAGCGTAAAGCGGATATGGCGCGGTTCTTTTTGCGGGCTTTGAATTTGGCTTCGGCGGAGCATAAAGCGAATCTATAAGCGTCCACACCGTAAGCTGTCTGTCTTTATCAAGACCGCTGTGCCAAAGGTCGTGCTGATGAGCCGCAATATTCGCGATAAATTTTCCTACTGAATTTCTGTACATGAATTTCATGCTCACACGCGAGGAGTTTGGCGTAAATCCCACTACATAGAAATTCACCGACGGGTCGATTCCCTCGGCAGACAAATCATCTGACGAGATCGTACCCGTGCTCAGCTTCGCCATAAACGCCGAAAGCCTGTTATCGGTATCGGCGCGGTCGGACTTTGCGCTTAAACAGAAATAGCTGAACAAATCGCACGCTGAACTGTCTGTCGCGGAGTTATCGGTATCAGCCCAGTAAACCATTGTGAGGTCGTCGATAAAGGTGTGGTGAGCGTTCTCGCGAAGCAGATAATTCAGCGCTTCTGCATACTTTTCCGCAGCAGCAACGGAAATGCTGCTGTTTACCGACTGGCTTTTGCCGTAAGATTCGTCCGAAGGATTATTGAAACAAACGATGGTCGTGCCGCTTGACTGACCGTTCTTTATGCCGCGAATCTTGTTGTGAAGCCGAGCAATAGGCTGTTCTTCTTCGCCCGTAATCGCGCAGGTTCCGATTTCAGCGTCATCGGCAACCGTATCGGTCATATTCTCGCGGTATTTATTTATGAGCTCACTGTCATTCTGTAGCTGGAGCTCGGGGTGCCCGTTAAGTGCAAAACAGCACGCTGAACCAACAACGGATTTATAAATCGTATTTTCGATCGTTTCGGGCGCTTCCCAGTTTAACAAGAAATTACGATAGGCATTTACAACAGGCGTGTCGATTTCGGAGATAAACTCAAGATTTTTCTCAACACAAGCGTCGCGCTTTTCCTTATGAAAGAAAAACGAACCGTCTTTCTTACTTTTCTCGTAGCCAAAAATGTATTCGCTTCGATAATCGAGCGGATATGCCTTTACCGATGTAGAAACGGGGTGAACAGGGACTCTTATTTTTCTTTTCAATTTTTTGGTCGTCGTCCCCTTTTTTGTTTGAACGGGAACTTCATCGACATAATCGACTATATCTGCAACCGAGCCATCGGGATCAAGAAAGATCATATACGAAACTTCCTGATTTGTAAACCCCTTTTCTTCAAGCCTCCCGCTTTTCGCGAGCGTATCGTAATAACTGCAAAGGGCGCTTATCAGCATCGCATATCCCCCCTGTATTTCTGAACGTCGATCACTCCGTCAACAAGATGCGGACGATAAAACGACGGGTCTGCGCTGTCGGAAAAAACGCGCTTTTCCCAGTCCTCATCAAGCGGGATACCGCCGTCCTTGAAATTCATTCTGTAAAGCATAAACCCGAGGTCTGTGTCGCCCTTGAGCTCTTCCGAGATCTCATTCATCGGGAACTCATCGACAAGCCGCAAACTTTTTACCGAAAATTCACGGCATCCAAGCACGGGCTGGCGAAAACACTGACCTTTTCTTAATCTTCTCATAAGAATATTGTAGTGCTTTTCCTCGCTTTCATCTTCGTGATCGCTTCGTATTCCCGTCATTTCAAAGTGAAATTCAATTCCGTACCGCACGTCTTTCAGCAGCATTCCCGCGCGCTGACTGATTGTTTTGGCGGTAATTTTAATTTTCGGATCGCCATTATTTCCGCTCATAGCCTTTTTTACTTCCGAAAATTTTACTTTTTCATTTACCTCATTTCGGCGGATATTGATGAATTTAATCGGGTTAAAAACAACAATTCTGTCGATAACATAGCGAATCGACGGCTTCCAGTAGACACATTTGAGCAAGCCCTCAAGAGCGCCCGGGGTCGGAACGTCGTAGGAAACGCGCTCAACTTTCATCTCGGGCCTTGTAAAGCAGGCGTAATCGCCCTCAACAATAACCCTAAATCCATAACTCATTAAATCACCTCTCAGCAAACAGTATTAATATTATATTCCGGGTCAAAGCCCGTTTCGGACGAATAATATTCGGGAATATTCAGCACATAGGCGAAGCCCTTTTTACCGATCACTCCCGTTTCGATCAGCTCGCGGAACTCTCCGCAGTTAAGCGACGCCGAATACCGCGAAAGCTTTCTGAGCGCCGCAGAGCTATACTCAAGGCTTTCGATAAGCTCGGCGTTTTCTTTACACGGAATAACAACGTTTATCGAGTCGCTTTCTATAAGGTTGAAGCTGTCTGCATAATCGCGGAACGGAATAGCATTGGGCTTCATATCGTCGCGATAAATCGTGCCGCTGTCAACATTCCGTTCAAGCACTCCGTAAAGCCGCTTGTAATAATCCGCGATACACTCGGCAGAGAAAATATCTTCATACTCGTTAAGCAGGCTTTGGGTGAGATTTGCCCGCATTTTCAGATTTTTCGGAACACCGGAATCCTCAAAAGTAAAAATATGCATAAAGCCCGTACCCGGTCTGCCCTCGCGATTGCAACGACCCGCAGATTGAATAACGCTGTCAAGCCCCGAAATCTCACGAAAAACCGCGTCAAAGTCAAGGTCAACGCCCGCCTCGATAAGAGATGTTGAAATGACTGTCACAGGCTCTTCTTTAATAATCGAACGTATCTTTTCAAATGCCGCAGAACGGTCATTCGGCGTCATATAAGTGGATAGACAAAAACGGTTTTTCCGTGTACAGCTTTTGTAAAGTTCACGAGCCCGTTTGCGGCTGTTTACAATAATCAGCGAGCTTTTATATGAATCTGCGGCACAGAGCAGTCTTTCCTTGCTTATTTCTCCAATATTCTTAAAAGAACAATTTCTGAAACTCATAAATCTGCTTTTATCGGAAATAAGCTCGGAAAATCCGCAGCCCGTCGTATATTTTTTTAACATTGAAGAAAAATCGGGCATTGTCGCAGACAAAAAAAGCGCCTCACAGCGCAAATAATTCACAAAATATCCGATTGAACGCAGACACGGCTGAAGATATTCAATCGGCATCATATGAACCTCGTCAAATATTATAACACTGTCGGCAATATTGTGAAGTTTCCGCAGCTTAGACGAGCGATTGTGATAAACAGACTGAAAGAATTGAACATTTGTTGTTATGATAAGCTGTGCGTCCCAATTTTCGGTTGTCCGCGCGAGAAATTCAGCTTCGTCCTCATTTTCCGAAGCTTTGTCATAATCAAAATTTGAGTGATGCTGTAAAACGGGCAGAACATCACCAAAAAGCTTATCAAATGTGTCGGCTGTCTGTTCAATGATTGAAGTGTACGGAATAACATAAATAATGCGCTTTTTCCTGTTTTTTACTGCGCTTTCAAGAGCAAGCCTGATACTGCAAAGCGTTTTCCCGCTCCCCGTCGGCATATTAAGAATATTTATCCGATTATCGGAATGCGAACCGAACGCTTGATTTTGAAGTTCCCTGCGCGCACGGCAGACTTCAGTATCATTCGGCATTTCATCAAGCCGTTTGCAAACTCTTTCAACCGCCGCAGCAAAATCGCCCTTTATTCCACGTTCAAGTCCGCCTGAGCAGAATTCTTCTGTGTTGAGGAAATCAGCGTCGGTCAAACAGGAGAAAACGTAACGGGTAAAGAAAGCGTACCGTTCGATAAATTCACGCTTTGAATCCGGCGAGGAATTGTCAAGGTCTTTTAACAGCGCCTCAAATACAGGCATTAGCTGTTTATCGTCGGGCGGGGAACAAAATTTCTCATAAAGCGGTCTGTACTTGTTGATATCGTCAATGCACCTTGACAGCGCTTCTTGAAGCGATCCGTGCGGTGAAACAGGATTTGACATACCATTTTGCAAACCTGCATGATGACCCGCAGTGCAGTATTCAAGCAACGGAGCAAACAAGCTCATCAGCTTGCTGTCGAATGCGTGAGAGTGAATTTCCTGAGCGGCTGCACAGGCGTGTTCGCAAGGCGAAACCGAAAGTCCGCGAATACGCTTCTGAAAACCGTCGCGAAATTTACCGATGTCATGAGTGACCCCGGTATAATATGCGAGCGGCTTGAATGGAGCATTTGCAAAGCTTTCCGCAAGAGCTGCTGTTTCACATAGATGCTCCTCGATTGTCTGTTCTTTTCCGTCGTTCTTTCTGATGTGGGCTAGAAAATTCTTCATATTGTCCTCTTATGTCAAAAATTAGATAAGTAAGTATATTTTCATTACACATTGCAAACAAGTTTTTTCAATAAAATTTGTCAAATTTAAAATACAGCAAAATCTGATAAAAATCAACGGAAAAATGACAAAAGGTATAAAAATCGGGATGAAATGCACTCTTGATGCAAAATTAATGCATTTTATTGGTTTTGAGCTTCTTTGCAAGCTCCGAGTATCGGCTTAACATTTCATAAAATTTGGTCGGCTTCAAATTGTTTGATTTGCAGTATTCGGAGATTGAAATGTATTGGCTGTTTTTTCGTATTGCGGCGTTTCCTTTTGGTGGTTTGGGTTGACTTCCTTATTGGGATATGGTACAATGAAGAAAAATATGTTGAGTTTATCTGCTTGACAAATCGGAATTTGAAAGAAGATTTTTCATGGAAATTAGATATATCGATCAAGATGATAATTTACTGGAAATAAGCAACATATATGAGTGCAGTTGGAAGTTTGCTTATAAAGATATAATCCCACAGAATTATCTTGACAGCATCCCTAAAGGTTGTTGGGCAAACAGCATAACGAAAGATGGCATGACCAATCTTGTATTGATTAAAAATGAAATTGCTATCGGCACTGCGAGTTTCTGTAAATCAAGATGGGAACAGTATAATAACTATGGTGAAATAGTGTCAATATATTTTTTGCCGGATTATATGGGAAAAGGATATGGGAATCTTCTTTTAAAAAAATGCATTGAAGATTTAAAAAATCTCGGTTATGACAAAATCCTTTTGTGGGTTTTAGAAGATAATCTGAGAGCAAGAAAGTTTTATGAAAATAATGGATTTGTTTGTTCTTACGAATACCTTAACGATAATATCGGAGGTAAAGAATTAAGAGAAGTCATGTACACATATTAAATGACAAATCGGTATTGATAATTTGTGTGATTGACGACCCTCTTTTATTTTATTGGAAGCATAATTCGCAGCACTTCAACGGGTACTGTGATTTTTTTCTGCCTAAATCATCTTCATACGCATATCATATTCAAACCCTGCAAATGTTGAATTTGTCAGCGCAAATACGGATCTCGCGCGATAAGTGCCGCTTGATAAGCCGCTTTTTGAGTTGACGACATAAATATAGCTCGGGATAGATGTTACATTTTCTGTTCAAAACCCTGCTCGGATATATCCTCGCTCGCTTCAAATTCAATAGACAAGTAATGTCGTATTCTCGCTTCTTCGACTTCCGCGACAAGCTCCGCGAAAGGCTGTAGATCACGCTCCACAGCGTATTTATCGAGAGTGTCGTAATATCGTATTCTGTTTTCGGTTCGGATATTGATCGGTAAAAACCCCGCGCTCATCAGCTGATAGTTCATGATCAGCCGCGAAGTTCTGCCGTTGACGTCCGGAAACGGATGAATACGCACAAACTCCGCGTGCGTCCACGCCGCAAGCTCCACGGGATCAATTTCTGTCTTATTTTGCAGCTCATAATAAAAGTATTTTATCTGAGAATACATTTCATTCGGCGACGGGGGAGTGTGCGAAGCTCCCCTTATTGCGACATCATGATTGCGATATATACCGCCCTGCATTATGTTTTCCATAAGGATTTCATGAAAATCCTTAATGAGATTTTCGTCCAAAGGGGAACCATCGGCGATTTTTTCTTTCGCGTAGTTGAATGCTTTGTTATGGTTTGTGACTTCATAGATCTCGCGCAGAGTTTTTCCTCCTACAGAGATCCCGTCTTCAATGATTGCCTTGGTTTCAATCAGCGTGAGAGTATTGCCTTCCATCGCAGTCGAATGATGCGCGTATTCTATATCGAAGGATTGTTCAAAACTCTCCAATACACTTTTGGGTATATTTCGGGAATTGAGTTGATCCATCAGTTTCCGGATATATGAAAAGTCCATTTGCTCCACCTCTTTCTTTTATTATACAATATCAGGCAAGAAATATCAAGTGGGTTTTTCATAACCTCCACCTAAATTCCTGCTGTTCCACAAAGAAATACCTCACGGCATATTTGAGGAAATCCAGAATACTGGTGTCCTCGAACCGTATCGCCAGAAACGCGTAGGCGAGCGTTATCACAAGCGGGATCGAAAATCCCGTCTGCGCAAACGCGAACACGGCGATCAGTGCGCCGATCCCAATCATGGCGAGATCTTTCAGCCGCCACAGGAACAGCATCGGCGCCGCTTTGAGATTATCGGGATAAATGTACAATCGTCCAGACATACATCGGCGCGGTTAGCGTGAAAACAAGACACGCGAAAAGAATCGCGGGAGCCGCCCATTCGA